>CAYNLD010000009.1:0-119493 GCA_964397985.1 uncultured Propionibacteriaceae bacterium | reverse complement strand
ACCGACGCGCCGCCTCCGATCACACCCCCGCTACACCCTCGTTTGTGATGAGCCGCATCTTCACCGACAAGCACACCGCCTACCGGTTCACCCCGGAAGCGGTCACGGATGAGCAGCTCGCCCGCATCTACGAGCTTGCGAAGTACACGCCCACCGCGCTGAACAGCCAGCCGCTGCGGATCACGTTCGTCCGCTCCGAGGCCGCAAGGGCCCGGCTGCTGCCGCTGCTCGCAGAGGGCAACCGGGCGAAGTCCGCGTCCGCTCCCGTCGTGGCCATCCTCGCGGCGGACACCGACTTCCATGTGCACCTTCCGGTGGTCAACCCGCAGTCCCAGGGTGCACGCGAGCGGTTCGCCTCGAACGATGAGCTTCGGCGCGCGATGGCCACCAACAATGCATGGCTCGCCGCCGGAGGCTTCATCCTCGCCGTCCGGGCGATCGGCCTGGACGCCGGCCCGATGGGCGGCATCAATGCCGCCGGGATCGACGCGGAGTTCTTCGCCGGCACGTCCCTGCGCACGATCATGGTCGTGAACATCGGCCACGTCGCCGATGACGGCGCTTTCCCCCGCAACCCGCGGCTCGGCTTCGACCAGGCCGTCAGCCTCGTCTGATCGGCCGGCGCCGAATCCGGATTCGGGGACGGGTCCTTTCCCGTCCACTCCGACCGGCGACGAACGGGAATGGGGACGGTTCCCTTTCCGTTCACCCTCCACCCTTTCGATGGTGAGGGATGAACGAAAAGGGAACCGTCCCCCTTTCCGTCCAGGCGGCTGATTACGGTGTCGCCTCCAGCACGGCCAGGACCTCAGCGAGCACCGAAGGGTGCCCCAGCGGGCGGAAGTGGCCCGGCACATCCAGGACCAGATTGCGGGCGCCCGGCAGTTCGCTGCCCTCGGGGACATGCTCGTCGAAGGTGGTGCCCAGCGAGGTGATCCGGGCGTTCACCGGGTCGGGGTCGCCCAACGCGACCAGGCTGGGGTGGCCCGGCACCAACGGGGTGACACTCGGCAGCGGGAGCAGCCGGGCCCGGCTCGAGCCGTGGAACGGGGTGCAGATCGTGACCAGCGAGGAGATCCGTCCGTCCGCGTCGTGCAGCATCGCGAGCTTGCCGATCAGTCCGCCCTTGCTGTGGCCGACCAGCACCACATCACGCAGGTCGCGGGCAGCGAGCAGGTCGAGCACCATCACCGCACCGTCCGCGATCGGGGAGCGGTTGTGCCCCAGGGCGGCGACCACGTGCACGCGGTAGCCGCGACGGTGCAGTGGCACGATCAGCGGACGCAGGAAGGCCCAGTTCTCGTAGACCCCCGGGAGCACCACCACGGCCCTTCCGGTGCCCTTGGCGTAGTGGTCGGGAGCCTGTGGGGCGAAGAGCGTGCTGACCCAGACCAGCGCTGCCCACAGATAGTCGAGCGCCCACCACATCGCGATCCGCCACACGGGGCCATCCTGCCCGCCGGGCCTGGCTCGTGACGCGATCTGGACACTCGGCGCGTCCCGATCGCCCCACCAGGCACATCTCTGCCGGTGCGTGGCCGGAATTGCGTCTCCTCCACTTGCCCGGTCGGGTAGGAACGGAGGCGTGGAGCTGCTCAGCGAACTCTGGCGGCGGGCCTTTGCTGCCCACTCGCCACCGGCCCCGACCGTCTCTGCGGTGATCGCCGCGGTCGCGGCGGCACTCGTGCTGCTGGCCTGGCCGCCCGTGCGAATGCTGGTGACGGTCTGCCACGAAGCCGGCCACGCCGTGGTGGCACTGCTGGTGGGACGCAAGCTCCGCGGCATCCGCCTGCACTCCGACACCTCTGGGGTCACCCTCAGCCGCGGCCGTCCGACCGGACCCGGCATGGTGGCGGTGCTCTTCGCCGGCTACCCCGCCGCGTCCGTCGTGGGACTGGGCGCAGCGTGGCTCGCCGGTGCAGGCTACGCGGTGGGGCTGCTGTGGCTGCTCGTCCTGCTGCTCGCGCTGATGCTGATCAAGCTGCGCAACCTCTACGGCGCGCTGGTCGTGCTCGCCACCGGCGTCCTGGTCGGCCTCGTCTCCTGGTACGCGACGCCGGCGATGGCGGGCTGGCTGGCCACGGGGCTCGCGTGGCTCCTTCTCCTGTCAGCACCGCGGCCGGCGGTCGAGCTGCTGTTCTCCCATTCCCCGGGATCGGATGCCGCCCAGCTCGCAGGCCTCACGCACGTGCCGCGGCTGGTGTGGACGCTGCTGTGGCTTGTGCTCACCGTCGGCGCACTGCTGCTGGGCGCGACCTGGCTGTTGGCCGGACTGCTGCCCCGTCCCTGAACGGGAAAGGAACCGTCCCCGTGAACGGGAAAAGGGGACGGACCTTGTGAACGGGAAAGGAACCGTCCCCGCGAACGGGAAGGGGACGGTTCCTTTCCCGTTCAGCGCTGCCGGGCGACGAGGTTGACGAACACGTCCTCGATGGACGGATCGACCTCGGCCACAACGGTGTCGGGGAATCCTGCGGCGACCAGGCGTTGTCGCAGGGTCGCGTCGGTGAGGGCGGAGGACGCGGGCACCACCGCGTGCAGGGACGCCCCGGACAGGTACGCCTCCTCGATCTCCGGGTCGTTCTCGAGCCGGGGGAGCACCGCGTCCGCGTCGCGGGTGGTGATGTCGAAGATCCGCTGCTCCATGTGGTCGGCGCGGATCTCGGCGGGACTGCCGTCGGCGATGATCCGGCCGCGGTAGATGAACGCCAACCGATTGCAGTGAGCGGCCTCGTCCATGTAGTGCGTGGTCACGAACAGGGTCACGCCCCGGCTGGCGAGGTCGTAGAGGAGGTCCCAGAACTGTCGGCGGGCCACCGGGTCGACGCCGGAGGTCGGCTCGTCCAGGAACAGCAGCTCGGGCTCGTGGATCGTCGCCGCACCGAGCGCCAGCCGCTGCCGCCAGCCGACCGACAGGTTCCGGGTGAGTTCGTCCTCGCGTCCGACCAGATCGGCCATCCGCAGCACGTACTCACGCTGGGCGGCGAACACCTGCGGGTCGAGGTCGTAGATGCCGGCGTAGAACCTCAGGTTCTCCTCGACCGTCATGTCCTCGAACAGTGAGAACTTCTGGCTCATGTACCCGATCCGCCGTTTCACCCGGTCGGGGTGCCGGACCACGTCGACGCCGAGGACGCGGGCTTGTCCCGCCTTCGGACGCAGGGTTCCGGTCAGCATCCGGATCGTCGTGGTCTTGCCCGACCCGTTCGGACCGAGGAAGCCGAAGATCTGGCCGCGCGGCACGTCCAGGTCGATGCCGTCCACCGCCGTGAAGTCGCCGAAGGTCTTGGTCAGGCCGCGCAGTGAGATCGCGGGCCCGGTGTCGGGTGCGGGGTCGCCCGAGATGGCGCCGCTCGCTCCTCGCGGCTGCTCGGGGACCCCGTGGGGCGTCTCACTCATCCGTCCCTCCTCACTCGGCGATCCGGCGTCGGGTGGCGGCGATGGACGCGCCGAAGATCACCACGGCGAACCCTGCCAGCACGATCATGGGGACAGCCAGCGCCTCGAACCCGCTGCCCTTCACGAAGGCGCCGCGCAGCACTTCCAGCGCCCAGGTCAGCGGGATCAGGTTCGTCAATGGCTGGATGATCGCCGGCATCGACTGGATCGGGAAGATGAACCCGGACAGCACCATCGTCGGGATCATGATGAACATCACCGCTTGCTGCGCCTGGTGCCTGGTTCTCGACACGAGCGAGACCAGCAGCCCCAGCCCGATGCAGGTGAACATGAACAGCGCCAGCCCGACCAGTACCACCCAGAAGTTCCCGTTGAACGGCACCTTGAACCAGAACAGCCCTCCCGCGGCGACCAGCAGCATCTGTGCCGTCGCGAGCGCCGCGTACGGGGTGAGCTTGCCGATCAGGTACTCGGTGGCGTGAATCGGCGTGACGAACATCTGCTCCAGCGTCCCCGACTCCCGCTCCTTCACCACCGCCTGACTCATGATCGCCATCAGCGAGATCATCATGATCGCCGCGATCAGGCCAGGGATCATCGTGTTCACCGGGTCGAGGGTGGGGTTGAACATCACCCGCACCTGCGCGTCGATGCCCGGAGCGGTGACGCTCATGCCCTGCTCGGTCATCCGGTCGGCGTTGAACTGCGCGATGATCTGGGACGCGTACCCGCTACCGACGGCGGAGATCTGCGAGTCCGAGCCGTCGACGATGATCCCGATCGGCGCGGTCTCGCCGCGGTCGAGCCGGTCCTGGGTGCCCTCCGGAATGACCAGCGCGACCTTGACGGTGCCGCGATCGAGCAGCGGACGCAGGTCGACCTCGCTCGACGGGGTCTGCGTGATCGTGAAGTAGCCCGAGCCGGAGAAGGCCGCTTCGAGCTTGCGGGAGGTGGCGGTCTGGTCGAGGTCCACCACGGCCGTGGCCAGGTTGCGGATGTCCACCGCCACCACGTAGCCGAACAGGATGAGCTGCAGCACGGGCATCAGCAGCAACAGCCGGATCAGCAGGGGATCGCGGCGCAGCTGGGTGAATTCCTTCCAGATCAGCAGCCGGATGCGTCGCGTACTCATCGTGCGGACCTCCTGCCGTAGAGGACGGAGGAGATCACGAGCATCACCAGCGCGTACACCGTGAGCGCCACGAGCTCGGGCCACAGCTCGGTGAAGCCGGCGCCCTTCAGGAACACTCCGCGCGAGATCGTCACCATGAACCGGGCCGGGAACAGGTAGCTGACCCACTGCAGGAACACCGGGATCTGGTCAAGGGCGAACGCGAAGCCCGACAGCAGGAATGACGGCAGGAAGGCGATCAGCATCGCCAGGATGTTCGCCGTGTCCAGGCTCGGCGCGATCGCGGAGATCACCAGGCCCATGCCGAGGGAAGCGAATACGAACAGTGCGGAGCCGACGGCCAGCGTCCAGAAGTCGCCGCGCAGCGGAACGCCGAAGATCGTGCGTCCCAGGCCGGTGATCAGGGCCATGTCCGCGAACGCGATCAGCGTCCAGGGCAGCAGCTTGCCGATCATCAGTTCGATCTGCCGCATCGGGCTCACCTCGAGTTGCTCCTGGGTGCCCTGGTCGCGCTCGCGAACCAGCGTCACCGCGGTCTGCTGCACGGTGACGATCGCAAGGATCACCACCATCAGGCCAGGGATCAGGAAGTCCGAAGACTTGCGCTCGGGGTTGTACCAGGTGCGGATTCGCGGTTCCAGCGTGCCCAGGCCGGACAGGTCGAGCCCTTGCTGGTCGGCCCACTGACGGGTCAGTTGCTGGCTGTAGAGCTGGTTGAGCGCGACGGAGTAGGCCTGCGAGACCTTGGCCGAGGTCGGCTCGCTGCCATCGATCAGCACGGCCACCTGGGCCGCCTCGCCACTGGCCAGGGTGCGGGCGAAGCCGGCCGGGATCACCACGGCGACCCGGGCGGAGTTCGCATCGAACGCGGTGTCGACCTGGGCCATCGTGCTGCCGTGTGCGACCACGTCGAAGAAGGGGGACGCCTCGTACCGCTCGAGGTAGGTGCGGCTGGTCTGGGTCTGGTCGAGGTCGACCACGATCGTCGGCACGTTCTCCACGTCGAAGCTGATCGCGTAGGCGAACAACAGCAGCTGGATCACCGGCGTGATCACGACCGCCAGCAGCATCCGCGGGTCTCGCGCGAGGTGGCGGAATTCCTTGCGCACGATTGCGCCGATCCGGACCAGTACATTCCTCATGACGCCTGCTCCGCTTCGGCAACGCCGGACGCCTCGGCGAGGTAGGCGAACACCGTCTCCATGTCCGGGGCCACCTCGCGGACGCGACCGGACCGCCCGGTGGCGGCCAGCGCGCCGGTCAGTGCGGCCTCGGCGTCACCGTCGGCGTCCCAGAGCACGCGCACGACATCGCCGAGCAGGTGCACCGAGGTGACTCCGGGCACGTTCGTCAGGATCGCCATCGCGGCGCGCGGTTCGGGCAGGGACACCTCGAGCAGCTGCCCGGGCACCTGGGCCTTGATCTCGTCGGGGCTGCCGGAGCGCTGGATCCGGCCGCGATCGAGAAAGGCGACCTGGGTGCAACGCTCGGCCTCGTCCATGTAGGGGGTCGCGACCAGGACCGTCCTGCCCTCGCGGTGCAGCCCGGCGAGGATCCGCCAGAACTCGCGCCGGGAGACGGGGTCAACGCCGGTGGTGGGCTCGTCGAGCAGGAGCAGGTCGGGTTCATGCATCAGGGTGGTGGCGAGCATCAGCTTCTGCTTCATCCCGCCGGAGAGGAACTGGGCCTGCCGGGTGGTGAACTCATCCAGCCCCATGCTCTCCAGCAGGGCCCTGGCCCGCGTCCTGCGGTCGGCCCGGCCCACGCCGCGGACGGTGGCGAAGAAGTCCAGGTTCTCCGCAACCGACAGATCGGGATACATCGAGAAGCGCTGCGACATGTAGCCGATCCGCGGGGTGACCCGGTCTCGCTCGGCGGTCACGGAGTGCCCGAACACCTCTGCGGTTCCGGAGTCCGGACGGAGCACGGTCGCGAGCATCCGGATCAGCGTGGACTTGCCGGCCCCGTCCGGGCCGAGCAGGCCGAACACGGCCCCGGCGGGGATGTCGAGGTCGACCTCCGCGACGGCGACGACCTCACCGAAGGTCCGGCGCAGGGCGTGGGCGCGGATCGCGCCGGCTCCCTGCGGCGTGGTGGTTGTGGTCATGGCTCAGCCCAGGGTCACGTCCACCGGCATGCCGGCCTTGAGGGTGCCGGAGGAGTCGGAGACCTTCACCCGCACCTCGTAGACGAGCTTGGTGCGCTGGTCCTTGGTCTGCACGTTGTTCGGGGTGAACTCGGACTCGCTCGCGATGAAGCTGACGGTGCCGGTGAACGTCCCGGTGCTGGAGTCGGTGGTCACGGACGCGGGCTGGCCGACCTTCACGTTGCCGATCCCGGTCTCGGGCACGAACACCCGGATGAACAGGTCGGTGGGGTCGAGGATCGTCAGTAGTGCCTTGCCGGGAGCCGCGTTCTGGCCGACATTGCTGGTCACCGACACGACCGTGCCGGTCGCGGGCGAGGTGACGGTGGTGTAGCCGAGCTGCACCTTCGCCAGCTTGACCGCCGCTTCGGCCTGCTTCTGCCGGGCCTTCGCTGCGGTGACGTCGGCGGCCGTTGCGTCGCCCTTCTTCTTGTCGTCCCTTGCGTTCTTCACGGCGGCCTTCGCCGCGTCCACGCCCTGCTGGGCCTGCTGGAGCTGGAGTTTCACCGCCGACTGGTCGAGCGTGACCAGCACGTCGTCCTTGGTGACCTGGTCGCCCTCGCTGACCTTGACCGAGGTGATCCGCCCGGCGATCCCCGGGGTGACCTGGTACTGGCCGGCCTCGACCGTGCCGGTGAGCTGGTTGTTGTCGGCTGCGGCGCTGGGCTGGGTCGAACTCCACCACCACCACGCGCCGCCACCGATCACCAGGAGCAGGACCACCACGATCACGGGGATCGGCGGGTGTTTGCGCTTCGTATCGCCTGCCATGTTCGTCAACCGTTCGTCTTGTCGGTGCCGGCCGCAGAACGGCAGCCGGCGATGGTGATTTCCACCGGAACACCTGCGGGCAGCTGTCCGGTGGTGGTGAACTGGACCTCGACCGCACGGGTGAGATGGACCTCGTCCGTGGCCACCGAGGTCGGTGGGTACTGCCAACTCGTGCCGATCCGGGTCACGGTGGCCGGAACGGTTGTGGTCGTCCAGTCGCCAGCGATGGACGCGGCGTCGCCGTCGCAGACCCGATCGAGCTGGGTCCCCGACAGCCAGGCGGTGACGGTGCTGGGTGCGGACTCGCGAATGCTCACCACGGTGGCACCGGGTGCGAGTGCGTCTCCGGCCGAGGCGGCCTGGACGACCACGCCGTTCACCGGCGCAACGAGATTCGTCAGGCCGAGCTGAACTCTTGCGAGGTCGATCGGAACCTTCATTGCGCCCGCCTGGATCGTGGCCACGTCCTGCAGGCCCTCCAGGGTGCCGCGGGCGTCGATGATCTTCGCCTTGGCGTCATCGAGCTTCTTCAGCCCGGCCCGGGCCTGCCGCAGTCCCTTGTCGAGCTGGGGCAGGGCGGTGTTGATCTGCTTCAGGCCCGCCGTCATCTTCTTGATCGCTGCGGTGAGCGCCTGCTTCTGGGCGAGCAGCTCGTCAGGGACGGGAACGCCGGGCGGGATCTGCGCGATTGCGGCATCGACCTGCGCGAGCCCGGCCTTCGCCTTGGGCAGGTTCCTGTAGATGGTCCTGCGTGCCTTGATCAGCTTCGCCTTCGTCTTCGTCAACGTGCTGATCGCGTCGACCACCTTCGCCCGGTTGTCGGCGACAGTGGCCTGCTTGTCCCAGGTCGTGTCGATCGCGTCGCCGAGCAGGTCGGGCTGGGCCGAGGCAACCGCAGCGTCCGCCTTCGCCGCGGCCAGCTGGGCCTGGAGCGGCGCGGGGTCGATGATGGCGACCACGTCGCCAGCCTTCACGGTGTCGCCCTGGCTGACCTTCACGGCGGCCAGCCGCGCGGTCGTGCCGACGCCGTAGGTGGCGCCGACGGTGCTGGACTGACTCGAGGTCCGTCCGGTGGTTGGGTTGTAGGCGCCGGTCGCGTCGGTGAAGCCGGCGTCCAGGTTCACTGCGGGGACGATGAGGTTCGGCACGGTGACCGTCGTCAGGACATCGTCCACGGTGCCGGAGACGACCACCCCGGACGGGGCGGACGCGCAGCCGGCGAGCAGGACGAGGCCAGTGGCAAGGGCCAGGGAACGACGGGTGGTCACGGCTGGAACCCGATGCTGGCGAGGAAGGCGTCGACCAGCCGGACCAGGCGCTCGTGCTCGGGCGGCGGGGCGGGATCGGCGCTGAGGAAGCCGTCCAGGGCGACATAGGTCATCACCGGGCCGACGAACATCCGCGAACCCAGTTCGGGGTCATCGATCCGGAGGATCCCCCGGGCGTCCGCCTGTCGCAGCATGTCCTCGGTGCGGGCGAGCACCTGGCCCGGCAGTGCCTCCCGGAAGGTCCTGCGCAGTTCGGGGACGTGGAAGACCTCGCCGAGCACGAGCCGCATCAGCGCGATCGTCTCGGGCTGCAGCAGGCTGTTGGTGAGGCGGGAGGCGAAGGCGATCAGGTGCTCGCGGAGGTCGTCGAGGCTGTTGATCTCGCCGTGCGTCGGTGGCACCAGGACGAGCTCCTTCATGCCGGCGTAGAGCACGTCGGCAAGCAGGTCGAGCTTGGTGGGGAAGTAGGCGTAAAGGGTCTGCTTGCTCACCCCTGCCTCTGCGGTGACCGCGTCCATCGAGGTGCTGTTGAAGCCCTGGCTGAGGAACAGCTTGCGGGCGGCAGAGGTGATCTGCTCCCGCTTTGCGGCTCGCCGCCTGTCCGTCGCCGTCGGCATGAATCAAACCGTACGGTCCAGTTTGATGATTGTCAAACCGAACCGTACGGTTTGAGGATCTCGATGATGTCGGCCGCCGGGTTCCCGCGTGGCGTAGCTGCGGTGCGGATCAGGTGGACGGCTGGCGTCCGCGGCCGACCAGCGGCAGGAAGACCTCGTCCACGATCGCGGTGATGTCGGCCTCGGTGAGGGGGGAGAGGGTCATCAGCAGGTCGTGCCGGAACAGGTCGAATACCACGTTCCGCACTCGTGGGGTGAGCAGATCGGAGTCGATTTCGCCGCGCCCTACCGCCCGTTGCAGGATCGCATCCATCGAGTCGCCGGACCCGCCGCCCATCACCTTCGTCCGCAGCCTGGCGAAGGTCATGCCGTCCTGCGCGAAGTAGGTGCCCATCAGGGCGCTCATCACGGGGAGTTGCTGCGCGCGGTAGGTGTTTGCAGCGTTCAGGACGGCGATCAGGTCGTCGCGCAGGTTTCCGGTGTCAGGGATCTCGGGGCGGTCGCTGGTGAAGCCGAACTCGATGCCGGCGATCAGCAGGGCGTCACGGTCGGGCCAGCGGCGATAGATCACCGAGCGGCTCGTGCCTGCGGCCTGGGCGACGGCGTCGATGGTGAAGTTCGCGTAGCCGTGGGCTGAGAGCTGGTCCCAGGCGGCGCCGAGGATGGCTGCCTCCAGCTCCTGGCCGCGGCGCCGGCGTCCTGTCGTCTCAAGATCCACTTGTGTATCTTAGCGCGACAACGTAGCATCGGCTTTAGGTACATAACTGTATCTAATAAGGAGGGCCGCATGTCCAGACGTTCTGCGCCGGTGCTCGATCGCGGTGCGGTCATCACCACACTCGTGCTCATCGTTGGCGGCCTGGCCGTCATCTTCGACAGCACCATCATCAGCCTCGCGCTGCACACGCTGTCCGAAGAGCTGGCCGTGCCCGTGAGCACCATCCAGTGGGTGAGCACCGGCTACCTGCTCGCGCTCGGCGTTGCCATCCCCGTCGTCGGCTGGGCGCAGGCCCGCCTCGGCGGCAAACGCCTGTGGATGATCGCGCTGGCCATCTTCCTGCTGGGCTCGGTCGCGAGCAGCCTCGCCTGGGACGCGCCGAGCCTGATCATCTTCCGGGTCCTGCAGGGCATCGGCGGCGGGCTGATGCTCCCACTGATGGCGACCCTCGCCGTCCAGCAGGTGCCGCGCGGGCCTGAGCTCGGCCGGCTGATGGCGATGGTCAGCCTGCCCGCGGCCCTCGGGCCGATCCTCGGACCCACGATCGGCGGCCTGATCCTCACCTGGCTCGACTGGCGTTGGCTGTTCTGGGTGAACGTCCCGTTCTGCCTTGCCGGGCTGGTCCTGGCGGCGAAGTTCCTGCCGTCGGACGAGCCCGTCGGGCGACCGCGGCTGGACTGGGTGGGCCTGCTGCTGGTTGGGCCCGGACTCATTGGCGTCCTCTACGGCCTGTCGAACGTCGTTCAGGACGGGGGCTTCGCCCGCACCGACGTCTGGGCGCCCGCCTTCGCAGGGATCGCCCTGGTGGCTGCCTTCGTGGTCAGCCAGCTGCGGCGTCCGGGCGACTCGCTGGTCGACATCGGCCTGCTCCGGCGGCGGTCGGTGGCCTCGTCCTCGGTCGTACTGTTCCTGTCCGGCGCGGCTCTGTACGGAGCGATGCTGCTACTGCCGCTCTACTTCCAGGTCGTACGTGGAACAGGCGCCCTGACCGCCGCGCTGCTGCTGATTCCGCAAGGGGCCGGCGCCCTGGCCAGCCGCACGATGGCGGGGAAGCTGACCGCCACCCTCGGCGCCCGCGCCACCGCCGTCGGCGGGTTCGCGCTGATCGGACTGGCCACGATCCCGTTCGCCCTCGTGGACGCAGGCACCAGCCAGTGGTGGCTGCTGGCCGTGCTCCTCGTCCGTGGCTTCGGTACCGGCGCGGTGATGATCCCGGTGATGTCGGTGGCCTACGTCGGGCTGGCGCACGACGAGGTGCCCCACGCCAGCATCATCACCCGGCTGACCCAGCAGATCGGCGGGGCATTCGGTACGGCCATCCTCGCCGTGATCCTGGAGACCGCCGGCGCTACCGCCGAGACGGCGGCCGAGATCGCGCGCGCCTTCGACGTCGCCTTCTGGTGGGCGGTTGGCTTCACCGTCGTCGCCGTGGCGGTGAGCCTCGTGCTGCCGCCGCTGAAGTCCGCGACCCATCCCGCCCCGGCAGCGCAGCCCGAACCCGAGGCGGCCGGGGAGGTCGGCTAGCGTCCCCACGGACGTGGGAGATTCCGGCAGGGCTGTGCAGCCTGGGCAAGAATGTGGAGGTGATTCCGGGCGCAGCGGTGATCCGCGGCAGTGTCATCGCCGCGATCAGCCTCGCCGTGCTCGGGGCTGCGGCAGCCACGCCGTGGGTCGTGACCATCCCGCCGTTCACGATCGGCAACCGCGACCGGTCCGTCCCGACCACCACGCCGATGACGCTCCCGCCGCAGGAGCCGCCCCAGCGCGACCTCCCGGTCGCCGAGACGCTCGAGAAGACCATGCTCGTCCTGTTCACGCTGATCGTGGTTGCGCTGGCCGCACTCGCGCTCGGCTGGCTGGTCCGGCGGCTGCGAGCCGCCTGGCGGCCTGAGGAGGACCTCACCGAGCCCGACCGGCTGGACGGCTCCGACGTGCCCGGCGAGGTGGTTGGTGTCGACATCACCTCCCTGGCCAGGGCGGTCGCACGCGCCGAGGCGCACCTCGCCGGCAGCCGGCAACCCCGGGACGCCGTGATCGCCGCCTGGGTCGCACTCGAGGACGAGGCGGAACTCCAGGGCGCCGGACGCGATCCCGCCCAGACCGCGACCGAGTTCACCACGGAACTGCTCGCGCGCACGTCCGCCCCCGCGGACGCCGTCGCCGTGCTGCGCCGGCTCTACCACCGGGCGAGGTTCACCTCCGGCCCGGTCACGGCGCAGGACGTCGGCAGCGCCCGCGGGGCACTCGCCCGGATCGCTGCGGCGCTCGACGTCGGGCAGGACAGCCACCCGGAAGGGGCTTCGTCGTGACCACCTCTGTTCGCGGCCTCGCCATCCGCGGCGTGCTCGTGGTCGCGCTGTGCGCTGCGCTCGGGTTCGGCGGCATCCTCGACCCCACCCACGCCGCGCTGAGCGCGTTACTGCTGCTGGCCGTCGTCCTGCTCCAGGGGCGTCGAACCCCGCCGCTCGATGCGGAGTGGCCGAGCCACTCGTTCGGCAGCCGCGCCGGCGGGAGGGACGCGGTGAGTGACCTGTCCTGGCAGGTGTTCGGTGAGGATCGGAGGGCCAGCGACCGCGTCGTCCGACGGGCGAACGACCTCGCCGCGGCCCGGCTCGCCCTCCTCGGCGTGGACCCCGACGACCCCGGCCGTAGGGACGACGTGGAGCGGCTGCTCGGCGCGTCCGTGGTGGCGGGGCTCGCCTCAGGGCAACGCCCCACCGCCCGTACTCTGCAGACCTGGCTCGACGCGATCGACAGGCTTCGTGACGAAAGGACCACCCGATGACGAACCCCATGCCCGTCGCAGAGGTCGCCCGGCTCGGCCAGGCGATCCTCGCCGAGGTCGGCACCGCTGTCGTGGGCATGCGCGAGACGCTTCAGATCGCTCTCGCCACGATCCTCGCTGGCGGCCACGTGCTGTTCGAGGACGTGCCCGGCACCGGCAAGACGCTCGCCGCGCGGAGCCTGGCCACGGCGCTCGGGCTCGACTTCGCACGCCTGCAGTGCACGCCCGACCTGCTCCCCAGCGACATCACCGGTTCCAGCGTGTGGGATCCGCAACGCGGCGACTTCAGCTTCAGGCCCGGCCCGGTGTTCACCGGACTGTTCCTGGCTGACGAGATCAACCGGACGGCGCCCAAGACCCAGTCCGCACTGCTCGAGGCGATGGCAGAGCGACAGGTCACGGTCGAGGGTGCGAGCCGTCCGCTCACGCTGCCGTTCCATGTGGTGGCGACCTCGAACCCGGTCGAGTACGAGGGCACCTACCCCCTGCCCGAGGCGCAGCTGGACCGGTTCATGGTCCGCCTGGCGGTCGGCTACCCGACCCGGCAGGGTGAGAGCGAGGTGCTCGCCCGGCGGATCGCCCGGCAGCAGGAGGCGGCACCGGTGTCGCGGGTCGTTGATGCAGCCACCGTGCTGGCGATGCAGGCCGGAGTGGAGGCGATGCCGGTCGACCCGGATGTGATCGCCTACTGCGTCGACCTCGCCGCGGCGACCCGGCGCCACCCCTCCATCGAGGTGGGTGCCTCGCCGCGGGGATCCCAGAACCTGGTGCTGCTCGCGCGAGCGGTGGCCGCGCTCGACGGGCGCGACGTGGTGCTACCCGAGGACGTGAAGCAGGTCGCCGTCCCCGTGCTCTCCCACCGGCTCACGCTGACCGCGACGGCGTGGGCGTCCGGACGCCGGCCCGAGGTGGTCGTGGCCGACCTGCTCGCGTCCGTGCCGGGCCCCACGACCGTGCGACAGTCCTGATGCCGCAGGACGCGCCGGGCTGGCGGGTCGGCGGCCTGCCCGAAGCGGCGGCCGTCGCCGGCGTCGTACTGCTGATCGCGGGGCTGGCGCTCGGCCGACCCGACGTTGCGCTGCTCGGGGTTCCGATGCTGCTGGCCACGGTGTTCTCCCGGACCCGGTATCCCGCCGGTGCACACGCCGTCGCCGAGGACCCGCCGGACCCGGCGAACGAGGCCGGCGTGGCGTCCACGATCAGGATCAGCGGGGGCGAGCTCGCGCACGTCCGGGTGTCCGCAGCGGGCCACCGCACGATCGAGTTCGTAGCCGGGGTGCCGGCGGAGGGCTCGCGAGCCGTCGACCTTCGGCTCGCCTCGGTGCGGACCGGCCCGCAGGAGACAGCGATCGCCGACGTGCGCGGCTACACGGGGGAGTGGGAGCACGACCCCGTCACGGTCGGCGGCACCCGGCGGCTCGTCCTGCCGTCCTCCATGCCGCTGGCGCACGTGCCCGTGCCGCGGAACCTGCGCGGGCTCACCGGCCCGAGGCGCTCGCGCCGGTTCGGCGACGGGGGCGAGTTGCGCGACATCCACCCGTTCGCACCGGGGGACCGGCTTCGCCGGATCGACTGGCGGGCCACCGCGCGACGCTCGCCGAACCTGGAGACGCTCTACGTTCGGCGTACCTTCGCCGACGCGGAGGCCGCGGTGATGCTGGTGCTCGACTCCCGCGACGACGTCGGCACCGACCCGCGCACGTGGCGCCACTTCGGCGAGCAGCGGGTGGACGAGGCGACCTCGCTCGACCTCGCCCGGCACGCGGCCGCCAGCATCGCCCGCGCGCTCGTCGAGCACGGCGACCGGGTGGGCCTGGTCGACCTCGCGCTGGATGCGCGACCGCTGCCGCCAGCGTCCGGACGACGGCACTTGCGGCGGATCCTGCACGGGCTCGCGCTCTCGCACCCGGTGGGAGAGCCGAGGGCGCGGTTGCGTCCGCCACAGCTGTCTGCGGACGTGCTGATCTACCTGTTCAGCACGGTGCTGGACGACGCCTCGGCGCAGCTCGTTCGCACCTGGCGCGGCCTCGGGCATCCGGTGGTGGTCGTCGACACGCTGCCGGACGTGCGCCCTGCCAGCGACCCGCGTCTGGCGATCGCGTGGCGGATCGTGCGAATGGAGCGCGAACTGCGCCTCGATCGGTTGGCTCGGGAAGGCGTCCCGATCGTGCACTGGGCCGCCTCCGGGAGGACGGAGGCCGCAGCGAGCCTCGATGCGCTCGCCCGGGTCGCCGCACGGAAGCGGGACTGGCGATGAGGACCTGGCTGCTGACCCTGCGTGCGGAGCTGCCGCTGCTGCGGGATCTGCCGGACCCCAGGGCCCGGCCACTGCCCCGGATCGGCGCGGCGCTCGGCCCCGCGGTCCCGGGCTGGGTACTGCGAGCGGCGGCGGCGCTCCTGCCCGGGGCGTTGCTCCTGATCGCGACCGGTCGGCTGGCGATGGACGCTGGGGTCGCCTGGACACTGGTCTGGATCTGCGTTGCGGTCGTCGCGATCTGGCCGTCTCCGTCGATGGCGCTCGCCGTGGTGGTGGCGTCCGGACTGCTCCTCGCGCTGGACGACCACGGTCCGTTCGATCCCGTCGTGTTCGGGCTGATCCCGCTCGCGTACGCGTCCGTCCGGCTGGGCTGGTGGGCGCAGCGGATCTCGTGGATCGCTCGCGTCGAGTGGGCCGCCCTGGCCCGCGGCGTCCCGCGCGGGCTCGCTTTCGTGGGTGGCACGGTGGTAGTTGGCGCGCTCATGCTCCCGCTCGCCGGCCAGCCGCTCGGCCCGGCGGTGGTGGTCGGCGGCGCTGCGGTGGTGGTGCTCTCCGGGCTGCTGTTCGCGCGCCGGTGACGCGATCCGGCCGCCGATCTCGTCCCAGCTGCCTCAGGAGTCACCTGGTGCGGCCTGCGTGGTCGAATCGCGGCACCGGCGCACTGCCGCCGGGACCAGCACGGGCGTGATCTCCGGGTAGGTGAGGTTCCCCGGGAGCGAGACGAATGCTCGCGTCTCCGCGATCTCGAACCCGGGCAGGGGGTATCGCGTGCCCACCTCGGCGAGGAAGAGCCGTCCCGCGACGCCGTCCACCTCGTAGTCCGCGATGTCGGCCAGCGCGGACGGCACGATCCCGGTCTCCTCGAACAACTCGCGTCGCGCCGCGGCGAGAGGCGACTCGCCCGGCTCAATGTGCCCGCCGGGGGTCTCCCAGGTGGTGCGGTCGCGATGGCGGCACAACACGATGCGTCCCTGGTCGAACACCACGATCACGACGAAGACGTGATCAGCCAGGGTGCCGACCGGCTGAAGCGTCACCCGCACATCGCGAAGCTAGCACCGGTGACGCGATCCGGCCGCTCGGGGGTGCGGTGTGGCGCCTGAGGCAGATGGGACGGATCGGGCGGCCGGATCCCGACACGGGTCAGGGGTGGCCCAGTTCCTCGGGCAAGGGTTCCGCGTGGAGGATGGTCAGGCTGGTCACCGCGCGGGTGAGACAGACATAGAGGCGGCGCAGGCCGGTGAGATGGTCGGGCTCGTCGGCGACGAGCAGCGCGGGCTCGAGCAGCAACACGTGGTCGAACTCCAGTCCCTTGGCGAGCACGGCGTCCACGACCTCGACCCGAACGAACTGGTCGGGATCGGCCGTGTTGTCGCCGAGGACGCGGTGGTCGAGCCCGGCGAGCGCCGCATCGACCGGTCCGACCCAGCCGGACGGGACGATCACGCCCAGCGTGCCCTCCCGGTCCAGCAGCCCGGCGACCGTCGCGGCCACCGCCCCGAGCGGCTCGTCGGCCACGACGTCGAGTTCGCCGCGGGCGTGCCGGATCGAGTGCGGAGGAGTGAGCCCCGGCGCGATGTGGGGAAGCAGCCGGGCCGCGTAGTCGATCACAGCACCGGGCACCCGGAAGCCCTCGACCAGTTCGGTGACCGACGCCTCCGCGTGGCCGACGTGCGCCAGGGCCGCCGACCAGTCGCGGACGCCCCACGCCGTGGTGGCCTGGGCGAGGTCGCCGAGCAGCGTCACCGAACCGGTGCTGGCCCGCCGTCCCGCGGCTCGGAGCATCATCGCCGACAGGTCCTGCGCCTCGTCCACGATCACGTGACCCAGGCTCGGCACCCGGCTGATCAGGTCGGCGGCCTCGTCGACCAGCACGAGTTCGGCCAGCGTCCAGCGCCGCGAGCGCACCGATCGTGCAGGGCTGAGCAGGAGGGCCTGCTCCTGGGCGTCGAGCACGCCGTTCGCAGCCCGGGCCAGGGCGTTGGGCTCGGTCAGCAGCGTGTGCACCACCAGCGGCGCGGAGAGTTTCGGCCACAACCGCTTCGCCGCGTCGACCACCGGACGCGACCGGGCCACCCCGGCCTGGACGCGGTCGTCGGTGGCCTCGCCCGCCTCCTCCAGTTGCAGCAGCACGTGGTGCGCCAGCCGCTGCGGCAGCATCGCCCGTCCCGCCTCGTAGCGGACGCCCTGCTTCGCGATCGACACCATCACCTCCGCCACGGTGCGCGGCTGGAGCCGGCAGCGGCGGTGGCCCCACGGCACCTCCAGCACGCCGGACGGAGCGCTCAGCTGCCCCCAGACGAATCGTCGCAGGACCTCCGCGAGCCGGGCATCGCCCTTCAGCACCGCGACCTCAGCAGAGTCCGCGCCCTGCACGGACAGCCCGGACGCGGTGGCGACCAGCGAGCCGATCGTCTCCTGGGTCGCGTCGATCTCCCCGAGTGCCGGCAGCACATCGCCGATGTAGCCGAGGAACGAATCGTTAGGCCCGAGCACCAGAACCCCCGAACGCGACAGTCGCTCCCGGTAGGCGTAGAGCAGGTAGGCGGCGCGGTGCAGGCCGACCGCCGTCTTGCCGGTGCCGGGCGCCCCCTGGATCGCCAGCGAGATGTCGAGGTCGGTGCGGACGAGCACGTCCTGATCGGGCTGGATGGTGGCGACGATGTCGCGCATCGGGCCGGTGCGGGGGCGCTCGATCTCGGCCTCGAGCAACGCCGACGTGCCGGTGGACCGCGCGTCCGCGAGGTGTTCGTCCTCGTAGGCGGTGATCGCGCCGTGCTGGAAGCCGAACCGGCGGCGCAGTTCCACGCCCATCGGCTCACCGGGACGCGCCCGGTAGAACGGCAGCGCCATCGGGGCGCGCCAGTCCATCACCAGCGGGTCGCCGCCGATGGCGGCCTCGACGTGGCGGCGTCCGATGTGGAAGACCTCGTCAGCCTCCGCGCCGAGGGCTGTGGCGTAGTCGATCCGGCCGAAGAACAGCGGCACGTCCGGGTCGTCGGCCAGCGATTCCCGACGCCGGTACAGCTGCTGGCGCAGGAACTGGGTGGACACGTGGTCGCCGCCGATCGCGGTCGTCCAGTCGGCGGCGCGAGCTCGCATCGCTGCGAGCGCTGAGTGCGAGCGCGCCAGGTGGTCTCGTTCGGCGTGCAGCACGGCGTCTTCGGGCACGGCTCCTCCTCGGGCTGCGGACGGCGCGCAGCGCTGCTGCGTCCGGACAAAGGGAAATGGCGGGTGAACTCACCCTGCCCGGCGGGTGCGCCCGACGGACGGCCAGCTGACAGCAGGCTCTGGAAGGGGCCCGACTGTACGCCTCGCGCGACCTGTTCGCCAGTCGGTGGGTGCTTCGCCGAGTTTGTACGCTGGGCACCATGACGGATCCGGTGGCCGACCTCGCCAGGCGACGCAACGACCTGCCGCTGCCGGACGCCGACAGTTCCGTTCCGCTGCCGCGACGACTGCTCACCTCCTGGTGGACGTGGGCCGTGGTCGCGCTCAGCGTCGTGTTCATCGTCGCGCTGCTCTCGCAGTACCTGATGCTCACCGCCGACATCCCGGTGGAGGGCGGGGTGATCCAGGGGATCAACGCCACTGCCATCCGCTCGGCCGCCTGGTTCGCTCTGCCGACGCTCGCATTCTGGACGGTCGTTTTCATCTGGGCGGACCGCTACCGTCCGCAGCGGCTGGTGGTCTGGTACCTCGTGCTGGGCTGGGGTGCGGCGATCGCCACCTTCATCTCGTTGCACGTGAACACCTGGGCCGCCCAGCAGCTGGCCGTCACCGGCAACGGCGACCCGGCCACCAGCGCGCGGGCGGCGATCTTCGTCGCACCCTTCGTTGAGGAGGCCGCGAAGGCTTCGGTGTTGTTCCTGATCGCGATCCTTGCGCGCTACCGGCTCACATCGAAAGTCTCGATGATCGTGCTCGCTGGCTTGTCAGCGGCCGGTTTCGCGTTCACGGAGAACATCATCTACTACGCCCGCGCGATCATGTACTCCTCGCAGAACATCAGCGTCGGTGACGCCGCGGCCGCGGTCAACGACCTGGTCTGGCTGCGCGGTTTCTGGACCTGCTTCGGACACCCGCTGTTCACGATGATGACCGGCATCGGCGTGGCGGTCGCGCTGCGCACCCGGAGCAAGGTGGTGCGGGTGCTGGCCCCGCTGGTCGGGTACGGCGCGGCCGCGCTGCTGCACATGGTCTTCAACTCCCAGGCCAGCCTCAACACCCAGGAGGGCCAGCGGATCCTCTACGTCATGGTCGCCCTGCCGATGGTGCTCGGAGCGGTCATCTACGTCGTGCGCCAGGTCCTCGCGCAGGGCAGGGTGCTTGCCAACCGGCTCGGCGACTACGCACAGCTCGGCTGGCTGCCGGCGAGCGATCCGGTCGTGTTCGCCCGGCAGCGGCTTCGCTGGTGGGCGGTGATGGTGGCCGCCACCCGGGGCTGGAAGGTGTTCAGCGCGACCGTACGGCTGGAGCGGACCCTCACGGAGCTCGCCTACCTGCGGGACGGTCAGGTGCGCGGCATCTACGACGAGGCGGCCACGGTGCGCGCCCGGTATCTGGTGGAACAGGCGAAGAGCCTGCGAGGTGTCGCGATCGACGACCCGCGGGGACTGAAGCTGAGCCTGCCGCGCCTGCGCCGGCCCAGACCGGTCACCTACGTGCCCCCCTCCTACCCTGGCCCGGCAGGAATCGGCGGCAACTGGCCAGCACCGGTCGGCCAGCCGCCGATAGGATCGCCTGGATACTCGGCTGTCGACCCCACCTGGGGGCCGCCGAAGGGCTAGGGCGTGGGGGAGGGAGCGATGAGCGCTGACACGCTGGCCGCTTCCCTGGAACACCTGCGGGACGCGCTGTCCGGCGTCCGGCTCCCCCTGGATCTGCCCGCCTCCGCCGACGCCCGCGATCGTGCCCGGAGCTGGGTGGCCCAGCTCGACGACTACATCCTTCCGCGGCTGGCCCGGCTGGACGCGCCGCTGCTCGCAGTGATCGGGGGCTCGACCGGGGCCGGGAAGTCCACGCTGGTGAACACCCTGCTCGGCCGCGAGGTGAGTGCGTCCGGCGTGATCCGGCCGACCACCCGCTCGCCCGTGCTCGTGCACCACCCCGCCGACGCCGCCTGGTTCGCGTCCGAAGCGATTCTGCCCGGCCTGGCCCGCAGCACCGGCACCGCCCACGACCCCCGCACGTTGCAGGTCGTACCCGAGCGCTCCATGCCACGGGGGCTCGCCATCCTCGACGCACCCGACATCGACTCGGTCGTCGCCGAGAACCGGGCCCTCGCCGGCCAGCTCCTCGCCGCCGCCGACCTGTGGCTGTTCGTCACCACCGCTGCCCGCTACGCCGACGCGGTGCCCTGGGACTACCTGCGCTCCGCGGCCGAGCGGCATGCCGTCGTGGCCGTCGTGCTCGACCGCATCCCTCCTGCGGCAATGGACGAGGTGCCCGCCCACCTCGGTCAGATGATGGGGCAGCGTGGCCTGGGCCGATCGCCGCTCTTCGCCGTCCCCGAGACCGTGGTGGACGCGGACGGTCTGCTGCCCGACGCCGCGGTCGCGCCGATCCGGGACTGGCTGGCCGGGCTCGCCGCCGACGCGGTCAGCCGCGGCGAAGTGGTGCTGCAGACCCTCGACGGGGCGATCGGTGCGCTGGCCTCCGGGGCGCCGGTGGTGGCAAAGGCGATCGAGGAACAGGTGGTCAGCCTGGAGACGCTGCGGGCCGACGCCGAGACGACCTTCGCCGAGGCGGTCCGCAGCATCGGCGTGCAGACCGCGGACGGCACGCTGCTGCGCGGCGAGGTGCTCGCCCGCTGGCACGATTTCGTGGGCACCGGTGAGTTCTTCCGTGCGGTCGAGCAGAAGATCGGCTGGCTCCGTGACCGGGTCGTGGCCGCGGTGAAGGGGGAGCCGAAACAGGCGAACGAGGTGAAGGCCGCCGTCGAGTCCGGGCTCGAGGTGCTGATCCGTGAGGAGGGTGAGGCCGCGGCCCGACGGGTCGAGTCGGCCTGGCAGGCCCATCCCGCCGGACGCCAGGTGCTCGCGTCCGGGGCGGGTGACCTGGGGCGTGCGTCCCACGACTACCCGGCCGCGGCGGCACGGGCGATCCGCGACTGGCAGGGCGACGTGCTCGACCTGGTCTCCACCGAGGGGGCTGCGAAGAAGTCGACGGCCCGCTTCTGGGCGCTGGGGGTCAACGGTGTCGGCGTGGCGCTGATGATCCTCGTGTTCAGCCAGACCGGCGGCCTGGTCGGGGCCGAGCTCGGGGTGGCCGGCGGTACCGCCATCCTCGCCCAGCGCGTGCTGGAGGCGATCTTCGGTGAGGACGCCGTTCGGCGGCTCGCGAAGAAGGCCAAGGCCGACCTGGACGCCAGGGTGGAGGCGCTGCTGGCCATCGAGCTCTCCCGCTACCTGGCGGCGCTGGACGCCGTGGACGTGCGTCCGGAGCAGGCCGGCGACGTGCTCACCGCCGCCGCGGAGGTCGACGCAGCGCGCCAATCGCTGCGGTCCTCGGGGGCTCCGGTGGCGCAGGCCCGGGTGCTTCCTGCCGGAACGGGCGGGTCGTCGCCCCCCGCCGGGCGGCCGGCCGATCCGGCCGACACCGTGGTTGCCGAGCCGTCGGCCGTCGTCGAGGGCGAGATCCTGGACCCGGGGGAGCACTCGTGAGCGCGGCCCAGGACCGGCTCGCTCCGCGCGTGCGGGCGCTCGGTGAAGCCGTCGCGGCGGCCGAAGGGCGAGCGGACGCCACGGTGCTGGAGAAGGTGCGGGCCGTGGTGGACCGGGCGGGGGCACGGGTCGCGTTCAGCGGCAGCTACACCGTGGTCGCGCTCGCGGGGGCCACCGGCTCGGGCAAGTCGAGCCTGTTCAACGCGCTCACCGGCACCGAGCTCGCGCGGGTGGCCGTGCGGCGTCCGACCACCTCGAAGGCGATGGCTGTGAGCTGGGGGAGTGAACTGCCCCACGAGCTGCTGGACTGGCTCGACGTGACCGGCCGTCACCTGGTGCCGTCCGGCCCGCACGAACTGTCCGACCTCGTGCTGCTGGACCTTCCCGACCACGACTCCACCGAGGTCTCCCACCGGCTCGCGGTGGACCGCCTGGTCGACCTCGTCGACGCGCTGATCTGGGTGGTCGACCCGGAGAAGTACGCGGACGCCGCGTTGCACGACGGCTACCTCCGGCGGCTGGCGCCGTACGCCGAGGTGATGATGGTCGTGCTGAACCAGTCCGATCGGCTTGCGCCGGAGGAACTGGACAGGTGCCTGAACGACCTGCGCCGGCTGCTCGACGCGGAGGGTCTGCGGGCCACCCCGATCATGGCCACGTCCGCCCTGCGCGAGACCGGCGTCAAGGAGCTGCGGGAGGCGCTGGCCCGCACCGTGGCAGCGAAGCAGGCGATGGTCCGGAGGCTTTCCGCGGACGTGGGCGTGGCGGCGCGGGCGCTCGGCGACGACCTGGGTGGCGGAGCCGTCCCGGTGCTTGATGCGAAGCTGAAGGAGCGGGCGATCCGGGGCCTGGGCGAGGCTGCCGGCGTCCCTGTGGTCGTGGAAGGGGTGCGCAGGGCGTGGCGGCGCCGCGGATCGGTGGCGACCGGCTGGCCGTTCGTGACCTGGTTCGCGCGGCTGCGTCCGGACCCGCTGAAGAAGCTGCGGCTCGACCTGAAGCCGGGAGAGCACAGCCCGACCGAGCTGAACCGCACCTCGCTGCCGAAGGCCACCTCTGTGCAGCGGGCGCGGGCCGAACAGGGGCTGCGCGAACTGGCCGACGGTGCCTCCGCCGGGCTGCCGCGCGGCTGGGCCGACGCGGTGCGGCTGGCCGCCCACGAGCGCGAGTCCCTGCTGTTCGATCGGCTGGATGCCGCGATCGCCGGCACCGACCTGTCCGTGCGGCGGGGCACCTGGTGGTGGGCGCTGTTCGGCGTCGTGCAGTGGCTGCTGATCGCGGCGGTGCTCGCCGGGGTGGTCTGGTTGTTCTCGGGACCGGTGCTGGCCTGGCTCGGCTTCCCGCCGTTGCCGCAGCTGGTCTGGTATCACGTGCCGGTGCCTACCTGGCTGCTGGTCGGCGGCGTGCTCGGCGGGGTGCTGCTCGGCGTGCTCGGGCGGGCCCTGGTCGAGATCGGGGCGAACGGGCACGCCCGGGTGGCCCGGAACAGCCTTGACGCCGCGGTCGGCGCGGTGGTGGCCGACGCGGTGCTCGACCCCGTCCAGGCCGAGCTCGACCGCTATGCCAGGGCCAGGGACGCCGTCCGGGTGGCCGCCGGGTCGTAGGCGCCGGTCGCGAACGCCGGGGTAGCCGGCCGGTCGTTGCGCTGGTTCCTGAACTGCTGCCCGGACTGGCTGGGAGTTCGCTGGAGCTGTGCGGTGGGCGCTTCGGTGGGGGCGCGGGCGTCCGTATCGTCGTGGACGTGCCATCGAGACTGATTTCCGCCGTCGCACTGCTCGCCCTCGTCGTGGTGGGCGGGTGCGGGCCAGTGCCTCCCGCGTCCAGCTCGGACGGCTCCCCGGTGCCCACGCTCGTCGCGGGCACCACCCAAGAGGAACTGGAGTCCGGGGGACGCCAGCGCACCTTCGCGCTGTACCGTCCGGCCGTTGCCGCCCCGGCGTCGGGCTACCCGCTGGTGGTGATGCTGCACGGCGGATTCGGGAGTGGGACGCAGGCCGAGACCGCCTACGGCTGGGACGCGCAGGCCGACAGCGCCGGCTTCCTGGTCGCCTACCCAGACGGCATCAACCGGGCCTGGAACGGAGGCGGTGGCTGCTGCGGACAGCCAGGGCGGCAGGGTGTCGACGATGTCGCCTTCATCGAGGCGATGGTCGCCCGGATCGGCGCCGAGGTTGCGATCGACCCGGCCCGGATCTACGCCACGGGCATGTCGAACGGCGCGATCATGGCCTACCGGCTGGCCTGCGACAGCGACCTGTTCGCTGCCGTCGCCCCGGTCGCGGGCAACCAGCTGGTCGGCTGCGCGGGCGCGAAGCCGGTTTCGCTGCTGCACATCCACGGGGCTGCCGACACACACGTGCGGCTGGACGGAACACCGGGCGTCGGCGTCGCCCGGATCAGTGGGCCACCGGTGGCCGACGTGGTGGACGCCTGGCGCCTGCGGGATGCCTGCGGCGCGTTCCGGAGCTCAACGGAGGGCGAGGTGGGCACGTCGGTGGCGACCTGCCCGCACGGTCGCGTCGTCGAACTGGTTGTCATCGCCGGCGCCGGGCACCAGTGGCCGGGCTCGTCCAGCAAGGGCTATCCGGGAGCCGATCCGCCGTCCCGGGCGCTTTCCGCCACCACAACGATCTGGGCGTTCTTCGCCGACCACCCGAAGGTGTAAGAGCGATCCCTGCGCGCTCCGCGTCCCCTTTCATCAGCGCGAGTCACGCGCCGGCCGGCAGGGTGGTCGCCAGCCGGTCCCGTCAGGCCCTGTCCACAGGCGGTCGGTCGTCCACAGGACGCGGGGTCGCCTGAACCATGGCGGGACCGGCTGCCGATACTCACCACCGACATCGACGGAGGGAATCGGCATGGAGGCGGCAGTCTGGATCACCGGCAACGTGGGCAGCGAGGTGGAGCTGAAGGAGTTCCGGGAAGGGGCCACCTACGCCAGCTTCCGGCTCGCCTGCACGCCGCGGCTGTGGCGGGGCGGGCAGTGGGGCGACGATGAGACCACCTGGCTGGGGGTGGTCTGCAACAAGGCGTTGGCGCTGAACGTGAAGTCGAGCATCGGCAAGGGCGATCCGGTGGTGGTCGTGGGCCGGCTGCGCACCGAGCGGTGGACGGACCCGCAGGGGGTACGGCACGAGCGGCTCCGGCTGGACGCGCAGTCGGTGGGCCACGACCTGTCCCGGGGTACCTCTGTGTTCCGGAAGTCGACCAGGGCTGCGGTCGACGACCAGGAAGTGAACATCGGTGAGCTGATTCTCGCCACAGAGGAGCAGGACGAGGAGCCAGGAGACGAGGCGCACCCGGGATCCGGCGCTGCCTGAGCGTGGCTGCGGGCAACGGTGCGACAGGGTGTACGGAACTGCCCGACAGCGTCAGGGCTCGCGGGTCGGCCTTGAACGGGCACCCACTCGTTGCTTCGATCGAGTCCGGACTGCTCCCATCCCCAAGGAGTCGCGATGACGCCGAGCCGCCACCGAGGCACAGCCGGGCAAAGCCTGCCGCCGGATCCTGCAAGCGCGCGGCCGCCGGTGTCGGCGGGTCCTGCCGCCCTCGGTCGGCGGGGAGTGGGCCTGACCGGGCCGCCGGCCGCGGCCCTGCAGTGGGTGCTGCCGGCGCTCGGGCTGGCCTGCGCTCTGGTCGCGGGCGCTCTCAACGCCGCAGACCTCATCTTCGGTCGGCGCCCGGCGACAGCCGGGATGGCCTGGTCGGTGGCCTACCTCGCGGTATGGCTGGCGTACGCGGTCCAGGCAGGCAGGAGTCGCAGCAGCCGCCCGTTGCGCTGGGCGGCGATGTTCTGGGCCGTCGTGGTCGGCGGCACGATCCTGTGCGGCGCGCTGCTGCGACTCAACCTCGGCACCGGCGCGGCCATGCCCGGCGGTTGGGTGGCGCCGGCTCTGCTCGTGGTCTCGGCCGCGCCGCTCTACGGCTTGGTGGGATTGTCCGGCGTGGAGCCACTGCTCGCCATGCTCGGCGTGGCGATGGGGGCCGCCACACTCACCCTGTCCCTGGCCCTTGCGGCGCACCGATTCCGCCCCTCACCCGCTCTCGCCGGCTGATCCGGATTCGTCGGACCAACCCCGCAGAGGGAGTGCGCGTCCGGCAGGTCGCGATCGATCTGGGATCAGTCGCGGGTGAGCCGGCGGTGCTTCGTGCGGTGCGGACGGGCCGCCTCAGCGCCCATCCGGGCGACCTTGTTCTCCTCGTAGTCGGCGTAGTTGCCCTCGAACCAGAACCAGATCGCGTCGTCGGCGTCGGTGCCCTCCCAGGCCAGGATGTGTGTCGCCACCCGATCCAGGAACCAGCGGTCGTGGGAGATCACCACGGCACAGCCCGGGAACTCCAGCAGGGCGTCCTCCAGCGACTGAAGTGTCTCCACGTCCAGGTCGTTGGTCGGCTCGTCCAGCAGCAGCACGTTGCCGCCCTGCTTCAGGGTCAGTGCCAGGTTCAGTCGGTTCCGCTCACCGCCGGAGAGCACGCCGGCCAGTTTCTGCTGGTCGGGACCCTTGAAGCCGAACGAGGCCACGTAGGCGCGAGAGGGCATCTCGAAGCTGGCCACCTTGATGTGGTCCAGGCCGTCGGAGACGACCTCCCACACGTTCTTGCTCGGATCGATTCCGGAGCGTCCCTGGTCGACGTAGGAGAATTTGACGGTGCCGCCGACCTTGAGGCTGCCCGAATCGGGCTGCTCCTCGCCGACGATCATCTTGAACAGGGTGGTCTTGCCGACACCGTTGGGGCCGATGATGCCGACGATGCCGGCCCTGGGCAGGGTGAAGCTCAGGTCCTCGATCAGCACCCGCTCGCCGAAACCCTTGGTCAGCTTCGTGGCCTCCAGCACGTCCGAGCCCAGGCGTGGGCCCGGCGGGATGTTGATCTCGGCGAGGTCCACCTGGCGGTTGCGCTCGGCCTCGGCCGCAAGCTCCTCGTAGCGGGCAAGGCGGGCCCGGTTCTTGGCCTGGCGGGCCTTCGGGTTCGCGCGCACCCACTCCAGCTCCCGCTCCAGGATCTTGGCGCGCTTGGCGTCCTTCTTGCCCTCGATCTGCAGCCGGGAGCGCTTGGTCTCCAGGTAGGTCGAATAGTTGCCCTCGTAGGGGTGCAGCTGACCGCGGTCGACCTCGCAGATCCACTCCGCGACGTTGTCCAGGAAATAGCGGTCGTGGGTGACCGCCAGGACGGCGCCAGGGTACGACTTCAGGTGGCCCTCCAGCCAGTTCACGCTCTCGGCGTCCAGGTGGTTGGTGGGCTCGTCGAGCAGCAGCAGGTCCGGCTGCTGGAGCAGGAGCTTGCACAGCGCGACGCGGCGGCGTTCCCCGCCGGAGAGAACGTCGACGATGGCGTCCCCGGGTGGGCACTGGAGCGCGTCCATCGCCTGTTCGAGCTGGGAATCCAGGTCCCACGCCTCGCGGTGGTCGAGTTCGGTCTGCAGTTCGCCCATCTCAGTGAGCAGCGCGTCGAAATCGGCGTCCGGCTCCGCCATCGCCAGGGAGATCTCGTTGAACCGGTCGAGCTTGGCCTTGGTGTCGGCCACCGCCTCGTGGATGTTCTCCAGAACGGTCTTGCCCTCGGTGAGCGGTGGCTCCTGCAGCAGGATCCCCACCGTCTTGTCCTTCGCCAGCAGGGCATCGCCGTTGTCCGGCCGGAGCATGCCGGCCATCAGCCTGAGCATCGTCGACTTGCCCGCGCCGTTGGGCCCGACCACGCCGATCTTGGCGCCCTCGAAGAAGGAGAGGGTGACGTTGTCCAGCACGAGCTTCTCGCCCAGCTTCTTGCGGACGTTGTGCATCGTGAACACGAATTCGGGCATGCGCATCTTCCTCGAGGAGTGTGGAGCGGCGCCCAGTCTATGACAGGCGCGGTCCTCCGCCGACTCCGCTGCTCCAGCACCGTGGACCGGCTCGGGTCAGGACGGCGCCGAAGTATCCACCCTGTGGTGGATGGTGAGGAGTTCGGCCAGGGTGAGAGCACGGCGCCCGGCGAGATCGGCGAGCTGCAGGCGGCAGGAGAAGCCGTCGGCGAGCAGGACGGCGTCCGGTCCGGCCGCGTCGATGGCGGGCAGCAGGTGGGAGTTCGCGACCGCCACGGAGGTCTCGTAATGGCCGCGCTCGACACCGAAGTTGCCCGCCAGGCCGCAACAGCCGGAGACCGTCACGACCCGGGCGCCCGTGCGTGCGAGCAGGAGCTCATCGGCTTCCCAGCCCAGCACCGCCGAGTGGTGGCAGTGGGGCTGGGCGACCACGGTGGTGCCGGTGAGGTCCGGAGGCGTCCAGTCGATCCCGGTCAGCAGCTCCGCAAGGGTGCGAATACCGGCCGCAACCTCGCTCACGCGCGGGTCGTCCACCAGGCCGGACGCGTCGCTGCGCCACACCGCCGTGCAGGACGGTTCCAGCCCCAGCACCGGCGTCCCGGCCGTGACGATCGGGTGCAACACGTCCAGCGATCCCCGGATCAGGCGGGCGGCGTGAGCGCGCTGGCCGGTGGTGATCCAGGGCAGCCCGCAGCAGGCCGTGCGGCGCAGCACGGTGGGGGCGAATCCTGCCTCGACCAGCACGCGCAGGACGGCGTCCAGCCGGTCCGCGTCGAAGCTGTCGGTGAACGAGTCCACCCAGACCACCAGCGGTCGCCCCTTGGTCGGCCCGGCCGCTCGCCCTTGACCGAGACGGGCCGCCTTCCCGCCGAACCGCGGCAGCGTCCGACGTTCATCCACCCCGGCGAGCCACGTCGCGGCACGCCCGACACCCGGCGTGGCGAGCAGACCGTTCACGACGGCGGCGAGGCCCGGCACGCGGGTGACCAGGCGTCCCCAGGTGGGCAGCCAGCCGAGCGCGTAGTGGCTGCGGGGCCGGGGCCGGAACCGGTACGCCTCCGACAGCACGCGCGACTTCAGGGCGGCCACGTCGATACCGGTGGGGCACTCGCTGGCGCAGGCCTTGCAGGACAGGCACAGGTCGAGCGCCTCCTGCACCTCCGGTGCCCGCCATCCGCCGGTGAGAAGGGTGCCGTTCACCATCTCCTGCAGCACGCGCGCGCGACCCCGGGTGGAGTCCTGCTCGCGTCCGGTGGCCTGGTAGGACGGGCACATCACTCCGCCCGTGTCTGCCAGGCACTTGCCCACCCCGGTGCACCGGTGCGCGTCCGCAGCGAAGCCCTGGTCGAGCCTGCGCAGCCGCGACCCGGCCGCCGCGGGGAGCCGCAGGTCGGCGTCGAGTGGATGCGGATCGGCCAGCACCCCCGGGTTGAGCAGGTTGTCGGGGTCGAAGATGTGCTTCACCGCCGCGAACAGCGCCAGCGCCTGCGATGAGTACATCCGGCCCAGCAGTTCGGTGCGGGCGCGGCCGTCCCCGTGCTCGCCCGAGCACGATCCGCCGTAGCCGGCGGCCAGTTGGGCGGCCGCCTCCACGAACGAGCGGTAGCCCGCGACGCCTTTCGGCGAAGACAGTTCGAAGTCGATCCGGACATGCACGCAGCCCTCGCCGAAGTGGCCGTACGGCAGCCCGTGCAGGCCGTGGGCCGCTAGCAGGGCGTCGAAGTCGCGCAGGTAGGCCCCCAGTGCCTCAGGTGGGACGGCGGCGTCCTCCCACCCGGCGTGCGCGGGTTTCGCGAGCCCGACCGCGGCCAGTCCGGCCCCGTCCGCCCGGATCCGCCACAGCCTGGACGCCAGGGCCCGGTCGGTGACCACCGCCGCTTCGAGCCCCCCGGCGGCGGCCCGCACCGCCGCGGCCCGTCCGGCGAGGTCGTCGGGATCGGCGTCGGTGAGTTCGATGAACAGCCAGCCCTCGCCGGCCGGCAACTGCGGCACGGCGGAGGCTCCGAGCCGGCGCCGGACCACCTCCACGATCCGGCGGTCGAGGCCCTCGACGGCGGTGGGCCGGAACGGCAGCACGCGGGGCGTCGCGTCGGCGGCGGACGCCATGTCCGGGTAGCCGATCACGACGAGCGCGGCGTGCGGGAGGTCGGCGACGAGCCGTAGCCGGGCACCGGTGACGACGGCGAGCGTCCCCTCCGAGCCGGCCAGAAAGCGGGCCACGTCGAACCCGTGTTCGGGCAGCAGGTGTTCGAGGCTGTAGCCGGAGACCTGGCGCGGGAACCGGCCGAATTCGGTGCGGATCACGCCGAGGTTGGCCTGCACGAGGTCGTGCAGGGCGGCGAGGGCGGGGGAGTCGCCGGGGCGGCTGCCGGACGCGAGGGTGAGATGCTCGCCGCCGCCCGTGATCACGTCGAGTCCGAGCACGTTGTCGGCGGTGCGGCCGTAGCCGAGCGCCCGCGCTCCGCAGGCGTTGTTGCCGATCATGCCACCGACGGTGCACCGGTCGGCCGTCGACGGGTCGGGTCCGAAGCGCAGCCCGTGTCTGGACACCGCCGCGGTCAGCCGGGCCGGGACCACCCCGGGTTCGACGATCGCTTCCGGTGCGGAGGTGTCGATGTGGGTGATCCGGTCCAGCCGGGAGCAGTCGACGACCAGCCCGCCGCCGATCGCGTTGCCGGCGATCGAGGTGCCGGCGCCACGGCTGGTCAGGGGCAGGTGGGCGTCGCGCGCCGCGTCCACGAGGTCACGCAGTTCGGCGACGGAACGCGGTCGTGCGACCGCGGCCGGCGCTACCCGGTAGAGGGAGGCGTCACTGCTGTAGAGCGCCTGCGTCAGCGTTGAGGTGTCGAGGTCGAACCCGGCCGCGGCGAGCGCGGCCACCTTCCCGCTGAACGCTGCGGCCGTCACGGCCTCAGTCTGTCACGCGGGTGACCGCCTCCATGGCCCGGCCCAGCGCTTCGAAGTCATCGGGGTCGACCCGGTCGACCAGCGCGCGGCGGACCGACTCGACGTGGGTGGGTGCGGCGTCCACCAGCAACTGGTAGCCCGCAGGGGTCATGATGGCGTTCACGCCGCGGCGGTCGGACGGGCACGCGACCCGCTGCACCAGGCCTTTGGACTCCATCCGGGAGATCGTGTGGGTCAGCCGGGATCGGGACTGCCGTACCCGTTCGGCGAGATCGGACATGCGGAGCATGTGCCGATCGCACTCGGACAGGTGCACCAGGATCTCGTACTCGCCGAGGTCGAGGCCGAACGGACGCAGCTCCGCGTCCAGCCGGTCGTTGATCCGGGCCACGCCGTTCAGGAATGACCGCCAGATCCGCTGCTGCTCGGCGCTCAACCAGCGGGGCTCCACCTGCGTCGTCATCCGCAGAGGATATCAATTCAGTTCACATTTCAACAACTGGACGGGAAGGGGACGGTTGGACGAGAAGGGGACGGTTCTCCTTTTCGTCCACACTGTTCCACCAGGCCCTTCGCCGGCGCGGGACGGAGTCCGGAACCGTCCCCATTTCGTCCGGGGCGCGCACCGGCGTTCGTGGACGCGCAGGTCGGGTGTGGGGATAGGCTCGTGATCGCCCCCTCCGCTGGAATTCCGATAGGGGAACTACGTGATCGAAGTGCTGAGTGCGCGCGGACTGGTGGCCGCACGGTTGGCCGGGCGGTTCGTCGGGGGAACCCTCGACGAGCTCCGTGGACGGGTGCGCGTGGGCACCAACCTGCTCGAGATCGACGAGTGGGCCCGGGAGCTGATCGCCTCGGCAGGGGCCGTGTCGTGCTACGTCGACTATGCGCCCCCGTTCGGACGCGGCCCGTTCGGCAAGGTGATCTGCACCTCGGTGAACGATGCGGTGCTGCACGGCCTGCCGCACGACTACACGCTGCAGGACGGCGACCTGCTCAGCCTCGACTTCGCGGTGTCCATCGACGGTTGCGTCGCCGACGCTGCGACCAGCTTCGTCGTGGGTGATCCGGTCGACCCGGCCGACCAGCAGATGATCGACGCCACCCTCACCGCGCTCGCCGCAGGCATCGCGGCAGCCGGGCCGAACGCCCGGGTCGGCGACATCTCCGCAGCCATCGGGACGGTGCTCCGGACGGCGGGCTACCGGGTGAACACCGACTTCGGTGGCCATGGCGTGGGCAGCACCATGCACCAGGATCCGCACATCCCCAACGACGGACGCGCCGGACGCGGCCTGCGCCTGCAGCCGGGGCTGCTGCTCGCGATCGAGCCGTGGGTGATGCGCGACACCGACCGGTTGGTCACCGACGACGACGGCTGGACGCTGCGCAGCGCCACCGGATGCCGAACTGCCCACTCGGAGCACACCGTCGCGATCACCGAGCGCGGGGTGGAGATCCTCACCCCCCATTCCTGATTCCACCTCCCGGCAGGGTCGCCGGCTTGGGGGAAATCCGCTCGGCTGCGGCGCGCCGGACGACCCAGGGCTGAGCTCGACGAATGCCGCAAGCGGCTGCGGAGAGTACGTAGCGGGATCCCCGGCGGCACGGTCCCCACGCAATAGACTGCGAAGACAGTCCAACGGGGGATGTGAGGGAAATGGCACCTTCGAGCATCGACGTCGACGCTCTGGTCGCGGCGGCACCGCCGTCCGCGGGGGCGCTGTTCCGCTGGCGCGTCGAGCAGACCCCCGCGAAGGAGGCGTTCCGCTACCCGGACGCCCATGACCAGTGGGTCTCGATCGACTGGACCGAGACCCGACGCAGGGTGGACGCCTACGCCGCAGGCCTGGTCGCCCTCGGGCTGGAGCGTGAGCAGCGGGTCGCGATCGTCTCCAACACCCGGATCGAGTGGATCCTCACCGACTACGCCATCAACTGCGCAGGCGGTGCGACCACGACGATCTACCCGAACACCCAGGGCAGGGATTTCGCGCACATCGTCACCGACTCCGGCTCGGTGATCCTGGTGGCGGAGAACGACGAGCAGCTCGCCAAGCTGGACTCGTCGCCGGAGGCTGAGGCGCAGGTCCGCAACGTCATCCTGTTTGACGGCGAGGGCGACGGTGAGCGGGTGCTCACCCTCGATCAGCTGGCTGAACGTGGCCGTGAGCTGCTGGCGTCCGACCCCGGCGTGGTCGACCGGGCGATCGCGTCCATCGGGATCGACGATCTGGCCACGCTGATCTACACGTCCGGCACGACGGGCATGCCCAAGGGCGTCGAGCTCACCCACCGCTGCTGGGTCTACCAGGCGGTGGTGCTCAACGAGCTGGAGCTGATCAGCCCCAGCGCGCTGCAGTACCTGTGGCTTCCGCTGTCCCACGTGTTCGGCAAGGACCTGCTGACCATCCAGCTGGGCATCGGCTTCAGCACTGCCGTCGACGGCAGGATCGACCGTATCGTCAGCGGTCTCGGCGAGACGCACCCGAACTTCATGTGCGGCGCGCCGCGAATCTTCGAGAAGGTACGCGCCGCGGTGATGCTGTCCTCGCCGCGGGGCGGCGTCAAGGGCCGGATCGCCCGCTGGGCGTTCGCGGTGGGGCGCGCGTCCCGCGAGTACCGGCTCGCCGGGAAGTCGCTGCCGCCGGCGATGAGCCTGGCGTACACGGTCGCCGACCGCCTGGTGTTCAGCAAGCTGAAGGACCGGGTCGGCGGCAACGTCGACTTCTTCGTCTCCGGGTCGGCGAAGCTGAGCTCGCAGGTGCAGGCGTGGTTCTACTCGGCCGGCCTCGTGGTCGTGGAGGGCTACGGGCTCACCGAGACCGGCGCGGTGAGCTGCGTGAACCTGCCGCTGCCGGTGCGGATCGGGACGGTCGGGCCGGTGCTGCCAGGAACCGAGCTGAAGATCGCCGCCGACGGCGAGATCCTGATCAAGGGACCCGCGGTGATGCAGGGCTATCACAACGACCCTGAGCGCACCGCGGAGGCGCTGGTGGACGGTTGGTTCCACACCGGCGACATCGGGAAGCTGGACGCGGACGGCTTCCTCACCATCACCGACCGCAAGAAGGACCTGATGAAGACCTCCGGCGGGAAGTACGTGGCGCCGGCGAAGGTGGAGGGTGTGATCGCCGCGACCATCCCGTACGTCTCCCAGGTGGTCGCCGTCGGCGACGGGCGCAAGTACATCTCCGCGCTGCTCACCCTGGACCGCGACAACCTCGCGAAGTGGGCGGCCCGACACAAGCTCGCCGACCTGGACCATGCCGAACTCACCCAGAGCCCCGAGCTCCGCAAGACGATCGAGCGGTTCATGGGTGCGGCCAACGGCAAGCTGGAGCGCTGGGAGACGGTGAAGAGGTTCGCCATCCTGCCGAGCGAGTTCAGCGTGGACGACGGCGGGGTGACGCCGAACATGAAGATCCGCCGCAAGGTGGTCACCGAGCGCTACGCGGAGATCGTCGAGTCGCTGTACGAGGAAGACCCGGTCGAGGTCGAGTGAGCGGGTACGTCAGCCGCGTCCCGCTGCGCTGGGTGGACCTGGACGCCCAGGGACACGTCAACAACGCTGTCATCGCCGACTACCTGCAGGAGGCCCGGGTCGGCTGGCTGCTGTCGGGACCGAACGCGCACCTGCTCGGCACGTCCACGATGGTGGTCTCCCACCAGGTCGAGTACCTCGGCCCGGTCGCCTTCGCGGTCGAGCCGGTCGAGGTGGTCCTCAGCGTCGGCACGGTCGGTGCCGCCCGGTTCACGCTCGGCTACGCGGTCTTCCAGGACGGGCGCCTGCTCGCGAGGGCCCGCTCTGTGCTCTGCCTGTACGACTACACGGCGAGTCGGCCGCGGCGGATGACCGGAGCGGAGCGGACCTGGTTCAACGCCCAGACGGTCGACCTGGAGCCGCTGCCCTCACTCGGCCGCTGGCAGGTCGGTGAGCGTGCGCACGCCTACGACTTCGGCGTCCGCTGGTCCGACCTGGACCCCTACGGCCACGTGAACAACGTTCGGGTGTTCGACTTCGTCGCGGAGGCCCGAATCCGCATGAACCCGGACGACGACACGTCCACCCGAATGCACACCGCGGCCGCGCACGGCCAGTTGTGGATGGTTGCGCGGCAGGACGTTGACTACCTCGGCCAGATCGCCCACCGCTCCGAGCCGTACCGGGTGCGCTCCGCGATCGCGCGGGTCGGCCGCACGTCGGTGACCATCGTCGCCCAGGTCGAGGACCCGCTCGAGGACGCCGTGCTCACCCGCACCCGCACCGTCCTGGTCTGCGGTGACTCTGCCGGACGCCCGGTGCCCCTGCCTGCATCGATGATTGCCGCCGCCGACCGCTGGCCGGCTGATCCGGTCTGAGCGCTGGCCGAAAAGAGAACCGTCCCCTTTTCGTCCACGCTGGCCGAAAAGGGGACGGTTCTCTTTTCGGCCACCCGATGCCTAGGGCAGGTCGAGCCAGACGGCGGTGTCGGTGGGCACCAGGCCGTCCTCGAGAGGGCCGGACGCGACCAGCACCTGCGTGCCACCCGGCAGCGGGACGGGCTCGGCCGACAGGTTCACCAGGCACCCGAAGCCCGGCTCGCGGGTGAAGTACAGGACGTGGCCGGGGTAGTCGTCGCTCCAGGCGATGGTGCCGTCGCCGAGGGCAGGGTGCGCCGATCTGATCGCCAACGCGTGCCGGTACAGCGAGAGGGTGGAGTCTGGATCGCCGTCCTGGGCCGCCACGCTGAGGTCCGCCCATGCGGCCGGTTGGGGGAGCCACGGTTCGGCGTCCAGCCCGAACCCGTAGGGCGGCTTCGTGCCTGACCACGGCAGCGGGACGCGGCAGCCATCCCTGCCGACGATGCGGCCGTTGGTGCGGAAGAAACTGGGATCGTCCCGCACCTCGTCGGGAAGGTCCTCCACCTCGGGCAGACCCAGCTCCTCGCCCTGGTAGATGTAGGCCGGGCCGGGCAGCGCGAACTCCAGCAGGGCTGCCGCCCGGGCGCGGCGCCGGCCGAGCGCTGCGTCGGTGGGCAAGGGATAGAAGTACTCGGCGAACCGGTGCAGCCATTCCTGGGGCGTGCCCGCGAGGGTGAACGGCTTGCCGGTCTCGGGCTTGCCGTAGCGGGTGGCCACGCGGGTGCAGTCGTGGTTGCCGAGAACCCAGGTGGTCGGCGCGCCGACGGCGGCGTGGGCGACCAGGTTGCGGTCGATCATCGCGCGCAGCGAACCGGCCTCCCACTCGCACCAGAGCATGTCGAAGTTGAAGGTGGTGTGCATGCGTCCGGGCTCGACGAACCGCATCAGGGCGTCCAGCGGCTTCACGTTGGACTCGCAGACGAAGATCCGCTCGCCCAGGCCCCGTTCGGCGTAGCTGTCGGCGATGTCACGCCAGTGCCGCTGGATGGCGTCCAGCTCGGGACGGTTCCACCACGGGTGGCCCGGATAGAAGGTGGCCAGGCCGAGGCCGGTCTCCGGGTCGATCGGGGTGTCCGGGTAGTCCATGTCCTTCGCGAGGCCGTCGGCGACATCGACCCGCAGGCCGTCCACGCCCCGGTCGAACCAGAACCGGATCACGCCGTCAAAGAACTCCGCGACCGCGGGATTGGCCCAGTTCCAGTCCGGCTGTTCGGGCGCGAACATGTGCAGGTACCACTGTTCGGGGCCGTCCGGGCCGACCACCCGCTCCCAGGCCGAGCCGCCGAACAGCGAGCCCCAGTTGGTGGGGGGCTCAACGCCGCCGGGCCCCCTGCCGTCGCGGAAGTGGAACAGTGAGCGCTCGGGCGAGCCGGGGCCGGCCTCCAGCGCCGCCAGAAAGGCCGGATGGGTGTTGGCGCAGTGGTTCGGGACGAGGTCGATCAGCACGCGGATGCCGCGCTCGTGGGCGCCGGCGAGGAAGGCGTCCGCGTCGTCGAGGGTGCCGAACATCGGCGAGATGTCGCAGTAGTCGGCGACGTCGTAGCCGCCGTCCGCCATCGGGGACGGGTACCACGGGCTCACCCAGACCGCGCTCACGCCGAGGGACTGCAGGTAGTCCAGCCGCTCGACCATCCCCTGTACGTCACCGGTGCCGTCGTTGTTCGCGTCGGCGAACGAGCGCGGGTAGATCTGGTAGACGACGGCGTCACGCCACCACGGGCGGTCAGTGTTGGTCACAGCGCACCAGCCTAGGGGTGGACGCGGCGATGACGCGATCTCTCCGCTGGATGCAGCCCATCCGTCCCAGCCGCCCCATCCGGGCGTTTCAGCGGTCAGATCGCGTCAGGGTCGACGGGAGTCCGAGGACGCCCGGACGATCAACTCCGGCTGGAAGACCGTGTGCGGGTGCTCGGTGAGCAGCAGGTCGGCCGCGGCCCAGCCGAGCTGGCGCATCGGTTGGCGCACCGAGCTCAGTGGTGTCATCAGCTCCGCGGCGAAGTACAGGTCGTCGTAGCCCACCACAGCCATGTCGCTGGGGATCGCCAGGCCGCGCACCCGCAGTTCCCGCATCGCGCCGAGGGCGACGATGTCGTTCATGGCGAAGACAGCGGTCGGCGCGGGCCCGGGGCCCTCCAGCGACTCGATCAGGCCACGCTGACCCTCGTTCGCCGTGAGGTTCGGCAGGTTCACGACGCGCAGCACGTCGTTCGGATTGAGCCCGGCGGCCTGGACGGCCTCGATCGCGCCGCGCAGGCGGTGTCGGGTCTGCTGCAGGTCGGGCGGTCCGGCGAGGTAGAGGATTCGCCGGTGACCCTGCTCGAGCAGGTGGCTGATCGCCTGGCGTCCGCCGGAGACGTGGTCGACCCCCACGGACGTGTGCTGGGTGCTGTGGGAGTCCATCAGCACCGAGGGGATGCCGAGCCGGCGCAGGTCGCCGAGCCGCTGCGCGGTCGAGGCCGTCGGCGTGATCAGGACACCGCGGACGCCCTGCTCGGCGAGCAGGCGGAGGAATTGCCCCTCCCGGTGCGGATCCTCGTCGGACGAGCACAGGATCAGGGTGTGCTCGTCATCGGCGAGGCGGTCCTCGATGCCGCGGGCGAGTTCGGTGTAGTACGGGTTGCCCACGTCCATCACGATCACGCCGACGGTGCGGGACACTCCTGCCCGCAACTGCCGCGCGGACGCGTTGCGGTGGAAGTTGAGCTGTACCATCGCCTGCTCGACCCTGAGGCGAGTCTTCTCTGTGACCGACTCGGGCCGGTTCAGCACGTTCGAGACGGTGCCGACCGAGACCCCCGCCAGCTGCGCGACATCCTTCACGCTCGCCCGTCGTGCGGTCATGGGAGTCCTTCCTGCGACTGGCCCGAGCATAACCACGGGGCCTGCTGGAACGATGGAGAATCGCCCGAACTGATGAATCGATTCATGCAGGCCGGGCCCGGACGCGGAGTCAACGGCGGTAGGTGACCGCGCCTTTCCAGAAGGTGACCACGACGGGGTCGGGCAGCTCGCGTCCGTGGTACGGGTTGTTGCGCGAGCGGGAGCGGGACGCGTCCCGGTCGACCACGGCCCGCGCGGACGGGTCCACGAGCACGAGGTTCGCCGGTTCCCCGACGGCCAGCGGACGGCCCTGGCCGTCGACCTGCCCGATTCGGGCCGGCGCGGATGACATCCGTTCCACCACGGTGGGCCAGTCCATGCGTCCGGTGTTGACCATGACCTCCATCACCACCGACAGCGCCTGCTCCAGGCCGATCATGCCGGGCAGCGCCACGTCGAAGGGGTGGTCCTTGTCCTGCCTGGCGTGCGGAGCGTGGTCGGTGCCGACGATGTCGATCGTCCCGTCGGCCAGCGCCTCGCGCACCGCCTCGAGGTGCTCCGAGGTGCGCAGCGGCGGGTTGACCTTGAACGTGGTGTCGTAGCCGGCGACCAGCGGGGTGTCGAGCAGCAGGTGGTGCGGGGTGGCCTCTGCGGTCACCTTGATGCCGCGCTTCTTGGCCCAGCGCACGATGTCGACGCTCTCCGCGGTGGACACGTGGCAGACGTGGACGCGGGAGTCGGTGAGCTCGGCGAGTTGCACGTCGCGCGCCACGATGATGCTCTCCGCCTGGGACGGCCAACCGGGAAGGCCGAGGCGCCCGGACCACTCCGACTCGTGGCAGCAGGCGCCGGGTCCGGCGAGCTGGGTGTCCTGGGAGTGCTGGGCGACCACCCCGTCGAAGGAGCGGACGTAGCTGAGCGCGCGGCGCATCAGCTGGGAGTCGCCCACGCACCGGCCGTCGTCGGAGAAGACGCGTACCCGGGCGCCCGAGTTGGCCATCAGGCCGAGTTCGGCCAGTTCTTCCCCGGCCAGCCCCTTGGTGATCGCACCGACCACACGCACCTCGCAGTGGCCCTCTCGCTGGCCGAGGCCGGCCACGTACTCTGCGGCCTCTGCGGTGTCGGTGACCGGGTTGGTATTGGCCATCGCGTGGACGCAGGTGAAGCCGCCGCGCGCGGCGGCGGCGGTGCCGGAGTCGACGGTCTCTGCGTCCTCACGTCCGGGCTCGCGCAGGTGGGTGTGCAGGTCCACCAGTCCGGGCAGGGCGAGCAGCCCGTCCGCGTCGAACCGCTCCACTCCTGCCGGCGCGGACGCGGGGTCGGCGATCAGCCCGCCGGACAGGTACAGGTCGCACCGGCTCCCGTCGGCGAGGGTTGCGCCGGTGATCAGGAGGTCGGTGGGCGTGGTGGTCAATGCACTGCTCCTTCGTCCGAGCCCAGCAGGTGGTACAGCACGCTCATCCGGATCGCCACGCCGGCGGCGACCTGGTCGAGAACCAGCGAGTTGGCGGCGTCCGCCGCGGCGCTGGAGATCTCCACGCCCCGGTTCATCGGGCCGGGGTGGCAGATTGCCGCGCCGGGCTTCATCGCGGCGAGCCGTTCCTCGGTAAGGCCGAACCGATCGGTGTACTCGCGTTCGGTGGGGAAGAAGCCGCCGGCCATCCGCTCTCGCTGCACTCGCAGCATCATCACGATGTCGGCCTCGCCGAGCACCGAGTCCAGGTCGTCGCTGACCTGGCAGCCCCAGTTCTCCACCCCGGTGGGCAGCAGGGTCGGTGGCGCGACCAGCACGACCTCACCACCGAGGGTGCGCTGCAGCAGCACGTTGCTGCGCACGACCCGGGAGTGCAGCAGGTCGCCGACGATGGCGATCTTCTTGCCGGCGAATCCCTCTGCGCCGATCGTCCGGAAGTGCCGGCGCATTGCGTAGGCGTCCAGCAGTGCCTGGGTGGGGTGCTCGTGCTGTCCGTCGCCGGCGTTGACCACCTGGGCGCGCACCCAACCGGCGACCTGGGCGGCCGCGCCCGAGGACGAGTGCCGGATCACGAAGCAGTCCACCCCCATCGCGTCGAGGGTGAGCATGGTGTCGCGCAGTGACTCGCCCTTGCTCACCGACGACCCCTTCGCGGAGACGTTGATAGTGTCGGCGCTGAGCCATTTGCCGGCGATCTCGAAGGACGTGCGGGTGCGGGTCGAGTCCTCGAAGAAGATGTTGACGATGGTGCGTCCGCGCAGGGCGGGAAGCTTCTTCACCGGACGCGACTGCACCTGCTGCATCTCCTCGGCGAGGTCGAGGATGCCGGTGGCTGTGGCCAGGTCGAGGTCGGCGCAGCTGAGCAGGTGTCTCATCGGTTGCCTCCCCGGGAGATGGTGACCGCGTCGTGCCCGTCTTTCTCGGTCAGGAGCACCTGGACGCGTTCGTCGGCAGCGGTCTGGATGGTGCGTCCGACGTGGTCCGCGGCGACCGGCAACTCTCGGTGGCCCCGATCGACCAGGACGGCCAGCCGGACGGCCCGCGGCCGGCCGAGGTCGCGCAGGGCGTCGATCGCTGCGCCGATCGTGCGTCCGGAGTAGAGCACGTCGTCGACCAGGACCACCACGGCATCGTCGATCCGGCCGGGGATCGAGGTCCGGGCCGGGTTGCGGGTGGGGTTGCTGCGCAGGTCGTCGCGGTACATCGTGATGTCGAGGTCGCCCACCCGGACCGGGCTGCCCTCGATGCCTTCGATCAGCCTCGCCAGCCGCCGGGCCAGGTGGACGCCGCGGGTCGGGATGCCGAGCAGCACCAGGTCGGACGCGCCCCGGTTCGCCTCGAGGATCTCGTGCGCGATCCTGGACAGCGATCGGGCCAGCTCGGATGCATCGACAACGGTGCGGGAACTCTCCTCCGAACCGCTGGCCGGGCCCGAACGGTCGGTCGAGCTTGTCGAGACCTTCCGGGGTGCAGGGTCAACCACGCAGCGCTCCTCGTGTGCTCTCGGATCGGCGGTCATCAGCACAGGTGCCACCGGTCTTCGAGCGGCCAGACTATCCGAGGTCGGCTACGGTTTGGTCATGCTTCCAGTTCCCGCGTTCCTCCCGCTGGAGACCCTGCCGAGTTGGCCTGCCGTGACCGATCCGACGGTTCTGGAGATGCTCACGCTGACGATCTTCATCCCCTTCGGCATCGGCGCCGTGCTCACGGCCCTGATCATGGGTCCGGCATGGCGGCAGCGCAGCGAGTAGGTGCCACCGCCGGGTCGTGAGCCGGGAGCCGCACGTCGGTCCCGGCGTCACGGCGCACGGCCCGGGAGTTCAGTTCACGACTGCGCCCGGGCAGCCTCCTGGCAGCGCAGGGCACGCTCGGCGTCGTCGCGGTGCTCGGTCACCTGGCGCAGCACCGAGTCGCTGAGCGGGGTGGACTGCAGCCACTGGTCGACCTGCTGCAGCGTCGCACGGTCGGCGAGTGGGCTCGGGAAGAGCCGTCCGAGCACATGCTGCTTGATCGCCGAGCTCCGGTCCGCCCAGCCGTTGGTTCCCTCGGAGATCGACTTGGCGACGTCGAGGTAGCGCTGAACGTAGGGACGCAGCACCTCGTCCTGCTCGAACTGCCAGAACCGCGTGCACACCTGGAAGTGGGTCTCGTTGGGCACGTCGTCGTCCTCGGTTGCCAGCAGCCACGCGGCGGCCTTCGCCGCTGGTGTGGGCTGCGCGGCCCTGGCGCCGGCGGCCTGTTCGGCGCCGCGCGCGGTTGCGTCCCTGGCGAGTTCGGCATCGATCGTGTCGTCGCCGACGACGCCGAGACGGGCCAGGTTGGTCAGGATCAGCCAGCGCAGGTCGGTGTCGACGGCGAGTCCCGCCGGCGCCTCGTTCCCGGCCAGCCAGGCCTGCAGGAGTTGCACGACCGCGTCGGAGCGGGCCGCGTTGGCGAGCGCCCTGGCGAAGGCGAGCTGGTGATCCGAGCCGGGCTCGGCCTCCTTGAGCAGCCGCGCCAGCCCGGTCACGAACCGCTCGTTGAGCTCGACCCGGGTCTCGCGCGGCGCGTACAGGTCGATCGCGGTGCGGGCCTGGGCCAGCACGCCCTGCACGGCGGTGAGGTCGGTCTCCACCCCGACACCGGACAGCACCAGCGAGACGAAGTCGGACGCCGGCAGCTCGCCGTCGCGGCACATGTCCCAGCTGGCCCCCCAGCACAGTGCGCGGCTGAGCGGGTCCCCGAGCCTTCCGATGCCGTTCACCACTGTGGTGAGCGACAGCGGGTCGAGCCGGATCTTGGTGTAGGTGAGGTCGTCGTCGTTGAGCAGGATCAGCGGCGGACGCGGCTGGCCGACCAGCTCGGGCAGCTCGGTCAGCTCTCCGGCGATGTCCACCTCGGCGCGATGGACGCGGACGAGCCGCCCGTCCTGCTCGGCGTACAGGCCGACGGCGAGCCGGTGGTGCCGCAGGGTCGGCCACGCGGCGGGCGCGATCTGGCGGATCGCGAACCGGGAGAAGTTCCCCGCCTCGTCGAGCGCGAACTCGGCCCAGATCGTGTTCACACCCGCGGTCTGCAGCCACTCGGCGGCGAAGTGGGACAGGTCGCGCCCGGACGCCTCGGTGAGTGCCGCCAGCAGGTCGGACAGCTGCGTGTTGCCCCACGCGTGCTTCGCGAAGTAGGCCCGCACGCCGGCGAGGAACGCGTCCTGGCCGACGAAGGCGACCAGTTGCCGCAGCACGGAGGCGCCCTTGGCGTAGGTGATGCCGTCGAAGTTCAGTTCCACCGCGGCGAGGTCGACCATGTCGGCGGCCACCGGATGGGTGGAGGGCAGCTGGTCCTGCCGGTAGGCCCAGTTCTTGCGGCTGTTGGCGAAGGTCGCCCACGGGTCGTCCCGTTCGGCGCCCTTCGCCCGGATCTCGGCCTGGCAGAAGTGGGACGCCCATTCGGCGAACGACTCGTTCAGCCACAGGTCGTCCCACCAGGTCATCGTGACCAGGTCGCCGAACCACATGTGGGCGAGCTCGTGCAGGATCGTGTTGTCCCGCGCCTCGTAGGACGCGTTGGTGACCCGGGAGCGGTACAGGTACTCGTCGCGGATGGTCACGCACCCGGCGTTCTCCATGGCGCCGGCGTTGAACTCCGGCACGAAGACCTGCGCGTAGTCGGCGAAGGGGTAGGGCCTGCCGAAGTGCTCCTCGAAGACCGCGAAGCCCGCCTTGGTGGTGGCGAGGATGCGCTCGGCGTCGAGGTGCGGCGCGACGGAGGCCCGGCACGACACCGACAGCGGGATCTCTGCGCCCTGGCCGGAGTAGCTGTCGCGGACGGTGTGGAAGTTCCCTGCGATCAGGGCGGTGATGTAGCTGGAGATCGGGGGAGTGGCGGCGAAGGCCCAGCGGGCCAGGCCGTCCTCGAGCGGGGTGGGTTCGACCTCCGGAGAGTTGGACAGCACGGTCCAGGCAGCGGGCGCGACGACGGTGAGGGCGAAGGTCGCCTTCAGGTCGGGCTGCTCGAAGCAGGCATACATGCGGCGGGCGTCCGCGGTCTCGAACTGGGTGTAGCAGTACACCTGGCCGTCGACCGGGTCGACGAAGCGGTGCAGACCCTCGCCGGTGCGGCTGTAACGGCACAGGGCGGAGACGGTGAGCTCGTGCTCTCCGGCCTCGGCGGTGAAGTGCAGCTTGTGCTCTTCGAACTCCGCGTCCAGCAGCGGACGGCCGTCGAGGGTGACGGCGAGCAGGCGTTCGGCGATCAGGTTGATCCAGCTGGCGCCGCCGCGGCTGGTGAACCTGACGGTGGAGGAGGACACGAAGGTCGCGGCCGGGTCGTACTCGCCGGCGTCGGGGACGCGTCCGGAGAGGTCCACGGTGACGTCGTAGCTGTGCGTGGCGATCTGCCCCGAGCGGGTGGAGGCTTCAGCACGGGTGATGTTTGCCGGGTACATGCAACCTCACTGAGTAGGGGTGATGGACGGTGGGTATTTCGCTGTCACGGACGCGCGTGCCTGCCATTGGCCGCACGCGCGCACACAACATACCCCTGCGGGCACTGGTTCAATGACGACCGCGGTCCAGGCGCGCCAGCGCAGCGTCGGCCGCGGCCTCGGCTGCGGCCTCGTCCGAAGCCGTGGGGCGCGAGACGTCACGGGCCCGTTGCGCCCGGTGGGCGTCGACCAGGCCGGAGATGCCGTCCCTGCCGAAGACCCGTTCGGGCTCGGGATGGCGCTGCGTCGAGCTCATGAGTGCAGCGTAGACTCCGAGACCCTTCTCCACCCGGAGGTGACATGCCTGAAGGCCACGTGATTCACCGCCTGGCCGACGAGCTCGTGGTCGCGTTCGCCGGACGGATCGTGCGCGTCACGAGCCCGCAGGGACGGTTCGCCGCGGCCGCGGAGTTGCTGGACGGCGTGACCCTTCGCGCGACCGAGGCCTACGGCAAGCACCTCCTGATCGACTTCGGATCCACCCCGGTGTCGCCCCTCGAGCCTGCCGGACCCCCTTCGCCGGGCCCCTTCGTCCACATTCACCTCGGCCTGATCGGCAAGCTGCGCTGGGTGAGCCCGGGCCCGGTGGAGGGTGCGGACACGCTGCGGCTGCGGATCGAGACCGACGAGCACGCTGCGGAACTGCGGGGCCCGCAGACGTGCGCGCTGATCGGCCCGGACGAGGTGGCGGGTCTGCTCGCGGGGCTCGGCCCCGACCCTCTGCGCGCGGACGCCGATCCGGAGCGGGCCTGGCAGCGGGTGCACCGCTCGGGGCGCAGCATCGCATCGCTGCTGATGGACCAGCGGGTGGCCGCCGGGGTCGGCAACATCTACCGGGCGGAGGTGCTGTACCGGCAGCGGATCCATCCCGACACGCCGGGGAACGCCCTCTCGGCCCGGGCGTGGCAGCGGATCTGGGCGGACCTGGTCGAGCTGATGCCGCTGGGCGTTCGGCACGGCCGGATCGACACGGTGCGTCCCGAGCACACGCCGGAGGCGATGGGCCGCGAGCCACGGGTGGACCGGCATGGCGGCGAGGTGTACGTGTACCGCCGGGCCGGCCAGCCCTGCCTGGTCTGCGGGCGCGAGGTCAGCGTCCGCGCCTTCGAGGGTCGTAACCTCTACTGGTGCGCGAGATGCCAACGCCGGCGGTGATGCACTGGGGCGAGGCCGAAGTGCGGGTCGCCGCGGACGGCACGTCCGTCCGGCTGCTGCGCGGGCCGGATCTGGTCGTGGAGCTGGCCTGGCTGGGGGCGAAGGGCGCCCCGGCCGAGTTCGAGGCGCCGGACGAGGTGGAGCACACGCTGGCCACGCCGGAGGGCCGGGTCTTCCAGCGGCACTCGGTGCTGGAGGGCTGGCGCAGCCGCTGGGTGCTCACCCGGGAGGCGCACCGTCCGGACGTGGTCGAGGACCGGCTGCGGGTGCGCCCGGGGCCGGAGTACGCGCTGTGGAGCTGGGGGAGCGGGGTGAACGCGCTGCTGGCGGTGGCTCCCGCCCACGCCGCCGGCCCGGTGCTGGGGCTGCGGCTGGAGCAGGGCTACCTGGAGGAGTTCGGCGATCCGGCTGAGAGCAGCGCGTCCGTGGACTACCTGGTGGCGCCCGCGGGAGCCGAGCTGGCGGCAGGGGAGCGGCTGACCACTTCCCTGGTTTCGGACTGGTACCCGATGCTGGACGACCTGGCCGGGCGGTTGCCGCCGTGGCTGAACGACACCCAGCTGGACGCGGAGGAGTCGTGGTGGGGTGACGTCGCCGACTACGGCCTGAGCGCGCCCGAGGACGTGGTGGTCGACTTCACCGACGGGATGGTCTCGGTGACGGCGGAGGTGGGTCGCCGGATCCTGGACGTGCAGACCCCGCGCGGGCTGAGCCGGATCCCGCTGGAGTGGGTGCCGTCGCCGGAGAGTGTGCTGCACGAGGTCGCGGCCGATGCCGTCGGGCGCGGCGACGAGCTGGATGTCGCAGAGGCGCTGTGCGTCCAGTTCGCTGCGGATCGACGGGCGCTGTGGCTGGACCCGTCGGCGCACGACCTGCTCGACCGGGTGGACTGGGCCGCGGAGGAGTCGGTGCTGGGGGCGGCGTTCGGACTGGCGCGGGGACGCAGCCTGGGCGAGGCTGCGCTGGTGTCGGACGCGCTGCGGCTGCTGGGGCGAATCCCGGCGGGCGAGGGCTACGGCCGGGTGGCGATGGCGGGCTGGATCACGTCGCTGTCGGTGGGTCTGGAGGCGCGGGAGCGGTGCCACGAGCTGATGGGACGGACCGCAGTGGGTCGGACCGCAGCGCTTGAGAGCTCGCTGATGCACTACCGCAGCGCCGACTTCGGGGACGCGGAACTGGCCGGGGTGGCGAACCGGCTCGGCGGCATCCTGCCCGGGGAAGCACCGCTGATCACGTGGACCGAGCAGGCCCAGCTGGTCGGACTGCTTGAGCTGTGCCCGCCCGAGTGGGATCGCGCCGGCCACTACGGCCTGGTTGCGGAGAAGGCCCGCGGCCAGGTGCTCTGCGGCTACGTCGACGGGCGCATCCCGGACGCGGGGCCGCTGGCCTGGCTGCTGCTCAACGCCGGCCTGGGTGCTCTCGGCTGACCGGGGGCGCAGAGGCGGGTCCCGACCCGGGCGGAGTGGCGGGATCTACTCGCTTGGACCGCCGTCCCTCCGGCTGGGTAGAGTTGCCGCGGTCCACGGGGCGTAGCGCAGTGGCTAGCGCGCCTGCTTTGGGAGCAGGAGATCGCAGGTTCGAGTCCTGTCGCCCCGACCATTTGCGCCCCCCACCCCGACTAGGCATTATGCCTGGCTGACTAGGCAAAACGCCGCAGGGGCGACAGGCGGCCTGCACCCAGAAGAGGCCATGTCAAGACCTCTGGTGCCCCAGTTAAGCCCCAATTGGGGCAAACTTGGGGCAAGCGAAACCCCTAGTCAGAGCGATATACTGGATTTCGGGTTTCCTGCCGATCAGGAGGTCCCCATGGGTCAGGAGCGCCGGGCCTTCGGCAGCATCGAACGCCGGAGTGGGTACTTCCGTGCGCGTTACGTCGGCCCGGATCGACAGCGCTACGACGCGCCGCACCTGTTCTCCGAGCGGATCGACGCCGAGTTCTGGCTGGGGGAGGTGCACCGCTCGATCGAGCGGCAGGAGTGGCGTCCGCCGGTGAAGGTGAAGGGTAGGCCGGACGACCTGGACACCCTGGCCGGCTACGCGCGGCACTGTCTGGCAGAACGCGAGCTGACCCCGCGGACGCGCGAGGAGTACGGCCGGCTGCTGGAGAAGCTGATCGCACCGACGCTGGGAGCGATCCAGCTGAAGCACCTCGAGCCGGATCGCATCCGCCGCTGGTACTCCACGGTGCTCTCGGCGGACCGTCCGGTGCAGCGCAAGCACGCCTACTCGCTTCTGCGCTCGATCCTGCGCGAAGCCGAGGACGAGGGCCTGATCGACCGCAACCCGTGCCGCGTCCGCAACGCCGGCAAGGTGCGCCGGACGCGCGACATCGAGCCGGCCACGCCCGCCGAACTCAACAAGCTGCTGGACCTTCCGCCGAAGCAGGGTCTGCCGGTGGTGCTGGCCGGTTGGTGCGGGCTGCGATCGGGGGAAGTGCGCGGCCTGCGGCGTCGCGACCTCGACCTCACCGAGGGCGTTGTACGCGTCCGGCAGGCGGTGACGCGGACGAAGGGCCAGGTGCACATCGGGGCGCCGAAGACGGCGGCTGGCACCCGGGACGTCGGCATCCCGCCGCACCTGATCCCGTACCTGGCGAAGTACGTGGCCGCGCTCCCGGTGACCGGACGCGACGGCTTTCTCTTCCCGGGTGGAGACGGCGTCTCGCCGATGTCGGAGAAGGCGCTGCGCTACGCGTACGGCAAGGCCCGCAAGGTCATCGGCCGGGAGGACCTGACCTTCCACGACATGCGCCACTCCGCTGCCTCGCTGGCTGGCATGACCGGCGCCACGACCGCCGAGCTGAAGGCGATGATGGGCCACGCCACCGCCGGCATGGTCGAGCGCTACCAGCACGCGACGCGGGCGTCCCGCTCGCGGCTCGCCGAGAACATGAGCAAGCTCGCCGAGCTGTAGTCACGGGCTGCTGGCGACAGTCGGCGCCTCAAGATTCGCAGCCTCTAGTAGGACTCTTGAGTCCAGAACGCGTACGTTCGGGCGCCGTCGGTCACTCCGCGCTCATAGCCGATCGCGCTGGACCAGTTGCACGTCAGCTCGCAGAGGTCGCCCGAGGACGCCGGCCAAGCTCGATCTGGGACATGGCCTCGTCAACTGGGCTTGTCGAGCCCGCCTGTCACTTGCTGGTCGGGGCCGAGTCGATGTTCTCGGCGCTGGTGGGTCTCCATGCAGTGAATGAGTAGATGACCAGGGGGATGCTGAGCCAGATCGCGAACGCGATGGTGCCGTACAGCAGTGCCGCACCGAACACCACTGGATCCAGGCCTTCCCGCGCGAGCGCGGCGTACACAGTCACGAGTGCGCCGAGCCACAGCAGAAGGAGCCTGCGGGGGAGCGCGCTTGGGGAACCTGTACCAAGAACGAGCGCGGCGACGAGTAGGTAGATCAGGGTTGCGACGATGAGTCGCCATGACGGCTGCACCCAACCGGAGGTGAACGTGACGAGAATGCCTAGCCAGATCAGTCCGGAAGCGGTGGCAAGGGTCGCGAGCAGTTTCACACTTCCTCCGTTTCCTCCGATGTGAAGTTGAACGCGTGGCCTGGCGGTGGTGTTCCGCCAGGCGGTGCCGTTGTGGAGGTGCCGCTCCGAATACCCGCTGAATTCATCAAACCCCCGAAGGCGCTACTGACTTTGCGCGAGCCTGGCTGCGAAGATTCTGCATGACCGGCCAGACGCCTTCGACGTTCCCGGAGGTCGTCTGGGCTCGCTCACGTAGGATCCAACCAAGCGGAGGGACACCACAGTGAGCGAACCTGGACGGCCGTACCAGATCACCGTCGACGGCGAGCTGTGGCAGGTGCGGGTGCGAGGGGATGGCCATTACGACTTCACCTGGCTGAGCGGAATCGCCTCCAACTATGGGTTCACGGCCAGGGTGATGGGATCCAAGGACCCAATGTCCGACGAGGCGATCGAGGCATCGATAAGGGAGTTCATGTCGAACGTAGACCCGCAGACTGGATATCTCGACTGAGCCGCCGCCTGGCCCACGCGCAACTGTCAGCACGTCGTTGTTGAATGTGGATCATGGCGAGTGACGAGTTGTCGGACGAACCCGGCGTTGAGATAGAGGTCGACCGATGGGGTCTGCCGGTGCTACGGAAGTGGCCAACGGCCTGCCGACCGGATGAGGGTCTCGTGATTGGCGACGACGTATATCCGGCGCCAGCCCGACTGAACGCCCGCGAGGTGCTGTGGTGGATGGATGTCACGCAGATGCGCGCTGGGGCCTCCCGGAACTTCATCAACGGCGCCACCGGGGCACTGTTGGGAACGCTGCTCGCCAGCGCTGCCGCCCTGGGTGCTGTGGTCGTATCCGCAACGAGCTGGAGCGCCGCCGTGGCCGCCTCAGTGCCGATCGGCATCGTCCTTGCAGTCGGCGTGCTCGCACTCAAGGGCAGCGACCACAGGCCGTTGGAGCAGCGCCTTCTGTTGTATCGGCAGCGGGCCCGGGATCTGGGTTGCCTTAGGGAGTGATCGCCCTGGTGGCCGCATCCTCGGGGTGCGCGCTGCTGGGTTCGCCGGCCTGGGAGCGTCGCACCAGTTCGGAGGCGTTCCGGCGCAACTCGGTCAGGTCCAGTGGGCGCTCATGGCAGCGAGGATAGGACGTGCCTGATCCAGGAGGGCGGGCGCCGGCAGGCGGTCGGAGGTGGCAGATCTTCACATCGTCGGGTCCTCCCGTGTCCGGATCGGGCCCCTTCTGAGGCTTAAGGCTGCGGAAGGAGTTCACCATGGAACAGCAGCACTACGAGTCCCTGGCCCAGGCGGCGGAGCGGACGGGGATCAGCCGGAAGACCCTTCGACGCCGGATCGCGTCCGGCCAGCTCCCGGTCTTCTCCAGCGGACGGCGCATCCTCCGCGTCCGTCCCGAGGACGTCGACGCCATGCTGCGTCCGTTTTGGCTCGGGTGAGCGATCCGTTCAGGCCACTGACGAGGCCAGCGCGTCGAGATCGGCTCGCATTCGGGCAACGACGGCCTGCGGGCTCTCACTGGGAGCGGCCAGTTCGCGCAGTAGCAGGTCGCGGGCGAGCGTGGACGCGGGCACCCCGAGCCGTTCGGCAGCGGCGGTGAGTGCGGAGAACTCGTCGTCGTTGAGCCGCACCTGAAGAGTCTTGACCCGGTTGTGGCCGCGCGTGGCCTTCGCCTCCGGTCGGCTCGCAGCGTCCGGGTTCTGCTCGGCAGCCTCCGCTTCGGCTGCAATCAGCTTCTCTGCTCCCATGGTTGGCTCCTCTCCTGGCACGGAGCGCATTACGCGTGCAATACGAAGCGCCACGACTGCACCGGTTCCGCCAGGGCCTGCGGTCCTACACTGCTGCGATGGACGCCGGCCGCGACGAACTGCATCAGCTCATCGACCAACTGTCTGACCACGAGGTCGCCAGCTTGCTCGCGCAGGTCCGGATGGCTGAGAGCCACGGTCGGCGAACTGGCTCATGGCCGCCAGCCTTCTTTGCCTTCGGGCGGCCAACGATGGCCGGCGCGATACCTCTGACCGTGTTGATGAAGCTCTCGCCGAAGGCTTCGCTCAGCACTGAGGTCGCATGAGTAACGCTGAGCGTGACGTAACCGGACTCGATCAGCTCGACCCGGCGATGAGCCCGGCCCGCGATGCCGTGCACTTCCGACTCATCCTGGCTGCCCGCCCGAGGATCGCAGCCGCGGAGCCGGAGATGCGCGACGCGGTAGGGGCCGCGCGGGATGCCGGCGATTCATGGACCGTGATCGCATCCGCGCTGGACACGACCCGTCAGGCGGCGCAGCAGCGCTTCGGCGACAACTGAGCATTAGCTCGGTCGAGCAGCTCCGACGCCCGTGACCCCAGCGCGGCGCCATGACCGCAAGGTCTTCCACCTCAGATCCGCAAGTTAGGTAGCTCAGATCTGCAAGTTGAGTAGCTCAGATCCGCGAGTTTCCCGACGCTATGGCTGCTGCTCCCCTCCCTGAAGACGACCTGTGGGGCACCGCCTCGCCTTGGCGGCAACCGGACCGACTCGGGCACTCGTGCTCAGCGTTTCGAGCTGTCCACGCGCCGGAGGTAGTGGTCGACCAGGTTGCGCATGGGATCGTCGATGGTCGGCAGATCGCGGTTGTAGAGCAACCCTGTGGCGAGCTGCATTGTCAGCTCGTCGAGGAGGGTGACCCACTCGGAGACGTCCCGTTTGTGCGAGCGTCGCGGCGACGTGATGGCCTGGTCGACCGTCTCGGGGGAGACGGAGCGCGCCGTCCGGATCATGGTGTCGGCGAGGATCTGTCGGTCTCCAGAGGGAGCGCTCAACCCTTGTTCTTCGATGCGTGCGAGCACGCCCACGAGCAGTTCGGGCCGGCTCGCGACCATCTCGACGACCGCGTCGCGATCGAGGTTTCGCTCGATCCGCTGGCGCCGTTCCTTCTCCCAATCGCTGAGCCGAGCGGTGGGTGAAACGACCTTCACGACCTGGGGTTTGACCCCGACGATCTCGTTCCCGCGGCGCTCGATGGACGCCTCGACTCGGCATCGCGCCGAGCACCAGACCGGACGTCGGCCGCGTCCCTTGTACGTCACCGGAGCGCCGCACCGAGGGCACCTGAACGTCTTCGCCGGATCGCGGATGACCTCTCGCATGCGAAGCTCCTAGTGGGAGGAGTGTCGCATTTCATACTAACGAAATGCCCAAGTGCATGCCAGAGGTGTGTGGCACTTGGTGGACGATGAGAATGGGGTGGGACCGAGCGACAGCCGGCGAGGCTGTTGTCAGTGGACAGGGCGGTCATTGTGGACGTAGTTGAGCCCCGAGCAGTCGGGTGTCATGGTGGAGGCGAACTTTGGCCATGCGATTGTTGCGCTTCGCTGCGGTGACAACGTGTCGTGGTACCGGCGAGGGATAGAGCCGATAGCGTGGCGGTGAACCGGGCAGCATCGGCGAGTGGGGATGGGGAACCGCATGATCGTGGAGGACGTCCAGGATGCGACGTCGGCGCCGTCTCTTCCGCCCTACTCTCGCCGCGCCGCGGCGAGCTTCGCCGAGCGTTGGGCGGGCGTCACCAGTGAGAAGCAGTACGACCAGAAGTTCTGGCGCGACTTCTTCACCAGCGTCTGCGGGATCGCCGAGCCGGACGTGTATGTGTCCTGGCAGCACCCGGCGAAACGCCGGTCCACGGGCAGGCACGGCTGGATCGACGGGTTGTGGCCGAAGGTCGCGCTAATCGAGCACAAGTCCGCGGGCGCCGATCTGGATGACGCTGAGCATCAGGCGCGGGACTACATCCTTTCCGACGCTGTGATTCCTCCCGTCATCGTGGTCAGTGACTTCGCGCGCGTCCGTCTCGTGGACGTGTACGCCGACCAGCGCATCGAGTTCCCGCTGACCGACTTACCCGACCATGTCGACCGGTTCCGCCAAATCTTCGAGGGACGGGTCCAGAACCTCGCGCGCGAAGAGGCCCGGGTCAACGCCAAGGCCGCTGAGCTCATGGCCGACCTCTACCGAGCCTTGGTGGACGGAGGCTACGACGAGGAGGCCGCGCAGACCCTCCTGGTGCGCGTCCTGTTCCTGAACTTTGGCGACGACACCCGCATCTGGCGCCGCGAAGGCTCCCAGGGGCTGTTCGAGAGTCTGCTGGTGCGGCCCGACGGCACGCCGACCGCGTCGTTCGCGGTCGGCCCCCTCCTCGCGCAACTTTTCGGGACGCTCAACCAGCCACAAGCCGAGCGGTCCCCCGGTCTCGACCCGCGCCTGAAGGCGCTCCCGTACGTTAACGGGCGACTGTTCGGCGGCGGGAACCCGATCGCGAACTTCACCGACGAGATGCGTGACGAACTGGTGAGGGTCGCGTCGTATGACTGGTCGAAAGTCGACCCGATGGTCTTCGGATCGATGTTCCAGCAGGTGAAGCCGAAGGAGGAGCGCCGGGAGCTCGGTGCCCACTACACCTCCGAGGCGAACATCCTTAAGGTCTTGCGACCGCTTTTCCTCGACGCGATCGAGGAGGCGGTGTTAGCCGCGTGGGATGACCGCCGCGCGCTATACAGCCTGCAGACCTCGCTCTCGGAGACCCACTACCTCGACCCCGCCTGTGGCTCCGGCAACTTCCTGATCGTCGCCTACCGGGAACTCCGTCGCATCGAGCACCGCATCGTCGCGCGCCTGACCGCCCTCACAGGGAGCGTCCGTCCACGGTCGGTGATCAAGCTGTCACAGTTCCATGGCATCGAGATCGACCAGTGGCCGGCCCGTATCGCCTGGACTGCGATCATCCTCGTGCAGCAGCAGATGGACCGCGAGCTGGAACACCTGCTGGGCATCAACGTGCAGTCGCACTTCCCGCTGAAGGAGCAGGCGAACATCCTCGGCGGCAGCAACGCGCTGCACGTCGACTGGGGCGTCATTTTGCCGGCCTCGGCGCCACAGGCGTTCATCATGGGCAACCCCCCGTTCGTCGGCGGAAAGAAGCGGACGAAACAACAGCTTGCAGACTCTTCGCTCGTTTGGGGCAAGGACAGCCGGTACGGCCAGCTCGACTTCGTCGCGAACTGGTTCCTGCTCGCCGCCAGGCTGATGCACCGGCGACCGAGTGTGCGCGCCGCCTTCGTGTCGACGAACTCGATCACCCAGGGTGTCCAGGTTTCAACAGTCTGGGGCGCGGTGGCCGCGCTGGGCAGCGACATCGACTTCGCCCACGACTCGTTCAAGTGGTCGAACGGTGCCGATAACGACGCCGCGGTCACCGTTACAGCCATTGGAATCAGCCCCGCCCCCAAACCCGAGCTGCGGCCGGTGTGGCGCTACACCGACGGCGTCCACGCTGACCTGTCGTTGCAGTCCCGGATCAACGGCACCCTAGCCGACCTCCCCGATGTGTACCCCGTGCCCCGATCGGCCCCGCTAAGTGGCCTCGGCTTGACCGCGATCGGCAGCCAGCCGAATGACGGCGGGAATTGGTCGAAGCTCGGCCGCGGCGAGGCGGACGCGATTCGTAGGTCCGACCCAGTGCTGGCAAAGTACCTCGTGCGCGTGGTCGGCTCCGACGAACTCCTCAAGGGCAAGGAACGGTGGGGGATCGACTCGCCTTCCATCACACCAGGCGACGCCCATGGCTCGGCTGAGGTTCGCCGTCGCGCCGAAGCGGTCGCTTCGGCCCGAAAGCGGTCGACCGAGCCGCGCACGGTGGCGCTCGGGGAGACTCCGCTGCTGTGGCAGTGGTACTACCACCGCGCGACGCCGAAGCTGCTCATCCCGCAGATCGCCAGCCAGAACTACCGCTACCTTCCGGTGGCGTTCGCGGACGCCGCCACTCTCGTGACGAACGCCCTGTTCTTCACCGACGATCCGACCCTGGTGGACTTCGCCGCGCTGAGCTCGCGGCACCTTAGGGTCTGGCTCGACAACGTGGGTGGAAAGCTCGGGGCGGGCAACGATCCACGCTTCGCCTCCGACCTGGTCTGGAACACCTTCCCGTTCCCTGCTCTGAGCGATGCGCAGCGCCAGCGCGTCGAGGCTGCGGCACAGTCGGTGCTCGATGTCCGTGCCAGCTACGGCTGCCCGACTCCGTGGCGACCCCGGACCGATGGGGAGAACACCCTCGCCGCCCTCTACCACCGCGTCTCCATGCCTGCCGACCTGTTCAAGGCGCACCGCGCGCTCGACGACGCGGTCGACGACGCCTTCGGATTGCCGCACGGACTCAGCGCATTGGAGCTTCACGGGGCAATGCTCGATCGCTACCAGGCGCTCATCGACGCCGAGCACGGCGCCGCCCCACTCAGATTCCTGCTCGCTGACGGCTGACGTCCGCCGACTCTCACTCAAGCCTGCGGTGGCCGGGGAGGAAGACGTGGACAGCCTCCGAAGGACGCCAACGCGCGTCCAGCTTGGCTCCTGCAGCGCCCCGCTGCTCCAGATTCGGCCACGAGTGTCGGCACCGATCGATACCCTGCGAGTGAAGCTCGCCGATGACGCCTTTTTGGCGGCGGCACATCGCTTGAGGAGGAACAGATCATGCCGGAAACCAAGACCGTCTTCGTCGCGTTCGCCATCGAGGACCAGAGGATGCGCGACCTGCTCAAGGGGCAGTCACTGCATCCGCGCGCACCGTACGAATTCATCGACATGTCGGTGAAGGAACCCTACGACTCTGGTTGGAAGGATAAGGTGCGCACGCGAATTCGCCGATCCCATGGAGTCATCGCGTTGGTGAGCAGGAGTTCGCTCGGCTCATCGGGGCAGAAGTGGGAGATCCAGTGTGCCAAGGACGAGGGCAAGCCACTCCTGGGGGTGTGGGCTTACTCGACGGATCACACGAATATCGTCGGAGTCCGAACGGTCGCCTGGAGCGACGCCAACATCGCCGGCTTCATAGACTCGCTCTAGGACTGTCATGCGCAAGGCCCTTATCGTCGGGATCGACCACTACGACCACATCGGGTCACTCAGGGGTGCCGTAAATGACGCGCATAGCGTGAAGGCGGTGCTTGAGCGGCACGGGGACGGGCGGCTGAACTTCGCACAGCCCAAGCTGATGACCGGAACTGGCCCTGGCGCAACTGTGGCCCGAGCTGAGCTTCGGGCAGCCGTTAAGGAGCTGTTCGAGGGTGATGCCGAGATTGCTCTGTTTTACTTCGCGGGTCACGGCCACATCGACAGCACGGGCGGCTTCCTCTGCCCCAGCGACTGCACCGATGGTGACGACGGGTTGGCGCTCTCGGATGTCATGAGCTTCGCGGGGAACTCTTCGGCGAAGAACAAGGTGATCATTCTCGACAGCTGCCACAGCGGGGTGGCGGGTACGAGTGCCGTCTCCACGCAGGTGGCCGAGATCAAGGAGGGCGTGACGATCCTGACGGCATCAACTGCAGAGCAATACGCCTTGGAGACCGGAACGGGTTCTGGGGTGTTTACGAGTCTGCTTGTTGACGCTCTCAATGGCGCTGCCGCAAACCTCGTGGGTGATGTGACGCCGGGCAGCGTGTACGCCCATGTCGACCAATCCCTCGGGCCGTGGGCGCAGCGGCCTGTGTTCAAGACCAACATCAAGACCTTCGTGTCACTCAGGGAGACCACGCCGCCGATCGACCTCGCCGACCTGAAGAAGCTCACCGTCCTGTTCGAGAGGCCAGCAGTGCCACTCCCGCTTGACCCGGGCTACGAACCAGAGCGAAGCGGGAACGAAGACCCGTCGATCCCGTCCCCAGATCCAGCGAAGACCGCCGACTTCGCAGTTCTGCAGGCGCTTGCGAAGGTCAACCTGGTTCGTCCGGTGGACGCCCCGCACATGTGGCACGCAGCCATGGAGTCGAAATCGTGCGAGTTGACTGTGCTCGGCCAGCATTACTGGAGACTGGTCGAGCAGGAACTCATCTGATGTCCTCACCCAACTGGGTTCGGACGGTCCTCGAGAGCGATCTGCTGGGCGAGCGGCTGGCTGCGATCGAACACGAACGCTGGGCACACTGGCAGCGGTACCTCCACGACCAATGCGAGCGCCGGGAGGACGGGTCCCTCACCATTCCGGCCGAGTTGGCCGCACATTGGCAGACCCTGATCGAGACGCCCTACGCCGATCTCTCCGACCAGGCCAAGGAGAGCGACCGCGAGCAGGTGCAGCGGTACCTGCCGACGATCATCGATGTGTTGACCGCAGAGGACGTCGAATGACGCTTGATCTGCGAACCCGATCGGCCGATTCTCCGTCGAACGGGCGACAGGTTCACATGGTGAACGCTCTGCCCCAGATAAGCCCCAACTGGCGGCCGATATCGTCCCAGGTCACCTATCGCACCTAGTCAAACGACAGTTGCGCACGCCCACCCCTCCGGTTCGAGTCCTGTCGCCCCGACCACGCGATCTCTCGGACGCCGGGTAACGCCCGGACCTGACTTGCGGATCGCCAACAGGCTCGCCACACCTCCGCGGCATCCTCCGCCCGGACCGGGGCACGTAGCCTCTCCCCGCGACTGCAACTGGTTGCAGTAAGCGCTTCTGCAACCGACGGCAAGTGTGCGAAGGTTCCGCGGACCCCGAACATACTTGTGGCTCGCATGATGCATCGTCGAAGGAGACAGCAGTGAAGCGACTCATCCGCGGCCTGGTTGCCGCGACAATTCCCCTGGCGCTCCTCGCCGGGTGTTCAACCTCCAATCAGCCCGGTGCGGGTTCGACCGCACCGTCCTCCGGCGGTTCGGCATCCGAGAGCGCCGCCTCCGGAACCCTGATGAAACCGACCACCAAGACCGGTCCGTTGCACCTGGCCTACGTGCCGGTGGTGATGAACACGTCGTACGAGATGGTTCTGGCCGGCATCAAGGAGGAGATCGACAAGAACGGCGGTGAGAGCTGGGCAACCCTCACGGTCCAGGCGCCGAGCTCGAACACGGCCACGCTGCAGGAGCAGCCGAGCATCCTCGAGACCCTCAGCCAGCAGAACATCGACGCCATCATCATGGCGACCGAAGACCAGGAAGCGATGCTTCCCTACATCAAGGAAGTGTCCGAGAAGGGCATCCCCGTCTTCCTGTTCAACATGGCGACTCTCTCCGAAAACGACCAGTACTACGTGACCTGCGTGACCTTCGACCAGTACGGCGCGAGCCACCAGATCGGCGAGTGGGCGAACAAGACCTTCACCTCGCCGACGAAGGTGGCAGTGCTGCAGGGATTCCCGGGTGTCGTGAACGATCAGCGGCTCAACGGCTTCATGGACGCCATCAAGGGCAACTCCAACCTCTCTGTCGTCGCGTCGCAGCAGGCTGACTGGACCCGGGCCAAGGGCCAGACCGTCACGGAGAACATCCTCCAGGCCAACCCCGATGTCGGCTTCATCTACGGTCTCTACGACGAGATGGCCCTGGGTGCGGTCGCAGCGGTGAAGGCAGCCGGCAAGCTCGACCAGATCAAGATCGCCGGCTACGACAACACCAAGGACGGTCGCCAGTCGATCCTGAACGGCGAGCTCACCGCCACGGTGGACACCGGAAGCAAGGCCATGGGCACCCTCGTGCTGCAGGCAGTGAAGAAGTTCGTGCAGGACGGCCAGACGGTCGACCGGAAGATCGACGTGCCCACCACGGTGTACGACAAGAGCAACATGAACACGTTCGACCCGAAGAACTACGAGTACGTCCCGCCGGGCAAGTGACGCAGAAGTAGTTCCTTCCAGCCCTGAGTTCGAGCCCGGAGATCCCCAATGCCCAGCACTCCCTCCATGCCCATCGTCGAAATGACCGGAATCGGCAAGTCGTTCGGTGGCGTCCCCGTGCTGAGGAATGTGGATCTCCGGCTCGACTCAGGCACGGTGGTCGGCTTGCTCGGCGCCAACGGCGCGGGCAAGTCGACCCTCATCAAGATCCTGTCCGGCGTCTACTCGGCCGATTCGGGGACGGTCAGCGTCGACGGCCAGCACCTCGGTTCGGCGAGTGTCACCGAGGCGCAGCGACTCGGCATTCGCACCGTCCACCAGGAACTGAGCCTGGTCCCGTCCCTCAGGGTCTACGAGAACGTCTACCTGCACGCCGAACTGACCAAGGGCCGCCGCACGCCGTTCGCGCCGCTGGACCGGGAGACGATGATCCGGGAGTCCCGCCACGTGCTCCGAGACGTCCTCGGCATCGAGGTCGATGTCCGCGCCACGGTGGAGGACCTCCCGATCGCCACCCGACAGCTCGTCGAGATCGCGCGCGCCGTCCACGAGCGGGCGAAGGTCCTCGTCCTCGACGAACCGACCACCTCGCTGGAGGCCCGCGAGAAGGCCCAGCTGTTCCAGGTCGTGCGTGACCTGCGGAGCCAGGGTGTCGCCGTCATCTTCATCTCGCACCATCTCGACGAGGTGACCGACCTGTGTGATCGCACGATCGTGCTCAGGGACGGCGCGGTCGTCGTCGACGCTCCGACCGCGGAGCTGAGCGCCCGGGACATGGTCACGGCGATGACCGGACGACTCGTCGACCACCAGTACCCGAAGAAGCAGGTGGACCTGGGCGAGCCGGTGCTCGCCGTGGCAGGGCTCACCCGTGAGCCCGCTTATCGCGACGTGTCCTTCGTGCTCCGTCGCGGAGAGATCCTCGGCGTGGTCGGCCTGGCCGGCAGTGGCAAGACCGAGTTGATCCGCGGGCTGGCCGGCTCGCTGCCTGTGGCCTCGGGCTCGGTCACCCGCAACGGTTCCGCGGTCCGGGTCGGCTCGATCCGGCAGGCTCGGCGGCTCGGCCTCATCTACCTGCCCTCCGACCGGAAGGTCGCGGGCATCTTCCCCGAGCACTCCGTCGCGTGGAACACCACGATCTCCGCCCTCCAGCGGATCATGGGACGGTTCGGGCTGAGCCCGGCGCGCGAACTGAGCACCGTGAACGCCGCCATCGAAGAGTACGGGATGAAGGTCTCCGGGCCCGACCAGGTGATCTCGCGGCTGTCCGGAGGGAACCAGCAGAAGGTGATGCTGGCGCGGAGCCTGCTGGGCAACGCGGACGTCCTGCTGCTGGAGGACCCCACCCGGGGTATCGACGTGGCCGCCAAGAACGATGTGTACGAACTCATCACCTCGCTGGTGGAGGCGGGCAAGTCCGTCGTCCTCGTGTCCAGCGAGGAGACCGAGGTGTTGGGGATGTGCGACCAGATCCTGGTGATGCGCGAAGGCAGGGTGCGAGCCAACCTCGCCGCGAGCGACACCTCGCTGCCCCAGATACGACTGATTGCCATGAGCAGTGAAGGAGACGACGAATGACCTCGACCCCCACGGTTCCCTCCGGACGCGTGATCGCACCGAGAGCGATGGCCGGACTCAGGCGGGTTGTCGGGCTGCCCGGTGCCGGGGTGACGATCGCCTTCCTCGTGCTGTGCGTGGCGCTCGCCTTCGCCAGCGACTACTTCCTCACGGTCGGCAATCTGACCGTGGTGCTCCGCCAGTCGGTGTGGGTGGCGATCATGGGCATCGGCATGACATTCGTGATCGGAATGGGTGAGATCGACCTCTCCGTCGGGGCGATCCTCGGGATCTCCGGTCTGGCGGCCGCGATCTGGATCCAGTCCGGGGTGAACATCTACCTGGCCGTCGTCGCGGCGCTGCTCCTCGGCGCGGTGATCGGCGCGTGCAACGGGTTGCTCGTCACCATTCTCCATCTGCCATCGTTCGTGGCCACCCTCGGGGCGATGTCGGTGCTCCGGGGCATCATCATGGTGATCACCGGCGGCGTCCCCGTCTACGGCCTGCGCTATCCGGAGTTCCAGTTCATCGGGCAGGGCTTCATCGGACCGTTCCCGTTCCCCGTCGTCATCCTCGCGGCCGTGTTCGCTGTGTTCGCCTACGTCCTGTACCGAACCCCGTTCGGGCGCCACGTGCTGTCGATCGGCTCGAACGCCCACGCTGCGCGGCTGGCGGGGATCTCGCTGACCGCGATCCGGATCACGGTGTTCATGATCTCCGGCCTGCTGTGCGCGATCGCCGGCGTCATCCTCGCCTCGCGCTCGGAAGCCGCGACGGCTGACGCCGGGCAGGGAATGGAGCTGGACGTGATCGCGGCGACCATCATCGGTGGCACTGTCATGACCGGCGGCAAGGCCGTCCTCTACGGAACCGTGGTCGGCGCCATGCTGATGACGACGATCCGGAACGGGCTCAACCTGCTCGGGGTCTCGCCGCTGTGGCAGCAGGTCGTGATCGGCGCCTTCATCATCATCTCGGTGGCCGGCTCGATGCTCGCCTCGCGCAGGGCGGACGGGGACGCGTGATGATCAACTCGGTTCCGGTGGAACTCACCGAGCGCCTGGAACGACTCGCCGGAGGGTTCCAGTTCGTCGAGGGCCCGGTCTGGCAACTCGAGGCCGCCCGGCTGCTGTTCAACGACATCCCGGCCGACACGGCCTACGCCTGGAGCGACGAGTCCGGCCTGACGGTCACCCGGCATCCGACCAACAAGGCGAACGGCCAGGTCATCGACCCGTTCGGGCGGCTGATCGTCTGCGAGCACCGGAGCAGTTCGCTGGTGTGGATCGGCTCGGACGACGAGCGCACGGTCATCGCCAGCCACTACGAGGGCCGTGAACTCAACAGCCCGAACGATGTGATCGCCGCGCCGAACGGGTCACTGATCTTCACCGACCCCCCGTTCGGGCGCACCGAGTCGGCGATGGGCGAGTTGCGTCCGAGGGAACTGGGTTTCTGCGGCGTGTACGAGTGCACCAAGTCGGACGACCTGCGCCTGCTCTCCACCCAGCTGGCAGAGCCCAACGGCCTGTGCCTCAGCCTTGACCAGGCCCGCCTCTACGTCAACGACACCGCGACCGGGCGGATCATCGAGTTCAAGACGTCCTGGGGATCGGGAGGACCGGTTCTGGACGAGGGACGGGAGTTCGCCCGGGTCCCCTCCGACGCGTCCGGCAAGGCCGACGGCATGAAGGTGGACGCCCTCAACAACGTCTGGTGTACCGGCGCGGGCGGCATCCATGTCTTCGACCCCGCCGGACACCCGATCGGCATGATCGAGGTGCCGGAGCAGGTGGGCAACTTCGCCTGGGGCGGCCTCGACGGTCGCGACCTGTACGTCACGGCGTCCACATCCCTCTACCGTGCCCGGACCTCGGTACCGGGCGCAGCCTGGGTGTAGGCGGTACCGGCGCTCAGCGGAGGCTCTGCGCCCGGCGGGCGGGCCCCGTCGATTCACGAACCTTCAGCTGCACAGGCATCACCAGCGCCGAGTCGGACTTCGGCACGGCGCCGCGGACCAGCGCGACCACGTTGCGCACCGCCTGGAGTCCGAGCTGGAGGGCAGGCAGCGCGATCGTGGTCAGCTTGGGGGTGACCAGGCGAGACGCCAGGACATCATCGATGCCCACGATCGAGACGTCCTCCGGAATCCGGATACCTGCAGCCTGGAGCCCGTGCATGAGACCGATCGCGAGCATGTCGTTGTGCGCGATGATCGCCGTCGGGGGGCGGTCGACGAGTTGCCGGGCCGCACCGAGCCCGTCCTCGAAGGTCGGCAGGAACGGGCCGATCCGCTGCGCCGAATGGCCGGCGGCCGCGCTGGCATCGCAGACGGCCCGGTATCGCGCGGCGTCGGCCCAGGACGCCTCGGGACCCGCGACATAGGTCACAGCGGTGTGCCCGAGGCCGTGCAGCAGGCCCATCGCGGCCTTGACCCCCGAGGCGTTGTCCGGCACGAGGCTGGCGACGCCGCGGACTTCCCGGCTGACGACCACGGTGGGCTTCTTCGCGGCGATCTTGCGCAGCGCGGGATCACTCAGCCGGGAACTGCCGATCACAATGCCGTCGGCGACGTCGAGCAGCCGCTCGTGCTCGGCCTTCTCCCGGGCCGAGGACTCGTGGAAGTCGGCGAGGATGAGTTCGTATCCCGCATGCCCGGACGCGATCTGGGCACCCCACACGAGCTGGTTGTAGAAGGGGTTCGAGAAGTCCGCGACCGTGATCGCGAGCAGCTTCGTCTCTACCCGGCGCTGGATGGCCATCGGGAACCGCGCCGAGTAGCCGATCTCCTCCGCGGCAGCCCGCACCTTCGCGGACGTGGCCGCCGACACCTTGTCCGGGCGGGCGAAGGTGCGGCTCACCGTCGAGGCCGACACCCCGCAGAGCCGGGCGACATCGTAGATGGTCGGGATGTCGTTGGTCACGCGAACAGCCTAGTCGCAAGCGACTTCCCGGCGGAACGGATCCAGACTCCGGGGCCATCGGGCGGCGGAAGGGAGGTGCCGGCGACCCGGCACCTCCCTCGGGCGTCAGCCCTTGACGCAGAGCAGCGTCTGCAGCCGTGCGATGACCTCGACGAGGTCGACCTGGGCCGCCATCACGTCCTCGATGCGCTTGTACGCACCGGGGATCTCGTCGACGACCCCGGCGTCCTTGCGGCACTCGACACCGGCGGTCTGGCGGGCCAGGTCGTCGGTGGTGAACGTCCGCTTCGCCTGGTTGCGCGACATCCGGCGTCCAGCCCCGTGCGAGGCTGAGTTGAGCGACTGCGCGTTGCCGAGCCCCCGCACCACATAGCTGCCCGTGCCCATCGAGCCCGGGATCAGGCCCAGGTCACCGACACCGGCCCGGATCGCGCCCTTGCGGGTCACGATCAGCTCCACGTCGTCGTAGGTCTCACGGGCGACGTAGTTGTGGTGGCAGAGCACCGGCGGCTCGAACTCGACAGCCAGCCCGTGGCCGCCGAACCAGTCCGCGACGACGCGCTGCACGGTGGCGAGCATGATCGTGCGCGACAGCATCGCATAGTCCTGCGCCCACCACAGGTCGTGCAGGTAGGCGTCCATCTCCGCGGTGCCGGCGAGGAACACGGCCAGGTCGCGATCCGGCAGGCCGAGGTTGTGCTCCAGGGTCTTCGCCGTCGCGATGTGCCGGTCCGCCAGCTCCTTGCCGATGTTGCGGCTTCCCGAGTGCAGCGTCAGCCACAGGTGGCCGTCCTGCTCCGCGGCGCACAGCTCGATGAAGTGGTTGCCTCCGCCCAGCGAGCCGCACTGGGCGACCGCGCGTCCCTCACGCTCTCCGATCCGTGCCGCGCGCAGTTCCTCGAACCGCCCGAACAGGGCGTCGAAGCGCGTGCGAAGCAGACGGTCGGTGCGCACGATCGGCGCCTGACCGTCGTTGCCGTTGAATCCGACCGGGACGGCCGCCTCGATCGCCACCCGCAGCGCGTGCAGGTCGTCGGGCAGGTCGTCCAGGGTCAGGTTCGTCCGCACCGCGCCCATGCCGCAGCCGATGTCGACACCGACTGCGGACGGCGAGACGGCGTCACGCATCGCGATCACCGAGCCCACCGTCGCGCCCTTGCCGAGGTGCACGTCGGGCATCACGCGGACGCGGTCCACCCACGGCAGGCGACTGATGTTGCGCAGCTGATCGAGAGCCGCGGGCTCCACCTCGTGCGGGTGAGCCCACATCAGGGTGTTGCCGTTGGTCGCTCCCGGCAGTTCGACCGGGAACTGGTGCTCGGCCGTGTTCATCTCCGTTGTCCTTTCATAAGCCGGTTGAGCAGCCGGGGCCGCCGCGGGGCGACCCCGGCAGGTGGTTCAGCGACGGCGGGGGAGCAGCTCCCACGCCTCTGGAACGAAGGGCAGGAACTGCAGCGTCATGCCGGCCTGGGCGAGCGTCCGTCCACCCTTGCGTCGGCTGTTGCAGTCCTCGCACGCCGCCACGCAGTTCAGCCACGTCGTCCCTCCGCCGAGGTGGCGAGGCACGACGTGGTCGTACGTGGTGCCCGTCCGTCCGCAGTAGGCACACGTGTACCGGTCGCGACGCAGGACGTTCTCGCGGCTGACCTGCGGCACACGCTCGCCGCGGTCGTGGTAGAGCCAGCCGGTGAAGATCCAGCGGACCAGCTCGAGCGACCGCGGACGCGGATAGGGGCCGAACGTCTCGCCGGCGACGGACTCGCGGACGCGGGCGACGCGGCGGATCAGCATCCGGATCGCGTGGTGCAGTTCGACGGTGTGCAGAAGCTGGTCACCGCCGGCGTTGTAGACCGCTACTTGGGTCATGGTTCAGCCCTCCTTCCTGGATCGTTCGGACTGCTGTTCTCTGGTCTTGAGCTATATGCCCTTGTTCTGTTGTCGATGTGAGGGCAGATGGCCCCGGAAACGTGAGAAGCCGCCCGGCTCGGCTGGCGAGCGGGCGGCTTCCGGAAGCAACTGGACGCGGTCCAGATTCCTCTGGTCGTGTCAGTTCGGAGGCCCACTCCTGCCCGGCTCGATGCCCGCGTTGCGGTACTCGAAGCAGCTGGGGGCATGCAGCAGCGCCGCGGTGAGCAGCTCACGCCGCCCTCGCTTCGCGTCCATGCCCGGCATGTCTGGGTCCTCTCCGAAAATCAGCCCTGCAGGCTATCAGCGGGTCGCCGCATTGCCCAAATCGGGTTCCGGCCGCGCCGCTGGCTCAGGACGGCGGTCCAGGATGCCGCCGGCTCAGGTGGCGGACGGCAGGCCCGCGGACACCCAGGCTGCCCAGCCGCCCTGGATGACGTAGACGTGCTTGTACCCGGCATCATGCAGCGCGTTGGCCACGGCCTCCGCGTCCTTGCCGGATGCGTCGTAGAGGAACCAGCTTCCGGACGTGTCCAGCGCCGACGCCTTGGCCACCACGTCGGCGGGAGTCGCAGCGATGTTCCGCGCGCCCTCGATGTGGCCCTTCGCGTAGTCGGCGGCCGGCCGCAGGTCGATCGCGGCGAAGGAGTCGCTGCCCGAGTTGCGGTTGAGCAGCTCGTAGGCGCCCTGCGGGATCAGCGGGATCACGGGTGCGACCAGCCCGGACGCGTCCGGCGCCGACACGTCGACGCCGAAGTTCGTCTTCAGGCGCTGCTGCAATTCGGTCTGGGTGAGCATGCCGCCGGCGAAGTCGACCAGCTTGCCGCTCGCGTCGTAGAACGCCGTCACCGGCAGCCCCTGCGAGCCGTACGACAGCCACAACTCCGACGCAGGATCGTCGCCGATGTCGTGGGCGAGGTGGAAGCCGGCGCCGGCGAGGTCGAACCGCTTCGCCATCGCCACGCCGTCTCCGGAGTCGTTGGTGTTCACTCCCACGAACGACACCTGGCCGGTCGTCGCGTGGGCGACCTGTACGAATCCGGGCAGTTCCTCGTTGCAGTACACGCACCAGGAGGCGAAGAAGTTCACCACGACGGGCCTTCCGGCGAAGTCGGCGAGCGCGACCGTCGTGTTCTCGTCGAGCAGGCCGGGCAGCCGGAAACCGTCCTTGGTCGCGACGTAGGCCTGGCCGCTGGCGTCCGTCCGGGCGGTCGTGCCCTGGCCGCCGAGGGCGTACACCCCGACGAGGGTAAGGACGGCCGCGAGCCCGGCGATCACCCCGAATCTGAAGGCCTTGCGCCGCTGCTCCTGACGGGCCAGTTCTGCCGCCCGCGCAGCCCGGCGGGACTGCTGCGGCTTCTCGACGGTGGTCGTGCGCTTGTTGCTCATGGTTCTTGCGGACCTTTCTGCCTAGCCGAGCCCCAGCAGCCCACCGAGACCGATGGACTCCAGGAGCGACTGGGTGAACGTGGTGACCAGGGACATCCGGTTGAGGGCGAGGAGTGCGCCGAAGACGGCGAGGATCACCCCCGAGGCGAGGGTGATCGCGAAGAAGTGTCGCTTGACCAGCTGGAACGCGCCCGCGACCCTGTCCAGGGCAAGGGCGGCGGCGAGGAACGGCACAGCGAGGCCGGCGGAGTAGGCGATCAGCATCGCCGTGCCCCGGCCGACGTCCCCGCTGCTCGCTGCGACCGCGAGGACGCTGGTCAGCACGGGCCCGATGCATGGCGTCCAGCCGAACCCGAACGCGACCCCGGCGACGGGCGCAGCGAACGGCCCGAACCGGTCCAGTTGCGGGTGCCAGCGCGCCTCCTGGTACAGCCACGGCGCCTTCAGGAACAGGGAGCCGAGCAGGAACAGCGCCATCGCGAGCACCACGAGGCCGGAGATCCGGGTGAGCAGGACGCGGTTCACGTACAGCACCTGCCCGATCGCGGTCACCGAGAGCCCGAGCAGGACGAACACCGTGCTGAATCCGATGATGAAGCCCAGCGACGTCTTCAGCACCTGCGCCAGGTGTGCCCGTCCACCGGCCTGCACGGACGCGGCGCCGAGCCCCGTGACCACGGAGACGTACGCGGGGATGACTGGCAGGACGCAGGGGGAGAGGAAGGACACCAGCCCGCCGAGGAAGGCGCCGAGCAGGGTGAGGTCGCTCATCGTCCGACCCACCTCTCAGCGGCACGGTGGCCGGCAGCGGTGTCCATGGGGGATCGGGTCCTCGGGCTCGGGGTTCGTTCGACCGTCGCAGTATACCCCTAGGGGTATGTTGGGCGGACGGTCTCCGCGAGAACCGCCCGGCTGCGGCGTCGATCAGACCACCAGCCGGACCTCCGTGGGCCCGCTCAGATCTTGATCGGGAAGGTGGCCAGAATGCCCGCTCCGACCAGCGTGACCACGATCGCCAGGCCCAGCAGCACCCAGTTCGCCCACGGCACCTTCGCCCGCTGCGACATGGCGGTCAGGAACAGCACCAGGGCGAACAGCACCGTGAGCAGCGAGTAGTTGTCGCCCCGCTGGTTGTTCTCCAGGGCCTGGGCGAACTTCGCGTCCGCCGTCGCGTTCAGCTCCGCGGCCTCCCTGGTGCCGGCCGGAACGTAGGCAGGGTTTGCGAACGGGGACGCCTCAACCCGGCCGCTCGCGTCCAGGCCTTGAAGGCGGTCGCGAAATCCGGTGTGAATCGGGCCTCGATGTAGTCGGCGAGCCGGGTCCTGTTCTCTGCGACCGCCTGAACGTAGTTGGCCCAGATGACCAGGTCGAACACGCGAGCGTCCCGGGCCCTGCCGTCCGCGTTCGTTGCCTGCACGCGGGCCGAGGACGCCTGGCTGAAGGCGATCGACATCTCGCCACCCCACTTGGACGCCTCGAAGCCGCACCAGGCCGTGATGATCGCGACAGTGGAGAGCATGAACACCCCGACCACGTCGATCAGGGAGCGCTGCCTCTTCTTCGACCGCCTCCTCGCCCTGGCGTCGGGGTCGGGCTGCGGGGGCTGCGTGGCGGGGGGCTCGGCGGTCATCGGCGGTTCCGTCCTCGACGCGGGCCGGCGCGTCGTCGGAGCCATCGTGGTCGAAGGTCGTCCGGACGGGCAAGGGGGTAGCCCTTGTTACGCACCGGCTCGCTCCTCGCGGTGCTCCACAAGCAGCGGGGGAGCGCGCGGGCCGGTTCCCGGACTCAGCTGATCCGGATGCCGTACAGCTTCTTGGCGTACGTCCCGACCACGAGCATGTTGCCGTAGACGGCGGGCGAAGCCTCGATGTTCTGGCTCAGCTGCAAGGTGGAGTAGTCCTCGCCGGTGTTCGGGTTGAACAGGTGCAGCAGTCCGGAGGAGTCGCCAACGACGCCGTAGGCGTGGCCGTCCGTGCCGGTGAGGATCAGCGGCGAGCTCCAGCCGAAGTGCGGCAGCGCCCGCTTCCATGCCACCGTTCCGGTCTTCCGGTCCAGCGCCAGCAGCGTGCCGGTCTTGTCCGATCCGGTCTTGGCGATGTTGAAGAACACCAGGTCGGACACCTCGCCCGTGCCGAGCACCGGGGTGGCCATCAGACCACCGTTCACCGCCTCGTTGTAGACGGCGTCGATCTGGTACTGCCAGACCGTCTTGCCGGTGAAGCCGTTGATCTTCTGGATGGTGATCGGGCCGTGGCTGGCGCCGGTGGTGCCCTCTCCACGCTTGTCCATCTCGTTGCCGGTGTAGAGGAACGGGGTGCCGTTGTCGTCCTCGAGGACGATCGTGGCGTCCGTGTCGTCTCCGCTCGGGTGCACCCAGACCACCTGCAGGGTGGTCGCGTCCCAGCAGATGATGTTGCCGTCGTTGTCGCCGGCGTACATCAGGTTCCGGTACGCCGCCGCGGAACTCTCGATGCCGTGCCGCGACGATTCCGGCGTGGTGTAGTTCAGCTTGGTGAACTCGGGGCTCACACTGACCGTCTTCGCGGCCGGGTCGAACCGCGCGTTCAGCTTCACCTTGTAGACCAGGCCGTTCTCGGCCGGCTCGATCAGGGTGTCCGTGGCGGCGTTGACGAGCGCGGAGGAGTCGAACGCACCCCAGTCGCGCGGGGCGCCCGGATCGGAGCCGTCCCAGCCGGACACCTCCTTGTTCTGGATCAGGTCGAAGATCCGGTAGCGCCAGGTGCCGGTCTTGGCGCCGTTCTGGTTGAGGCCCATGCCGGAGTAGAGCAGCGGGTAGCCGCGCGGGTCGATCGAGCCCGTGCCCTTGAACGCCCAGCCCACCTCGATCGGCGGCTTGGTCTGCCTGCCGGTGGCCAGGTCGAGCCGGTACACGTTGCCGTCCACCACCGGGTAGACCACCTCGACGAAGTTCGGGTCGTCGATCTGGGCCTGGCTGAGCCCCATCGCCTCCTTGGTGGCCTTCGGCCAGTTCACGAGCAGCGGCTGGCCCGTCCACCCGGCGCCCGCCCAGTGCGACTTCTCCGCGTAGACGTCGCCGGTGTCCTGCGTCCAGACGACCTGCATCTTCTTCTGGCTGACGTCGGTGGTGCCGTACACGGGGGCGTCACGGTAGTTGTTGCCGCGGAACGTGAGCACGCCCGGGATCTTCGTGTACGTGGACGAATCGCCGAACGCCACGGGCTGGCTCGGGTCGTAGTTCTTGATCACCTGGTTGGAGCCGTCCAGCACCTTCCAGGTCACCTTTCCGCTCGCGTCGAGAATGGGACGGCTGAACGTCCCGTCCGCCTGCGCGGTGGGCGCGGTCCAGCCGGGCAGCTTCGACAGGTCGAGCGCGAGCTTCGCCGGGTCCGTCTCGGAACTGCGGGACGGGGTGCTGGTCGCGGTGGGGGAGTTCGGACGCTCCCCTGTGACGACAGTGTCGGGGGTGGTGCAGGCCGCGAGCGTGACCAGCATCGACGCGCCGGCCGCCGCGGCCACGACACGCGAACCACCGAACCTCGCCATACGACAGCCTTTCGGGAGCAGGGATCCATCGGGAGTCTACGTGGCGTCCACGGCCCGTCCGGGTGCGACGCGTGGGCCGCGCCCGTCCTCAGCCCAGCGCGGCGACCAGCACGAACCCCGTGGTGAGGCCGATCTCGACCAGCCCCACGGCGAGCGGGCGCACCCTGCGCCGGGACGCGAGCCGCGGCAGCAGCCACGCGCGAGCCGTGGCCAGGCCGAACAGGACCGTCCACCAGGCGCTGAGCGCCCCACCCGTGGCGGCGACCGCGGTGATCGCCGTGATGCCGCCGTGCCAGCCGAGCGAGGCCGCCAGCCAGCCGGAGTGGCCGCGCTCGCGGATCATGGTTTTCACGTGCAGGACGGCGCCGAACAGGTAGGCGAAGACCAGTGCCGAGTGCGTGAGGGCGTTCGTGCCGGCAGGGCTGCTCAGACTGTCGAGCAGCGCTGTCGGCGTGGTGAACCTGGCGACCAGCGTCATCAGGCTCGCGGCCGCGACCGTCAGCGCCCCACTGCCCGCGCTGCGCTCGCGCCCGGTGGCAGCCAGCCACAGCGCCGGTGCCACCAGCGCGGCGAACGGCGGCACCCAGCCGAGCAGGTCCGGTCCGGCGAGGACCAGCGAGGCCAGGGCGAGTACCGCGGCGAGCAGCATCCAGAGCAGCAGCGGCGCTCTCGCGGAGGGTCTCCGGGCAGCCGGCGCCTTCAGCCAGACGGTCATCGCGTTGAAGGCGAGGTAACCGCTGACCCAGCACGCGATCACCGGTGCGAGGGCCGGCGTCGGGGGCGCCGCGTCCCTGGCTCGCAGAAGCAGGCCGACGACCACGGGGAGCGCGAGCATGAACCACGCACCGTGTTGTCGCGGCACCCAACCGGCCGATGCCCGGATTCGGCGCGCCCGCTCATTCCGGCGGAGGGTGTCCGGCGTTTCCTGGAGCACGGCCCGATGCTAACCGCTCCGCGCCCCTCCGGGCAGCCGGGCCGGAAGAAGGCCTAGCCAGCACGCTGAAAAGGGGAAGCTGAGAAATGACTGTGTCGTCTGGACGGGTGGCCCGGAAATGCCCTACGATTTTCTCATCTAGCTCATTTCGGGGGGGGAGGAGCAGGATGCGCTACGTCACGCGTATCAGCGGAATGATTGTGGGGGTCCTTCTGGGAAGCGCCGTTCTGGCGTCGTTCCTTGGTCAGTTCACCATCCGGTACGCCGCCACGGCAGGCCTGGATTCAGGTGCGGTCTTCGTCGGGCTGGCCACGATGGGATTCATGGTCGCCATCCTGACCAGAGAGGCCTGGCTGGCAGCCTGATCGCCAACAACGCGTGGGTCGACGTCCGCAGGGCGTCGGCCCGCTGCCGTTCCGCGGCCAGTTGAGAGCGGATGACGGGAATCGAACCCGCATGACCAGCTTGGAAGGCTGGGGCTCTGCCATTGAGCTACATCCGCGTGCTGGCCAAGACTAACGGACGCGGCGGGGTGCTGGCGTCCCCGGGCGTCCCGAACCCCGGCCCTCCGGGGGGTCGATATGACCTGCGCTGCCGGGCTGGCTAACATTGGCAGGTCTGTCTACGTCCGATCAGGAGCCAGCCTTGCCCAGCACCGTCGAGAAGCTCAGCCCGTCCCGGGTCAAGCTCACCGTTGAGATCCCCTTCGCCGACCTGAAGCCCCACCTGGACAAGGCGTACCACGAGATCGCCCAGCAGGTCACCATCCCCGGCTTCCGCAAGGGCAGGGTGCCGAACCTCGTCATCGACCAGCGCTTCGGTCGCGGCATGGTGCTCCAGGAGGCCATCAACGCCGCGCTGCCGACCGCCTTCGAGGCCGCTGTGGCCGAGTCCGAGGTCGTGCCGCTGGGCGAGCCCGAGGTGGAGATCACCAAGCTCGAGGACGGCGAGGTCGTCGAGTTCACCGCAGAGATCGACGTCCGCCCCGACTTCAAGGTGCCCGCCTTCAGCAAGCTCAAGGCCACGGTCGACCCGAAGCGTCCGGTCGCCGACGAGGTCGAAGAGAGGATCGCGCTCCTTCGCCAGCGGTTCGCCACCTCCACCGAGGTCGAGCGTCCGGCCGCCGCGGGCGACCAGGTCACGATCAGCCTGGTGGGCACCCGCGACGGCGAGGTGCTGCCGGACGCGACCGCCGACGGCGTCACCTACGTGATCGGCTCCGGCGGCATGATCGAAGGCCTGGACGAGGCCGTGACCGGCCTGAGCGCCGGCGAGGAGGCGACCTTCGCGTCCACGCTGGTGGGTGGGCCGCTCGAGGGCGAGCCCGCGGACATCACCGTGACCGTGTCCAAGGTGGCCGAGCAGACCCTGCCGGAGGTCGACGACGACTTCGCCCAGCTGATCTCCGAGTTCGACACGGTCGAGGAGATGCGCGACGACCTCTCCCGCAGCGTCGAGCAGATGATCGCGGCCGAGCAGGTCGCCAGCGGCCGGGACAAGGTGCTCGAGGCGCTCGTCGACGCCACGAAGTTCGATGTGCCCGAGCGGGTGCTCGCCGCGGAGATCGCTTCCCGCAAGGAGCAGATCACCGAACAGCTGCAGCGCGCGGGTCTCACCCTGGAGCGCTACCTGGAGCAGTCCGAGGAGGAGGCCGACAGCCCCGAGGCGTTCTGGGCCGACATCGAGAAGTCGACCGAGCGCAGCCTGAAGGCGCAGCTGATCCTCGACAAGGTCGCCGATGACGCCAAGGTCGGTGTGGAGCAGGCCGACCTGTCGGAGTTGCTCGTACGCAAGGCCGCCCAGAACGGGACCAGCCCAGAGCAAGAGGCGCAGCACATGATGGAGCACAACCACGTGGGCGCCTGGATGCAGGAGATCCGCCGCAACAAGGCGCTCGTCCTGATCGTCTCGGACGCCAAGGTCACCGACACCGACGGCAACCCGGTGGATCTCTCCGGAGCGGTCGCCGAGGTCGAGGCAGAGCCCGAGGCCGAGTAGTCACAGACCGACGCGACGCCGCCACCGCACCGGTGGCGGCGTCGCTGCGTTCGCGGCTGTCGCGAATCGGCCACGAACGCCGTCCCCGCCGTCCCCCTCTCCTCGTCCACAGGTTGCGGCGGTCGAATCGCGTCATCCACAGTTGCCCGCCGCCCGCGACCATCGCGCCCCCCGCCTGCCGAAGGTGTCGGCATGCGCATCGATGACCTTCTTCAGGACAGCCCCGTGCTCTCCCTGCGGGATCACCCGCGCCAGGCAAGGACCATCCAGCGGGCGGCCGAGCGGGGAGTGGTGGTCGCGATCCTCCCCGGTGTCTACCTCCGGCCTGTGCTGCTCGCCGAGCCGGAGGCGCGACTGTTGGCTGCCTCGATGTGGTCGCGCCGCGGCTCGATCGTGGGCGTCACCGCCGTGGAACTGCTGCTCGGCCGCCCGATCACCATGCCGATCCGCCTGCGCACGCCGACCCGTTCGAGACCCGTGGCGTGGATCGAGCCCCTGCGGGGCAGGGTGCCGGACAGGCACCGCCGGCACTACCGCGGAATCAGCACGGTGACGGCCGAGTACGCCTGCCTCGAGGTCGCCGAGTCCGACCGGGGAGAGGCCGTCTTCGAGGCGCTGCGTCGTCGTCTGGTGACGCGGACGGCCCTCGAGGCCACGCTCCCGGCCTTCGCGCACACCCCGGGCAATCCCGTCCGGGGAGAAGTGGCCGCTCGTGCGATGAGCAACCCCTGGTCGTTCGCTGAGGCATTGCTGCATGCACTCCTGGGCGTGGCCGGCATCGTCGGGTGGGTCGCGAACCAGTCGCTCCGGCTGGACGGAGAGGTGCTGTTCCCGGACGCGTGGTTCCCGAGGGAACGCCTGGTCCTGGAATTCGACGGGGAGTCCGTCCATTCGACCCATGCGCAGTTCGAACGGGACCGCGCGCGCCAGAATCTCCTGGTCAGGCATGGGTATCGCGTGGTCAGGATCACGTGGGAGATGCTCACGGAGCGCCCGTACGCCGTCATCGATACGATCCGCGCGGTTCTCGCGGTGTCGTGATCCGGCCGCCTGCGCGCTCAGGCGTGACAGCTGAGCAGGGTGGGACGGGATGCTTGGCCGGATCGCGGCACCCGTGCGCCGACAGCGAACAGGGGCGAGAACAGACCCGAAATGAGGGGAGCAGCGGGTAGGTTCGCCTGCGTGAACGAACATCGAGCCATTCAGCGAGGGCTGTCCATGGCTGCCGGTCCCGGCGGCATCGGCATGACGGACAACGTCTACCAGGCCCTGCTCCTCAACCGGATCATCTTCCTGGGTTCCGAGGTCAAGGACGAGAACGCGAACGCGATCTGCGCGCAGATGCTCCTTCTCAATGCGGAGGATCCGGCCAAGGACATCTACCTCTACATCAACTCTCCCGGCGGTTCGGTCGACTCCGGCATGGCGATCTACGACACCATGCAGTGGATCTCCAACGACGTCGCGACGGTCGCGATGGGCCTGGCCGCGTCGATGGGGCAGTTCCTGCTCTCCGCCGGCGCCAAGGGCAAGCGGTTCGCGCTGCCGCACAGCCGGATCATGATGCACCAGCCGTCCGGCGGCCTCGGCGGCACAGCCTCCGACATCCGGATCCAGGCCGAGCAGTCGCTGCACATCAAGAAGACCATGTCGGGCCTGATCGCCGAGCACACCGGGCAGACCGTCGAGCAGATCGAGAAGGACTCCGACCGCGATCGCTGGTTCACCGCGGAGGAAGCGCTCGAATACGGCTTCATCGACCACGTCTACGAGCGGGCGTCCCAGATCAAGACCGCCGCTCCGAACCAGTGAGGAACGAAATGCTCACTCTGCCTGCTTCGACCGCCCCGGCCGGTCCCCGTATGGATTACTACATCCCGCAGTGGGAGGAGCGGACGTCGTACGGCGTGCGCCGCGTCGATCCCTACACCAAGCTGTTCGAGGACCGGATCATCTTCCTCGGCACGCCGATCAGTGACGACATCGCGAACGCCGTGATGGCCCAGCTGCTCTGCCTGCAGTCGATGGACCCGGAACGCCCGATCAGCATCTACATCAACTCCCCGGGTGGTTCGTTCACCGCGCTCACCGCGATCTACGACACCATGCGCTACATCAAGCCGGACGTGCAGACGATCTGCCTCGGCCAGGCGGCCTCAGCTGCGGCCGTGCTGCTCGCCGCCGGCACCAAGGGCAAGCGCCTCGCCCTGCCGAACAGCCGGATCCTGATTCACCAGCCGGCCACCGAGGGCGGCTATGGCCAGTCCTCCGACCTGGAGATCCAGGCGAAGGAGATCATGCGCATTCGCGGCCTGATGGAGGGCATGCTCGCCGACAGCACGGGGCAGAGCATCGAGAAGATCAGCCACGACATCGAGCGCGACAAGTACCTGACCGCGGAAGAGGCGGTCGAGTACGGCATCGTCGATGACATCCTCACCTCCCTCAAGGACGTACCTCACTGATTTCTGCGCCCGGCCGTCCCCGCTGAAGCGGGCCGGCCGGGCTAGTGTTGACAGGCAAAGACGGACGGAAGGCGCGACGTGGCACGCATCGGCGAGACCTCGGACCTGCTGAAGTGCTCGTTCTGCGGAAAGAGCCAGAAGCAGGTCAAGAAGCTCATCGCGGGGCCTGGGGTGTACATCTGCGACGAGTGCATCGACCTGTGCAACGAGATCATCGAGGAGGAGTTCGCCGAGGCCAGTGACTCCGGCCTCCTCGACGAGCTGCCCAAGCCCACCGAGATCCGCGAATTCCTCGACGCCTACGTGATCGGCCAGGAGACCGCCAAGAAGGCGCTGGCGGTCGCCGTCTACAACCACTACAAGCGGGTGCAGGCGCAGGCCAGCACCCCCGGCCGCAGGATCGCCGACGACGAGCTGGTTGAGCTCGGCAAGTCGAACATCCTGCTGATCGGTCCGACGGGCTGCGGCAAGACCTACCTCGCCCAGACCATGGCCCGCATGCTCAACGTCCCGTTCGCGATGGCGGACGCCACCGCGCTCACCGAGGCCGGCTACGTCGGCGAGGATGTGGAGAACATCCTGCTCAAGCTGATCCAGGCCGCCGACTACGACGTCAAGAAGGCCGAGACCGGCATCATCTACATCGACGAGATCGACAAGGTCGCCCGCAAGAGCGAGAACCCGTCGATCACCCGCGACGTCTCCGGCGAGGGCGTGCAGCAGGCACTGCTGAAGATCCTCGAGGGCACCACCGCGTCGGTCCCGCCGCAGGGTGGCCGCAAGCACCCGCACCAGGAGTTCATCCAGATCGACACGACGAACATCCTGTTCATCGTCGGCGGGGCGTTCGCAGGCCTGGAGGAGATCATCAATGCCCGCGTCGGCAAGCGTCCGCTGGGCTTCAACAACGACGCAGCGGTCCGTCGGCCCGCGTCCCTGAACCCGTTCGCCGAGGTCCGTCCGGAGGACCTGCACAAGTTCGGCCTGATCCCGGAGTTCATCGGGCGGCTGCCGATGATCTCCACGGTCGAGCAGCTGGACGCCGAGGCGCTCGTGCGCATCCTCGTGGAGCCGAAGAACGCGCTGATCAAGCAGTTCCGCAAGCTCTTCGAGCTGGACGGCGTCGACCTGGAGTTCACCGCGGAGGCCATCGAGGCGATCGCCGCCATGGCGCTGCGCCGGGGCATCGGTGCCCGCGGACTGCGGTCCATCCTCGAGGAGATCCTGCTCAACGTGATGTACCACGTGCCCAGTGACGACGAGGTGGCGCAGGTGCTGGTGGACGCGGACGTCGTCAACGACGGGGCGGCCCCGCAGCTGGTCAGCCGGTCGCAACTGGCCCGTAGCGAGCGCCGCGACAAGAGCGCTTGACCCACAGCGTGAACAGTCCGGCTCACCAGGGTGGGAATGGTGCCCAGTCTGCCGAACTGTCCCGCCGCCGGGCGCTGATATGCCATTGTGGAGCCCGGAGACAATGACGCCCAACGAAGGAGTTCTCATGGCCACCCGTCAAGTCAGCATCGCTTCCTCGGTCGGTCTGCATGCCCGCCCTGCATCGCTGTTCGTGCAGGCCGCGACGGCGACCGGTCTGCCGGTGACGATCGCCAAGGAGGGCGGCAACCCTGTCGACGCCCGCAGCATCCTGATGGTGATGGCCCTGGGTGCGAAGCACGGCGAGACGGTGACCCTCGCCGCCGAGGGAGAGGGCGCGGACGCCGCACTCGACTCTCTGGTGGAGCTCCTGTCCCGCGATCTCGACGCGGAGTAGTCCGATGGCTGCCGACGCCGGTCAGCACTCCACTTTCCACGGCATCGGCGTCAGCGCCGGCATTGCCGTGGGTCCCCTCGTGGTGGTGACCCCGGCCCCGACCGCTCCGGCGGATGAGGCTCCAACGACGGACGCTGCGGCCGCTTCGGCCACCGTCCACGGTGTGCTCGACGAGGTGGCCAAGGGCCTTGAGGCCCGTGCCGCGGTGGCGGGCGACCACGCCAAGCCGATCCTCGAGGCGGGCGCCATGATGGCGCGCGATCCGGGGCTCGCCATGGGCATCGACAACCACCTCCAGGCGGGCAAGGGCCCGACCAACGCGGTCACCGCTGCGGTGGAGGAGATCTGCACGATGTTCGAGTCGCTGGGCGGCTACATGGCCGAACGGGTCACCGACCTGCGCGACGTCCGTGACCGCGCGGTGGCAAGGCTGCTGGGTCAGCCCGAACCGGGGGTGCCGAGCCTCACCGTGCCGTCGATTCTCGCCGCGCAGGACCTCGCGCCGGCCGAGACCGCGACGTTGACCACGGACACGTGCCTGGGCATCATCACCGCGGCGGGCGGCCCTACCAGCCACACCGCGATCCTTGCCTCGCAGCTGGGCATTCCTGCTGTCGTGCAGGCCACCGGTATCCTCGGCGTTGCCGCGGGCACCACGGTGGCCATCGACGGTGGTGTGGGCGAGATCACCGTGAACCCGACGGCCGACGAAGTGACCATGCTGGAGGAGCGCAAGAAGCGCCGCGCCGCGGCCCTGGCCGGCGGTACCGGCAAGGGGGCGACCAAGGACGGTTACCCGGTGGCGCTGCTGGCCAACATCGGCACCGCGGACGACGCACAGAAGGCCGCCAAGCAGGCTGTGGAAGGCGTCGGCCTGTTCCGCACCGAGTTCCTGTTCCTCGACCGCGACACGATGCCGACGGTGGAGGAACAGACGGCGACGTACACCGCGGTGTTCGAGGCGTTCGGGGACCGGCGCGTGGTCGTCCGTACCCTCGATGCCGGCGCCGACAAGCCGCTGAAGTTCGCCGATCTCGGTCCGGAGGAGAACCCTGCGCTCGGGCGACGCGGCATTCGGCTCGGCATGATCCGTACCGACGTGATGGACGCCCAGCTGGAGGCGTTGGCCGCCGCGTACAAGGCCACTGGGGCCGACGTGCGGGTGATGGCGCCGATGATCGCGACCCAGGCGGAGGCCATGTGGTTCGCGGAGAAGGTGCGCGCCCTGGGCCTGCCGAAGGTCGGGATCATGATCGAGGTGCCGGCTGCGGCGATCCGCTCCAAGGGGATCCTCTACCACGTCGACTTCGCCTCGCTCGGCACCAACGACCTGCAGCAGTACACGATGGCCGCCGATCGCATGCAGGGCGAGCTTGCCGATCTGCTCAACCCGTGGGAGCCGGCTCTGCTGGACGTCGTTGCGCTGGCCTGCGAGGGCGGCGCGGCGATGGGCAAGCCCGTCGGCGTGTGCGGTGAGGCCGGTGGCGATCCGGCGCTCGCGTTGGTGCTGACCGGGCTCGGGGTGTCCAGCCTGTCGATGGCTCCCGGCAAGGTGCCTGCGGTGCGCACGTCGCTCGGCCTGCACACCAGGGAGCAGTGCCAGCAGATGGCCGCGGCCGCCCGGGCAGCCACGAATGCCGCAGACGCCAAGGCTGCGGTGCTGGACATGGCTGATCCGGTGCTGCGCGACCTGCTGTAGCGGCAGGCCGGCACAGGCTCTCCCTGATCTGGGGGCGCTCCCGAAGGGTCGGGAGCGCCCTCGACTTTCCGGACGGTTCGGCCTGGTAACGGGCGGACCGCAGACCCTGCTATCGGCCGGTGCCCCTGAGGGTGCCGACGACGCCGCCGCCAGGATTGCCGACGAGGCAGACCACGGCGCGGTCGTCGGCCCGCGTCCAGGTTTCGCTCGTGGGCGTGAGCATGGTGAGCGCGAGCTTCGACTTTCCGACGGCGACGCCCACGAACTCCGTGAAGGCGTCCTGGCACGCACTCGCCGCCTGCTCGCGGACGCCCGCGTTCCCGGGGAAGTCGTCTCCGGTGAGAGTTGCCGTGGCGAAGGCCTCCCAGTAGTGCGGCTCCTCGCAGGGCAGCAGCTGGAGACTGGCGGTGCTTTCCGAGGGCAGCTTGCCGAGGCAGTCGCCCACCCGCACCGAGTACGAGTCCGTCGTGATCGGTGCGGTGACCCGCCCCGCGCTGTCCCGGATCCCGGAAGCGCACCCGGCCGCCAGCACGGACGCCGCCACGGCCAGCGCGACCAGAGGGATCCGCGCGGAAGCCATCAGCCCTCGACGGGCTTCAGCTCGACGCTCACCTCGAGCGGGCCGCCGGCGACCCGCCACTCGATGGGGCTGCTGATCCGGCCGACCGCGCGCAGGTCGTCCTCTGCCGCGAGGAGCCGGGCGATCACGTCCTCGGAGCCGGCGAAGGTGGCGCGGGTCGCCTCGGTCTTCATCGACACCTTCGCCTGCGACTTCGCGCCGCGGATGCCGACCAGGGCAGCAGCGAGGTCGTCCAGCAGTGCGGGATCGCCGTCGCCGGCGGCGAGGTCGGAGACCTGCGGCCAGCGTGCGTGATGCACCGAGCCCTTCCGCCACCAGGACCAGACTTCCTCGGTGACGAACGGGAGGAACGGCGCGAACAGCCGCAGCAGCACGTCGAGAGCATCCCGCAGGGCGGCACGGGCGGAGTCCCGGGCAGTCTCGTCAACCTCTTCCTCGTCGGCCGGCGTGCCGTAGGCGCGCTCCTTGACCAGCTCGAGGTAGTCATCGCAGAACTGCCAGAAGAACCGCTCGGTGGCGTCGAGTGCCGCTGAGTAGTCGTAGGCCTCGAACGCCTCGGTGGCGTACTCGACCACCTCCGCGAGAGCCGCGAGCATGGCCAGGTCCACGGGCTCGGACGGCTGCACCCGGGGCGGGGTGTCCGCCGCGATGCCGAGGATGAACTTGCTCGCGTTCAGCACCTTCATCGCCAGCCGGCGTCCGACCTTCATCTGGGCCTTGTCGAACGGCGAGTCCATGCCGGGACGCGCCATGGCCGCACGCCAGCGAACCGCGTCCGAACCGAACTCGTTCAGGATGTCGGTCGGCACGACGACGTTGCCCTTGGACTTGCTCATCTTCTTGCGGTCGGGATCGACCACGAAGCCGGAGATGGCGGCGAGTCGCCACGGCAGGCAGCCGTGCTCGAAGTGTGCCCGTACCACCCGCGAGAACAGCCAGGTGCGGATGATGTCGTGCGCCTGCGGCGCCATGTCCATCGGGAAGGTGAGCCCCCACAGCTCCTCGTCGCGCTCCCAGCCGCAGGCGATCTGCGGAGAGAGCGACGAGGTGGCCCAGGTATCCATCACGTCCGGATCCCCGACGAACCCGCCGGGCACGCCCCGCTGGTCCTCGGTGTAGCCGGGCGGGCACTGGCTGGACGGATCGACGGGCAGCATGTCCTCTGCCGCAGTGATCGGGTGCGCGTAGTCGGGCTCGCCGTCGGCGCCGAGGGCGTACCAGACCGGGAACGGGACGCCGAAGAACCGCTGTCGGCTGATCAGCCAGTCACCGTTGAGACCGTTCACCCAGTTCGCGTAGCGGTGCCGCATGTGGTCCGGCACCCAGATGAGCTCCTCGCCCCGGGCCAGCAGGGCCTGCTTGAGGTCGTCGTCGCGGCCGCCATTGCGGATGTACCACTGTCGGGTGGAAACGATCTCGAGCGGCTTCTCGCCCTTCTCGTAGAAGTTCGCCATCCGCTGGGTGGGCCGGGGCTCGCCATCCAGGTCGCCGGCCGCTCGCAGCAGGCCCACCATCGCCTCGCGGGCGCTGAAGGTGGTCTTGCCGGCCAGTTCGGCATAGGCGTCCGCGTTCACCAGCCATTCCGGCGTGTCGGAATGCAGTCTTCCGTCCCGACCGATCACCGTGCGGGTGGGCAGCTGCAACTCTCGCCACCACTGCACGTCGGTGAGGTCGCCGAACGTGCAGCACATCGCGATGCCGGCGCCCTTGTCGGGCTCGGCCGCGGGGTGCGCGAGCACGGGGATCTCGACGCCGAACACCGGTGAGGTCACCGTGGTGCCGAACAGGTGGGCGTACCGCTGGTCGTCCGGGTGGGCGATCAGCGCACACACGGCCGGGATCAGCTCCGGACGGGTGGTCTCGATGTGGATCGGGGCGCCGTCCGCGGCGTGGAACGCGACCCGGTAGTAGTGGCCGGGGTAGTCACGCGCCTCCAGTTCGGCCTGGGCGACCGCGGTCTGGAACGTGATGTCCCACAGCGTGGGTGCCTCGGACAGGTAGGCCTCGCCGCGGGCCAGATTACGCAGGAACGCCTTCTGGGCCACCGCCTGCGACTCGTCCGAGATCGTCGCGTAGAGGGCCTTCCAGTCCACGCTCAGGCCGAGCGTCCGCCACAGGTTCTCGAAGGCCTGCTCGTCGACTGCGGTGAGGTCGTGGCACAGCTCCACGAAGTTGCGTCGGCTGATCGGCAGCTGCCGCTTCGGGTCGGGCTTCTCCGGCGGGGTGAAGTCCGCCGCGTAGGGAAGGGACGGGTCGCAGCGCACGCCGTAGAAGTTCTGCACGCGGCGCTCGGTGGGCAGGCCGTTGTCGTCCCAGCCCATCGGGTAGAAGACATGCTTGCCGCGCATGCGCTGGTACCGGGCGATCAGGTCGGTATGGGTGTAGCTGAACACGTGGCCCACATGCAGCGACCCGGACACCGTCGGCGGAGGTGTGTCGATGCTGAACACCTGGTCACGCGATGCCGGGCGGATGAACGCGTACGTGTCCTGTTCCCGCCAGATGGCCGACCACTTGGCTTCCAGGCCCTCCAGCACCGGACGCTCCGGTACGCCACCGGTGCCCGTGGTTGCGGGGGGCACGGCGTCGGTCAGGGGCTGATCAGTCATGGGGTGCATCTTATTGAGCGGTCGGGGATAGTTCAGAATCCGCCACTCCACCTGGGCACCGGGTTCAGCCCCTGGCCGCGGCCTCGATGATCTTCTTGACGTCCTGGCCGGACTTGCCGACGAACTCGGAGTTGGGTACCTGCGTGCCGTTGACGGTGATCACGGGGAGCTCGTTGCGTCCGGCCTTCGCCGCCGCGTCCTCCACCCCCTGGACGAACGCGGACAGGGCCTGCTTGGTGTAGCACGCGCGGAATGCGGTGAGGTCGGCCTGCGCGATGCCGACCTTGTCGGGGATCGTCTCCAGGAACAGCTGGTCGGTGTAGGGACCACTCGACGCGGCCTCCCAGATCGCCGTGGTGTAGGCAGGGTAGTAGCCGACGACGTCCGCGCAGGCAGCCGCAAGAGCGGCCTTGTGGGACAGTCCGCCGGTGTTGCCCTTGTCGAGGGCCACCCGGGTGTGGTCGACGAGGGTGATCTCCTTGGTCTGGCCGAGCAGGCTCAGTGCGGAACCGAAGCTCTGGTCGAACTGCAGGCAGCCCGCGCACTGGTAGTCGGAATACACCGCCACCACCGGCTTCCCCGCGTTGGAGTACACGGTGATCCCGTCCCTGTCCTGGGTGGCGTTGGGCGGGTAGGGGATGCCGGCGGTGGCCGAGGCGGCCGCATCGGCGGCGGACTTCGTGGACTGCTGGACGAACACGATGACCATTACCGCAACGAGCACCACGGCCAGAGCCGCGGAACCGATCACGATGACCCGACGGAAGCGGGCGGCGCGCTGATTCGCCAACTGGGCTTCGCGCAGCCGTTGCCGTTGGCTCGTTCCGGTCATCTGGGCAGGGCTCCTGGTGCCGTCAGGCGTTCTGCTTGATCAGGTCGAGCAGACCCGAGGGGTCTCCCAGGCCGCTGAACGGGAGGTTCTTGCCGTTGACGAACACCGTCGGGGTGGCCACCTGCTTGGCGACGGCCTGCATGTCCTGGACGCCGAGGTCGCCCATGGTGGTCACGAATGCCTTCGTGGACTGCTTGTCGTAGCAGGACTGGAAGGTGGTCAGCGAGTCGCCGGTGATGCCGACCTTCGCCGGGATGGTCGCGCGCAGCGTGGCATCGGTGTAGCCCTCGCCCTCCGTGGCGGGCTGTTCGGCGTAGATCTCGTTGTGGAATGCGGAGTACTGGCCGACAGTGTCGGCGCAGGTCGCGGCGATGCCTGCTCGCAGGGAGGCGTCGTTGCTCAGGCTCGCGTCCAGGAAGCTCATCGTCCGGTAATGCAGCTGGATGTCGCCGGAGGCAGCCAGCTGATTGAGCGTGCTGCCGTAGATGCTCTCGAACTGCTTGCAGACCGGGCACTGGTAGTCGAAGAAGAGCTCAACCACGGGGGCTCCCTGCTTGGCGACCCCCGGGCTGACCACGATGGCCTTTCCGTCGGAGGTGGCGTTCGGCGGGGTGACCGCGGACGAGTTGCTCGCTGCCTGATGCGACTGGTTCTGCACCAGGACGCCGATGAAGACGGCAATCAGCACGACAACGAGGATCGCGGCGCCGACGCCGATGATCCGGTTCAGCCGCTGTTGCCTGGCCGCGTCCGCCTGGGCCTGGCGCAGCCGTTCGCGGTTGTTCTGGGTCATCGGGCTGGCTCCTTGTCGTCAGCGATGGTCGGATCGGGGTCTTCGGCGGGTTCGGTGACCGGGGCGAACAGCCAGTTGTCGACGGCGAACGGCGAGCGTGGCCGCCAGACGGTCCACGCGCCGCAGAGCAGGAGACCGGTGTCGCGGAGGATCTCCAGGGGGTATTGGGTCTGGCCGGCCTCTACCACCGCGCCGGGTGAGAAGCAGCCGCAGTCGATGTTGATGCCGCGGGCCCACACCGAGGAGATCCCGATGATGAAGGCGAGCATCAACAGGGAGCCGACCACGGCGGACAGCCGGGTGAACGTGCCGGTGACCAGTAGCAGGCCGACGGCGATCTCGATGATCGGCAGTGCGGAGCCGACCACAGCGGTGACGTCCCACGGCAGGATCTGGTACAGCCGGACGGACTGGATCGATGCGTCCAGTCGGGTCACCTTGAGCAGCCCGGCGACCATCAGGACGACGCCGAGCACGAGCCGGGCACCGAGGGTCGCCCACTCCGGCCAGGGTCGCCGCGAACGTGGGGCGGCTACGGAGTCGGACACCCGGTCAGTATACCGAGCGGGTATCCGGCCCCTCGCGGGCGGGCCGGGCCCGTGGACGTCGCTCGGGTCCGCGTCCGCCCTGGTCCCTTCGCCGCCGGGGCGCGGTTAGGCTTGGCCCACCATGAGCAGAACGCACGCCGACATCGTCAGCCAGTTGCAGGCCAGGTGGCCCGAGCACCGGGTGGCGCCGAGCCAGGCCAGGGTGCAGGCGCTGTGCGACCTGCTGGGCTCGCCGGAGCGGTCATGCCCGGTGATCCTGGTGGCCGGCACGAACGGCAAGGGCAGCACCGCGGCCATGATCGACTCGCTGCTGCGCGCGCTCGGCCTGCGGGTCGGCCGCTACTCCAGCCCGCACCTGGTCGACGTCACCGAGCGGATCAGCATCGACGGCGAGCCGATCGCGACCGACCGCTTCGACGAGCTCGTCGAGACGATCGAGCCGCTGGTGGGGCTGGTCGACGACCAGCTCATCGACGGCGTGGCGATGACCTTCTTCGAGGTGATGACCGCCCTGGCCTACGCAGCCTTCGCCGACGCGCCGGTGGACGTCGCGGTGGTGGAGGTCGGGCTCGGTGGCCGCTGGGACGCCACGAACATCGTGGAGGCGCAGGTCGCGGTGGTGTGCCCGATCGACCTCGATCACACCCACTTGCTTGGCAGCACGGTGGCCGAGATCGCCGCAGAGAAGGCCGGCATCATCAAGCCGGGCTCGAAGGCGGTGCTCGCCGCGCAACAGCCCGACGCGGCCCGCGTCCTGCTGGCCCGGTGCGCGGAAGTGGGCGCCGAGGCGCTGCGCGAAGGGCTGGAGTTCGGGCTGATCAGCCGGGCGCCTGCGGTGGGTGGGCAGGTGTTGCGGTTGGAGACGGCCGAGGGCCCCCTGGGTGATCTGCTGCTTCCGCTGTTCGGTGCGCACATGGCGCAGAACGCCGCCGTTGCCGTCGCCGCAGCAGAGGCGTTCCTCGGCGGCAAGCCGCTGCCGGCCGATGTGATCGCGGAGGGACTGGAACAGGTGCGGGCACCGGCCCGCCTGGAAGTCGTGCGCCGTTCGCCGACGGTGGTCCTGGACACCTGCCACAACCCGCACGGTGCCCGCGCAACGATCGACGGGCTGGTGGAGGCGTTCGACTTCCACCCGCTGGTCTGCGTGGTCGCGATGATGGCCGACAAGGACGTCGACGGGGTGCTGTCGATCCTCGCCGAGGCGGCCTCGACGCTGGTCTGTACGTCCATCGGGTCCACCGATCGCGCGCTCCCCGCGGAGGAGCTGGGGGGACGGGCCGCCGGGATCGTGGGTGTCGACCGGGTGCGCATCGCCCCGACGATGGCCGAGGCGATCGACGAGGCCGTCCGCCTGGCCGATGAGGCCGGCCCCGGTGCCGGCGTTCTGATCGCGGGCTCGGTCTACGCGGCCGGAGAGGCGCGCGCCCTTCTGGTGCACGAGTCCCGGTCCGGGAGCGATCGGTCCGGACGGGTCGACCTCGGCGAATGGCTCGCGGGAGAGACGGACGAGCCGTGAGGCTGGCCGCGTCCAACCCGATGGGACGGGCGATGCTGAGCATCCTGGGTTTCGAGGCCATCGTGTTCGGCCTTGCCATCCCCGGGATGATCCAGGTCTCGGAGGTGTCGGTCGGGGCGGCCTTCGGGCTGGGGCTCGGCGCCGCGGCCTTCGCGGTCCTCGCCGCGGCCATGCTCCGGCGTCCACCCGGCTACCTGCTGGGCTGGCTGACCCAGGCGGTGGCGATCGCGCTGGGCTTCGCCACCCCGATGATGTTCGCGGTCGGCGGCATGTTCGCCCTGCTCTGGGTGGTCTGCTTCGTGCTCGGTCGGCGGATCGAGGCAACGCCGCCGGCCGGACCTCCGGGGTGAGGTGCCGGACGGTATGGTGCGGGCCATGACCGATCTGCAACGGACCCTCGTCCTGCTCAAGCCGGACGCGGTTCGCCGCGGCCTCGCCGGCACGATCCTCGCCCGCTACGAGGCGAAGGGCCTGGCCGTTGTGGCCATGGAGTTCCGGCACGTCGACGCAGCGATGGCCGACCGCCACTACGCCGACCACGTCGAACAGCCGTGGTACCCGCCGCTGCGGGAGTACTTCACCAGCGGGCCGCTGGTGGCGCTGGTGCTTGAGGGGCCGTCCGCCGTCGATGTGGTGCGCCTGATGAACGGCGTAACCAACTCTGTGGTCGCCGCGCCGGGCACGATCCGCGGCGACTTCTCGCTGTCGAACCGGGAGAACCTCGTGCACGCCTCCGACTCGGAGGAGTCGGCTGCCCGGGAGGTCGCGCTGTGGTTCCCGAACCTGGCCTGAACGAGCCGGATCCCGGCCGGATGAGCGCCAGCGTTCCACCGAGCCCCGAGGCCGTGCCGCCGCAGGAGCCGGACGTGCCCGTGTCCGGCTGGACGGACCAGGGCTGGCCCGGGCAGACGCCCGCTCCGGGCTACCCGCAGCCCCAGTGGGGCCAGCCGCCGGCTCCGTACCCGTCACCCTCGATGTACTACGGCGTACCTCAGCGGATGGGCCCCGCGCCGAAGCCGCCCGCCCTCCCCACGACACCGCGCGAGTACCACGAGTTCTTCCGGGCCCCCCGCTACCGCTGGTGGAAACCTCTGCTCGCCCTCGCGATGTTCGTGGCCACCTGGCTGGTCGGTAACATCGTCCTGACCGGCATCGCCCTCGTGGTCGACATCGCCACCGGGCGTACCAAGGTCCCCACGCTGCAACCCGGGACCAGCACCGAGCAGCTCATGAACGACATCATGACGCCGTTGATGTTCACGGCGAACAACGTCTCCCTCGCGCTGGCCATCCCGCTGGCAGGCCTCACAGCCTGGGCCGTGTTCGGCCAGCGTCCGAAGTGGATCTCCTCAGTCACCGGCGGGTTCCGCTGGACGCTGTTTGCGCGATTCAGTCTGGTCGCCGTCCCGATCTTCCTGCTCGGCCTCGGCATCGACATCCTGCTGGGCGGCATGCCCACGTTCACCTGGAACAACGACTCGCTGTTCCTGATTCTCGCGATCGTCCTGACCACACCGTTCCAAGCTGCGGGCGAGGAGTACGGGGTGCGCGGGCTGATCGCGCGCAGCATCGGCTCCTGGTTCGGCTCCCGCCGCCTCGGACTGGTGGTCGCGGCGGTGGCGTCCTCCGCACTGTTCATGGTGCTGCACGCCGCTGACAACGTCTGGCTCAACACCTACTACTTCACGGTGGGCCTGACCTGCTCCGTGCTGATCTGGCGAACCGGGGGGCTGGAGGCCGCCGTCGCCCTTCATGTGTGGAACAACCTGATCAGCGAGGTCACCATCCCGTTCGGCGGGCTGCAGGGCATGTTCGACCGCGGGGCCGACGCCGTCGGCCCCGAGATCCTGCTTCAACTGGTCTTCACACTCTCGGTGATGGCAGCTTCGCTCTGGATCGGACGGAGGCTCGGGTTGCCTCGGGCCACGGCGCCCGCCGTCCCGACGCCGACGGAGCTTTCCCGGCCCGGCGGGGTATTCTGGGACTCTTCGCACACGATCGCATGAGGTGGGGCGACAGATGACCAATGATGTGATGAACAGGCTCGATGCTGCGAGTGCACTGACCTGGCTGCGAGCGAAGATCCGGCCGCGGGCCGGGCGCACCCTTGTCGGCGTCGACGGTGTGGACGGGGCAGGCAAGACGACGTTCGCCGACGAACTGGCCGAGCTGCTGCGTGAGTCCGGGCTCGAGGTGATCCGGATCTCGATGGACGACTACCTGAATCCGCGCTCCGTCCGCTACGCGCAGGGCCGCTCGTCTGCGAAGGGGTACTTCGAGGACAGCTACGACTACGGGCGGTTCACCGATGAGGTGCTCGAGCCGCTCGGACACGGGGGCTCGGGCCGCTACCGCACAGCCGCCTACGACCTGGATTCGGAGTCGGAGGTGCACTCGCCGTGGCGGATCGCCCCTGATGACGCGGTTGTGATCATCGACGGCATGTTCATCCACCGCGACGAGCTGTGTTCCAGCCGCAAGAAGAAGGTCTGGGACATCTCGGTCTGGCTCGAGGTGCCATTCGAGGAGTCCTTCCACCGGCTTGCGGAGCGCGAGGAGAAGATCACTGCGGACCCGCAGGATCCGGGCAACGCCCGCTACTACCAGGGCCAGCTGCTCTACCTGCAGTCGTGCGACCCCGCGCACCGGGCGGACATCGTGGTGGAGAATGCTGCGCGGCACGCGCCGGTGATCAACTGATCTCGGGGCGGGCTCCGCATCGCTCGTGCAGACCCGGGCCCTGCACTCCGCGCGTCGCAGTGGCAGCGGTCCTGTGACCACGACAGCGGTGGACGCGGAGGAGGCCGCCCGGCGCGCCGAAGCCCTGCTCGACCGATTGCGCTGTCTGGCCAACCCGGACAACGTCGCCGGCATGGCCCGCTACGGCATCAACCCGGTCGGGACGCTGGGGGTGTCGATGCCTGCCCTGCGCGGGCTGGCGCGCGAACTGCGCCCGCTGCGGCGTGCGCGCCCCGAACTGGTGCACGACATGGCCGCGCGGCTGTGGGCGTCCGGCGTCCACGAGGCGCGGATCCTCGCCGGGCTGGTGGACGTGTCGGCGCTGGTCACCCCCGAACAGGCGGACGCGTGGGTGGCCGACTTCGACTCGTGGGACGTCTGCGACCAGGTCTGCGGGCTGTTCGCGTCCACCCCGTTCGCCTGGGCGAAGGTCGAGCAGTGGGCGGGTGCGCCCGAGGAGTACGTGAAGCGCGCGGGCTTCGTGGTGTTCTGTGCGCTCGCCGTCCACGACAAGGGGGCGCCCGATCAGAAGCTGATCGACCTGCTGCCACTGGTGGTCCGGGAGTCCGCGGACGGGCGCAACTTCGTGAAGAAGGCGGTGAACTGGGCCCTGCGGCAGGTCGGCAAGCGCTCGCCGGAGTGCCATGATGCGGCGCTGGCGACCGGCGAGGCGATCCTGATCCGTCATCCCGACTCTGCGTCCGCCCGCTGGATCGCCCGGGATGCCCTGCGCGAGCTGCGCAGCGACGCCGTCCTCGCCCGCCTCGCTGCCCCTGGTTGAGGGACGCCACGGCATCGACGTCGAGGCGGCGCTGTCCGGAATCGGGGGGCAGTTCTTCGACCCGGCCCGGGTTCGGGATCGGGGCCGGCGATGATTACGCTGGTGCGACCATGACCATGACCGTCGAATCGCTCTACCCGAGGCTCGAACCGCTGCTGGCGCAGGTCAGCAAACCGGTGCAGTACATCGGAGGCGAGGTGAACTCGGTGAGCAAGGACTTCGCCGCCGCCGAGGTCCGCTGGGCCCTGATGTACCCCGACGCCTACGAGGTGGGCCAGCCGAACCAGGGCCTGGCCATCCTGTACGAACTGCTCAACGAGCGCGACTGGATGCTCGCCGAGCGCACCTTCTCGATCTGGCCCGACCTCGCCGCGTTGATGCGCAGCCACGGCCTGCCGCAGTTCACGCTCGAGAACCACCTGCCGGTGCGCGCGTTCGATGTGCTCGGGGTGAGCTTCTCCACTGAGCTGGGCTACACGAACCTGCTCGAGGCAATCGACCTGGCCGGCATCGCGCTGCACGCGGCCGACCGCGGCGAGGACGAGCCGATCGTGATCGCCGGCGGCCACGCGGCGTTCAACCCCGAACCGATCGCGGACTTCATCGACGCCGCCGTCCTCGGTGACGGCGAGGAGGCTGCCCTGGTCGTGTCGGACATCGTCCGCGCCTGGAAGGCGTCTGGACGCCCGGACGGCCGGCGCGGGCTGCTGCTGCGCCTCGCCACCAGCGGAGTCGCCTACGTGCCCAGCCTCTACGACGTCCGCTATGGCGAGGACGGCGCGATCGCGTCCGTGCGTCCGAACACCCCCGGGGTGCCGGCGAAGGTGGCCAAGCACACCCTGATGGAACTCGACGAGTGGCCCTACCCTGCGAAGCCCGTGGTGCCGCTGGCCGAGACCGTGCACGAGCGCTACTCGGTGGAGATCTTCCGGGGCTGCACCCGCGGCTGCCGGTTCTGCCAGGCGGGCATGATCACGCGTCCGGTGCGGGAGCGGAACATCGAGACCATCGGCACCATGGTCGCCGGCGGGATCGCTGCCACCGGACTGGATGAGGTGGGCCTGCTCAGCCTGTCCAGCGCCGACCACTCCGAGATCGCACCGATCACCAGGCAGCTTGCCGACCGGTACGAGGGCAGCTTCGTGTCGCTGTCGCTGCCCAGTACGCGCGTGGACGCCTTCAACATTGACCTCGCCAGCGAGCTCTCCCGCAACGGGCGGCGCTCGGGCCTGACGTTCGCGCCGGAGGGCGGCTCGGAGCGGATGCGCAAGGTGATCAACAAGATGGTCAGCGAGGAGGACCTGATCAACACGATCACCGCTGCGTTCAGCCAGGGCTGGCGGCAGGTGAAGCTGTACTTCATGTGCGGACTGCCCACAGAGACCGACGAGGACGTGCTGGGCATCGCCGACATGGCCGCGCACGTGATCGAGGCCGGACGCCGCGCCGCGGGCACCCGCGACATCCGCTGCACGATCAGCATCGGCGGGTTCGTGCCCAAGCCGCACACTCCGTTCCAGTGGGTGGCCCAGGCCGACCCCGAAACCATCGACAACCGGCTTCGGCTGCTGAAGGAGAAGATCCGCGCCGACCGCAGGTACGGCCGGTCGATCGGCATGCGCTACCACGACGGCAAGCCGGGCCTGATCGAGGGCCTGCTCAGCCGCGGCGACCGTCGCGTGGGTGCGGTGATCGAGGAGGTCTGGCGCGACGGTGGCGTGATGGACGGCTGGAGCGAGCACTTCTCCTTCGAACGCTGGACGGCCGCCGCAGAGCGCGCGCTCGCGCCGCATGGCGTTGACGTCGCCTGGTTCACCACACGGGAGCGCCCGCAGGGCGAGGTGCTGCCCTGGGACCACCTCGACGCCGGCCTCGACCGTGACTGGCTCTGGCAGGACTACCAGGACTCGCTCTACGGCGCCGAGGTGGAGGACTGCCGCTGGTCCGGGTGCTACGACTGCGGTGTCTGCCCCGAGTTCGGCACCGAGATCCAGATCGGCCCCACCGGGCGGTCGCTGCTCCCGCTCACCGTGGTGAACCGCGCCGGCTGAGCCGTCGCCTCCCTCCCGTCGGGGTGGCCGATAAGGGGACGGTTCTCCTTTTCGGCCAACGCTGGTCGAGAAGGGGTTGGCCGGGAAGGGGACGGTTCTCGTTTCCGTCCGGCTCTGGCCGAAAAGGAACCGTCCCCATTTCGGCCACGCGGGCTGTGGCACTCTGGGGACGTGCGTAGCCGCCCCTGGACAGTGATCGGCGTCGTCGCAGGGCTGCTGGCCGTCCTGCTGGCCGGGCCGGTGCCGACGGCACAGGCTGCGTCCGGCTACGTCCTGATCGCCCGGTACGGCACCGCTGTGACTACGACCGACAAGGCGATCACGCTGGGCGTGACCTACCTCCACAACGGCGCGAGGGTGAAGAAGGCCACCGCGAAGCTGCAGTACCGCAAGGGAGACAGCTGGGTCACGGAGAAGAGGTGAAGATCACCCGCGGCAAGGGCGCCACCACGGTGAAGCACTCCGTGATGGAGCGCACCTACCGGTTCTCCGTGTCCGGAAGGGCGGTCAGTGAGGAGTTCACCGTCCGGTTCGTGCCGGCCCGCTTCACGGTCAGTGGCTCGGGCCTCGGGCACGGGACGGGGATGTCCCAGTGGGGCGCCTACGAGATGGCCCGCGAGGGCGCGTCCGCATCCGACATCCTCAGCTACTACTACCCGGGCACCACCCTCAGCACAGCGGTGAACAACCCGCGGACGGTGAAGGTCCAGGTGCTCGGCCCGCCGTCCGACGCTCGCGCCACCACCTCGCTGAAGGTGACCTCCAGCGGCTTCACGGTGATCGGGGACGGGACGGTGCTGAAGTCCTTCACCTCGCCCGGCACGGTGGCGATCGGCGTGAAGGGCGCGCTCGTCACCGCGAAGGTCACGCTCGCCAACGGCAGTGTGAAGAACAAGGCGCTGGCCTCGAGCAGCCGGCTCACCCTCTCCTGGACAACCGGGCCCGTGGCCGTCACGGGAGCGCAGGGCAGCTACCGGGCCGGCAACCTGCAGGTGACCGTGATCGGCAACCGGCCCAACGTCGTCAACGAACTGGCGATGAACACCGACTACCTCTACGGAATCGATGAGATGCCGTCGTCGTGGGGCAAGGCGTCCGCAGGCGGTGCCGCCGTCCTGCGAGCCCAGGTGATCGCTGCCCGCAACAACATCATCACCCAGGCCGTGCGGTGGAACTCCCAGCCGGGAGGGGTGAACCCCGCCTGCGACTGCCAGGTCTTCGACGACACCCGCAGCCAGAACTTCACGGGCTGGAAGAAGGCCGGCGGGGCGGCGAACCAGCCATGGCGGGACGCAGTGGACGACACGATCTCCGCCGCAGGCGTGCAGGTCGTCCGAGACGCGGGGAACGGCATCGTGGAGACGCCGTACTTCGCCTCCTCCGGCTCCTACCTGTGGGGCGACGCGAGCGAGTCGGGCACAGCGAGCAACGCCGATGTCTTCGGCACCCCTCCACTGGCCTACCTCAGCCATGTGGACGACCCCTACTCGGCGTCCGCGCCGGGAAACCCGAACCTGACCTGGACCCGGACGGTCAGCCAGGCGAGGGCGCAACAGCTGTTCGGCACGTCGGAATACGTGACGGCACTGACGGTCACCGCGCGCTACCCGGGCGGTCTGGCGCAGAGCATCGAGGCGACCACCCTCGGTGGAGCGGTGCTGCCGCTCACCAGGACCGCGGAGGGCTGGCGCACGGGCCTGGGGCTTCCCGGGGCCTGGATCGCCGGCATCACCGGCACGTAGCCGAGCGCGTGTCTGCGCCGGCCGCTAGCGTGTGCCCATGACCGGCTCGGACGCGGTGGGCTGGCGCCGCTGGGCACCTGGACTCGGGGTGCTGCTGTCCTACGACCGTTCCTGGCTGCGCGGTGACCTGATCGCGGGCGTCACTGTCACGGCCTACCTGGTGCCGCAGGTGATGGCGTACGCCGAGATCATGGGGCTGCCCGCCGTGAGCGGGCTGTGGGCGGTGCTGGTCCCGATGCTGCTCTACGCGGTGCTCGGCTCCTCGCGCCAGCTGTCGATCGGTCCGGAGTCCACCATGGCCCTGATGACCGCAGCCGCAATCGCCGCGCTCGTCGGTCCGGTCGGCGTCCAGCGCCGCGCCGAGGTTGCCGCGCTGGTCGCAGTGGCCGTCGGGGTGGTCTGTCTGATCGGTTGGCTCGCCCGGCTCGGCGTCGTGGCGAACCTGCTCTCGCGGCCGGTGCTGGTGGGCTACATGGCGGGCATCGGTCTGCTCATGGTGGTCAGCCAGTACGGCAAGCTCACCCGGCTGACCATCACCGGCAACGCCCCGTGGGAGGAGACCGCGTCCCTGCTCGCCCAACTCGGCGAGGTGCATGTGCCGACGCTGGTGCTCGGGCTGGCGGTCACGGCCGCACTGTTCGCGCTGCGCCGCTGGGCGCCCACCTGGCCCGGACCTCTGATGGTGATGCTCACCGCCGCAGCCGTGGTCTGGCTCGCCGGGTTGTCCTCCGACGGGATCGCGGTGATCGGCGAGGTGCCCCGCGACCTGCCCGTCCCGGCCGTACCCAGTCTGGTCGGCATCGACATCGCCCAGCTCATGCTGGCCGCGCTCGGCATCGCCGTGGTCGGCTACAGCGACGTGATCCTCACCGGACGGGCGTTCGCGACCAAGCGCGGCGAGCGGATCGACGCCACGGGCGAACTGGCCGCCATGGGCATGGCGAACATCGCGAACGGCTTCCTCGCCGGGTTCCCGGTCTCCTCCTCGGCGAGCCGGACGGTGATCGGCGATACGGCCGGCAGTCGCACCCAGCTGCATTCCCTGGTCGCGGCGGCGATGGTGCTCGGCACGATCTTCGTGTTCTCCCCTGTGCTGGCGACGTTTCCGCAGGCCGCGCTCGGCGGGGTTGTGGTGTACGCGGGTCTCCGGCTGATCGACCTGAAGGAACTGCGAAGGCTCGGGCGATTCCGGGTCAGCGAGCTGCTGCTCGCCCTGATCACTTTCGCCGCCGTCCTTGTCACCGGTCTGCTCTACGGCATCGGGATCGCTGTGGGGCTCTCGATCCTCGATCTGATCCGGCGGATCGCGCACCCTCACGACGGCATCCTGGGCTACGTGCCAGGGATCGCGGGCATGCACGATGTCGACGACTACCCGACCGCCACCCAGGTGCCAGGGCTGGTCGTCTACCGGTACGACTCACCGCTGTTCTTCGCGAACGCCGACGACTTCCTGACCCGGGCCATGGCCGCCGTACAAGCTGCGAGACCGACCCCGCACTGGTTCCTGCTGAACGCAGAGGCCAACATCGAGGTCGACCTGACCGCGGTGGACACGCTCGAGCAGCTGCGGCACACGCTGGCCGACGCTGGTGTCGTGTTCGCGATGGCCCGGGTGAAGATGGACGTACGCGAGCAGCTCGAGGCGGCCGGCTTCCTGGCCTCGGTCGGGGAGGAGCGCGTCTTCGCCACCCTTCCCACCGCCGTCGCCGGTTACGCGACGTGGTACGAGGACGCCTTCGGTACGCGCCCTGCAGGCATTCCCGAAGCCACCCGGACCCAACCGGACAAGGAGGAGCCATGACGCCACTGACGTTCCAGGTGACGCTCGACTGCGCCGACCCGCACACGCTTGCCGACTGGTGGGGCGAGACGCTGGGCTGGCAGGTGGAGCCTTCGGACGAGGCCTTCATACGGCGGATGATCGCCGAGGGTTTCGCGTCGGAGGCGGACACCAAGCTGCACAAGGGCGTCCTCGTGTGGGCGGAGGGTCAGGCGATCCGGCAACCGGACGCACCGCAGGGCAGCCCGTGCGTGCGGATCCTGTTCGTGGCGGTGCCGGAGCCGAAGTCGGGCAAGAACCGGATGCACCTCGACGTGCGCGCTTCGCAGACGGGCAACGGCCTGGATGTGGCAAGGGACGCCCTGCTCGCCCGCGGCGCAAGCTTCCTGTGGGAGGCGTCCCAGGGTCCGCACCGCTGGTACACGATGGCCGATCCGGAGGGCAACGAGTTCTGCCTCACCTGAGTGCCCCGATTGGTCTCTGGCACACGGCTCGGTGCGCACCTTCCCTCGTCGCGGGGAGCCCGGTCGTCAGGGCAGTGGGCGCACAAACGCGTGCAGTGCGATCCCGGCCCGCGGCGACCAGTCGCGTTCGGGTACGGCGACGAAACCGAGCCGGCGATACAGGCGGTGGGCCGCAGGCATCCAGTCCGCTGTCGAGATCACGACGGCGACATCACCGGCGGCCTCGGCAAGGCTGAGGCAGTGCCGCACCAGCGCCTCGCCGACGCCGCGCCCGCGCGCGGCGGGCGCGACTGCCAGAGTCCGGAACTCACCCTCGCCCTGGCCGCCGAGTTCGCGATAGGCCGAGCCCGCAGGGCACCACGCGACCGAGCCCAGGAGCGTGCCGTCCGCGTCCACCGCGACCCAGAGCTCGGCGTCCTGGTCACGCGCTGCCGCGTCGCGTAGCACTTCGTAATACGGGTCGTCGGTGGACAGCCCGCCATTGGTGAGGTAGGCCCGCACGGTCAACTCGCCGACGTCGGTGTACTCGGCCCGCTCGGCCCTGCGTATGGAGAACACCCGGCAAGCGTAGGGGCCGTAGGATCTCTCGGCGTGACGCCCAGAAGACAACCGGAGCAGCAGGCGCCTCCCGTGCAGCGCCTGCGCGTGCGCTACGCCAAGCGGGGTCGGGCGCGGTTCGCGTCCCACCGCGACTTCGGACGAGCCTTCGAGCGCGCGCTGCGCCGGGCCGGCGTCCCGATGGCGTTCTCCTCGGGCTTCAGCCCACATCCCCGGATCAGCTACGCGAACGCCTCGCCCACCGGGGCGGCGACCGAGGCCGAGTACCTGGAACTGGGTCTGGCCGCGATCCGGGATCCGGACGAGGTGAGGGACGCCCTCAACGCCGCGATGCCGGACGGCCTGGTGATCGTCGAGGTGGTCGAGGCCACCCCCGGAGCGCTCGCCGACCGGCTCACCGCGTCCCGCTGGGAGATCCTGCTGACCGGCGCCGAGCCCCGCGAGCTGGCCGCAGCGGTCGCTGAACTGCTCGCGTCCGGGCACGTCGAGGTGGAGCGCATGACCAAGAGCGGCCTGCGCCGCTTCGACGTGCGTGCTGCCGTGGTCACGCTGACGGCCACCGGCGACCGGGTGGAGCTGGTGTCCGCGATCACCGAACCGCTGGTGCGGCCCGACGACGTGGTGCAGGCGCTGCAGCTGATCCGGCCAGTGCTGAAGACTGGTGCCCCCGCACTGGTGACCCGCCTCGAGCAGGGCACCTGGGACGGCGAGCGAATCCTGGACCCGCTGGCCGGATGAGGCCGCGCGACCTCGTCCCTGCTGGGACGAAACGGTGGAGTGTGGAATACTGATTGTCGATCGGAGTCATCCAGGCCCCGATCGACGGTTAGCCCGTAGACCGATGTGACAGGTCGGTCATTGACGCTGGAACCTCACCGCGACGCCAGTCGACCGCGGGGGCGACAGTGCTGCGGCAACCGAGACCAGGCTTCGCTGCCCATGGCAGCCACGTTTGCGGCACCCCCGCCGCTGAAGGAGAGCAAGAGTGCTCGATTCTGAACACCCCAATACTGACCAGACCGCCCAGGTCGAGCCCGAGACCCCGAAGGCCGCGCCGCGCCGCCGCCGTGCCGCCAGCCGGCCGGCCGGACCGCCCGCGGCAGCCACCCCGGTGCCGGTGGCTGAGGGCGACGCTCCTGCCGCACCCGAGCCGGCTGTCACGCCGGAGGAGAAGCCGGCCGAAGCGCCCAAGCGCACTCGACGGAGCCGCGCGAAGGTCGCCGAACCCGCGCAGGAGCCCATGATCGAAGGCGACGCGCCCGCGCCCGCGCCCGAGCCGCTGCCCGTCGAGGAGAATCCTGCCGCCGAGAAGCCGGCCCGCAAGACCACCCGGACACGTCGGGCCGCTCGCGCGACCGCACCGGTCGAACCGGCTGAGCCGGTCGACGAGGGCGGGGACGTGGCCGCGAGCCTCGCGGAACTCGCCCATTCCGGCCGCTCGCGCGGACGCCGGTCGGGGCTCGCGGAGAGTTTCGGGCTGGACGAGGAAGCAACTCCCGACCAGGTCCTGGACTCTCTCGCCGCGAAGATCGGCGGCCGGCTGGTCGCGCCTGAGGCGGACACCGAGGAAGACGACGCCGAAGAGGTCACCGACGAGGCCGGCGAGGACGAGGATTCGGTCGAGGACGAGGACGCAGCGGTAGAGGGCGAGGAGTCCACCCCGCGCCGTCGCCGTCGCCGCCGCGGTGGTCGTCGTCGCCGCCGCGGCTCCGGCGAGGGAGAGCCGGAGGGCGAGGAGTCGGAAGATCTCGAGAGCGTCGTCCAGGAAGCGGTCGCGGAGACCGGCGATGAGCCGGTCGCGGAGAGTTCCTCGCGGCGTCGGCGCCGGCGTCGGCGCCGGGGTGAGGACTCCGCAGATGGCGAGGAGGACGGCGTCGACGTCGTCGTGCGGGTCCGCGAGCCTCGGCGCCGGACGAGCGCCAGCGACGAGGTCACCGGCATCGAGGGCTCGACCCGGATGGAGGCCAAGAAGCAGCGTCGTCGCGAGGGACGCGCGGCCGGTCGTCGCCGCGCCCCGATCCTGAGCGAGTCGGAGTTCCTCGCCCGCCGCGAGGCCGTCGAGCGCATCATGCTGATCCGGCAGGCCGAGGACTACAGCCAGATCGCCGTGATGGAGGACGGGGTGCTCGTCGAGCACTACGTCGACCGCGCGTCGGCGACCTCGATGATCGGCAACATCTACCTGGGCCGGGTGCAGAACGTGCTGCCCAGCATGGAGGCTGCCTTCGTCGACATCGGACGCGGCCGTAACGCCGTGCTCTACGCCGGCGAGGTCGACTGGGAGTCGTTCGGCGTCACCGGTGCCGACAAGAAGGTCGAGAGGGTCTTCAAGTCGGGTCAGCAGGTGCTGGTGCAGGTGAGCAAGGATCCGGTCGGCGCCAAGGGCGCGCGATTGACCTCGCACATCTCGATTCCGGGTCGCTACGTCGTGTACTCCCCGGGCGGCCACCTGTCCGGGATCTCCCGCAAGCTTCCCGAGGGTGAGCGCAAGCGGCTGAAGGGCATCCTGGACGAGTTGATCGGTCCGGAGGCGTCCGTGATCGTGCGCACCGCTGCCGAGGGCGCGAGCGAGGAGGAGCTCGTCCGTGACGTGAACCGGCTCAAGGCGCAGTGGGAGGTGCTGGAGAAGAAGTCCAAGTCCGGCCAGGCGCCACAGCTGCTGTACGCCGAGCCCGACCTCACCGTCCGGATCGTTCGTGACTTGTTCACCGAGGACTTCGGGGCGTTGGTCGTGGATGGCAACGGCGCAGCCGATGACGCCTACGACACCGTTCAGGCCTATGTGCAGCACGTCGCCCCGCATCTGGCCGAGCGCCTGCAGCGCTGGGACCGGGCCGAGAAGGGCGACATCTTCGACGTCCACCGGGTGCACGAGCAGGTGGCGAAGGCGCTGGAGCGGAAGGTGTTCCTGCCGTCCGGCGGCTCCTTGATCATTGATCGCACCGAGGCGATGACCGTCATCGACGTGAACACCGGGAAGTTCACCGGCAACTCCGGAAACCTGGAGGCCACGGTCACGTCCAACAACCTCGAGGCCGCCGAGGAGATCGTGCGTCAGTTGAGGCTGCGCGACATTGGCGGCATCATCGTGATCGACTTCATCGACATGGTGCTGCCGGCGAACCGCGAGCTGCTGCTGCGCCGGCTGGTCGAGTGCCTGGGGCGTGACCGCACCCGGCACCAGGTGGCCGAGGTCACCTCGCTCGGTCTGGTCCAGATGACCCGCAAGAAGATCGGCACCGGGTTGGCCGAGGCGTTCACCGTGGCCTGCGAGACCTGCAAGGGACGCGGCTACCACGTGCACGACGCCCCGGTCGCCTCACAGGCGCCGGCCGACGGCGGTGAGCGCGACGGCGCACGCCGAGGTCGCGGAGGTGCGCAGACCACGCGACGCGGCACGCGGGCCAAGAAGGAGGAGCCGGCCAAGCCGGCCGGCCCTTCGCCGCTGATGATGATCGCGCACGCCACCGAGCACGCCCACGCCGTCGAGGCTGCGGCGGTGGAGGAGGCCCCTGCGGTGGAGGAGTCGGTCGACGCCGCCGCGAGCCGGGCCGAGGCCACGCCCGAGGCGTTGGCAGAGGTCACACCCGAAACGTCGGCCGAGCCGATCGCCGAGATCGAGGCCACCCCGCCCGCCGGCGAGCTCCTTGCCGCCGAAGCTGTGCCTGAGTTGGCACCGGTCGAGGAGTCCGTCGTGGTCGAGGCCGAGGTCGTCGGGGAGCCCGCCGAGGCATAGGTTGTCGCGATCTTGCCGCTCAAGCCTCCGGTTGTGACGCCGGGAGCCTGAGCGGCGCGGTTCGCTGGCCGAATCGCGCCACGAGCCGTGCGCTGACCTCAGCTACGCGTCCGGGACGTTCGCCAGTTCGTCCAGCCAGAGCTTCGCCGACGTGTCCGAAGGAGCACGCCAGTCGCCGCGCGGCGACAGCGAGCCACCCCGGACCACCTTCGGGCCGTTGGGCAGCGCAGAGCGTTTGAACTGTGCGAACCCGAAGAATCGCGAACAGAACACGCCCAGCCACTTCTTGATCGTGGCCAGGTCGTAGCTCGTCCGCTCGCCGAGCGGGAAGCCCTCAGGCCAGGCTCCGGCTGACGCGTCCGACCAGGCGTGCCAGGCCAGGAACGCGATCTTCGAGGGCTTCATGCCGTGCCGCAACACGTGGAACAGGGTGAAGTCCTGCAGGCTGTACGGCCCGATCGTGGCCTGGGTGGACTGCGGCGTCTCGCCCTCGCCCACCGGCACGAGTTCCGGCGTGATCTCTGTGTCGAGGACGGCCTGGAGGGTCACCCCGACCGCATCGTCGAACTGGCCCGAGCTGATCACCCAGCGGATCAGGTGCTGGATCAGCGTCTTCGGCACTCCACCGTTCACGTTGTAGTGCGACATCTGGTCACCCACGCCGTAGGTGCACCAGCCCAGCGCCAGCTCCGAGAGGTCGCCGGTGCCGAGCACGATGCCGCCGCGCTGGTTGGCCAGTCGGAACAGGTAGTCGGTGCGCAGGCCGGCCTGCACGTTCTCGAACGTGACGTCGTAGGTCGGCTCGCCGTCAGCGAACGGATGGTCCAGCCGGTCCAGCATCAGCCGGGCGGTGTCGGTGATGTCGAGTTCACTGAAGCTCACCCCGAGCGCGTGCGCGAGCGCGGTCGCGTTGCCCTTCGTGTGCGCAGACGTGGCGAAGCCGGGCATCGTGAACGCCAGGATGTCGGTGCGGGGGCGGCCGAGACGGTCCATCGCGCGCGCGGCGACGATCAGCGCGTGGGTGGAGTCCAGACCGCCGGAGACGCCGATCACGATCTTCGGCTGTCCGATCGACTTCAGCCGTTGCTCCAGCCCGCTGACCTGGATGTTGTAGGCCTCGTAGCAGTCCTGCGCCAGCCGGGCCGGGTCGGCCGGCACGAACGGGAACCGGGCGAGCGGGCGGCGCAGCCCGAGGTCGCCGGAAGGGGGAGCGAGCTCGAAGGTCACCGTCCGGTACTCGTTCACCCGCTCGGCATGGACGCGGCGGTTGTCGTCGAAGGTCCCCTGCCGCAGCCGGTCCTGGACGAGCGTGCCCAGGTCGAGGTCGGCGATGGACGCGTTCGCGCCCCTCGGGAAGCGCTCCGACTCGGCGAGCAGGACGCCCTGCTCGTAGATCAGCGTCTGGCCGTCCCAGGACAGATCGGTCGACGACTCGCCCTCGCCCGCGGCGGCGTACACATAGCCACAGATGAGCCGCGACGACCCGGAGGCGCAGAGCTGCTTGCGCTCATCCGCCTTCGCCACGGTGATCGGGGAGCCGGACAGGTTCGCGATCACCGTCGCCCCCGCCAGCGCGGCCTCGGCCGAGGGCGGCACCGGTACCCACATGTCCTCACACACTTCGACGTTCAGCACGAAGCCGGGCACGTCATCAGCAGCGAAGAGCAGGTCGGAGCCGAACGGGACGTCCTCACCGGCCACCCGGATCTCGCCGGTGACGTCGTCGCCGGGGGCGATCTGGCGGCGCTCGTAGAACTCGCGGTAGGTCGGCAGGTACGACTTCGGTACAACACCGAGGATCTGTCCGCGGTGGATCACGACCGCGCAGTTGTAGATCCGGTTCAGGCTCACCAGCGGGGCGCCCACGACCACCATGCAGCCGAGGTCCGCTGTCTGCGGCACCAGCCAGGCCAGCGCGTCCTGGGTCGCGTCGAGCACGGTGTCCTGCAGCAACAGGTCCTCGATCGAATAGCCGGTGAGCGTGAGTTCGGGGAACACGGCGAGGCAGGCGCCGGCGTCCGCGACCTTGCGGGCCTGGGCGAGCACGGCCTCGGCGTTGGCGCGCGGCTGGACCATCGTGATCGGAAGCGTGCACGCGGCCACCCGGGCGAACCCGTGGGCGTACAGGTTGTAGAAGTCCATCTGCGCTCCTGGCTGCGGTGTCTGCCTCAGCATGCCACGTCCGCCCGGCGGATCGGCGAGACTGGACCCATGAGCGAAACCGTGCGCGTCGAGACGCCGGACGGTGTCGGCGAGTTGCTGCTGGACGCCGCCGCCACCCCGATGGCGGCACTGCTGCTCGGGCACGGTGCCGGCGGCGGGGTGGACGCCTGGGATCTGGCCCTGCTGGCCCGCGAGCTGCCCACGTCCGGAGTGAGCGTGGCTCGCTACCGGCAGCCGTGGCTGGTCGCCGGACGCAAGGTCGCCGGACCCCCGGCGAGCCTCGACCGCGGCTGGCTGCCGGCGCTCGAACGCATCCGTGGCGGGTGGCCCGGGCTGCCCCTGTTCGCCGGCGGGCGCAGTGCAGGCGCGCGCTGTGCCTGCCGCTGTTTCGACGCGGGCACCACCGGGCTGGTCGCGCTCTCCTTCCCTCTGCATCCGCCGGGCAAGCCCCACAAGAGTCGGGTGTCGGAGCTGGCTGCGGTCGGCGCCCCGGTGCTGGTGCTGCAGGGGGCCAACGACCCGTTCGGCGGTCCAGCCGACATCGCCCGGGCTCTGGCCGACAGCGGCTACTCGGGCGAGCGGATCGTGCCCGTGCCCGAGGCCACCCACTCCCTCGCCCCCACGAAGAGCCTGCCCGCGCCCACGGTCGCAGAGCGGGAGCAGCTGCTGGTGGGTTCGGTGCTCACCTTCATCGCCGACACCCTGGACCCGGTGCCGTCCACCGAGTGAGGCGTCCGGCGCCTCAGGCTGGGTATCGAAGCGACATGTCGCGATACGTCCACTATCGCCGTCCCAGGATTCACGCCCGTCCCGTCCACCGCGTTCGCTGGATGATCCGCGACAACGGGCAGCGCCGGCCGGACGAACTGAGCGGGGAGCGGGCGGAGGTGGTGCGTGTCGCGATCCGACCGATCCCGGGTGAGCTTGTGACACCCGGGACGGGTGGGGTGGGGCGAGCGGTCGAATCGGGTCAGGGCCGGACGGCTGCCGCCTCACGATCGAGCAAGGACCGCTTCACGTCCACGCCCCAGGCGAACCCGCCGAGGCTGCCGTCGCCGCGGAGCACACGGTGACAAGGCACGAACAGGGCCGGCGCATTGCTCGCGCAGATGCTGGCCGCGGCGCGCACCGCGGACGGTCTGCCGAGGGCGGTGGCAAAGCCGGCGTACGACAGGGGTTCACCGGCAGGGATCCGGCGCAACCGGTCCCAGCCGCTGCGGCGCCACTCGCTGCCGGACTGGCGAACCGGCACCGCGTCGATGGCGACCAGGTCTCCGGCGTAGTAGGCGCGCACTGCGCGGACCGGAGCCGCCACCTCGGGGTGGTCAGGCCTCACCGTCTCGATCTCGTCGGGACGCTCCGCCGGGCGGATCCGGACGATGACGGCAGCGGGATCGCCGGTCCAGCCGGACGCGAGCACGACGCCGTCGTCCGCGAGCAGGGTGAAGGGGCCGTCCGGGGTGTCGATCGTGGTCAGCTTCATGTCTCTCCGTTCCTCGTCGGTGGGGTGGCGGCCCGCCACAGGTGCAGGCCGGCGTAGGAGCGCCAGGGAGACACCCGGGTCCCCCAGGCGGCGAGCTCGCGGGGTGACCCCGGCAGGCCGAGGGCGATCGCGCCCCTGCGCAGGGCGGCGTCACCGGTCGGGAGAACGTCGGGGTGGCCGAGGACGCGCATGGCAACGTAACTGGCTGTCCACTCGCCAATACCCGGCTCGGCGAGCAGCCGGTCGTGCTGGACGCGCGGCTCGTCGGCCGGCGACAGGTCGAGTTCACCCCCGGCGAGCCGGGTGGCAATGGCGAGGATGCTCCGGGTCCGCGCGGCAGGACCGACCAGCGCCCCCTCGCCCTGCTCGGCGATCTGCGCCGGGGCGGGGAAGAGCCGGTTGAGACCGTCCATCGGAGTATCCACCGGGGTCCCGCAGGCCTCGGCGAGTCGGTGCAGTTGCGTCCGCGCCGCTGCGACCGAGATCTGCTGGCCGACCAAGGCTCGCACCAGCATCTCGTGGGGGTCCACCGTGCCGGTCAGGCGAATGCCGGGGACGGCGTGGACGGACGGTGCGAGCGCCGGAACGGCCGCCAGCGCCTCGTCGATGCCCACCGGGTCGGCGTCCGCGTCGAGCAGCCTCCGGACGCGCGCGATGAGGGGAGTCAGATCTTCCAGAGCCGTGAGGGCGGCGGTCAGGCGCAGGCGTTCTCCGTCCCAGAAGACCTCGAACGCGGCCGGCCCCCCGGGCAGGAGCAGTGTTCGCGCGTGGCGATCGGTGCCGCCGACCTCCACGCCCGGCACGGCGCGCGCCGCGAGCCAGGCGAACACCCCCGCCGCGTCGAACGGCACTCGCACGGGCAGCGCGAGTTGCAGCCGGACCGGGGCTGGCCCGTCGATGATCGGGTGGGTCGGCGTGGTTCGGCGGGTCGCGCGGAGCTGGGACGGCGTGCGGTCATAGACCTCGGCGACCGTGTCGTTGAACTGGCGGATGCTGCCGAACCCGGCTGCGAAGGCGATGTCGCTGACCGGTAGGTCGGTGGCCACCAGCAGTTCGCGGGCGGTCTGGGCCCGGTGCGCCCGGGCAAGCGCGAGAGGGCCGGCGCCGAGCTCCGCAGTGAGCAGCCGGCTCAGGTGCCGGGTGGTGTAGCCGAGGCGCGCAGACAGGCCTGTGACGCCTTCACGCTCGACCACGCCGTCAGCGATCAGCCGCATCGCGCGGGCCGCTGCGTCCGAGCGGAGGTTCCACTCGGGCGAGCCGGGGACCGCATCGGGCAGGCAGCGCTTGCAGGCCCGGTAGCCGGACTCGTGAGCCGCGGCGCCGGTCGGGAAGAACTCGACGTTGCCCGGCTTCGGGGTGCGGGCTGGGCACGAGGGACGGCAGTAGATGCCGGTGGTGCGGACCGCGAGCACGAAGACGCCGTCGAACCGGGAATCGCGGGTGGCGACCGCCCGGTAGCGTTGTTCGAAGTCCATGGGGTTCAGCATGGCAGCCGCAGAGCGCGACAACTAGCGGAAATCGGACGCGACGGCGCGCGGGCGGTGCGGTGTCCACGGCCACAGGTGCGTACAGCAGTCGCCGCCGGTGTCGAGCGCCCCGCGTCCGGACAGGGGTGCCGGACGCCGGCCGTCCTCGGTGCGGATCGGTGCCAGCGAGACGGGACGGTTCGCCCCCGCGCCGCCCGGTTTGACCCTCCACGCCGCGGGGCCGTAGTCTTGTCCCTCGGTGTTCGCGGCGCCGTTTTCGCTGCGCGCGAGCATTACCTACAGTGAGAACCAACCCGCACCGGGGTGGGTCGCTGGTCAGACGGAAGCTTAGGGAAGTAGGTCGGGCGTGTACGCGATCGTGCGCAGTGGTGGCCGCCAGCACAAGGTGGCTGTGGGCGACATCGTGGAGATCGACAAGGTCGAGGCGAAGGCCGGCGACAGCGTTTCGCTGACCCCGCTGCTGCTCATCGACGGCGACAAGATCACCACCGATGCCAAGAAGCTCGGCAAGGCGAGTGTCACCGCAGAGGTGATCGCCGAGACCAAGGGTCCGAAGATCCGGATCATCAAGTTCAAGAACAAGACCGGCTACAAGAAGCGCCAGGGCCACCGCCAGCGGTACACCCAGGTCAAGGTCACCGGGATCGAGAGCTGAGGCTACTGACATGGCACACAAGAAGGGCGCATCGTCCTCCCGCAACGGTCGCGACTCCAACTCCCAGCGCCTCGGCGTGAAGCGCTTCGGCGGCGAGCAGGTGAGCGCCGGCGAGATCATCGTCAGGCAGCGTGGCACCCACTTCCACCCTGGTGAGGGCGTGGGGCGTGGCGGCGACGACACCCTGTTCGCGCTGCGCGCGGGCAAGGTCGAGTTCGGCACCCGGCGTGGTCGCCGCGTGGTGAACATCGCGATCGAGGACGCCGAGTAGGCGCACCAGCATCAGGAGAGGCGGCCCCCCGGGGCCGCCTCTCCTGCGTTTAGGATCGGGCACATGGTCGGGTGGCGGCGGGTGCTGGCTGCGTTCGGCGTCGCCGCGGCAGCAGTCCTCCTGGCTGGTTGTGACACCGCAGGCAGGATCGAGGTCGTCTCGGTCGACGAGGTGTCGGTGGACCTGACCTTCACCGACGTGGATCCGGTCGGGTGCACCCAGATCGAGAACAGCACGATGCACCTGTCGGCCGTCGCCTCGACCGACTCCTCCGGTCGGAACACCTGCCGCGTCCAGGGGGCGGTGGAGCTGGCCGCCCTGACCGGCGTCCGGGTGACCAGTGCGGGAGACTACGAGGTGCTGTCGGGCACGCTCGGCCAACGGGGGAGCGAGACGGGGGAGCTCGACCTCACGGTCGTGATGCCCGGCGCGGTGGTGGCCAGCAGCCACGGCACGACCTCCGGTGACACTGTTCACTTCGTCGGACCGCTCGCATCGCTGCTCGGCGAGAGCTTCGTGGTCGTCTCATCGCAACGGCAGGAACCGCCCTGGCCACTCGTCGGGCTGATCGGGTTCTCGGCCGGTGTGGTTGTGGTCCTGGGGTGGCTGCGGTTGCGCCGGGGCGGGCGGCCGAGCCCGGCATCGCTCCCCCTCGAAGCCGACGAGCCCGGAGGTGCGCCGGCCCGCGAGGGTGACCCCGAGCCCACGACCGAGCACGCGACCGAGCTCGGGCCGGTCGCCGAGCCCGGCACCCCCGAGGCGGACCACAGCTGGCTCGCCGTGCCACCCGCGGACCTGACGCCGACCAGGCCTGGTCCCGAGCCGGCTCCCTTCGAGGAACGACCTGACCACTCGGTCTGGGCGCCACCGGAGGAGCGTCACGATCGAGGGCCGATAGACTGAGCGTTCAAGGCCGCCCTGCACTCCGCTGCGGCCGGCTCCGATCCCTGGGAAGTTCGTCGTGGCGATTCCGTCCTTCATCGACCGTGCGGTGCTCACGGTGGCCGCTGGCAACGGCGGGCACGGGTGCGCCTCCATCCGACGGGAGAAGTTCAAGCCACTCGGCGGGCCGGACGGCGGGAACGGTGGCAACGGTGGCTCGATCGTGCTCAAGGTCGATCCAGGCCTGACCACCCTGGTGGAGTTCCACCGCCAGTCCGTGCGGCGGGCCGGCAACGGCCAGCCCGGACGCGGCGACTTCAACAACGGAGCGAACGGCGAGGACGTCATCCTGGCCGTCCCCGACGGCACCGTGGTCCACGACGCCGCATCGGGCGTGGTACTGGCCGACCTCGTCGGTCCGGACACCGAGGTCGTGATCGCCCACGGTGGTCGCGGCGGACTGGGCAACGCTGCGCTCGCATCCGCGTCTCGCAAGGCGCCAGGCTTCGCGTTGCTCGGTGAAGACGGCGAGTCGCTCCAGATCGCCCTCGAGCTCAAGGTCGTCGCCGACATCGGCCTGGTCGGCTTCCCCAGCGCAGGGAAGTCCTCGCTGATCGCCGCGATCTCACGCGCCCGGCCCAAGATCGCCGACTACCCGTTCACCACGCTCGTGCCGAATCTCGGCGTCGTCGTGGCCGGGGCGACCACCTTCACCGTCGCCGACGTGCCGGGCCTGATCGAGGGTGCGAGCGAGGGACGCGGGCTCGGACACGACTTCCTGCGGCACATCGAGCGGTGCCGGGCCATCGTCCACGTGGTCGACTGTGCCACCTACGAGCCCGGACGCGACCCGCTCACCGACCTCGACGTGATCGAGGCCGAACTCGCCGCTCACGGCGGGCTGGAGGATCGGCCCCGGATGGTCGTGCTGAACAAAGTGGACGTGCCGGACGCCGCAGAGCTCGCCACCCTCGTGACCGACGACGTCAAGGCCCGTGGCCTGCCCGTCTTCGCGGTGTCGACCAAGACCGGCACCGGGCTGCAGGCGCTCACCTACGCGATGGCCGAACTGGTCGCTGCCCGCCGGGCCGAGGACGCCGCGGTGCCGCCGAAGCGGATCGTGATCCGGCCCGAGCCGGTTGCCGGCGGGCCCGAGTTCAGCATCTCCCGGCAGGGCGACGGCGAGGGCGGCTTCGTCTGGCGGGTGCGCGGCGACAAGCCCGAACGGTGGGTCAAGCAAACCGACTTCAGCAACGCGGAGGCGGTCGGCTACCTCGCCGACCGGTTCGCCCGGCTGGGCATCGAGGAGGAGTTGCTCGCGCTGGGGGCGCTGGCGGGGGATGCCGTTGCGATCGGCGCGTCCGACCCGGTGGTGTTCGACTTCGCCCCCCAGATCGAGATCGGTGCCGAGATCCTCGCCCGCCGCGGTGAGGACCAGCGGCTGGTCACCGAGCGTCCGGCGGCGCGCCGCCGCCGCGCGATGGACGCCGAGTACCATGCCGCCAAGGCGGCCGAGCGGGAGGCCGAGCAGTACACGAGGCAGGCCGTCGAGGGCCTGGAGGACGACGACGATGAGTGAGCAGCCCGCGTCCGTGGCCCTGGCGGCCCGGACGGAGATCACGGGTGCCCGCAGGCTGGTCGTGAAGGTCGGGTCGTCCTCACTGACCGACGCCGCCGGCATGCTCGACATCGCCCGCATGGAGGTGCTCGTCGACGCGCTCGCCGCAGCGCGCGGGCGGGGCCAGGACGTGGTGCTGGTCTCCTCCGGCGCGATGGCGTCCGGGATGGGCCCGCTGCGGATGCGCCACCGCCCCCGCGACCTCGCCAGCAAGCAGGCCGCCGCTTCTGTGGGGCAGAGCCTGCTCGTGGGCCGGTACGGCTCGCTGTTCGCCCGGCACGGCCTCACTGTCGGACAGGTGCTGCTCACCGTCGAGGATGTGGCGCGGCATGATCACTACCGCAACGCGCTGCGCACGTTCACCCGGCTGCTCGAGTTGGGCGTGGTGCCGGTGGTGAACGAGAACGACACCGTGGCCACCCATGAGATCCGGTTCGGCGACAATGACCGGCTGGCGGCTCTCGTCGCCCACCTGGTCGGGGCGGACGCGCTGGTGCTGCTCAGCGACGTGGACTCCCTCTACACCGAGCACCCGTCCCACGCCGACGCCCGCCCGATTCATCTGGTGCCCGACATCGACGAGCTCGAGGTGGACACCAACGGCGCCGGAGCGGAGATCGGAACCGGAGGGATGGCCACGAAGCTGCAGGCCGCACGGATCGCGACCGCGTCCGGCATCCCTGTGGTGCTCGCGGCGGCGGCGAGCGTGGAGGCCGCCCTGTCCGGCGAGCCGGTGGGCACGTTGTTCCAGGCGACCGGCAAGAGAAGGTCGCGCAAGTTGATGTGGCTGGCGTACGCGTCGGTCTCCCAGGGCGAACTGGTGCTCGACGCCGGTGCGGTCCGGGCACTCACCGAGCGGAAGGCGTCGCTGCTGCCGGCCGGCATCCTCGAGGTGCGAGGCGCCTTCCACGTCGGTGACCCGGTCCGGCTGGTCAGCGAAGCCGGAACGGTGGTCGCGCGCGGCCTGGTCGGCTACGACTCCTCCGACCTGCCAGGGATCATCGGACGCAGTACGCGCGACCTGGTCGCAGAACGCGGCGCCGGTTTCGACCGCGAGGTGGTGCACCGCGACGACCTGATCGTGCGGTCGCGGAAGAAGCGAACGTGAGCACTCCATGACGCCGGTGCTGGTTTTCGGTTGGGCGGCCGCGTTCGTGGGCACGGTGCTCGGCATCCCCCAGGTCGTGCGGCTCGTCCGGACCCGGAGTGTTGAGGGGGTTTCGCTTGCCGCCTGGCAGGTGATTCTGGGGTTGAACGTGGGCTGGCTCGTGCACGGCTTCCTGATCCGCCAGCTGAACATGATCGTGCCGAACGGGCTCGGCATGATCGTCACCCTCGCGATCCTGCGCCTGGTGGCGCGCGAGCGGCGGCGGCCGTTGCTGCGTACGTTGTTGCCCGGCCTGGCCATCGGTGGGGTGATGATCGCCGTCGATCTGGCCTTCGGATCGGCAACCTACGGCGCATTCGCCGTGATCCCTGCGGTCTTCGCCAACATCGGCCAGAGCATCGAATTGGTGCGGGCCCCCCGGGTGTGGGGAGTCTCGCCGGCGTTCCTCTTCGGCGCAGTGCTGAACCAGGCGCTGTGGCTGTCCTGGGGCCTGCTGGTCGCCGACCCCGGCACGATCATCTCCGCGGCCGTCACCGGCGCGATCACGCTGTTCAACCTGGTCTGGTGGGGCCTGCGGATGGCGGGACTGCGTCCGCTACCCCTCGAGGCGGTGTCGCGGGTCGAGGAGTGGTGGGGCAGGCGCTCCTCGGCTTCGGCGGCCGCGTCCGTGGGTCTGGGCGACGCTCCCGAACCCGCCGACGCGATGCCCTCCCAAGGGCCGGTCGTGCCCGGCGTCATCGCGGAGGCCCAGCCGGACGCGGACTGAGCTGGTGCGGCGCCGCCTGGCCCTGCGTCGTGATCCTCGCCCGCCGGACGGGAGCGGAGTAGTCAACGGACGGAAAGGGGACGGTTCCTTTCTCGTCCACTCGCCTATCCTGTCCGGCATGAGCTTCACCGAACAGGCCACCGGAGCGAAGATCGCCAGCCGGGCGCTGGCCGTCCTGACCCGCGCACAGAAGGACGCGGCGCTGCACGCCATGGCTGATGCGCTCGCTGCGGCGACCGAGCCGGTCCTGGCCGCGAACGCCCTCGACGTCGCCGCTGCGCGCGAGGCGGGGACGAGCGAATCACTGGTGGACCGGCTCAGCCTCACCGCGGCCCGGATCGACGGCATGGTTGTCGGTCTGCGTTCGCTCGCCGGGTTGCCCGATCCGGTGGGCGATGTGGTGCGGGGCTGGACGAACCCCAACGGCGTCCGGGTGCGGCAGGTGCGGGTGCCGCTCGGTGTGGTCGGGATCATCTACGAGGCGCGCCCGAACGTGACCGCCGACGCCGCGGGGATCTGCCTGAAGGCGGGCAACGCGGCGCTGCTGCGTGGCTCGTCGTCCGCGCTGAACTCCAACCGGGCCGTGGTGGCCGCGCTCCGGCGGGGGCTGGCCGCGTCCGGGCTGCCCGAGGACGCGGTGCAGCTGGTCGAGGGTGACCGGAGTGTGACCGGGGAGATGATGGCCGCCCGAGGCCTGGTGGACGTGCTCATCCCGCGCGGCGGAGCCGGCCTGATCAACGCCGTGGTCGACGGCGCCAAGGTGCCGGTGATCGAGACGGGTACCGGCAACTGCCACCTGTTCGTGGATGCGTCCGCCGACCTCGACATGGCGATCGCGATCATGCTGAATGCGAAGGTGCAGCGTCCCAGTGTGTGCAATGCGCTGGAGACCCTGCTCGTGCACGCCGACGTGGCTGCGGCGTTCCTGCCCCGGGCGCTGGCCGCGCTGGCCGAGCACGGAGTCACCGTGCACGGGACGCCCGCAGTGCAGTCGTACTCCGCCGAGGTCGTGCCCGCGGCCGAGGACGAGTTCGACGCCGAGTACCTCTCTCTCGACCTCGCCTGTGACGTGGTGGGCTCGCTGGAGGACGCGATCGCGCACATCCGCGTCCATACCACCGGCCACTCGGAGACGATCGTCACCTCCGACCGGCGTTCTGCGGACCGGTTCACCGCAGAGGTGGACGCCGCCGCAGTGCTGGTGAACGCGTCCTCGCGATTCGTGGACGGTGGCGAGTTCGGCTTCGGCGCCGAGATCGGCATTTCCACCCAGAAGCTGCACGCCCGCGGGCCGATGGGCCTGCCGGAGATGACGTCCACCAAGTACGTCATCGACGGCGACGGCCAGACCCGGCCCTGACGGATTCGACAAGACACAGCGCCTGGCCGAAAAGGGGACGGTTCTCCTTTTCGTCCAACCGGGGAGTGGCCGAAAAGGAGAACCGTCCCCTTTTCGGCCAAACCACCCAGCACGGGCGATGCGGCCGGAAGCGCGGGCCGATAGGATCCGCGGCATGCAGACGCTCCTCGAGGTCGCGGTCTACGACGTGACCCTGCCCGCCGTGATCGGACTGGGCGCTCTCGCCATCCTGCTGGCCGGGCTCGGGTACGTGCGCCAGATCGGGAAGGGCCGGCCGCACGCCAAATGAGTGAAACCCCGATCGTCTGGGAGCAGTCGGGCTCCCGACGGCTCCGCCTCGGCGTGATGGGCGGAACGTTCGACCCGATCCACCACGGTCACCTGGTGGCAGCCAGTGAGGTGCAGGCGCGGTTCGCGCTCGACGAGGTGGTGTTCGTGCCCACCGGCGTACCGTGGCAGAAGGCGGGCAAGCAGGTCTCGCAGGCCGAGGATCGCTATCTCATGACCACGATCGCCACCGCATCCAACCCGCGCTTCTCGGTCAGTCGCGTGGACATCGAGCGGACCGGCCCGACCTACACCGTCGACACGCTGCGCGACATCCGCACCGTCCGGCACGGCCCGATGGACGTCTTCTTCATCACCGGCGCCGACGCCCTCAGCCAGATCCTCACCTGGAAGGGCGTGGACGAGCTGTTCGAACTCGCCCACTTCGTCGGGGTGTCGCGTCCCGGCGTGCCGTTGGGGGAGAACGACATCACCCACCTCCCGGAGGACAAGGTCACGCTGCTCGAAGTCCCGGCGCTGGCCATCTCGTCCACCGCCTGCCGTGAACGCGTCGCCCAAGGGCTGCCGATCTGGTACCTCGTGCCGGACGGTATCGTCCAGTACATCGCCAAACGTGGCCTGTACCGACCCAGAGGAGCCCAGTGACCGCCACCGAGAATGCCGTCGAGATCGCCCGCACCGCCGCGAAGGCGGCCGTCGCGAAGCTCGCGAAGGATCCGGTGGCCTTCGACGTCTCCGACCGGCTCGCGATCACCGACGTCTTCCTGATCGTGGCCGCCACCAACGAGCGGCAGGTCGGCGCCGTCGTGGACGCCGTGGAGGAGGCGCTGCTCAAGCAGGGAGTGAAGGCCGTACGCCGCGAGGGCGACCGGGAGAACCGCTGGGTCCTGCTGGACTTCCTCGACACCGTCGTGCACGTGCAGCACTCCGAGGAACGCGCCCTGTACGCGCTGGAGCGACTCTGGAAGGACTGCCCGCGGCTCGACCTCGGTGATCTCGAGCCGACCCAGGCATGAGCGCAGCGAGGGTCGTCCTGCTGCGGCACGGGGTCACCGACTGGAATGACGACGGACGGTTCCAGGGCCAGACAGACGTACCCCTGAACGACACCGGACGCGCGCAGGCCGCCGCCGCGGCGGAGGTGCTGTCCGGGTTCGGGGTCAGCCGGATCTTCGCCTCCGACCTGGGCCGGGCCGCCGAGACTGCCCGGATCGTCGCCGCGCGCTGTGCACTGCCGGTGGTCACCGACCCTCGGCTGCAGGAGGTGAACGTCGGATCGTGGTCGGGCCACAGGATCGAGGAGATCGGCGCCGCCGTCCCCGACTTCTGGCCGGCCCTGCGTGAGGGACGCGACTTCCGCCGCTCGCCCGAGGGCGAGACCGCCACCGAGGCTGGCCAGCGGGTCGCACTGGCGCTGCTCGACCACGCCGAGGCTGCCGCGGACGGCGAGGTGCTGCTGGCGGTCGGCCACGGCCTGTCGCTGCGGGTCGGAGCGCTGCTGCTGATGGGTCTGGACTACTCCTGCGCCCGGCTGTTCCGGGGCCTGGACAACTGCCACTGGGTCGTGCTCGAGCCCGGTGGGGTGTACTGGCGCCTGCGCACGTACAACGCCGGGGTGGCGTAGCCGGAGCGAAGCTCAGGCGACGCCCAGAGCCGCTCCCGGAGTGAAGCCCGGGAAGACCTGGTCGAGCTTGTCGTTGCCCAGCCGCCTGCTGACGATCTCGGAGAGCGCCTGACGGTAGTCGGTGGTGATCGGTACGTCACCCGCGGTGAGGTTGTCCGCGCTCAGCGTGGGCATCGACCCGTAGATGTGGCCGCCGTTGATGCTGCCGCCCATCAGGAACATCAGGTTGCCGTGGCCGTGGTCCGTGCCGCCGTCGCCGTTCACCTGCACGCGGCGCCCGAACTCGCTCATCGTGACGACGGTGACCGAGTTCCACACCGGGCCGAGGTCGGTGCGGAATGCCTTCAGGCCCTTGGCGAAGTCGCTGGCGAGGCGAGAGAACTGCCCGTCCGCGTTGCCGGGCGTGCCGAGGTTCTGGTGCATGTCCCAGCCGCCGTAGTCGATGCAGGCCACCTCCATGCCGAGGTCGGCCTTGGCGAGGCGGGCGATGTCCTTCAGGCCGTTGCCCCAGGTGCTGTCCGGGTAGGCGGCGCCGTTGGCCGGCGCGTAGGTCGTGCCCCGGACGGTGATCAGTTCGTCAAGCGCCCCGACCGTGGCCTTCGCCTGGGTGGCGAGGACGCCGCCGGCGTCGCCGTAGACCGCGCCGAGGTCGCTGACGAGTCGCTTCGCGTTGGCGCCTTCCTTCCACGAGCCGTCGAGCCTGAACGAGTCGACGCTGGACATGGCCAGGGACTGGTAGGCGGTCGTGGTCAGGGAGAGCACGACCCGCTCGCCGATCGTGATCGCCCGGAAGGTGCCCGACTCCGCGGACGAGGACACGATGTGGCGCCCGATCCAGCCCGAGCGGACGTTGGCCTTCGCTGCGCGCTCGCAGAGGTCCTGGTCCTCGAAGTGGGACCGCTGGACGTCCGGGTGGCCGGAACCGAGCACGATCGCCAGCTGATTGTCGTCCCAGATGCTCTTCAGCGGCGCGAAGTGGTTGTTCAGCAGGTAGGTCGAGTTCAGTGCGAAGCCGGTGCTGCTGGTGACCCGTGTGGCGCCGCGCAGGCTGTTGTAGTTGCTGTCGTCGGGGACGCCGAGGGCGGCCAGGCCGTCGAAGCCGCCGCGCAGGAAGACGCACACCAGAAGGTCGCGTCCGGTGCCGGCGGCGAAGGAGTAGCGGGGGGCGGCAGAGGCGGCCAGCAGCCCCCCGAGCCCGATCAGGGAGCCGCGGAAGAAGCCGCGGCGGGCGAACCTCGGGCCGGTCGGGGTGTGCTCGGCCGTGGGGTCGTCGATCCTGGTGTTCGGGCGCAGGGTGGCGACGAGTTCGTTGGCCTGCTTCGGTGTGACCACCCTGGTGGATCCGGCCACGGTCGCCAGCAGGCGGTTCTGGGCCTCGTTGTGGTGGTGCAGGGGGGTGATCAGCTTCTCGTGCAGGAGTGCTTCGCCGCGCCGCAGCGACGCGTCCATGTTCTGGCCGGGCATCGGTGATCCTCTCAGCGGAGCATGAAGTAGGGGGAGGCGAAGATGAAGTGCAGCGCCGGGCCGAGGTTGTTCCTGACCTGGTCGGAAGAGAGCGTGCTGCCCGTCCCTCCGTCGGACAGCCGTTGTATGACGATCGCGAGGTGTTCGTCGGCCCAGGTGTAGCCGGTGATGGTGGAGGTGAGTTTCTTCGCGACGTCGGTGATCACCTGCCCCTTCTTCACCCCGAGCGCGCTTGCCCAGGAGGAATAGCCGGAGGGCCACTGCTTGTCGTTGCCCCAGTTGACCCTGGCGTTGGCCGAGTACCAGTGGTTCAGCAGGGCCTGGGTGGCCATCCACGCCGGCGCCTGGTCGGGGTAGCCGTTCACGACCGGCCACATCCGGGGCTGGTGGTTCTCGCGGTACAGCAGCCATTGCACGGTGCCGGTGATGTCCCAGACGTTCTTCCGCTGCTGGTTCTTCGGTGCCTTGATGGTGCTCGGCCTGCGCAGCTTGATCATCGTCGCCATGGTCTCCTGTGGCCGGCGCCACTTGGCGCCCACCGAGGCTGCGAACTCATCGGAGAGCAGGAGCGCGCGCATCACGGCGGCCAGGGAGGTGTCGTTGTCGAGGTACACCTTCGCCAGCGACGCGACGAAGTCGTCGGAAGGGGTGTCGCCGACGTAGCGAACGGCCAGCCGGCGTGCGATGTGGCGGGCGGTGGCCTCGTGGTGGGCCAGGTAGGACAGGTACGCCTTGAGCAGGGCCGGACCCTTCGAGAGATCCGTGTTGGGGTCTTCGAAGTCCATGATCCTGACCGCGCCGACGTAGTGGTCACCCGGCGTGTAGGTGTAGGTCCGCTTCCTCCAGTCGACGCCGTGGCCGGTGAGCAGGCGTGCCGAGTTCAGCACGTCGTCCTCGGTGTAGTTGCCGACGCCGACGGTGTGGAGTTCGAGCAGCTCCCGTCCGAGGTTCTCGTTGATGGCGGTTCTCGTGCTCAGCTGGTTGTCGAGGTAGATCAGCATGGCCGGGTGCCGAATCGCGGCGTAGAGCATGCTGGAGTACGTGCCGAGGGCGTACTTGCGCAGCACGGCCCAGTCGAACCATGCGACGAACTCTGAGGCCTTGCCGTCCGCGGAGACGTAAAGATGATCCGCCATGGTGTCGACCATCGACTCGTAGAGGTGGCGCTTGGTGAACACCTGGCGAATGGTGCGGGAGGTGCTCATCGCCTTCGCGGCGATCCAGGCCTGCTTCCCTGAGGCCTTGTAGACGCCGATCCCGGTCATGGTCGCGAAGCTCAGGTGCTTCTTGACCAGCGCGTCGGCCTTGGTGTCGCTGATCTTCTTCCAGTTCAGCTGACGGTCGATCCAGGCGGTGTAGCCCCGCGTCGTGATGTCCTCGGCGATGGCTGCGGTCGGGGCCGGGCACACCCGCCGGGCGAGGTGCCAGGACTTCGAGGACTGGAGGTCGAGGCCGTCCGCGAGTACGGAGATGGCCTCGGGCAGGACGGGCGACATCGGCCGGGCCGCGGGAGCGGCGGACGCGCGGGCGGCCTGGCCGAGGCTGGAGACCGCGAGCCCTCCGGCGGCGGCCAGTCCGAGGGCCGTCCTGCGCGAGGGGAGCGGGCGTTGGTCGGGGTCAGGTCGGGGCGAGGCGGGTGCAGTCATCGGACCACCTGGGGTGTCGCAGGGACGGTCTGTGCCGGATCGGCGCAACCCTAATGGATCCTGAGAGCGATGTTAAGGATCTTCATCAGGGCTGGCCTCCTTCGGGAGAGATCCGTCAGCAGGACGGTTCGGCCTAGCATGGAAGTGGACGCCCGGGAGGTGAGCGATGATCCAGGTGCAACTCGCCAGCATCGCGGTGGATTCGCGCGGCCAGCCGGTGGTGGTGCTGGCCCCGATCGATGCTGAGCCGGGCGCCCGGCGGTTGCTGCCGATCTGGATCGGGTTGCCGGAGGCGAGCGCGATCATGCTCGCGGTGGAGGGTGTCCAGCCGGCGCGTCCGCAGACCTACGACCTGATGACCACGCTGATCGAGCGGCTGGGCGCCGAGGTTGCGCAGGTGGTCGTCACGAAGCTCGAGGCGGGCACCTTCTATGCCGAGATCACGCTGGTCACGCCCGCCGGGCCGGAACTGATCGATGCCCGTCCTTCCGACTCGATCGCGCTCGCCGTCCGGACCGGCGCACCGATCTTCGTCGCAGAAGCCGTGTTCGCCGATGCCGGAATGCCGGACGCGGAGGCAGCCGGGGACGAGCAGCACCAGCTGGCGGAGTTCCACCAGTTCCTCGACGGGGTCGAGCCGGACGACTTCCGCGGCTGAGCTACGCACCTTCCCCACCGGCCGAGCCGTATCCGGGGCCGGCCACGCCTACGCTCGCACATGCCGAACATCGAACTGGCCGACGGTTCGGCCGAGGCTATCCTCGCGGTGCCCCCACAGGGGCGGGGTCCGGGCATGCATGTTCTTCATGGATGCGTTCGGGTTGCGTCCGCGGATCGAGGAGATGGCCACCCGGATCGCCGGCTGGGGCTACGTGGTGCTGGCGCCGAACGTGTTCCACGCCGACGGGACGGTCGCCGAGTTGGCGCCGCCTGCGGGGGGAGCAGCCGAGCTGGGAGAAGGTGGCACCGAGGGTGGGCCGTCTGACCGGCGAGGTCGTGGGCCCGGACGTGGACGGTTACGTCGCGGCGCTGCGGGCGCGCCCGGAGGTGACCGACGGCCCGCTCGGGGTGGTCGGGTTCTGCATGGGCGGCCGGATCGCAGTTCGGGCGGCCAACCGGCACCCGGAGGAGATCACGGCCTGCGCGGCGTTCCACACCGTCGGCCTGGTCACCGACGAAGCGGACTCACCGCACCTCGGCCTTTCCGGTGCCCGGGCGGAGTTCCTGTTCGCGCACGCCGACCATGACCGGTCGATGGGGCCGGAGCAGGTCGCGGCGCTGGGTGCGGCGCTCGCGTCCGGGGGCTGGTGGCGACGAACGTGGTCGTGCCCGACGCGGCGCACGGGTACACCATGTCGGACACCCCGGCGTGGAACGAGGCGGCCCATGAGTGGCCGATCGAACGGCTGCGCGACTTGTTCGACCGCACGCTGCGCTGAGCCCGAAGTCACCCGAAGGGGGTCTGGTCCGCCCCAAACGCGGCGGCCTAGATTCGGGGTGGCCTCTCCTGGGCACTGCCGTCCAAACGCCTGGGAGCACGACTCGAGCCGACAAGTTTGGAGGGGGCAGCCGGCCTGACTCGTGGTTGCTGGTGGGCGCCCGTGGATGGGCAGTGCCGCCGACGCCCCCAGCACGGCCAGGACTCTCCACACTCCTGTCTGGCCCGATGTGGAGAATCGCTTGTTACGAAGGCACGCAGGAATTCCCAGTCCGACTGGAATTCCCGGGCGTTGGAGTCTCACCGCGCATGTCGGGTGAACGACGTTCTCTCAAACTCTGCTACAATTCTTTGTCGAGGGAATAAGGCGGCAGTTCCGTGCGCGGATTAGTTCTGCCGGTCTTTGGGCACATGAGTTCTGTGGGGGAGTGACCCGGCGTGACGGACATACTCGGCGACGATGTGGCGAGTCCTGCGCTCGCTCCGGAGTTCCGTTTCACCGACGTGTCGCCCTGGGTGGCCGCCGCCGAGCGCCCCGACAAGGTGACGCCGGGCTGGTACGCCAAGTTCCGCACCATGCTGCTCATCTCGGACACGCTGGCGGTCTCGGCCGCCGTCGTGATCAGCTACTTCTTCCTGTTCCAGCCGGAGGACCGCACAGCGGGCCGGCTCGCCGTGGCCTACTCCTGGCTGATGCCGGCGATCGTGGTGCTCTGGGTTCTGGCACTGTGTGCGGCGGAGTCGTGCGCACGGCGGCTCGTGGGGGCCGGGCTGGAGGAGTATCGCCGCGTGATCTCCGCGAGCGTCACGATGTTCGGGCTGCTCGCTCTGGCCTCCTACGTGGTGCAGGGCGACCTCTCGCGGGCACTGTTCGTGACCACGCTGCCGTTGGGCATCTCGCTGCTGTTGGTGGGCCGCTGGGTGAACCGGCAGACCCTGGCACGGCTGCGCAGGCAGGGGCGTGCACTCACCAACGCGTTGGTGGTGGGCACGGCAGAGACCGTGGCCGACGTGGTGAATGAGCTCGGCCGGCGCCCTGAGTCCGGCTACCGGGCTGCCGGTGCCTGCGTGGTGGACGGCCGCGAGCTACCGCTGGAGGCTCGTCCGCTCACGCTGCGCGATGTGCGGTTCGGCGATCTGCACTCGGTGGTGCGGGGCACCCACTACGGCGCGGTGATCGTGGCCGACGGCCTGACCCGTGAGCAGACCAGGACGCTGGCGTGGCGCATGGAGAACCGGCCGCTGGAGCTGATGTTCGTGCCCCGCGCGATGGACGTGGCCGGGCCCCGGCTCAGCGTGCACGCGGTGGAGGGGTTGTCGTTCACGCGTCTCGACCTGCCCGTGTTCACCGGCTGGCGGTTGTGGCTCAAGCGCGCGTTCGACGTCGTGTTCTCTGCGATCGCGTTGGCGCTGCTCGCCCCGCTGTTCCTGGTGGTCGCCGTGGCGATCAAGCTCGACGACGGCGGTCCGGTGCTGTTCCGCCAGACGCGAATCGGCCGCTACGGAAAGACGTTCACCATTCACAAGTTCCGCACCATGTGCGTGGACGCGGAGTCGAAGATCAACGAGTTGATCGAGGCCCAGGGCGGAACGGCCCTGCTGTTCAAGCTGGAGGACGATCCCCGCATAACACGCGTGGGCAAGTTCCTGCGCAAGTACTCCATCGATGAACTGCCCCAGTTCTGGACCGCGCTGCGTGGTGGAATGAGTGTGGTCGGCCCGCGCCCGCAGGTGGCGAGGGAAGTGGCCGAGTACACCGATGTCCACCACCGCAGGCTGCTGATCAAGCCCGGCATCACCGGCCTGTGGCAGGTGAACGGACGCTCGGAGTTGTCGATGGAGGAGAGCATCAGGTTGGACCTGCGCTACGTGGAGAACTGGTCACTGATCGGCGACGTGGTGATCATCCTCAAGACCGTCGGCGTCGTCGTCAGGCCGGATGGCGCGTATTGAGACCCTTGGGCGTTCGGGCGATCAGCGCGAAACGGCCATGCTTGTCCCGATCGTCTGAGTCCGATCCGAGCAGAAATGCCCGAGTGGCTTGGCAAAGGAAAGAGCCTTGAGCGAGACGCTAGATGAGGGAGAGTTGCCGGTACCGTTGAGAGTGCTGCATGTGACCGAGTGCTGCGGCGGAGGGGTGCCGCAGGCCATTCGCGACCAGGTGAGGATCACTCCGGCGATAGAGCACCACGTTGCCTGGCAACCGTGTAACAGCGACAGGCCTCCGACCGGTGCCGTCAACCTGTACGATCTGCCTCGCGGTCACTTGCGGCAGATGCTGCGCGCAAGGCGTCTGGTTTCGAGCGTTCACCCAGACTTGGTGGTGGCGCATTCGACCTGGGCAGGGTTCTACCTTCGAATTGGCTCACGGCTGGAGGCCCCGATCGTTTACCAGCCGCATGCGTTCGCCTTTGCGAATCCTTCGCGAAGGGCTCTGGCG
>CAYNLD010000008.1:62010-151983 GCA_964397985.1 uncultured Propionibacteriaceae bacterium | reverse complement strand
CCGCGGACGTGCTCGGCCAGGCGACCGTCTACCTCGCCATCTCGGCTGCGGGCATTCCGGCGATGCTGGTGGTGCTCGCCGCCACCGGGGCGTTGCGCGGCCTTCAGGACACCCGCAGCCCGCTGGTGGCCTCTGTGCTCGGCTTCGGCGGCAACCTCGTGCTGAACCTGTGGTTCGTCCTGGGCCTGGGCTGGGGGATCGCCGGATCGGCGTGGGGCACCGTTCTCGCGCAGGGTGCGATGGCGCTCGGCCTGGTGGCAGTCGTGGTGCGCCGCGCGCTGCGGGCGCGCGCGCCGTTGCGTCCCGAGCCGGGGCGGGTGCTGCGTGCCGCGGCGACCGGTGTGCCGCTGCTGGTGCGGACGCTCGCACTGCGGGCGATCCTGCTGGTCACGACCTGGGTGGCGGCGGGCCTGGGCGAGGTGCCGCTGGCGGCCCACCAGGTGGCGGGCACGATCTGGACGTTTCAGGCGTTCGTGCTCGACGCGCTCGCCATCGCCGCACAGGCTCTCACCGGAAAGGCGCTCGGTGCGGGCGACGCGACAGCGGCACGCCGGGCCACGACCACGATGATCCGCTGGGGGGCGTGGGCAGGTCTCGGGCTCGGGCTGCTGCTGGCGGCCGGGTCCGGAGCTCTTCCTGCGCTCTTCACCGCGGACCCGGCGGTGCGCGCCGCGCTCTCCGCGGCTCTTCTCGTGATCGGCGCCACGGGATGGCTGTCCGGACTGGTCTTCGTGGTGGACGGGGTTCTGATCGGCGCGGGCGACGGGCGCTGGCTCGCCGGCGCGATGGCCGCGACGCTGGCGCTCTACCTGCCGTTCGTGCTCACCGTCCGCTGGCGGGCGCCGGTGCTCGCCGGGCTCGGCGACCCGGTGGCCGTGGCCGTGCTGTGGGCGGTGTTCATGGTCTTCATGGGCATCCGGTGGGGTTTCCTGTGGCACCGGGTCCGGGGGGACGCGTGGCTGATCACCGGGGCGGAGCGCTGAAGCGGGGGTGCTACTCCGCTGCGATCGCCTCGTGGTGCCGGACGACCTCCGCGACCACGAAGTTCAGCCACTTCTCCGCGAACTCCGGGTCGAGGTTCGCCTGCTCGGCGAGCCGTCGCAGCCGGCCGATCTGCTGGTCCTCGCGTTCGGGGTCCGCCGGAGCGAGTCCCTTCGTGTGCTTGAGTCTCCCGACCTGCTGGGTGATCTTGAACCGCTCGGCGAGCAGGCAGATGATCGCGGCGTCCAGGTTGTCGATGGAGCCGCGGAGGCGCTCGAGTTCGGGGTCGCTCTGCACGCGCACAGCCTAACCGGGGTGGACGCCGCCCGTCCCGATGCTCAGCCGTGCCTGGTCGGCACCAGGCCGGTGGCGGTGAGCCCGAAGAAGAGGACGGCGCCGATGACCAGGCCGATGCCCAGTCGCACCAGAACCCGGAACCATGGCCGGGCGGGCAGGAGCTGGAAGCCGACGGCGAGCGCGAGCCCGATGCCTCCCGCGATCCCGGCGTAGACGGGCTGGACGAAGCCGGAGATCAGTCCTACCGCGAGGCCGGCGATGCCCAGTGTCGCCTCCGGTCCGCCCGAGGGGGGGTGCAGGTCGTTCGATGTCTGGCTCACGGCGCCACTCTAGGAGGCTCAGGGCTCGCCGTGGGCCGGTGCGGAAGGTTGCGTCCCGTTCCCCGCACCGGTCAGGCGATCACGTCTCCCGGCGTGGTGTTGGCAGGGATTCCGGTCACCACGGACGCCGGCGGCACGTCCTTCACCACCAGGGCATTCGCCCCGATCCTGGTGCCGTCACCGATCGTGATCGGGCCGATGATCTTCGCTCCCGCGCCGAGCAGGACGTTGTTGCCGATGGTGGGGTGTCGCTTGAACCTGCCCCGGCTGCGGCCGCCGAGCGTGACCTGGTGGTACATCAGCACGTCGTTGCCGATCTCTGCGGTCTCCCCGATCACCACGCCCATGCCGTGGTCGATGAAGAACCGCCGCCCGATCACCGCGCCAGGGTGGATCTCGATCCCGGTGAGTCCTCGCGACCACTGCGAGAAGATCCTCGCCAGTGGCCGCAGTGCCGGGCTGGTCGTCCACATCCGGTGGCACAGCCGGTGGATCCAGACCGCGTGGATGCCCGGGTAGGTGAGCGCGACCAACACCTTCGACGTTGCCGCGGGGTCCTCCCGCATCGCGGTGTCGAGGTCTTCCTTGATGCGCGCCCACGCACGCCGGAGCAGGTTCGCTTGCACTAGTCCAGTAGATCGGCGTAGAGCACCGTCGACAAGTACCTCTCCCCGAACGACGGGATGATCACGACGATGGTCTTGCCCGCATTCTCCTCGCGTGCGGCCAGTTCACCGGCGGCGGCGAGCGCGGCGCCGGAACTGATCCCGACCAGCAGGCCCTCCTCGCGGGCGGCCCTGCGGGCCCACTCGACGGCGGTGTCGCTGCTCTGCGGCAGCACCTCGTCGATCACGGAGCGGTCGAGGATGTCGGGGATGAAGTTGGCCCCGATGCCCTGGATCTTGTGCGGCCCGGGCTGGCCACCGGAGAGCAGTGGCGACTCGGCCGGCTCGACCGCCACGATCTTCACCCCCGGCTTGCGCTGCTTGAGCACCTGCCCGACCCCGGTGATGGTGCCGCCGGTGCCGACACCGGCCACCACATAGTCGACCTTGCCCTCGGTGTCCGCCCAGATCTCCAGCGCCGTGGTCTTGCGGTGGATGTCCGGGTTGGCGGGGTTGGCGAACTGGCGGGCCAGGATCGCTCCCGGCGTCTCTGCCGCGATCTGCTCGGCCCGGGTCACCGCGCCCTTCATCCCCTCGGCGCCCGGGGTGAGGACGAGCTCGGCGCCGAACGCGCGGAGCAGGGCGCGGCGCTCCTTGCTCATCGTCTCGGGCATGGTCAGGATCACCGAATAGCCGCGGGCGGCACCGACGAAGGCCAGCGCGATCCCGGTGTTGCCGGACGTGCCCTCGACGATCGTGCCGCCCGGCTTCAGCTCACCGGACGCCTCGGCGGCATCGATGATCGCTACGCCGATCCGGTCCTTCACCGAGTTCGCCGGGTTGTAGAACTCCAGCTTGGCCAGCACGATCGCCTGGGAGTCGCCGTAGAGCCGGTTGATCTTCACCAGCGGGGTGCGGCCGATCAGCTTGGTCGCGTCCTGGAAGTACGTCATGTTCGTTCGTCCTGTCTCGTGTCGTCGTTCGGTCAGAGCTGGGCCAGCGCCTGGTCCAGGTCGGCGATCAGGTCGTCGATGTGCTCGATCCCCACGCTGAGCCGGACCATCTCCGGAGCGACGCCGGCGGCGACCAGCTCCTCCTCGGTCAACTGGGAGTGGGTGGTTGTCGCGTTGTGGATGGCCAGCGACTTGGCGTCCCCGATGTTCGCGAGGTGGGAGAACAGCTGCAGGGCCTCGATGAAGGTCGAGCCACCCTCGCGACCGGCCTTGAGCCCGAAGGCGAGGACGCCGCCGTAGCCGCGTCCGGTGAGCACCCGGTCGGCGACGGCCCGGTACGGCGAGGAGTCCAGGCCCGGGTAGTTCACCCACGCCACCTTGTCGTGCCCTTCCAGGTACTTCGCGACCGCGAGCGCGTTCTGCGAGTGGCGCTCGATCCGCAGGTGCAGGGTCTCCAGGCCCTGCAGCAGCTGCCAGGAGTTGAACGGGGAGATCGCGGCGCCGGTGTTGCGCAGCAGCACGGTCCGGGCCCGGATGATGTAGGCCGCCGGGCCGACCGCGTCCGTCCAGACGACACCGTGGTAGGCGGGGTCGGGGCCGGTCAGCCCGGGGAACCGGTCGGCGTGGGCGGCCCAGTCGAAGTTGCCGGAGTCGACGATCACGCCGCCGATCGAGGTGCCGTGGCCTCCGATGTACTTGGTGGCCGAGTGGACGGCGACGTCGACCCCGTGGTCGAAGACGTGCGCCAGCAGGGGCGTCGGCACGGTGTTGTCCACGATGAACGGCAGCCCGAGCGCGTGGGCTGCGGACGACCAGGCGTCCAGGTCGACGACATTGATCGCCGGGTTGCCGATGGTCTCGCCGAAGACCAGCTTCGTCTTCGCGTCCACGTGCTGAGCCAGCTCCTCGGGCTTCTCCGGGTCGACGAACCTGGCCTCGATGCCGTACTGGGCGAGCGTGTGCGCGAACAGGGCGTAGGTGCCGCCGTACAGGGTGGACAGCGCCACGATGTTGTCACCGGCGTAGGTCAGGTTCAGCACGGCGTAGGTGATCGCCGCAGAGCCGGACGCCGTGGCGAGCGCCCCGACGCCGCCCTCGAGGGCGTTGACCCGGGTCTCGAACACGCTCTGGGTGGGGTTCATGATCCGGGTGTAGATGTTGCCGGGCACCTTCAGGGCGAACAGGTCCGCGGCGTGCTGGGTGTCGTCGAAGACGTAGCTGGTCGTCTGGTAGATCGGCACCGCGCGGGACTTGGTGGCCGGATCGGCCTCTTCCTGGCCGGCGTGGACGGTGAGGGTGTCGGGATGCTGGGACATGGTGCTCCTGATTGTGCTGCGGTATGAGTTGGCCGGACGGCCCAGATGGGCGTCCGTGGGGCATGGATGGGTGATCCGCGAGGGATCTGATGGGGCTGGTGTCGGTTCGTTGGCGCGGTGTTTCAGCGCATTCGACAACAGGCCATCGACGGCGCACAGCAGCAACACATGGTCGCGGGGCTCGTCGAGGACATGGCCGCAGGCTAGTAGGGCGTCCGTTGAACGGTCAACTGCATCTTGGCATGCGGTCACTCCGGTGCGGTGGCCACCGTGCGGGCATACCCCGGTTTGCCCATAAACTCAGCCGTCATGAGCCCCGAACACGATCTCGTGCTGGTCGTCGACTACGGCGCCCAGTACGCCCAACTCATCGCACGCCGGGTGCGCGAGGCGAGGGTCTACTCCGAGATCGTGCCGCACACGATGCCGGTCGCCGACCTGCTTGCGCGCCACCCGAAGGCTGTGGTGCTCTCCGGCGGGCCGAGTTCGGTCTACGAACCCGGCGCCCCGCAGCTGGACGGTGCCCTGCTCGAGGCGGGCGTGCCGGTGTTCGGCATCTGCTACGGCTTCATGGCGATGGCGCAGGCGCTCGGCGGCACCGTCGCCCGCACCGGCCAGCGGGAGTACGGGCGCACAACCGTCGAGGTGCTCGAGCCGGGGCGCCTGCTCACCGGCCTGCCAGGCTCGCTCACCTCGTGGATGTCGCACGGCGACGAGGTGACCGCTGCTCCGGAGGGGTTCACGGTGAACGCGCGCTCGCCGCGGGCCACCGTGGCAGCCTTCGAGGACGCCGGACGGCGGCTCGCCGGTGTCCAGTGGCATCCCGAGGTGCTGCACTCCGAGCACGGCCAGGAGGTGCTGGAGCACTTCCTGCTCGACATCGCGGGCTGTCGTCCGACCTGGACGTCGTCCAACATCGCGGAGGAGCAGGTGCGGCGCGTCCGCGATGAGGTGGGGAACGCCCGGGTGCTGTGTGCGCTGTCCGGTGGGGTCGACTCTGCGGTGGCCGCGGCGATCGTGCAGCGGGCCATCGGCGACCAGCTGACCTGCGTGTTCGTCGACCACGGCCTGCTCCGCGAGGGCGAGGCCGAGCGGGTGGAGCGCGATTTCGTGGCGTCCACAGGGGTGCGGCTGGTCGTGGCGAACGAGCAGGAGCGGTTCCTGTCCGCGCTGGCCGGGGTGAGTGACCCCGAGACCAAGCGCAAGATCATCGGTCGCGAATTCATCCGCACCTTCGAGGACGAGGCCCGCAAGATCAACGCCGACGGTCCGATCGACTACCTCGTGCAGGGCACGCTGTACCCGGACGTGGTGGAGTCCGGCGGGGGCGAGGGCGCGGCCAACATCAAGAGCCACCACAACGTGGGCGGGCTGCCCGACGACCTGCAGTTCTCACTGATCGAGCCGCTGCGCACGCTGTTCAAGGACGAGGTGCGGGAGGTCGGGCGGCAGTTGGGCCTGCCGGAGCACATCGTGGCCCGGCACCCGTTCCCTGGCCCGGGCCTCGGCATCCGGATCGTCGGGGCGGTGGATGCCGAACGACTGCGCATCCTGCGGGCGGCGGACGCGATCGTCCGGGCCGAGACGACGGCCGCGGGTCTGGACGGCGCGATCTGGCAGTTCCCCGTGGTGCTCCTGGCCGACGTCCGCTCGGTCGGGGTGCAGGGGGACGGACGCAGCTACGGCCACCCGATCGTGCTGCGTCCGGTGTCCAGCGAGGACGCGATGACGGCCGACTGGAGCCGGCTGCCCTACGACCTGCTGGAGCGGATCAGCACCCGGATCACCAACGAGGTCCCCGAGGTGAACCGGGTGGTGCTGGACGTGACCAGCAAGCCACCCGGCACCATCGAGTGGGAGTGACGGGTCAGCGGTAGTCGCCGCTGTTGCCGGAGTTGCCGCCGCCGAACATCTTCTTGAGGTCGTCGAAGCCGGTCGGCCCGCCCTCCTCGAGGGGCAGCACGAGCCACAGGGCGAGGTAGACCGGGACGATCAGGCCCCAGAAGAAGGCCAGCACGACGGTGATGATCCGGACCAGCCCGGAGTCGATGCCCAGGGAGCGGGCCACGCCGCCGCAGACGCCGGCGATGAACTTGTCCGACGCGGACCGGGTGAGTGGTTGCTTCATTGGTGTTCCTTTCTTGGAAACTCAGTTGTGCCTGCGCGAGAGCAGCAGGACGCCGATCCCCACCACGACCATCGCGGCGGGGGCGAGGAGGCCGACCAGCCTCCAGTTGACGTGCCCGTAGGCGGTCCAGAACGCGAGTCCGGCCAGGGCGAGGGCGAGGACTCCGAAGGCGAAGGCGGCACGATCACGTCTCATCGCGTCACGTCCACTTCGCCGAGGTCGACGCTCACCGTCACGTGCAGCGTCGGTGTCTTCCCGCCGGAGTCCGCAGGGTACGACGTGGAACCGGAGATGTCGAAGCCGTCGTGGCTCTCGCCGGAACTGCCTCCGGTGGCGTTGTACTCGCCGGTGCCGACCTTCCAGGTGACGTCGGAGGCGACCTCGCCCGGCAGTCGCAGGTTCACCTGCCCGGTGCCGACGTGGACGCTCAGATCCTGGTCTGCCGACAGCTGGAGCCGGCTCAGGTCGAGGGTCAGCTCGCCGGCCTGCAGGGTGACGGAGGGCGGGAGCTCCGCGGCCGTGGTGTAGGCGTGGTACCGCTCGCCCATCTCGGGGATGGTGCCGCCGTGGGCGTGCACCATCAGGCTGCCCGTGACGAGTGCGGCGACCAGAGTGGCCGGCAGCAGCAGGGGAGCGCGACCGCCGCGGACGCCGGCCAGCAAGGTGAGGCCGAGGCCTCCCAGTACGGCCGCGCTGTAGGCGAGCGGTGTCGCGGGCAGTCCGAGCACTCCCAGCAGGCTGACCGCGAGTACGCCGAGTCCGACGAGGGAGAAAGCGAGCCACCACGCCCGCCAGCGGCGGCGGGTGCGGGGGTGCACGACCGGCACCGGGTCGTCGTCGCGGACGGCGAGGTCGGTGGCCGGATCCGTGTACGGCTGGGTCCAGCGCGGCCGCTCGGGTGCGGGGAGCGCAACCTGTTCGTAGCCGGGCGTCTGCTGCTCGGCCAGCCGCTGTCGCCAGGAGTCCGCGGCCCGCTCGAACGGGGTGGGTTCGGCAGGCGGCGCGGACTGCCTGCGGGAGTTGCGTCCGCGGAAGCCGAAGAACCAGATCGCGAAGACCACGGCAAGGGGGCCGATGCCGATGCCCTGGGTGCCGACCACTGCGACCAGGAGCACCGCGGCGGTGATCGTGACGATCACGACCGTGCCGCTCGACCAGCGCCGCATGAACGGGAACAGGCGGCGCACCAGGGGTTCGGCGCTGCCCTCGCGCGGCATGAGCAGCAGCCCGGTGCCGTAGGCGATCAGCCCGATGCCGCCGAAGAAGGCGAGAACGACGACCGCGATCCGCAGCAGGTTCGGGTCGACCTGCCAGCGCCGGGCGAGGCCCGCGCAGACACCACCCACCATGGCACCCGTACGAGGACGGGTGATCACGGGGAGGTTGTTGTCGGGCACGTCTCCATTCAACGCCGGGCCGGGGATCCGGACCATAAGGGTTGACCCTGATGGCTCCCGACAAAGCCGCGCAGGGTGCGCGAAATCAAGCTACGATTGAGAGCGCTTTCACGTAACGATGCCATCAACACTGATAGCGTTCGGCAGGTAGGCAGGCCGGGGTCCTCAGCGACGACCCGCGGACGGAGCAGTCCACGCGTCCGATCACCCCGGCGGGTGAGACAGGAGGGCACCCCGTGGCCCGGATTGACGTGGCACACTCGGCGCCGACACTGGAGGATGTCGCCCGCGTGGCTGGCGTATCCAGGGCGACCGTCTCCCGGGTGGTGAACGGCGGCTCGCTCGTCGCCGCGAAGACCACCGAGGCGGTGCGCGAGGCCATCAACGAACTGGGCTACCACCCCAACCGGGCGGCCCGAGCGCTGGTCACCCGACGCACCGGAGTGATCGCGGTGATCGTCCCCGAGACCGACGAGCGGGTCTTCACCGATCCGTTCTTCCCGCAGGCCTACCACGGCGCCCTGCAGGCGTTCGCCGACTCCGACGTGCAGGTGGTGCTGGCCATGGCCCAGCCGGGCGACACCACGGACCGGATGGTGCGCTACCTCGACTCGGGCCACATCGACGGCGCGATCATCGTCTCCCACCACGGGCCGGCCCTCGCCGTCGCGCTGGCGAAGTCGTGGCAACCGGTGGTGTTCGTCGGCGACCCCGAGGCGCCCGGTGTCTGTTACGTCGACCTCGACAACAGGGAGGCGGCGCGGGTGGCCACCCGGCACCTGATCGCGCGCGGCGCGCGTACGATCGGGACGATCACCGGCCCACTCGACATGGGCTCGGCCAAGGCGCGGCTGGAGGGCTTCCAGCAGGCCATGGCCGAAGCCGGACTGGACGGCTCCATCGTCGCAGAGGGCGGCTATACCGCCGAGAGCGGCGAGGTGGCCGGTCGGCTGCTCGCCGAGCATCCCGACCTGGACGGCCTGTTCGTCGCCAACGACCTGATGGCGGTCAGGGCGATGACCGTCGTACAGCGATCCGGACGCCGCGTGCCCGAGGACGTGAAGATCGTCGGCTTCGATGATGCGGCGATCGCGCAGCAGTGCTCTCCCCAGCTGACCACCATGACCAACCCGGCAGCGGAACATACCCGTCTGGCCGCGGAGATGTTGATCGAACTCCTCGCCGGCGGCGTCCCCAAGAGTCCCATGAGTCTCAAGCCCAGCCGGCTGGTGGTGCGCGGCTCGGCATGAGCCCGCGCGACGACCCGCAGAGCCCGGACGGAGACCGGGTGCATCCGGGCGCGCCCGCCGATGCTGTCGGCGAGGTCGCCCCGGCTCCCGTGACCGAGTTGCAGCCGCGGTCGACGCGGCCGATCAGTGATGCCTGGATCGGTGGCGTCTGTGCGGGGCTCGCCGACCACCTGGGCTGGTCGGCGCTCGTGCTGCGGGTGCTGTTCGTCGTGCTCGGCGCGCTCGGCCTGATCGGAGTCGCGCTCTACCTCGCCCTCTGGCTCGTGATGCCGCGACAGGTCGGGCAGCGGTCCGCGCCCGGCCTGGAGGCCGGGGCCCGCAAGGGTCTGCGCCCGGGTGGTACGACGGCTCTCACACCGGTCGACCTCGGCGTGGCCGGCGCCCTCGCCCTGCTCGGGGTGGGCGCCCTGTGGCTCGTCCAGGCGTCCGGCTGGGGACTGCCGCTGCCGGCACTGCTCGCCGGCGTGCTCGCGGGCGCTGGCCTGGGCCTGATCTGGTGGCAGGCCGACCACGTGTCCACCAGGGAACTGCGCACCGGTTCGGGCTGGGGCCGCGTGTTCGCTCCGCTGCTGGCCCACTGGACCACCGTGGTGGCGGTGATCGCCGGTCTGCTCGCACTCTCCGCATCCGTGGCCGTGCTGGTCGCCTCCGTGCTGACCGGGCTGGGGGAGGTCGCCCGCACCCTTGCCCTGCTCGGCCTGGCGGTCGGGGGCCTGCTGCTGGCCGCCCTGCCGTGGCTGCTCCGGGTCCGTCAAGCACTCGCCCAGGCGCGGGATGACGCCCTGGTGGCGGACGCTCGGGCGGACATGGCCGCGCACCTGCACGACTCCGTCCTGCAGACCCTGGCACTGATCCAGCGGCAGGCGGGCGACCCGAAGGCCGTGACCGCGCTGGCCCGTCGCCAGGAGCGCGAACTGCGCCAGTGGCTGTACGGGGAGAGCCTCGGGTCGGCGACCCTGGCCGAGGCGCTCTCAGGGGAGATCATCGACGTGGAGGACCGCCACGGGGTGGACGTCGAACTGGTCACCGTCGGCGACTGCGACCTGACTCCGGAGGTGGTGTCCGTGGTGCGGGCGGCCCGGGAGGCGATGGTGAACGCCGCCAAGCACTCCGGTGCGGAGCGGATCGATGTCTACGCTGAGGTCGACCCCGAACTCGTGTCGGTGTACGTCCGCGACCGGGGCCAGGGATTCGACCTGGCCAGGATGGATGATGACCGGATGGGCGTGCGGGGGTCGATCATCGAGAGGGTGAAGCGCGCTGGCGGGCGGGCGATAATCAGGACAGCGCCCGGTGAGGGCACCGAGGTGAGACTGGAGTTGCCACGATGAGCGAGACCGAAGACCGTCCGACCCCTGCGGCGTGGCGTGTGGTGGTTGTGGACGACCACGCGATGTTCCGTAGCGGCGTGAAGCACGACATCGGCACCCGCGTCCAGCTGGTCGGAGAGGGAGAGGACGTGCCGACGGCCGTGGCCGCCATCCTGGCCGCCCTTCCCGACGTGGTGCTGCTCGACGTACACCTGCCCGGAGGCGGCGGGATCGAGGTGATCAAACAGGTCTCGGCGAAGGAGCCCGAGGTGAAGTTCCTGGCTCTTTCTGTCTCCGACGCTGCGGAGGACGTGATCGGCGTGATTCGGGCGGGCGCGCGGGGCTACGTGACGAAGTCGATCTCGGCCGAAGAGCTCGTCGAGGCCATCGGACGCGTCGCCACCGGGGATGCGGTGTTCAGTCCGCGCCTGGCCGGCTTCGTGCTGGACGCGTTCAGTGGCGCCATCGACGTGGCCAGCATCGACGAGGACCTCGACCGGCTCAGTGTCCGCGAACGCGAGGTGCTGCGCCTGATTGCTCGCGGCTACGCCTACAAGGAGATCGCACGGGAGCTGTTCATCTCGATCAAGACCGTGGAGACCCACGTCAGCAGCGTCCTGCGCAAGCTCCAGCTTTCGAACCGGCACCAGCTGACCCGCTGGGCGACCGACCGTAAGCTCGTCTAGGCCTAGCGACCCCCACACGTTGGACCGTAGAGGCCGACTACGGCCTCTACAGGCCAATTTGCGGGTGGTGGGGAGGTTCTTGGGCGCGATCCGGTGCGGGCGTCTAGCGACGGCGGCCGACGATCAGGCCGTACAGCCACAGGACGAGCACCGAGCCGCAGATCGCGAGTGCCCACGACCACAGTGAGAAGAAGCTGGTCACGCCGTGGTCGAACAGTGCGCTGCCGATCCAGCCGCCGACCACGCCGCCGATCAGGCCGGTGATCAGGCTGGTCAGCCAGCCGCCGCGCTCCTTGAGGATCGCCTTCGCGATGGTGCCCGCGATCAGGCCCATCAGAATCCATGCAATGAAACCCATGTGCCCAAGCTAGGTGCGGGCCGTCGTCGGTCCCATCGGGAGCGACCACCAGACGACCCTGACCGAACCCCGGCGCAGGCCCGGGACGACGTGCGACCTGTGGCGGTCGCCGAGAGCCTGCGCTGCTGCCGAGCGCCTCACCCAGGGCTCGAGCCCTCGGCACGAACGCTGGTCGTCGGCGGGACGTGGGTTCAGTGGCGGGCGTCGGTGAACTTCCTGAACACCCAGAGCACGAGCATGCAACCGAGGATGGCGAGGATCCAGGACGGCAGCGAGAAGAACGGCAGGTCGCTGTTGCCGGTGAGCAGGGCTGCCATCCAGCCGCCCACGGTGGAGCCGGCGACGGCGAGGATCACGGTGGCGACCCAGCCGGCCTCGAAGTCCAGCACGGACTTGGCGATGGCTGCGGCGATCAGGCCCATGATGACCCACGCGACGAATGCCATGCGTCCACGGTAGCTGCGCCGCCCAAGGGTCGCGGCGTGCCCGCCGGGGTGGCAGCCGGTGGGGGCGGGAGCGCCTAGTCTTTGTTCAGCCATGACTGACACCCTGTTCGGAGACCTGTTCGCCACTCCTGCACCGGCCGCCCCGGAGGGCGCCGGTGGCCCTGCCGTGCCCGCGAAGCGGCATCGGATCACCGAGGAAGAGCTGCTCGCCGACCTGAACCCGCCGCAGCGGGAGGCGGTCGTGCACGAGGGCAGCCCGGTCCTGGTCGTGGCGGGTGCCGGTTCGGGCAAGACCAGGGTGCTCACCCGGCGGATCGCCCACCTGGTCAGCCAGCGCAACGTGCACCCGGGCTCGATCCTCGCGATCACCTTCACGAACAAGGCCGCTGCAGAGATGCGGCACCGGGTGGTGGAGCTGGTCGGCAACCGGGCGAGGCTGATGTGGGTCTCCACCTTCCATTCGGCGTGTGTGCGGATCCTGCGCGGCGACGTGTCCCGGTTCGGGCTCAGCCGCACGTTCTCGATCTACGACGACACCGACTCCAAGCGGTTGATGCAGCTCGTGCTGCGGGATCTCGACCTCGACCCCAAGCGGTTCCCCGTCCGGGCGGTGCTGAACTGGGTGTCGAACTGCAAGAACGAACTGGTCGATCACGAGTCCGCACGCAGCCGGGCCACCGAGGGGACGGCCGAAGAGACCTATGCCGACGCCTACGCGGAGTACCAGCGCCGGCTGAAGGCGGCCAACGCGCTCGATTTCGACGACCTGATCATGACCACGGTGCACCTGCTGCAGGCGTTCCCCGATCTGCGGGAGCAGTACCGCAGGCGCTTCCGGCACGTGCTGGTGGACGAGTACCAGGACACCAACCACGCGCAGTATGCGCTGGTCAGGGAGCTGTGCGGGGTGCACCCGGCCGGAACGGCCGACGGGCCGGAGGTCGACCCGCCCGAGCTGATGGTGGTGGGCGACTCCGACCAGTCCATCTACGCCTTCCGCGGGGCCACGATCCGCAACATCCTCGACTTCGAGTCCGACTTCCCGGGTGCGCGGACGATCGTGCTCGAGCAGAACTACCGCTCCACCCAGAACATCCTGAATGCTGCGAACGCGGTGATCACCCGCAACGCCGGACGCCCGCAGAAGCGGCTCTGGTCGGACGCCGGTGACGGTGAGAAGCTGGTGGGCTACGTGGCCGACACCGAGCACGACGAGGCGCAGTTCGTGGCAGAGGAGATCGACCGGCTCGGCGACGACGGCACGGCGAAGCCCGGTGAGGTGGCGGTGTTCTACCGCACGAACGCCCAGTCGAGGGCGTTCGAGGAAGTGTTCATCAGGGTCGGCCTGCCGTACCGGGTGGTCGGTGGCGTCCGGTTCTACGAGCGCCGTGAGGTGCGGGACGCGATCGCCTATCTGCGCGCCATCGCGAATCCTGATGACGACGTGTCGGTGCGTCGCGTGCTGAACGTGCCCCGGCGCGGCATCGGCGACCGCGCGGAGGCGATGGTCGAGGCGTTCGCCGCGTCCGAGCAGATCTCCTTCGGCGCGGCGCTGGACCGGGCAGAGGATGCGCCGGGCCTGGCCACGCGCTCGCTGAACCAGGTCGAGGCGTTCGCCGCGCTGTTGGCGGGCTACCGGCAGAAGGTGGCTGAAGGGGTGCCGGCGGACGAGATCCTGGCCGGGATCCTGAAGGACTCCGGGTACCTGGACGAGCTCAGCGCCTCGAGCGACCCGCAGGACGAGAGCCGGCTGGAGAACCTGGTCGAGCTGGTCAGCGTGGCCGGGGAGTTCGTTGCGGCCGCCCATGCCGTCGACCTCCCCGCTGAGGAGGGTGAGCTCGCCGCCGGTGCGCCCGAGCCGGACGACTCGCTGCCCGCATTCCTTGAGCGGATCGCGCTCGTCGCGGATTCCGACCAGATCCCCGACAACGACCCTGATGCCGCCGGCGTGGTCACCCTGATGACGCTGCACACCGCGAAGGGGCTGGAGTTCAACACGGTCTTCCTTACCGGCTTCGAGGACGGGATCTTCCCGCATCAGCGGGCGATGAGCGACAAGGCGGAACTGGAGGAGGAGCGCCGGCTGGCATACGTGGGCATCACCCGGGCCAGGCAACGCCTCTACCTGACCCGCGCGACTGTGCGCTCGCAGTGGGGATCGCCCCAGTACAACCCGGCGAGCCGGTTCACCGAGGAGATCCCGGATCACCTGATCGACTGGCGCCGGCTCGGTACCGCTCGCAGCGGCTACACCTCATCCGCGGCATCCCGCACCCAGCAGTCCTGGCGCGCGACGGTCGGTTTCGGGGCGCGTCCGGCGATCCGGACGGTGCCCTCGGTGGACGTTGGAGATCGCGTGCTGCACACCACCTTCGGCATGGGCACGGTGATCGCCACCTCGGGGGCGGGGGACACGGCGAAGGCGGACGTCGATTTCGGCTCGGTCGGGCTGAAGCGGCTCTCCCTCAAGCACGCCCCGATGGAGAAGCTGTAGCTACAGTTCCTGCGGACGGGCACGTCCGCGCTTGGTCTCGGCGCGCCGCCGCTTGTTCGCCAGGCGGCGGTCGATGGAGGCCCGGCTCGGGCGGGTGGCGCGCCGCGGCGGCGGGGGCGGGGCGACTCCGTCCCGGATCAGCGTGGCCAGGCGCTCGCGGGCTGCTGCCCGGTTCTGGCGCTGGGAGCGGGACTCCTCTGCGACAACCGTGAGCACGGTGCCGGCCAGCCGCGTCCGTAGCCGACGCAGCAGGCGGTCGCGCTGCGACTCGTTCAGCGTCCGGGACGCGGCGATGTCGAACGACAGCTGGACCCTCGAGTCGGCGGTGTTCACGCCCTGGCCGCCCGGACCGGAGGCGTGTGAGTAGCGCTCGACCAGTTCTGCGGCGGGGATGACGAGGCCGGCCGGTATGCCTGGCCCTGGCCTGATCGCCACATCGCTCACCGGGCAACCGTAGCGACCCGCGGACGTCCGCCGGGTGAAGCTACGCGTGGAGATGAGGGGGAGGCCCACACCGGGCGGGCTAGTTGTGGGTGGCTGTGCCCTTGGCCTCCGGGTTGGAACCGATGTACTCCATCGGGTCGGACTGGACGCCGTTCTTCTTGATCGAGAAGTGCAGGTGGCAGGCGGTCGAGAGACCGGTGTCGCCGACGTTGCCGATCACGTCACCCTTGTTGACCTTCTGGCCGACCTTCACGATGAACTTCGACATGTGCAGGTAGCCGGACTGGACGTCGACGCCGTTGATGTCGCCGTGGTCGATCCAGACGTTGTTCCCCGAGCCGCCGTTGTAGCCGGCTTCGGCCTTGACCACCACGCCGGACTGCGCGGCCCAGATCGGCTCACCGCAGGTGCCGCCGATGTCGTCGCCGTCGTGCATCCGGTAGTAGTGCAGGATCGGGTGCAGCCGCATGCCGAACACGGAGCCGACCTTGCCCTCCGCGGGCCACAGGAACTTCGCGAGGTTCTTCAGCCGGACGATCTCGGTACTGATCACCTCGGCGTTGCCACCCAGCTGGGTGGCGCGGGCCGCGGCTGCGGCGCTCTCCTGGCTGGTGACGATCGCGTCGCCGTCCTCGGCGAGCTGCTGGTTGCGGGCTGCGGCGAGGTCGGACACCGAGACGGAGGTCTGCGGCGCGCTGGCCACCTGAATGGCGGGAATGCTCGAGATGGCGAGGCCCTGATCGGCGAAGGCTGTGCCGGTCGCGTTGGTGGAGGACGCCGTGAAGGCCGAGAAGCCGGCGACGGCGATTCCTGAGACGACCACAGCCGTGACGCCGCGCTTGAGCAGATTGCGCAGGTTCGCTGCCTGGAAGGGGCTGCGCGTGGTCGCCGGGACACCCGTCTCTGGCGGGAGCGCGCGACGCGGCTTGTCAGCGCGCACTCGACGTGTGTTCACTCGGCTCCCGTCAGCTTTCCCCGATGCCCCCGACAACGCCCGGCCGAACCGGGCAGGAGCCACCTTAGCATTTCTTAGGGTCTTTCTCAGAATCGTTCAGAAACTGGGTACAGGGCGTTGGCCGCGCGCCCAGGCGCGTCCGGTTGGGGCTCAGGGCACATGCGTTCCTTACCACCCGCGCACTAGGCTCGGCCCCGCATCGATGGTGAGTCAGTCAGAGCGATGGACGGAGTCGGAGTGGATCTGTTCGAGTACCAGGCGCGAGACCTGTTCGAGGCGCACGGCGTCCCGGTCCTGAGGGGCATCACGGCCCGAACGCCGCAGGAGGCCCGGGCGGCCGCCGAGGAACTCGGCACCGACGTGGTGGTGGTCAAGGCACAGGTGAAGACCGGCGGACGGGGAAAGGCCGGCGGCGTCAAGTTGGCGCGATCGCCCGAGGAGGCGGCCGACCGTGCGGGCGAGATCCTCGGCCTCGACATCAAGGGCCATCGGGTCGAGACCGTGATGATCGCCGAAGGCGCCCAGATCGCGGAGGAGTACTACTTCTCGCTGCTGCTCGACCGCTCCACCCGCAGCTACCTCGCCATGTGTTCGGTTGAGGGCGGCATGGACATCGAAACCCTCGCTGTGGAGCGTCCGGAGGCACTGGCGAAGGTCGAGGTGGACCCGCTGGTCGGGCTCGACCAGGCGCTGGCGGAGGAAATCGTCGCCGCCGCGGGCTTCGCCGAGGCCGACCGGGCCGAGCTCGCCCGCGTCCTGGTGCTGCTCGGCGAGGTGTACCGCGAGAACGATGCCACGCTCGTCGAGGTGAACCCCCTGGTCAAGACCGGTGACGGGCGCATCGTCGCGCTCGATGCGAAGGTCACCCTCGACGCCAACTCCGCGTTCCGCCACCCCGACTGGGCCGCCTACGCCGACGAGTCCTCCGACGACCCGCTGGAGGTGCGTGCGCGCGCCAAGCACCTCAACTACGTGAAGCTGGACGGGTCGGTGGGGATCATCGGCAACGGCGCCGGCCTCGTGATGAGCACGCTCGACGTGGTCGCAGGTGCGGGCGAGGACCTGCCCGGGCAACCCCGCCCGGCGAACTTCCTCGACATCGGAGGCGGCGCGTCCGCCCAGGTGATGGCGAACGGGCTCGACATCATCCTGTCCGACCCACAGGTGAAGGTCGTGTTCGTGAACGTCTTCGGTGGGATCACGGCGTGCTCCGAGGTCGCCAAGGGCATCATCGACGCCCTCGGCATCCTGGGTGAGCGGGCGACCCGGCCGATCGTGGTCCGGTTGGACGGCAACGCGGTCGAGATCGGCCGGCACATGCTGGCCGAGGCAGCGCACCCGCTGGTCGAAGTCCGAGAGACCATGGACGATGCGGCCCGCCGGGCCGCCGAGCTGGCCGCCGCGGCCGAATAAGGAGAGCACAGATGTCGATCTGGTTGGACCAGAATTCCGTCGTCATCGTCCAGGGCATGACCGGCTCGGAGGGCCGCAAGCACACCCAGCGCATGATCGGGGCCGGTACCCGCATCGTCGCCGGCGTCACGCCCGGCAAGGGCGGTCAGTCGGTCACCTTCGAAGAGGAGCCGGTACCGGTCTTCGACAGCGTGGCGGAGGCGAAGGAGGCCACCGGAGCGAACACCTCGGTGGTGTTCGTGCCCGCCCCCTTCACCCGCCAGGCCGTGATCGACGCGGTGGACGCCGGCCTCGATCTCAGCGTGGTGATCACGGAAGGCGTCCCGGTCAAGGACACAGCGGAGTTCGTCGATTACGCCCTCCAGTCCGGCACGACCCGACTGATCGGCCCGAACTGCCCCGGCCTGATCTCGCCCGGGCGCTCGAACGTCGGCATCATCCCGCCGACCATCTCGGGGCCGGGACGGATCGGCCTGGTCTCGAAGTCGGGCACCCTGACCTACCAGATGATGTTCGAGTTGCGCGACATCGGTTTCTCGACCGCGGTGGGCATCGGCGGCGACCCGGTGAACGGGAGCACCCACATCGACGCGCTGGCCGCCTTCGAGGCGGACCCGGAGACCGACGCGATCGTGATGATCGGCGAGATCGGCGGGGACGCGGAGGAGCGTGCTGCCGCCTTCATTGCCGACCATGTGACCAAGCCCGTCGTCGGCTATGTGGCCGGCTTCACCGCGCCCGTCGGCAAGACCATGGGCCACGCGGGAGCCATCGTCACCGGCTCGGTCGGAACCGCCAAGGCGAAGAAGGCCGCGCTCGAGGCCGCGGGGGTGAGGGTGGGTCGCACGCCCAGCGAGACCGCTTCGTTGATGCGGGAGGTCGTGCAGGGCCTCAGCTGAGAACCCCCCCGCTGCGGGCCCAGGGTGGCTTAGCCCTGGGTGGCCCTCTGGCCCGCGCGGACGGCGATGGCCTTCCACTGGCTGTCGGTGAAGTCGAAACCTGTCGTCGGATTGGCGAGCAGGTAGACGACCTTGGTGTCGACGGTCAGCACAGCCACCCGGTAGAGGACGCTCGTGGTCTCGGTCTTCTGGGTGACCTCGAAGGTGTCGCCGCTGAACTTCAGGTTGCCCTCGCCCGTGCCCTTCGCCGCAGGGCCGGCCACAACGGTGGCCGTCGGCGCCCGGTCGTGGCACTTGGTGATGTTCTCCGAGAGCTTGGCGCTCAGACTGGCCGCGTCCTTCGCGCTGGTGAAGGTGTAGGTCACCATGTCGATGCCGAAGCCCTTCGGCGCGGCGTTGTCGTCGGCCAGCAGCAGCGTCCGCTGACCCGCGGACTGCGTGCCGGAAACCGACTGGAGGTTCATCGCCTCGCACTGGCTGCCGATCACGTCCAGCGTGGTCTTGGGGTCGGTGGCGCCCCAGCGGCCTGCGCCGGGCGTGACGCGTGGCACGTCCGCCTCCACCAGCCAGCCGGCCGGGTCACCGGCAGGGGGCGGCACGGTCGCCACGCCGATGCTGCTCGGGCACGTGCCCTGCTCGCCACCGCACTGGCGGCTCAGCGCCTGGCCCGCGACGTTGGCGAGGTCGAGGGCGTTCACCGGGCTCTTCGTCGTGGCGATGTCGATCAGGCTCACGGCGCGTCCGGTGCGGCTGATCAGAAGCGTGTGGAAGGTACCGGCAGCCTCTTCCTCGACCACGAGTCGCTCCGAGATCGCGGCATCGGCCAGTCCGGAGACGGAGTTTGCGCCGGTGATCCAGGCGACATCCTCCGCACAGGTGCCGGCCTGGACGGTACGCGCGGTATACGCCTGGGTGGCCGCGGTGTCGTCGGCGTAGGTTTCGATCACCTGCACGAACGCCGCCGATTCGTCGTCGCTTGCCGTCGTCCTGCGGGAGACGGAGCGCTGTGCATTCGGAACCCCGGCTCCCGTGGCCGGAAGGCAGATCGGGCGTGCTGTGTCCGACGTGGCGGTGGTGGCGGTCCAGGTGACGCCGCCGAGCGAACCGAGATCGGCCGCGGTGACCAGCGGGTCGAGCGCGGAGGCGGTGTCTGGATTGGTCGGCTCCCCGCTGGGCGCGCCGGACCGCAGCGTGAACAGCCACACTCCCGCGGCGACGAGCAGGGCGACCACCGCGACGGCGGAGATCACGACCAGGGCTGGACGGGCGCTCCGCTTCCCCTTCGGCTTCTCCTCGGGCACGGCGGGAGTCTCGGCGAACGGCGTCGGCTCGACCGTTGCCGGTGACGGCTCCACGGTCGGGGCGCCGGTGTCCCCGGCCTTGGCCTTGCGTCCGAACAGGCCCCGCCGCTTCGCCGGCGCCTCCGCCTCCGCGACCGGGGCTTCTGGCTCGGCCGTTCGGGGGGACGCAGCGGCTGCGCCGGCCAGGGACGCCGCAGCGAACCCGCCGGCGGCAGCGGAGGATCCACCGGGGACCGGCTGCGGCGCGGGCCCGGAGCCCGCGGCCGGCGTGCCGCCGAGCGGGCCGGCCGCCGGGCTGGGTGCGTAGGGCGAGGGTGTGAACGTCGCGCCCGCGGGAATCCTCACCGCCGGAGGCGTCGTCGGACGTGGAGGGGGCGGCAGCAGCGGGGCTACGGACGGCGGCGAGGCAGGACTGACCGCTGACCGGCGTGGCGCAGCAAAGCTGTGTTCGAAGGGTTCATCGGTCGCGGAGAACCGGCGTCCCGAGGCGGGCCGCAGCGAGGCAGCCGACTCGGGCAGCACGGGCGCAGGCGGCGGTACCGGGGTACGGGCCGGTGCTGCGGGACTGGCGGGGCTCGCCGGACTGACCGCGAGCCGGCGCAGCCGACCCGTGCTGGTCAGCGGCGAAGGCTCGTCCGGCGGCAGCGCGTGGCCGTAGCCATCTCCGTCCGGCGTGTCCTCCGGCTGGTCAGGGAGCGGGCCGAGCGCCCTGCGGGGGGTGGGCGAACCCTCTTCTGCCACTGCGGTCCCTTGCCGATCGATGCGGTATGTCCGAGCCAGTGTAGCGACGGCGGGCGTGTCCCCACGAGCAGGCGCGTCAGCCTGCGCCAGCATGGATCCACCATGCCCATGCCCAGATTCCGGGATCCTGATCGGCTCAAGCTCACTGTCTCGACGGCCCGCACCGTCCGGTTGTCGCGGACGCCAGACGGTCCGCCGCTGTTTCCCTGGCCGGTGGCGGCGCTGGGTGGCGGGGCCGTCGCGGCGCTCACCGGTGCGTTGCTGGTGGTCGGCGTGATGCTGATCGCCTGGCTGAGTGCGATCGCGATCGCACTACCCGTCGTGCTGGCCTTCGCTGCCCAGGTCTGGCTGCTCGCCCACGGCGGTCCGCTGGCCATCGGGCAGGACGAGGTCACCGTGGTCCCGCTGGGCCTCACCCTCGCATTCGGTGCCCTGTGTTCCTCCGCGGGAGGGTTCGCGTACCGGCAGGGACGCCAGGCTCGCCCCGGAGATCTCGACGGCGCTGCACGCCGCTGGCTCCTGCTCGGCTCCATCGGGCAGGTGGCGGCCGGCTACACCGCGTTCGCCGCCGTTCTCGCCTGGGCGGTGGACGGTCCGGTGGCGTTGTGGCGCCCAGCCCTTGGCGCGCTCCTGGTCAGCCTATCCGGGAGCGCAGTGGGCGCCGTCCGCGCGGCCGGGTACCGGTTCGGGTCCCTCGGCCCGGACTGGCTCCGCCGGGGGCTGCGGGGAGCTGCGGCCGGCATCCTCGGCCTGGTCGTGGTCGGCGCCGTCGCGCTGGCGACAGCGGTCGTGCTCGGCGAGGCCCGGATCGGGACGCTGGAGGACGCCCTGCAGTTCGACGGCCCGGGGACGTTCGTCTGGTCGCTCGCGACGCTCGCCTACCTGCCCAACCTGCTCGGCTGGACCGTGGCCTGGCTGCTCGGTGCCGGATTCACCGTCGGCGCCGGCTCGCTGGTGGCGCTCACCGGCACCCAGCTCGGCATGATGCCCGCGCTCCCGGTGTTCGGTGCGCTCCCGACCGCGGGGGTCGCCGACCCCTGGCTGCAGGCGTGGCTCGTCGCAGGGGTGGCGGCAGGGGTCCTCGCCGGAGTGGTCGCCGCGCGCGGCGGGCACCCGGGCGTGCTCGGAGCACTGGCCGGGGGAGCCGCGGCCGGGCTGCTGGCGGGGATCGGGTACCTCGCGTGGGCCGCGGCCAGCCGGGGGGCGCTGGGCAGCCTGCGACTGGTCGATCTGGGCCCGCGGCTGCCGGAGTCGCTGCTGATCGGGGTTCCGCTGCTGCTGTTCAGCGCGCTGCTCGGCGGCCTGGCGGCCTGGTTCGTCCGCCGTCGCAGAGCCGCGACCTGATCCCGGGGCTGGTTCGGTAGGGTCGGGCCATGCCGATGCGCCTGGTGGTCCTGGTATCGGGCGCTGGCACCCTGCTGCAGGCGCTGCTGGACGCGTCTGCGTCCGGCGAACTGGCCGCCCGTGTGGTCGCCGTCGGCTCCGACCGTCCCGACGCCCGGGGACTGGCCCGCGCCGAACGCGCCGGGGTGCCCACCTTCGTCCACCCCTTGGCTGCGGGCGCCGATCGGGCGGTCTGGGACGCCGAACTCGCCGACCTGGTTGCTGCCCACGACCCCGACCTGGTGGTCAGCGCCGGCTTCATGAAGCTCGTCGGCCCGGCGTTCCTGGCCCGCTTCGGTGGCCGGATGATCAACAGCCACCCGGCGTTGCTGCCAGCTTTCCCCGGCACGCACGCCGTCCGCGACGCGCTCGCACACGGGGTGGCCCTGACCGGCGCGACCATCTTCGCCGTCGACGCCGGCGTGGATTCCGGCCGGATCATCGCGCAGGAGCCGGTGCGCGTCCTTCCCGGCGACGACGTGGAGACCCTGCACGAACGCATCAAGATCGTCGAGCGGCAGCTGCTGGTCGACACCGTCAACGAACTCAGTCGAGGGAAGATATGAACGACCTGCTGCCCATCCGCCGTGCCCTGGTGTCCACCTACGACAAGACCGGACTGGTCGAGCTCGGCCGCGCCCTGGTCGCAGCCGGGGTGGAGTTGGTGTCCACCGGCTCGACAGCGGCGACCCTGGCCAGCGCAGGGCTGCCGGTGACGCCCGTGGAAGAGGTGACCGGCTTCCCCGAGTGCCTGGACGGCAGGGTGAAGACCCTGCACCCGCACATCCACGCCGGCATCCTCGCCGACCGGCGCCTGGAGTCCCACCGGGCACAGCTGGTCGAGCTGGGCGTCGCCCCGTTCGACCTGGTCGTGTCGAACCTCTACCCGTTCACGCAGACTGTCGCGTCCGGAGCGGGCGAGGACGAGTGCGTGGAGCAGATCGACATCGGCGGCCCGTCGATGGTGCGGGCGGCGGCGAAGAACCACCCGTCCGTGGCGATCGTGACCTCGCCCGACCAGTACCCGGCGCTGATCGAGGCCCTTGCCGTGGGCGGGTTCACCCTCGCCCAGCGCAAGGCGCTCGCCGCGGCGGCGTTCGTGCACACCGCCACTTACGACGTGGCGGTGGCGTCCTGGATGGGCTCGGTGCTCACCGACTCCTCCGGGGGCGATGGGTTCCCGGCCTGGCTGGGCGGCACCTGGGACAAGCTCGGCACCCTGCGCTACGGCGAGAACTCCCACCAGCGCGCGGCCCTGTACCGCAGCGGCGAGGGACCCGGGGGGTTGGCGACCGCGCAACAGCTGCACGGCAAGGAGATGAGCTACAACAACTACACCGACGGGGATGCCGCCTACCGCGCCGCCTACGACTTCGCCGAGCCGGCTGTCGCCGTGGTCAAGCATGCCAATCCGTGCGGCATCGCGGTGGGGGCCGATGTCGCCGAGGCGCACAGGAAGGCTCACGCGTGCGACCCGGTGTCGGCCTACGGGGGCGTGATCGCTGCCAACCGTCCGATCAGCGTCGAGGCCGCGCGCCAGATCGCGGGGATCTTCACCGAGGTCGTGATCGCGCCCGCCTACGAGGACGGCGCGCTGGAGGTACTCACCGCCAAGAAGAACGTCCGGCTGCTGGTCGCCGGGCCGTACCCGGCGGGCCGGGTGGAGCTGAAGCCGATCAGCGGCGGTGCGCTGTTGCAGGCTGCAGACCGGATCGACGCGGACGGTGACGATCCGGCGAACTGGACGCTGGTCACCGGCGAGGCTGCGGACGCCGCCACGCTGGCCGACCTCGAGTTCGCCTGGCGGGCCTGCCGGGCGGTGAAGAGCAACGCGATCCTGCTGGCGTCGGACGGCGCGTCCGTGGGGGTCGGCATGGGTCAGGTCAACCGGGTCGACTCCTGCAGGCTCGCTGTCGAGCGGGCCGGCGAGCGGGCGGCAGGTTCGGTGGCCGCCTCGGACGCCTTCTTCCCGTTCAGTGACGGACCCAGGATCCTGATCGAGGCCGGAGTGAAGGCGATCGTGCAGCCGGGTGGCTCGATCCACGACGACGAAACGATCGAAGCGGCAGCGGCCGCCGGGATCACCATGTACTTCACGGGTACCCGCCACTTCTTCCACTGAGAGGCCCCATGACTGCGCAGATCCTCGACGGCCGGGCCGTCGCCGACGCCATCAAGGCCGAACTGGCCGTCCGGGTGAAGGCGCTCGCCGCGCGCGGCGTTCTTCCGGGGCTGGCCACGGTGCTGGTCGGCGATGACCCCGGCAGCCACAGCTACGTGCGGATGAAGCATCGCGACTGCGCGGAGGTCGGGATCACTTCGATCAGGGTTGACCTGCCGGCGGAGGCGCCCGCAGACACGGTGGCCGCCGCGATCGCCGGGCTGAACGCCGACCCCGCGTGCACCGGCTACATCGTGCAGCTGCCGCTGCCGCGCCACCTCGACGAGAACGCGATGCTGGAGCTCGTCGACCCGGCGAAGGACGCCGACGGCCTGCACCCGACCAATCTCGGCAAACTCGTCCTGAACGAGCCGGCGCCTCTGCCGTGCACGCCGAGGGGCATCGTCGAGCTCCTGCGCCGCCACGACGTCCCGCTGAATGGTGCCGAGGTGTGCGTCGTCGGCCGGGGGATCACCGTCGGTCGTCCCCTCGGGCTGATCCTGACCCGGCGCAGCGAGAACTGCACCGTCACCCTGTGCCACACCGGCACTCGTGACCTGGCCGCCCACACCCGGTCGGCGGACATCGTCGTGGCCGCGGCTGGGGTGCCGCACCTGATCACCGCGGACCTGATCGCCGACGGCGCGGTGGTGCTCGACGTCGGCGTCAGCAGGGTGGACGGCAAGCTGGTCGGCGACGTCGCCCCGGACGTCGCTGACAAGGCCGCGTGGATCGCGCCGAACCCCGGCGGGGTCGGGCCGATGACCCGCGCGATGCTGCTGTCCAACGTGGTCGACCGGGCGGAGGAGCTCCTCCGATGACCACGCAGCCCGACGAGCGACCACCGAAGAACTTCGTGCAGCAGGTCCTCGGCCAGTGGCCGCTGGCTTCGGTGCTGCTCGGTGTGGCGGTCGGACTCGCGATCGTGTTCACCAGTCACTGGCGCACCGGCAGCACGCTGATCGGGTTGTCGATCACCGCCGGTGGCCTGCTGCGGCTGATGCCCCAGCAGCGGGTCGGCCTGCTTGCCGTCCGCAACCGGGCGCTGGACTCGATCGTCCTGCTCAGCATCGGCATCGGGATCACGCTCCTGGCCTGGTGGATCCCGCCGAGTCGCTAGGAGCGCGGCTTCGGGTTGACCGGATCTCCGTCCAGGTCAGGTCTGCGTCCTCCGGGACATCCCAGCGCCTCCACGGCCGGTGAGGCGAGGACCGCGTCCACCAGGTCGCGGAACCGTGTCGCGATCCGGCCGCTCCTGTGCCCTGTTGTGACGTTGGTGGCCTGTGGGACCGGTTGCGTGGCCGGATCGCGACAACGAGGGAATCCCGGCACTCAGCGGAAGTCGCGCTCCAGGAACTGGCCCTCGGAGGCGTCCGAGGCGACCCGGGTCGCCTCACGTTCGCGGAGCTCGACCCGGCGGATCTTGCCGGAGATGGTCTTGGGAAGCTCCGTGACGAATTCCAGGATCCGTACCCGCTGGTAGGCCGACAGCCGCTCGCGTGCGTGGGCGAAGATCTCCTCTGCCGCCTCCTGCGGCCTGGCGGCGAGGTCCTGGACGAGACAGATGAACGCCTTCGGCACGGCTGCGCGCACCGGGTCCGGGCTCGGCACGATCGCCACCTCGGTGACGTAGGGGTGCTCGAGCAGGATCGACTCCAGCTCGAACGGGGAGATCTTGTAGTCCGACGCCTTGAACACGTCGTCCGCCCGCCCCACGTAGGTGAGGTAGCCGTCGGCGTCCCGTGATGCGATGTCGCCGGTGTGGTAGAAACCACCGCGGGTCGCCTCGGCCGTCATGTCGTCGTCGGCGTGGTAACCGGCCATCAGGCCGAGGATCGGCCGGGACAGGTCCAGGCAGATCTCGCCCTCGTCCGTGGTCTGTTCGCCGGACGTCGGGTCGATCAGCACCACCGGGTACCCCGGCATCGGGCGCCCCATCGAGCCGTCCTTGACGACCTGACCGGGAGAGTTCCCGATGCAGCAGGTCATCTCGGTCTGGCCGAAGCCGTCCCGGATCGTCGCGCCCCAGGCCTGGCGAACCTGGGCGATCACCTCGGGGTTGAGCGGCTCGCCCGCGCCGAGCAGCTCGCGCGGCGGCCGGGTCAGCTGGGTCAGGTCGGCCTGGATCAGCATCCGCCACACCGTCGGCGGGGCGCAGAACGTGGTCACCTCGTGGGTTTCCATCACCTGCATCAGCGCGGCGGCGTCGAACCGGTCGTAGTTGAACACGAACACCGTCGCCTGGGCGAGGAACGGGGAGAAGAAGTTGCTCCAGGCGTGCTTGCCCCAGCCAGGAGAGGAGATGTTCAGGTGCACGTCGCCGGGTCGGACGCCCAGCCACCACATGGTCGACAGGTGTCCGACCGGATAGGACACGTGGGTGTGGGCCACCAGCTTGGGCCGCGCGGTGGTGCCGGAGGTGAAGTAGAGCAGGCTGAGGTCGGACGCCTTGGTGGGCGCACTGGGAAGGTAGGTCGCCGGCGCCTTGTGTGATTCGGTCATGGAGATCCAGCCGGACGGGGTTCCCTCACCGACGCCGATCCGCAGCACCGAGCGCGGCAGCTCCGCCAGGCGCGCGTGCAGGCTGGCCGGCGCCACCACCGCGCTCGCGCCACCATGCTCGACCCGGTAGCCGAGGTCGGCCGCGGACAGTAGCGTCGAGGTCGGGATCGCCACGGCCCGGATCTTCAGCAGAGCGAGCAGCAGTTCCCACAGTTCTACGGTGTTGTTCAGCATCACGATGACGCGGTCGCCGGCGCCGATGCCGAGGCCACGCAGCCAGCGGGCCACCTGGTCAGAGCGCTGGGACAGCTGGGCGTAGGTCCACGACTGCGCGCTCAGGTCGGCGGAGACGATCGTGACGGCGGCACGGTCGGGATGCTCGCCGGCGACCACGTCGAACCATTCGGTGGCGAAGTTGAACTCGTCCAGTTCCGGCCAGCGGAACCCTGCGACGGCGCCGGGGTAATCCTCGCCGTGGGCGAGCAGGAAGTCGCGGGCCTCACGGACGGCCCGGGTGGCGGGGGTGGCCTGGCGGCCGAGGAACACCATTCTTGGCTCGCTTTCGGGAGTGACCCGGACAGCGTAGTCCTACGGCTACGGAACCGTAGCTAGTTGCCACAACCCGGGAACAGCGGTGCGGCCGGCCCCGACCGGGCCGGCCGCACCATGCGGTCGTCGCTACTGCTCGATGAAGAACTTCGGCGAGGTGTAGGTCTCCCAGTGCTTGCTGCTGGACGCGTTGCCCAGCGGCTTGAGCACCTTCAGTTGCAGCTGGTAGTTCCCGTCCGGGACGTAGCCGATGCCGTTGTCGGTGGTCAGGTACTCCCCGTAGAACGTCACGGACTGCAGGTCGACGTCCCTGGGCATCTCACCAAGATGGGTCGCGTCGACGGGGTCGCCGGCCTCGGGGTTGATCACCGCGTAGTACGACTTCTTCGTCTTCACGTTGATCACCTTCAGCCGCACGTCGGATGCGGGGTAGTCGAGGTGGTAGATCACCGACGGGAAGTACTCGGACAGGTCGAAGGTGTACTTGTTCGACTTCGTGGAGGACAGGAAGTAGATGCCGTCGTCGTACACCTCGACACCCAGCCGCGGCAGCGACCACTTCTTCCCGTTGGTGTCGACCAGCCGGTACCCGTTCAGGACCTTCACTGACTGGTAGTCGCCACGCATTCCGGCGAACGGCACAGAGACCGCGTTGCCGTCACCCGTGGTGGTGAACTGGATCCAGCCCCCGTAGAGCAGGCCTGCCTTGCCCTTGAGCACCTTGCTCGGCGCGGTGAGCTTCACCGTCACCTGGGCGGTGCCGCCCGCCGGAACGAGGACGGACTTCGCCGACGTGCTGAAACCGACGTCGCCGAAGCCGTACTTCGGAGTGGTGGTCCCGACGTAGGTGGCCGAGCCGGTGCTGGCCGCGGCGCTGACTCCGGAAACCCGCTTCGGGGCGTACGTCTGGTCGGACCCGGTGCTGTTGGTGAGTGTGATGGTGACGGTGTGGGAGGTCCCCTCGCCCAGCTCGAGGACGGAGGGCGACGCGGTCACGCCGTCGGCCGCGGCGATCGCGTTGGCGGCCTTCACCAGCCCGGCCCCCTGCCGGAAGACGGCCTCGGGGTACTTGGTGACTCCCGACTCGGTGGACTTCGCCACCGGGACCGCCGTGTTGTAGAGCAGCCGGGCCGCCTCGGCCGGATGCCCCTTCAGGGCCGGCTTCGCCTGCAGCAGCAGGGCTGCGGAACCGGCGACGTACGGGGCGGCCATCGAGGTTCCCGACATGTTGCCGTGGCTGCCGAGCTCGATCGGAAGCGTGGAGTAGATGTTCCCGCCGGGGGCAGAGATCGTCGGTACCAGGCCCAGGTCCGCGGCAAGCCCTGCGGAACTGAAGGTCGAGAGCTTGCCGCCGTTCGGGTTCGCGAGATCGGACTGCACGTCCAGCCAGGTCAAGGTCTGGGGTCCGGACTTCTTGATCAACGCCGCGAGGGCGGAACCCTGGCTGCCGCTGATGCTCACCGCCGGGATGTCGAAGGTGTCCGCGCCCGTGCTGTAGTCGAACAACCCGGACGCGGTGTCGTAGAGCACCATTGCTGCAGCGCCCGCAGCCTCGGCGTACTTCACCTTGGTGCTCATCGCGCAGGTTCCGCGCTTGACCAGGATCGCGGTGCCCGGCCCGACGCCGGTCAGCGTCTTGCATGCGGTGCTGCTGGAAGCATTCACCAGGTTCAGGCTGGTCGTGTTGTCCGCGGGCGCATCGGCCGTGCCCTCGACCGCGGCGTAGACGATCTTGCTCTCGCCGACCGAGAGGGCCTTCGCGCGGATCGCCTCGGACTCGTACGAGGCCACCGAGATCACGCCCGAGCCGACGCCGGGACTGCCGGCGGAGAACAGCCCGGTGTCGCCGCTGTTGCCCGCGGCGGCGACCACGATGACGCCAGCGTCGACCAGGTTGGCGGCCGCGACCGCGTCCGGGTAGTCGGGCCAGGAGCCGAAGTCGCTGCCAATCGACATGTTCACGATGTCCATGCCGTCGCTCTGTGCGCGAGACATGGCCTGGAGCAGGATGTCCGTACCCGTGCTGCCCTCGCAGCCGAACACCCGGTAGGCGCCGAAGGTGACCTTCGGTGCGACGCCGGTGACGCTGTCGGCGGCGCCGGCGCCCTCGGCTCCGATGATGCCGGCGACGTGGGTTCCGTGGCCGTAGCAGTCGTCGGGATAGGCATCGGGCTCCGGGTTGGCCGAGCCGTACTGACCGGCGGAGTCGTAGTCGTCGCCGACGAAGTCGTAGCCGTACTTCACCCGCGGCGCGCTGGAGCCGAAGTCCGCGTCGTTGCCCTGGGTTCCGGAGCCGCCGAGGTCGAGGTTGTTGTAGTCGATGCCGGTGTCGATCACCCCGACCTTGATCCCCTCACCGGTGAAGCCGGTGTCAGTCGCGGCGACCTCGCTGACGGCCGCTGCGGCGTCCGCTCTGCTCGTCACGTCCTTCGGCAGCGACACCTTGAGCACGGGGTACACGGCGGTCACCACGGACGACTGGGCGAGCTTCCTGATCTGGGTGTCCGAGGCCGTCACGCTCAGCCCGTTCCACAGCGTGGAGAAGCTGGACTTCACGGTGACTCCTGCGCTGGCCGCCGCCGTCCGGGCGGTGTCGGCGCTGGCCCTGTTCAGGGTCCGGCTGCCGCCACGGGCCAGCGGCTTGCCCTGGAGCTGGACCAGGTAATGGCCCTTGATCACCCGGGACTGGTCGGTGAGGCCGGCCACCTTGAACTTGGACCGGGTGTCGATCGGTGCGGCGCCGGCCGGCACGGCCAGGCTGGTGCCGATCAGGGCGGTGAGGACGGCTCCGGCGGCGATGCCGCGCAGAGTCGACCGGGTGCGCGTGCGCATGCTCTCAGTCTCCTGGTGGTCAGGCGGATGGTGGTGTCCGCTCCCCCCGAGAGCATGTGGACACCCGGCACCATAGCGCCGTCGCGAGTGGTCCGGGCCCACCCGGGCAAGTCCATACAGGTCTGTCGACGCAGCGGGGGCGCGGGTACCAGCCCCGCGCCCCCGCCATGGGACGAACCGTGAGGATCAGATCAGGCCGAGTTCGGTGACGGCGGCGCGCTCGTCGACCAGTTCCGCAACGGAGGCATCGATCTTCGCGCGGCTGAACTCGTTGATCTCCAGGCCCTGGACGATCTCGTAGGTGCCGTTCTTCACCACGCACGGGAAGGACGAGATCAGGCCCTCGGGGACGCCGTAGGAGCCGTCGGAGGGCACCGACATGGAGATCCAGTCGCCCTCGGCCGAGCCGAGCACCCAGTCGTGCATGTGCTCGACGGTGGCGTTGGCCGCCGACGCGGCGGAGGAGGAGCCGCGAGCCGCGATGATCGCCGCGCCCCGCTTGGCGACGGTCGGGATGAAGTCGCTCTCGAGCCAGGCCTGGTCGTTGATCACCTCTGCGGCGTTCTTGCCGTCGATCTCGGCGTGGAACAGGTCGGGGTACTGGCTCGCGGAGTGGTTGCCCCAGATGGTCATGTGCTTCACCGAGGTCACCGGCACGCCGGCCTTCTGCGCCACCTGGCTGATCGCACGGTTGTGATCGAGCCGGGTCAGGGCGTTGAACCGGCTGTTGGGGATGTCGGGCGCGTTGCTCATGGCGATCAGCGCGTTGGTGTTCGCGGGGTTGCCGGTGATCAGCACCTTGATGTCGCTCGCAGCCACCTCGTTGAGGGCCTTGCCCTGCGCGGTGAAGATGGCGCCGTTCGCGCTCAGCAGGTCGGCCCGCTCCATGCCCGCGGTGCGGGGGCGGGCGCCCACCAGCATGGCGAGGTTCACGCCGTCGAAGACCTTGGTGGCGTCATCGCCGATCTCGACCTTGCTCAACAGCGGGAAGGCGCAGTCGTCCAGTTCCATGACGACGCCCTCGAGCGCCTTCAGCGCAGGAGTGATCTCCAGCAGGCGCAGTTCGACGGGCTGGTCGGGGCCCAGCAGCGCGCCGCTGGCGATGCGGAACAGCAGGCTGTAGCAGATCTGCCCGGCTGCGCCGGTGACCGCTACCTTGACGGGGGTCTGGCTCACGATGTGCTCCTCGATGAGATGTGTGGCTGGTGAGTGTCCTCTGGAGACGCTAGCAGTTGGCCCGACCATTGCGGCACTGCTTCCAGGCCCCGCCCGCAGCGGGCGGGAATTGGTGCACCGGACCCGGCCCCGCCCGGGATCCTGACCGACGATCCGCAGGCCAACCGCTATCCTTGCGGGAGCGGGGGAGCGCTCGGGCCTGCGGCCCGCTGGTGGGCGTTCCGGTCAGACGCGACAACAGGAGCTGCGATGCTGCGAGCCGGACGCCCGGCAACGAGGCACGGGAGCCGCGCAGCCGCGGTGCTGGCCACGTTCGCGCTGGTCGCGACCATGTCGACACTCTCCGTCCCGCCCGCTGCCGCGGAGGATTCCGACCTGCGGGTGCCGCTGCCCAGGACCATCTCGACGCCGACGGTTGCCGCCGCGTCCGGTGACCTGACCGTTCTCGACGTGAGCACCGGCACGCTGCCCGAGCTGGTCGTGGCCGACCCGACCGGCGCCGTCACTCCGCTGGCCGTGCCGTGGCTGGCCGACGGCACGATCGCAGATGCGCGTGGCGGCACGCTCGTCGCCTCCTCGAGCGGCTACGACGACAGCGGCGACTTCACCAACGTGTACCGCACCGACCTCGCCAGCGGCGAGACTGCCGATCCGGTCCGGCTGCCCGGCAGTGGCCTCGAGGCCGCCGACCCGCAGACCGCGGTCTACCGCGACGGCGGCGGCTACCACGCCGAGGACCTCGCCTCGGCGACGACCCGCGATCTGGAGTACACCGCGCCGACATCCGGCAGCCCGTACGTGCAGGTCGTCCTGGCCGGGCAGGAGGTGGCCCTGTTCGCCGCGCTCACCACCACCTCCAGCGGCCGTCCTGGCACCGGCTACCTCGACGTGGTGCCGCTGAACGGTGACCCGGCCACCCTGGACCGGGTGTCCGTGCCCGGCCTGCTGGACGCGACCCTGCGCGACGGCCAGGTGGTCACGATGGCCGCCGACACCGAGGGCCTCCATCTCTGCTTCCGCCCCATCGCGGACAACCCGTCCTGGCTGTCCTCGGCCGACAACTGCGTCGTTGCGAAGGCGCCGGGGAGCGGTGACCAGCGCGACGCCTGGACCGAGATCCACTCCGGGGCCGGCTGGCTGTACTGGTCGCTGTCCTCGGGCTCGGGCACGTACGAATACCTGGTTCCTGGCACCGACACGCCCGAATCGCCAACCAGGGTGAAGACCGACGACGCCACGACGCTGTACCCGGCCGGCGACGCCACCCGGCTGCTCGCCACTGTCGGTACCGGTCAGGCCGGCTATGTTGGCGCCGTCGGCGACGACGGCAGGATCAGCAAGCTCTACGGCTACCCCGATGTCGCCAGCAGGGTCGACGTCCTTGAACTCACCCCCGACCGGGTCACCGGTCTCGACGAGCGCCCCGAGGTGGGCGGGTCGGACCTCCAGGCGTGGCAGCGCCCTGTCTCCGCCACCGCGATCGGCGAGGAGGAGCGGCCGTTCCCGCGGGCGGAGGACGTGGGCACCTCCGGGGCCAGGACCCTCCTCGACGACGGAAGCAAGCTGCGGCTGTACGACCGGGGCGACCTCGTCCGCACGCTCTCGAAGAGCAAGTACGGCTCGCTGCCCGGGTTGATCAGCGGTCCCTATTACCCGGCGTACACGCTGTCCTACATCCAGGCGACGCAGGTCGACGGAAAGGCGCTCAAGCAGGCGACCATCCGGGGCTTGTTCGGTTCGCTGATCCTGATGCGGACCAACGCCTCCCTTGGCCGCTACGACGTGTACGACCTGGTCACGAAGCAGTCCGCGCGGGTGAACGTGCCGGTGAAGTATCGGCTGCAGGGGTTCAGTCTCGGCGGGCTGTGGGGTGACTGGGTGTTCGGCTACACCTTCGACTCGCACTACATCCCCTACACCCTGGCGATCAACTACCGCACCGACCAGGTCTACGAGCGTTACGGCCTGCCCGTCGACTACGGCGACAGCTTCGTCGCCATCCAGTACTACGACGACAACGACGCGCTCCGGCTGGAGGTGTGGAACCCGGCCACCCAGGCGACCGAGAGCGTCCCCGACGCCGACTGGGACGCCGTGGTCACCGACGGGACGGCCCGGCTGGCCTACTCCACCGCAACCGAGCTCGTGGTCCGTCCCCTCACGGTCGCGCCCACCTCCGCCCCGCGCATGCTCGGCATCCTCGCGCCCAGCAGCCTGAACCTGATCACCAGCACCCGCTCCTGGGTGCCGGAGATCGACACCACCAAACCGCTCGCCGGGGGCACCCTCACGATCAGCAACGCCGCCGGTGACGTCGTCCGGACCTTCACCGTCGCGGCCAGCGACGACGGGTCGGTACGGGGCATCGCCTGGGATGGCAGGGACGAGGCAGGGAACGACGTCGTCACCGGCACCTACGCATGGAAGCTGGTCGCCACCGCGCAGGACGGCAGCGGCAACGTGACCCGCGTTGACGGCAGTTCGGACTTCGGCGACCCGGCCGACGGCACTGACGGGGTCTCGGGCACGTTCGCTGTGATCAAGGCCTTCCTCGGCACGGTCGGCGGCTCCACCCCGACGATCTCCGACACCACCCCCACGGTGGCCCAGACTCTGACCGCGAAGACCGGCACATGGTCTCCCTCGGGCGCGACGGTGGCCTGCCAGTGGCGGCGCACCACCAGCAAGGGCACGGTGGATATCTCCGGCGCGACGGAATGCCGCTACAAGGTGGATCCGGCCGATGTGGGCGCGAAGCTGAGCGTGACCGCGACCGGCACATACGACGGCTGGAAGGGCACCACCAAGACGTCCCGGTCGACGTACACGGTGAAGAAGGCGTCCTTCACCCAGAAGCCCACGCCCACGATCGACGACCCCACCCCCCGGGTTGGCGACACGCTCACCGCGACCCCGCGGACCTGGGAGCCGGCCCCGGTCGGCTTCACCTATCGCTGGTACAAGGTGAAGAAGTCGAAGTCCTATGCGGTGACCTCGACCCGCACCGACCCGACCTACACCGTGCAGTCCGGCGATGTGGGCTACCAGCTGAAGGTGAAGGTCACCGGCACCAAGGACGGCTACAACACGGCCTGGAAGTACTCGAAGCCGACCGCAGCGGTACCCAGACCCTGATCACATCCGCCACCGCAGTAGCCCTTCCGGGGACTGTGGCAGGCGAGCGCCCGGCCGATACCCTCACACGCGGGGGGAATCGCACGCCGCGAAATCCGACAACCGGTCCAGATCCCGGACCGATCGAGGAGCGACGATGCGAGCTTTCGCGTACCACCGTGCGGTGGCGGCCACAGGCGTGGCCCTACTCTGCGCAGGTCTCCTTCCGGCGTCCCCTGCAGCGGCGACCATTCTCCACGACTGGAGTACGCCGCTCGCCGAGACGACCGTGCAGACCGACCTGGTCGCCGCGTCCGGACGTTCGATCCTCACCTTCGCCGGCACCACCTACCGGCTCTCCACCGACTTCGGCGCCACCTGGCGGACGGTGCGGCCCGCACTGAGCGGCGCCTCCGGCGTCGATCACCCCGACTACGTCGCCAACGGTGTCGCCGCGTTCCGCGTGTGGTCCGGTCGCGGGGTCGTGGTCGACCTCGGCTCCGGCGCGTCCCGCGACGTCGACCTGTCCCGGGTGCGCACGGACGCCGAGGCGGAGCTCGTGGCCCTGACCGACACCCACATGCTGTTGCAGGACTCCGGTCGGGTCGTGCTCGGCGCCCTGGACGCCGGCCTGGTTGCGACGGCGACCACCCTGCCCGAGTGGGCCGACCTGCCCGCCGCACCGTCCCACACCCGGTCCGCGACCGACCGCTGGGCAATGGACGCCGGCTTCGCCTACCACCTGCGCTCCTACGGCGGCAGCGGATGGGTGGGACTGGCCACGGACGTCGACCCGGTCGCCCTGGACGGCAGTGCCGGCCCGGCGGCGTTCCGCGTGCCCGGCGACCTGCTCTTCGTGCACCTGCTGGACTCCACAAGCCTCGAGTACGCCTACCGGACCGCTGCCTCGGTGAACCGCTGCGTGCGTGACCTCGCGGCGTCCACCTCGTCGTGCCGGAAGCTCGTCCCGGCCGGGCGCAGCACCCGGGTGTACGCCGAACGGATGGGTGGTGCGCTCGTCGTCACCGTCGGCGCGCGGGTGTACACGTGCGCGGACGCCACGGCCTGCGCGCCGGGCAGGGTCCGCCTGCCCGGGCGTCTCTCCGTGGTCAGCACGTCCCATCCGATCGGCGACCCGGCAGAGCCACTGCTCTCCCTCGGTGTCTCTGGCGGTGGCCCGCTGTACTCGGTGAGCGCGGAGCACCGGCTGGTGCTCCGCTCCGCCGCGCTGACTGCTCCGGCGGTTCCGGGCATGCTCGGCCTCGCCGCGGACCGGGTCGTCGGAACGGACGCCCGTTCATCCGGAGCGGGCTTCACCGCCTGGCAGCGGACGCTGACCCCGTCCGGAATCGGCCCGGAGACCCTGCTCGGCACCGAGGTCACCGATGTCGCGGCCTCGGCAGCCCGGGTGGCGACCAGCGGGCGTTCCGGACTGGTGCTCTTCGACGACGGGCAGAAGTCGTCCCGGGTGCGCAGGACGGGCACGCTGACCAGTCTCAGCGGACCACACCCGCTCGTGCTCGCGACCACCTCCACCTGGATCGGGGCGCCGCTCGCGTCCCTGAAGAGGGTGTCCGGCGCGGTGACCGACAACTTCGGCACGCGCCTGCTGTCGCTCGCACCGGACAGGTCCGCGCTGGTGGTCACCGACCTGGCGGACCCGGGGTACCGCCGCGACGTACCGCTGCCCGACGACCAGGGCGAGAACGCTGTGCCGGTCTCGGCCCAGCTCTGGGGCGACTGGCTCGGCGTAACCTTCCTGACCTACCGGATCTCGGGCGAGGAGTTCGACGTCTCCCTTTCGGCGCGTGTGACCCGGATCGGGTCCGCACCCGTCTGGAGCACGCCGGTCACCGGGCTGCTCGCCGACCTGGGTGACGGGCTCGCCGTCGTCTGCGACATCGAGTCCGATACCTACACCGCGCGGGCCTGGAACCTGGCCACCGGTGAGTTGTCCGGTCTGCCCGGGGCCGCGCGGTACAGCTACCCTGCCGTGGATTCCGGACGGATCGCCTACGCCACCGACACCGATCTCGTGGTGCGCGAGATCGCAGGGACGGGCGCCTCCGCGCCCCGCGTGCTCGGGTCGGTCGCCCCGGACGGCTGCAACGCCTGGGCCTGCTCCTGGTCGCTGCAGGTGGACGCAACGAAGCCGTTCGTGCGTGGGCAGCTGGTGATCAGGGACGCCGCGGGCCACACCCGCGCCCTGGCGACGCCCGCGGCGATGGACGGGTCGCTGCGCGGCGTGACCTGGGACGGGAAGCTCGACGACGGCAGCTACGCCCCCGCCGGTACGTACACCTGGCAGCTCTCCGCCGCGGCCTCGGACGGCTCCGGAGCGCTGCGGGCGATCGACGGGAACCAGCTCCCCGGCGGCACGGTCACGGTCACCCAGCACCGGCTCGGCCGGGCGAAGCTCGGCAGCGTCCGGATCTCCGACACCACGCCGCAGGTGGGCCAGCTCCTCTCGGTGGCCGCGCGGGTGCGTCCTGCAGACGCGACGCTGTCTTACACCTGGTACGCGGGTGCGACCGTGGTGGCGAGCGGCAGTGGCGACGCGGGCGCGAGCTATCAGGTTCAGCCCGCCGACGCGGGGGCCAGACTGCGGGTTGTGGTCACCGCCCAGCGGGACGGCTACGACCCGCTGGCCCGTGGGTCGGCATGGACGCGGGCCGTCGCGTGAGCAGGAGGCGGGCTCAGCGCGCGCCGGTCGCCGATGGGTCAATACCCTGCCCGAAGCGAACACCGGGGTGATAGCGTCGCGGCCGCCACGCCTGCTGCGGGGGACAAACAGAGGGAGACGGGCATGAACTCGATGCGTTCGGGCGGCGTGAACCCGGACGGCGCGGTGCGGGTGGGCACCGCCGCGCAGCCGCCACGCTGGTCGCGCTGGCCCTCGGGCTGGGCGGGCCGGTCCTGCTGGCCCCACCGGCCGGAGCAGTGGACGGCGAGGCGCGGGTCGATCTGCCGACGACGGGGAGCGAGCCGACCATCGTCGCAGCCACCGGGGAGTCGATGATCATCGCGGTGGGAGACGAGGGCGACGAGGCCTACGAGCTCGTCACCGCCGCCGGTGCACAACGGGAGGAGCTGGCCGGAGTGCCGTTCTTCCGCTCCGGCAAGGTCCGCTACGTGGGCGGCGGGGTGATGTACTACGCCGACGAGTTCCAGGGCGACGACACCGGGGACTTCAGCAACGTCTACGCCTACCGTTTCGACACGCGCAGCACCGACGACCCGGTGCGGATCGATGCGGCATCGCTGACGGCGGTCGGCCCGGCGGCGGCCATCTTCGCCGACGCGGGTGGTTACGCCGCTCAGGCGTACGCGGACCGGTCCACCCACACGCTCCAGCTCCCCGACCACACGATCACTGGGACACCCACGCGCTCCTTCGAGATCAGCGCAGACTCCAGTGCGCTCCGGGTCACCCGCGTGTCCGGCTCGAACGACAAGCTGGGCCAGGGCTACCTCGACCGGATCCCGCTGGACGGGACCGCGGGCGACTCCGTGGCCGTCGCCGGCCTGGCCGCGGGCGCGCTGCGGGGCGGGCAGGTCGTCTACCTGACCGGCACGACCTCGCGCGCCCAGCTCTGCTTCCGCGGCATTGCCGCGTCCTCGCGCTCCTCCTGCGTCACCGTGAAGAAGGGTGACTACTCCAGGGCGACCGCTGAGCTGTCCCTGGGCAGCAACTGGACGCTCGTCTCGCTGCACAAGACGCCCTCCGCAGCCCTCGTCCAGTACGTGGTCACCGGGACGACCAGCCCCGCCACGCCGAAGCTGGTCACGCGGACATCGTCGATGCAGTCGCTGCGGCTGGTCGGACGCGGCGACAGCACCTGGCCGCTCGGCCTGATGCTGACCAGCGCCGGTGGCTTCGTCGTCAAGTACGACCCGGCGAAGAAGAGGGTTTCGACGCTGTTCGGCTACCCGCAGGTGACCGCTTCTGTGCGCGACCTGCAGCTCACCGCGGCGAGCATCACCGGACTGGACGACCGCCCGGCGCAGGGGGCTAGCGGGTCGCAGGCGTGGCGTCGTACGGTCGGCGACACGATCGGCGAGGACCAGACCTTCTCGCCGCGGGCCCGGCAGGTCTCCGTCTCCGCCGGACGCACGCTCGTCGCGGGGACCACCGGAACGCTCATCCTGCAGGACGCGGGAAAGACCGTCCGCAAGCTTCCGACCACGGCCGGCCTGGGAGCCCTCAGCGGTCCCTACTACCTGACCACCGACGGCGGCCGTACCTCGGCGCGGCGGGTCGACGGTGCGTGGCTCGCCGGAGGCAAGGACATCGTGGCCCTGTTCGGCCCGGTCCTGGTGCGGCAGAGCGGACGGGACGTCACCCTGAGTAACCTCGAGGACGGCACCAGCAACACGGTCACGGCGCCGGCCGGGGTGACCATCACCGGGTTGTGGGGAACCTGGCTGCTCGGCGAGGACGCCGACGGCAGCGCGGTCGTGCTCTCCAGTGATGGTGCCCACGTCTACACCCATGACGGCTCCCCCGAGGCGATCGGGGACGGGTTCGCCGTGATCGCCGTCGACGACGCCAACACCGGCAATACCCGGCTCGAAGTATGGAACTTCCGCACCGACCAGACCGCCTCGTTCTCCGATCCCTGGCGGGCGGCCACGACCGACGGCGTGCACCGGCTCGCCTACACCACCGATTCCGAACTCGTCGTGGTCGACCTCGACAACCTCTCCACCGCGTCCTCGGATGTGTCGAGCCCGCTCGAGCTGGGCGTGCTCGCGCCGAAGCTCTTCTACAACCGGCCGAAGTCGGCGAAGTGGTCGTTCGAGCTGGACGCCAGCAAGGCGCTGGCCGCGACCGGCGGGGTGCTCCGGATCACCGGTGGCGCAAGCACGGTCGACCTGCCGGCGGTAGATCCCGACGGCGACGGGTCGATCCGGGTGACCTGGAACGGGCGCGACAGCCACGGCGCGGTGGTCCCGGCCGGCACCTACACCTGGAAGCTCGTCGGCGTCCGCGCCTACGACGGGTCCGGGCCGGTGCGGACGGTGGCCGGCGGTGACGTGGAGGGCCAGGTGACGGTCGTCTCGCGGGCGCCGTCCGCGGTGACCGGCGCGACGCCGACGGTGGACGACCGGAGCCCAAAGCTCTTCGCGACCCTGACCGTCGACCCGGGCGCCTGGAAGTCCGTCCAGGGCCAGCCCGCCTTCGCCTACCAGTGGTACCGCGGCTCCCGGGCGATCGCAGGCGCGACGGGCAGGTCCTACGACGTGACCAGGGACGACCTCGGCGCCAAGCTCCGGGTGAAGGTGACCGGCTCCGCGGACGGCCAGAAGTCGACGTCGCGGTACTCCGCACGCACGGCGCCGGTGGTGAAGCTGAGCTTCGCCCCGACCTCCCTGCCCACGATCAGCCCGTCTCCGGACCCGGTGGTGGCCCAGACCCTGCACGCATCCACCCCCGACTGGGATCCGGAGCCGGATTCGGTCAGCTTCCAGTGGTACCGGGTGGCCGGCGGGAAGACCGTCGCGATCAGCGGCGCCCGGGCCGAGGACTACGCGGTGCAGCCGGCCGACGCGGGAGCGCGGCTCCTGGTCAAGGTGACCGCGTCCCGGGCCGACTACCAGAGCGCAACGAGCGCCTCCGCTGCGACCGGCACGGTCGTCCGCGCGGACTTCTCGGCCACTGCGGCCCCTACCATCGACGGTGAGGCCGTGAAGGGCTCGGTACTCACGGCCCGACCGGGCAGCTACGACCCCGCGGCAAGCTTCGGATACCGCTGGTACCGCACCTGCGGGGCGTCCGCAGCTGCGGCCATCGACAAGGCGACGAAGGTGACCTACACGCTGGCGTCCGCCGACGTGGGCTGCGCGGTGCTGGTCCGGGTGACGGCGACGCGGTCCGGCTACAACCCGGACGTGCGGGACTCCGATCCGACGCCGGTGGTCACCGGCTGATCCGGGACGGCGCTTGGGCCGCCGCCGGTAGCGCCCAGGACCGATCACCCACAGGTCAGCCGGGTGCCGCCGTCGAGGGTGTCTGGACGGGCCGCGGCGACCGGGCCGGACCAGGTGATCCGCTCGCGGGGGAGTTCGGCGTAGCGGACGCCCGATTCGGTGCTGAACTCGACCCCGTCCAGGTGCTTGAGGGCGGAGAACGTCGGCCGCCACGGCAGCCGGGCGTCCAGCTCGAACCCGTCCGGGACATCGGTGAGGTCGACGGTCCAGCCGATCGCGACTGCAGCGCTGCCGCTGCTGCCGTAGCGCACAGCGAAGCCGGGCCAGCTGTGCGCTACCGTCGCCAGGGCCGTCCGGTCGGTCGCGGAGCGGCACAGTTCGGGCTGGCCGACCTTCGCCTTGCCCAGTCGCGCCACGACCAGCGGGTCGACGACGGTGGCCGGCGCCTTGCCGAGAGGGAGGTTGCCGATGGCGGTGCCGCTCAGGACCACCACGGCGGGCAGCGCCGACGGCCTGCCGCCCGAGGTCGGCGACGCCGAGGGTGTCGGTGAGTTGTCCGGAGTCGCGGTCGTCGTGGTGGCGCTGCCGGAAGGCACGGTCGTCGACGGCACGGACGTCGGGGAGGGGGCCGGCGAAGTGCACGCCGCGAGCGGCACCAGACATACCGCGATCAGCGCGGCGACGCGATTCTTCACTGTCCCTCCAGCGACCCGATCCGGGCGCCCGGGCCGCCTCAACGGTAGCCGCTGGGTCCCTCGGTCTCCGCTACCCGGTCCGGGTACCCGGACCAGAGCACCCTGAGCGATCCCACCGACCTCGTGGTGCAGGGCGACTGAGCGGCGGATCCAGACAGCGCGTGGGAAGGGCCGCCGCAGCGGTTACTCTGGCAGCCATGCGCCTGATCCTCGTTCGCCACGGCAGGACCACCTCGAACGTGGGCCTTGTGCTCGACACCGCGGTACCCGGGGCCGACCTGGACGAGGCCGGCCGGGCCCAGGCGGAGGCGCTGGTCGAGCGGCTCGCCGCGTTCCCTGTTGAGGCGATCTTCACCTCCGACCTGGTCCGCACCCAGCAGACCGCAGCGCCGTTCGCCCAGGCCCGGGCGCTGGAGTTCACGGTGCTGCCGGGGCTACGGGAGATCTCTGCGGGTGCGGACGAGATGTCCCCGGATGCCACGCGCTACGTCGGGACGCTGATCAGGTGGCACTCCGGCGATCTCGCGGCCCGCATCCCGGGCGGTGAGGACGCCGCCGAGTTCTTCGCACGTTACGACGCGGCCATTGCCGAGGTCGCGGCCGGTGGCCACCGGGTCGCGATGGTGGTCAGCCACGGTGCGGCGCTGCGCACGTGGGCGACCACCCGCGTGCCCGGGTTCGTAGCGGCGCTCGGCGAAGGGCACCTGGACAACACCGGGATCATCATCGTGGACGGCACGCCCGAGGCCGGCTGGCAGCTGTTCGAACTGGACGGCGTCCGCAACTGGTGGATGCCCGAGGACGCCGAGCAGGGCGATCCCGGCCCGGGCGACGACGCCTGACGCCGCAAAGTGGCCCGTAGAGGCCGTAGTCGGCCGATAGTGGCCACTTTGTCGAGGAACTAGCGGAAGATGACCGTGCGCCCGCCGTCCAGCAGGACGCGATGCTCGGCGAACAGCTTGACCGCCTCGGTCAGCGTCCGGCTCTCCTGCTCCTGACCCATCGCGACGAGCTGGGCCACCTCCATGCTGTGATCGACCCGGCGCACGTTCTGCTCGATGATCGGGCCCTCGTCGAGATCGGAGGTGACGAAGTGCGCGGTAGCGCCGATCAGCTTCACCCCGCGCGAGTGGGCCTGCCGGTAGGGGTTGGCCCCCTTGAAGCCGGGCAGGAACGAGTGGTGGATGTTGATCGCCCTGCCGGCGAGTTCCTCGCACAGCGAGGGGGACAGGATCTGCATGTAGCGGGCCAGCACGACCAGCTCGATGTCGTGCTCTGCGACCACGTCGAGGATGTGCCGCTCGACCTCTGCCTTGCTCTCCGGCGTCACCTCGTGCTGCTCGAACGGGATGCCGTAGAAGCTGGCCAGGTCGGACAGGTCCGGGTGGTTCGCGATGATCTTCGGGATCGTGATCGGCAGGTAGCCCGACCGCTGCCGGAACAGCAGGTCGTTCAGGCAGTGGCCGGCCTTGCTGGCCAGGACCAGCGTGCGCCGGCGGCGTCCGACGTAGTCGAGCACCCAGTGGGCACCGAGTCCGTCGGCGATCGCTGCGAAGTCACGCTCGAAGTGCGACCGGTCGAACCCCGACTGCACCTGTACCCGCATGAAGAAACGGCCCGACTCGGTGGAGGTGAACTGCTGGAGCTCGGTGATGTTGCCGCGCGCCTCCACGATGGCGCCGGTCACCTGGTGCACGATCCCGGGACGGTCCGGGCAGGACAGGGTGAGCAGCCAGTGGGTCGAGTCGATCACGGCTGAAAGGGTAGCGTCCCGCCACGGTATGTTTTGGGCAACGTCGCGAGCAGGAAGGTCAGGGGATGGCGAAGATCAAGGTCGTCGGCACGGTGGTGGAGCTGGACGGGGACGAGATGACCCGGATCATCTGGCAGTTCATCAAGGACCGCCTGATCACGGCCTACCTCGACGTGAACCTCGACTACTACGACCTGAGCATCGAGCACCGCGACGCCACCGAAGACCAGGTCACCGTGGACGCGGCGAACGCGATCAAGCGTGAGGGCGTCGGCGTGAAGTGCGCCACGATCACCCCGGACGAGGCCCGCGTGGAGGAGTTCGGCCTGAAGAAGATGTGGGTGTCCCCGAACGGGACGATCCGCAACATCCTGGGCGGCGTGGTGTTCCGCGAGCCGATCATCATCTCGAACATCCCGCGGCTGGTGCCCGGCTGGACCAAGCCGATCGTGATCGGTCGTCACGCCCACGGCGACCAGTACAAGGCGACCAACTTCAAGGTGCCCGGCGCCGGCCAGCTGACCATCACGTTCACCCCGTCCGACGGCTCCGAGCCGATCCAGCACGTGGTCGCCAACTATGGCGAGGACGGCGGCGTCGCGATGGGCATGTACAACTTCAACCAGTCCATCCGCGACTTCGCGCGGGCGTCCTTCAGCTACGGGCTGATGCGCGACTACCCGGTCTACCTGTCCACGAAGAACACGATCCTGAAGGCCTACGACGGCGCCTTCAAGGACATCTTCGCCGAGGTGTTCGAGGCCGAGTTCGCCGCCGAGTTCGCCGCTCGGGGCCTCACCTACGAGCACCGGCTGATCGACGACATGGTCGCGTCCGCGATGAAGTGGGAGGGCGGCTACGTCTGGGCGTGCAAGAACTACGACGGCGACGTCCAGTCCGACACGGTCGCTCAGGGCTTCGGCTCGCTGGGCCTGATGACCTCGGTGCTGATGACCCCGGACGGGAAGACGGTCGAGGCCGAGGCCGCCCACGGCACGGTCACCCGGCACTACCGGATGCACCAGCAGGGCAAGCCCACCTCCACCAACCCGATCGCCTCGATCTTCGCCTGGACCGGTGGTCTCAAGCACCGCGGCAAGCTGGACGGAACCCCCGAGGTGACCGGCTTCGCTGAGGCGCTCGAGCAGGTCTGCATCGAGACCGTGGAATCGGGCAGCATGACCAAGGACCTCGCCCTGCTGGTCGGGCCCGATCAGCCCTGGCTGACCACGGAGGAGTTCCTGGCCGCGCTCGATGACAACCTGGCGGCGAAGCTCGCCTGACCGCCCCGGCGAACCGATTTTCCTCCGCAGCGGTGTCGAGGAGGCCTCGCGGCCCGGACAGGGACTAGCCTGCCGGGAATGAAGGACGCCGAAGATCTTCCGACCATCGGCGTCGTCGTCCTCTCGATGGGCAATCGGCCGGTCGAGTTGGCGAAGGCGCTGGAGACCCTGCACGCCCAGTCCGGAGTCCAGCTGGACACGGTGCTGGTGGGCAACGGCTGGGCGCCTCAGGGTGTGCCGGACTGGGTCCGCACCCACCACCTGGTGGAGAACGTCGGCATCCCGGAGGGCCGCAACATCGGCGCGGCACTGACCACTGGCGAACTGATCTTCTTCTACGACGACGACGCGTTCCTGCCCCGCGAGGACGTGCTCTCCCGGATGGCGGCCGTGTTCGCGGACGAACGGGTCGCCGTCTGCCAACCCCGCGGTGTCGATCCGGACGGCCTCACGCCGCCCCGCCGCTGGACGCCGCGGCTGCGCACGGGGGACGGAGGCTCCGGCGGGCGGGTCGCCGTCTTCTGGGAAGCGCTGTGCATGATCCGCAGGTCCGCCTTCGACGAGGTGGGCGGCTGGCCCGGCCACTTCTGGTACGGGCACGAGGGGATCGACCTGGCCATGCGGCTGCTCGACGCGGACTGGTCGCTGGTGTATGCCAAGCAGATCGAGGCCTGCCACCCGGCGACCCAGGCCACCCGGCACGCCGTGTTCTACCGGATGAATGCGCGCAACCGGGTCTGGCTGGCCCGACGCAACCTCCCATGGCCGCTGGTGCCGGTCTACTGCGGAGTGTGGCTGGGGGCCGCGCTGGTGCGCACGCGGAACCTGGCCAACCTCAGGATCTGGCTGCGAGGCTTCGCTGAGGGCTGGCGGACCGATCCCGGCCCCCGGCACCCGATGCGCTGGCGGACCGTCGCGGAGATGGCCCGGCTGGGCCGCGTCCCGATCTTCTGAGCTGTGGGGTGGGTGGTTTCTCCAGTTCCGGCCGGAGCACCCTCTCGCAGTCCCCGCGGCCGATTCAGCCCGGCGTCGGGCTCGCCCCGATCAGGCCGGACGCACGCGTGAGGTGTCGACCACGGACTCGGCGCCGCTGGTCCAGCCCCGGATGAAGCCGAGCCCCCAGCTCAGGTGCACGATTACCAGCACGACGAGGTTGAGCGCCTTGTCGGTGAGTGTGCGTCCACCCAGGGACGTGGACGCGACCACGGCCGCCCCACCCAGGTAACCCGGCCACGCGAGGTGGCTGAGTCGGAGCAGACCCGAGGGCCCGCTGCGCGCCACCCCGAACACCTGAAGGACGGCGGTCACGACCGATACCGCCAGGGCGAGGACCACCGCCGGCGGTGCCAGGTACTTCAGGGGAGTGCGGCCCTGCTTGCGGACGAGGTGGCCCCGCCACACGCCGGTCGCCAGCATCTGCCTGGCCAGCTTGGCCGGGGTGGCTCTCGGCCGGTACTCGACCTCGACGTCGGGGGTGAACCAGATCAGGTGGCCCGCGGCGATGATCCGGGAGTTCAGTTCCCAGTCCTGCGCGCGGCGCATCGTCTCGTCGTAGAGCCCGACCTCGTCCAGCACCTCGCGCCGGAACACGCCGAGGTAGGCGGTCTCGGACGGCCCGGCCTCCCTTGCGCCGTGGAACTGGCCGCCGCCCAGGCCCCAGGGCGAGTTGTAGACGCGCGCGACCGCCTGCTGGAACGGCGTGTTGCCGACCGCCCGCATCACCCCGCCGATGTTCGCCGCGCCGGTCTCGTACAGCATCGTGACCAGGCGCCGGGTGTAGTCGTTCGGCAGCACGGCGTGGGCGTCCACCCTGACCACGATCGGGTGCCGACTCAGCCGGATCGCCTTGTTGAGTCCGATCGGAACGTCGTTCGAGGGGTTGTCCACCAGCTTCACCCGGGGATCGGCAGCAGCGAGCCGCGCGGCGACAGCACTGGTGTCGTCGGTCGAGCTGCCGAGCGCGATCACGACCTCCTGCTCGGCGGGGTAGTCCTGGCCGAGCACCGAGGCGACGGCTTCGGCGAGGTGGGCGGCTTCGTTGAGGACCGGGATCACGTAGGAGACCGGAGGGAGGTCGACGCTCACCGGCGCAGGATAGCGTGTCGCGGCGGCTACTGTGCGCGCAGCTTCGATGAGCTCATGATTGCCACGAAGTGCCCGACCAGCGTGAGCGCGGCGAGTGGGGTGAGAATCATCAACAGGCCCACCGCTGCCGGCTGCTGGCCGACGAAGAGGCCGGTCACGCCGGCGAGCAGGCACCAGAACGTCAACTCGACCCAGTGGAACATGCGCTGGATCGGCAGCAGGTTCGCCAGGTTGCGCAGCCTGCGGACGCCGGAGCGGACCGGCGCGGCCGCCTCGGGGTCCTCCTTGATCAGCGCGAGGCCGTGCTTCGCCCGGGCCACGTGGACCATCTCGTTGAGCACCTTGTTGTAGATCAGGAGCAGGCTCAGCGCGCCGCCCAGTGCAGCCCACTGCCACTGCGTCGGGTCCACGAGGAGGGCCGCGCGCAGGCCGAGGAAGAGCGGGATCAGACCCTCCGCGGTGTAGTGCGCCACCGCGTCCAGGAAGATCCCCTTCGGCGAGGTCAGCTTCCGCCAGCGGGCGACCTCGCCGTCCGCGCAGTCGAGCAGGAGCTGCAGCTGCCCGAACCCGAGCGCCAGCAGCGGGCCCCACACCCCGGGCACCAGGAGCGATGCTGCCGCAGCGACGGCGGTGAGGATCATCAGCCCGGTCACCTGGTTGGGGCTCATCCCCAGCCGCACGCAGGTGCGGGAAACGTAGGGCGACAGGTGCCGCATCACCAGGGGGCCGAGCCAGTGCTCGTAGTTCTTCCGGCCGAGGATCTCCGCAGGCTGTACGGCCTCCCGGTACTCGCGGATGCCGGGCACTCGGTACGGATCTTCGGGCATGGCCGCATTATGCCAGCGGGCTGGCGTCCCCGGTTCGGGCCGACCCCCGCGCTCACGAACGCGGGCCCGCCGCTAGAATCTGCGCGTGGACGACCCTGAGCCTGCGGCGGTGGCATGAGCCCGATAGTCGGCGACTCCCTCCTGATCCTGCTGTTCATCGTCATCGGCGGTGTGTTCGCCGCGGCGGAGATGGCGCTCGTCTCCCTGCGCGAATCGCAGGTCAAGCAGCTGAGCGTGCGGGGGCGCCGCGGCCGAACGGTCGCAGAGCTCACCGCGGACCCCAACCGGTTCCTGTCCGCCGTGCAGATCGGCGTGACCCTGGCCGGGTTCCTGTCCGCTGCCTTCGGTGGCGCGACCCTTGCCGACAGTCTCGCGGTCGTGCTGATCGGCTGGGGCATGCCGAGCGGAGTGGCGGGGCCGGTGGCGCTGGTGGCGATCACGGTCGTCATCTCCTACTTCTCGATCGTGATCGGCGAGCTCACCGCGAAGCGCCTGGCCATGCAGCGGGCGGAGTCGTTCTCGATCGCGCTCGGGCCGATGGTGAACGCCATCGCCCGCCTGGCCACCCCGGTGATCTGGTTCCTGGGCAAGTCCACCGACCTGCTCGTCCGGGTGCTCGGCGGCGACCCGAACGCCTCCCGCGAGGAGGTCACCGACGAGGAGCTCCGCGAGATGGTCGGCAGCTCCCAGACCCTCGGCGACGAGGAACGCCAGATCGTGGACGAGGTGTTCGCCGCCGGTGAGGTCAGCCTGCGCGAGGCGATGATCCCGCGCACGGAGGTGGACTTCCTGGACGGCGCGATGCCCGCCTACAAAGCGTTCCGCGAGGTGCAGGGTGCCCCGCACAGTCGCTACCCGGTGATTGGGGAGGGTCTCGACGACGTGATCGGCTTCGTCCACGTTCGCGACCTCGCCGACCTCGACCCGGCCGAACGCAACGCACCCGTCCGCGAACTGGTGCGTCCGGTCGGTTCACTGCCGCAGTCGGTGAAGATCCTGCGGGCGCTGACCGAGATGCGCCAGACCCGCCAGCACCTGGTGATCGTCCGCGACGAGTACGGCGGCACGGCAGGCATCGTCACCATCGAGGACCTGGTCGAGGAACTGATCGGCGACATCACAGACGAGTTCGACCTCGAGGCCAGCCCCGCGACCGACAGCCACGATGCGACCGTCGAGCTCGACGGGCTGGTCACGCTGGAGGACTTCAGCCAGCAGATCGGCTACGTGCTGCCCGAGGGCCCTTACGACACTGTGGCAGGGTTCGTGATGGCACAGCTCGGCACGCTGCCACAGGTCGGAGACACCTGCGAGGTCACGCTCAGCGCCGACGACGATCCGGACACCGTGAGCCGGTTCGAGCTGAAGGTGGTCGAACTGGACGGGCGGCGCGCCGCCCGGCTGCGCCTGACCAATCTGGGATCCGAGTCCGGCAACGGGTAACGCGCGCCGGTTCGACGAAGTAGTGTGCTGCCTGCTACGCGCTCCGAGGAGGTGAAGTGCCCGCGTCCGACGCCGATGGCTCCATGCTGCTCACCTCGGAGGGCGTCGGCGCGCTGCTCTCGGCGGCGGTCCAGCATGCGGGCGGCACGCTGGTCTCGTGGGCGCTCGACCACGTGGACGCCAATCCCGCCCAGTCCACCACCGCGACCTATTCGGCGCTGGTCGACTGGCCGTACGGCCGGCGCGAGGAGCTGCTCGGGGTGAGCGCGCGCGCGTCCGGGCCGACGGACACCGACACCGCTGCGGAGATCTTCGCCGACGGCGAGCGTGAGGTTGCGGTGTGGATTTACCCGCAGGACCCCGATCTCCCGGGCCTGGCCCGGGCGGCTTATGCGGAGTCGATGGCCGAACTCGCCAACAGCAAGCACATCTTCGCCCGCACGGTCACACCCGACGACCTGAGCCTCCAGATGATCGGCTACCGGCCGCGACGGCGGGCTGTGGTGAAGGTGAGCGCCGGCGACGAGATCGTCTACGTGAAGGTCCTCCGGTCCCGGCTGTTCGACGACGTCCTGGCGCGCCACCGGCTGCTGAGCGAGGCCGGGCTGCCGGTCGCGGACGTTGCGGCCACCACGGACGACCACCTGCTGGTGCTGCGTGAGCTCAGGGGTGAGCCGCTGGCCAGGGCCCTCTTCGAGCCGGCAGAGCCGTGCACGGCCGAGGCCCTGATCGGCCTGCTGGATGCCATGCCGGCCTCGGTGGCCCGGCTCGACCGGCGTCCGCCCTGGTCGGACGCGGTGGCCCACTACGCCCGGATGGTCGCGGCGGCCATGCCCGTGCTCGGAACGAAGCTGAACTGGCTGGTGGACACCATCAGCCAGGGCCTCGCGTCCATCCCGCCCGGCAGCGAGCCGACCCACGGCGATTTCCACGAGGGCCAGGTGCACGTGGCCGGCGGGCGGGTGTGCGGGTTGCTCGACACCGACACGATCGGCCCGGGACGACGGGCCGACGACCTCGCCTGCCTGGTCGCCCACCTCTCCACGATCCAGCGGATGAACAGTGCCCAGGAGGCGCGGGTGCACCAGCTGATCCGGCGCTGGGTGCCCGTGTTCGACACCCGGGTGGACGCCACCGAGCTGCGACTGCGGTCCGCCGCGGTGATCATCTCGCTGGCCACCGGCCCGTTCCGCGGCCAGGAGCCCGACTGGGAGCGAGAGACCGCGACCATGATCGGGTCCGCGGAGGCGCTCGTCCGGCAGGTCAGCTGAGCTCCCGGGTTGGCCCGTTCAGCCTTGGATGGTGAACGCGAGGCGCAGGGTGACGGTGTCGCCGGCGGCGAGCCCTTCCGGGCGCACAGCGGCCTTCAGCGGCACGAGGTAGCCGCCGTCCTTCGGGAAGAGCGACGTGGTGAAGCGGGTGCCGTCCAGCCACCCCTCGACCGGGATGCAGCCCCAGCCGTAGGTGAGGGCGGAGGCCATCTCCGCGATCGTCTCGGAGGCGGACGCGGGTACGACCGCGAACACGAAGGGCGCCGGGCCGCGCCATTCGATCACGGCAGCGGAGAACTCGAACTCCATGCCACCTCCTGGTGCGCGGATCAGGTCAGTAGAGCAGCGGGCGCGGGCCGGCGTCCAGGTTCCGCCCAGCCACCCGGGCCGCCAGTGCGCGGTGCAGGGCGGGGTCGTAGTCGCGGAGAACCTCGGACGGCAGGTTCCTCGTCGCGTCCGGCGCGGGCGCAGGCACGCCGAAGAGGGAACTGATCGCCTCGCCGAACGGGATCCACCACGGCTCGCGTCCGGTGGCCGCGCGACGGACGTCGGTACGGGTGAGGGTGTGTTGTGTCATGGAAGGACGGTACGATCTAATCCGGACGATCTACTTCCGGATTCGTCGGGAACATCGACTACGCAGGATTAGGCAGTGCCCACCAACGACACGTCCAGCCCCACCGCGCGGGCCCTGCTCGCGCTGGAGGTGATCCAGGCCGATCCCGGCATCACCGCGACCCGGCTCGCCGAAGCCCTCGGTGTCACCGAGCGGGCGGCACGGCGCTACGTCGGGATCCTGCGCGAGGCGGAGATCCCGATCCTGTCCGCGCGCGGGGTGCGCGGTGGATACACCGTCGGACGCGGGGTGCGGCTGCCGCCCCTGGTCTTCACCTCGACCGAGGCGTTGGGCCTGGTCATGGCGGTGCTGGAGAGCCACCACGACGTGGCCGACGCCGCCGACCCGGTGGGCAACGCGCTGCGCAAGATCATGCGGGCCCTGCCCGAGGCGGTCGCGGCGCGGGCAGAGCTGGTGCGGCGAACGGCCCGCCCGGTGCGTGACCGGGAGGCCGTGCCGCCCGACCCGGCGATCACCGCGCTCCTCGTGCAGGCCTCGGCGAACCAGCACCTGGCCCGGCTGTCCTACCGTTCCGGAGCGGGCTACGAGCGGGAGATCGTGGTCGAACCGTGGGCGGTGATCGCCCGCCACGGCCGCTGGTACCTGCTCTGCCGGGTGCCTGCCCGCGACCAGCTGCGCACCTACCGGGTGGACCGGGTGCAGCGGGCGACCGAGCTGGACCAGCGGTTCGAGCCCCCGTCCGACCTCGATCCGGTGGCAGTGCTCGAGGACAACTTCGCCCTGGGCTGGGAGTTCGCCACCGACGTGCTGATCGATGCCCCGCTGGCGCAGGTCCAGCCCCTGCTCTCCCGCACCTGGGGACGCCTCGAGGCCGTCGACGCCGACCACACCCGGCTGGTCGGCAGCACCAGCGACACCCCCTGGTACGCGGAGGTGCTGGCGGGACTGCCGATGCCGTTCCACGTGGTCGGTGGACCGGAGCTGCGTGCCGCCGTCCGCGAGCTGGGGGAGCGGCTGCGCGCCGCCGCCGGCTGACCACCGCCTACCTCGGGCGCAACCCGGTGGCTCCAGGCGCCGCTGCGCAGGAGTGCTGTGTCCACGATCCGGCGTGCCCTTGCCTGCTCGTCCCGAATTGGTCCCGCCAGAAGGACTCGGCAACCAGTGGCGCTAGGGTGAAGCCATGACCGACATGCCCCTGCAGCTTGCCGGGGATTTCGCCACTCCCACCAGAGAAGACTGGGAAGTTGAGGTCCTCAAGGTCCTCAACCGGCGGCGTCCCGAGGGCAAGGAACTGACCATCGAGCAGGCGATGAAGCGCCTGCGCACGATCACCGTCGACGATCTCACCATCGAGCCCCTCTACACCGAATCCAACGTCCCGCTGGGCCACCCCGGTGTGATGCCGTTCACCCGCGGCACGATGGTCAAGACCAGCCCGATGACCGGCTGGGACATCCGGCAACTCCACGAGGACCCGGACGTCGAATTCACCCGTCGCGAGGTCCTGGCTGATCTCGAGCGCGGCGCGAGCTCGGTCTGGCTGCGCACTGGCTCGGACGCGATCGCGGTCGATAACGTCGCCGCCGTGCTCGCCGAGGTCGAGCCCGACCTGGCCCCGGTGTCGATCAGCAGCGCCGAGGATCAGGTGAGCGCTGCGAAGGCACTCGCCGCCTGGTGGAAGGCCGCCGGCGCCCACCACGCCCGGGGCAACCTCGGCCTCGACGCGCTCGCCCTCGCGGCCCGTACCGGCGAGGCGCCGGATCTCGGCGCCCAGGCCGAGTGGGTCAACGCTGCGCTCGCCGAACTGCCCGCTGTCCGCGCCCTGACCGTCGACGTGCTCCCGTACGACGACGCGGGCGCCAGCGACGTCGACCAGCTCGCCTTCGCGATCGCCACCGGCGTCGCCTACCTGCGCGACCTCGAGGCAGCGGGGATCTCCCCTGCGGCCGCGTTCGGTCAGATCGCGTTCCGGGTCAGCGCCAACGCCGACCAGTTCACCACCGTCGCCCGGCTGCGCGCGCTGCGCCGGTTGTGGGCCCGCGTCGGCGAGGTCAGCGGCGTTCCCGCGAACGCGCGCGGCGCCGTCCAACACGCGGTCACCTCCTGGCGGATGGTCACCCGCGACGATCCGTGGGTGAACCTGCTGCGCGGCACGATCGCCACCTTCGCTGCTGCGGTCGGCGGAGCGGAGATCATCACCTGCCTGCCGTTCGACACCGCCTGGGGCCTGCCGGACGAGTTCAGCCGGCGGATGGCCCGCAACACCCAGGCCGTCGCCTCGGAGGAGGCCAACATCGGCCGGGTCAGCGACCCCGCCGGCGGCTCCTGGTACGTCGAGGAGCTCACCGAATCCCTGGCAGCCAAGGCATGGCAGGCGTTCCAGGCGATCGAGGCGGCCGGTGGGATGGCCTCCGCGCTGACCTCCGGCCTGGTGGCCGAACGGATCGGCGCCAGCACCGCCGAGCGGGTCAACCGGCTCGCCCACCGCAAGCTGCCGCTCACCGGCGTCAGCATGTTCCCCAAGCCCGACGAGGAGCCGGTGCAGGCGAAGCCGCGTCCGGCCGCCCCGGAGCGCAACGGGCTGGCCCCGCACCGCGACTCCGAGGTGTTCGAGGCACTGCGCGACCGCGCCGCGGCCGCGGACGTCGCGCCCGCGGTGTTCCTTGCCTGCCTCGGCGCCCGCCGCGACTTCGGTGGCCGCGAGACCTTCACCTCGGCTCTGCTCGGGGTCGGCGGCATCACCCGTCCGTCGAGCGAGGGCGGGACGCCGGAGGAAATCGTCGCCCAGGTGCAGGCCACCGGCGCGAAGATGGTGATTCTGTGCTCCTCCGCGAAGGTGTACGCGGCCCAGGCCGTCGACGTCGCCCGGGCACTGAAGGACGCCGGCGTCGCGTCGGTCTTCATCGCCGGACGCAAGACCGAGACCGCCTCGGACGAGGTGGACTCGGTGATCGATGGCGAGGTGTTCGACGGAATGGACGTCGTCGCCTTCCTCGCCGATGCCATGGACCGGATTGGAGTGGCCAAGTGACCAGCATCCCGAACTTCTCAGAGGTCGACCTGGGCGCAGCGAGCGTCCCCGCCGACAGCAAGGAGCAGTTCCAGGCGCTCCTGGAGTCGTCCCCGTCCTACAGCGAGGGATGGCAGACCCCGGAGCACATCCTGGTGCCGCCGAACTACGACGCGTCCGCCCTCGATGGGCTGGACTTCCTCGGCACGTACCCGGGCATCCCGCCGTTCCTGCGCGGGCCCTACGCCACGATGTACGTGAACCAGCCGTGGACGATCCGGCAGTACGCCGGCTTCTCCACCGCGGAGGAGTCGAACGCCTTCTACCGGCGCAACCTCGCCGCCGGCCAGAAGGGCCTCTCGATCGCGTTCGACCTGGCCACCCACCGCGGCTATGACTCCGACCACCCGCGGGTGACCGGTGACGTCGGCATGGCCGGGGTGGCCGTCGACTCGATCATGGACATGCGGCAGCTGTTCGCGGGCATCCCGCTGGACCAGATGTCGGTCTCGATGACGATGAACGGCGCGGTGCTGCCGATCCTTGCGCTCTACGTTGTGGCCGCGGAGGAGCAGGGGGTGAAGCTGGAGCAGCTGCAGGGCACGATCCAGAACGACATCCTCAAGGAGTTCATGGTTCGCAACACCTACATCTACCCGCCGGCGCCGTCGATGCGGATCATCGCCGACATCTTCGCGTTCACCTCGGCGAACATGCCGAAGTTCAACTCGATCTCGATCTCCGGCTACCACATGCAGGAGGCCGGCGCGACCGCAGACATCGAGATGGCCTACACCCTCGCCGACGGCGTGGAATACATCCGGGCCGGTGAGTCGGTGGGCCTGAAGGTGGACCAGTTCGCTCCGCGGCTGAGCTTCTTCTGGGCCGTGGGGATGAACTTCTTCATGGAGGTGGCCAAGTTCCGCGCCGCCCGGATGCTGTGGGCGAAGCTGGTCAGGGAGTTCGGGCCGAAGAACCCGAAGTCGATGAGCCTGCGCACGCACAGCCAGACCTCTGGCTGGTCGCTCACCGCGCAGGACGTCTACAACAACGTGATGCGCACCTGCATCGAGGCGATGGCTGCGACCCAGGGCCACACCCAGTCCCTGCACACCAACGCCCTGGACGAGGCGATCGCGCTGCCGACCGACTTCTCCGCCCGGATCGCCCGCAACACCCAGCTGTTCATCCAGCAGGAGTCGGGCACCTGCCGCACGGTCGACCCGTGGGCGGGCTCGGCCTACGTCGAGAAGCTCACCTACGAGCTGGCGAAGAAGGGCTGGGACCTGATTCAGGAGGTCGAGGCTGCCGGCGGTATGGCCAAGGCCATCGAGGCGGGCATCCCGAAGATGCGCATCGAGGAGGCCGCGGCGCGGACCCAGGCCCGGATCGACTCCGGGCGCCAGCCACTGATCGGCGTGAACAAGTACATCGTCGAGAACGATGTACTGCCGGAGGTGCTGAAGGTCGACAACGCCAAGGTGCGCGAGGAGCAGGTCGCGAAGCTGCAGCAGCTGCGCGCCGAGCGCGACCAGGCCGCCACGGACGCGGCGCTGGAGAAGCTCACCTGGGCCGCGTCCAACCCCGACCCGACCGACCCCGAGCGGAACCTGCTCAAGCTGAGCATCGACGCCGCCCGGGCGAAGGCCAGCGTGGGTGAGATCTCCGACGCGCTGGAGAAGGTGTTCGGGCGCTACACCGCGAACATCCGTACGATCTCCGGTGTGTACAACTCCGAGTCCGGCTCCACCGAGGCCGTCACGAAGGCCCGCGGCCTGGTTGACGACTTCGAGAAGGCCGAGGGCCGGCGTCCGCGCATCCTGGTGGCCAAGATGGGCCAGGACGGGCACGACCGCGGCCAGAAGGTGATCTCGACGGCGTTCGCGGACCTCGGCTTCACCGTCGACGTCGGCCCGCTGTTCCAGACCCCTGAGGAGACCGCACGGCAGGCTGTCGAGTCCGACGTCCACGTGGTGGGTGTCTCCTCGCTGGCTGCCGGTCACCTGACGCTGGTGCCGGCGCTGCGGCAGGAGCTCGACAAGCTGGGCCGTCCGGACATGATGATCGTGGTCGGGGGTGTGATCCCGCCGCAGGACTTCGACGAGTTGTACGCCAAGGGTGCGGACGCGATCTACCCGCCCGGAACGGTGATCCCGGAGTCCGCGATCGAACTGCTCACCAAGCTGCGCGAGCGCCTGGACGCCTGAACCCACGACGCCGATGATCGAGCCTGTCGAGATCCGCTGAGGGGTCTCGACAGGCTCGACCAGCGATTGAGGACTGCAATGACCGACGAACGCACCCCGCTGTGGGCCGAGTCGAGTCCGGCGCCGGGCCGGCAGTACGGCGACTCGGCTCCGCCACGGCGTGACCTGGCGACGATGCGGCGGCCGAACCTCGACCCGCGCTTGCTGGCCGACCAGGTTCTGGCCGGGTCCCGCGGCGGGATCGCCCGCGCGATCACGCTGGTCGAGTCGAGCAAGCCTGCGCACCACGCTGTGGCCGCGGACCTGCTGCGGATCCTGCGCCCGCACACGGGCAGGGCGGTCCGGGTCGGCATCACCGGTGTCCCGGGCGCGGGCAAGTCGACGTTCATCGACGCGTTGGGCCGGCGCCTGATCGAGCAGGGCCACCGGATCGCCGTCCTCGCCGTCGACCCGACCTCGGCGAAGACCGGAGGCTCGATCCTCGGGGACAGGACCCGGATGGGCGAGCTCGCCCAGAGCGAGGCGGCGTTCATCCGTCCTTCGCCGGCGGGCAGCCACCTCGGCGGGGTTGCGCGCACCACCAGGGAGTCGATGCTGGTGCTGGAGGCCGCCGGCTACGACGTGGTGCTGATCGAGACGGTCGGGGTGGGCCAGTCCGAGGTTGCGGTCTCCGGCATGGTCGACACCTTCCTGCTGATCGCGCTGGCCCGGGCCGGCGACCAGCTGCAGGGGATCAAGCGCGGCATCCTCGAGATGGCCGACGTGATCACGGTGAACAAGGCCGACGGCGACAACGAGGGCGAGGCCCGGGTCACTGCGCGCGAGCTTGCCATCGCCATGAAGCTGATCAACTCCGACCCCAAGGCGCCGCGTCCACCGGTGCTCACCTCGAGTTCGCTGACCGGCAAGGGCCTGGACGAAGTCTGGCAGGCGATCGTGGATCACCGGGCGCAGCTGGAGGCGTCCGGGCAGCTGGAGGCGCGCCGGGCCCGGCAGCAGCGTGACTGGTTGTGGGCGCTGGTGCAGGGCGAGCTTGAGGACGGGCTGCGTACCTCTCCGCGGGTGACCGCGATCCGTGCCCGGCTCGAGGGCCAGGTGGAGGACGGTGAGCTGAGCGCCCTGGAGGCGTCCGACGCGATCCTCGCCGCGTTCGCCGCCGACGTCCCGTCCCTGTGGCGCGACCGGCACCCGGACGACTCGGGCTTCGCCGGCTGAGCGTCACTGGCCCTCGCCGGGCTCCTCGCCGCGGGCGCCCGCGACCGGCGGGATCCTGCGGTGGGTCAGCTGGGCTCGAGCGTGCCGACCCGCAGGCTTGCCACGATCTGTTCCCACAGCCCCGCCTCGACATCCGTACCGATGATCACGGCAATGTCGGGGGAGACCTGGGCGGCGACGGCGGAGCAGTCGACCGGCTCGTCGGCGCGCTCGCCGGTGACCTCCAGCCGGGCCGCGTCGGCGGCGCCGGTGACGTCCACCGGCTGGGTCCGTCCGGTGAGGGTCTCCAGGATATCGACGCCGGTGGTGTCCTTCACCAGGTGGGGGAGCGCAGTCTCGAGGTACGAGGACGCGGTGTAGGCGGGCTCGCTCGGCGAGGCGTCCTCCTTGAGGGCCTCGCTCACCACCACGGTGATGGTTGCGCCGCCGCCGGGATCGGCGAGCTGCAGGGCGCCCTGGACCGGCTGCGTCCGCCATGCGACGGGCAGGGAGACGGTGACTCCGTTGACGTTGCGCGCGGCGAGGGTGGTCGAGGGCCCCACGGACGGGAGATCGAGCCCGGACGGTGCGTCGGTCGAGAGCGGGCCGGAAGCGCAGCCGCTGAGGGTGAGGGCTGTGCACAATGCCAGCAGTGCCGATCCGAGTCCACGTCCTGCTCGCATGCCCCTCCGGTTCCTCCCTCACTCCGGTTCCACAGTAGTCGCCGTCCCGCCCGGTCCCGAAGCGGCCCCGGCGCACTGGACACGGGCAGGTCGCAGGACCCGGGCCGACCGCGTGCGAGGCAGCCACGAGAACCCGCAGGCCGGGTCTCCCGGGGCTCGCCGGAGTGTCCTCGAGCGCTGCCGGAGCCTGCACTCAGACCACGACGAGGTCGAATTCGCCCTCGGCGCGCAGCACGTCGGCGTAGTGGGCGCGCTGCCCTGCCGTCGGTTCGCGCAGCGGCACCGGGGACGGACGCACGCCGTGGTTGCGGAAGCCGATCACCTTCACCCGCATCCGGGGATTGATCGAGGCCAGCCACTGCCCGGTCGCGGACAGCAGGTCATCGGCGTCGTTCACGCCGTCCAGCAGGAGCAGCCGCACCTCGTAGAGCTTGCCGCGGGTCGCGAGCAGCCTGATCGACTCCAGCACGCGGGCGTTGGACGCTCCGGTGATCCGCCGGTGGATGTCGTCGTCGAGGCACTTCAGGTCGACCATCGCCGCGTCCATGACATCGTCGAGCAGGTCCCAGGTGGCGGCTTCGACGTCGCCGTTGGTGTCCACGAAGCAGGTCAGGCGGCCGAACTCGGCCTTAACCGCGGCGAACAGCGACCGGACGAACGCCGGCTGCTGGGTCGCCTCCCCTCCGGACACGGTGATGCCGGAAAGGAACGGCGCGGCCGGGCGGAGCTGCCCGAGCAGGTCGGCAACCGCCAGGTGTCGGGCCTTCGGGGTCGAGTTGTACTCGCAGACGTCGATGCAGACCTCCGTGCCCGTGCAGATGGACGCGTCCCAGAGCACCTTCCCTGCGCTGTCCAGGCTGAGTGCGCCGGACGGGCAGGTCGCCACGCAGTCGCCGCAGTCGATGCAGGGGTTGATCGTGTACGGGTTGTGGCAGGCCACGCAGTCGAGATTGCAGCCCTGGGTGAACACCACGAACCGGTTGCCCGGGCCGTCGACCGCGGAGAACTCGATGGTGTTGTTGACGAGTCCCGTGGCGCCGGCCGGACCGGGCCGGGCCTCAGCCAACGTGCGGGCTCAGCTCGGCCGCGATCACACGCTTGATCGCGCGGGTCGTCACCGTGTGATTGATCTCCGCCGTGGCGGCCAGGTAGTCGCTGGAGTGCCGGGCGCCGTGCTCTTCGATGCCGACCAGGTCGGACTTGCGGACGAGGTAGCCGGTGATCCGGATGAAGTCGTTGCTGTCCAGGTTGAAGGTGAAGTCACGCATGCCCACCGCGAGGGCGCCGCGGATCACGTCCACCATCGCCTGCGGGTTCGCGGTCACGGTCTCGTCGACGGCGAAGATGTCGGAGATACCGGCAGCGAACAGTTCGTGGTGCGGGGCGCAGGCCGCGATGTGCTCGCGCAGGCCCGGCTCGTCTCCGATCGGGATCCGCGTCCCTGCGGTGGCGTCGAGGTCGAGGTCGATTCCGCTCTGCGAGTGCAGGTAGGCGAAACCGCCGCCGCCGCCGCAGTACGGCAACGGACGCGCCGCGACCAGTTCCGCGATCCGGCGGGTGATCCGCCAGGACGCGGCGTTGGCCGCGTCGTCGTGGCCGTACCGGGCGTCCAGCCCCTCCCTGCACATCAGCTCGTTGACACACTCGGCCAGGCCGAAGATGCCGAACATCAGCGAGAACCGGTCGAGGTCGATCAGGCCCTCGGTGGCCAGGAAGTGCGATTCGAAGAAGCCCTGGTCCTCGACCAGCGAGCGGATCCTGGCCTCGCCCAGTTCCGCGGTCAGCTCCACCCAGTGCGGCAGCGCCTCCTCGCAGAACGCGTCCAGTCCGCCGGCGTGCCGGTCCACGGCCCGTCTCAGGTTCAGCCGGACCAGGCTGTGTGCCCCGCCGCGCACCTTCAGCGAGTTGTAGCAGCTCACCACCGCGTACTCCTCGCCGTGGTCGGCGAGCATCATCGGGTGGTTCACGAAGTGCGGCTTGCCGGTCTCGAAGACAGTGCGCACCGCGTCCTCGATCAGGTCGTCCGGGGTGTCGGGGGAGACCTTCATGGTGAGGTTCGGTACGACCTGGCGCAGCGAGCGCTCGACCCGCCAGATCGCGCGCACCATTCGTGAGTCGGACGGACCCACATCGGCGTGCACGAAGGCGTCGGGCAGCATCCGGTCGAGCTGGATCCAGAAGCGGCGCAGTTTCGCGTCCAGCTCAGCGTCGGGCAGGTCCGCGGGGACGAACGGCTCCAGCAGCGCATCCAGGTCACCCAGGTAGACCGGATAGGTGGTCACCGAGGGCACCTGGCTGTACAGGATGGTCAGGAACGACAGCGCGTCGTCGAGAGTCGTGGGCGGCTCGAGTTCGAGGTAGGCCACCCCGTTGCGCAGCGCCTTCGCGTAGTCGGGCAGCACATAGCGCGGTGTGAACGGGCGATTGCCCTCGAACATGTCGCAGATCACCCGCGCGTCCAGTGCCTCCGCGCACAGCGGCGAGAGACCCGGGTACGGCAGGGCGCCCACTGCCTGCGCGGCGAGCCGGCGCAACTTCTGGTCATAGCCGAGCGCCCGGCTCGTGACCAGCTTCTCCGCCTCGGCGCGGAACGACTCCATCTCCACCCGATCATGCTACGCCCGGAGCCTGACAAGCTTACTTTTCGGTAACGGTTCGTCACAGGCCTGCCGAGTCGGCAGTGGGGGTCCTCGCCGAGCACTAGAGTGCCCCGGGTGAGCGCGTCATCCGCGCCCGAAATCCCAAGAAGGAGACACCGTGCAGAAGGTGATCAAGTCCGTCATCGCTGCGGCAACCGCAGCGCTGACCCTCACCGCATGTGCCAGTGGCACCACCACCCCTGGCGCCAGCAGCAGCAGCGCCCCTGCCACATCACAGGCGCCCGCGCTCAAGGTCGGAATGGCCTACGACGTCGGCGGTCGTGGCGACCAGTCGTTCAACGATTCCGCCGCCGCGGGCCTCGACAAGGCGAAGGCCGACTTCGGCGTGGACGCGAAGGAATCCGCGGCCACCAATGGTGAGGCCGAGTCTGCGCGCGAGGAGCGCCTCAACCAGCTGATCGACGCCGGCTACACCAACATCGTCGCGGTCGGCTTCGCGTACGCGACCGCCGTCGGCAAGGTGGCCAAGGAGAACCCCGACGTCAAGTTCGCGATCGTCGATGACAGCACCAACAGCATGGACAACGTGATGAACCTGACCTTCGCAGCGAACGAAGGCTCGTTCCTTGTCGGTGTCGCCGCGGCGCTCACCAGCAAGACCAAGCACGTCGGCTTCATCGGCGGTGTCGAGACCGACCTGATCAAGAGCTTCGAGGCCGGCTACGACGCGGGCGCCAAGGCTGTCGACCCCAGCATCAAGATCGACTCCAAGTACCTCACCCAGCCGCCGGACTTCTCGGGCTTCTCCTCCGTCGACAAGGGCAAGGCCGCGGCTGAGGGCATGTACCAGGGCGGCGCCGACGTTGTCTACCACGCAGCCGGCGGCTCCGGCGGCGGCGTGTTCACCGCTGCGAAGGCTGCGGGCAAGTGGGCGATCGGCGTCGACTCCGACCAGGCCAAGACCGCCGCTGAGGACGTCCAGAGCGTCATCCTGACCTCGATGCTCAAGCGCGTCGACACCGGTGTGTACTACTTCATCAAGTCGGTCCACGACGGCACCTTCAAGGGCGGCACCCAGGTGTTCGACCTGAAGACCGACGGCGTGGGCTACTCCACCACCGGCGACCACCTGTCCGCGGACACGATCGCCAAGATGGAGGACTTCAAGCAGCAGATCATCGACGGCAAGATCACAGTCCCGAACAAGTGATCTGAACAGCGCCAGCTGCTGAATTCACGCTCGGCCCGGGCACACCCCACACGGGTGGCCCGGGCCGACGCAATTCCCACTAGAGTGCCCAGAGCGACGCGGGGGCCACGAGCCCGCCCCGCGCCGGACCGGGAGACGACGAGGAGAGCGTGCCCATGGCAACAGCTGTCGAGCAGGCAGCGACCGCTGCCGGAGCCGGTGGCGGACCGCTGGCGGTGCAACTGAAGGGGATCACCAAGCGGTTCCCCGGTGTGGTGGCCAATTCCGACATTGCGCTGGACGTCCGCAAGGGCACGATCCACGCGATCGTCGGCGAGAACGGTGCGGGCAAGTCCACACTGATGAAGATCCTCTACGGGGTGCAGGCTCCCGACGAGGGCACGATCACGATCAACGGCACGCGCGTGGAGCTGAAGAGCCCCACCGAGGCCATCAAGGTCGGGATCGGGATGGTGTTCCAGCACTTCATGCTGGCGGACAACCTCACCGTGCTGGAGAACGTGGTGCTCGGCGCAGAGCATCTGCACGGCATCGGCGAGGCCGCCCGCAGGCGGATCCGGGAGATCTCCACGGAGTACGGCCTGCGGGTCGACCCGGACGCCCTGGTCAGCGACCTCGGCGTGGGTGACCGGCAGCGGATCGAGATCCTGAAGGTGCTCTACCGGGGTGCCCGGATCCTGATCCTGGACGAGCCGACCGCTGTGCTCGTCCCCCAGGAGGTCACCGAATTGTTCGAGCACCTCCGCGAACTGAAGGCGGAGGGCCTCACCGTCATCTTCATCTCGCACAAGCTCGACGAGGTGCTCTCGGTCGCAGACGACATCACGGTGATCCGCCGCGGCACCACCGTCGCGGCGGTCGACCCGAAGGACGTCTCCGCACGACAGCTCGCCGAACTGATGGTCGGCTCGGAGCTGCCCTCTCCGCAGACCGAGGAGTCGACGGTCACCGACGAGGTGCGCCTCAGGCTGGAGGGCATCGACCTCGCCGGTCACGGCACCGCGCGGAAGATCCTCGACGGAATCGACCTGGCCATCCATGCCGGGGAGATCGTCGGCATCGCGGGGGTCGAGGGCAACGGACAGGCGGAGCTCGTCGAGGTCGTGATGGGCATGCGCCGGCCCACTGCCGGCCGCGTGCTGCTCGGGGACACCGACATCACCGAAGCCGGGGTGCGGCAGATCCGTGAGGCGGGCGTCGGCTACATCCCGGAGGACCGGCACCGGCACGGGCTGCTGCTCGAGGCGCCGCTGTGGGAGAACATGATGCTCGGCCACCAGACCCAGGCGCCCAACGTCCGGGGTCCGCTGATCGACGCGAAGGCGGCGAAGGCGGACACCGAGCGGGTCGTCGAACAGTTCGACGTCCGCACTCCCTCCATCCTGGTCACCGCCGGATCGCTGTCCGGTGGCAACCAGCAGAAGCTGATCGTGGGCCGCGAGATGAGCCACGCGCCGCGCGTGCTGCTGGCCGCCCATCCCACCCGCGGCGTCGACGTCGGCGCACAGGCCGCGATCTGGGACCTGATCAAGGAAGCGCGCAAGGGCGGCATGGGCGTCCTGCTGATCTCGGCCGACCTGGAGGAACTCGTCGGTCTCTCGGACACGATCCGGGTGATCCTGCGGGGCCGGCTCTCCGGTGAGTTCGACCCCAACATCGTGACCCGCGAGGAACTCGGTGCGGCCATGACCGGTGCTACTGGCGAGGAGGAGGCGCGATGAGGTTCGACGTGCGCAGGTTCGGGCTCGCCGTCGCGGCGCCGGTGCTGGCGATCGTGGTGGCGTTGCTGCTCACCTCCCTGATCCTGATCGCTGCCGGCGACCCGGTGCTGGCCGTGTGGCAGGTGTTGTTCAAGGCACCGCTGCCGCGCCAGATCGTCGCGATCATCAACGAGGCGTCCGTGCTCTACCTGTCGGCCGTCGCGGTGGCGATCGGTTTCAAGATGAACTTGTTCAACATCGGTGTGGACGGCCAGTACCGGATCGCGTCCTTCATGGCCGCGGTGTTCGCCGGCGCGCACTTCCTGCCCGGCTGGCTGAACATCATCGTCTCGCTCGTCGTGGCCATGGCGACCGGCGCGATCTGGGCGGCGATCGCCGGTGTCCTGAAGGTCACCCGCGGCGTCTCCGAAGTGATCAGCACGATCATGCTGAACTACATCGCCACCTATTTCGTCGCCTACCTGCTCAAGGGCGCAGCGGTGAAGGTAGAGGGGTCGAACGCGACCAACACCCAGATCCTGGCCCAGGACTCCCGCGTGCCAGGGATCAGCATCGAGGGCCTGCTCGGTACCTCGCGCGAGATCTACGGCCTGGTCTTCCTCTCGATCGCCGTCGGCATCCTGTTCTGGTTCGTCCTGTCGAAGACCCGGTTCGGGTTCGACCTGCGGGCCACCGGGCAGTCGGAGACTGCGGCGGTCGCCAGCGGCGTCAACGTCAAGCGCATGGTGGTCGTCGCGATGGTGCTCTCCGGCACGATCGCAGGGCTGGTCGGCATGCCGCTGCTGTTCGGCCAGGACTACGCCTACGGCGACACCGTGCAGGCCGGGCTCGGCTTCGCGGGCATGTCCGTCGCCCTGCTGGGACGTAACCATCCGGTCGGCATGGCGGTCTCCGCGTTGCTGTGGGGCTACCTGAACCAGCTCAGCAACGGGCTGCAGATCAGCGCAGGCGTCTCCGACCGGCTCGTCCTGATCATCCAGGGCATCATCGTGCTGTCCGTGGTGATCGCCTACGAGATCGTCCGGCGGGCCCGGCTGCGGATGGAGCAGAACCGCGTCGCGCGCGAACTGGACGCCAGACCCACGCCCGAGCCGAAGGGGGTGACGGCATGAGCACCACCCAGACCACGCCCGCGCCGCTCCAGGCGTCCATCGCGCCGGCCGGCCGGCCGGCCTGGTACTGGCCGGCAGTGATCGGCGGCTCGCTGCTGGTGATCTCCACTGTCAGGGTGCTCACCGGCGCCAACGACATCGACTCCTCGGGCGCGCTGATGGCGGCCATCGGGTTGGCCATGCCGCTGGCGCTGGCCGGCCTCGGCGGCTTGTGGTCCGAGCGCGCCGGTGTGGTCAACATCGGGCTCGAGGGCATGATGATCGTCGGCACCTGGGGTGCCGCGTTCTTCGGCTACCACTACGGGCCCTGGGTGGGCATCCTCGGCGCCGTCGGCATGGGTGCAGTGTTCGGGGCCATCCACGCCCTCGCGACGGTGATCTTCGGCGTCGACCACATCGTCTCCGGTGTGGCGATCAACCTGCTCGGCGCGGGCACCGGCTCGTACCTGGCCGTCCGGACGTTCACCGGGCTGCCCAACGGCGGTCCCACCCAGTCCCCGCCGCTGGACCAGCTTCCGTTCCTCTCGGTACCGGGGCTGGGCGACGTGCTGCTCGGCATCGAGAAGTCCGGGACGTGGCTGCTGGCCGACCTCGCCGGCATCCTGCGGGCCCTGACCACCAACGTGAACGCCCTGAGCATCATCGGCGTGCTGCTGCTGGTCTTCTCCGGCTGGTTCCTGTGGCGAACGGCGATCGGCCTTCGGCTGCGGTCCTGCGGTGAGGCGCCCTACGCTGCCGAGACCCTCGGTGTGAACGTGCTGCGCTACAAGTTCCTGGCCGTGCTGGTCTCCGGCGCACTGGCGGGCCTGGCGGGTGGCTTCCTCACGCTGGTCGCATCCAACCTGTACCGCGAGGGGCAGACCGGCGGACGCGGCTACATCGGCCTGGCCGCGATGATCTTCGGCAACTGGCGCCCGGGCGGGCTCGCAGCGGGTGCCATGCTGTTCGGCTACGCGGACGCGATCCAGCTCCGCGGCGGCGGTGACGTGATCCACGCCTACCTGCTGCCGATCGGCCTGCTGCTGCTCGGTTGGGGCATCTGGGCCCTGGTCCGGAGGGCAGAGGGCAAGTCGATCGCCGGAGGCCTGTGGCGGATCGGGATGTCGCTGCTCGTGCTGCTCTGGTACGCCTTCACGACCGCGATCCCGGACGAGTTCACCTCCATGACGCCGTACATCGCGACCCTGCTGGTGCTGGCCTTCTCCGCACAGCGGCTGCGGATGCCGGCAGCGGACGGGCAGGTGTACCGGAAGGGTGAGGCCGATTAGCGCCGCGATCGACTGGGAGGCGCTGCGGGCGCAGGCGCGGGAGCTGACCGCGCGGGCGTACGCACCGTACTCCCACTTTCCGGTGGGAGCGGCCGCACTCGTCGACGACGGCCGCGTGGTCACCGGGTGCAATGTGGAGAACGCCGCCTACGGGGTTGCCCTGTGCGCGGAGTGCGGCCTGGTCTCATCGCTGGTTGCCGGAGGCGGCGGACGGCTGGTGGCGTTCACCTGTGCGAACGCGCTGGGGGAGCGGCTGATGCCGTGTGGCCGCTGCCGCCAGCTGCTGTGGGAGCACGGCGGCGCCGACCTGCTGGTGGACACCCCGCTCGGCGTGCTGTCGATGAGTGAGGTGCTGCCGCAGGCGTTCGGGGCCGCGGATATCGCGGAAGTGACGGGGGAGGAGCTGTAGTGGCGGTGCCCATCGAGGTCGTCCGGTCGCTGCCGAAGGTGGCGCTGCACGATCACCTGGACGGCGGGCTGCGTGCGTCCACCATCGTGGAGGAGGCGGCGCTGGTCGGGCACGAGCTGCCTACCACCGACCCGGCGGCGCTGGCCGACTGGTTCTACGACTCGGCCGACTCCGGGTCGCTGGTGCGCTATCTGGAGACCTTCACCCACACGATCGCGGTGATGCAGACCGCCGACCAGCTGCGCCGGGTCGCGCGGGAGTTCGTCGAGGACCAGGCCGCGGACGGGGTGATCCACGCGGAGGCCCGCTGGGCTCCCGAGCAGCACCTCGCCGGTGGGCTCACACCGGCTCAGGCGGTGGAGGCGGTCCGCGACGGCCTCGCCGAGGGCATGGAGGTGTGCGCGGCCGCGGGCCGTCCGATCAGCGCGCGGCAGATCCTCACCTCGATGCGGCACGGCACGCCCACGACCGAGGTCGCAGAGCTCGCGGTGGCGTACCGGCACGACTCGGTGTGCGGCTTCGACATCGCCGGGGCGGAGGACGGCTACCCGCCGAGCCGGTTCGCGGAGGCGTTCGACTACCTGAAGCGGAACAACTTCGAGTTCACCATCCACGCCGGTGAGGCGTTCGGGCTGCCGTCGATCTGGGAGGCGGTGCAGCTGTGCGGCGCGTCCCGGCTGGGCCACGGCGTCCGGCTGGTCGGGGACATCGCGCCGGACGGGACGCTCGGCGAGCTGGCCGGCTACATCCGGGACCGCCGGATCGCTCTGGAGTTGTGCCCGTCCTCGAACCTGCAGACCGGCATCTGCTCGCGGATCTCCGACCACCCGTTCGGGCTGCTGGCCAGGCTGAAGTTCAGGGTCACGGTGAGTTGCGACAACCGGCTGATGAGCCGCACCACGCTGAGTAGGGAGTTCGCGTTGCTGAGCGAGGCGTTCGGCTACGAGCTGGCCGATCTGCGCCGGTTCAGCGTGAACGCAGCCAAGAGCGCGTTCCTGCCGTTCGACCGGCGACTGGACCTGATCGAGCGGATCAACGACGGCTTCGGTGCGGCCGGGCTGGCCGGCTGAGCCCGCAGGGGCTCAGAACGTGATCAGCCCGCGCGCTCGGAAGACTGAGCGGGTCTCCTCCACCGACACCGCCGTGGGCGGTGCGGTGCCGTCCAGCGTGTAGGCCAGCCCCAGGTCGGCCCACTTGTCGCGGCCCAGCTGGTGGAACGGCAGCACCTCGACGCGGGAGACGTTGCCGAGCGAGGCCGCGTAGTCCGCGATCGGGGCGATGGTCGCCGGGTGATCGGTGAGCCCGGGCACGAGCACGAACCGGATCCAGGTCTCGATACCGAGTCCGGCGAGGCGACGACCGAACTCCAGTGTGGGTGCCAGCGAGCGTCCGGTCACCCGCCGGTAGGTGGCCTCGTCCCCGGCCTTGACGTCCAGCAGGACCAGGTCGACGTCGCGCAGCAGCGCGTCGTCGGCGTTGCGGCCGAGGAAGCCCGAGGTGTCGATCGCGGTGTGGACGCCGAGTTCCTGCGCGCCCCGCAGCACCCTCCGCGCGAACCCCGGCTGCGCGAGCACTTCGCCGCCCGACAAGGTGATGCCGCCGCCGGTCGCGCGGAACACGCCCCGGTAGCGGCGGATCCGGGCCAGCAGGTCGTCGGCCAGCACGGGGACGCCGCCCCGGGCGTTCATCGTGTCCGGATTGTGGCAGTACAGGCAGCGCAGCGGGCAACCCGCCAGGAAGGTGGTCATCCGCGTGCCCGGCCCGTCCACGGCCGTGACCAGCTCCCAGGAGTGCACCGAGCCCACCTCGCCCGTCCGCCGGCCGAGCAGCAGGTCAGCCCGACCGAGGTGCCCGGCGGTCGCCAGTCCCCCCAGCCTCCCCGCCCACCGGGCGGTGTTGCCAGGGTCTGGTGCGCTCATAGCCGCACCAGACCCTGGCAGGTCCAGGGGTTTGGCAGCGAGGGCGGGTGCCGTCACTCAGAGCGCCTCGTGGAACGTGCGGGAGAGCACGTCCCGTTGCTGCTCGCGGGTCAGCCGGGTGAAGTTCACCGCGTAGCCGGAGACCCGGATCGTGAGCTGGGGGTAGTTCTCCGGGTGCTCCATCGCGTCGAGCAGCATCTCCCGGCTGAGTACGTTGATGTTGGCGTGGTAGAGGCCCTCACCCATTCCCGCGTCGAGGATGCCGACCAGGTTCGCCACCCGCTCGGCCCCGGTCCGGCCCAGTGCGGACGGAGTGATCGTGTTGGTCAGCGAGATGCCGTCCAGCGCGTCGTCGTAGGAGAGCTTGCCGACGCTCATCATGGACGCGAGCATGCCGTGGGTGTCGCGGCCGTTCTCCGGGTTCGCGCCCGGGGCGAACGGCGTGCCGGCCTCGTGGCCGCAGGGGAAGGCGCCGGTGGCCTTGCCGTAGACCACGTTCGAGGTGATCGTCAACACCGACTGGGTCGGCACCGCGTCGCGGTACATCCGGATGCCGCGGATCTTGTCCATCACGGTCTTCACCACGAGCTGGGCGAGTTCGTCAGCCCGGTCGTCGTCGTTGCCGTACAGCGGGAACTCGCCCTCGGTGATGTAGTCGACGACCAGGCCCGACTCGTCGCGGACGGGGGTGACGGTGGCGTACCGGATCGCCGACAGCGAGTCGGCCACGATCGACAGCCCTGCGATGCCGCAACCCATCGTGCGCACGATCTCGTCGTCGTGCAGTGCCATCTCGACGGCCTCGTAGGCGTAACGGTCGTGGCTGTAGTGGATGATGTTCAGCGCTTCGACGTAGGTCTCGACGGCCCAGGTGAGCATCTGGTCGTACTTCGCCCAGACGGTGTCGAAATCGAGCGGCGCATCGCCCTCCACCGGCGCGAAGTCCGGCACGATCCGCCTGCCGCTGACTTCGTCTCGGCCGCCGTTGATGGCATACAGCAGCGCCTTGGCTGCATTCAGCCGGGCGCCGAAGAACTGCATCTGCTTGCCGATCGCCATCGGTGAGACGCAGCACGCGATCGCGGTGTCGTCACCCCAGTGGCAGCGGATCTCTGCGTCCGACTCGTACTGGATCGCCGAGGTCTCGATCGAGATCAGCGAGCAGAACTCCTTGTAGCCCGCGGGGAGCGCGGCGTCCCAGTAGATCGTGATGTTCGGCTCGGGAGCCGGGCCGAGGTTGCGCAGGGTCTGCAGCAGCCGGAACGACGTTTTCGTGACCAGGGTGCGGCCGTCGTCGGCGAACCCGCCGTCACTCCAGGTTGCCCAGTACGGGTCGCCGGAGAAGATCTGGTCGTAGTCGATGGTGCGCAGGAAGCGGACGATCCGCAGCTTGGTGACCAGGGCGTCCATCACCTCCTGGGCGTCCGACTCTGTGATCATCCCGGCGGCGAGGTCGCGCTCGGCATAGATGTCGAAGAAGCCGCTGAGCCGGCCGATGCTCATCGCGGCGCCGTCCTGGCTCTTCACCGACGCCAGGTAGGCGAAGTAGGTCCACTGCACGGCCTCGACGTAGCTGCCGGCCGGGCGGGACAGATCGAAGCCGTACTCCTCGCCCAGGTTACGGAGCTTCTTCAGCGCCTTGATCTGCTCGGCGTGCTCCTCGCGGTAGCGGGCCCAGGCCTCGGTGAACGGCTGGTCCACGATCGAGTCCATGTCGGCCTGCTTGGCCGCGATCAGCCGGTCGGTGCCGTAGAGCGCGACCCGACGGTAGTCACCGATGATCCGGCCACGGCCGTAGGCGTCCGGCAGGCCGGTGAGCAGGTGCGCGGAGCGGGCGGCCCGGATCCGAGGGGTGTAGATGTCGAAGACCGCTTCGTTGTGGGTCTTGCGGTACCGGGTGAAGATCTCCTTGATCTTCGGGTCGGGCTCGAGCCCGGACTCGCGGATCGCGGTCTCGACCATGCGCCAGCCGCCGGCCGGCATCATCGGCCGCTTCAGGGGCACGTCGGTCTGCAGGCCCACCACCACGTTGTCGTCGTCGCAGATGTAGCCGGCCGCGAAGGCGTCCACGTCGGCGGGGATGTGGGTCTCGACGTCGTAGACGCGCCGGCTGCGCTCGACGGACAGGTAGTCGCGCTGCAGGGTCTCCCACACGCTCAGGGTCTTCGCGGTCGGCCCGGCCAGGAACGATGCGTCCCCGGTGTAGGGGGTGAAGTTCGTCAGGATGAAGTCGCGGACGTCGATGCCCTGCGTCCAGGCCCCGGGGGTGAACCCGTCCCAGGCTTCTTCGCGGTAGAGCGGGGTGCGGTCGGTGACCTCGGCGGTCATCTCTCTCCTGTCTGCGGGCAGCACGGTTCGCGCGCTGCGACGGTGCGGGGGAATGCGGCTGCCACTGCCCCGGACGGGTGCGTCGGGCGCGGCGGGCAGGCTGTGCTGCCGGGCAGCAGTCTACAGGAAATTGCGTAATGGTCTGACCAATTCACCGCGAACGGAAAGGGCCGGCATTCGCCGCGTCCCCCTAGTACTGACGACTTATCCGCGAGGTCACTTCACCCGGCTGGCGGGGACGGTCCACGTGTTGCAGGCCCCGATCTTCGAGCCCGACAGCCCCCGGCGTCCCCAGTACCGCTCGGCCGTTGCCGAGCCGTGGCCCTTCGCGTCCGTGGTGTAGCTGAACTGGAACTCCGCGTCCGAGCGGTCCTGGGCGTCGAAGCCGATGTCGGAGTGGGTCAGCTGGTAGTGCGCCATGCAGTGTGCCTGCAGCTCGATCCGGCGCGTGGTGACGGCGGACTTCTCGTCCATCACCGACTCGGAGTCGAAGATCTCGGCCAGCTCCTGGATGTGGTGGGCGTACTCGTGCATCACGAACTGGGCGACGGCGAGCCGGTAGTAGCGGCCCTGCGCGTAGGCGGCCGTCGAGAAGTACAGGGTGCGGTCACCGGTGCAGTACGCGGCAGGGTACCGGGTGCCGAGCTGGCCGCACGGCGAGGAGATGCTCGCGTTGTAGAAGACGACCTTCGGCTTGACGAACGCCACCGGGGTGGCAGCCAGGGCCTTCTGCCACGCCTTGTTCTCGCAGGAGACCAGCGCCTTTACCTGCGTACGGAAGGCCGCCTTGCTGGACGGGATTCGCTGGGCCGGGCAACGAGCCGGAACCTTGATCGCGTAGATCGGGTTCTTCTTCAGGATGTCCTCCAGGCCGGTGGGCATGGTGGCGCTCGGACTGCTCGTCGGCTTCGGGGAGCTGGTCGACGTCGAAGTCGGTGAGGAAGCGTTCGGCGCGGGCCGGTGCGTGCCCGGCCGCTGCAGGGTCTGGAGGGACGGCAGCGCCAGCACTGCCACCAGGCCCAGCAGGACTACGCCGACCACGCTGGAAAGGGCGATCACCCAGCCGGCGCGATGCGGCGGGCGGGGCGGCGGCAGGTCGGCGAGGCGCTGCGGCGGTGCCGTCGTCCAGGCGGCGGGTGGAGGGGGGTAGGCGCCAGGCGGTGATGGCCCCCATTGCGCCGGGGGCGCCCACTGCTGTGGTGGTCCCCACTGTGGTGGCGGGTAGGGCCACGGCTGGTCGTCCCGCGGAACGCCGTTCGGCGCGGCGGCGTACTCCGCGGGCGAGGCGTAGGGGCCCGGCGGGTCCTCGGGCACGCGCGGCTTGGCGTCCGCGTCAGGCGGCGGCCACTCTGCGCTCATCCGGACTCCTCGGGGGTTGGCGTCCAGAGTAAAGGGTCCGCCGAAATCAGGGGCGATCGGCGCGCGACTGCGTGGTCAGGCCGCCTCCCCGCCGATGGCAGCGAGCAGGCGGCGGACGGCTTCGTCCACCGCGCCGCGGGCCGAATTCGAGAGGTCAGGGTCGAGATTCGCCTCGATCCGCGGAAGCCCGTGGTCCCAGCGGCGCTTCCAGCCGCCGACGTCGCGTCCGTCGCACAGCACCGGCCCGCCCCCGGACTGGGCGAATCGCCGCTCGTCCGGCCCGTCGGGGTTGCCCGGCGAGCGCCGCCAGCCGACGGTGCGGTAGCTCAGGAACGCCTCGTCGAAGACCGACAGCAGCCACGCCCGCTGCGGCCGGGTCTCGGCGAGGACAGACCCGGGACGATGCCACAGCTCCGCGCCGTCCACCTCGATCCTCACGACGTCGTCGAGCCGGCGCAACGCAGCCCGGGCATCCGTGAGGGTCACCTTCGCCCAGCGCTGCAGGTCGCTCAGGGCGACCGGGCCGTGGCTCGCAACGAAGCGGCCGACCAGATCGTCGAGGACCCGTTCGCGGTCGAAGGGCCCGGCCGGCGGCAGCACCTTCTCCGCGAGTGCGTAGCGGTGTTCGGTGCTGGCCTGCGGAGCGGAGCAGATCAGCGCCCGAAGCTCGCCGACGAGCAGGACGTGCCCCACTCGCTGCCCGAACACCGGGTCGTCACGATCGAGAGTGCCGGCCTCCGCGAGCGCGTCGCCGAGCTGGTTGCGGGTCGCGTGGCCACCCTCGAGGCGGCCGAGCACGACGTCGAGGGCGGAGTCGAGCCGACCTTCGTCGAGGTCGAGCTGACGGTGCCGGGACGCCATCCCCGACTCGACCCTCGGCGAGGTGAGCTGCAGCAGCGCCCTCAGATCCGCGGCCGCCACGTAGTGCCAGGTGGGCCGCAGGACGTGCGTCCTGATGATCTCGCCCCGCGCCACCGCGGCGGCGACATCGGCCGCCGTGCCATCGCAGCGCAGCGCCACCATCGCCCGCGCCAGCGGCGCGTCCTGGGCCTGGACGGCGAGCAGTTCGCGCACGACCTGGACCGGGCCGTCCGCCGGGGGGCCGGTGAGCCGCTGGGTGGCCAGCCGGGTGGCGTGAACGGCCTGCGCGTCCACCTCAGGCCCGGAAGCCCGCGTAGAAGACGGCCAGCAGGAGACCGATCGCCGCGAGCACCAGCCGCAGCCACCGCACCGGGGGACGGGCCGCCTCGCCCGCACGCCACAGTGCGATCGCCGCGAGCCCCAGCCCGAGCGCACGCCCGGGCAACGGGTCGTTCAGGCGAAGCACCGCTGCTGTGGCGCCGGCCAGGACGGCGAGGCCGCCGAGAACCGCAACGGCACCGCGGGCGCGACGCAGCCAGACCAGCCAGGCCGGGTCGGCCGCGACCGCCCGGCGCCCCGCCACGGGGGCGCGGGAGAAGAGCTCAGCCAGTCCGGTCACGACGAACCAGGCAGCCACCGCCGCGGCCAGGAGAACATCGGGCCCGATCCGGTCCATGCCTCACCTCCGGCCCGCCAGTCTAGGGCGGAGTCGGCTCAACGGTCGCTCTGCGCGTCCGCGACCAGGGCCCGCAGCAGCGCGGCGAGCGTGGCGCGCTGAGTTGGGTCGAGGCGCCCGAAGAACTCCGAGGCGACCTCGTTGCGGGCCCGGTACACCTCGGCGAGTGCGGCCTGCCCGGACGCGGAGAGCGCGAGCAGATGGGCTCGACCGTCGGCCGGATCGGTGCGGCGTTCGACGTAGCCAGCCGAGACCAGGCCCGAGATCGAGTCGGTGGCCGAGCGTGCGACGATCCCCAGCCGTTCCGCAACGTCGGAGGGGCGCAGTGGGCCTGCCTCACCGATCACCCGCAGTGCGCGGGACTGATGCGGACTCAGACCCAGCGGCGCGATCCGCCGCTGGGTCTCGCGGCGGATCTGCCGCGAGACCCGCAGGAAGTCCTCTGCGAGGGACTCCGGGAATATCTCCATGGCTCCGAGCCTTATATGCTGTGGTTACCTCATTATATCGGAGGTCTCATGACGATGACGGCACCTGGCGCACAGATGATGCGCGGACCCTCGCGGGTCAATCCCGCCGACCGTGCCCAGTTGGCGGAGTCGCCGGTCAGCCTCGCTCGGGTCGCAGGGCTGTTCGAGGGCCACCGGCTGGACCTGCTCGCCGTCACCGCGATCATCGTGGTGGCTTCGGTTGTCGGGCTGGCGCAGCCGTTCCTGCTGCGCGAGGTGATAGACGTCGCACTACCGGGCGGAGACACCCGCCTGCTGGTCTGGCTCGTTGCGGGCATGATCGTGGTGGCGGCACTCACCGGCGTCCTCGGCGTCTGGCAGACCTGGCTCGCGACCGGTATGGGGCAGAAGGTGATGCACGCTCTCCGCGTCCGGGTGTTCGCCCACCTGCAGGCGCAGTCGCTGGCGTTCTTCAAGCGAACCCGAGGCGGCGAGATCCAGTCCCGGCTGTTGCAGGACGTCGCCGGGCTGCAATCGGTCGTGACCACCACGGCGACCTCGATCGCGTCCAACCTGACGACGGCCGTGGCCACCGCCGTGGCGATGGTGGCGCTGAACTGGCGGCTGTCGCTGCTCTCACTCCTGGTGCTGCCGCCGGCCATCCTGCTCACCCGTCGCGTGGCGCTGGTGCGGCGCGACGTCACGCTGGCCCAGCAGCGGGCGCTGGCCGAACTGCACACCGAGGTGGAGGAGGCGCTGAGCATCAACGGTGCGATGCTCACCAAGACGCTCGGCACCGGCCCCGCCCATGAGCGGGAATTCGCCGACACCTCCGCGCGGCTGATCGACCTCGAGGTGCGCTCCCAGCTCGCCGGACGCTGGCGGATGGCCACGATGGGCATCGTCTTCGCGGCGATCCCGGCCCTGCTCTACCTCGTCGCGGGCTTCCCGGCGCTGGCCGGCGACCTCACGATCGGCACCCTGATCGCCTTTGCGAGCCTGCAGGGCACGATCTTTCGGCCGATCATGGGGCTGCTGAACGTCGGCGCGCAGTGGATCGCGTCGATGGCGCTGCTCAGCCGCATCTTCGGCTACCTCGACCTTCCGGTGGACGTCGCCGAGCCCGCCCACCCGGTGCGGCTCGACCCTGCGGGTGTGCGTGGTGAGGTGCGCTTCGAGCGAGTCAGCTACCGGTTCCCCGACGGTCACGACGACGCCCTGGTGGGGATCGACCTGGCCATCGGGGCGGGCCGCTCGGTCGCGGTGGTGGGGGAGACCGGCTCCGGCAAGTCCACCCTCGCTGCGCTCCTCGTGCGGTTGGCCGACCCGACCGTCGGACGGGTGACGCTGGACGGGGTGGACCTGCGGGAGCTCGCCGCGTCCGACCGCACGAGGCTGATCGGCATGGTGACCCAGGAGACCTACCTCGCCCACACCACGATCGCGGCGAACCTTCGTCAGGCCGTCCCCGAAGCCACAGACGCGCAGTTGTGGGCTGCGCTGCACGCCGCACAGGTCGACCATGTGATCGCCGCGCTGCCGGAGGGACTGGAGACCGTGGTGGGCGCGCGCGGTCACCGGTTCAGCGGCGGCGAGCGACAGCGGCTCGCCATTGCCCGGACGCTGCTCGTCAACCCGCCCGTCCTGGTGCTGGACGAGGCCACCTCGGCTCTGGACACCGACACCGAGCGCGAGTTGCAGGCAGCCCTCGACCACCTGATGGAGGGTCGTACCACGCTGACGATCGCGCACCGGCTCAGCACCGTCCGCGACGCCGACGAGATCGTGGTCCTCGCCGACGGCCGGATCGTCGAGCGCGGCACCCATGCCGAGCTGCTGGCAGCTGGCGGGCGCTACGCGCGTCTGCACGGCTGAGACCGGGTCGGCCACGGGGCGGCGCAGACCCGAACCGCATCGGCGGTGAGCCCGCCGGTGGGCCCGGGCCGGAGCCCCTGCCGCGGAGCCGTCCCCGTGCCGGCGCGGCTGCCCGAACCGATCCGGGACCCGCCCGCGGACCGTGGGAGCGATTGCACGGATTGGTGGCACAATCGCAGGGTGTTTCGCCCGGTCGAGGATGCCCAGGGCCTCGAGCAGGCCCCAGGGCACTGGCTGCGCGCGGACCTGATCGCATGGCCCGGTTCGCAGCTGCCTCCCGGTGAAGACCCGTCCTCGCTGTACTGGCGCCTGCACGCCTCGGCTGACGACCACATCGACCCTACGGCCAGCGAGCCGATGCCATGGCCCACAGCCACCCTTCGCTTCGACCCGGACGGCCTTCCCGCGGACGTCGCCGCAGCGTTCCCGCACCTGAGTGACCACCTGTGCCTTCGGGTGCCGGACGGTGCGATCGACGTGCGGGAGGCGTTGCGCTGCCAGCTGGCGGTGAGCGCACAGCTGCCGTCGGGCCGGCTCGCCACGGCAGGGCAACTCCAGCTGCCCGGCGTCATCGACGAGTGCTACGGCGATGCCGCAGCCGCGGAGCTGGGTCCGACCTGGCACTTCGGTACGCCGACGCTGCGGTTGTGGGCTCCGACGGCGCGTGAGGTCTCGCTGTTGCTGTGGCCCGCGGGCGCGGAACTCCACGACACTCCGCAGCGGCGCCGGATGATCCCCGCCACCGACGGCACCTGGGCGGTCACCGGCGAGCCGGGCTGGATCGACGCCCGGTACCGCTACGAGGTCACGGTCTACACCCCGCAGCACCGCAGGGTGGTGGTCAACCAGGTGACCGACCCGTACTCCACCTCGCTCACCGTGAACTCCACCCACTCCGTGCTGGTCGACCTGTCCGACCCCTCGCTCGTGCCCGGGGAGTGGCACGACTCGGCCTCCCCGCCGCTCGCCGACCCGGTCGACCAGGTGATCTACGAACTGCACCTGCGCGACTTCTCGATCTCGGACGCCACCGTTCCGGCCGAGCTTCGCGGGAGCTTCCTTGCGCCCACCGTCGACAGCGCCGGGATGGCCCATCTGCGGCGGCTCGCTGAGGCCGGGCTGAACACGGTGCAGCTGCTGCCGCTGTTCGACAACGCGACCGTCGAGGAGCATCCCGCATTCCAGGTCAGGCCGCCCTGGGAGCACCTGAAGCGGCTTCCGCCGGACAGCCCCGAGCAGCAGCGCCAGGTGAACTCCACCGGCGGGCGCAGCGGTTTCAACTGGGGTTACGACCCGTGGCACTACTTCGCACCGGAGGGCTCGTTCTCCTCAACCCTGGCCAGCGCCGAAGGCCCCGGACGGGTCGTCGAGTTCCGGCAGATGGTCGGTGCCTTCCACGCTGCCGGGCTGCGGGTGGTGCTCGACCAGGTGTTCAACCACACTGCGAGCTCCGGCCAGGACTCCAAGTCGGTGCTCGACCGGATCGTGCCCGGCTACTACCACCGGCTGGACGCGCTCGGCACGGTGGAAACCTCGACCTGCTGCCCGAACGTGGCCACCGAGCACCTGATGGCCCAGAAGCTGATGGTGGACGCGTGCGTGCACTGGGTCCGGCACTACCACGTGGACGGCTTCCGCTTCGACCTGATGGGTCATCACAGCCGCGACAACATGCTCGCCGTACGGGCTGCGCTGGACGCGCTCACCACCGAGCGGGACGGGGTGGATGGCCGCGCCGTCACCATGTACGGCGAGGGGTGGAATTTCGGTGAGGTGGCCGACAACGCCCGGTTCACCCAGGCCGCCGTCGGCCAGCTCGGAGGAACCGGGATCGCCACCTTCTCCGACCGCCTGCGCGATGCCGTCCGCGGCGGCTCGGTGTGGGACGGTGACCCGCGAGGTCAGGGCTTCGGCACCGGGCTGTTCACGGCGGACAACGGGACCGGCAGGAGTGGCGACCAGGCCGTCCAGGGTGAGCGCCTGGCCTGGTACACCGACCTGGTCCAGCTCGGTCTTGCCGGCACGCTGCGGTCGTTCCGGTTCGGATCGAACTCGCGGCACACCGAGCTCAGCGGTGCAGACCTCGACTTCGGCGGGCGTCCGGCCGGCTACGCGGACGCTCCCGGCGAGGTGATCAGCTACGTGGACGCGCATGACAACGAGACCCTCTTCGACGCGCTCACCCTGAAGCTCCACCCGGCCACCCCGATGGCCGCCCGGGTGCGGATGAACGCCGTCTGCCTCGCCCTGGCCACACTCGGCCAGAGCCCGGTGATGTGGCACGCGGGCACCGACATCCTGCGCAGCAAGAGCCTCGACCGGAACTCGTACAACTCCGGCGACTGGTTCAACTACCTCGACTTCACGATGACCGACAACGGGTTCGCCGCGGGGCTGCCGCCCGAGCGGGACAACGCGTCCACCTGGCACGTGCTCGCCCCGCTGCTCGCCGATCCGCGGCTGAAGCCGGAGCCTGGCGACATCCGGCGTGCCCACGAGCAGTCTCTCGACCTGCTCCGCTTGCGCGCCTCGACGCGGCTGTTCCGGCTGGGCACGGCCGAGCGGGTCCGGGCGATGGTGAGCTTCCCTGTCTCCAACAGTTGGCATCAGCTGCCCGGGGTGGTGGTGATGGCGATCAGCGATCCCGCAGCCGAGGTGGACCCGCGTTGGTCGGGCCTACTGGTGGTCTTCAATGCGACGCCGTGGCTGGTCCGTCAGGGTCTGCCGTTCGAGGTGCGCGGCTACGAGTTGCATCCCGTTCAGGCGGCGGGCTCCGACGACCTGGTGCGAACCTGCGAAGTGGGCGGCGACTGGCTCTCCGTCCCCGAGCGGACGGCGGCGGTCTTCGTCCGGCCCCGGTGATCGACCCCCGTGCAACTGCGTGCACGATGACGTTTGTGTCCATGCAAATGTGCAAGGCTTGGGGGCCGGATCAGAACCGATATTGTGACGTTTCAAAAGAGCACGAGGAGAGGCCGACGATGACCGATTTCACCTGGACCGAGCTGGATCAGCGGGCGGTGGACACCGCCAGGGTGCTGGCTGCGGACGCGGTGGAGAAGGTGGGGAACGGGCATCCGGGGACGGCGATCTCGCTGGCTCCGCTGGCCTATCTGTTGTACCAGAAGGTGATGAAGGGTGATCCGGCGGATCCGCGCTGGGTGGGCCGGGACCGGTTCGTGTTGAGCATCGGGCACTCGTCGCTGACGCAGTACTGCCAGTTGTTCCTGGCCGGGTACGGGCTTGAGGTCGAGGATCTGGCGTCGCTGCGCACGGAGGGCTCGCTGACGCCGGGGCATCCGGAGTTCGGGCATACGGCGGGTGTGGAGTGCACGACGGGCCCGCTGGGTGCCGGGGTTTCGGATGCGGTCGGGTTTGCGATGGCGGCCAGGCGGGAGCGGGCCGTGCTGGATCCGGACACCCCGCTGGAGGAGTCCTCGGTGTTCGACCGCACCGTGTACTGCATCGCGGGTGACGGGTGCATGCAGGAGGGTGTGGCTGCTGAGGCGTCCAGCCTGGCGGGGGCGCAGAAGCTGGGCAACCTGGTGATGATCTATGACGACAACCGGATCTCGATCGAGGGCGACACCAAGATCGCGTTCACCGAGGACGTCGCCGCGCGCTATGCGGCGTACGGCTGGCACGTGCAGAGTGTGGACTGGACCAACGGCGGGACCGGCTACACCGAGAACGTGCAGGCGTTGTGGGAAGCGATCGAGGCGGCCAAGGCGGTCACCGACAGGCCGTCGTTCATCAAGCTGACCACGGTGATCGGCTGGCCGTTGCCGACCAAGGCCGGTGACCACAGCGTGCACGGTTCGAAGCTGGGGGCCGAGGAGGTCGCAGGGCTGAAGCGGGAACTGGGCTTCGACCCGGAGCAGAGCTTCGTGGTGGAGCCGGAGGTGTTGGCGCACACGCGCGGCCAGGCTGCGGGGAACGCCGCGGCGGCGAAGGCCACCTGGGATCCGGGGTTCGCGGCGTGGATGGCGGGGAACCCGGACCGGGTCGGTCTGCTGGAGAGGCTGGAGACGCGTGGGCTGCCGGAGGGCCTGGCCGGGGCGTTGCCGGTGTGGGGTCCGGGGAAGAAGTCGACGCGGGCGGCCTCGGGTGAGGTGCTTTCGGCGATCGCGGAGGTGATGCCGGAACTGTGGGGCGGCTCCGCGGACCTGGCCGGGTCCAACAACACCACGATGAAGGGCCAGCCCTCGTTCCTGCCGCCGGAGCAGTCCAGCCACGAGTTCGCTGGCAGCTACGCCGGGCGGACGCTGCACTTCGGGATCCGCGAGCACGCGATGGGTAACATCGTGAACGCGATCACGATGTCCGGGCTGACCCGCTGCTACGGAGGCACCTTCCTGGTCTTCGCCGACTACATGCGCGGCGCGGTCCGGCTCGCCGCCCTGCAGAAGGTGCCGAGCATCTTCGTGTGGACCCACGACAGCATCGGGGTGGGCGAGGACGGCCCGACGCACCAGCCGATCGAACACCTCGCCTCGCTGCGGGCGATCCCCGGCCTGGACGTGATCCGTCCCGCGGATGCGAACGAGACCGCCCAGGCCTGGCTGCAGGCCCTGGCCCACACCGACCGGCCGTCGGCGATCATCCTGTCCCGCCAGGACCTGCCGATCATCGACCGTGACCAGGCCGGGGTCGCGCCGGCGTCCGAACTGGCGAAGGGCGGCTACACGCTGGTCGAGGCCGACGGCGAGCTGAAGGTCGTGCTGGTCGCGACCGGCTCCGAGGTCTCGGTCGCGGTCGCGGCCCGCGAGCAGCTCCAGGCCGAGGGGATCGGCACCCGGGTCGTCTCCATGCCGTGCATCGAGTGGTTCGTTGCTCAGGACCCGGCCTACCGGGCGTCCGTCCTCCCCGCCGGGGTCGCGACCGTCTCGGTCGAGGCCGGCGTCGGCATGGGCTGGCGCGACCTCGTCGGCCCCGACGGAGAGATCATCGCCATCGACCACTTCGGCGAATCCGCCGCCGGCAACCTACTCTTCACCAAATACGGCTTCACCCCGGAGAACGTCACCGCGAAGGCCACAGCCGCGTTGGCCAGGCTCGGCTGAGCTTGGTCGACGTCACCGGGCGCAGGGCGCGCGCCAACGGTCTGCTGCTCTTCGCCTCCGCGATCTGGGGCTTCGCGTTCGTCGCCCAGCGCATCGGGGCGGGCTTCGTCGGCCCGTTCAGCTTCAACGCGGTCCGCTTCGCGCTGGGCGCGCTGGTGGTGGCGGGGATCGCCTGGTGGCTCGCCACCCGGCGCGGGGTGACCTGGCCGCGCCGACGATTGGCGTGGCGGCGGGCGTTGCTGCCGGGCCTGCTGGCCGGCGTCCTGCTCGCGGTGGCGGGCAACCTGCAGCAGGCAGCGATGTCGAGCGTGCCGGCGGGCAACGCGGCCTTCATCACGGGGCTGTACATGGTCTTCGTGCCCGTGATCGCTGCCTTCCGGGGCCACCGGAGTTCACCGCAGACCGTGCTCGGCGTGCTCTCCTCGGTGATCGGGCTGTACCTGATCGCGGTCACCGACACCCTGACGGTCGGCCCGGGGGAACTCCTGCTGATCATCTCGACCGTGGTCTGGGCGGCTCAGATCCTCGTGATCGACCGCTTCGGGCCGGGGGTGTCCTCGCTGCGCTTCGCCGCCGTGCAGTTCGTCACTTGCGCCGTGGTGAGCAGTCTCGGGGCCCTGCTGCTGGAGCCGGCGCCGTTCCAGGGCATCGACCTGGCGTTGGTGCCGATCCTCTACGGTGGCGTGCTCAGCGTCGGCGTGGCCTTCACGCTCCAGGTGGTCGGCCAGCGTGACGCGCTCGCCACGCACGCGTCCCTGATCATGGCGATGGAGTCCGTGTTCGGCGCGATCGGCGGGGCCCTGATCCTGGGCGAGAACATGGGCCTGCGCGGCTACGTCGGGGCCGCCCTGATGGTGACCGGAATCGTGGTCTCGCAGTTGGGCTCGGTCTCCGCGCCGGCCCTTGATCGAGCGGACGAGTCCGCGCCCGCTGGCTGAGGCGGCCGTCGCCCCAGCCGGGGAACGCTGAACGCGGGACACTCCCGCCCGGGGCTCCTCCGGCGCCGCCCCTTGCGGGCCGGCTCGCGCGGTACGGGTCAGTTTTGTCCCGGGGCCGCTTCGTCAGTGCGCTCGCGGAGGCCGAGTTGCGCGAGCTCGGCGATCGCTCCGGCGTCGCCGGTGCGCACCTGGATGCTCCGCGCGTCATGATGGCTCGCCCACCACGCCAGCGCCAGGAGGTGCGGGCTCGGGCCGGCGGTCACCCACTCGCCCTCGAGCGTGGCCGGACACGGCGGGGGAGCGGCCCAGTCAGGTGGAGCGAGCGGCTCGCGTCCATCGAGCAGCTCGCTCAGCCGGGCCACGAAGACCCGTCCCGACACCCCTGCCGCCACCGCCAGCCGATCGAGTTCGGTGCGGGGGCTTCGCAGCGGATCGCGTCCGCGAGCAACGCCCACTCCTCGCAGTGCGAGCACGTCGGGCCAGCTGAGCTCGTGCACGACGCCACGCCGGTCCCGGACGACGAGCCGGTCGGCATCGGCGACCAGGACGAACCCGATCAGGTCGCCCCGGCGGCCGTCCGCGAGCATGCGCCGCAGGCTGACCCGGCCGCCCACGGCGGGCGTCTGGCTGCTGGAATCCCGGCGGGGCACGTCGCTTCGCCTCCCGTTGTCGGTTGTAGAGTGCTGCTCAGTTTTGCAGCAACGACCCAGGAGCCGGCCCATGACGTACGTGATCACTCTCCCGTGTGTGGACATCAAGGATCTCGCGTGCGTAGAGGAGTGTCCGGTCGACTGCATCTACGAGGGCAACCGGATGCTCTACATCCACCCCGACGAATGCGTGGACTGCGGGGCCTGCGAGCCGGTCTGCCCGACCGAGGCGATCTTCTACGAGGACGACGTGCCCGCCGACCAGGCCGAGTACTACGACATCAACGTGCACTTCTTCGACGAGCTCGGCTCGCCCGGTGGCGCGGCGAAGCTCGGCGCGGTCGACTACGACCACCCCACGGTCGCAGCGCTGCCGCCGCAGGGCGAGTGAGCCAGTCCCTCGCCGGTCGCCTGCCCGACTTCCCGTGGGACTCGCTGGACGCGGCGAAGGCCCGCGCGGCTGCGCACCCTGACGGGATCATCGACCTCTCTGTCGGCACTCCGGTCGATCCGACCCCGCTGATCGCCCGACACGCCCTCGCCGAGGCAGCGGACGCGCCCGGCTACCCCACAACCTGGGGGACGCCGGAACTGCGTGCGGCGATCATCGGCTATCTCTCCCGTCGCTGGGGCGCGGAAGGGCTCAGCGACGCAGGAGTGTTGCCGGTGATCGGCACGAAGGAGCTTGTCGCGCTGCTGCCGACGCTCCTCGGCGTCCATGCAGGGAACGCCGTCGTGGTCCCCGAGATCGCCTATCCGACCTACGGCGTCGGCGCCCTGATCGCGGGCGCGGCCGTGCTTCGCTGCGACGACCCGTCCTGGCTGTTCGAGATGCGACCGAAGCTGGTCTGGATCAACTCCCCTGCGAACCCGCACGGTGAGATCCTCGACGTGGCCCGGCTCCGCGAGTGGGTGGAAGCCTGCCGTGAGGTCGGCGCCGTGCTGGCCTCGGACGAGTGCTACGGCGAGTTCGGGTGGGACGCCGAACCGGTCTCGGTGCTCAACCCGTTCGTGAACGGCGGTTCGCTCGACGGGCTGGTCGCGGTGCACTCGCTGTCGAAGCGCTCGAATGTGGCCGGCTACCGGGCCGGCTTCGTCGCCGGTGATCCGGCGATCGTGCGTCCACTGCTCGAGGTGCGCAAGCACGCCGGACTGATGCTCCCCGCCCCCGTCCAGGCGGCGATGGCTGCGCTGCTCGGCGACCAGGCGCACGTGGAGGAGCAGCGGGCCCGCTACGCCGCGCGGCGAGCCCTGCTTCGTCCCGCGCTCGAGGCCGCCGGCTTCACGGTCGAGCACTCCGAGGGCTCGCTCTACCTGTGGTGCACCCGCGGCGAGGACTGCCGAGCGAGTGTTGACGACCTCGCCGGGCTGGGCATCCTTGTGGCGCCCGGAGACTTCTACGGGGCGGGCGGAAGCAGGTTCGTGCGGGTGGCCCTCACTGCGACCGATGAGCGGATCGCCGCTGCCGCGCAGCGCCTGGGAGGGTAGGGCTTCTGGCCGGCGCGTTGCTCCGCTGCGCCTCCGCCGCGACGAACCTCAGCGCGGTGACGGGCCGGGGAAGACCAGTTTCACGTCCATGGCCGTGTCCGTCGGACCCGAGCCGACCCAGTCGGCCAGGCTGGTGCGGGAATGGGTCCACGAGTACGGCCCGACGTGGGCGGAGGCCAGTCCGTAGCTGGCAGCGTTCGCGATCGCCAGGTGTGCGACCGCCCACGCGTGCTGGGTGCTCTTGGTCGTGACAGTGAGGGTGTCGTCGGTGCGCGCCACGGTGATCGTTCCCTTGCCCAGGGTCTTCACCAGGAAGTCACCCATGCCGCCGGGGTCGGCAGCGGCGGGGGAACCGACCGCGCACGTGAAGGAGGCCGGGGTTTCACCGGTCAGCGAGCTGGCCAGCGTCCGCGCATTCGGGACGTGCCTGCGGTAGGCGTCCGGGTACGCGCTGCGCTGGACGGCCTGCGCGACGTCATTGATGTCCTTCGTCTCCCAGCCACTGACCCGCTCCATGGCCTTGTAGAAGGTATTGGTGGAGTACCAGGGGTCCATGATCTGGGCCTCTGTGCCCCACCCCTTCGACGGTCGCTGCTGAAACAGCCCCAGGGAGTCCGCGTGACCGTAGTCGAGGTTGCGGATCCCTGACTCCTGGTAGGCCGTGGCAAGGGCGATCGACGCGGCCCGCGGTGCCAGCCCGCGCCTTATCGACGTGCCGGCGATGATCGCGGAGTTGCGGGCCTGTTCGGGGTCGATCGTGGTGGTGCGTCCGCCGGCCGTCGCCGTGCAGCGGTCCTGGATGGGCAGCGGGGACTTGTTGTAGTTTGCCCACAGCATGACCCCTCCCGCGACGAGCGCGAGCACGACCACGATGCCGAGGACTGCCCACAGTGCCCCTCTGGCCCGCTTCACGAAAACCTCAATTGTCGTGCAGCGCAGTGTTGAGTTCTACGCCCGAACCGGCTCTCGAACGGGCTTCGACCGCACCGGTCAGGGAGTTCCGGATGAACAGCAGTCCGCTGCGTCCGCTGAGCTGTAGGGCCTTCACCACGGCACCGCCGGGCAGGCTCACCTTGGTGCCTGCCGTCACGTAGAGACCCGCCTCGACCACGCAGTCGTCGCCCAGCGAGATTCCCACGCCGGACTCGGCACCCAGCAGGCACCGCTCGCCGATCGTGATCTGCTCCTGGCCGCCTCCCGACAGCGTGCCCATGATGGACGCACCGCCGCCGACGTCCGAGCCATCGCCGACCACGACGCCCGCAGAGATCCGGCCCTCGACCATGGACGACCCGAGGGTGCCCGCGTTGAAGTTGACGAAGCCTTCATGCATGACGGTCGTGCCCGCGGCCAGGTGGGCGCCCAGCCGCACCCGGTCGGCGTCGGCGATCCGCACGCCGGCGGGCACCACGTAGTCGGTCATCCTGGGGAACTTGTCGACCCCGAAGACCGTGACCCGGCCCCGCGCCGAACGCAGCGCCAGCCTGACGTCCTCGAATCCGTCCACGGCGCACGGGCCGAAGTTGGTCCAGACCACGTTCGGCAGCACGCCGAACAGCCCGGTGAGGTCGATGCTGCGCGGTGCGCAGAGCCGGGTACTGAGCAGGTGCAGCCGCAGATAGGCGTCCGGAACGTCGGCCGGCGGCGTGTCCAGGTCGATCTCGATCAGGACCGGGGTGCTCTCCACTCGCCGCTCCTGGTCGTCCTGGGCGGCGGCGACGAGGGCCGCCGGCGCCTCCCGCGTCGCGGGATGGCCGAGGGCGGGCGCGGGGAACCAGGTGTCGAGAACCTGGCCGGACTCGTGGATGGTGGCCAGGCCCCAGCCGTGGGCGGGTCGGGTCATGCCGGCCAGCCTACCCGGGGAGTGGATAGGCTCGGCGCATGAGCCTTGAGCTGACCGGGGACCTGGTGACCCTGTTCCGGCAGGTGGTGGACGTCGAGTCGGTCAGTGGCAACGAGCGGGCTCTCGCCGATCTCGTCGAAGGGGCCCTGCGGCGCCTGCCGCACCTGGAGGTGGTCCGGACCGGCGACACCGTCGTGGCCCGCACGAGCCTTGGCCGCTCCGAGCGTGTCGTGGTCGCCGGCCACCTCGACACCGTGCCGGTTGCGGGCAACCTTCCGTCCCGGCTCGAGGGCGACCTGGTCTTCGGGCGTGGCACGGCCGACATGAAGGGCGGGGTGGCCGTCGCCCTCGCCTGCGCGGCCGCACTGGACACGCCGAATCGCGACCTCACCTGGATCTTCTACGACCACGAGGAGGTCGCGGCAGAGGACAACTCCCTCACCCGGGTCGCCCGCGAGCACCCGGAGTGGCTTGCCGGAGAATTCGCGGTGCTGATGGAGCCGACGTCAGCTCGGGTCGAGGGTGGCTGCCAGGGCACGTTGCGGTTCACGCTGTCCACCCATGGCACGGCCGCGCACTCGGCCCGCGCCTGGCTCGGTCACAACGCCATTCACGATGTCGCTGGGCCCCTTGCCCGGCTGGCGGCCTACCAGCCGCGCGAGGTCGACGTCGACGGACTGGTCTACCGGGAGGGCCTCAACGCCGTCGCGATCGCGGGCGGCATCGCCGGCAACGTGATCCCTGACGCCTGCGTGCTCACCGTGAACTTCCGGTTCGCGCCGGATCGCGACGAGGCGGACGCCCAGCGTCACTGTTGCGAGGTCTTCGCCGGCCACGAGCTGGAGTTCATCGACGTCGCGCCCGGTGCCCGGCCGGGACTCGACCGCCCGATCGCGCAGGAGTTCATCGCCGCGGTGGGAGGCGAGGCCCGTCCGAAGTACGGCTGGACGGATGTCGCGCGGTTCAGTGCGCTCGGTGTGCCCGCGGTCAACTTCGGGCCGGCGGACCCGGGCAAGGCCCACGCCGACGACGAGTGCTGCCCGGTGGCCGATCTCTACGCCTGCAGGGACGCGCTGTTGCGCTGGCTGTCCTGACGCCGCGCCGCGGTCACCTCGATCAGGGTCGCCAGGACAGCGCCCATGGTCGGCACCGATTCCGCGCCACGAACCAGCACCGCCCGCACGCTGCGATCGCTGGCCGGAAGCACCTCGTGCGCACGTGCCCCCGGCGGCAGTTCGAGCGGTTCAAGGGCGAGCCGCGGCTGTAGCGCGACCCCGACGCCTGCCGCGACCAGGCCGAGGACCGCGACGGAATTGTCGGTCGCGTGGGTGATCCGGGGGCTCACACCCACCGAGCTACAGGCGGCCAGCAGGTGGCCGCGGCACAGCGGACAGCCGGCGATCCAGACGTCCTCGGCCAGATCCTCCAGTCCCACGGTGTGCTCGTGGGACAGCCGGTGGCTGGACGGCAGCACGACCGCAACCGGGTCGTCGAACAGTGGCACGATCGTGGTGCCGACCAGGTCTGCGTGTGGATCGGCGGGGTCTCCGGGGAAGCTGAACGTGATCGCGAGGTCGATGCTGCCTTCGGCGAGCATCGCCAGTGCCTCGGGCGGCTCTGCCTCGGTGTAGGCGAGATGGAGGCCGGGGTGTTGCCGGGAGAGCCGCGCGATCAGCGCCGGAACGATGGTCGAGGACGCACTAGGGAAGGCGGCAACCCTGACGGTTCCGGTGGCCTGGTCGACGAGGCGGGACAACTCGTCCTCTGCGGCGGTCAGCGCGGCCAGGATCGGGCCGGCGTGACGGGCGACCACGCGTCCCGGTTCGCTCAGCCGGACACCGCGTCCCACCCGCAGCACGAGGGGTGCACCGAGCCGGGACTCGGCCCTGCGCAGGTGCTGGCTGAGCGCGGGCTGGCTGTAGCCCAGCGCGGTTGCGGCGGCCGTGATCGAGCCATGCTCGGCGATGGCGCGGACGATCCGGATGGTGTGCAGGTCGAGGCGAGGCTCCTCAGTCATGCTGTCATGTTATCGGTCTTACAGGAAACATGCTCTGGTGTAATGACTCACGGTGGGGCAGGCTCGTTCCATGACCGCGCTGCTCGCCGCCACTCCACTGGCCGTCGCCGAACTGGCGGCCGAGTTCGACATCGAACCGGGGTATCTCTCGGCGGCGAGCTGCGGGGTCGCTCCCCGCCGGGCGATCGCCGCGATGCGGGCCGACGAGGACCGCTGGCGGACTGGCCAGGCCGATCTGGGGGCCTATGACAACACGGTGGCCCGCACCCGGGCGGCGTACGCGCGACTGGTCGGGGTGGGTGCGGACCGCGTGGCGATCGGCTCGCAGACCTCGGCGCTGGTGGCCAACATCTCGGCCTCTCTGCCCGATGGCGCCGTGGTCCTGATCGCGGCTGGCGACTTCACCTCGATGGTCTACCCGTTCCTCGTCGGGGAGCGGCTCGTCGTCCGCGAGGCCCCGGTCGGTGGGCTGGCCGACGCCATCACCGCCGACACCGACCTGGTGGCGTTCTCCCTCGTGCAGTCGGCCACGGGCGAGGTGGCCGACGCCGACGCGATCGCCACTGCGGCCAAGGCGGCCGGCGCGGCCACCCTGGTCGATCTGACCCAGGCTGCCGGCGTCCTCCCGGTGGACGCGAGCAGATTCGACGCCACGGTCTGTCACGCCTACAAGTGGCTGGCCGCCCCTCGCGGCGTCGCCTTCCTCACCCTCACCCCGGAGTTCGCCGCGCGGCTGCGTCCGGTGGCTGCGGGGTGGTATGCCGGTGAGCAGCCGTGGCGGAGCGTCTACGGCAGCAGGATGGAGCTCGCCTCCGACGCCCGCCGCTTCGACGTGTCGCCCGCCTGGCAGGCATTCGTCGGGGCAGAGCAGTCGATCGGGCTGTTCGCCACCGCCGACATCGCCGCGATCTGGCGGCACGCGAGCGCCCTGGGCGATGCGGTCTGCCGCGGACTCGGGCTCGCAGAGCAGCACCAGGCGATCATCACCATCGAAGACCCTGAGGGTGAGCTGCTGGCGCGGCTGGCCGCCGCCGGCATCCGCGCCTCCGGGCGGGCCGGCCGGCTCCGGCTGGCGTTCCACGTCTGGAACACCGCGGAGGATGTGGCCGCAGTCCTTGCCGCGCTGGGCTGACGACAAGGGACCGGACCGCCCCTGGCGTGTTGGCGTCACGATCAGAGCGGGATCGCCCGGTCAGGGGTCGGGCCACCGGTTCATGGTTGCCTGCCGTCGAGGTAGAACCAGCGGCCGCCCTGCCGCGCGAACCGCGAGCGCTCGCGGAGGAAGCCGCGCCCGTTCGGTCCGCGGTAGCGGGCGATGAACTCGACCTCGGCACCGGCCGCCTCCACGACCTGAAGGGACAGCCAGTGCAACCCGGTGTCGAGGCTGAGCTCCGGTGGACGCGTCCGCGGGTGCCAGGTGCTCAGCAGGTAACCGGCCTCGCCCAGGGCGAAGGCGGCGTAGCGCGACCGCATCAGCTGTTCGGGGGTCGCGGCCTGCGTGGCGCCGGTGTGCAGGGGACCGCAGCAGGCGTCGTAGCTCCCGCCCGATCCGCAGGGGCACGCTCCTGGTTCGCCCACGGAGTGAGCCTAGACGAGTGGCGGGGGAGGAACCCTCCGGGCCGTCGACGCACGAGCGGCATGCCGGGGCGGATAATGGCCGGCGTGAGCAAACGAAGCCGCACGCAGGGCCCGGTGATTCGGCGCCACGATCAGGTCCTCGCCACCACCACTGACGAACGGCTGCTGGAGAGCAAGGGCGATGGCGCCTGGGTGCACGCCGACCCGTGGCGGGTGCTGCGGATCCAGTCCGAGTTCGTTGAGGGTTTCGGCACCCTCGCAGAGATCGGCCCGGGCATCGGCGTGTTCGGCTCCGCCCGGACGCCGCGCAGGGACCCGATGTACGAGGCGGCAACCCGGATCGGACGCGGGCTCGCCGAGGCTGGCTTCGCCACGATCACCGGGGGTGGCCCCGGCATCATGGAGGCGGCCAACAAGGGGGCGCTCGAGGCCGGGGGCCTGTCCGTGGGGCTGGGCATAGAGCTCCCTTTCGAGCAGTCCCTGAACAAGTACGTCTCGCTGGGGATCAACTTCCGCTACTTCTTCGCGCGCAAGGTCATGTTCCTGAAGTACTCGCGAGGCTTCGTGGTGATGCCCGGCGGCTTCGGTACCTTCGACGAGGTCTTCGAGGCTCTCACCCTGGTGCAGACGCGAAAGGTGTCTTCCTTCCCGATCGTGCTGTTCGGCAGCAGCTTCTGGACCCCGCTGCTCGGGTGGCTGCACGACGCGGTCCTGGCCGACGGCTACGTTTCGCGCTCCGACCTCGACCTGTTCCAGCTCACCGATGACCCCGACCGGGCTGTCGCACTGGTCACCGGGCCCGGCCCGGACGCCCCGGCGGCAGCGACGGCCCAGATGTCCTGAGCATCGGCGGAGAACGGTGGTGGCTGGGTAGAGTTCCGCGCATGGAATGGGTGTTGGCGATGGGCGCCGTTGTGGTCCTCGGCGTGGCTGCGATCGCCGCGAGTGGACGGCTGGGGGAGATGCCCGCCACGGTCACCGACACCCCCCGTCCGCATCTGCCGAACGGCGTGCTGACCGGTGACGACCTGCGCGGCCTGCGCTTCGGCGTGGTCGTCAGGGGGTACTCGATGCAACAGGTCGACGAACTGCTCGACCTCTTCGCGCGGCAGCTGGACGCCCGCGACGTCGACTCGCACCCTGGCGCCTGAGGACCGCACGACCACACGCTCCGGTCAGCCTCACCGGGAGCGACCGTGTCCCGCGGCTGAGGGCCCGAAGTGGAATAATGGGTCCAGTTGGATCCACAAAAGCAGAAACTGAGGTATGCGATGGCAGCGATGAAACCGCGGACCGGTGACGGCCCGATCGAGGTGGCCAAGGAGGGTCGCGTGATCGCCATGCGCATCCCGGCCGAGGGCGGCGGGCGCCTCGTCATCGAGATGAACGCCACCGAGGCGGCCGAACTGAAGGCGGCCCTGGAGGGCGTCGTCGTCGCCTGACCAGCACGAATCGACACGCAGCGGGCCCCGGGAGATCCCCGGGGCCCGCTGCGTGTCTGGTCAGTGGGACTGGTGGAACGCGATCGCCTTCTCGTAGACCGCCACGGTCTCGCGGGCGATCTTCTCCCAGGAGAACTCCTCGACGCAGCGGGTGCGGCCGGCCTTTCCGTAGCGCTCGGCCAGGGCGGGATCGCGGG
>CAYNLD010000008.1:0-61910 GCA_964397985.1 uncultured Propionibacteriaceae bacterium | reverse complement strand
ACGCAGCGGGTGCGGCCGGCCTTTCCGTAGCGCTCGGCCAGGGCGGGATCGCGGGTGAGCCGGTTGATCGCCTCAGCGAAGGCCGTCTCGAATCCTGCGACGAACGCGGGATCCGCCGCCTGCTTCGGGTCGTAGGGCACCAACGTCCCGGTGTCGCCGTCGACGACCACCTCGGGAATGCCGCCCACCGCGGACGCCACCACGGCCGTCTCGCAGGCCATCGCCTCGAGGTTCACGATGCCGAGCGGCTCGTAGACCGACGGGCAGGCGAAGACCGTCGCGTGGGTGAGGACCTGTCGCACCGACGCCCGTGGCAGCATCTCCTGGACCCAGGTCACGTTGCCGGCGCGGGCGCGGTTGAGTTCGGCGAACGCCGTGTCGAACTCGGCGGCGATCTCCGGGGTGTCCGGGGCGCCGGCGAGCAGCAGCAGCTGGGTGTCGGCGTCGAACTGCTGGGCCGCACGGACCAGGTGCACCAGGCCCTTCTGTCGGGTGATCCGTCCCACGAACACGACCAGGGGCCGATCGCGGTCGACACCGAGGGCGTCGACGACATCGGTGTTGTGGTCGGGCTTGAACTCCTCGGGGTCGATGCCGTTCTTGACCACATGGACCCGGTCGGGGTCGAGCGAGGTGTAGGACGCGAGGACATCGGAGCGCATGCCTTCGCTCACCGAAATCACTGCCGCCGCATCCTCGAACGCGGTCTTCTCTGCCCAGGACGAGACCCGGTAGCCGCCACCGAGCTGCTCGGCCTTCCATGGGCGGTGCGGCTCGAGGGAGTGTGAGGTGACCACGTGCGGGACGTCCCGGAACTTCGAGCCGATCAACCCGGCGAAGTTCGCATACCAGGTGTGGGAGTGGATGACGTCGACGTCACCGATGGCGTTGGCCATCGACACGTCCGCGCCCAGGACCCGGAGGGCAGCATTGGCTCCGGGTGGGAAGTCCTCGGCGTGGGCCGTCGCACCTTCGCGGGGCTCGCCCATGCACTGGACTTCGACGGATTCGGTGAACTTGCGCAGTTGGGGAACCAACTGGCCGACGTGGACCCCTGCGCCGCCGTAGATGTGGGGAGGGTACTCCCGGGTGAGGATCGATACTCGCAGTGCCATAGCGCGATCGTGTCACAGAACCCTCCCCGTCGGGGCGGGAACGATCGGTTCGCCTGCGCTGACAAGGGCGGGTTCAGATCGCCTCGGGCAATTCTCCGGTTTCCTTGTGAGGGCTCGCCCGACGTCCTAGGTTCTGGGTATGACTAGCGGACCGAACGTTCTGTCCATTGTTCTGGCTGGCGGCGAGGGCAAGCGTCTGATGCCATTGACGGCGGACCGGGCCAAGCCTGCCGTCCCGTTCGGCGGCACCTACCGGCTGATCGACTTCGTGCTGTCGAACCTGGTGAACTCCGACCTGACCAAGATCTGCGTGCTCACCCAGTACAAGTCCCACTCACTCGACCGGCACATCTCCCTGACCTGGCGGATGTCGCCACTGCTCGGCTCCTACGTCACCTCGGTTCCGGCCCAGCAGCGCACCGGCAAGCAGTGGTACCAGGGCAGCGCCGACGCGATCTTCCAGTCGATGAACCTGATCAACGACGAGGACCCCGACTACGTTGTGGTCTTCGGCGCCGACAACATCTACCGGATGAACGTCGAGGACATGGTCAACGCCCACATCGACTCCGGTCTGGACGCGACGATCGCCGGCATTCGGGTGCCCCGCAAGGAGGCGAGCGCTTTCGGCATCATCGACGCCGCGCCGGACGGGAAGATCAGGGCGTTCCTGGAGAAGCCGAAGGACCCGCCCGGGCTGACCGACTCGCCGGAGGAGTCGTTCGCTTCCATGGGCAACTACGTGTTCACCAGGAAAGCCTTCGTCGAGGCGCTGAACGACGATGCGGCGAGCACGGACTCGCGCCACGACATGGGCGGCAACATCGTGCCCGGCTTCGTCTCCCAGGGTTCGGCCCAGGTCTACGACTTCACAGCCAACAACGTGCCCGGGTCGACCGAGAAGGACCGCAATTACTGGCGCGACGTCGGCACCATCGAGGCGTACCACGCGGCGCACATGGATCTGGTCTCGGTCGAGCCGGACTTCAGCCTGTACAACCGGAAGTGGCCGATCTGGACCTCACAGGCCCAGCTGCCGGGCGCGAAGTTCACGCTGCGGGGCACCGCGGAGGACTCGATCGTCGGTGCGGGCTGCATCATCTCCGGTGGTGACGTGGATCGTTCCGTGCTCTCCCCGAACGTCATGATCGACAAGTGGGCGAAGATCGAGGAGTCGGTGATCTTCTCCGGCTGCCGGATCGGGCGCAACGCCGTGATCCGGCGGGCGATCCTGGACAAGAACGTGATCGTGCCGGACGGCGTGGAGATCGGCGTGAACGCCGAGCACGACCGGGCTCGTGGATTCCACGTCGAGAACGGGCTCACGGTGGTGGCCAAGAACGAAGAGGTCCCCGGCAACTGGTGACCGCGATGAACCGGGCCGTCCGTGCGAATCGCGCGGGCGGCCCGTTCCCATGGGCGGAGGGTTCGCACGAGTCTGAACCCTGATGGCGTGCCGGCTCGACTCCCGGCTGCGGACGGAGGCCGGGGACAGGCCCGGCCCGAGGGTCAGTCCTGCGTCCAGCCCGGCACCGGGACGATGTCGGCGTAGATGCGGAAGCGTCGGGTTCCGGGGCGCTGCTCCCGGTCCCGGAACTCATCGGTGCGGCGCTCGATCAGGGCGGTGAGCTCGTTGCCGAGTTCTTCGGCCTCGTCGTCGGTGAGGGCCAGCGTCGTGGCGCTGAGCTGGCCGGGGGTCTCGAGCGCCGGGTCGAAGTCCTCCAGCCACCCGGTCAGGGCCGCGGCGCGCTCAGCGATCGACTGCTGGATGACCTCCCGGGCCGGGATCGCGGTGTCCGGGCTGAGGAAGAGCTCCGTCTCCTTGAGTGCGAAACCGAGTGGACGCCACCAGCGCTCGCGACCACCGGTGTGGTACGGATCGTCCTCGACGAAGCCGTGCCGCTCGAGCTGGCGCAAGTGGTAGCTGGTCTGGCCGCTGCTCTCGCCCAGGGCCCGGGCCAGCTGGCTGGCCGTGGCCGGGCCGCGCTGGGCGAGTTCGGCGTACAGCGCCATCCGCAGGGGATGCGCGAACGCCTTCAGCGCCTCGGGTGTGAGCGGGGTGCGGCGTCGGTGCGTGCTCTTGCCATCCGGCATATGCAGAGATACCTTTGCATAGAAGTCTTTGCAGAGATTCCTCTGCGGCATCCAGCATACGAGGAGGGCGACGTGTCCGCAGCTACCCCCGCCGAGGCGATCGCCTCCGATCTCCGCCGGGCGCCGCTCGGGCGACCCTTCGCCGCGCAGTTGGCGTCCACAGGACTGGCGAACCTCGGCGATGGCATCCTCGGCACGCTCGCACCGCTGCTCGCGCTGTCGCTGACCGGTTCGCCGACCCAGATCTCGCTGTTGTCCGCGGCGACGTGGTTGCCGTGGCTCGTGCTGGGGCTGGCCGCAGGGGTCGTGATCGACCGGGTGGATCGCCGGCGGGTCCAGGTGGTCGCGCTGGCGGTGAGGGCAGGCGTTCTCGGGCTGGGGGCGTGGCTCGGCGCCACCGGAGGACTGACCATGGTCTGGCTGGTCATGCTCGTGCTCGCCTACGGTGCCACCGAGGTGTTCGCCGACCTCGGTGCCACCTCGATCGTGCCCGACCTGGTGCCGACAGAGCGCCTGTCGGCGGCCAACGGGCGCGTGATCGGGGTGCAGCAGGTGGCCAACAGCTTCCTCGGTGCTCCGCTGGCCGGTGGGCTGGTCGTACTCGGCGCGGGGATCGGGTTCGGGGCGTCGGCCGCCCTCGCGGCGCTGGCTGCGCTCGTGCTGACCGTCGGGATGCGCGGCGACTTCCGCAAGGCTCCCGGCGACGTCGGCGCAGACCGCCCGAACGCCCTCGCCGAGGTGCGCGCAGGCCTGCGGTTCCTCTTCGCCCACCCGGTGATGCGCCCGCTGGTGATCGCCGGCAGCGTGATGAACTTCGCCCTCACCGGCTACTTCGCCGTGTTCGTGCTCTGGGCGGTCGGATCAGGTTCGGCGATCGGGCTGACCGAGGCCCAGTATCCGCTGATGATGCTCGGCTTCGCGGCCGGTGCCGTGCTCGGCTCCGTCCTTGCCGAGCGGACGCAGCGGTGGCTCGGCGAACTGCTCACGGTCAAGGCCACTCTCGTGATCAGCATCGTGCTCCTGCTCGTGCCGGTGTGGTGGCCGGATCCCTGGGTCGTCGCCGCGGCGCTTGCCGCGATCGGGGCGACCAACACCATCGGCAACGTGATCGCCCAGTCCTGGCGGCAGCGCCTGGTGCCGGGCCACCTGCTGGGCAGGGTCGGCGGAGCGAGCCGGACCCTCGGCCTGGGACTGATGCCGCTCGGTGCGCTCGCCGGTGGCGTGGGCGCGGAGCGATACGGGCTCGCGGCGACCTTCGTCGGCGCCGTGGTGCTCTCGCTGGCCGCGTGGGTCTACCTGATCACGCAGGTGCGTCCGGGGACCATCCAGCCGGCCGAGGTGCTCAGTTCCTGACCGCGACCAGCAGGCCGTCACCGATCGGCAGCAGTGCGGGGGTGAAGGACTCGTCGGCCAGCACCGCCTCCAGCGCCTCCCGGATGATCAGCGGCTCGTCGTCCTCGTTGCGCTCGTCGGCCACCATGTCCTGCCACAGGGCGTGGTGCAGCACGAGCACCCCGCCGGGACGCAGCAGCCCCTGCGCCTGGGCGACGTATTCGACGTACTCGAGGGGATCGCCGTCGATGTAGACCAGGTCGTAGGCGCCGTCGGTGAGCTTGGGCAGCACGCTCAGTGCCTGCCCCGCGATCAACCGGACCCTGCGACTCGGCACGCCCTCCGCGGTGAGTACCTCCCGCGCGGCCAGCTGATGCTCGGCCTCTGCGTCGATGCTGGTCAGCACGCCGTCGGGGGCCATGCCGGCGAGCAGGGCCAGCGCCGAGACGCCCGTCCCGGTACCGATCTCTGCCACGGCCCGGGCATTGACCACCTTGGCGAGCAGCGTGAGCGCCGCCGCGACGCCGGTACTGACGCACTCAACGCCGAGGTCTTCCGCGCGTCGACGAGCTGCCTCGGCACCGTCGGACTCCGCGACGAACGCTTCGGCAAAGGCGAGCGTCGCCGCGATCGCGGACGCGCGAGAGGGGTTCTTCGGTGCAGTCACGCGCTCAGCCTAGCGAGGCGGGCCCGCACCGAAGGGTGCGGACCCAAAGCCGGGCGGGGAGTCTCGACAAAGGGGTGAGACGGAGTCGGAGTGGCCCCGCCCCGGACCGCCTAGGCTTACCCACATGACAGCGCTGCCTTTTGGTCGGGTCCAGACGGCCATGGTCACCCCGTTCGCCGTGGACGGGTCACTGAACCTCGCCGAGGCCAGGCGCCTGGCTGCTCACCTGGTCGATGAGCAGGGCAACGACTCACTGGTGGTGAACGGCACGACGGGGGAGTCCCCGACCACCACGGACGCGGAGAAGCTCGCCCTGCTCGAGGCCGTGCTAGCCGAGGTCGGTGATCGGGCGAAGATCGTGGCCGGCGTCGGCACCTTCGACACCCACCACACGATCGCGCTGGCCCGACAGGCCGAGCAGGCCGGCGTCCACGGCCTGCTCGTGGTCACGCCGTACTACAGCCGGCCGCCGCAGGACGCCCTGGCCGACCACTTCCTGACCGTCGCTGACGCCACCAGCCTGCCGATCATGATCTACGACATTCCGCACCGTGCCGGCATCCCGGTCGAGACGGCAACGATGATCCAGATCGCCCAGCACCCGAACATCGTCGCGGTGAAGGATGCGAAGGCCCAGCCGGTCGCCTCCGCGCAGGTGATCGCGGCCACCGGCCTGGCCTACTACTCCGGCGACGATGCGATGACCCTGCCGCTGCTCGCGGTGGGAGGTGTCGGCGTCGTCGGCACCTCCACTCATTTCACGGGGCGGCGCACCCGGGAGATGATCGAGGCGTTCGTGGCCGGCGATGTGGCTCGCGCGACCGCGCTGAACGCCGCGCTGCTGCCGGTCTACCTCGGTGTGTTCGCCACCCAGGGCTGCATGCTGGTCAAGGCGGGGCTGGCGGCTCGCGGGTTCGCGCCCGGGTCCGTGCGCAAGCCGCTGCTGGACGCCACCGCGCAGCAGGCGACCACCTTCACCGCGATCCTCGCCGCGTCGGGGCTCTGATCCGGGACTAACCTTGCGCCGTGGGTAACTTCGACTGGACCGAGATCCTGGTCCTGGCCGTGCTGGCCGTGGTGATCTTCGGTCCGGAGAAGCTGCCCGAGCTGGCCCGCAAGACCGCCCGTGTCCTCAACTACCTGCGCAACATCGCCAACGACGCCCAGGGCAAGCTGCGCGAGGAACTCGGACCCGAGTTCGCCGACCTCGAGCTGACCAACCCGAGGGCGATGGTCACCAAACACCTGCTCGATCCCGTGCAGGCGGAACTCGAGCCGGTGAAGGCCGAACTGACGCCGCTGAAGTCGGACCTGGCGCCGGTCACGGCCGAACTTGCGGCGGCGTCGATGACTCACTCCCCTGGTTACCAGCCGGACCCGGCCCCCGAGCCGGTCGCGACCGGCCCGCTGGCCTGGGACACCGAGGCGACCTGACCCTCCGCCGCATGGGTTCGGACGCCCGGACGCGGTACCCTGCCGAACGTGACCTCGGCATCGTCGATCTTCGTTTCGAGGATCAAGGGACTGCCCCTGCTCGACCCCAACGGCGAGCAGGTCGGCAAGGTCCGTGACGTCGTCATCCAGAACCGCTCCGGCAACCGACCGCCGCGGGTCAAGGGACTGGTGGTGGAGCTGTTCGCCCTGCGCAGGATCTTCTTCCCGATGGAGCGCGTGCACTCGATCGACCCCAACCAGGTGATCATCTCCGGCCTGGTCAACACAGTGCGGTTCTCCCAGCGCGAGCGGGAGACGCTGGTGGTCGACGACCTGTTCGACCGCACGGTGACCCGGCAGGGAGCCAGTGGCGAGGAGACCATCTTCGACGTCGCGATCAAGCGCAACCGCTCCCGCGACTGGGTGCTCGCCGAGGTGGCGCTGCGCGAGGCAGGGCGGCGCCCGTTCCAGCGTGGGCACGTCACGATCGTGGACTGGTCGGAGGTGCCGGACTTCATCGAGAAGCCTGCTCCCAGGGACGCCGAGCAGCAGGTGATGCGACTCAGCGAGCTCAAGCCGGCCGACGTGGCCCGCGAGCTGCACGACATGGACCCGCTGCTGCGAGCGGCTGTCGTGCAGGCCATGGATGACGACCGGCTCGCCGAAGCGCTGGAGGAGTTGCCGGAGGACGAGCAGGTGGACGTGATCGCCTCCCTCGACACCGAGCGCGCCGCCGACGTGCTCGAGGAGATGGACCCCGACGATGCCGCCGACCTGATCGCAGAGCTGGATTCCGAACTGGCCGAGACGATCCTCGAGCAGATGGAGCCGGAGGAGGCGAAGGACGTCCGGACCCTGCTCAGCTACGACGCGGCCACCGCCGGCGGCCTGATGAACCCCGAGCCGGTGGTGCTGAACGCCGACGCGACCGTCGCGGACGCGCTCGCTTCCGTCCGGCGCCAGGAGATCACCCCGGCGATGGCGGCGCTGGCGTTCATCTGCCGACCACCCATGGATACCCCGACCGGCCGCTACCTCGGCGCCGTGCATATCCAGCGGCTACTGCGCGAGCCGCCGTCCATGCTGGTCGCGGGCCTGATCGACCCGGACATCGCTCCGCTCACCCCGCAGAGCAACATCGCTCAGGTGAGCCGCTACTTCGCGACCTACGACCTGGTCTGCGCACCGGTGGTCGACGCGGAACGGCGGTTGCTCGGCGCGGTCACGGTCGACGACGTGCTCGACCACATCCTGCCCAATGACTGGCGCGGGGTGCAGCTGGACCGGCTCGATGCGGAGGTGACCGATGGCTAGGCAGAACCGCCTCGACACGCCCGGTCGCCGCCGGAACGAGTGGCTCCCGCGGATGCGGATGGACCAGGACACCTTCGGCAGCTTCGCCGAGTCGTTCGCGCGCTGGATGGGCACGGCGCACTTCCTGATCTGGATGACGATCATCATCGTCGCCTGGGTGCTCTGGAACGTGTTCGCACCGCAGGCCCTGGCACCGGACCCGTTCCCGTTCCTGTTCCTCACCCTGGCGCTGTCGCTGCAGGCCTCCTACGCCGCACCACTGATCCTGCTCGCCCAGAATCGCCAGGAGGCCCGGGACCGGGTCAGCCTGGAGCACGACCGCGAGGTGGCCGCGCAGTCCCGGGCAGACATGGACTTCCTCGCGCGCGAGATCGCGTCCCTGCGGATGCGGATGAACGACGTCGCCACCCGCGACTTCATCCGCTCGGAGCTGCGCGACCTGCTCGATGAGCTGGGTCGTGACCCGGAGGATCCCAAGGTCAGGACGAACTGACCCGCACACCCCGTCCGGTATTCCACTCCGGTTTGGGCGCGCGCGCGTACCGAACTAGTGTTGCGCCCATGTCTGACCTGGTCACTGCCGTCCACACCGCGCTCGCCGGGGTCATCGACCCCGAGATCCACCGCCCGATCACCGAACTCGGCATGGTCGAGTCCGTGGACGTCGACGGCGCCGGGGTCGCGTCCGTCTCGGTGCTGCTCACGATCTCCGGCTGTCCGCTGTCGAACACGATCGAGGCCGACGTCACCAACGCCGTCTCGGCCGTCGAGGGCATCACCGGAGTGCAGGTGAGTCTCGGAGCGATGAGCGAGGAGCAGCGCGCCGAGCTGAAGAAGCAGCTTCGCGGCGGACGCGAGGAGCGCGACATCCCATTCGCCAAGCCCGACTCGCTCACCCAGGTTCTGCTGGTCGCGTCCGGCAAGGGCGGGGTGGGCAAGAGCTCGGTCACCGTGAACCTGGCGATGGCGCTGGCGGCCAAGGGCAAGAGCGTCGGCGTGCTGGACGCCGACATCTACGGCCACTCGATCCCGCAGATGCTCGGCCTGATGGACGCGATGCCGACCTCGGTCGACGGGATGATCATGCCGGTGCCGACGATGGGCCTTCGGGTGATCTCCATCGGCATGCTGAAGGAGAGCCGCGACCAGGTGATCGCGTGGCGCGGGCCGATCCTCGACCGGGCGCTGCAGCAGTTCCTCGCCGACGTCTACTGGGGTGACCTCGACTACCTGGTCGTCGACCTGCCGCCGGGCACCGGTGATGTGGCGCTGTCGCTGGGCCAGAAGCTGCCGAACGCCGAGGTGATCGTGGTGACCACGCCGCAGCAGGCGTCCGCGGAGGTGGCCGAGCGTGCAGGCACGATGGCGTCGATGCTCGACCAGAAGGTGATCGGCGTCATCGAGAACATGGCCTACCTCGAGGTGACCTGTCCGAAGTGCGGCGAGAGTCACCGCGTGGACGTGTTCGGGACCGGTGGCGGTGCCGAGGTGGCCGGAACGCTGAGCGCCCGGCTCGGCTACGAGGTACCCCTGCTCGCCGAGGTGCCGATGGATCCCTCACTCGCTGCGGGCGGAGACCTCGGCGTCCCCCTGGTGGCCACCGGGCCGGATCGTCCCGCGGCTGCCGTCCTGATGGCACTCGCCGAGCGACTGGCCTCGCGCAAGCGGAACCTGGCCGGCCTCAAGCTCGGCGTCACGCCGGTCGGCTGACCGCCGTCCGGGTACCTCGACCAGTCGGTAGTCCCCAGGATTCACGCAGGCGACGCATAGCCGGACCGTCGCGACCCTGCAATAGGCTGGAACGGTGAGTACCGATCGAGCCGTTCCCCGCCGCACCATCCTGGCCGTTCCCGGCTCGTCCGACCGTTTCATCGAGAAGGCCCGCACGCTCGCGGTCGACGGGATCTTCCTCGATCTGGAGGACGCGGTGGCGCCGGCAGTGAAGGTGGAGTCGCGGCAGCGCATCGTCGCAGGGCTGAACGATGAGCGCGGCTTCAGCGCGGGCCTGGTCACCGTGCGGGTGAACGGCTGGGAGAGCCCCTGGACCTACGGCGACGTGATCGATGTGGTCACCGGCGCCGGCGCCCGGATCGACGCCCTCGTGCTGCCGAAGACCCAGTCGGCCGCACAGGTCCAGGCGCTGGACCTGCTGCTCACCCAGGTTGAGCACACCGCAGGACTGCCGGTCGGGCGGATCGGCCTCGAGGTGCAGATCGAGGACGCCGTCGGCCTCCTCCACGTCAGCGAGATCGCCGCAGCGAGCCCGCGGCTGGCCAGCCTCGTGTTCGGTCCCGGCGACTTCATGGCGAGCCTCGGCATGGGCGGCCTGAACGTCGGCGCGCAGCCGGCCGGCTATCCCGCGGACGCGTTCCACCACGTGCTGATGTCGATCCTGGTCGCCGCGCGGGCGCACGGACTGCAGGCCATCGACGGGCCGTTCGTTGCGATCCGCGACGTCGACGGGTTCCGCCGCTCTGCCGAACTGAGCGCGGCCCTGGGCTACGACGGCAAATGGGTCCTGCACCCGGCGCAGGTGGACGTCGGCAACGAGGCGTTCTCGCCGAAGGCGGCCGACTTCGAGCGGGCACAGCGGATCATGGCGGCCTATGCCCACGCGACCGAGCTCGCGCAGGGGGCGGTCGGCGCCATCGTGGTCGACGACGAGATGGTGGACGAGGCGGGGGTCAAACTGGCCGCCGCCATCCTGGCCCGTGGCCGGGCCGCGGGAATGGAGGAGAGCCAGTGAGCCAGCCGGTCCCGAGGCTGAGCAGCCTCTTCAAGCTCGAGTATCCCCAGTCGGTCGGGGTGTTCGGCTCCTACGACGAGGCGCAGCAGGTGGTGGATTTCCTCGCCGACGCGAAGTTCCCGGTTGAGAACCTCTGCATCGTCGGCACCGAGCTGAGGTCGATCGAGCGGGTGCTCGGCCGGCGCAGCTGGGGTACCGTGATCGGCTCCGGCGTGCAGAGCGGCCTCACGACCGGCCTGATGATCACCCTGGTGATGTGGCTGTTCATGCCCGCGGCAAACTTCGTGTTCCTCGCCCTGTACGCCCTCGGTGTGGGCATCATCGTCGGGATCGTGTTCGCGGCCCTCGGCTACTGGATGAGCCAGGGCAAGCGCGATTTCCGTTCGGTCTCGCAGACGATGGCCACCAAGTACGAGGTGCTGGCCGAGCACAAGGTCGCAGGTCAGGCCCGGGAGTTGATCTCGGCCATGCCGGGAGCCCGTGCCGCCCAGTTCAACCCGGTCCAGGCCCCGGCAGCCCAGGCGCCGCAGGGCTACCCGCCGCAGCCTCCGGCCGGCTATCCGCAGGGCGGCTACCCGCAGGGCCAGGGTGGCTACCCGTACCCCCAGCAGGCGTACCCGCCCAGCTACCCACCGGCGCCGGGCTACCCGTCCGCGGGCCCGTCGTACCCCACCGGCGTGCCGACCGGCCCCGGCTACTCCGAGACGCCGGACGCGCCAGAGGCTCCAGCGAAGCCGGAGGACGGCGGTTCAGCGAACCCCTGATGTCGTGCAGGCAGAAGGGCCGCCCCCGCGGGGGGCGGCCCTTCTGCATTGCTCAGCTGTCGGCCATGTCCCCGGCGAGGAACTCGGCGTAGGCCGGCAGGTCCAGCTGCCCTGAACCCGAGACGCCGATCACGATCACGGGCGACTCGCCGTCCTCGGTCGCCTTCCGTGCCTGCCGGATCGCGCCGGCGATGGCGTGGTTGGACTCCGACGCCGGAACGATGCCCTCTGCCCGGGCGAACATCACTCCGGCCTCGAACGCCTCGAGCTGTTTGACCGAGATCGCGTCGATCAGGCCCTCGTGGTAGCAGTGGCTGACCAGCGGCGCCATGCCGTGGTAGCGCAGGCCACCGGCGTGCACCGGGTCCGGCACGAAATCGGCGCCGAGGGAGTACATCTTCAGCAGCGGCGTCAGGTGGGCGGTGTCGCCGAAGTCGTAGCGGTACTCGCCCTCGGTGAGGGACGGGGCGGCCTTCGGCTCGCAGGCAACGATCTTCGTCTCCGCGCGGCCCTCCAGGTTCTCCCGGATGAACGGGAAGCTGATCCCGGCCAGGTTCGAACCGCCGCCGGCGCAGGCGAACAGATAGTCCGCGGGACGCTCGCCGAACAGCTTCAGCTGCTTGAGCGCCTCCTGGCCGATCACTGTCTGGTGCAGCAGCACGTGGTTCAGCACCGAACCGAGCGAGTAGCTGGCGCTCTCGTCCTTCGCCGCCGCCTCAACCGCCTCGCTGATCGCCATGCCGAGCGAGCCGGAGGTGTCCGGGAACTGCTCGCGCAGGGCGCGTCCGGCGTCGGTCAGCTCGGACGGGCTTGCCACCACGCTTGCTCCGAAGGTCTCCATCAGCACGTGCCGGTAGGGCTTGCCGTCGTAGCTCGAACGCACCTGCCAGATGTCGCAGCTCATTCCGAACACCTGGCAGGCGAAGGCGAGGGCTGAGCCCCACTGTCCGGCCCCGGTCTCTGTGGTCAGGCGCAGGCGACCGGCGAGCTTGTTGAAGTAGGCCTGGGCGACCGCCGAGTTGGTCTTGTGGCTGCCCACCGGCGAGGCGCCCTCGTACTTGTAGTAGATCCGGGCCGTCGTTCCCAGGGCCTGCTCCAGTCGGCGCGCCCGGTAGAACGGGGACGGCCGCCACAGCCGGTAGATGTCGTGTACCGCCTTGGGGATCTCGATCCAGCGCTCGGTGGACGCCTCCTGCTCGATCAGGCCTGCCGGGAACAGGGCGGCCAGGTCCTCGGGCACCAACGGCTGCTCGGTGCCAGGGTGCAGGTGTGGCGGCGGCGGAGTGGGCAGGTCGGCGACGATGTTGTACCAGTGCGTGGGCATCTGGGACTCGTCCAGCACCACCTTCGTCTGCATCGGGTCCGGTTGGTTCAACTCGTCCATCGGCTCGACGTTCTCGGGCAACTCCGCGCTCCTTCGCATCCTGTGCAGGTGGCCGGGCACCGTTGACCGACCGGGCAGCACTCTAGGGCGTTCCCCGTTGTCGTGGACTGCTGTCCAGACCGGGTCTCACCGCGCCCAGATGGACGCCATCCAGGCCTCGACCGCGTCGGGGTCCCGGGGCAGGTGGTCGGAGAGGATCTCGCAGCCGTCCTCTGTGATCACGATGTCGTCCTCGATCCGCACCCCGATGCCGCGCAACTCCTCTGGGATCAGCAGGTCGGTGCTCTTGAAGTACAGGCCCGGCTCGACGGTGATCACCATGCCCGGGCGCAGTTCCGCGTCCCGGTAGTTCTCCTGGCGGGCCTGCGCGCAGTCGTGCACGTCCAGCCCGAGATGGTGGGAGGTGCCGTGCACCATCCAGCGGCGGTGGTGGCCGCCGGTGGTGGGGTCGAGCGACTCCTCGGCCGTCACCGGCAACAACCCCCACGCCTCGAGGTGCTGGGCGATCACCCGGATCGCGGCAGCGTGCACGTCGGAGAACTTGTTGCCGGGCCGGGCCGCGGCCATCCCCGCGGCCTGTGCCTTGAGAACTGCCTCGTAGACCTTGCGCTGGGCCGGGCTGAAGGTGCCCGAAACCGGCAGGGTGCGGGTGATGTCGGCGGTGTAGAGCGACTCGACCTCGACACCGGCGTCCAGCAGCAGCAGATCGCCGGGCTGGATCTCGCCGTCGTTGCGGATCCAGTGCAACGTGTTCGCGTGGTCGCCGGACGCGGCGATGGTGTCGTAGCCGACCGCGTTGCCGTGGTGGCGGGCGTGCAGCCCGAAGACGCCCTCGACCCAGCGTTCGCCCCGCCCGCGCCGGATCGCCTCGGGCAGGTCGGCCACGACCGCTTCGAAGCCCACAGCGGTGTCGGCGCAGGCCTGGCGCAGTTCGCCGAGCTCGAAGGGGTCCTTGACCAGCCGCGCCTCGGACAGCGCGACCTGGAACTCGGCATCGGCGGCCTCGGCCGCTTCAGCGTCGACGGACGCCTCGGCACGGAGACTGCCGAGGGTCGCGGTGATCGTCGCGTCCGCTTCGCGCACCAGTCGCACGCCGACCGCGGACAGGTTCTTGGCCAGGGCGCCGGAGAGCTCGGAGATGGGCGCGCAGGAGATCCCGGTCAGCGCGGACATCTCGGCCAGCGACTCCCTGGTGCCGACCCACATCTCGCCGTAGCGGGCGTCAGCGTAGAACTCGGGGTCGGTGCGCGGGGCGCGCGGCTTGAAGTAGAGGGTGGCCTCGTGGCCGGTGTCGGTCGGCTCGAGGACAAGGACGGCGTCCGGTTCACGATCGGAGCCGAGCCCGCTCAGCCAGGCGAACGCGGAATGCGGCCGGAACCGGTAATCGGTGTCGTTCGCGCGGGGCTTCAGCCCGCCGGCGGGGATGACCAGCCGCTCGCCCGGGAACGCCTCGGCCAAGGCCCTGCGCCGCAGCGCCGCGGACGCTGCCGCGGGCAGTTCGGCGGGGAACTCTTCGGGGTACGGTGCCCACCCCTGCGGGATGAACGCCTTGAACGGTTCGGAGAACGGAACCTGCCGGTTGGGAAGGACGAGCGGTTCGGTGTCGGTGGGTTCCTCGGTCATGGCTCGCATGGTATCGCCGAGCCGAGGGTTGGCGGTCCGCGGGCACCTCCGGCGGTCCGGCCCTGGCCCGCCTCGCCCGGGCCGGAGCGTCGGCTGGCGGACCCGCCGGCGCAACGCAGCCACTAGAGTCGGACTCCACAACTCCAGGAGGTCCGATGAAGGCTGATCCCACGGCGCAGCTCCGGCTGCTCGACCTGCAGGCCGAGGACACCGCGATCGCCCAACTCGAGCATCGGCGCCGGTCACTGCCCGAGCACGCGGCGCTCGCCGATGCGCGGATCACCCGAGCCCATCTCGGTGAGGACCTGGTCGCCGTCCGTACCCGGGTGGGCGACCTGCAGCTGGACGTCGAGAAGGCCGAGTCGGATCTGGTGCCGGTGCGGGAGCGCCAGGCACGCGACCAGCAGCGGGTGGACGCGGGGGTGGTCACGGACCCGAAGCAGCTGAACGCGATGCTGGACGAGATCACACACCTGACCCGGCGCATCTCGGACCTCGAGGACATCGAGCTCGAGGTGATGGAGCGGCTCGAGGCCGCAACCGCCGAGCAGGACCAGAAGGCCTCCGAACTGGCCGAACTCGAGGCTTCGATGCGGGCCCTGATCGCCTCGCGGGACGCGCAGCTGGCCGAACTCGACGCCGAGCGTGCCGAACACCAGCGCTCACGCGACGGCATCGCGACAGAGATCCCTGCCGACCTGCTGGCCCTCTACGACCGGATCCGTGAGCGCGCCGGCGGCATCGGTGCCGCGGAGCTCAAGGGGCGCCGGTGTGGCGGTTGCCAGCTGGAGGCCACCTTGAGTGCCCTCAACGCCTACGCCGCTGCCGCCCCTGACGAGGTGCTGCGCTGCGAGGAGTGCGAGCGGGTGCTGGTTCGGACGTCGTCGGTGCTTCCCTGATGGCCCGACCGCGGGTGCCGCAGTGCGGTCCGTCCCCCCTCGACGGGGACTCCCACACCCTTCGCTGAGGAGGAGCAATGCCCAGTCGCCACCTTTCGCTGAGGCAGAGCGAGCCACCCGTCCTGCGCGAAGGCCTGCGCCGGCTGCGGGCATCCCTCGGCGTGCCAGGGAGCTTCCCCGCCGAGGTTCTGGCCGAGGCCGAGCGTGCGGCGAAGACCCCTGTGCTGCCGATCGCCGACCGCACCGACATCGAGTTGGTCACCCTCGATCCGGAGATCTCGACCGATCTCGACCAGGCCTTCCACCTCGCCCGAGCCGGTTCCGGGTACCGGCTGGAGTACGCGATCGCTGACGTGGCGGCGTTCGTCACGCCCGGTGGCCGTCTCGACGCGGAGACTCACGAGCGCGGCGAGACGCTGTACGCACCCACCCGCAGGACCCCGCTGCACCCCTCGACCCTGTCCGACGGCGCGGCAAGCCTGCTGCCCGACCAGGTGCGACCTGCGCTGGTCTGGGAACTCGAGTTCGACGCGTCCGGGCAGACCACGGCGACGCGGGTGTCGCGCGGCCTGGTCCGCAGCCGGGCGAAGCTCGGCTACGTTGCGGCGCAGGCGGCCCTGGACGCGGGCGCCGGCGGTGAGCAGCTCGAACTGCTCCGGGAACTCGGCGAGCTCCGGCTCGCCCTGGAGGCGGCCCGGGGCGGGGTGAGCCTGTCCGTGCCAGAGCAGGAGGTCGTCGCGACGGAGGATCGCTGGCAGCTTGAGTTCCGGGCGACGCTGCCGGTCGAGGACTGGAACGCCCAGCTGTCGCTGGCCACCGGCATGGCCGCGGCGAGCCTGATGCTGACGGCGGGGATCGGCGTCCTCCGGACGCTGCCGCCGGCGCGCGACGGCTCCCTGGCGAAGCTGCACCGGACCGCGGGCGCACTCGGCATCACCTGGCGCAGGGACGAGCCTTACCCGGCGTTCGTTCGAAGGCTGGACGGATCGGTGCCGGCCCATGCTGCGATGCTGAACGCCTGCACCCTGCTGTTCCGTGGGGCCGGCTACCAGGCCTTCCGTGGCACGATCCCCGAGCAACCGCTGCACGCGGCGATCGCAGCGCCGTACGCCCACGTGACCGCGCCGCTGCGTCGGCTGGTCGACCGCTACACCGGCGAGATCTGTGTGGCGATCTGTGCAGGGCAGGAGGTGCCGGACTGGGTGTCCCAGTCGATGGCCGGCCTGCCGGCGGAGATGGACAACTCGAACCGCAGGGCCAGGAAGTACGAGCGGGGAGTGGTTGATCTGGTCGAAGCCATGGTGCTGGCGCCGCAACTGGGTCACACGTTCACCGGCACGGTCCTCGAGGTCGACCCGGACGACGACCTCGGCGTCCTGCAGATCCCCGAGCCGGCGGTGGAGGCGAAGGTGAAGGGGGCAGAGCTCGTCCTCGGCGAGCAGGTGTCGGCGACCCTGGTCGCGGCTGACCTGCTGTCCGGGCGGGTGGAGTTCCGCGTCCTGCCCGGTTGAGAGCTACGTCGCCAGTGACATCACCGCTGGTCCCGGTCAGCCGCGTGGAGTGGAGCACTGAGCAATAGCCGGCGAGCTCATGGTCACGGTGGAACTCGAGCAGGCTGAACGATCGCGTCCGGGTTCCCGTGGTTCACGGCCACGGAGGCGATCAGGGGGAGGCCCTTGTCGATCGCGAGCTGGTTCACACGGCCGCCTTGCCGGGGTGTCCTCCGGTCAGGCTACGCGCCGGGGCGAGTGGAGGCACAGCGGGGGCGGACGATACGCTGGACGCTGGACGAGTCGGCCGGGTGATCGCTGCGCGAGCAGAGGAAAGTCCGGACTCCACAGAGCAGGGTGGTGGGTAACGCCCACCCGGGGTGACCCGCGGGACAGTGCCACAGAGAACAGACCGCCCCTCCGCGAGGAGGAGCAAGGGTGAAACGGTGGTGCAAGAGACCACCAGCACCCCAGGTGACTGGGGTGGCTCGGTAAACCCCACCCGGAGCAAGACCGAGAAGGGTCCGAGTCTTCGGACGCGGACCCGCGGACGCCGTTTGAGCGCTGCTCGCGCGAGGCGCCCGGGTTGGTCGCACGCCGGCAACGGCGAAGGCGGTTGGCAACAGCCGTCGCAGATGGATGATCACCGCCCGCGAGGGCACAGAATCCGGCTTACAGGCCGGCTCGTCCCTATCCGGAGACCGCCTCGCGGACCAGCGCGGCGAAGGTGTCGACGTCGTCCTCGGTGGTGTCGAAGGAGCACATCCAGCGCACCTCGTTGACCGCTGCGTCCCAGTCGTAGAAGGCGAACCGCTGCCGGACCGCGTCCGCGACCCCTTCTGGGAGCCGGACGAACAGACCGTTGGCCTGGGTCGGCTGCGCGAACCTCACCCCGGGAACCCCATCCAGGGCAGCGCGCAGGCGGGTTGCCATCGCGTTGGCGTGGCCGGCGTTGCGCAGCCACAGGTCGCCTTCGAACAGGGCGACCAGCTGTGCGGAGATGAACCGCATCTTGCTGGCGAGCTGCATGTTGAACTTGCGCGCGTAGACGAGGCCGGGCGCGGCGTCCGGGTTGAGGACGACGACAGCTTCGGCGCCCAGTGCGCCGTTCTTGGTGCCGCCAAGGGTGAGCAGATCCGCACCGACGTCAGTGGTGAATGCCCGCAGCGGGAGCCCGAGGCTGGCCGCCGCGTTCGACAGCCGCGCCCCGTCCACGTGCACCACCATGCCGAGCTCGTGCGCGTGGCTCGCCAGCGCGGCGATCTCGTCCGGGGTGTAGACCGTGCCGAGCTCGGTGGACTGGGTGATCGACAGCGCCAGCGGCTGGGCCCTGTGCTCGTCGCCGAATCCCCACGCCTCGGTGTCGACCAGTTCAGGGGTCAGCTTGCCGTCCGGGGTGGGCACGGAATAGAGCTTGAGTCCGCCGATCCGTTCCGGCGCACCGCCCTCGTCAACGTTGATGTGCGCGGTGCGCGCGCACACCACGGCGCCCCAGCGGGGCAGCGCCGACTGCAGGCCGGTGACGTTGGCGCCCGTACCGTTGAACACCGGCCACGCCTGCGCAGTCTCGCCGAAGTGCTGCCGCACCACTTCCTGCAGCCGCGCCGTGTAGGCGTCGTTGCCGTAGGACGACTGGTGGCCATGGTTGGCTGCGCCGATCGCTGCCAGGACCTCGGGATGGACGCCGGAGTAGTTGTCGGACGCGAAGCCGCGCACGGTGGTGTCGTGGAGTTGCACCCGACGATTGTGGCACCCTCGCGCAGGTGAGACTTACGCGTCGGCGCCGGTGATCCCCGAGGTGGACGCGACCACGTCGCGCAGCTTCTTCTCGAACGCCTCATAGAACATCGACAGCGGGAACTCGTCGTCCATCACCAGATCCGTGAGTTCCTTCGGAGTGCCCTTCAGTGGCAGCTCGCCGCGCTTCCATACCGAGCCGGGGTGCGGCTCGACCACGCCGCTGACCAGGGCGTACGCGGCCAGCCAGTGTGCGACCTTCGGACGGTCGATCGAGCGCCAGTACAGGTTCTCGATCTCCTGGCCGAGTTCGTTGACGCAGTCGGGCACTTCGTTCCAGTCGAAGGTGAGCTTGGTGTCGGTCCAGTGCAGGACGCGCTTCTGGTGCAGCCACGCGAACAGGAGCTGACCACCCAGGCCGTCGTAGTTGCGCACCCGCGTCCCTGTGACGGCGAACCGGAAGATCCGGTCGAAGATCACCGCGTACTGCACCAGCTTCGCGTAGCGGGCGAGCTGTTCCTGCCCGGGCGAACGTTGCGGAAGCGCGGCCAGTTCCCGCTCGATCCGGACGGCCTCACGGAAGGCGGTCAGGTCGCAGCGCAGTTCCTCGAGTGAGTAGAGGAAGAACGGCATCCGCTGCTTGATCATGAACGGGTCGAACGGCAGGTCGCCGCGCATGTGGGTGCGGTCGTGGATCAGGTCCCACATCACGAACGTCTCCTGGGTGAGCCGCTGGTCGTCCAGCATCTCCGCGGCCAGCGGGGGCAGGTCGAGCCGGGTCACCTCGACCGCAGCCCGCACCACCCGGCGGAACCGGGCGGCCTCGCGATCGCAGAAGATGCCGCCCCAGGTGAACGGCGGGATCTCCCGCATCGCTACCGTCTCGGGGAACAGCACTGCGGAGTTGGTGTCGTAGCCGGCCGTGAAGTCCAGGAACTGGATCGGGACGAACGCCGCGTTGTTGTAGGCGCCGGCCTCCAGCTCGGCGACGAAGTCCGGCCACACCACCTGCACGAGCAGCGCCTCGATGTGCCGGTCGCGGGAGCCGTTCTGGGTGTACATCGGGAACACCACGAGGTGGACGAGGCCGTCGACCCGGGACTGTTCGGGGTGGAACTGCACCAGTGAGTCGTAGAAGTCGGGCTCCTTGAAGTAGCCGTCGGCCCAGCGTGCGAGGTCGCGGGTGAGCGCCTCGAGGTAGGCCGCGTCGTGCGGGAACAGCGGGGCCAGCTCGGTGACGCCCGCGGCCAGGTCGGCGACGTGGTTGCGGGCATCGGCGTGATAGGCGGCATCGTCGATGGCCCCGTTCGGGGACTCCAGCGACGCGAGCGCGGTGGCGGCCTGCTTCACCTTCACCCACGCGGGATGCTGCGTGAGCGTCGAGGTGTCGGATGTGACGGTAGTCATGGCGCATTCTCACGTGTCGGGGTGGGCGTTGTCACGGACGCGAGGCCCCGGTGCGCAGATGTTCGGGCTCGCAGCCGTCGTGAGCTGAGCCTCCGTGGGCCACCTGACACCGTCGGAGACGGATCGCGGCCATCCGCAGTTGTACGGAAGCGTGTGAGACCTTGACGGGCGCGCGTTCGCGAGCCGCGTGGCCCGTAGGCTGGGATGGTGCGCACCCCGGTACGAATGCTGGCGATCGCTCTCGTGGCGGTGCTCTGCACGGGCTGCAATGTCGCGAATGTCTGGAACGACGTGCCCGTCGGTGACTCCTCGGCGACCAGCGCCCGCACCACGGCGACCGTCGAGCCCTCGGTGGAGCCCGACGACCGCACCCTGCGCCCCTACACCGGAGCCCTTGCCGCGCGCGCGACCTGCCGGAGGGCGACCACGGACGAACTGGCGGAGCTGGAGGAGTTCGGTGGGGTCGGTGGCACGGTCACCTATCCGGTCGGCGTGCTGGTGAAGGCGAACGCCCCCTGGTGGACAGCCGCTGTCCGCACCCGGGTTGCGGAGGGGCACAGCAGCGAGGGGGTCGACAGGTACGCCTTCTTCGTCACCAGCTACCCGACCTATGGGGAGAACTTCGACCACGAGCCGTTCGCGTGGCAACTCTCCAGCACGAGCGGTGACCAGGCTGCGGCGATGGCGCTTGCCTGCGTCAAGAAGCTCCCGCTCCCGAAGGACAAGGTCGACCCGAACGACCCGGCCAGCTACACGGGGAAGCTCGCCAGCGGGGCCCGCTGCACACCGCTGTCCGCTTCGCTGCTCGGACGGATGGAGCAGGTCGGCCAGATCGGCGGCGCGATCACGTATCCGCGTGGGCAGATGGTGCGGGCCAACGGGAAGTGGTGGACGGTGGCCGTAGCCACGCAGGTCCACGCCAACAGCCAGGGCTACACCAGCCAGAACGTGCCGGCGACCGAACTGTTCGTCACGAACGCGCCCTCGTCCGCTTCGAAGAGCACGACGATCGTCTCCTTCCCGATCGCGGCGAGGAAGACGGACACAGCGGCAAGGAAGGCTCTGGCCTGCCTGGAGGGTTGAGGCCGCCATCCCGGACCGGGATGGCGGCCCCACCAGGTAGACCGGGGGGTTGGTGGCCTGGCGGGGCCTGACCGCCGGCTCCAGAGTTCTTCGAAGGGGGAGTGGAGCCCACGGCTCCGACAACCGTATCCCGTCCGCTTCCAAACGCGTAGCGGCGCCGGGCGCGTGTTCTTCCCGATGCGGCCCCCAATCAGGGGACGGTCAGGATCTCCGCGCCGTCCGGAGTGACCACGAGCGTCTGCTCGAACTGCGCGACCCGGCTGCGGTCGTCGGTGACCACCGTCCAGCCGTCGTCCCACACGTGCGAGCGCTGGTCGCCGATGGCGAGCATCGGCTCGATGGTGAAGGTCATGCCCACCTCCATCACCGTGTCCACCGCGGGCTCGTCGTAGTGCGGCACCACCAGGCCGGAGTGGAAGGCCGTGTGCACCCCGTGGCCGGTGTAGTCGCGGATCACGCCGTAGTTGAAGCGGCGAGCGAACGACTCGATCACCCGGCCGACCACGTTGATCTGGCGCCCCGGACGCACGGCCCTGATGGCCCGGTTCATCGCCTCTTCTGTGCGCTCGGCCAGCAACCGGGACTCCTGGTCCACCTCGCCGCAGAAGTAGGTCGCGCAGTTGTCCCCGTGCACCCCGTCGTGGAAGGCGGTCACGTCGATCTTGACCAGATCACCGTCCTCGAGCGGGCGGGCGTCCGGGATGCCGTGGCAGATCACCTCGTTGACCGAGGTGCAGCACGACTTGGGGAAGCCCCGATAGCCGAGCGTGGACGGGTAGGCGTCGTGGGCGACGATGACGTCGTGCACCACCTGGTCGATCTCGTCGGTGGTGACCCCCGGGGCGATCGCCGCGGCGCCGGCAGCCATCGCCTGCGCCGCGATTCGGCCCGCCACCCGCATCTTCTCGATCGTCTCCGCGGTCTGCACGTGTGGTCCGTCGTAGTGCTCGGGGCGGCTGCGTCCCACATAGGCCGGACGCACGATGTGCGGGGGAACGCGACGCATGGGCGACACCGGGAAGGGCTTGATCGCAGTCACTCCCGCGATCATAGTGGGCCTCAACCGGAGCGATCGGAGGGGGCCGCATGGCGCAGGGCGAGTGGTACTACTGCCTCGACCACGGCGCGGTCGAGCCCTACGAGGGCTGCCGCAGCGCCACCCGGCTCGGGCCCTACCCGACCCCCTCCGACGCGGCACGGGCCTTGAGCAGGGTCGCGCAGCGCAACGAGGAGTGGGAGAACGACCCGCGGTTCAACGACGACTTCGACCAGGACGCGGACGACCGTGAGGAACCCAACCCGTTCGCCGGCTGAGCGCGCTGCAGCCCGGGTGGTGGCCGGTTCCACACGGCGACGGCCGATCGCGCGCGGTCGGAGCCGTGGCCGCAGGGCACCCGGCGTGTCCGGCAGCACGGTGTAACCAGATTGAAACACTTCCAGCGGCAGACTGGGCTGCATGGATAAGCAGACCGAGTTCGTGCTTCGCACCATGGAGGAGCGGGACGTCCGCTTCGTCCGGCTCTGGTTCACCGACGTCCTGGGCTTCCTGAAGTCCGTCGCCGTCGCCCCCGCGGAACTCGAGGGCGCGCTCTCCGAGGGGATCGGGTTCGACGGCTCGGCCATCCAGGGCTTCGCCCGCGTGTACGAGTCCGACATGGTGGCCCACCCCGACCCGTCAACGTTCCAGCTGCTGCCCTGGCGCGGCGCCACCCAGGGAACCGCCCGGATGTTCTGCGACATCCGCCTGCCCGACGGCGCACCGTCCTTCGCCGACCCCCGGTACGTGCTGAAGCGGGCGCTGAAGAAGGCCTCGGACATGGGGTTCACCTACTACACCCACCCCGAGATCGAGTTCTACCTGTTCAAGCAGCCGATCGTGCCCGGCCAGCCGCCGGTACCGGCCGACCAGTCCGGCTACTTCGACCACACCACCACCAGCCCGGGAGCGGACTTCCGCCGCCAGGCGATCACCCTGCTCGAGCAGATGGGGATTTCGGTGGAGTTCAGCCATCACGAGGGTGGGCCGGGCCAGCAGGAGATCGATCTGCGCTACGCCGACGCGCTCACCATGGCCGACAACATCATGACCTTCCGGGTCGTGATCAAGGAGGTCGCGGTGATGCAGAACATGTTCGCGTCCTTCATGCCGAAGCCGCTGAGCAACCATCCCGGCTCGGGCATGCACACGCACGTCTCGTTGTTCGAGGGCGACACCAACGCCTTCTACGACGCGAGCGCCGAGTACCACCTCTCGAAGACCGGGCGCCAGTTCATCGCGGGTCTCCTGAAGCACGCGGGCGAGATCACGGCGGTGACCAATCCCTGGGTGAACTCCTACAAGCGGCTGATTGCCGGGGCCGAGGCGCCCAGCTACATCTGCTGGGGCCAGAACAACCGCTCCGCACTGGTCCGGGTACCCATGTACAAGCCGAACAAGGGCACGTCCGCGCGAATCGAGCTGCGCTCGATCGACTCCGCGGCGAACCCCTACCTCGCCTACGCGATGGTGCTGGCCGCCGGACTGGCAGGGATCGAGAACGAATACGAGCTGCCCGAGGGCGCCGAGGACGACGTGTGGTCGCTGACCGACCGGCAGCGCCAGGCGCTGGGGATCTCGCCGCTGCCGCGCAGCCTGGGCAACGCGATCGACCTGATGGAGAACTCCCAGCTGGTCGCGGACACCCTCGGTGAGCACGTCTTCGACTTTTTCCTGCGCAACAAGAAGGCCGAGTACGACTCCTACCGCGGTCACGTCTCGGAGTGGGAACTGACCAACTCGCTGCCGGCGTTGTAGTCGCGCCGGATCCTGTCGGGAGGGGTCGCGCGCGCCGCGCGTGCGTTCGGGAGTGTACGGATCCGTCCAAGTTCGCTGATCGGAGCCGCGCGCCGGGTTGAATAGGGGATTGCCGCTGACCGCCGGGCCGCGGGCCTGGCGCCGGGATCCTCTCAGGGGGGTGGAGATACCCGGTGCGGTCGGTGAGCGGGCCCGTCACGCCAAGCCAGGGGGCTGGTCCTGACGGGCCCGCAGGCCCGACGTGGTTCGCCGCCGCCCCGGAGCTGCGGGACGGCGGCGATGTCGGTTGCGGTGGAGGATCAGCGGCCGGCCGACGCACTCGGCGTCGGAGCGGCTCCGCCGCTGGCCTGCCCCGTCGCCACCGCCGAGGCCGCAGTCGACGCCGTCGCCGAGGCCGACGCCGAGGAGGATGAGCTCGTGCGCCGCCGGAAGCTCTGGTTCTCCGGGATCGCCGCCGTGCTGTCGGCCAGTACCACGATCTGCCCGGCCTCAAGCCCGGAGGTGATCTGCACCCAGCCGCCGCCGACCGCGCCGGTCTTCACCGTGACGGTCGAGGCGCTCGTCGCGCTGGCGCTGTCCACGACCTGCACGGTCGCGGTGCCGGTGCCGGTCGGCGTCACCGCGGAGGCAGGCAGGCGCAGCACGCTCGTCTCGGCCTTGACCGGGATCAGCACGGAAGCCTTGGCTCCGCTGGCCAGGAGGCCGGACGCATCGCTCACCGACACCGTGGTGGCGTAGGTCGGGGTGTCACCGCTGGTGCCACTGGTCTCGAGCGAGGCGATGCTGGTGATCTTGCCGGTGAGCGTCTTGCCGGAACCGGCGGGGGTCACCGTCACCTCCTGGCCGACCTTCACCAGCTCACGGGTCGCCAGCGGAAGTTCGAAGCTGACCACCGCGCTCCCTGTACCCACGATCGTGATCGAGCCGGCGGACGCGCTGTCGCCCGCACTGAGACCCACCACGCCGACGGTGCCGGAGATCGGGGCGACCAGGGTTGCGTTCGACAGGTCCTCCTGCGCCGACGCCAGGGTCTGCTGGGCGCTGAGCAGGCTCGCCCTGGCCTTCGCGACCGCGGCCTTGCTCACCGTGGTGGAGGAGCTGGAGCTCTTCTTCACCGAGCCGCTGGAGGTCTTGCCGCCGGTACCGCTGGAGCTGGTCAGCTGTGCGACGACCTGCTGAAGGTTCGCGTTGGCTGCGATCACCTCGGCGCGCGCGTTCGCGCAGTCCTGGAGCTGCTGGTCGGTGAACGAGTCGGAGTCCAGCGTCTTGGCCAGCTGTGACGCGGTCGCCGTCGCGGTGGCCTTGGCCTCGTCCGGGGACGTCGAGCCGGTCTCCTGGGCGGACGCGGTGCTGGTCGGGGTTGCCGACCCGGTCGCGGTCGGGGTGGCGCTCGCCGACGGCGAGGCATCTCCCGCTGCGGAGCTCGAGTCGCCACTGTCGGTGCCGGTGTCCGCCGCGGGCAGGATGGCTGCGAAGATCGCGTTGCACTTGTCGGCCTCGTCCAGGACGGCGAGGTTCATCCGCGACGCGGCCTCGTTCAGCACGGTCGGGTCGATCAGCACGGTCGCCGCAGTGGCGCCTCCGGTCGAGGACGAGCGGGACGCGCTCGAACTGGCCGAACTGGCACCCGATGAGCTGGACGGGTGCTGCGCGGCGTACAGGGACGCCTCCGCCTGCGCGACGGCGGTGGTGGCGTTCAGGACGGCGAGTCGGAGCTGACCCTTGTTCAGCACGGCGAGGGTGTCGCCGGCCACGACCTCGTCGCCCACGGCGACGGAGACCTTCTTCACCGTGCCGCTGACGGCGAAGGACGCCACCGAAGTGTTCTTGCGGGTGATCGTGCCGGTGGCGGTGTAGCTCTGGGTGACGTCGCCAGTGGCGGCGACGGCGGTCACGTAGCGCTGGCTGGCGGCGCTCGAGGAGGTGGCGACGCCGATCCCGATGCCGGCCACCACGGCCAGGGCTGTGCCCGCGCCGAGTACAGCCCGGAGTCGTGGGTTCATGGTCATTCACTCCTCAGTGCGTCGATCGGCGCGAGCTTGGCCGCCCTGGAGGCGGGGTAGACGCCGGCCACAAGGCCGATGCCCAGGGAAACCGCCAGAGCGATCAGCGTCGCCGGAATGGAGATGAGCACGGTCATGCTCAGGATCGGGGTCAGGATGGCAGCCCCGGCGAAACCGAGGCCGACCCCGATCAGGCCGCCCAGCACGCCGAGGATGCCCGCCTCCACCAGGAACTGGCGGCGGATCACGCCCGGGGTCGCGCCGAGTGCCTTGCGCAGGCCGATCTCGCGGACGCGCTCACTCACCGACACCAGCATGATGTTCATCACGCCGATGCCACCCACGAGCAGAGAGATCGCGGCGATCCCACCGAGCAGCAGGGTCAGGATGCCCGTCACCGACGTCGCGGTCTCGACCAGGGACGCCTGGGTGCTCACCGTGAAATCGGCGTTGTCCGAGGTGACCTGGTGGGAGGCGAGCAGCGCCGTCTTCACCTGCTGGTAGGCCGCCGAAAGGCTGTCGGTGTCCTTGCCGGAGAGGTAGATGGTGGACACGCTGTTGGCGCTGCTCGAGGTCGACAGCCGGGACGCGAACGTCGTGATCGGCACCAGGACGGTGTCGTCCAGGCTGCTGGTCGTCGAGGATCCCTCGGACTTCAGCACGCCGATGATCGTGAACGACTGACCGTTCACGCTGATCGTCTGGCCGACCGGAGAGACGCTGGTGAACAGCTCGCTCGACGTCTCGGACCCGATCACGGCGACATTCGCCGAGGAGTCCACTTCGGCCTGCGTGAAGAACCGTCCGGTCTCGACGCTCCGGGCCCGCACGGTGAGCCACTCGGGCACTGTGCCGACCACCGTCGAGGTCCACGTGGTCTCTGACGACTGCAGCGAGCCGCTGGTCGATGACGTGGGCGCGACAGCTACCACATCGGGTGCGATCGCCGGGTCGGCCAGCATGGCGGCGTCCTGCATGGTCAGGGTGGACACCGCGCTGCCGCCGCCGCGGAAGCCGCCGGAGGACGACTGTGAGGGCGAGACTGAGATCAGGTTGGAACCGAGCGAGTTGATCTGGTCGGTGATCTGCTGCTGAGCGCCCTGGCCGAGGCCGACGGTGAGCATCACAGCGGCGATCCCGATCAGGATGCCGAGCATGGTCAGTGCCGAGCGCATCCGGCGCGCGTTGAGTGCGGAGACCGCTGTGCGCAGGGTCTCCGTCCAGCCCATCATCGTGTTGCTCCCGCCGCAGAGATCGGGGCGGACTCGCGCAGCAGCCCGTCGTAGATGTGCACCAGGTGCCTGGCCCGTTCGCCGACGTCCGGCTCGTGGGTGATGATCACGATCGTCCGTCCGGCCTCGTTCAGCTCCTCGAACAGTTCCAGGATCTCGTTGGTCGAGTGCGAGTCGAGGTTGCCGGTGGGTTCGTCGGCCAGGATCAGCGCCGGGTTGGTGACCAGTGCGCGGGCCACAGAGACCCGCTGCTGCTGGCCGCCGGACAGTTCGCCGGGGCGGTGCTGGACGCGCTGCGCGAGCCCCACCTTTTCCAGCGCCAGCATGGCGCGTTCCTTGCGTTCGGACGCCGGCACACCGGCGTAGACCATCGGGAGCTCGACGTTGCGCAGCGCGGTCAGGCTGGCCAGCAGGTTGAATTGCTGGAACACGAACCCGATCTTCTTGTTGCGCACGTCGGCCAGATGCTTCTCCGACATCGAGCTGACGTCGGTGCCGTCGAGCAGGTAGGTGCCCGCCGACGGCACGTCCAGGCAGCCGATGATGTGCATCAGGGTGGACTTGCCGGAGCCGGACGGTCCCATGATCGCGAGGTATTCGCCCGCATCCACGTCCAGGTTGATCCCGCGGAGTGCCTCGACCTCGACCACCCCGGTGGAGTAGGTCTTGCGCACCCCGGTCATGTGCAGCATGCCCATGCCGGTCACCGACCACCCTGACTGGTGCCACCGGGCGGGGCCCCGCCGCCGCCGGGACCGCCGCCGCTGTTTCCGTCCAGGCCACCGGCGCCGGCGCCACCGAGAAGACCGCCGCCGTCCTGGCTGCTGGAGGAGGTGGAGGACGAGCTGGGCCGGGTGAACGTGATCAGCACCGAGTCGCCCTCGCTGAGCCCGCTGGTGACCTGGGTGTAGTTGCCGAACACCTTGCCGACCTCGACCTCTACCGTGCTGTTCGAGCTGTCGGTAACCCTGGTCACCACGGTCTTGTCGTTCTCTGTCCTGATTGCAGCGGTCGGCACCGTGAGCACATCGTCGTAGGTACCGGTCGTGATCACCGCGGTCGCGGTGGTGCCGGAGTAGAGATCCTTGTGCGTGCCACTGAGCGTGATCACCACCGGGAAGGTCGCGGTGCCGTTGTCGCTGGTCGAGGTGGCCACGATGCCCACGGAGGCCACCGTTCCGGTGAGGGCGTCCGTGGTCGCGTCCGTGGTCACCGACACCTTCTGGCCGGCCTTGACGCTGGCCAGGTCGGAGGCGCCGATGCTGCCCTCGACCTTCCACTTCGAGGTCGCGATGATCACGAACTGAGCGGTGCTGGACGAGCTGCTGCTGCCGCTGGTCGAACTCGACGAACTGGACGAGCCGGAGCCGCTTGAGCTGGATCCGACCGAATCGCCGACCTCGATGCTCACGCTGGCCACGGTGCCGGCGATGGGGGAGCGGAGCGTGGCGTCCTTCAGATCCTGCTTGGCACTGGTCAGCGCGGCAGAGGCTGAGGTGACCTGGGCCTTGGCGGACCGGATCGCCGCGCTGCTTCCGTCGTTGTCCTCGACCTCGGTGAGGTTGGCCTCCGCCGTGGTCAGGTTGGCCTCGGCCAGGTCGACGGCGTTCTGCAGTTCGGAGTCGTCGATGGTGGCCAGCTTCTGGCCCTTCTTCACGGTGGCGCCGGCCTTCACCGCGACCTTCGTCACGGTGCCGGAGACGGTGAAGTTGACGTCCGATTCCTTCTGCGGGCTGAGCGTGCCGTCGAGGCTGACGCTGAGCGTCTGGGTGCCCTTCGTGACCTGGACGGTGCGGCTGTAGGTACTCGCCGCGCTGGCCCCGTTTCCGCGCAGCAGCAGGAACGTGCCTACGCCCGCGCCGCCCAGCACGATGACCGCGGCAACACCGAGGGCCAGCCACTTCTTCCAGGTCATCCGACGCTTCCGCGGGGCGTCGGGACTGTCTGCCGGGAACCCGGTCTCTTCAGTTGTCATCGCGTGCTGTTCTCCTCAAAGCGCGTTGCCACGTGTCAGAAGCTAGGGGTCCGACCTGTGGCCGATGCTGTGCGAGCCTGTGGTTTGGCTGTGTGCCTGCTCCGAGCCTTCGGTGGGCGCGCATCGCCGGGGAGCCGCACCTCCCGCCGGGCCCCGGGGGCAGTGGCTCCTTCGCCCTGCGGGTGCGGGCGTCCGCTCAGACCAGCTCGGGCAGCGGCCACAGGGCGGCCAGGTCGCTGTGGACGCCGGAGGCCCGTACGGCGTGGGTTGCGAGCGCGTCCACCCAGCTGAGGCTGCCCCCGGCGAGCCGGAGCAGGGTGACCGCGTCGGTCTGGACGACGTTGGGCGGGGTGCCGCGGGTGTGCCGTCCACGCTCCCCGATGCCGAGCTGGACCGCGGCGAACGGTGGGACGCGCAGTTCGACGGACCCGCCGGGGTAGCGCGCGGCCAGCAGTGCGCACACGGTGCGGGAAGCGCCGGCGAGTTCCGTGCGGGGGAGTGCTCCGCCCGCCTCCCGGGCGAGGGTGGCGACGGTGGTGCGGAGCTGCAGGACCTGCTCTGCCGACACCGACCTGGCCACGGTCCAGACGCTAGCATCACTGGGGTGAGCCGCATCGACAGCCAGCCCGCCCGTCTGGCCCGACTCGGCTTCGCTGATGCGGCCGCAGCCGCGGCGATGGTCGAGTCCTGGCAGCAGGAGGGCACCCCGGAGCAGGTCGAGTGGGCGCTGGCTGAGCTTCCCGGCACCGCTGATCCGGATCTCGCGCTGGCCGGCTTCCACCAGCTCGTCGGTGCGCGCCCGGGGTTGCTCGGCGAGATCGGCCGGGATCCGGGCTTCGGCCGCCGGCTGGTCGCCGTGCTCGGCGCGAGCGTTGCGCTCAACCAGCACCTCGGCAACCACCCCGACGATGTGTCCGCACTGATCGGCAGCGTGGCCCGGCGGCCCGCAGCGGAGCTGCGCACGGAGCTGCTGGAGGCGGTTGGCGCCGATCCCGGCCGTGCCGACCCCGTCGCCGATCACACCCGTTCCGACGACCTGCGGCGGGCCTACCGCCGGGCCCTGCTGCGGCTCGCGGCGCGGGACCTGACCGCCGCCGACGCGCTGGCCGACCTGCCCGACGTGGCCGGAGAGCTCGCCGATCTCGCCGATGCGACGGTCGAGACGGCGCTGGCGCTCGCCCGGGGTGAGGTCCCGGGGTGGGAGAAGTGCCGGCTCGGGATCGTTGCGCTGGGCAAGACCGGTGCGCGCGAACTCAACTACGTCAGCGACGTGGACGTGCTCTACGTCGCCGAGCCGGCGTGCGACGCCGACGGCGAGCCGGTCTGCGACCTGGGCACGGCGGTGGGCCTGGCGACCCGGCTGGTCAGCGCGCTGTCCCGGGTCTGCTCTGCGCACACCGGCGCGGGCACGATCTGGCAGATCGATGCAGCCCTGCGCCCGGAGGGTAAGGCCGGCCCGCTCGTGCGCACGCTGGCCTCGCACCGCGCCTACTACGAGAAGTGGGCGAAGAACTGGGAGTTCCAGGCGATGCTGAAGGCCCGGCCGATGGCCGGCGACCTGGCGCTCGCGCAGGCCTTCGTCGACATCGTCTGGCCGATGGTGTGGCGGGTGGCCGACAACGACGAGTTCGTCGGCGAGGTGCAGGCCATGCGCCGGCGGGTGATCTCGCTGCTGCCCGCCCGCGAGGCGAGCACCGAGATCAAGCTGGGCGCGGGCGGTCTTCGCGACGTCGAGTTCAGCGTCCAGTTGCTGCAACTGGTGCACGGGCGGGCGGACGAGCGGCTGCGGCTGCGCGGCACCTTCGAGGCGCTCGACGCGTTGGTGGACCACGGCTACGTGGGTCGCGCGGACGGCTTCGACCTCGCCACGGCGTACCGGCTGCAGCGGCTGCTCGAACACCGCATCCAGCTGTACCGGCTGCGCCGCACGCACCTGATGCCCGACGACGAGACCAACCAGCGCTGGCTCGCCCGCGCGATCGGGCTGCCGGAGCCCAAGGAACTGATGCACCTGTGGCGCTCGACCACGCGCCGCGTGCTCACGCTGCACCAGCGGCTGTTCTACTCGCCGCTGCTCGAGGCGGTGGCGCGGATCCCGTCCGCGGAGGTGCGGCTCACCTCGGAGGCGGCGGAGACCCGGCTGCGGGCGCTCGGCTACGGCGACCCGAAGGCCGCGCTGCGGCACATCGAGGCGCTCAGCCACGGCATCACCCGGCAGGCAGAGATCCAGCGGCAGTTGCTGCCCGCCATGCTCACCTGGTTCACCGCCGGTCCCAACCCGGACCACGGGCTGCTCGCGTTCCGCACGGTGTCCGAGGAGCTCGGTAGTACACCGTGGTACCTCCGCGCGCTGCGGGACGGCGACGTGATGGCCGAGCACATGGCCCGCATTCTCGCCTCCTCCCGTTATGCGGTGGACCTGCTGCTGCGCGCACCGCAGAACGCCGCACTCCTCGGCGACGCGGAGGGGCTGCGTCCCCGGCCGGCTGAGGAGATCCTGACCGAGATGATCACCGCGGCGCGCCGCTACGCCTCGCCGGAGGCGGCGATCGGTGCGGTCCGGGCGTCCCGGCGCAGTGAACTGCTGCGGCTGGCGATGGCCGACCTGCTGGGCGAGCTCGACCTGCCCGCACTCGGCCGGGCGTTGAGCGACCTGGCCGGAGCCACCATCGACGCGGCGCTCGAGGTGGCTTCGCGCGGTGTGGACGTGCCGCCGATCGCCGTGATCGCGATGGGCCGCTGGGGTGGACGCGAGGTGTCCTACTCCTCCGACGCCGACGCGATGTTCGTGGTGGCCGACAGCGATTCGCCGGGCGCGGTGCAGGCGGCGACCACGGTGGTCAGCCGGCTGCGTGCCCTGCTGGCGAAGCCGGGCCCGGACCCTGCACTCGAGGTGGACATCGACCTGCGCCCGGAGGGCAAGGGCGGCGCGATGGTCCGCAGCCTTGCGTCCTACAAGGCCTATTACGAACGCTGGTCGTCGACCTGGGAGTCCCAGGCCCTGCTGCGTGCGTCCATGGGCGCCGGCGACCGCGAGCTCGGCGCGGAGCTGATCCGTGCGATCAACCGCGTCCGGTACCCGAAGGGCGGGCTCAGCCACGCCCAGGTGCTCGAGATCCGCAAGCTGAAGGCCCGGATGGAGGCCGAGCGGCTGCCCCGCGGTGGCGACCCGGCCCGGCACGTCAAGCTCGGCCCGGGCGGACTATCCGACGTGGAGTGGGTCGTCCAGCTGCTGCAGCTGCACCACGCGGCCGGCGATGCGCGCCTGCGTACGACCGGGACGCTGGAGGCGCTCGACGCCAGCGTGCTGGCCGGCCTGCTCGATGATGCGGACGCCGAGGCGCTGCGCGGGGCCTGGCTGCTGGCGAGCCGGATCCGCAACGCGATCATGCTGCTCCGCGGACGCGCCAGCGACAGCCTGCCCACCGATGCGCGCGAGCTGTCGTCGGTCGCCCAGATCCTCGGCTATGCCAAGGGCGAGTCGACGCTGTTCGTCGAGGACTACCGCCGCGGCGCCCGGCTCGCGCGCCAGGTGATGGACCGCGTGTTCTGGGACGCCCGTCCCGCTGCGGTGGAGTAGCCACTCCGCGTCAGGACCGGATTGGGGACGGTTCCTAACTCGGTCCAACCTCAGGTTGGACCGAGTTAGGAACCGTCCCCAATCCCGACCACATCAGGGGAGGAGTTCGGCGAGGTCCGTCACGACCAGGTCGGCACCGGATTCGAGCAGCGTGGACGCGCCGACGCCGCGGTCCACGCCGACCACAAGGCCGAACGCCCCCGCGCGGCCCGCGGCCACTCCGGAAACCGCGTCCTCGAACACGACCGACCGTTCCCGTGGGACGCCGAGGGCGCGCGCAGCGTAGGCGAAGGTGTCGGGAGCCGGCTTGCCGGGCAGGCCTTCGCTGCGGGCGAGCAGGCCGTCCACGAGCACCCCGAAGCGGTCGCGCAGGCCGGCTGCGCGCAACACCGCGTCCGCATTCGCCGAGGACGACACGACGGCCACCGGCGTGCCCAGGCCGGCCAGGTAGTCCAGGAACCGCACCGAGCCGGGATAGGGCCGGACGCCGTCACTGGCCAGCACCGCGGCGAACGCACCGTTCTTCCGGTTGCCGAGCCCGCAGATCGTCTCCGCCTCCGGTGGATCGGACACCTCGCCGAGCGGCAGCTGGATGCCACGGGACGCCAGGAAGTCGCGCACCCCGTCGTAACGGGGCTTCCCGTCCACGTGCGCGAAGTAGTCGGCATCGGTGTAGGGCTGCTCATCGCCACGGTCGGCGAGGAACTCGTTGAACATCCTCGACCAGGCTGCCATGTGCACCTCTGCGGTCGGGGTGAGCACCCCGTCGAGGTCGAACAGGGCCGCGTCGCACACGGCCATGAGGGTCTGGTTGGCGCTCATTCATCGATGCTAGTGCCAAGTGCCCAGCTCCCGACCGGTAGTCTGAACGCTGATGAGCACAACCCCAGCAACCGATCTGCCCACGGTCACCTCCAGCCTCTCCGGCTGGGGTCGCACCGCAGCCACGACAGCGCAGGTGCTGTCCACTCCGGACCCCGAACTGATCGCCGCAGCCGTGGCCGCGGTGGCCGGCCACAACGGGGATTCCCCGTCCCACCTGAAGCGCGGCATCGTTGCCCGCGGGCTGGGTCGCTCCTACGGCGACGTGGCCCAGAATGCCGGCGGTGTCGTGGTCGACATGACCGCCCTGAACCGCATCCACTCCATCGACCCCGCTGCCGCCACCGTCGACGTGGACGCCGGCGTGAGCCTGGACGCCCTGATGCGTGCCGCGCTGCCGCACGGCCTGTGGGTCCCCGTCCTGCCCGGCACCCGCCAGGTCACCGTCGGCGGGGCGATCGGCTGTGACGTGCACGGCAAGAACCACCACAGCGCCGGCTCGTTCGGCAACCACGTCGCGTCCCTGCAATTGCTCGTCGCGGACGGGCGGGTGCTCACCCTGACCCCCGACGGCTCCGCGGACGACCCGGACGCGAGCCTGTTCTGGGCCACCATCGGCGGCATCGGCCTGACCGGGATCATCCTGCGGGTCGTGCTGAACATGACCCGCACCGAGACCGCCTACTTCATCGCCGACGGCGTCGTCACCAAGACCCTGGACGAGACCATCGCCGTCCACTCCGACGGCTCCGAGGCGAACTACGACTACTCCAGCGCCTGGTTCGACGCGATCAGTCCTGCGCCGAAGCTCGGCCGCGCCGCGCTCTCCCGCGGATCGCTGGCCACGCTCGAGCAGCTGAAGGAGAAGGCGCCGAAGCTCGCCGCCGACCCGCTCGGCTTCCACGCCAAGCCGCTGTTCGACCTTCCGGACGTGTTCCCCAACGGCCTGGCGAACAAGCTCACGTTCAGCGCGCTCGGTTCGGTCTGGTACGCCAAGAGCGGCAACTACACCGGCAAGATCCAGAGCCTGACCGGCTTCTACCACCCGCTCGACATGTTCGGGGAGTGGAACCGCGCCTACGGCTCGCACGGCTTCCTGCAGTACCAGTTCGTGGTGCCGCCGGCGGCCGTCGCGGAGTTCAAGCAGCTGATCCGCGACATCCAGGCGTCCGGCCATTACTCGTTCCTGAACGTGTTCAAGCTGTTCGGCCCCGGCAACCGGGCGCCGCTGAGCTACCCGATTCCGGGCTGGAACGTGTGCGTGGACTTCCCGATCAAGGCGGGGCTGCATGAGTTCCTGCACGGCTTGGACACCCGCATCCTCTCCTTCGGCGGCCGGCTCTACACGGCCAAGGACTCCCGCACCACGGCTGCCACCTTCCACGCCATGTACCCCGGGATCGACGACTGGATCGCGACCCGCCGCCGGATCGATCCTGACGGCGTGTTCGTCTCGGACATGGCCCGCCGACTCGAACTCGTCTGACTAGGAGAAACGCGCACCATGATCGACGCTACCGGAAACCCCCAGGCCGTGTTGCTGCTGGGTGGCACGTCCGAGATCGGGCTGGCCATCGTCAAGGAGTACCTCGCCAAGCAGCCGCTCAGGGTGGTGCTCGGCGTCCAGCCCGGAGACGAGCTGGGCGAGGCGGCCGCTGCCGAGCTGACCGCGGCCGGTGCGTCGGCCGTGGACGTGCTCGAGTTCGATGCGACCGATTTCGCCTCCCACCCTGGCGTGATCGACGCGGCGTGGAAGCTTGCCGACATCGACGTGGCGATCGTCGCCTTCGGCCTGCTCGGTGACGCCGAGGAGCTCTGGCAGGACCAGGCGAAGGCCGTCCAGATCGCTCAGGTGAACTACTCCGGCGCGGTGAGCGTCGGCGTGCTGCTCGGCCAGAAGATGAAGGCGCAGGGCTATGGCCAGATCATCGCGATGTCGACCGTCGCGGGAGAGAAGGTGCGTCGCTCCAACTTCGTCTACGGCTCGACCAAGGCCGGCCTGGACGGGTTCTACCGTCTGCTCGGCGAGGCGCTGGCGCCGTTCGGGCCGAAGGTGCTCGTGGTGCGTCCCGGCCAGGTGCGCACCCGGATGTCGGCGCACGTGAAGGAGGCGCCGCTCACGGTCGACAAGGAGGACCTGGCTACGCAGGTGGTGGACGCCGCCCGCAAGGGGCAGACGCTGATCTGGGTACCGCCGACGTTCCGGTTCGTGATGATCGCGCTCAAGCACATCCCCGGACCGATCTTCCGCCTGCTGCCGCTGTAGCGATTCCTCGGGGCGCGGACCGGGCGCGAGCGGCCGGTGGCGGTGGCGCCCGGCGCGCCCGCTGGTCGGCCCCTGGGCCGGTCGATCCTTTCGCTACCCGTGGCCCCGGAGAACCGCATGGACACTGACAACCCGAACCTCGACCTCGACGGGGTCGTCGTGCCCGACCTCGTGCACAGGCTCGCGGCCGGGCGCGAGGTCGAGCCGGTCTGGCGCAACCTGATCGGCGGGGTGACGTTCTCGATCGGCGGGGGCGCCGAGTATGTGAAGTACGGCCCGCCCCACGCGGAGTTCGACGCCGAGCCCGAGTTCGCGCGACTGCGCTGGCTGAGCGCCTATGTCGCCGCGCCGCGTCCGATCGACCACGGCCTGGACGACAGCGGCAATCGCTGGCTGCGCACCGAAGGACTGCCGGGCACGTCAGCGGTGCTGGGTGGATGGCACGATCGTCCCGAGGTCGTGGTGCCCGAGCTCGGCCGGGCGCTGCGGCGGCTGCACGACCGGGTGCCGGTGCAGGGCTGCCCCTGGGAGTGGTCGATCGCCGGCCGGCTCGAGTACGTCGGACGCCCCGCCGACACCCTGGGCCCCTGGCCCGCCCTCGACCTGGTGGTGTGCCACGGCGACGCGTGCAACCCGAACTTCCTGCTCGACCCTTCCGGCACCTGCGTCGGCTACGTCGACCTCGGCAGGCTCGGGGTGGCGGACCGCTGGGCCGACCTCGCGCCGGCGCTGCTCAGCCTCGGCTGGAACTTCGGCGAGGGCTGGGAGCCGGCGCTGCTGGACGGCTACGGGATCGCTCCCGATCCGGGCAAGCAGGACTTCTACACCCGGCTCTGGAATCTCGCCTGACCGCTCGCCCGCTGTCGGGGAATCTCGGGACCCCTCCCTGCCAACGCTCCGCGCCGGCGCGCCAGGTGGCCCGGGTGCGGCAGCTCTTCCCCTGCGGTCAGCCGGCCAGTTCGGCGTCCGAGCGCAGCACGCAGAACTCGTTGCCCTCGGGGTCTGCCAGCACGAACCAGCCCGTGCCGGGGCCGTGGATGCCGCGGTGATCGGCGATGAACGTGGCACCGTTCGCGAGCAGCCGCTCCACCTCCTCGTCGCGAGTGCGCCCGATGGGGCGCAGATCGAAGTGCAGCCGGTTCTTCGCTGTCTTCGGTTCGGGCACCTGCAGGAACAGCAAGCCCGGGCCGCCACCGGGCGGCACGATCCGGGCGATTTCCTGGCCGGGCTGGTCCGGATCGTCCGGCGCCTGGACGTAGTCGAGCACGCCTGCCCACCACGCCGAGAGGGAGCGGGCGTCGGCACAGTCGAACGTGGCCTGGAAGATGCGGGAGGTCATGGCAGATCTTCCCACGGACCGTCCGCCGACGTCTCATCGTCTTTAACGATACAGACGCTCAGCCGGTGGCAATCTTTAACGATAAAGGACATCATGGATGTCAGGCAGACGAAGGAGGTGGAAGAGATGGTCAAGGTGACCCAGCAGGACATCGCCAAGGTGATGGGGGTGTCGGTGATGACGGTGTCGAACGCCTTCAACCGACCCGACCAGCTCTCCGCCGACCTGCGTCGGCGGGTGCTCGAGCGCGCGGTGAAGATGGGCTACACCGGCCCGGACGCCGTGGCGCGCCAGTTGCGCTCCGGGCGCACGAACACCTTCGCCGTCGTCTTCGAGGAGCGTCTCTCCTACGCCTTCTCCGATCCGTTCTCCGTGGTCTGGCTGACCGCCTTCAGCGAGGTGATGGAGGCGCGGCGGGCCAGCATCATGCTGCTCAGCGTTCCGGCCGGTGACACCGAGGCGCTGTCGGCGATCCAGGACGCCGCGGTCGACGGCATCGCCGGCCTGTGCGGTGACCAGCCGGCCATGGTCCGGGCACGGGAGCGTGGCCTGCCCACCGTGTACTGCACCATGGGGCACCCGCTGGGCGCCGAGCCGCTCGCAGGGGACTACGTCGCGATCGATGACTACGCTGCGGCCGTCGAGGTCGGGCAGCACCTGAGGCGGCTCGGCCACACCCGGGTCAGCCTGCTGGTCGAGACCGCCCACCGGGGTCAGGCCGTGTTGCGCGAGTACCGGCCCGCCGAACTCTCCGGCCTCGTCGCCGTCTACGACAGCGTCGGCTACTTCGACACCTTCCATCGCGTCCGCGGTGTGCTGGACGGGCTGGGTGATGCCGACGTGACGATCGTCGTGGCCGGCGCGAACTCGCGGGCGAGCGGCCAGGCCGCGGGAGCGCTCGTGCTCGACCGGGCGCTGCCACCCACCGCCGTCGTCGCTGTCAGCGACGTCATGGCCCTCGGCTTCATGGACGTGTGCCGCCAGCGCGGGCTCGAGCCGGGTCGCGACGTCTCCGTCGTCGGCTTCGACGACCTGCCCGAGTCGGCCGCGGCCGGACTCACCACGATCCACCAGCCGGTCCGGGACAAGGGACGCCTTGCCGCGGAGCTGCTGCTCGATCCGGAGCGTACCGAGCGCCGGATCATCCTGCCCCACGAGCTGATCGTGCGGAGCAGTACCCGCCCGGTGGCCTGAGCCACCGACCACAACCGCACGATCGAATCCATCCAGAGGAGACAGTCATGTCCGCATACATCAGCCTTGCCCCGATCATCGAGCGCACTGCCGAGCTGAACGCCTCCGCGCTGCCCGCGGCTCCCCAGCTCGATGAGACCATCACGTTCCGGCGGACGCGGTCGCTGGCCGCCGGCGCTCTCCGCGCGACGGCGCGCCTGCAGTTGCGGGCCGCCGCACGACTGGAGCGCCCGGCCCGACACCGCCTCGCGGCCGCCTGAACGCCGACGGCGCCGCGGTCAGATCGTGATCGTGGCGCCGTCGGGCAGTACTTCGGCTCCACAGCGGGCGAGTTCGAGGGCCAGTTCGGGAACCGGCGGATTGTCGTGCGCGAGGTGCACCGCCACGACGCGACTCGCGTCGTCGACCACGCCGGACGACCGCAGCCGCGCCACCGTGGCAGCGAACGTCGCGAAGTTCAGGTGGCGATCACCCTTGTCGGCGCACGGACCGAAGGTCTCTTCGAGGAGCACGATGTCGGCGCGTCGTCCCGAGAGCAGTTCCCAGGCACGCTCCGGCAGCAGGCCGGTGTCCGTGGCGTAGAGCAGCACACCGTCCGCACTCTCGATCAGGTAGCACAGCGCTTCGCCGAACGCCTCGTGGTTCGCAGGGAGCGCGGTGATCCGGTAGCCGGCGAGCTCGAAGGTATCGCCCGCGGTGACGGCAGTCAGCCGCACGGCGGTCTGGTCGACGTCCAGCCAGTGCCGTGCCGTGTCGACAACCGGCCTCGGCCCGACGACCTCCAGCGGCGTGTCGCTCACCCAGGACCGGTGCAGCAGCACGGCCGGGTCGAGGTGGTCGTCGTGCGCGTGCCCCACCAGCATCGCGGGCAGGTCGGCAAGGTCGCGTCCGAGGCGCGTCACCTGCCGTGGGGCCTCGGGGCCCGGGTCGATCAGCAACCTCGAGTCGAGCAGTACGGAGGTCGGCGTGCGTACCTCGCCGCGCTCGCGATGGTCGGTGCAGGTGCGGCAACGGCAGAACGGGTTGGGAATGCCGTCCGCGGCTCCCGTGCCCAGCAGCAGCACTTCCATCAGGGTCGTCCGGTCAGGTTCTGCACGCACCACAGGCTAAGCCCCGCTCAGCACGTCGTCCCGGATATGCCACGGCCCCGCCAGAGGGAGAGGCGGGGCCGTATCACATGAAGGGAAATCAGGCTTCGCTGTGGTCATCTGCCTCCCGAGGGTCTCGGTTGTTGGTGATCTCTACACAACCTCCGCGCGCTGTGGACACCCGAGGTGCGCGCTGTGGATCCGCCAAGGAATGATCCACGGGGAAATGTGGTTGAATGATCAACAACATAGGAGGCTCCCGTGACGCAACTGCTACCGGCACAGACGCGCATGTCCGAGGTGTCGCTCGACGTGGCCGACCTTGAGGCGATGGCGCAGTTCTACTCCGACGTGCTGCTGCTCGAGCGCCTCGACGAGGCGGACGGAACGGTCCGGCTCGGCCGCGGCGGTCGCGAACTGGTCGCCCTGCGGCACCGGCCCGACCTGCCGAAGGGGGAGCGCCGTACCGCCGGGTTGTTCCACACCGCCCTGCTGCACCCGGACGCGGAGACGCTCGCGACCGTGCTGGCGTCCGTGGCGATGCGCCACCCCGAGCTGTACACCGGCAGCGGCGACCACCTCGTCTCGCAGGCGTTCTACCTCGATGACCCCGAGGGCAACGGCGTGGAGCTCTACGTCGACCGGCCGCGTTCGGAGTGGACCTGGCACGACGGCCAGGTGGCAATGGACACCCTCTGGCTCGACCCCAACGCGTTCCTCGCCGAACACCTGACCGACACGTCCAGGGAGTACCTCGAGACCGCGCCCGATCGCCGTCCCGCGCTCGCGGGCACCGGGGCGCAGGTCGTGGGCCACGTGCACCTGAAGGTGGGCCAGACGGCCCGCGCGAAGGACTTCTACGTCGACGCGCTCGGTTTCGAGGTGACCGCCGAACTGCCTGGCGCCCTGTTCGTCTCGGCCGGCGGCTACCACCACCACATGGCGATGAACACGTGGGGGACGGCGGGCGTCGGCCTGCGCGCGCCAGGACTCGGGCTGGGTCGGGTCGCGATCGAGGTTCCGGCGATCGGGGACGTCCTGGCCGCCGCCGCCCGGTTGCGCGGACGCGGCCTCGACGTCGCCCTGGACGCCGGCCCGGACGCGGCCCGCCTCGGAGTCGACGACCCCTGGGGCAACCGCGTCGAGGTGGCCACGCCGGCCGCCTGACCGGGGTCCGGCTGGCCGGGCCGGCCGGCCGGCTCCCGGCCGGCCCCGACCGGCGCGACTCAGATGAAGAGCGTGGTGCGGGAGTCGGCCGCCTCGTCGAGGAAGGTCGCCACGCCACCGAACTCGACGCCCTCCACCAGATCTGACTCGGCGATGCCGAGCAGGTCCATGGTCATCGTGCAGGCGATCAGGCGGGCTCCGCCGGCGCGGGCGGTGGCGATCATCTCGGGAAGGGAGGCCACCCCGTTGGACTCCATCACCTTGTTGATCATCGCCGTACCCGCGCCGAACATGTTCATCCTCGACAGGGTGAGCGAGTCCGCGCCGGCGGGCATCATCGTGGCGAACATCTTGTCCATCATCGACTTCTCGCGGGCGGGCGCGTTCTTGTCGCGCAGCGAGTTGAGGCCCCAGAAGGTGAAGAACATCGACACGTCCTCGCCCATGGCCAGGGCGCCGTTGGCGATGATGAACGCCGCGATCAGCTTGTCCAGGTCACCGGAGAACACCACGAACGACGTCTTGGCCTTGCCCGCGGGCGCCGCTGCGACAGCCTCGCCGGACAGCTGCCCGGCCCTGCCCTTGCGGAAGAGTGCGGTGTAGCCGGGGCCGCTCGGGGTGAGCTCGAGCAACTGGTGGCCGTTCCGCTTCGCCCACGCCGGCGCGTCCTTGCCGAAGCCCGGGTCGGACACGTTGACCAGGATCTCGTCGCCCGCGTCCAGCGTGCCCATCTTCTCGGTGAGCTTCAGGATCGGGCCCGGGCAGGCCAGACCGGCACAGTCGAGGTCGATCCGGACGCCGGTGGCCGGGCGCTCGGGAGCCTTCAGCGACTCCCGTTCGGCGTAGGACTCCACCGGTGCGGGTGAGCCGTGGTCGGCGTCCTCGAGGTCGTGCCAGAACCGGAACGTGGTCGAGCCGCCGGACAGCGTCGCCACGTCTTCGAAACCGCGCTGGACGAGCGCCCGCTGGGCGAGGTAGCTGCGGAAGCCGACTGCGCAGTAGACCCGCAGCGGCGTCGTCGGGTCCCATGCGGCGCAGGCCTTGCGCAGGGTGCCCAGGGGCACGTTCTCCGCGCCGGGGATGTGCCAGATGCCGTACTCCTCGGGGGTGCGGACGTCGATGATCCGTGCTCCCTCGGTGTTGGCAGGGTAGTCCTCTGCGTACCACAGCTTCAGGTCGCCCCGGATCGTGTTGGACGCCACGAAGCCGACCATGTTGATCGGGTCCTTCGCTGAGCCGAAGGGCGGGGCGTAGGCGAGCTCGTACTCCTCCAGGTCGAACACCGTCGAACCGTTGCGGATCGCCGCGGCGAGCACGTCAAGGCGCTTGTCGACGCCGTCGAAGCCGGTCGACTGGGCGCCGAGGATCCGCCCGGTGGTCGGGTCGAACAGCACCTTCAGGTGCAGCATCGACGTGCCCGGGTAGTAGCCCGCGTGTCCGGACGGGTGCACGTGCACCGACCGGTAGGGCACCTGGAACAGCTTCAGCTGCCGCTCGGTGGCGCCGGTGCCGCCGCCGACCATCTCGAACACCTTCACGATCGAGGTGCCCTGGGTGGAGCGGTACTCGGTGTCGCGGCCGCAGATGTTCTCCGCCGCCACCCGCGCCTGCCGGTTGGCCGGTCCGGCCAGCGGGGCCAGCTGGGCGCCGGGCAGCACGGTGTGCGGGGTCTCCACGATGTCGCCGGCAGCGTAGATGTCTGGATCGGAGGTGCGCATGTGGGTGTCGACGGTGATGCCACCCCGCTCGCCGATCTCGAGCCCGATCGCCTTCGCCAGGTCGGTGCGCGGCCGGACGCCGGTGGAGAGGATCACGAGGTCGGCGCCGAGGATCGTGTTGTTGTTCAGTTCCACCTTCAGCCCGCCTGCGGGATCGACCGCGAACGCGGCGACCGCGGTGGACAGGTGCAGCCTCACCCCCCGGGAGGCGAGGTGGTGCTCGACCGGGATGGACATCTCCCGGTCCAGCGGCGGCAGGATCTGGTCGGCCATCTCCACCACGTCCACGGTCGCGCCGCGGTGGACCAGGTTCTCGGCCATCTCCAGGCCGATGTAGCCGGCCCCGACGACGACGGCCCGCAGCCCGCTGGCCTTCCCGCTCTTCGTCCTGCTCGCGGCGGCGTCCACGATGGTCTTGATCGCGTCCATGTCGCTGATCCGGCGCAGCACGTGGATGCCGGGCAGGTCGAGCCCCGGCAGCGGCGGCCGGATCGCGCGGGCGCCCATGCACAGCGCGAGCTTGTCGTAGCTCTCGGTGTATTCGCGGCCCTCGTCGAGCTCGCGCACGGTGACGGTCTTGTGTTCCCTGTCGATCGAGACCACCTCGGTGGCGATGCGGACGTCGATGTCCAGCGACTCGCGCAGGCTCTCCGGGGTCTGCAGGAGCAGGCGGTTGCGGTCGGTGATCACCTCACCGATGTGGTACGGCAGGCCACAGTTGGCGAAGGAGACGTGGTGGCTCTTCTCGAACACCACGATCTCGGCGAATTCGTCCAGGCGGCGAGCCCGGGCGGCGACAGATGCTCCGGCGGCCACGCCACCGACGACGACCAGTTTCATGGGTGCGACCGTACGTGATTCTACTGATACACCCCGGGGTATCCCGATAGGCGGGCGGTCGGTGTGGCCGCGTCGCGGGATGTGCTAGCGGAACCCGGCCGCCGCGGCGAGGTGGGCGGTGATCGCCGGATCGTGAGGCAGGCGGACGCCGTCCAGCTCGACCAGGGGCAGGACGCCACGGACGGCGGAGATGAGCCAGGCGCCGTCGGTGCCGGGGAGGTCGTCCGCGCGGAACAACGCTTCCCGGGTGGTCACCCCTTCAGCCCTTGCCGCCTCCAGGATCACGGCGATCGTCACTGATTCGAGCACGCCGGTGCCGGCCAGGGGGGTGGTCCACAGCTGGTCGTCCGCGGCGACGAGCAGACCGGTGGTCGGACCCTCGAGCAGGTATCCGTCGCTGGAGGTGAACACGATCTCGTCGACACCGCGGCGGACGGCCTCGCGTTTGGCCGCGACGTTGATCGCGTAGGACAGCGACTTCACGCCCCCGAGCAGCCACGGGGCATCGCCGAAGGCGTCGCTGGCGTAGCCGCGGCTGAGTGTTGCCCCGGTGACGCCCTGCCGGGCGCTGGTCGCGTCGGCGGCCGCGGTGATCGTGAGCAGTGCCGTGGCTCCGGACGCGGAGTGCTCGGGCCCGCGGGTCAGGACCAGCTTGAGCACGGCCTCGCCGGACCCGGTCCAGGCGCCGAGTGCCTCGTCGATCAGGGAGAGCCAGGAGCCCCGATCCGGGGCAGGCAGTTCGAGCGCGGCCGCCGAGCGGGCGAACCGGGCCAGGTGCCGGTCGAGGTGATCGACGCGCGGCGAGCCGTCCCTGACCACGACGCGGGCGGCGTCGAAGCAGCCGTCGCCACGGGTGAACCCGAGGTCGTCGGCGACCAACAGGGGAGTGTCACGGGGTACGACGCCACGGCCCAGTACGGCCACCACCTGTTCGGTCACGGTCCCAACCCTAGTGTCGCTGCCCGACCTGCCCGTCGAAGGCTGGTCCTGGCGGCGGGTCAGCGATGCACCGCCGGACACCAGGCTCGCTCGCGCCCGGCGCAGGATCGCCAGGGCGTCGGACGGCGGGTACAGCCGGTGGCCGAGCGTGGCGAGCGGGTGGGAGTGCAGGCTCTTGCATGAGCCCTGCCAGAGCTCGCCGTCGCGGGCCATGTCGTCCGGGCCCGGTTCGGGGCTACTCGGTACGGGCGAGCAGGGCGGCGTTGCCTGCGTCGGTCAGCTCCCGATCGATCGGGACGGGCCGTCCGTCGAGTTCCCGGATCGGCGCCAGCATGCGCGCGGAGTTGGCCAGCCACAGGGCGTCCGCCTCCCAGAGTTGCTCGACCCGCAGCAGGACCTCCGAGGTGGCGTAGCCCGCATCGGCGAAGAACTCGAACGCCGCACCCTGGGTGGTTCCGCGCAGGATGCCCTGTGAGGTGGACGGCGTCCAGACCCGGTTGCCGTAGCGGGCGATCAGGGTGGAGCTCGGACTCTCCAGCACGTAGCCGTCGGTGGCGGTGAAGATGACGTCGTCGGCGCCGCGGCGGGCGGCTTCCCTCAGCACCGACTTGTTGATCGCGTAGGAGAGGGTCTTCGCTCCGGTGAGCAGCCACGGCGACCGGGCGGCGATGTCGTGCGGGTAGCCCCGGTCGAGCAGCACCACGCGCACGCCGTGGGCGCGCTCGCCGGCGAAGTCGTCGGGCAGCGTGAGCGGAAGCACCCAGCAGGTGGCCACGCCGGAGCCCTCGATGCCACGGGTGACGACCAGCTTCACCACGTACTCCGGACGGGGTTCGGCGAGTTCGACGGCGCGGTGGATGGCTGCGCGGATCGCGTCCAGGTCGAGTCGGGGGAGGTCGAGCATGGCGGCCGAGACCGACAGCCGGCGCAGGTGCGCGTCCACGGATTGCGGGTGGCCGTTGATCACGCCGAGTACCTCGAAGATCCCGTCACCGCGGGTCACTCCGAGGTCGAGGACGGACACCTGGGGCGTGTCGGAGTCGACGACGTGCAGCCGCTCGGCGATCGGCGTCGTCGCGGCCGCCTCCACCGGGCTGACCATGATGCAGGCGGACACCGGACGATCATGTCACGCCGCGCCGCTCCCGATCGCCACGACCACCGAGCGCCCGTCCTCCTGCCGAGAGCCCGGCCCTCGGTGCGGAGGGGGACAGGCCAGTGGCCCGGGGGACGAACCCCCGGGCCACTGGTCAGGACCTCGATCGCGAAGCGATCACATGTCGTAGTACATCTCGAACTCGTGCGGGTGCGGACGGAGCCGGATCGCGTCGATGTCGGCCCGCTTCATGTCGATCCAGGTCTCGATCAGGTCGGCGGTGAAGACGTCGCCGGCGAGCAGGAACTCGTGGTCCTCCTCCAGCGCGTTGAGAACGGCGTCCAGCGAGCCGGGGACGGTCGGGACCAGTGCGTGCTCGTCCGGGGGCAGCTCGTAGAGGTCCTTGTCGACCGGGGCAATCGGCTCGATCTTGTTCTGGATGCCGTCGATGCCGGCCAGCAGCATGGCCGGGAAGGCCAGGTACGGGTTGCTGGACGGGTCGGGGCAGCGGAACTCGAGGCGCTTCGCCTTCGGGTTCGAGCCCGTGATCGGGATCCGGATGGAGGCCGAGCGGTTCCGGCTGGAGTACACCAGGTTGACCGGAGCCTCGAAGCCCGGCACCAGGCGGTGGTAGGAGTTCACCGTCGGGTTGGTGAACGCCAGCACGGCCGGAGCGTGCTTGAGCAGGCCGCCGATGTACCAGCGGGCCAGGTCGGACAGGTTCGCGTAGCCGGCCTCGTCGTAGAACAGCGGCTCGCCGTTCTTCCAGATCGACTGGTGCACGTGCATGCCCGAGCCGTTGTCGCCGAAGATCGGCTTCGGCATGAAGGTGGCGGTCTTGCCCGCGGCCCACGCCGTGTTCTTGATGATGTACTTGTACTTCATCAGGTTGTCGCCGGCGGCGAGCATCGAGTCGAACTTGGTCGCGATCTCGCCCTGGCCAGCGGTGCCCACCTCGTGGTGTGCCCGCTCGATGGTCAGGCCGGCGTTGATCAGGTTGCGCACCATGTCGTCGCGCAGGTCGCCGAAGTGGTCGACCGGCGCCACGGGGAAGTAGCCGCCCTTGTACTTCACCTTGTAGCCACGGTTGCCGCGGCCGGTGCCGTCCTCCTCCGCGCCGGTGTTCCAGGCGCCCGCCTCGGAGTCGATGTAGTAGTAGCCGGCGTTCTGCTTGGTCTCGAAGCGCACCGAGTCGAACACGTAGAACTCGGCCTCGGGGCCCATGAACGCAGTGTCGCCGATGCCGGTGGAGGCGAGGTAGTTCTCAGCCTTGCGCGCGATGTTGCGCGGGTCGCGGCTGTAGGGCTCCTTGGTCAGCGGATCGTGCACGAAGAAGTTCACCGCGAGGGTCTTCGACTTCCGGAAGGGGTCGATGAACGCGGTCGTGGCATCCGGCATCAGGGTCATGTCGGACTCGTGGATCTTCTGGAAGCCACGGATCGAGGAACCGTCGAACGACAGGCCGTTCTCGAACACATCGCCGTCGAAGAACTTTGCCGGCACGGTGAAGTGCTGCATCACGCCGGGAAGATCGCAGAAGCGGACGTCGACGGTCTCGACACCCTCGTCCTTGATGTAGGCCAACAGGTCGTCGGCGCCTTGGAACATCTTTCCTCCACAAGTCAGGGAATTGAACTCTGCAAACGCTAGGCACCAGCCGTAACTTCCGGATTGCGTCCACGTTTCAGCGACGTAACGCGCTGTCCCGCAGGCTCCTGCAACGCCTGGTTCCGTTGCCGCAAGGATGCCAGCGTGGACGCCGGCCGTTCTGGGCGTCCACGGACCGTCCGCCTCGCTACGCTCGACCCGTGACCACCGAACCGACCGACGCCCACCCGGGCGCCAGCCTGGGGTTGCCCGAGCACGGACGCGGCTCACTGGCCACCTGGCGGGCCCGGATCGCCGCCCTCGTGCTCGACTGGGCAGCGTGCATGGCGGCCGCCGTTGCGCTGTTCGGGGTTGGCGTCCTGCGGGAGAGCGGGTGGCGCGCCTGGATGGTGCTGGCGGTCTATTTCGTCGAGAGCACTGTGCTGACGGCGCTCACCGGGAGCAGCTTCGGCCAGCTGATCACCCGGATCGGCATCGCCCGGCTGGACGGCCAGCGGCTCGGCTGGCCGCGCGCGATCGCCCGGGCCGCGATGATCAGCGTGGTGCTCCCCACGATCGTGATCGGGGCCGAGCGCCGCGCCCTGAACGACCTGCTCCTCGGCACCGTCGTGGTGAATCTGCGGTCCTCGACGCGCTGAGCCTTTGGGGGATACCGGGGGCCTGCGCTACCTTCCATCCATGCTTCGCTACATCGGCAAGCGCGCCCTGAACTATGTCGTCCTGCTGTACGTCGCGGTCTCGCTGACCTACTTCCTGGCCGCCACCCAGCTCAATCCGCGCGCATTGTGGGCCGTCCGGCAGCCTCCGGTCGACCCCCAGATCGTTGAGGACCAGCTGCGCCAGTACAACCTCAGCGACCAGGTGCCGTTGCTGGAGCGGTACTGGACGTGGTTCACCGGGGTGCTGCACGGCAATTGGGGCTACTCGCCGGTGGGAGTGAGCGTCAACGAGCAGATCGCCACCCGGATGTGGGTCAGTCTGCGGCTGTTGTTGATCGGCACCCTGGTCGGCCTGCTGGTCGGCATCGCAGCCGGCGCCTGGACCGCAACCCGGCAGTACAGGGTGAGCGACCGGGTGGTCACCGCGCTGTCGCTGCTGATCATCTCGACGCCGGCGTTCGTGATCGGCCACCTGACCCAGATCGGGGCGACCTGGTTCAACAACGTCACCGGCACCCGCACCTTCGAGTTCATCGGAGAGACCGGGGACGTGGGCGACTACCCGCTCGCCTGGCTCGTCGACCGACTACAGCACCTGTTCCTGCCCACGCTGGTGCTGATCGTGATCGGTGCCGCGTCGATGAGCCGGATCCAGCGCAACCTGATGCTCGACTCCCTCGGCGCGGACTATGTCCGGACGGCGCGGGCGAAGGGTCTGCCGCAACGCAGGGCTGTGATGAAGCACGCGCTGCGCACGGCGCTGATCCCGACCGGCACCTACGTCGCGTTCAGCGTGGCCACGATGTTCGTCGGAGCGACCTTCACCGAGCGGATCTTCAGCTTCCCCGGCATCGGACAGTACGGCGTCGACACGATCACCAACCGGGACGTGAACGGGGTGGTCGCCGTCACGGCGTTCGCCGGCGTCTGCGTCCTGGCCGGCGCGGTGCTCTCCGACATCATGGTCGCGATCCTCGACCCGAGGGTGAGGCTGGCATGAGCGGCAGTGAAGCCACCGAACTGGAAGCCCTGGCCGCAACCGCCGCCAAGCCGCAGAAGCGCCTCTCCCGGGGCCGGCTGATCCTGCGCCGGTTCGTGCGCAACAAGACCGCGGTGGTCGGGGCGTTCGGGATCCTGTTTCTTGCGTTCCTTGCGATCTTCGGCTCCGCCTTCCTGTACTGGAAGTTCGACGACATCGACATCAACGCCTTCCTCACCGGCCCGGACGGGGCGCACATCCTCGGCACCACCCAGGCCGGACGCGACGTGCTCGCGCTCACCGTCCGGGGCCTGGGCAAGTCGCTGTTGATCGGCCTGCTGGTGGCCGTGCTCTCCACCTCGATCGCGGCGCTGGTCGGCGCGTCGGCGGCCTACCTTGGCGGCTGGTACGAGAAGGCTGCGCTGTGGGTGATCGACCTGCTGTTGGTCGTGCCGAGCTTCTTCCTGATCGCCATCGCGTCCCGGGGGGCCCCTGAGGGCGACGCGAGCTGGCTGATCCTTGTGGTGCTGCTGGCCGCCTTCGCGTGGCCGCTGTCGGCGCGGGTGGTGCGCTCCCTCACGTTGTCGATCCGGGAGCGCGAATATGTCCAGGCCGCCCGGTTCATGGGGCTCTCGGCCGGGCGGATCATCGTTCGTCACATCCTGCCGAACGCGTCCTCGCTGCTGATCATCGACGCGACGCTGAACGTGGGCTACGCGATCCTGTCCGAGACCGGGCTGTCCTACTTCGGCTTCGGCGTGCATGCGCCGGACACGTCCCTGGGCACCCTGATCGGTGAGGGCGCCCGCATGGCCACGACGTACCCGTGGATCTTCCTCGGACCGGCAACGGTGCTGGTGTTCCTCGTGATGTGCGTGAACGCGGTCGGTGACGGACTGCGCGACGCGCTCGACCCGAGCTCCGCTTCCGGAGGCCAGGCATGAGACACGCCACGAAGTACTTCTCCTCCGCTGCGCCCCGAACCACCCCGCGGCGACCCCGAACGAGCTCCGAGGGGGCCCTGCAGTGACCATCCAGACCCAGGTGAAGGACCGCCGCACCAAGGCCGGCGACACCGTCCTGAGCGTGCGCGACCTACACGTCACCTTCCCGAGCGAGGCCGGACCGGTTCGCGCCGTGCGCGGGCTGAGTTTCGACCTCGCTGCGGGCGAGACGATGGCGATCGTGGGCGAGTCCGGCTCGGGCAAGTCGGTCACATCGCTCGCCGTGATGGGCCTGCACCCGCCGACCACGCGGATCGAGGGATCGATCCGGCTGCACGGCGAGGAGCTGCTGGGCAACGCCGACGAGGCGATGTCGAAGATCCGTGGACGCGATGTGGCGATGGTGTTCCAGGACCCGCTGTCCGCACTGACGCCGGTGTACACGGTCGGCGACCAGATCGTCGAGGCCATCCAGGCGCACTACGACATCGGCAAGTCGAAGGCGTGGGACCGCGCCGTGGAGCTGCTCGACCTGGTCGGCATCCCCAACCCGAAGGTGCGGGCGAAGTCGTTCCCGTTCGAGTTCTCCGGTGGCATGCGACAGCGGGTGATGATCGCGATGGCGATCGCGAACGATCCCGACGTGATCATCGCGGACGAGCCGACCACTGCGCTGGACGTGACCATCCAGGCACAGGTGCTGGAGGTGCTGAAGACCGCCCAGAAGGAGACCGGCGCTGCGATCATCATGATCACCCACGACCTGGGCATCGTCGCCGGCATGGCCGAGCGGGTCGTCGTCATGTACGCCGGACGCCCGGTCGAGCAGGGCTCGGTGGACGACATCTTCTACTCGCCCCGGATGCCCTACACGATCGGCCTGCTGGGCACGGTGCCGCGGCTCGACCAGACCAGCCAGGGCGCGCTGCCGGTCCTGGAGGGCAACCCGCCGTCGGTCGTCGACCTGCCGCCCGGTTGCCCGTTCGTGCCGCGCTGCCCGAAGGCGATCGAGCAGTGCTCGCAGGTTGAACCGGAACTCGAGCCGACCGACTCGATGGATCATCTGGCAGCCTGCCACCGGCTCAACGACCTGGTCGGGATGGGCCACGCCGACCTGTTCCCCGCGCCCGAGCTCACCGCGTCCGACCTGGCTGAGGTGCCGCGCGAGGAGCGTCCGGTCGTGCTGGAGCTGGACGGCCTGAAGCGGCACTACCCGCTGATGAAGGGCGCGATCTACCGCCGCCGGATCGGCACGGTGCACGCGGTGGACGGGATCGACCTCGACATTCGCGAGGGGGAGACCCTCGGCCTGGTCGGCGAGTCCGGCTGCGGCAAGTCCACGACGCTGCTGGAGATCCTGAACCTCGGTACGCCGACCGGCGGCACGGTGAACGTGCTCGGACGGGACACCTCGACGCTGAACCGGCGCGAGCGCAAGCAGTTGCGGCGCAACCTGCAGGTGGTGTTCCAGGACCCGATGGCCTCCCTCGACCCGCGGCTGCCGATCTTCGACATCATTGCCGAGCCGATGGGCGTGTTCGGCTACAAGAAGGATGAGATCGAGACCCGCGTCGCTGACCTGCTCCGGCTGGTCGGGCTCGAACCGAGCCATGCCGACCGCTACCCGCAGCACTTCTCTGGTGGACAGCGGCAGCGCATCGGGATCGCGCGGGCGCTCTCGCTGGAGCCGAAGGTGATGATGCTGGACGAGCCGGTCTCCGCGCTCGACGTGTCCATCCAGGCCGGCGTGATCAACCTGCTCCAGGACCTGCAGGGCAAGCTCGGACTGTCCTACCTTTTCGTTGCGCACGACCTGGCGGTGATCCGGCACATCGCCGACCGCGTGGCGGTGATGTACCTCGGCTCGATCGTCGAGATCGGCGACGTGGACGACGTGTACTCCAACCCCGTCCACCCGTACACGCAGGCACTGTTGTCGGCGATCCCGATCCCCGACCCCGAGACGGAGCGCTCCCGGCACCGGATCGTCCTGTCCGGCGACCTGCCCAGCCCTGCTGACCCGCCCTCGGGGTGCAAGTTCCGCACCCGTTGCTTCCGCTACGCCGCCCTCGGCGAGGCCGACCAGGCCCGCTGCCGCGAGGTGTCGCCGGAGCTCACCCAGCAGACCGGCGACCATCGGTTCGCCTGCCACTTCCCGGTCCCGGTGCCCGGCGAGACGGAGGTCGCCGCGTCGGTCTGAGTCCACACCTGCCCGCTGGCCGGCAAACCCGGCCGGCTGGTGGAGTGTGCCGGCAGGGGATCGGCCCGAAATCCGGCCGAAATTCGCGACCGGAAGAGATCGTTAACAGGTCGTTACGCCGTGTGGCGCGCTCGCGAGTCCCTCAACGAGTATCGTCGGCTGGTATCTGAATGGCAGCTGTGCGGCGCCGTAGCGTCGTGCCTGCCGTCAATCACACGGAGGTAATGTGAAGGCTTCAAGAATCCTGATGCCGCTGATCGCTACTGGTCTCGCCGTGACGATGGCGGCCTGTGGTGGTCCGTCGTCCGCTCCATCCGCCACAAGCGGAGGCACGGTCGCCGGTTCGCCCGCCGCGAGCAGTGGCTGGGACATCAACGAGACCCCCCACGATCAGCTCACCGGTGGTGAGTTCATCGGCTCGATCAGCTACCCGATCGCGACGTGGAACACGTTCTCGGTCGACGGCAACGACAACGAACTCGTGTTCCTCGAGTCGCCGATCAACCCGGCGTACTACGACTACAAGGGTGACGGCACCCCGGTGCTGAACACCGACTACCTGTCCTCGGTGAAGGATGAGGTGACCGACGGCCACCTCGTTGTCACGATGGAGTTGAACCCGAAGGCCGTCTGGAACGACGGCAAGGTCATCGGCGCCGACGACTGGATCGCCACCTGGAAGGCGATGAACGGGACGAACAAGAAGTTCCACCCCGCGTCCTCCGACGGCTGGGATCAGATCACCGACATCAAGGCCGGCGCGAGCCAGCAGGAAGTGATCATGACCTTCAAGTCCACCTACCCGGACTGGACGATCATCGTCGCGAGCGGCCCGCTGCGTGCTGAGGGCGCGGCCACCCCGGACGCGTTCAACAACGGCTGGAAGGACTACGTCGACTCCTACTTCACCGGCCCGTTCAAGGTGACCAACTGGGACAAGACCAGCGGCACCGTGACCATGGAGCCGAATGACAAGTGGTGGGGAGCGAAGCCGCCGCTGACCAAGCTCACCTGGAAGCAGATCAAGAGCGACGGACTGGCCGCAGCGTTCGCCAACCAGGAGGTCGATTACTACGACATCGGCGCTGACGCGGACGGCTACGCCCAGGCCAAGGGTGCGCAGAACTCGGTCGTCCGGGTCGCTGCGGGTCCGAACTACCGTCAGTTCACCTTCAACTCGAAGTCGCCGATCCTTTCCGACCAGAACGTGCGTCAGGCGATCGTGATGGGCATCGACCGGACGGTCATCGCGCAGTCCGACCTCGCCGGCCTTCCCGGTGACAAGGTGCCGCTGAACAACAACCTGTACGTGGCGAACCAGCCCGGTTACGTCGACCAGGCCAAGGTCACCGGTATCGACTACAACCCGGAGAAGGCGGGCCAGATGCTCGATGCGGCCGGCTGGACCATGAACACCAGCACCGGCTACCGCGAGAAGGACGGCACGCAGCTGGATGTCACCTACGCCCAGCTGACCGGCGTGTCCGCATCTGAGAACGAGGGCCTGCAGGCGCAGAAGAGCCTGAAGGGGATCGGCGTCAACCTGAAGATCAAGAGCGTCGACATCTCCAAGGACTGGCCTGGCGTTCTGACCAGCCACGCCTTCGACATCATCGCGTTCTCGTGGATCGGCACCCCGTACCCGCTGGCCAACATCGGCCAGATCTACGGTGGCTCCGGGACTGGCAAGGACTTCAAGCCGAGCGACTCCAACTTCGCCCAGCTGGAGATCCCTGCGGTGCAGGAGCTGAAGCCGAAGATCGACACCGAGATGGACCCGGCGAAGCGCGCCGAGATGGGCAACCAGGCCGCGCAGGCGATCTGGGAGGCCGTGCACACCCTGCCGCTGTACCAGCGCCCGATGCTGGTCGGCGTCCGGGCCAAGCTGGCCAACATCGGTGCCCTGGGCATGGCGCGGATCCCGAAGTGGGAGAACGTCGGCTTCACCAAGTGAGCTGACCCAGCTGGTGGGGGTCGGGCCTTCGGGCCCGGCCCCCATTGCTGTTACGGCTGGCGGTGCGGGAATCACAATCCCGGGACAGAGAAAAGTGCGGTGGAATGCACTCCACCGCACGACGTGGCCAGGACCAGGATCGAACTGGTGACCTTTCACTTTTCAGGCGAACGCTCTACCGACTGAGCTACCTGGCCGAGAGAAGCAATGACGCTTCCAGCGACCCCGACGGGACTCGAACCCGCGACCTCCGCCGTGACAGGGCGGCGCGCTAACCAACTGCGCTACGGGGCCTTGACAGGCCTCACCGACCGTCTTCCGGCCAGCCCCGAAACTATAACGTACGGCCTCGCCCGGGCGAAAATCCGGGTCCATGCGGGACGGCTGGCCTAGTCTGGCCCGCATGGGACGCCGAGTGATGATCCTCGCCGCAGGGGTCGGATCGGGCCACAACATGGCCGCCAGCGCCGTGGAGGCCGGTCTGACCACGCTTGAGCCGGACGCGGAGGTACGCCGTCTGGACATTCTCGAGACGACGAACGAAGTGTTCAACCGGCTCTATGACGACGCGTACTTCCAGCTCGTCTCCCAGGCGCCGTGGCTGGTCGGCTGGGGTTACGACAACGCCGACCCGCCGTTCAAGCTGGCCGCGTCGCCGTTGAAGTGGCTGGAGCAGCTGAACACGGTCTCGTTCGTCCGTGAGCTGCGCGAGTACAACCCTGACGTGGTGATCTGCACGCACTTCCTGCCGGCCCGGCTGGTGTCGCTGATGCTGGCCCGTAAGCAGCTGCGGGCGACGCTCACGGTGGTGACCACGGACTACGACTTCCAGGGACTGTGGCTGACCGCTCCGTTCCACCACTTCTTCGCCGCGCGGGAGGAGAGCCGTGAGTACCTGACCACGCTGGGGATCCCCGCAGACCGGGTGACGGCGTCCGGGATCCCGGTTCGAACGGGCCTGGCCGATCCGGTGGACGACGTGTCCGTGCGGTTGGAATTCGGGCTGCGTCCGGGGGTGCCGGTGGTGCTGATCTCGGCCGGCGCGGCAGGCGGCAGCTACACGCTGCAACTCGTCCGGCAGGCGATGCGGATGCGCAGCGAGTTCCAGGCTGTGGTCGTGTGCGGGCGCAACGCCGAGCTGAAGTCCGGCGTCGAAGCGCTCGTTGCGGGCAGGGATCGGGATTTCGTGGTGCTCGGCTTCACCGACCGGATGGCCGACCTGATGCGGGTGGCCAGCCTGTTCGTCGGTAAGCCGGGTGGGCTGTCGTCGTCGGAGTGCATGGCTGCCGGGTTGCCGATGGTGATCGTGAACCCGATCCCTGGCCAGGAGGTGCGCAACGCGGACTACCTGCTGGAGGAGGGGGCTGCCGTCCGCTGCAACTACGCGACGACGGTGGGCTACAAGATTGACGGGCTGCTGTCCGACCCGCAGCGGCTGGCCGCGATGGCGGCGGCTGCGCGCAGGGTGGGCCGCCCGGACGCGGGCCGTGACGTGGCCAGGACGTCGCTCGCTGCGGCTCCGGAGCCGCTGTGGATCAGCCGCGACGCCCAGCGGGCGATGCTGCAGGCTGCCGAGGAGGGTGTGGCCGCGGTCGACGTGGAGCCGGAGCAGCGGCTGCGCACGCTCGTGGACCCGGAGACCGGTGCGTCCGTCGCGCTGCTGACCCAGACCCAGCTGGAGGTGCTGGGAGCACGGGACTGGTCGAGGTCGGTGAACCTGTCATTGCCGTTCCTGAACGCGCTGCGCTGGCAGCCGGAGAGCCTCGATCTCGCCTCGGCCGGACGCTGGCTGCTCGGCGATCGCGAGGAGCGGACGCTCGATCTTCGCTGAGTGGTCCGGGCCGTGCTCAGCGGGGCCTCGCTGGCCGGCTACTGGTCGCTGGCGAGCCGGGCCACGTGGAGGGTGAGGTAGACCACCTCGTCGGTGTTGATCGGCTTCTCCAGCCGCAGCTCCAGCAGCGCCTTCACCCGCTCTGCGCAGAGGAACGCCTCGGGGAAGGAGGTCCGGATCGTTGTGACGAAGCTGTCCGGGTTCTCCGACAGTTGCTGGCCGCTGTCCACGCGTACGAAGAAGTAGCGCAGGTGGGTGATGAACCGCGCGGCATTGATGCTCTCGGTGTCGAAGTGCCGCCCGTAGGCGGAATCGAGCACATCGAACACCTGCCGGAACAGTTCGGTCATCCGGACCGTGTGCGACAGGTCGTCGCTGGCGAACATCGCGTTCACGAAGTGCAGCGCGATCGGGACGGCCTCGTCGGGCGGCAGGTCGAGGCCGGTGCGCTCCCGGACGAGCGCCACCCCGTTCCGTGCGGCCCGCAGCTCGTTCGGGTACAGGTGGGCCACCTCGGCGCGCAGCGGGTACCCCACCTCGATGTGCTGGCGGACCCGCTTGATCGCGAAGCTGATGTGATCGGCGAGCGGGATGACCATGGACTGCCCGAACTCGGTGCCGAGCTCTGCCTGAGCCAGGGCGAGGATCTCCGCCGCCAGCAGCAGGTGCTCCGGCGGGATCTCGGTGAGGAACGCAGAAAGCTGCTCGACGTCGTGCTGGGCATCCGGCACGAAGACCTGCTGCACGCGCTCCCCGTCCACGACGTCGCCGCGGCGGGCCTGGTAGCCGACCCCGCGGCCGGTGAGCACGACCTCGCGGTACCCGTCCGTGGCGAGGACGACGTTGTTGTTGTAGACCTTCAGCACCTCCACGTGCCGGCCCTTTCTCGCGTCATTGCGATCATCGTGCATCCCGCGGGTCGGGGCCAGTAGCTGACCGCGACCCGCGGGGGCGCCCGGATCAGGTCAGGCTGGCGCCGTTGCTCCGGATCACGTCGGTGTACCAGCCGAACGACTTCTTCCGGTAGCGGGCGAGGGTTCCGGAGCCGTCGTCGTTGCGGTCGACGTAGATGAAGCCGTACCGCTTGCTCATCTGCGCCGTGCTGGCCGAGACGAGGTCGATCGGGCCCCAGGAGGTGTAGCCCATCACCTGGACGCCGTCGGTGATCGCCTCGCCCACCTGGACGAGGTGGTCGTTCAGGTAGGCGATCCGGTAGTCGTCGATGACGGTCTTCACGCCGTCGACCTCGACGAGCTCGTCCTTGGCGCCCAGCCCGTTCTCGACGATGAACAGCGGCTTCTGCCAGCGGTCCCAGAACTGGTTGAGGACCACCCGCAGGCCGGTGGGGTCGATCTGCCAGCCCCATTCGCTCGCCGGAAGGGTGGGGTTCGGGACGCCGCCCATGATGTTGCCCGCCCCCGCGACCTTCTTCGCAGGGTCGCCGGTCTCGCAGACGCTCATGTAGTAGCTGAACGAGACGAAGTCGACGGTGTGCGTGAGCAGCTCGCGGTCCTCGTCGGTGATATCGAGTTCGATGCCGTGGTCGCGGAAGTACCGCAGCGCGTAGCCGGGGTAGGTGCCGCGAACGTGGACGTCGCTGAACATCAGGTTGGCGTGGTCCGCCTCCATGGCGGCGACGACGTCGGCCGGATCAGGCGTGAGTGGGTAGATGGGTGCAGCGATCACCATGCAGCCGACCTGTGAGCCGGGCAGCACTTCGTGGGCGATCCTGGTGGCCAGCGCACTGGCCACCAGCTCGTGGTGGGCCGCCTGGAACAGGTCCTGTTCGCTGAGCTGCTGCTTCGGCGTCCCGATCCCTCCCGACATCAGCGGCGCGTGCAGCACCGAGTTGATCTCGTTGAAGGTCAGCCAGTAGGTGACCTTGCCGCGGTACCGCTCGAACACCGTCCGCACGTAGCGCTCGTAGAGCCCGATCAGGTCGCGGCTGACCCAGCCGTTGTACTTCTCGGTCAGGTTCAGCGGAGTCTCGTAGTGCGACAGGGTCACCAGCGGCTCGATCCCGTGCTTCGCGCACTCCTCGAACACCCGGTCGTAGAACGCCAGGCCTTCCTCGTTGGGCTCGTCATCGTCACCGTTGGGGAAGATGCGGCTCCAGGCGATGGAGAGCCGGAACACCGTGAACCCCATCTCTGCGAACAGTGCGATGTCCTCGGTGTAGCGATGGTAGAAGTCGATCGCCTCCAGCTTGAGGTTGTCCGGGGTGGGGCGGTCGACCCGGGGAGCCATGATGCCGCGCGGCATCACGTCCTGGATCGACAGCCCCTTCCCGCCCTCGGCGTACCCGCCCTCGATCTGGTTCGCTGCGGTCGCCCCACCCCACAGGAAGCCGGCGGGGAACGGAGTGTTGGTACCGGTCATTGTTGCCTGCCCCTCTCAGCGCTCGATGACGATCGCGGTGTCGCCGTGCGCGACCGCATGGCCCTCGGCGGGCAGGACGGCGGCGAACTGCGCGGTGTTGGTGATCACGAGGATCGTGGTGGGGTCGTACCCTGCAGCCTTCACGGCGTCCAGATCGACGGTGGCCAGCAGGTCGCCGGCCTGTACGACCTGGCCCTGCTGGACGGCTGCGGTGAACCCCTTGCCGTCGAGCTGGACAGTGTCGATGCCGATGTGGATCAGCGCCTCGATGCCGTCGTCCGACTTGATGCCGAATGCGTGGCCGGTGGGGAAGGCGCTCACCACCGTGCCGCCGAATGGGGCGTACACCTGGCCGCTGGACGGGACGATGCCGAGGCCGCTGCCGAGGGCTCCGGAGGCGAACACCCGGTCGTTCACCGCAGCGAGCGAGACGAGCTCACCGGAGACGGGAGCCGTCACCTCGCTGGCGCCCAGGACGCCGGGAACGACGTTCCCGGGAGCGGACACTGCGTCGTCGCCGGCTTCGACCGGATCCTTGAAGCCGACCACCATGGTGAGCGTGAAGGCGATCACCATCGCCACACCGGTGCCGATCAACTGCAGGGCGAAGTTGCCGACCGAGATGAACGCTGGCAACGAGATCAGGGACGGGAACACCAGCGCGGTCGCGGCGGATCCTCCCGCGGCGGCGATCGCGCCGCCGATGGCGCCTCCGGTCACACCGAAGTAGAAGGGCCGCTTCAGCGGCAGGTTCACACCGTAGATGGCTGGTTCGGTCACGCCGGCGAGCAGGCCCGACGTCGCCGACGAGCCGGCGACCTGCCGGAGCTTGGCACTGCGGGTGCGAATGGCGACGGCGAGCGCTGCGGAGGCCTGGGCCAGGACGGCGGCAGGCAGCGGGCCGGTCAGCAGGGAGTAGCCGTTGGTGGAGATGTCGTTCAGCATCACCGGCACCAGACCCCAGTGCAGGCCGAAGATCACGAACACCTGCCACAGGCCGCCCATGATCGCGCCGGCGAGCCAGGGGGCGAGCTGGAAGAGCCACACGATCGCGTGGGAGAGCCACTGGGCGGCGTAGCTGGTGATGGGGCCGACCACGATCAGGGTCAGCGGAACCATCACCGTTGCGGTGATCAGCGGAATGCTGAAGTTCCGGATCACGCTCGGCAGGGTCTTCTTCAACCCCTTCTCGAGCAGCGACTGCACCCAGACCGCGACGATGATCGGTAGCACCGAGGAGGTGTAGCTCATCATCACCACCGGGATTCCGAAGAAGCTGACCGGATCGCCGGCGGCGTTCAGCGCGACGATCGATGGGTAGATCAGGGCGCCGGCGATGGCCATGGACGTGAACTGGTTGGCGCTGAACCGCTTGGCTGCCGTGACCGCCAGGAAGATCGGCAGGAAGTAGAACAGGGCGTCCGCGGCTGCGTAGAGGATCGTGTAGGACTGGCTCTCGGCGGACATCCAGCCCATGGTCGTGAACAGCGAGAGGAACGCCTTCAACAGCGCGATGCCGGCCAGCGGCCACAGGATCGGCTGGAAGATGCTGGAGATCAGGTCGATGAACCGGTTGAGCAGGTTCCCCTTCGGGCCTGCGTCCGCCGCGAGGTTGTCGCCGGTGACCTTCGAGATCTGGCCGATCTCGGCGAACACGGACGGTACGTCGTTGCCGATCACCACCTGGAACTGGCCGCCGGCCTCCATCACCGTGATCACGCCGGGCAGGCGCTCGATACCGGCCTTGTCCGCCTTGGCGGGGTCCTTGAGTTTGAACCGCAGGCGGGTGGCGCAGTGCGAGAGTGAGGCGACGTTGGGCTCGCCCCCGACCTTGGCGAGAATGTCACCGGCCAGCGTCCGGTGGTTCAACTGCGGGCATCTGTTCTCCTTCGAACGTCTGGTGACAGGGTGCCCGAAAGACAGAAAGACCCGAGTCAGCCCCCTGGATTGCGCAAGCGTGAGCAAGCCGAAGCTGACTCAGGCCTTGCCTCTTGCGAGTAACAACCCTGGGGAACCACTCAGGTTCCTGCCGAAAAGCTAGCAGCGTTCGCTTTCTGTGTCAAGGGTCACGACCGGCGTGCTCGTGGTCGCCTGCGCACGGCCTCCGGCCCGTCCGTGCCGAGAGGGTGACGGGCGCGTCCGATTGTCTTGCGGGGAGCGGTCCGCACGCATCCCGGGCCGCCCGCCGGGGTCGGCGTAGGGGATCGCTGGCATCCCCAACGGGATTCGAACCCGCGCTGCCGCCTTGAAAGGGCGGTGTCCTAGGCCGCTAGACGATGGGGACCTGACGCGCCACTATACGGCCCGCGCAGCGGCTGGCTCAAAAGCGGCGCCGGCGTCGCCCGCTGCCGTGACGCGCCGGGCGTGACCAACGCTGTCAGGGCGGGTCTTTCGCTGCCCGGTGGGGTCGGCCGGGGGTTCCGGCAGCCCGTGAATGCAGGGCGGCCCCCGCCGGTGGCTGGCGGGGGCCGTCCTGTCGGGGGGGTTGGAGGGGGAGATCAGCTCGGCTCGAAGGAGACGTGCACGTGGTTCATGTGGTTCTGGGTGTCGCTGCCGCGGTCTTCCATCTTCTTCCAGGAGCCGCGGGTGAGCGTGTAGCTGCGCTGCCGCCAGATGATGTAGGTGACGTGGAGGCGCTTGCCGTTGTCGATGAAGTACTGGGCGATGGAGTCGCCGAGCGCCTTGTTGGACTTGTAGCTGGGGATCATGATGTCGATCGCCCGGCCGTTGGGGTGGTCGGAGGAGTACGCGCTGGAAGAGCGCCAGCCGTAGATGGTCTTGATCTGCGGGAAGTGCGACCGAACCTCGAGGACCGCAGCCTTGCCGTTCGGCTCGAGCTTGTTCAGGCTCGAGGAGCCGAGGTCGGTGACAGGGCTCTTCGTGCTGATCGACGTGGTCGTGACCCAGCCGGTGGCTCCATTCCAGATCACCTCGGTGAACGCGCCCTTGGTGGTGCCGGTGGTGCGGATCGCGAAGGCGAGCGCGATCGTGCCGAGCGTGCTGGAGGCCGGGTCGGCCTTGGCGAGGATCGGCACATCGGCCGCGGAGGCGTAGAGGGTCGCCTTGCGCAGGGGCAGGACGTAGGAGTCCGGGGTGCCGTCGACCGCGGCGAGGTAGCCGGTGATGACCCAGCCAACCTTGCCCTTGTAGATGACCTGGCTGTACGTGCCCTCGTGGGTGCCGGTGCCGCCGACCGTCGACCCCTTCGCGATCGTGACCTGGTTCGTCGCGGCGACCGACGAGGTGCTGCGCAGGGCGAGGTTGGTGGTCGTGGTGTACGAGGCGACGACTTCGGGCGAGGTGTCCGTGGTGGTGGTCAGGAATTGGGAGTGGATCCAGCCGGTCTGGCCGTCCACGGTGACCTGGGCGAAAACCCCGGAGGAGTAGCCCGTGACCTTGATCGCGGTGCCCTTGTCGAGGATGGCGGTGATCTCGGCGTCCAGGCTGGCGGCGCCGCGGACGTTGACGTTCTCCAGGGCGGTTCTGCGTCCGGCGGGCCCGGAGAGGACGACGCTGGCTGACCTGGAGTCCTTGTCGAGGTAGGCGGCCCAGACGTAGGCGGTGGTGTTGTCGTAGCTGATCGGCAGCCAGCTGCCGGAGACCGAGCCGGCGGCGAGGACGGTCTGGCCGTCCTGCAACTGGGTGAGGACGGTCTTGCTGGTGCTGGGCCCGGTGCGGACGTTGACCGAGGTATTGGCCGTGTAGGTGGTGGTGGCCGCTCCGGCGGTCGGCGCGAACAGGACGCTGGTGGTGGCCAGGGACGCGGACAGCACGGCCCAGGCAAGGGCGGCGCGGGTGACCCTCAGCGCTCTCTTCACGTCCGTTCCTTCCGGTCCTGCGGGACTCCAAGAGAGGCAGGGGACGAGCCTTCCCCGGTGACTTGCGTCACACCCGTCCCACCTGCCTCAGATGGAACAGGACTGTATTCGCGGCGACATTCGTGGTCAGTAGATGCTGAATAACTACATTCTTGTCATTTTGAGCTGGTGGCCGTGGATAGGGTGGAGGCATGGCCTTGTCGGTGACACCGGAGCGGTTCGACGAACTGGTTGACGAGGCGCTGGAACTGATCCCCGAGCAACTGTTCGACCTGGTCGAGAACTGCGCGCTGATCGTGGAGGAGGAGCCGGACCCTGAATACGGGGACGTGCTCGGCTTCTACTCGGGAACCCCCTTGTCAGAGCGCACTTCGCAGTACTCGGGGGTGCTTCCGG
>CAYNLD010000007.1:7045-165359 GCA_964397985.1 uncultured Propionibacteriaceae bacterium | reverse complement strand
GCAGCAAGCTGAGGAATCAAACCAGCGAGTCTCCGGACACGCCGGGGCGGTTCAGTCGACGCCGGCGCGCGAGTCTGCCACGGCGGATCTGCAGGATCGGCCCGGCCGCGAGTGGATCCAGTGGTGCTTTGTGAATCTTCTCTGAAGTTAGGTTCGCTTCAGCTGGTTGGGGGAATGCCCATAGGTGGTTGGATCATTGATCCACACATACCCCCCATAGGTATCCGAGCGGGAGGCGAGTGATGACAGGGCACGAGGCGACGCACACCACAAGCGAGATGCAGGACACGGAGCACGGCATGGCCGACACCGGCCATCCACAAGGCCGCACGAGTATGGACCATTCCGGGATGGCCGGCCACACAGAGCACGGTGGAGGCGGTCACAGCGGTGGCGGGCACGCGGGTCATGGTGGCCATGTGGCGCGCTTCCGGCGCCTCTTCTGGGTGATGCTTGTGCTCGCAGTTCCGGTCGTGGCGCTCTCGCCCATGTTCGCGATGCTGCTCGGCTACGAGGTCCCTACCAGCCTGGCGTGGGTAGCTCCCGCCCTCGGCACAGTGATCTATGTGTGTGGCGGCTCCCCGTTCCTGAGCGGGGCGGTGAACGAGATTCGGGCACACCGCCCGGCGATGATGCTGCTGATCGGGCTGGCGATCACGGTGGCCTTCCTGGCCAGCTGGGGCGCCACCCTTGGGGTGCTGAACCACACGTTGGAGTTCTGGTGGGAACTCGCGCTGCTGATCGTGATCATGTTGCTGGGCCACTGGCTGGAGATGCGCTCCCTCGCTCAGACCACGAACGCACTCGACTCTCTGGCCGCGCTGCTGCCGGACACCGCCGAAGTGGTCCGCGGCGACGCTGTGGAGAAGCTGCCGCCAGTCGATCTGGCGGTCGGCGACGTGGTGCTGGTCCGCCCGGGCGGCAGCATTCCGGCCGACGGCAGGATCATCGACGGCGAGGCGGAGCTGGACGAGTCGATGGTGACCGGCGAGTCCCGCACGGTCCGACGTGGCCTGGGTGACTCAGTGACCGCGGGCACGGTGAGCACGGATTCGGGGTTGCGGGTCGAGGTGACCGCAATCGGGGATGACACGGCGCTGGCAGGGATCCGCAAGCTGGTCGAGCAGGCACAGGCGTCAAGTTCCAGGGCGCAGCGGCTGGCTGATCGGGCCGCTGCGTGGCTGTTCTGGTTCGCGCTCGGCGCGGCGACGCTGACCGGGCTGGCCTGGACTCTCATCGGCCAGCCCGAGCAGGCGGTGGTCCGGGTGATCACCGTGCTGGTGATCGCCTGCCCACACGCGCTCGGGCTGGCCATCCCGCTGGTGGTGTCGATCGCCACCGAGCGGGCGGCCCGGGCCGGAGTGCTGGTGAAGGACCGGCTCGCGCTCGAGGCGATGCGGACCGTGACCACAGTGGTGTTCGACAAGACCGGCACCCTCACCAAGGGGGCTCCGGCGCTCGCCGGGATCGAAACCGTCGCGGGCCTGTCCGAGGACGAGGTACTGGCCGTCGCCGCCGCCGCCGAGGCCGATAGCGAACACCCGCTCGCCCGGGCGATCGTCACCGCCGCGTCCGAACGGCAGCTGGCAGTGCCCGCCACGACCGCATTCACCTCCCAACCCGCCCTCGGAGTCACCGCCCAGGTGGACGGCGCGGAGGTTCGGGTCGGCGGGCCGAGATTGCTCGCCGAGCACGACCTGGCCGACCCCTTCAGCCGGTCCGAGGCCGGCTCGGCAGGATTCACTCGGCTGTTCGTGCTCAAGGACGGGAAGGTTGTCGGTGCGCTCAGCCTCGCCGACGAGGTCCGCCCCGAGTCGGCCGCGACGGTCGCCGCGCTGCACCGGGCCGGGGTCAAGGTCGCCATGATCACCGGCGACGCCAGGGCGGTCGCCGACCGGGTCGCATCCCAGCTCGGAATCGACACCGTGCTGGCCGAGGTCCGACCGGAGGACAAGGCAGCGAAGGTCGCCGAACTCCAGGTCGCCGGCGGGCGGGTCGCGATGGTCGGGGACGGCGTCAACGACGCCCCCGCGCTCGCGCAGGCGGACGTCGGCCTTGCGATCGGCGCCGGCACCGACGTCGCGATCGCCTCGGCCGGGGTGATCCTCGCCGGCGACGATCCCCGCGCGGTGGTGTCGGTGATCGAACTGTCCAGGGCGAGCTACCGCAAGATGCAGCAAAACCTTGGCTGGGCCGCCGGCTACAACCTGATCGCCGTACCGCTCGCCGCCGGGGTGCTCGCCCCGGTCGGGTTCACGATGCCGATGGAGGTCGGCGCCCTGCTGATGTCCCTGTCCACTGTCGTGGTCGCACTCAACGCCCAGTGGCTGCGCCGGCTCGATCTGCAACCCGACCGGCTCGACATCACGGCATAGCCACAGCAGACGGGCGTGCCTCCGGTGGTCGTCCCCAGCGCCCGTCGCGGGGAACCAGGAGGGTGAAGGTGGCCCCCTTGCCGGGGCCGGCGCTGAAGGCGGTGAGATCGCCGTGGTGGGCTCGGGCGATGGCTCGGCTGATCGCCAGGCCGACGCCGGTGCCGCCGTGCTCACGGTCGCGGGCGGTGTCGGCCCGGTAGAAGCGCTCGAAGATGTGCGGCAGGTGCTCAGCGGGGATCCCTTCGCCGTCATCGCGGACCGAGATGATCACGGCATCATCGTCGTCACTGACCTCCACGTTGACGTGGCCTCCCTCGGGGGTGTGGCGAAGCGCGTTGGACAGCAGATTGCCCAGGACCTGCTCGACCCGTGCGGTATCCGCCATCGCCAGCACTTTGTGGCCGGGCCCTGGCTGCAGGTCGAGGCCGACCCGCTTGCGTTCATAGCCTTCGCGGGCGGCGAGAACGGCGGTCTCGGCCATTCCCCAGGCGTCAGCAAGGGCGGGGTTGAGGTCGAGTCGTCCTTCCTCGGCCGCAGACACCTGGCCGAGGTCGTCGGCGAGCCGGGAGATGCGGTCGATCTGGCTGCTGAGGATCTGCCAGGCCTCGGGGCCGGGTTCAATAGCACCGTCCTCGAGGCTCTCCACGCAGATCCTGATACTGGCCAGCGGAGTCCGGATCTCGTGGGCCAAGTCGGTGAGCAGCCGGCGCCGGCTGCTCTCGACAGAGTCGAGGCTCGCGGCCATGGTGTTGAAGCTGTCCGCGAGGGTGGCCAACTCGCGGGAGTCGGCTTCGGTGACCCGCAGGTCGTAGTCACCCTCAGAGATCCGGGCCGCAGCAGCTCCGAGGTCGTTGAGAGATCGGCGCAGGCGCTGGGAGATGAATACGCTGACCACGATGGCGCCGGTGGCCGCGATCACCAGGCCGAGCGCCAGGGCGATCACGCCGGCGGTATTGAACGCCTCCTCGGAGTGCACGAGCACGTCGGGGGTGTCGTGCCCGGCCTGGCGCATGTGCGCCTCGAACAGCGGTGGCCCGGCGAGCGCAGCGACGACCACCATGGTGAGGGCCATCGCCAGCGCAACCGCGATCTGGGCCATCAACAGGCGCGTGGTCAGGCTGGCCGGCTGGTGTCCCGCGCTCACCGACCTGACCCCATCCGGTATCCGACCCCTCGGATCGTGTCGACGAAGGCCAGGTCGGCGACCGCGGCGAGCTTGCGGCGGAGGTGGCCGATGTGGACGTCGACGAGGTGCTCGTCCCCGACCCAGTCGGAGCCCCATACCGTGTCCACCAGTTGGCGGCGGCTGAGCGCGGCATTGGCCCGGCCGGTGAGAGCTTCGAGCAGGTCGAACTCGGTGCGGGTGAGTTCGACCTCGATCTCCCGGACCCACACCCGGCGGGCGGTCGGGTCGAGCCGCAGCTCGCCGATCTTGCGCGGTGGCTCCCCAAGCGTGGGGTGTGCGCGCGGCCTGCGCAGCAGCACCTGGACGCGGGCGACCAGTTCGCGGGCGCTGAAGGGCTTGGTCAGGTAGTCGTCGGCGCCGGCCGAGAGTCCGATGAGCTTGTCGAGCTCCTCGTTCCGGGCGGTCAGCATGAGGATGTAGCAGTCGGAGTGGCGACGGATCTCCTGGCACACCTGGAGCCCGTCCTTGCCGGGCAGGCCCAGGTCGAGAACAACCACGTCGGGCGTCTCGGCCAGAGCGAGTTCGACGGCGGTGTCGCCGTCGTGGGCGAGGCTGGTCCGAAAGCCCGCCCGCTGGAGATAGTTGGCAACCATCCCTGCCAGCACGGTCTCGTCATCGACCACCAATACGTGCGCCGGCGGGCTCGGCAGGCTCTGGCTCATGGCCGCAATCATGCCGCGTCACCGCGATCGGCCCACCGGCCATCGGCTGGCTCCATCGTTTCTTCATCGAGAGTTCGCAGTTTCCACCGGGTTGCCCGGCTTGGCTGAAGCGACCAACACACCCGAGGGGGCAACACGATGATGGGCTACGCCCAGGTGGGCATCGCACCGTGGATCCTTGGCGCCCTCGCCGTCGCCGGATTGTGGGCCGGGGTGTGGATCCTGCTGTCCGCGATCGGGATCCGGGATCCACACCGCAGGCCGGCGGCTTCGTCGACGCGACCAGGCGTGCCGCTCGAGTGGCACCAGCCGCTGTACCCCGGGAGCGAGGCCGAGGGCCTCTCCGCCAGCGCCGGGCGGGACCACCGAGAGCGGCGGGGAGCCGACTACCAGAAGGAGGATCACCGATGAGCCCCGCCCCCACGACCGAGGTCGTCCACGTGACCGTGGTCACCGCACCCGGCTGCCACTTCTGTGACGAGGCGCACGCCGTGCTCGAGCGCCTCCGCCAGGACGGTTCGCCGATCGAGCTCGAGGTGATCGAGGTCGCCTCGGCGGCCGGGCTGCGGCTGCTGGCCACACACCGCCCTGCCATGAACCCACTCGTGCTGGTCGAAGGCGCCTACTTCTCGGCGGGCCGATTCCCGCTGCGCAAGTTCCAGGCCCACCTGGCGACGGTCCGCCGGGCGCCGAGCGCGGTGGGGGGCGGCCGTGGGTGACCTGCTGACCACCGGCGGGATCCTGGCAGCGTTCTTCGCCGGCGGAGTGGCCCTGTTCGCCCCGTGTTGCATCGTGTTCCTCGCGCCCAGCTACCTCGCCGGCGCGGTCCGGAACCGTCGGTGGCGCCTGCTGCCGCTGACCTTCCTGTTCGCCGCCGGCCTCGCCTCGATCCTGGTCCCGATCAGCCTCGGCGTGAGCCTGATCGCCGCCGCGATCGCGAAGTACCACACGGCGCTTTACTACGCCGGCGGCATCCTGATGCTCGTCCTGGCCGCCTTCACCCTGTCCGGTCGGATGTGGAGTCTGCCCAACATCCTGCGCACCCCCGACACCAGCCGCGGCGACGGCGCCAGCTTCTTCGCACTCGGGGTGTTCAGCGGCATCGCGTCCAGCTGCTGCGCCCCCGTCCTGGTCGGGGTCATGACGCTCTCGGCGCTCGCCGGCAACCCTGTCGGCGGAATCGGCCTCGGGCTGGCCTACGTGTTCGGCATGGTGTTCCCCCTGTTCGTGATGGCGCTGGCCTGGGACACCACCGGCCTGCGCCACAAGCCTCTGGTCGCCAAACCCCTCCGGCTACGCCTCGGCCGCTGGACGCTGGCCACGAACACGGTCAACCTTGCCGTGGCCGCGGGGTTCGCGATCATGGGTGGCTTCGTCCTCTACCTGGCCAACACCGGCCAGATGACCAGCGGGCCCGAGATCCAGGTTGCCATCGGTCGCTCGCTCGCCAGCTGGTTCGGCTCCCTCGAAGCCTGGCTCAAACCCGTCCCCGAGCCCGTCCTCGGACTGGCGCTGCTCCTCCTCGCGGGAGCCTTCGTCTGGGCCACCCTGATCGGCCGCGCTCGCGACCAGACGACACCCGAGGCCGCTGCCGACGCCGAACAGCCGTCGTCCACCCCGCACTGCCACTGACCCCTCACCCGAGAGACCCGAGATGACCGACACCACCAGAACAGACAAGCACGCGCGGCAGCGGGGGACCTCCACCGCATCACAGAGAGCCCATCGGCGCCGGTGGCTGTCCTGGGGCCTCGCCCTAGCAGTCGTCGGAGCCATCGCGGGGATGCTGATCACCTCCCAGACCACCACGGCAACGACCAGCAGCCCTGCCCCAGACTTCACGCTGCCCACTACCAACGACACGACAGTGACGCTCTCGCAGCTACGTGGAAGCCCCGTCCTGCTCTACTTCAACGAAGGCGCCGGCTGCGGAGCCTGCATCATCCAGATGGGCGAGATCGAGAAACACCGGGCCGAGTTCGACGCCCTCGGCATCACCGTTCTCCCCATCGTGATGAACTCCAAGTCCGACATCGCCACCGACATTGCCCGCTACGGCGTGAACACCCCGTTCCTGCTCGACGACGGCACCGCCTCGAAGGCCTACGGCACCCTCGGGAAGGGAATGCACGCCGACCTGCCCGGTCACAGCTTCGTCCTGATCGACGCTGAGGGCATCCAGCGCTGGTACGGCGAATACCCCTCCATGTGGCTGGACCCCACCGACCTGCTTCGCCAGGTCCGGGCCCACCTCGCCGGCTGACGAACCCCACCCGGCCGCAACCATCCGGCCGTTCTTGACCAAACCTTCATCCGCGGGCGACGGGGGTGCGCCCAGGACCAGCGATCATGGAGATCCACCGAGAAGCAGTCTCCGACCACAGAGGACACTCATGGCCCAGCAATCCAGCCCAGGCTCGCGACGAGCTGCCCTGCGGGAAGCAGCCCGTCACGAGGAGCAGCGGCAGCTCCGACGCCGGCTGCTGCTCTGGGGTGCAGTAGGGGTGGCCGTGATCATGATCGCCTCGATCGCCGTCGTACTGACCCGGCCCGGGGTGCAGCCTGCCGCACCGACCTCGGCGATCACCTACTCCGGGCTGTCCCGCGGCCACGTCTCCGGCACCACCTCCTACGCACAGACTCCGCCCGCAGGCGGCGACCACGCCGAGGTGTGGCAGAACTGCGGGATCTACACCGAACCGGTGCCCAACGAGACCGCCGTCCACTCCCTCGAACACGGAGCGATCTGGATCACCTACCAGCCCGACCTGCCCACCGACCAGGTGACGATCCTCCAGAACGCCGTCCGGAACCAGCCCTATGGGCTGCTCAGCCCCTACCCCGGCGATCCCGCTCCGGTCGTCGCCACCGTCTGGGGCGTCCAACTCCGCCTCGAGACCGCGACCGACCCCCGGCTGTCCGCCTTCATCGCCGAATACGCCGACGCGAGCAGGGCTCCCGAACCGCAAGGCGAATGCACCGGCGGCGTCGGAGACCCCCAACGCTGAACCGAGTGATCCCGAACTCACCGACCGGTTCGTGATCGCCGCTGCGACGAACCGTCACACGCAGCGGCGACCCGGCTCGTGGGCCCAGCTTTGGGAGATCCTTACATTTCGGTGGGGTGTATCGCTACGAGCCGCGGGGAGGCTGGAACCCGTCGGGTGGTGAGGAGCGCCGCCCCAAAGGAACGAGGAGTACTCGAATGATGGGATACGGCGGTATGGGCTGGGGCGGGATGCCCTTCGGCGGCATGATCGGCATGGTCTTGTTGTGGGTCGTCCTGATCGCGGGGATCGTCTGGGCGGTGAGCCGGCTGCTGCCGGGACGCCGGGCCACCCCGGGCTCCCGGCCGACGCAGGACTCCCCGGAGGACATCCTGGACCGACGGTTTGCGCGCGGTGAGATCGACCTGGAGACCTACCAGGCCCAGCGGGAGGCGCTGTCGAGGATGCGTGGCGAGGACCTGCGATGAGTCGCGTCCCCGGGACGCGCGCGACATCGAGCGGATTGGCCTGGCTGGTGCTGGTCGTGGCGAGCGCGCTGTTGGTCGGCTCGGTTGCCCTGGCCCTCGTCGCCACGAGCGGGAGCAGGTCTGCTCAGGCCACCCCCACCACGGGCAAGGTCTTCGGCCCCGGCTACGCTGGCGCGTCGAACCGTTCGGGGCACCTGCCGGGCGATGGGACGGGTGGCGGCATGATGGGCGCCCAGCAGGTCTGGCTGGCCGGTGACGGCGTCCCCGTGAAGACGATCGCCGAAGCCAGGGCACGGGCATCGCAGGCAGCCGCCGCCCAGGGGCTGTCCACGGGTGAGGTGATGCAGTTCAGCGAGAACTTCTATGTCGAGTTGAAGGACTCGGCCGGGAACCCGGCCACCGAGGTGCTGGTCGACCCGACCGACGGGTCGGTGTCGACCGAGTACGGCCCGGCGATGATGTGGAACATCGGTTCGCGGGACGCGACCGTCTCTGCTGACCAGGCGCGAAGGATCGCTGACGACTGGCTGCGGGCGAACCTGCCCGGCCAGTCCACGGTGGCCGACGTCAAGGCGTTCCCCGGCTACGACACGATCGACACCGAAACCAACGGCAACACCGCCGGCATGGTGTCGGTGAACGCGCTCACAGGTGCAGTCTGGTACCACACCTGGCACGGGACCTTCATCGCGGAGGAGGACGACTGAGCGTGGTCGCTACGCAGCAGTTGAGCGCGCTGGTCGTCGATGACGAGCCGAGCCTGGTCCGGGTACTGGAGGGCTTTCTTGCCCGGGACGGGTTCGCGGTACGCACCGCCGTGGACGGAGAGACCGCGCTCGCGATGGCCCGGGAATCCGAGCCGGACGTGGTTGTGCTCGACCTGGGCCTGCCCGGCATCGACGGGATCGAGGTCTGCCGCCAGCTGCGCACGTTCTCCCGCTGCTACGTGCTGATGCTCACCGCCCGCGCCGACGAGGTCGACGTCCTGGTCGGTCTCGGCGTAGGCGCCGACGACTACGTCACCAAGCCGTTCTCGCCACGCGAGCTGGTGGCGCGGATCCGCACCCTGCTCCGTCGCCCGAGGTTGCCGGAGAAGGGAGCGCCGGCATCCGGGGAGCCGGATCGGCGGATCTTCGGCAAGCTCGTCATCGACGTGCCCGCCCGCGAGGTACACGTCGGGTCGCGGCTCGTGGCACTGACCCGCACCGAGTACGAGTTGCTGGAGACCCTGAGCAGCCGACCCCGGGTGGTGTTGAGCCGGCAGCAACTCCTGGAGAAAGTGTGGGAGGCAACGGCCGGTGCCGTGCCGGGCGATGAGCACCTGGTCGACATCCACATCGGGCATCTGCGCGCCAAGCTGGGCGACGATCCACGCTCGCCCCGCTACGTGCTCACTGTCCGCGGCGTCGGCTACCGGATGGGCGCGGGATGATCCCGCCAGACGCGAAGCCGCAGGGGCCGGGCCTCGGGCTGGCCGGCCGGTTGCTGGCGAACGTCGGACTGGTGATCCTTGCCGGCGCCAGCACCGTCCTGATCGCAGCGGTTCTGCTATCGCCGCCACTGTTCCAGCTTCACCTGCACAACGCCGGAGTGGTCGTCGACGCCCAGGTGCTCGAACACGTCACCCGTGCCTTCGAACAGGCCGTGCTGACCGCCCTCGCGGTCGGGATCCTCGTGGCTGCCGCGACCGCGCTGGGAATCAGTTGGCTGATCTCCCACCGCCTCGCCGCCCCGATCCAGGACGCCGCAACCACCGCCAGGGCGCTCGCCGACGGCCAGCTCGACGCCCGACTGGAGGACCCCCGGATGGGATCCGAACTGGCCACCCTCGCCGCCTCGGTCAACCAGCTCGCCCGCCGACTGGAGACCACCGAGGCCACCCGGCGCCAACTCACCGCGGACCTCGCCCACCAAATCCGCACCCCGATCGCATCCCTCGAAGCCACCATAGAGGCCATTGCCGAAGGCGTCCTCCCCGTCGACGACCAAACCGTGGAAACCCTGACCAGCCAGACTGCACGCCTGCACCGCCTGATCGCTGACCTTGAAGTCGTCTCCCGCGCCCAGGAACGCCAACTCCTGCTCAGCACTCGCCCCATCCCGGTCGCCCAGCTCGTCGACACAGCGGTCGCTTCGAGCCGGGACCGCTACCGAACCGCCGAGGTGACCCTCACCCGCTCCGTCGCGGCCGACACCCCCGACCTGATCGTCGATCCCGACCGGATCGGCGAAGTCCTCACCGGCCTGCTCGACAACGCGCTCCGACACACCCCCGCGGGCGGCGCCGTCACGATCCGCGCCAACGCCGGCGCGAACTCGCGCCACCCCGGGGCGATCATCGAGATCAGTGATACCGGCACCGGTTTCCCGCCGGAGGATGCCGACAAGATCTTCCGACGCTTCCACAAGGGGCCCACCAGCACCGGCTCAGGCCTCGGGCTCACCATCTCCCGCGCCATCGTCGAAGCCCACCACGGCACCCTCACCGCCACCAGTGACGGCCCCGACCACGGCGCGCAGTTCACCCTCGCCCTCCCGGCCACTCCAGTCGGATGGAGCCGCCTCGACAGCACCCGCCCCGCCTAGGGAGTTGCCAGCGACTGTGCCGACGTGAGATCGGTACGACGCACGAGCCCGCGCTCGCCTCCTCCGGACTGAAGCCCAATGGCGTCCTCGCATGTGGACCCACTACGAGCGAGCCCGAGGCAACCGGTGCCGGTGGGCTTGCCGCACTGCCGGCACCTGGCCGGTCAGCGGGCGACCCGACCGAGTCACCCGGTCGGGGTCTGTGGGAACGCGCCGGACGCGCCCTAGCCTGAATCCGGCGGGTGAGTATCCGTCCGCCCTCCCCATCCCCACCCGGACCCGCACCGAGGAGCATCACCGTCGTGGATCTGTTCACAGCGCCGCTGACGGCCGGCCCTCGCAATCCGAACTGACCCGTGACGTCGCCCCCGACTGGTCCCGCGCCATTCGCCCGTGACGCCCCGCCCACGCCGGCCGGATCGACGGGTACCCCCGGCTTCACGGGCGTGCTGGAGTTCCAGCTCACCGATGACGACCTGATGGAGACCGCCACCAGTACTCCGACCACGCGGGCGCTGACTCGCCGAGCAATCCGCTCCGAACGCGTCCGCCTCACCCAGACGGTGACGCTGGTCGCCTTCTCCGCCTGGACCGTCATCTCCACCATCCTCCTCGACCTGGGCGTGGATGCTCCGCAGGGAGTGCTGTGGTTGCTCGTTCCCGCGGTGTTGACCTGGCTGCTCAGCGGACGGTGGGCGGAACGGCGGTGGGCCCGGGCCTACCGGGAGGACGTCACGGTGGCCTGCCACGGCCACGACCGGGCCTTCCAGTTCTGGCTCGACGCCGACGGACTCGTCGTGCGGTCCCTCCGATCACTCGAGCGGTGGGCGTGGGCAGCGATCAAGGGCGTCGAGGAGTCGTCCACTCACCTCGCGCTGGCGGTGTCACCGCTCGCCGTCATCCTCGTCCCCCGGCGGATCGGCGCCACAGCGGTGTCGGAATTCGCGCAGACGATCCGGGCGAGGATCCCGGGCGAGTTCTCCGCACAGGCTGTGCCAGCGCTCCCGGATGCTCCACCCGACGCCATGGACGCGGTGTCGTACAACCCGGCGCCCGAGGAGGCCGCGGCCGCGCTGTCGTGGTCCTACGACCTGACCGGCGTCCCCGATCTGCTGCTGCGGCGCACCGTCCGGTCCACCCTCGTCGCTGGAGTGCCGCCCGCGGCAGCAGGGTTCTTCCTGATCATCGACGCGTACCTGCGCTACGACAGGATCGTCCCGGAACTGGCCGGCATCACCCTGCTGGTGCTGGTCGTGATGGCAGTCTGGATCGGCATCCAGCCGGCGCGCCTGAAACGACTTGTCCACGATGCCGCGCGCCGGCGGGTCCAGGTCGAGACCAGGGCCCTCCAGGTCACCCGGGTCTGGCGCACCGCGTACGGGCTCACCGTCCAGCGGCCGGCTACCGCTGCGATTTCCGCTGGGACGCGATCGCCACCTTCGCCGCGACCCGGGACCGGCTCTACATCAAGCCCTGGGGGGAGGGCGCCATCGCGGTACCGCGACGTGCCGCCCCCGACCGGGTCGACAGGATCACCGCCGCACTGCGGCAGTACGTCCCCGAGACCAGCTCGCCGCGCTGAACCGCGAGCCCTACCGCGTGCGGGCGGTCGGCTGCCAGGCGACGCCCACCGCGTAGCCCCGCGGGCCATCGACCTCCGCGACCCGGAAGACGGTGGACGCGCCTTCGACCCGGCCCGTCCCCGCACCGATGCGGACCAGGGCGACGTCCGCATGGCGCCCATGCCGGCCCGCCTTCAGCACGGCGTGGGACAGCGTCCAGCGAGGCAAGGCCTCCGTGGCGGATACGCCCAGTTCCTTCGCCAGTTCCGCGGCCCGGACCGGATCGAGCCGTTCCACGTCGACGCCGATCCGGGAGGCCTGGGTCGTCGCAGCCGCGGCGACGACCACCAATCCCGCGCTGTAGGCGACCGACGCCAGCGCGGGGACGCCCCGGACGGTCAGCGGCCCCACCGATCCGCCCACCGCGGGAGCAGTGTCGAGGGTCCACGCCACGGATCCCGGGAACAGCGAGCCGAGCAGCCGGCCCAGCACGGCCCGGCCGGTGAGGAACGCCTGGCGCCGCTCCGGGCTGAAGCCGGCGAGCCGGGACGCGTCCACGGGGCCCGGGCCCGCCTCGCGTGCCAACGCCTCCGACGGCGCCGCCCAGCCGAGCAGGATCCGCTCGGCCACGCTGCGCTGCCCGACGGTCGGCCGGCCCACGAGATCGACACCGGGGAATGCCCACAGCGTGCGCTCGACGGCCTCGCCGACCAGGTCCTCCCCGTCCCCCGTGCTCACGCCACCAAGGCTAAGCCCCTCCGGAGCGGGTGGCGTTCACCTGGTCGAGCATTGCCTGGACCTCGTCGAGCGACTGCCCGCCGAAGCCGGCCAGCGCCGCCAGGGGGATGCTCTCCATCATCCGGATCAGGTCCGGGTCCTCACCGAAGACCGCCCCGGCGAGGCCAGAGATGATCTCGGCGAACGCCGGCACCCGCATCGCCTCTGCGACCGTCGAGTCCAGCGCCAGCGGACGGCTGGGCTCGTTCCCCGCGACCGCAACCGTTCCGGAGAGCCGCAGGTCGCGGCTCGACGCGCCAACCTCGACCAGGTACTCCCCGCCCTCGACCACCCATGCGTGGTCACGGACGCTCCAGTAGGCGAGATCGTCGGAGCTGATCGCAATCTCGACCCGCGCCGACGCCCCCGGTTCGAGCGCGACGGACGCGAAGCCCTTCAGCTCCCTGGGCACGCGAACGACAGCCGATCCTGGCACCGACACGTACACCTGCACGACCTCACGGCCGGACCGGCCGCCGGTATTGGTCACCGTCAGCGACACAGCCAGTCCGGCGTCCGTCGTAGCCAGCGCCAGGTCGGAGTAGCCGAAGGTCGTATACGACAGGCCGTGACCGAACGGGAACGCCGGCTCGATCCCGGACGCGTCATAGCCCCGGTAGCCCACGAACAGGCCCTCGCCGTAGCGCACCCCGGACACATCGCCGGGGAAGTGCAGCGAACTCGGCACGTCGGCCAGCCGGCGCGGGATGGTCTCGGTGATCTTGCCGGAGGGATTCACCACGCCGTACACCACATCGGCCAGCACTGCGCCGCCGGCCTGCCCGAGCAGCCAGCCTTCGACGATCGCGCGAACCCGGTCGGCGAACGGCAACAGCACGGATGCCCCGTTGCTCAGCACCACCACAACGTTCGGGTTGACCGCGAGGATGTCCTCCAGCAACGCCAGCTGCTCTGCCGGCAGGTCGGCGTTGTTCCGGTCGTAGCCCTCGGACTCGTGGCTCTCGCCCAGCCCGAGGAAGGCGAGCACGACATCGGCGTCCCTCGCCACCGCCACCGCCCGCTCGTGCGCATCGTCGGCCAGCTCCTGGCCCGCTGCGGTCACGAACCCCGGCGCGAAGGGCACCTCGTGGCCCACCAGCGCGCTGATCGCGTCCAGTGCGTTGTCCAGCCTGGTCGGGTTGACCCGGGACGAGCCGGCACCCTGGTAACGCGGCGTGCGGGCGAACTCGCCCACCACGGCCACCCGCGTCTCCCGGGCCAGCGGCAGCACGCCGTCGTTGCTCAGCAGCACCACACACTGCTCGGCCATCCGACGCGCCAGCGCGTGGTGGCCGTCCACGTCGAAGTCCTCCGGCGCGCCGGCCAGGCTCGCCTGCGCCCTGCGCACCACGGCCTCGACCCGGTCGTAGGCCTGCTCGATGGTCCCGGCGTCGATCTCGCCCGCGTCCAGCGCCTGGCGCACTTCCTTCTCGTGAGCGGCGTTCGCCGGCATCTCCAGGTCGAGGCCCGCCCGCAGCGCGCGGACCCGGCTCCAGACCGCACCCCAGTCCGAGACCACGACGCCGTCGAAGCCCCACTCGTCCCGCAGCACCTCGGTGAGCAGCCAGTGGTTCTCGGACGCATACGTGCCGTTCACCTTGTTGTAGGAGCACATCACCGTCCACGGCTTCGCCTTCCGGACGACCTTCCCGAAGCCCCGCAGGTAGATCTCGCGCAGCGTCCGCTCGTCTACCTGGGAGTCGCGCCGCATCCGGTCGGTCTCCTGGTTGTTCGCGGCGAAGTGCTTCACCGAGGTGCCGATGCCCTGGCTCTGGACCCCGCTCACCAGCGCGGCCGCCAGTTCTCCGGCGACCAGCGGATCCTCAGCGAAGTACTCGAAGTTGCGCCCGCACAGCGGAGAGCGCTTGATGTTCAGGCCGGGGCCGAGCAGCACCCCGACGCCGAGCGCGCGGCACTCCTCGCCCAGCGCCACGCCCACCTGCTCGACCAGCTCCGTGTCCCACGAGGACGCCAGCCCCACCGCGGGCGGGAAGCACGTCGCCGGCTCGGAGGCGTTGATCCCGACGTGGTCGCTCGAACCGGACTGCTTGCGCACCCCGTGCGGCCCGTCGGTCCACATCAGTTCCGGCAGGTCGGCCGCGGTGACCGCCGGGGTGTGCCAGAAGTCCGATCCTCCGGTCAGGCTGATCTTGGCGCGGATATCGACCATGGTGACTCCTTGTGTTGGCTGGCCCCCCTCGTGACGCCCCTCCGGGCTCCTCGGGGAGCGGTTGGTTGGGATCTGTTCAGCCGACCCGCCCGGTCCGGGCCACGTCGGCGAACCAGCGGGCGCTGGCCTTCGGAATGCGGTTGAGGTCGGCGTCCACGCGGACCAGGCCGAAGCGTTTGCCGTAGCCGTGGGCCCACTCGAAGTTGTCCATCAGCGACCAGACGAGATAGCCGCGGACATCGGCACCGGCGTCCATCGCCTCTCTCACCGCGGTCAGGTGGCGGCGCAGGTAGTCGATCCGGTCGGCGTCGTCGACGTAACCGGCCTCGTCCACCACGTCGTCGAAGGCTGCCCCGCTCTCCGTGATCACCAACGGCACGCCGGCGGGACCGGTGTAGTCGGCATGCAGCCAGGTGAGCAGGTTGCGCAGCCCGGCCGCATCGACCTCCCAGCCCATCCCGGTGAGCGGCAGATCGCGCAGCACCTGGACGGCGTCCGGCGCGGCGATGTGCGGGGTCGGTTCCGTGGGCTCCCCTGCCCGGAACACGTTGGTCGTGTAGTAGTTCACGCCCAGCACGTCGATCGGGGCGCTGATCGCAGCCAGGTCCTCCTCCGCGACCAGGTCGTCGGGCCAGAGCTCGGCCAGATCGTCCAGCACGTCGGCCGGGTAGTGGCCGGTGAAAAGAGGCTCGACGAAGAAGCGGTTGGTCGTGCCGTCGACCCGCCGGGCGACATCCCGGTCCTGGGCACTGTCGGATGCGGGCAGCGCCGGGGTGAAGTTGATCGTCGCACCGAGGGTCGCGGACGGGTCCGCCTCGCGGAGCGCCTGCACCGCCCAGCCATGGGCCAGCAGGAGGTGGTGCGCGGCCCGGATCGATGCCACCGGATCGGTCCGGCCCGGCGCGTGGACGCCCGCGGCATAGCTCAGGAACGATGAGCACCACGGTTCGTTCAGCGTGGTCCAGGTACGCACCCGGTCACCCAGACGCTCGTGCACGGCCAGCGCGTAGTCGACGAACCGCTTGGCGGTGTCGCGGTTCGTCCAGCCGCCGGGCAGTGCGGCCGGCAGGTCCCAGTGGTAGAGCGTCAGCCAGGGGGTGACGTCGTTGGCGAGCAGCTCGTCGACGAGGCGGGAGTAGAAGTCCATCCCTGCGGGGTTCACCAGCCCGTCGTTGAGCACCCGGGGCCACGACACGGAGAACCGGTAGGTGCGCATCCCCAGGGCTGCGAGCAGCTTCGCGTCCTCGGCGTAGCGGTGGTAGTGGTCGCAGGCGACCAGCCCGTCCTCGCCGTTGACGATCGCCCCCGGCACCCGGCAGAACACGTCCCAGATCGACTCCTCCCGGCCGTCCTCTGCCGCCGCTCCCTCGATCTGGTAGGCCGACGTGGCCGAGCCGAGGAAGAACCCCCTCGGGAATTCGATGCTCACCAATGCTGCCTTCCCTGAGTCAGTCCTTGCGGACCTTGAGGCTGCCCTTGAGGTCGGGGACGTCGGAGAGGAGGCGCCTGGTGTAGTCGTGCTTCGGGGTGAAGATCACCTCGTCGGTGGTGCCGCGCTCCACGATCAGGCCGTGTTCCATCACCACGACCTCGTCGGCGAAGTAGCAGGCCTGGCCGATGTCGTGGGTGATGAACAGCACGGTGAGCCCGAGGTTGTCCCGCAGGTCCTGCATCACGTTCAGGGCGCTCACCCGCAGCGATGCGTCCAGCATCGAGGTGGCCTCGTCGGCCAGCAGCACCTTCGGGTTCATCATCAGGGCCCGGGCGATCATCACCCGCTGCCGCTGCCCGCCGGACAGCTGGTGCGGGTACTTGTGCACCGCGTCGCCCGGCTTCAGTCCGACGTAGCCCAGGCAGGTCTCGATCAGCGCGTCGAGCGTGTCCCCCTCGAGCTTCTCGGCGCGCATCCCCCGCCGCAGCGTGTGGCCGACGGTGAAGAACTGGTTGAACGACGCGAACGGGTCCTGGAACACCGCCTGCACGTCGCGCCAGTACGAGCGCAGCTCGCCGCCCCTGATGTGGGTGACGTCCTTGCCCTGGTAGGTGATCGTGCCGCTGGTCACCGGCATCAGCCGCAGCAGCATCCGGGCCAGAGTGGACTTGCCGGACCCGGACTCCCCCACCACGGCCAGCACCTTGCCCTCGTGGAACTCGACGCTCACGTCGTCCACCGCGGTGAGGTGGCCGCCGGCCACCCGGAACTGCTTGGTCACGTGGCTCGCTGCGAGCACCGGTGCCCCGGAACCGATCGGATCGCTCATGCCTCGTTCACCTCCATCGGGACGGTCTCGAACGCGTGGTAGTTGGCCCACCAGCAGGCGACCGAGTGGTCGCGCTCGTGCAGGAACTGCGGCTCCTTCAGGCTGCACTCCGGCATCGCGAATGCGCAGCGCGGGTGGAATCGGCAGCCGGTCGGCGGGTTGCCGAGGTTGGGCGGCGAGCCGGGGATGCCCAGCACGTGCTTGGTGCGGGTCTCCACGGTCGGGTCGAGCACGGACGACAGCAGCGCGGACGTGTAGGGGTGCCGCGCGTTGTTGACCAGCTCCTCGGTCGGCCCCGTCTCGACGATCTTGCCCGCATACATGATGGCCAGCCGGTCGGTGACCATACTCAGCACGGGCAGGTCGTGGGTGATGAAGATCACGCCGCGCATGATCCTCTTCTCCACCATCGCCAGCAGCATCTCGATCAGCGCCTTCTGGCTCGACACGTCGAGGGCGGAGGTCGGTTCGTCCGCGATCAGCAACGCAGGATTCAGCAGCGTCGAGACCACGGTCACCATGCGCTGCTTCATCCCGCCGGAGAGCTGGTGGGCGTACTGGTCGAGCACCCGAACCGGCATCTCCAGCATCTTCAGCCGATCGGTGGCGCGGTCCAGCGCGTCCGCCTTGGTGGTGTTCCGGTCGTGGGCCCGCATCACGTCAACCACCAGGTCACGGATCCGCAGCGTCGGGCTGATCGCGTTCATCGCACCCTGCGGCAGCAGCGAGACCGTCGCCCCCCGGTAGGGACGGTGCAACTGGTTGGCGCCGCCGGAAAGCGTGCCCAGGTCGATCTCGTGGTCGTCGATCTCCATCTTGCCCGCGATCACGTACAGCGGCGGGTTGGCGATCATCGCCAACGCGTTGCCGAGCGTGGTCTTGCCGCACCCTGACTCGCCGGCCAGGCCGAGAATCTGCCCCTCGGGCACCTCGACCGTGACGTTGTCGACCGCGGGCACGTCCTGGCCGCTGTCGGCTGCGTAGACGGCGGTCACGTTGGACGCCCGCATCAGGATGCCGCTCATGCGGTCACCTCCTGGCGGCCCTCGATCTGCTCGGCCAGCTTGCGCGCGGCCTCTGCCCGCCTCGCGGCGGCCTTGGCAAGGTTCTTCTTCTTGCCGCGGCGCAGCCTCGGGTTGAACACCTCGTCCAGCGAGGACTGCAGGTAGAGCAGCGCGAAGCTGATCAGGGTCAACACGATGGTCGGCGGAAGGAACGCCCAGTAGGCACCCACCGCGACCGCCTGGAAGGCGAGCGCCCAGTGCAGCTGCATGCCCAGCGAGTTCGTCCCGGACGGGCCCAGACCGAGCATCGAAAGGGTTGACTCGGCGAGGATCGCGCTGGCCAGCTGCAGCACCCACGCCATCACGATGTAGCTGGCCAGGTAGGGCAGCACGTCGAAGAAGAGGATCCCGCCGGTGCGCGCCCCGGAGAGCTTGGCCACGTCGATGTGTTCTCGCGTGGCCACGGAACTCGCCTGGGCCCTGACGGCGCGCGCCGTCCACGGCCACGAGGTGATTCCGATCACCAGGGCGAGCCCGACGATGCCCTTCAGGAACGGGATGTCGGTGCTCTGCAGCGACATCGAGATCAGGATCAGGATCACGATGGCGGGGATCGCCAGCACGATGTTCGTGATCCCCATCAGGGCCTCTTCGAGCCAGCCGCCGATGTAGCCGGCCACGACACCGATCAACACGCCGATCACGGTCGCGAGCGTGCCGGCCAGGAGGCCGTTGATCAGCGAGTTCCTGGTGCTGGCCATCAGCACGGACAGCACGTCGTAGCCGAAGTTGTCGGTACCGAGGATGTGCTCGGGGGACGGCGCGTCGTAGAGCCCGCCCACCTTCTGGTCAGGGGCATAGGGGTAGAACAACGGACCGATGAAGGCCAGGACGGCGATCGCGAGGATCATCCCGAGGGAGACCCACATGCGCGGACCGAAGTTCAGGCTGCGCCAGGCCGGCTTGGCCTTCGGCCCGGGGGCCTGCGGCGTCTCGGGGACGAGCGGGCCCTCCTGCTCGGCACTGACGGCATTGCTGGAGATGTTCGTCATGTCACTTCTCCCCCGACTTGGAGGCCCGGATCCGCGGGTCGATGAACCCGTAGAGGATCTCGACGGCGTAGTTGGCGACCAGCACCGCGACCGTGATGATCAGGGTCACCGCCTGCACGACCGGGTAGTCGTTGCTCGAGATGGCGTTGAACAACAGGGTGCCCATGCCCGGGTAGTTGAACACGAGCTCGGTGATCAGCGCGCCGCCGACCATCGTGCCGATGCTGAGGGCGAGACCGGTGATCTGCGGCAGCATCGCGTTGTTGAAGATGTAGCGGGTCATCTTGGCATCGCCGATACCCAGGCTGCGCGAGTAGTTCACGTAGTCGGAGCCGAGCTCGTAGATGGCCATCGACCGCATGCCGACGGCCTGGCCGCCGATGTTGATCAACAGCAGGGAGAGGAACGGCAACCACCAGTACTGGAGCGCGTCGGAGAAGAACGCCCAGCTCCATTCCGGGGAGTTGCCCAGGGAATAGGCGCCGCCGGGCGGGAACCAGCCGAGTTCCACCGCCAGCACGTACAGCAGGATGATCGAGAGGCAGTAGTAGGGCATTGAGGAGAACACAAGGGAGGTGGTGAACACCGACTTGTCCCAGCCGCCCCCCTTGTAGGCGGCGACGGCACCGAGAACGTTGCCGACGATCCACCCGATGATGATGGCGGGGAGCTGGAGCGCCAGGGTCCAGGGCAGCGATTGAGCGATGAGGTCGCTCACAGGCGTGGGGTAGAACGCGAACGACTTGCCCAGGTTCCCGTGCAGGATGCTGGTCAGGTACGTCACGAACTGGTTCCACATCGGCTGGTCAAGGCCGAATTCCTTCATGAACTGCTCGTAGACACGCTGTTGTGCCTCGGAACTGGCGCCACCCTGGCCCAGACTCGAGACGATCACGTCGACCGGGTTACCCGGGATGAGCCGTGGTAGCAGGAAGTTCAGAACCACTGCTACCACGAGCGCACCCAGGTACCACACGGTCTTGCTCGCCAGATAGCGTCGCAGACCCATGGCGCTCCAGTCCCCTTCCGGTCAGCCGGCGATCTTCTGGATCTTGTACATCCAGGTGTTGCCGGCGCCGCGGAACATCGGAGGAGCGTAGCTGTTCTTCTCGTCAGGCCAGTTGTAGAAGTTGGTCGCGTTGTACTCGTAGAACTCGTCCGGCCGGTACATGATCGGGCAGGCGGGGACTTCCTTGCGGTACAGCGCATCCAGCTTGTCGTAGGCCGCCTTCTTGGCCGTGTCGTCCGTGGCCTGCGAGGCCTCGGTCAGCATGGCCTCCACCTCGGAGTTCTTCCAGCGTCCGTAGTTGGCGAAGGTGGTCTTGCCGATGGGCTGCATCTCGGACTGGCTCATGATGTCCTTGAAGCGGGCCCACGGGGTGGCCGGGTTCACGCCGGAGACGTACCAGACCGCCAGGTCGAACGTGCCGCCCTGGATGGCCTGCGTGGTCTCGGCCTGCTGCGGGAAGTTGGTCGAGCAGTCGATGCCGATCGCCTTGAGGCTCTTGGCGATGATCTCGCAGGATGCGTTCCAGTCGGTCCAGCCGGTCGGGGTGATCAGCTTGTACGGACCGAGGCGGGTGCCGTTGAGCACGTAGATGCCGTCGGAGCCCTTCTTGGCGCCGGCGTCGGTGAGCAGCTTCTCGGCGGCAGCCGCGTCGTAGCTCCAGCCGTTCGCCTTGGCGTCGTCGGCGTTGAAGTACTTGCTCTCTGCGCCGGTCGGAAGGATCAGGCTGGGCTGGACGGTGGCGGAGTAGCCGGACATGGCCGTCTCGGCGATGTCGGCGTAGTTGATAGCCGTCGCGATGGCCTTGCGGACGGTCGCGTTGTCGAGGCCCTTCTTGGTGGTGTTCATCAGCAGCATCGGCATCGAGCCCGGCACGTAGTACGGCTTCTCCTTGAGGAAGGTGCCGACCGGCTTGCCGCCCTCCCACATCTTCCAGATCTGGGAGACGAACTGCTGCATGATGTCCAGTTCACCGGCCTGGAACTTGATGTTGCCGTCCTCGTTGGACTTGAAGATCGGGTGGATGATCTGCTTCATCACCGGCAGGCCGCCGTAGTAGGTCTTGCCCCAGTACTTGTCGTTGAGGGTCAGCACGACCTGCGTCTGGTCCGCCTTGTCCAGAGTGAAGGGGCCGGTGCCGAGCGGCTTGTCCATGACCTCCGTGGGCAGCTTGTCGTCGGCGATCCCGGAGAACACCGACTGCGGCAGCACGTAGTTCTCGGTGAGCATGCGCAGCACGTTGCCGACGTTCTTCGTCTTCTGGTTGATCTTCACCACGACGGTCTTGTCGTCGGGGGCTTCCATGGAGTCGGCCAGCTGCCAGAACGACGCCACGTTGATGCCGGGGTTCTTCTTGCCCAGCTCGTAGGAGAACACGACGTCCTTGGCGGTGCAGGCGGTGCCGTCAGAGAAGGTGACGCCGTCCTGCATGGTCAGGGTGACGGAGTTGGTGCCGTCGAGCTCGTACTTCGCGGCCAGGCCGGGCATGATCTCGCCGGTCAGGATGTTCCAGCGCAGCGGGGTCTCGTAGACGATCTGCATCACGTTGGCCGCTGCCGGCCAGGCCGCCGTCGGGGACAGCGGATTGAAGGTGGCCGGGGGGCCCCACTGGAAGCCCGCGATCAGCAGGCTGTCGGCGGTCGCGCCAGTGCGGCCCTTGCCCATCTGGCCGTTGTTGCCGATGCCGGGCTTGGCCCCTGCGGACGCACCACCCGTTGCGGCGCCTCCGCCGCTGCCGCCGCCTGCGCAGGCCGCGAGCGCGATGCTGCCGGCGACGACGCCGCCCAGCTTGAGGAAGGAGCGCCGCGACGGCTTCTCGAAGATGGATTCTGACATTGCTTACCTCCATTGGTTCGGCCCGCCAGTGGGCCTCAATGAGTGGTTGGTTGGGGTTGTCGGTACTGCGGTTGGTCTTGCTACGACGTCCCGGCCCTTCGCAGGGCCGCTGCTCAGGGCACCCTCATACGGCCTCACTCGTGGTCAGTGGCTTCGTGAGGGATCGCAGGGCCGGTCGGGCGGTGAGCCCGGCCAGCTCGTCGTCGGCGAAGCGGCCGGACACCTGGAAGGTGTGGGCCTCGCCGGGGAACAGGTCGACCAGGAGGCTGTCGCTGACAGCGTCCTCATCGACCCGGTCCGGGAACAGGCACAGCGTGCGCAGGAAACTCCGCGCGGTCACGGTCACGGCCGCGCCGGCGTCGGTCCGGGTGACCTCGGCCTCGTAGTCGGGGCCGGGAATTGCGGCGCCCACGTCCTCGACCAGCAGCTTCACTGCGCGCTCGGCCCCGTCCAGAGTGACGACCAGGGCCAGTTCGGCGGCAGGGACGTCGGTCGGATCGGGGGTGATCGACACGTCGGTGCGGGACCGGACCTCCACCAGGCGGGCCAGCGACCGGGACCAGACCACGTCACCGGCCAGCGTGCGCAACTCGACGCTCCCGGTCGCGACCCACTCGGCGGTGCCGTCGTTGACCAGCACGGCGCGCCAGCCGTCCGCATCGTGCTGCAGGGTGACCAGGTGATCGGCGTAGGCCGAACGGACCGCGTACCACAGCGGCTTGCGACGGGCGACCGGCTCGCCTGCGGCGTTGGTGCCCAGGTCGAGCGCAGCCCACGAGGTGACCGGCCAACAATCGTTGAGTTGCCACACGATCGAGCCGAGGCAATGGCCGCGCAGGGAGCGCCAGCGCTCGATGCCGTAGCGCACGGCCCGGGCCTGCTGCAGCTGCATCGCGAACAGCCACTCGTCGAAGTCGTCGGGGTCCTCTCCGGGGGCCGGAAGGTGGCCCTGGATGCCCCGGTTCAGCTTGTCGTTGCCGCCGGCGGCCTTCTGGTGGACCAGCATCGCAGCGGAGGTGGCGCTGCGGTCGGCGGGCTCCAGCGTTCGTGCCCAGGTCGCCCAGGTGGCCGGTCCCTGGTAGCCGAACTCGGAGACGAAGCGCGGCGAGTAGTCGTCGTAGCCGGTGTAGTCGCGCTCGTTCCACACGTCCCAGATGTGCACGCAGCCGTAGTTCATGTCGTTGGGAGGAATGTCGTTGCCGGCACCCGACGACGGGCTGCCGGGCCAGTACGGACGGGTCGGGTCGAGCTCGGCGACGATCCGGGGGAACAGCTCGTAGTAGTACCCGGCGCCCCAGGTCTTCCCGTCCAGCTGCCCGTCCCAGTTCCAGTCGTGGAAACCCCAGATGCACTCGTTGTTGCCGTTCCACAGCACCAGCGAGGGGTGCGCGGACAGACGCACCACGTTGTCCCTGGCCTCGGCCTCGATCTCGAGGGCGAGCGCCTCCTCCTCGGGGTACGCGGCACAGGCGAGGCAGAAGTCCTGCCAGACCAGTACACCCAGCTCGTCGCAGGCGTCGTAGAAGCCCTGCTGCTCGTAGATGCCGCCGCCCCAGATCCGGAGCAGGTCGACGCCGGCGTCCTTCGCCTGCTGGATGCGCTCGCGGTAGCGCTGCGGCGTGACCCGGCTCGGGAAGCAATCGTCGGGGATCCAGTCCATCCCGCGCGCGAACAGCTGCACGCCGTTCAGCCGGAAGCCGAAGGTCGCGCCGTTGCCGTCCGCGTCCGGGGTGGTGTCGAGCTCCACGGTGCGGAAGCCGGTGCGCCGTTCTACGCGGTCGAGCACCACTTCTTCGTCGTGGAAGGTGATCTCGACGTCGTAGCGCGGCTGCTCGCCGAGACTGTGCGACCACCACGGCGAGATCCCGCTGATGGACAGCTCCGCCTCCGCCCAGTCATCGACCGCGGAGACGCCGACCTCGGCGTACTCCTCACCGCGTCGCACCCGCACGGTGAGCGCGCCGAACCGGCTGCGTCCGGCGATCTGTACCTGGACGCGGAGCCGCCCGTTCCAGCCGCCGGAAGCGTCCTGCTCTGCGGTGGCGAACACGGCGACGTCGGCGATCCTGGCCTTGTTCCAGCTGCGCAGGCCGATCGTCTTCCAGATTCCCGCGGTGATCAGTCGGGGGCCCCAGTCCCAGCCGAAGTTGCAGGCCATCTTGCGAACCAGGTTGTAGGGGTCGCGCTCGACATGGACACGCTCGCCGACCTGGGCTGCCATCGCCGTGGTGTACTCCAGCACCGGAGAGAACACGACCTCGATCTCGTTCGCACCCGGACGTAGCCGGCCGTCCGCGCCGAAGGCGTTGCGCCGGTGCATGTTCGCCGAACGGCCGAGCGAGGCCCCGTTGCAGAACACCTCGGCGATCGTGTCCAGACCGTCGCAGAGCAGGTCGCAGTGCTGGTGGGTGAGCTCCGGCGCGTCCGGCGCGAGGTCGAACTCCGCGCGGTAGGTCCAGGCCTGCGCCCCCACCCAGTGCTGGTCAGCCTCGGCCGTGGCGAGGTAGGGGTCGTCGATCAGTCCTGCGGCAAGCAGGTCCGTGTGCACGACGCCGGGTACCGTTGCCGGAATGCCGCGGACGAGTCGCTCACGCAGGGGCTCTGGCACCAGGTTCCAGCCGTTGGCGTCCGCATCTGCACGGACAGTCCAGCGCACCGCCGACAGGTCCAGCCAGCCCTGCTCCACGAGTCCTCCTCGACCCTGCTCCTCGGTGAGCGACCCGGAACGCGTCCGGACCCCAGAAATGACCGCGCTCTCATTGGTGCGTCGGGACGTACGTTAGCACCGACCGCAAACGCTCTCATAAGACTTTGCAGACACGTTCCCGATTCGTTATCAGTCCGAGATCTTGCCGCCCTGCGTGCCACAACGTTTCATTCGCGGGCTCCGCGAGCGTGCGTCAGAGCGCGAGGCTCCGAGTCCGGTGCCGCGGGAGTTCGTGTCATCCAGGTCGCGGGCCCGCAGGGGTCCGCGAGGGGTTCACGAGGCGCTGGGGCCTTCGTCGGTGACCTGGGGAGAGGCCTGCGGCTCAGGCTTCGGCGCGGGCGCGGCGGGCGGCGTCGCCTGCACGGCCGGGGGCACCGTGCCCGACTTCGTCTCCTCCTTGAACTCGCGGATCGCCTGGCCGGCACTCTTGCCGAAGCCGGCGAGCTTGGTCCCGCCGAAGAGGACCAGCGCAACCACCGCGAGAATGACCCATTCCCAACCACCCAAACTTGGCATCCGAGTACTCCTTAGCTCTTCAGGGCCCGCTCAATTCGTACCCCGTGCCCGCAAGCCGGGCTCCTCAGGGAGTATCTTCCACCCCCCGCGCAGATTCAGCACGCCGGGCACACTGTCGACCGATCTGGCTGGGATCGCTCTCATAGACTGCCACACAAGACCACGGCAGGAGGAGCCATGGAGCAGGTCGCCCGCAGGCTGCGTCCCGGACAGCGCGCGCAGTTGTTCATCCACGACCTCGACCGCGGGGCGAGCACGCTCGTCGCCGAGTCGGACACCCTGCTCGTCGAGGCACCGAACTGGAGCCCGGACGGGCAGTGGCTGTTCGTGAACGCGGACGGACTGCTGCACCGCATCCGCGCGACCGGCGGCGAGTTCGAGCCGATCGAGGTGCCCGGCCTTCCGCTGCTGAACAACGACCACCTGCTCTCCCCCGACGGGCGTACCGCCTACGTCTCCGGTTTCGACGGCCACCTGCACGCCGTGAGCCTCGACACCCTCACCCACCGCCGGGTCTCGAACGACCACCCGGACTTCGTCCATTTCCTCCACGGGATCTCGCCGGACGGTGCGGTGCTGGCCTACATCGGCATGGACCTGCTGCCTGACGGCGTGCGGACCAACATCTACACGATCCCCGCCGCCGGCGGAGCGGACACCCCACTCACCGACGACGCCTTCCCCGACGACGGTTCGGAGTTCAGCCCGGACGGGGAATGGGTGTGGTTCAACTCCGAGCGCGGCTCGACGGCACCGGGTCACGCCCAGCTGTTCCGGATGCGTCGGGACGGCTCGTCGGTCGAGCAGCTCACGTTCGATGAGCGGGTCAACTGGTTCCCACACCTCTCCCCCGATGGGTCGAAGGTCGCCTACCTGAGCTTCCCGCCCGGGACCAGGGGTCACCCGGCAGACCTGGACGTGACGATCCGCCTGCTCGGGCCGAACGGCACGCCGCGCGACCTCGTCCACCTCTTCGGCGGCCAGGGCACCATCAACGTCCCCAGCTGGGCTCCCGACAGCACCCGGTTCGCCTACGTCGCCTATCCCCTGGCCTGAACCGGGCCGGGACGACCGCCGTTCCCGACCTCCTCCACCCTTCCCGAGTGCCGGAAGATCGTGCCCGGACGCACGGACAGCGCCTCCTCGATGCGCCCGGCGACATCGTCAGAACAGGTCCGCTTGGCGGGGTCGTTGAGGAGCTGCCAGACGAACTGGCGACTGCAGCCGGCCCGGCGTGCGAGTCGTGACTGGGTGAAGTCGAGCACGGCCATGTAGTCCGCCAGCAATTGCGGGTCCCGCAGCTTCATCCACAGACCTTTCGAGCCGGGGTGGAGGGTCGTGGTGACACCCATTGTCGCGCGTTGTTTGACGCATCGTCAATTCGTCCGAATCACCCCGGAGCTCCGCTTGACGCCGTGTCAACGACGGCCGGTCCCGCGTCGCCACGCTTCCCCTTGTCAGTGTGATTTCGCGAGCCCAACGCGCTGGTTGACGACTCTGTGCAAGGCTAGGGGGCGACGCCAGGCGGGACCTGCGTCCACGGTCGACTCCGGGAAGTCACACGATGCATGCACTGGGCAGGTTCATCAGCGAGCTGATGGACGCGCGCAGCATGTCCCGGCCCGCGCTCGAACGGGCCAGCGGGCTGAGCCGCCAGCACATCCACCAACTCCTGGATGATCGCAGGACGAGCCTGGGCCGGATGGTCGACGACGCGACCATCGCAGGTCTTGCCCGGGCCTTCGCCGACGTGGGGGAAGGCGCATTCATCGCAAAGGCCGCGGAGTCGATGGGGGTACCGGTAGACCGGCTGGCCGCCGTCGACATCGACCTGGACCGCCTCTCCGACGAGGCGCTGCTGGGAATCCTGGCCCGCCGCCTCGAGCGCGCCGCGTCGCTGCGCGCGCAGACGGCCAACGACGAGCCGCAGGCCCTGGCCGCTCGACGCGGACACAAGGCACGCGAGCACCTCGAGAAGGAGTGGGGCGACCGGGAGGACGGCTAGTTCGTCCCCGGTTCGGCCGGACCCGCCGCAGGTCGGGTGTCAGGGGCGGCCAGCAGACTGGCGTCATGCATGATCCCTGGCACGAGTTCGGTTCGCTCTCCGACTGGGCACTGCGTTGGGCCTCGCTGCCGAAAGGACTGCTCGGCTTCACCGACTTCAGCCTCCGCACGGTCACCCTCGACGACCGCCTGCTGCAGGCCGAGCGGCGTTGCACCGTCGCGCACGAGGTCGAGCACATCCGGCTCGGACCGCTGCCGAGCGACCCGGTTCTGGCCGCGCGCGAGGAGGCGGCCATCGACCGGGCCGTGGCCCGCAAGCTGATCGGTATCGGTGAACTCGGCGACGCGCTCGCCTGGGCCAGCTCGCTCGCCGAGGCCGCCCAGGAACTGTGGGTCGACGAGGACACCCTCTCCGTGCGGCTGCGGCACCTGCACCCCGCCGAGGTGCACTACCTGCGCCGGCGCCTCCAGCAGGAGCCGCCGCCCTGTGGGCCTCCAGCCCGAGGTGACTAGGGTGGGCGCATGCTCAGCCGGGTGATCACCGTGTCCGACCGCTGCGCGGCCGGCGTCAGGAAGGACCTGTCCGGCCCCGCGCTGGCTGAAGCGCTCGAGGCCGCTGGGTACGAGGTCTCGCTGGTCGTGGTGCCGGACGGTGAGGAGTCTGTGCGCACGGCGCTGCTCGAGGCCCTCGACAGTGGTGCACGGCTGGTGGTCACCACCGGCGGCACCGGCGTCGGGCCGCGCGACCGCACCCCCGAGGGCACCCGACCCGTGCTGGACCGGCTGCTGCCCGGTGTGGCCGAACTGCTCCGGAACCGGGGCGTTGCGCACTCCACCCATGCCGCGCTGAGCCGGGGCCTCGTCGGCGTGGTGGACGCGACGGACGGCGAGGGTGGCGCGCTGGTCGCGAACCTGCCGGGCAGCCCGAACGCCGCCCGTGAGGGCGCGGAGGTGCTGGTCCCACTGGTCGCACACGTGCTCGACCAGCTCGCCGGAGGTGACCACTGATGGGCATCGCGCTGGCCGAGGTGAGGGACTCGGCGGTCACGGCTGCCGAACTGCTCGACCTCGTCCGCAGGCCGGATGCGGGTGCGGTGGCGCTGTTCGTCGGGGTCGTGCGCGACCACGACCCGCAGGCCTCCGGCGCCGTGGTGTCCCTCGACTACACCTGCCACCCGTCCGCACCGCAGCGAATCCGCGAGATCGTCGCGGACGTGCTCGCGTCCACCGACCCCGGGGACGACTGCACGGTGGCCGCCGTGCACCGCATCGGCCACCTGGTCGTGGGTGACGTCGCCTTCGTCGTGGCGGTTTCGGCCGCCCACCGGCAGCCCGCGTTCGCGGTCTGCGAGCAGGTCGTCGAGTCGGTGAAGGCAGGCCTGCCGGTCTGGAAGCAGCAGTTCGAGGCGGAGGGCAGCTACCGCTGGTCAGGGCTGTAGGTCGGCCCTTTCCGCCTCCAGCCCGCTCTCCCACCCTGACCTGGGCCGTCAGACGGCATCAGGACTCGACCAGTCGCAGCGCCAGGCGCGGGCACCCGGCCACGGCGCGCCGGGCGGCGGAGCCAAGACCGGGAGGGACTTCGCCGGTGACGATGGGGAAGCCCCACTCGTCGAGGGAGATGAGCTCGGGAAGCAGTTCATGACACAGCCCACGCCCGTGGCAGGAGGGCCAGTCAACCCGTAGGCGCGAGGGCGCCATGGCCACACTCCTGTCGTTGGTGGAGGTGCAACTCGTCGCCGAACCAGCGCAACAGGGAACGGACCAGGCGCGCTGTCCCGTCGGGATGAGCACACGCACCGCGGCCGGACACCAGCCCGCACAGCTCCTGGATGCGTTCGTCGTTGTCGGCCCCCTTCCGGGCCTGATCGAGCGCATGGGCGAGGGAGGGGAGCCCGTTCCGGCACGGCCCACAGCGGCCCGCCGACTGCGCGGCCAGGTAGGAGACGATCCGGGCCGTCCGGTCCACCGGGCAGACGCCGGACGGAAGGGGCATCACCACTCCGGCGCCGAGCCTCGCCCCCAGGTCGGCCAGGTCTTCGGCAGCGACGCGCCGGTCCGCGAGGGCTCCGGCCGGCACCCATACCCCGTGGTAGCCGCCGACCAGTACCGGACGGCGGAGTTCGTCCGGGCTCAGCACGGCGCTCCACGGAGCTCCGAGTTCGACCTCCACGACCGTCGCCGCGCCCGTATCCGCATGGCGGGTGACCAACATCGTGGCCGGATCGGGCCCGTGCGACCAGATGCTGTACAACTGCGCGTACGTCTCCGCGTTCGAGAGCAGGGTCGGCCGTCCGTGGAAGCCCGAGATGGCCTCAGGGGCCCAGGCGGTGACCGGGAGGTTGGCGCGCCCCGACATGAGCTCGATCACCGCTCGCGCCTGACCGCTCACGAACCCCTCATCAGCGACGTGCATTCGCCACTGCAGTCTCTCGCCGGCGCGCCGCTCGGCGACCGCCTCGTGGATACGCGTGCTCACCTGGGGCCGGTCACCGGGCAGCACGAGGTGGACGCGCCTGGTGCCGAGGGCGTGTGCCGCGAGGGCCGCGCCATCGAGGATCAGGTGCGGGCGCAGTATCGCGAGCGCCTCGTCCTTGTGGCTCGCCGGTTCACCCTCGCTGAGGTTGACCACGACCACGGCGCCACGTCGCGCGGCCGTGCGCAGCTTGACGGCGAAGGGGAAACCCGCCCCGCCGCGTCCGCGCAGGTCGGCGGCCTCCGCGGCCTCCGCCAGGCCCTCCAGCGAGACGGCAGCGGGCGCCGGATGGGCGAGCCGGTGCCGGTCGAGGCCCGGCCCTTCGTCCAGGTGGGCGAGGAGGCGGGGCCCCTCTGCGACCGAGGCGCTCATGCCCGGATCGCCTTCCGCACCGTTCCCGTCACCCGGACGCCCGCTGCCAGCACGACCGCGACGACGCAGGCCGTGGTGAGCCCCACCGACCACTGCGCCTCGGTGTCGGTGCCGATCCCGATGCCGTGGACGACCGCGATGCCCCAGGCGAGGTAGCCGGCCCAGTGCACCAGTCGCCAGGCGGCGTGGGGCAGCCGGGTGCGCAGCAGGCTGGTGATGGTGACGGCAGCCAGCAGGTCCAGAGCCAGTGCGCCGAGGCCGAGCCAGACGGGCTGATAGAGGCCACCCCAAGGCACCAGGGCGTCCCACCACCGGATGTCGACGTAGGTGTCCACCACGGCAGAGGTCACGTGGACGACCAACATGGCAACGGCGAGCAGCGCGACGTTGCGGTGCACCAGGGCGCGGACGAATCCCGGGGTGCCACCGCCCACCCTGGCTCGCGCACTGAGGACGCCGAGCACCACCGAGATCGTCATCACCACCAGCAGGACGATCCCTGTCCCGCGGTTGAGGAACCACAGCAGGGGTCCGTTCACCGTTGTACTCCCTTCCCTGGCCAACCCGCGGTCACCGTGACCGTGCCGTCCTCGGAAACGAGTCGGGCGGCGACCGAGCGTCGGGTCAGCCACTCGATCGCGTCGTCGCCCAGAATGACGGCCGCCGTCGTGGCGACGTTCGCCGCCGTCGCAGAGGGGCCGGTGGCGCTCACCGTCCGCCAGCGGGTCCGCGCCGATTCACCCGTGCGCGGATCGACCAGGTGATGGCGGATCACGCCGCCAGCCGTCCATCTCCGCACAACGGTCGACGACGTGGTCAGGCCACCCTCCGCGATGGCGACCTCGACCGTCCCCTCCGAATCGGGGTGGTCACGGATCTCGATCGGCCACCAGGTCGGGCGACCGGCGTGCGAGACCGCCACATCGCCGCCGAGGCTGAGCGCGACGCTGGTCTGCTGCTCCTCGGAGATCGTCCGGCTGATCAGGTCGCTCGCCCACGCCTTCGCGACCGCGCCGAGGTCGAGCGCGGTGCCGCGAGGGATCCGGATCGCGTCGGCGTCCCACTCGATCGATCGCCAGGAGTCCACCGGCGGTGGGGCGATCCGGGCACCGGCGGCCCTGCCAGGCTGCAGCGCAGTGAAGGTCCGGTCGTATCCCAACCCGACCACGACCCTTCCGAGCAGCGGGTGGACGATACCGTCGGTGTGCTCCGCAGCCTCGACGGCCGCAACCGTGGCTGCGACCAGCAGCGGATCGGACCTCACCCAGCTCCCGGCGCGGGCGTTGACGCGGCTCAGGTCCGAATCCGGCCGGAAGCGACTACAGGTGCGGTCGACCAGGTCGAGCAGGACCCGTGCGCGGCTTTCGGCAGGGTCGCACCGGTCTGCATCAGCGACGCTGAGTTCCACGTACGTCCCCAGCGACCGCCAACGGATCTGGGCGGAGGTGGCCGTTCTCACGACCCTGAGGACGTGACGGGCGGCTTCGGCGCGCTTCGGCGCGAACGCGAACTCGTGCCAGACGACCCGCCCCCGCCGCGGATCACCCGAATCTGCGGGCCCGGGCCGGGCTTCGTCACGATCTTGATCTTGGTCGCGACCGCACTGGGCCGGCGCAACTCCACGACGTGGGGCTGCGCGGCGAGCTCGCGCTGGCGCGTGGCGGCCTTGTCGACCTCACCCTGGGCATTGGCTGCGGAGGCGGTTCCCATCACCGCACCGGTGCCTGCCACGCACGCCGCAGCGACCGCGCCGGTGGTTGCCGATGCCACGAGGCGGAAGCGGTCCCGGCTGCGTGCTGAGTAGGTCATGCTGCACCCCTTCTCTGGTCCAGTTCAACGCTGCACCATTCGCAGGCAAGCCTTCGTCAAGCCTGGGTTAAGCCCGGCTTGATTCGCGTGACGCCGGCCACCGCCACCCCGAGACTGGAGAAGACCCGAGGAGAGCCATGCATCTGTTGAACGCTGCTGTCGCCGCCACGTCGATCATCGTGGGGACGGCGGGCGCGTCCGTCGCCTACGGCGCGATGAACACGCCGCCCGTCCAGCCCCAGGACGTGCCGAAACAGGAAACGGTGTACACCTTCGCCCCGTGCGATCCTCCGGCAGTGCTCACCGACGGCGCCTGTGTGACGACGATGGTGAAGACCGTGGTCAAGCAGGCGAAGCCCAAGGTGATCACGGTCGTGGAAACGCACAGATCCTCGAAGGGAAGCTCTGGCGGGTCGACCAGGACCGCGAAGCAGGACCGGCACCACGACGATGACGATCACGACGAGGACGAGCACCACGAGGAAGATCACGGCGAGGATGCCGACGACTGACCCCCGATCAGCGGTCAGGAGACGATCCGGACCGCTCGGGGATCGGCGTCCCGTCCCGCCGCGGCAACACGAGCTCCACGCTGGCGCCGGCCCGGCCGACCGGTGAGGTGACCAGCCGGCCGTCGAGGGCGGCGACAGTTCGTCGTGCGATCTCGAGTCCGAGGCCCGTGGACCCGGTCCGGTTGGCACTGCTGGCGGCGAAACCCGGCCCCTGGTCATGGACCTCGAGGTGAACCTCGCCCCCGGCCAGCCAGAGCGACACGTCGAAGTCGACACGATCGGGCGTGTGGGCGAACACGTTCTCGATCAGGATGTCGACCACGTCGTCAGCCTCGGGCCGGGCCAGTCCCGACCACGCCGGGGCAGAAGGGAGATCGAGCCGCACGGACCGTCCCTGGTCGTCGGCGAGGGCCCGCCAGTACTCGACCCGCTCGCGAACGACGGGGACGAGATCACATCCGGGGCTGAGGTCCTCACGAACCTCGCGCCGGGCCTCCTTCACGATGACGTCGATCGCGCCCTGCAAGGCCGCCACCCGTTCCTGGAGCCGGTCAGCCAGCTCCGGGTCGTCGACCGCATCAAGGTCGAGACGAAGGGCCGTGACCGGCGTCCGGAGGCGGTGGGCGAGTTCGCCGACGCCCGCCCGCGCCTCGACCAGCAGGCCGCGGATCCGCTCGGCCAGTCCGTTGAGCGCGGACGCCAGCTCTCGGGTCTCCACCGGCCCCTCCTCTGCGGCGCGCGCGGTGAGATCGCCGTCCCGCAGCCGGTGCGCGGTTGCCGCGACCTCGAGCAATGGCTCGCTGATCTGCCGGGACGCCCTTGCCGCGATCAGCAGCGAAGCAAGGAACAACACCGTGCCGGTTCCGCCGATCATCCACCACGCCTCGGCAACCCCGGCGTACAGCTCCGCAGCAGGGATGGTCGCGACGACGACGCTGGTTCCCCGCTCATGGGCGATCGGCACGTAGACGCGTCCGCCCGTCGCGTCGACGACCGAGAACGCCTCGCCGCCGCGGGCCCGGGCGAGCTCGGCCGGATCGATCGGGCCGACGTTCCCCAGCGGGTCACCGACCCGGGGAATGACGCCGACCGCAACCCCGGACGACTCCGCCGCGGCGTCCACGAGAAGCGCCAGCTGCGATGGCTCGTTGATGCCGGTCACCAGGATCGCCACGTTGCGCGCAGCCTGGTCGGCCCGCGCCATGCCGCGGTCCTCGGCCAGCGTCCTGACCAGGAGCGCGAGCGGCACCAGGAAGGAGACGAGCAGTGCGGTGGAGATGACCGCCACGAGGATGGTGATGCGTCGGGTCACGGGGTGGCCTGTCCAGGATCGACCATCCGCACCCCAACCCCCCGGACGCTGTGCAGGTAGCGGGGCTGGGCTGGGGTCTCACCGAGCTTCCTGCGGATCCAGCTGAGGTGCACGTCGACGGTGCGATCCGCCCCGCCGAAAGGCTGCTGCCACACCTCGGTGAGAAGCTCGCGCTTGGTCACGACGGCGCCCGCGCGCTGGGCGAGCAGGAGCAACACGTCGAACTCCTTGCGGGAGAAGGCCACCGGGCTGCCGGCGAGGGTGACCTTGCGCCGGAGCGGGTCGATCACGAGATCGCCGATCACGATCGGCACTTCGTCCTCGTCCAGCTCACTGCGGGCGCGCCGCAGCACGGCCCGGATCCGGGCAGCAACCTGGTCGGCGCCGAAGGGCTTGGTGACGTAGTCGTCGGCGCCGGCGTCGAGCGCGCGCACAATCGAACGGTCGTCGTCCTGCGCGGTGATCACGATCACGGGGACGTCGCTGACGCCGCGGATCATGCCCAGCACCCCGAACCCGTCGATGTCGGGGAGCCCGAGATCGAGGAGCACGATGTCGGGCTGCTCCTGGATCAGGAGCGCCATTCCCGCCATTCCCGTGCCCGCCACCGAGACCGCATTCCTGCGCTCGGTGAGCACCCGCTTCAGTGCAGCCCGGATCGCCACGTCGTCCTCGACGATCAGGACCAGCGCCATGGTGTGACCCTACGCCACCGTCGGGTCGTGCAGGATGCGGCATGATGTCCGGATGATGCGTCGGCTCCCACTTCTGGCCTGGGCCGGAGTCTGGGTCGTCCTCGTCCTGCTGTCCACCACCGCAGTGTGGTGGGCGATCTCGCACGCCGGCTCTCGTGTCACCAGCATGGCGGCCCCACAACTGCCCACCAGCAGCATGACGGCCGTCGCAACGACGACCGCGTCACCGACACCCGTTCCCACCCGCCCCTCGACGCCTGCGACGACCCGCCCGTCCACCCACGCACCGACTCATCCACCGACTCCGCGAGCGACGGCCACCCGAACCCGCACCACCGCGACCCTCGCCGTGCAGCGGTCCTGGAAAGGGACGCCCGGCCGGGTCACCGCGACCTGCCGCCTGGAGCGGATCACGCTCGACGCCGCTGTGCCGGCCGACGGGTATGCCGTCGATATCGAGGGAAGGGGACCGGAAGCGCTGGAGGTCGAGTTCCACCGCAGCGACGGTGACACCGACACCAAGGTCAGGGGCACCTGCCGAGCAGGCGAACCGCAGTTCACCGTCGAGCAGGACTGACCGGGCTGACCCGCTCGAGAGCCCGGTCCGAGCCGGGCAGCTCAGTCGCGGCGCCACTCTCCCGAGCGGCCGCCGGACTTCGCGACCAGGAGCACATGCTCGATCTCGACCCGACGGTCCAGTCCCTTCACCATGTCGACGACGGCGAGTGCTGCCACCGACACCGCGGTGAGCGCCTCCATCTCGACCCCGGTGCGGTCGGTCGCCCGCACGGTGGCCCGCAGCGCGACACCGCCCTCGACCACCTCCGCGTCCACCTCGACGCCGTGGACGCCGATCACGTGTGCCAGTGGCAGCAGTTCCGGCGTCCGCTTGGCCGCGGCGATGCCGGCGATCCGGGCCACAGCGAGCACATCGCCCTTCGGCATGCCGCCCGAGCGGAGCAGCGCGACCATGGCGTCGGGACACCGCACGAATCCCTCTGCGCTCGCGCTTCGCACGCTCACCGCCTTGGCGGTAACGTCGACCATCCGGGCCTTCCCCGCATCGTCGAGATGGCTGAACTCGCTCATCGGTTCCTCCTCGGGGTCAGTGGCAGTTCCGCCGCGGTGGCGGTCATCGCGTCCAGGTAGAGCAGGCGGCCGAACAGCGGCTCGCCGGCTCCGGTGACCAGCTTGATCGCCTCGGTGGCCATCAGTGCGCCGACCTGGCCGCACAGCGCACCGAGCACGCCCACCTGCGCCGCGGTCACCCAGGTGGCCGGATCCGGCGGTTCGGGGTGGAGGTCGCGCAGCGTGATCCCGGTCAGCGGCCCGTCCGGGCCGACCGGACGGCTCCAGAAGACGCTCACCTGCGCCCGGGTCACCTGTACGGCGCCCCACACCACCGGGACGCCGAGTTCCGCGCACACATCCGAGATCAGGTAGCGGGTGGGGTAGTTGTCCACCGCGTCAACGACCAGGTCGTAGCCGCCAAGGATCTCCGCGGCGGTGCCGGGCTCCAGCCGCACCGGGTGCTCCACCACCCGCACCGACGGGTCGAGCTGAGCCAGCCGGGCCGCGGCGCTGGCCGCCTTCGTCGTCCCGATCCCCGCGGTCGAGTGGAGCACCTGACGCTGCAGGTTCACCACCTCGACCAGGTCGGGATCGACCACGCCGAGCGTGCCCACCCCTGCGGCGGCCAGGTAGAGCAGGGCCGGGCTGCCCAGCCCGCCGGCGCCCACCACGCAGACCCGTGCGGCCCGCAGCCGCCGCTGCCCCTCGGCTCCGACCCCCGGGATCGGCAGGTGCCGGGCGAACCGTTCCGCTTCCGGGGCGGACAGCTCCGGGCCGGGCGCCACCAGCGGGGCGAGCCGGCTCACAACAGCCTCAGCGGGAGCAGGTCGCCGGGCGCCACCGCGGTGGCGTCCTCTGGCACCGCAACGTAGCCGTCGGCGTGGGCCAGCGCGGTGACCAGGTGGGACGCCGAGCCACGCGGGTGGGCAGGGGTGGCGAGCAGCCGTCCATCCGGGCCGCCGACCAGTCGCACGGGGACCAGCTGCCTGCGTCCGGCTGGTGACGACCAGCCGACCGCGGCCACGGCCGTGAACCACGGCGGCTCGGGGCGGCCGAGGATGCGGTCCAGCAGCGGCCGCACGAACAGCTCGCAGCTCAGGGCGGCGGAGACGGGATTGCCCGGGAGCGCCACGACCGGCGTCCCCCGCCAGCGGGCCCAGCCCTGCGGCTTGCCCGGCTGCACGCGGACGTGCCGGAACGTGCCGCCGGCGCCCTGCAACACGTCCCTGACCACGTCGTAGGCTCCGACGCTGGCCCCGCCGGTGAGCACGATCAGGGCCGACGACGGGGCGACGGCATCCAGCCAGAGGGTGAGCGCGCGCGGATCGTCGCCGACTGGCTCGGCAGCGACCACCTCGGCTCCGGCCTGCGCGAGGCGGGCGGCGAGCGCCGGGGTGTTGGCGTCGTGGATCTGGCCGTACGCGAGTTCCGCGCCGGGCGCGGCGAGTTCGTCGCCGGTGGCACACAGGGCCACCACCGGCCGCGGACGCACGGCGACGGGGTCGATGCCCGCCGCGGCCAGCGCGCCGATCAGGCCCGCGGTGGGCGTCGCACCGGCGTCGGCGACGAGCGCGCCGGGGCCGACATCCTCGCCGGCGCGCCGGACGAACGCCCCCGGCCCCGTCGGCGCGACCCGTACCTCGACCCGGTCCGGGCCCTCGTCCGTGTCCTCGACCGGCACCACGGCGTCCGCCCAGCCGGGCAGTGGTGCTCCGGTCATGATCCGCACGCACTCCCCCGGCCCGGCGTGCGGCGCCTCGCGGTCCCCGGCCCTCGACTCCCCGACCACGGCGAGCGCGACCGGGACGGTCGCCACGTCGGCGAACCGGACCGCGTAGCCGTCCATCGAGGAGTTGTCGAAGGGCGGCAGACTGGTCGCGGCGTGGGCAGCTACGGCGAGCACCCGTCCGCCCGCCGCGGTCAGCGGCACGTCCTCGGTCCGAACGTCCGCGCCGACCAGGGCGGCGAGGTCGGCCTGGTACTGCTCCACCGTGAGAAGCTCGCGCACCCGGCCACCTTGCTCCACGAGCCCTCCGCGCGGCAACCACTGCTGTCCGCCGTAAGAATTTCGTACTGGATCGAGGATGCCCGGCGGGTTAGCGTGGTGCGTCCCGAGAGCCCAGGAGGCAGGGTGTCCGTCGCCGTGAAGCCCGTCACCGGGCTCAGCGATGCTCACGGAAGGGTTGCCCGCGACCTCCGGGTCTCGTTGACGGATCGCTGCAACCTTCGGTGCACGTACTGTATGCCGGCCGCGGGCCTTCCGTGGCTGCCGGGCCCTGACGTCCTGACCGACGCCGAGGTGGTGCGGCTGGTCGGTGTGGCGGTGGAGAAGCTCGGGGTGAGCCGGGTGCGCTTCACCGGGGGTGAGCCGCTGTTGCGGCGCGGGCTGGCCGGCATCGTCGCGGCGGTAGCCCGGTTGCGGACGCCGGACGGTGTTGCGCCGGAGCTGATGCTGACCACCAACGGGGTCGGGCTGGAACGGCAGGCTGACGAGTTGCGGCGGGCCGGGCTGGGTCGGGTGAATGTGTCGCTGGACTCGCTGGACCGGGAGCGGTATGCGACTCTTGCGCGTCGCGACCGGCTGGACGCAGTGCTGGCCGGCCTCGCCGCTGCGGATGCCGCCGGGCTGCGGCCGGTGAAGGTGAACACCGTGGTGATGCGCGGGGTGAACGAGGCGGACGTGGTGCCGCTGGCAGAGTTCTGCCTCGCGCACGGCTACCGGCTGCGGTTCATCGAGCAGATGCCGCTGGGCCCTGAGCACGGCTGGGACCCGGCCGTGATGGTGCCGGCAGCGGAGATCCTCGCGCAGCTGCGGACCCGGTTCACCCTCACCGAGGCGCCCGGACGCGGTGCCGCCGCTGCGCAGGAGTGGGTGGCCACGTCCGCAGACCTCCCGTCGGGCCGGATCGGGGTGATCGCCTCCGTCACCGCGCCGTTCTGCGCAGCGTGCGACCGCACCCGGCTCACTGCGGACGGCCAGTTGCGCACCTGCCTGTTCGCCCACACCGAGACCGACCTGCGCACGCCGCTGCGTGAGGGTGCAGGCGACGCCGAGCTCGCCACTTTGTGGCGGGCGGCTCACCTCGGGAAGGCGGCGGGGCACGGCATCGGCGCTCCCGGCTTCCACCAGCCCGCACGCACGATGAGCGCGATCGGCGGCTGAGGGTGGAGATCCGGTTCTACGCCGGTGCCGCCGACGCTGCGGGCACCGCCACCACCACCCTCACCGGGGAGCAACTCACCGCCGGCGGGCTCCTCGATCGCCTCGGCGAGCAGAACCAGGCCCTGGCAGTGGTGCTCGCCCGCTGCACCCTTCTGGTCAACGGCAGCGCCGTCCGCGACCCGGACGAGCCCATCCCCGGCAGCGCCCGCGTGGACGTGCTGCCACCCTTCGCCGGCGGCTGACCCCTGCGCAACCCACGCAGAGTGTCCCGTAGAGGCCGACTACGGCCTCTACGGGACAGTTTGCGGGGAGGAAGCGCCGCACGCGTGCGCAAGAATACCCCCACCTGTATAAGGTCCTATTGTGTTAACATTTGTCCATGACAAGCCCTGAGCCCTCCGATGCGACGCCGCGCCGGATCACCCACCTGATCGGCCACGAGTACTGGACCGGCACCGCAGAACGCACTGCGCCGGTGTACAACCCCGCCACCGGGCTGCAGACCGGAGCCGTCGACCTCGCCTCGAAGGAGCTGGTCGACGAGGTCGTCGCCCGCGCCGAGAAGGCCGCAGCAGCCTGGGGCTCGTTGTCGATGACCCGCCGCGGCACCGTGATGTTCGCCTTCCGTGAGCTGCTCAACGCCCACAAGGAGCGGATCGCGGAGCTCATCACCTCCGAACACGGCAAGACCGTGTCCGACGCCCTCGGTGAGGTCACCCGCGGCCTCGAGGTGGTCGAGTTCGCCTGCGGGATCCCGCACCTGCTCAAGGGCGGTCACTCCGAGAGCGTCTCGACGAACGTCGACTCCTACTCGCTCCTGCAGCCGTTGGGCGTGGTGGGCGTGATCTCCCCATTCAACTTCCCTGCGATGGTGCCGATGTGGTTCGTGCCGATCGCGATCGCGGCCGGCAATGCCGTGATCATCAAGCCGTCAGAGAAGGATCCGTCCGCGGTCAACGCGATCGCCGAACTGTGGCGCGAGGCCGGCCTGCCCGCCGACGTGATGAACGTGGTGCACGGCGACAAGGAGGCCGTGGACGCCCTCCTCGACAATCCCGCAGTGAAGGCCGTCTCGTTCGTCGGGTCCACTCCGATCGCCCGCTATGTGTACGAGCGCGGGACGGCCAACTGCAAGCGCGTCCAGGCGCTCGGCGGGGCGAAGAACCACATGTTGGTGCTCCCGGACGCCGACCTTGAACTGGCTGCGGACGCCGCGGTGAACGGTGGCTTCGGTTCGGCGGGCGAGCGCTGCATGGCGGTCTCCGTCGTCCTGGCCACCGACTCGATCGCGGACCAACTGGTCGAGAAGATCGTCGCGCGCGTCCGGACGCTGCGGACCGGCGACGGCAGCACCGGCGTCGACATGGGGCCGATCGTCACCCGGCAGGCCCGCGACCGGATCACCGGCTACATCGCGGCCGGCGCGCAGGCTGGGGCCACGCTGGTGGTGGACGGTCGGGAGGGTCCCTTCGACGGCGCCTCCGACGGCTACTTCGTCGGGCCCACCCTGTTCGACAACGTCGCCACCGACATGAGCATCTACACCGACGAGATCTTCGGCCCGGTGCTCTCGGTCGTGCGGGTGTCCGGTTTCGATGAGGGTCTCGGCCTGATCAACGCCAACCCCTACGGCAACGGCTCGGTGATCTTCACCAATGACGGCGGCGCGGCGCGGAAGTTCGAGATCGAGGTGCAGTCCGGCATGGTCGGGATCAACGTGCCGGTACCGGTCCCGATGGCCTACTACTCCTTCGGCGGCTGGAAGAACTCGCTGTTCGGCGATTCCCACGCACACGGGACCGAGGGCGTGCACTTCTTCACTCGCTCGAAGACAGTGACCCGCCGCTGGCCGGACCCGAGTGCCCGCGGGTTGCAGCTGGGCTTCCCGCAGAACCACTGATATAATACCCCCTGGGGTATGAGTTACCCGTCGGCCGCGCCGACGACCGGTCCCGGTGCTGACTCAAACGAAGGGACCGACCGATGCGGCGCGGCCGACGGCCCCTCATGTCCGCCGTTCCCCACAGCACCACGCCCGCACGCGACGCCCCGCGGCGTGAGTGGGCGTCGGAAGTGCCGCGTCGCGCAGAAGGAGACAGCATGGGTTCGCCGGAGGAGTTCTTCGGACGCGTCCCACGCGCGCTGGATGCCGTCCGCCCCGAGAAACTCTCCGGGCCCGCGTACTGGCGCGCAGCCTGGGGTACCCGCCAGAGCATCGCAGCGATCATCCTCGCCGTCGCCCTGCTACCGGCGTACGCCGCGGTCGCTGGCTGGCCGCAGGACCCGGCCATCCTTGCCGTCCTCGGCGTGCTGTCCGCCCTCGGTGCACTGGTCGGCGCGAGCTATCTCCCCTCCCGCGGCGCCCCAGCCGCGACGAGTACGTGTGCCGCCGGCCCCCTCCTCCTGCTGGCCGGCACCTTCATCCTGCTCGGACGCGGCCCGGTCACCTTCACCGGAGTGCTCTTCACCGGCCTGCTGGCAGTGCCCGCGCTGCTGCTGCGCGCGTTCGGGCCGACCACCTGTCCATCCTGAGGACGGTCACGGCGCGACGCCACGTCACGGCCGCACGGTCTTCTCTTCGGGAACGCCGCGGCGCGCGAGGTCGGAGCCTCAGATGGTGCGGGGCGTCCCGTCGGCATCAGTGGCAGTGATCGTGAACGACTCGGACGCCAGGTCGGCGTCCAGCGTCGCGGACAAGGCGCCCTTGCGCCAGGTGACCAGCAGCCGCTCGGCGCCGGTGTCGGCCACCTCGCACTCCGCGTCGAAGCCGAACGCGCCGAAGCTGTTGCGGAACCTCAGCAACTCGAGCTGGCGCCGCACGACCGGCCGGGTCAGCCCGGCTGCAATGTCGTCGGCGCCCAGGTTCGTCCGGTTGATCTCCTTGTGCCCGCCCGATCCGGCCCGCTCCACCGCTGCGTGGTCGTTCTTCCCTGCGAACAGGTCCAGGTACCAGACCTGCGGCTTGCCCGGCATGAACAACTGGACGGCGCGCGCCAGCAGCAGCCGCGCGTCGCTCTCCCCGAGCGCGCTGTAGTAGGTGGCGTTCACCTGGTAGTACAGGTTCTTCGCGCCGTGCAGGTCCTTGACGTAGCCGCCACGGCCGACGATGGTCGCGATCAGCGCCTGGATCCGTTCCTCGTCCAGCAGGCCCTTGAGGTCGAGCAGCGGAATGCCGTCGTGGCAGCCCAGCATGTTCACCGTGTGGATGTCCTTGGCGAGCAGCTCGCCGATCCACCGCTTGAGCGTGGAGGCATCGCGCCGGTCGAGCGCGTCGATCAGCAGGCCGGGCAGGAAGAAGTCGTAGGTGAGGAACCCCTTCGCCGCCAGCACCTCGTGGATACCCTCGGCGTAGGTGGAGTGGATCTCCGGCAGCAGCCTCAGCCCGCGCCGGTCGGCCAGCTCCTTCACCCGGGCGAGCAGGTCCCAGGTGCCGGGGTCGTTGAGGAAGTTCTTCAGCCCCGGCTCCTTCGGGGCGTACGCGAAGGCGTCCAGCCGGACGATCTGCGCGCCGTAGCCGGCCAGCTTGTCGAGGGTGTCGGCATAGAACTCCCAGACCAGCGGGCTGGCGATGTTCAGGTCCATCTGGCCGAGGTAGGTGCGGCTCCCCTCCACGAGGTCGACCACAGCGTCCCGGACCGATTCGAAGCCGCTGAAGTCGGCCCCGCCCGGACGCTGCCCGGACGCGAGCGCCGCTGCCACCCTCCCGGAGAGCACCTCGGCGCGCCCGTACTGCAGCCCGGTCGCCCGGATCAGGTCCTGCGTGCCCGGAGCGGTGTAGCGCACCTCCTGGTAGAAGGTGTTCCAGTACGGCTTCTCTGTGCCGTCGGGCAGCCGCACCATCAGGATCGGCAGGCCCGGCTTGCGGAAGAACATGTCCCGGATCAGCTCGGGGTCGGGCTGCACGTAGCCCTCCGGGGTCAGTTCGCCGTGCCCGGCCCAGAACTTGTTCCAGTCGATGAAGAAGTCGGTGAACCTCGACCGCTCGCCGTGGGCCAGGATGTCCTGGAACTGCGGGGACAGCACCGAGGCGTGATTGAGGATGAAGTCGAACGTGAAGTCGATGCCCTCCTCCGCGAGCGCGGCGAGGTCAGCTGGCGTGGCGAACTGCTCGGAAAGGCTGTAGTCGATCACAGAGAAGCCACGGTCCAGATCGGTGTTGAAGACGCTGGGCAGCAGGTAGGCCGAGCTGAACACGTCCGCCAGTTCGGGACGCCGCACGAACGTGACCAGGTCGGCGAGGGTGCCGCCGATGCTGTCGGGGTAGACGTTCAGCATCACGCCCGCCCCGGGCAGGTCGGCTCCCATCGCCTTGAGGTAGCCGTCGTAGTCGAGCAGCTCGCCGGACTTGGCGACGATGATCCGCGCTTTCGGCGCCTGGGCGTGCAGCTTCTCCTGCTCGATCTCGAGCACCATCGTGGTGAACGGGCTGTCGACCGCGCCGTCCCTGCTGCGGGAGCGACGATGCGCGAGGGTCTCCTCAGGGGTGCTGTTCAGCAGGATCGGGATGTCCACGCCGACCAGGTGGTCGGAGTTGCCGTGCGTCCACTCCACCACGACCACGCGGACGTCACGAACGTCCACCGCGTCGTACCAGAGCTGGTCGGGCGTGCGGCCCATCCGCTTCAGCATCAGCTCGGGAGCGCCGGCGTGGAAAGCGGCCAGGATTCCGCTGATCTCGCCGAAGTCGGTCTCCGCCGGAGTACCCAGGTAGCCGGAGAGTGCCCGGCGTCCGGCTTTCTGGTAGGTGGACAGCCACGGGTGTGCGGCGATCTCGCCGGGATCCGCGTCCTGGTCGGACGCCACCAGTGCGGCCAGGTCGTCCCGGACCGCTGCGTCGTAGACGCCTCTGGCGACCAGCCCCTGCACGCCGCCCACCCGGAAGGTCCGGAGCCGCTCAGCGTCGTTCACCGCAGGGATGCGTCGGGGATAGTTGTCCCCGGAGAGCACGTAGGCACCCACGCCGAGCGCGTTCAGCCCGTAGGCCAGCAGCGAGCCGGTCTCTGACTTGCCCACGCCCGAACCCCCGCAGACAGCGACGACAGCGCGTCCGCCGTCGGCCAGCAGGGGTTCGAGGAGCCGCCACAGCTCCGGGAAGATCACTCTCGCCTTGGCCAGGTGGGCGTCCTCGATCTGGACCTTGTCGCCGGGCATGTCCCCGGTCGGCACGGCGGCCAGGTCGGTCACGTCAGGGAAGCGCACGTCCATGTGGACTCCTCGAAGTTGTCACCACCAGCAGGTTAGCCATCCAGGGGACGAACGTCTGCCCCTGCGGCTAAATCGATTGACCAAATCGTACGCGGACGGACCGGCCCACGGCAATCCGTCCCCGAGCTCACCTCACCCTTCCACGAAGGCGCGCGTGAGCGCGTGCCGGTCCGAGTGACATCCGCGATACTGGACGTTTCGACCCGTGCGATATATCGTGATGTGTATCGATAGCCCTCGAAGGAGACCACCATGAGAGACCTGCCCGATCCTCGGCACGGCGGACGCGGGGGCTGGTCGCATCGCGGGCCCAACCGGGTCCGGCGCGGCGACGTCCAGGCCGCGGTCCTCGCGCTGCTCGCCGGGGCCGACATGCACGGCTACCAGATCATCCAGGAGCTCGCCGAGCGCAGCGGAGGTGTGTGGCGTCCCGGCGCCGGCAGCATCTACCCCACCCTGCGAATGCTGCAGGAACAGGGCCTGATCCGCAGCCGAAACGAGGGCTCCCGGCGCGTCTTCAGCATCACCGACTACGGCCGGCGCACGGTCGCCGATTCCGGGGACACGGAGCCCTGGAAGGTGTACGCGGCGGCCGAGGGCGCGTCCGTCAAGCTCCGCGAGGCGACCCAGTCGCTGTTCGGAGCGTTGGCACAGGTCGAGGAGACCGGTGACGACGCGCTGCGCGAGAAGGCCACGGCGATCGTCGCCGGGGCCCGGCGCGCCGTGTACCTGATGCTCGCAGGGGAGGACGCATGAGCGAACCCAGCGGGCGGGAGGATGCCGCCGACTTGGTCGGGACGAGAGCAGACGCGGCCTGAACCCGCCGCGCGGCCTTTTCCGGACCCGTGGGACCCCGCAGCGCCGTGCGGAGTCCCACGATCAGGGATCAGGCGGTGAAGCCGGAGGCGAGGTTCGCCAGCAGCCGGGCCCCGAAACCGGTGGCGCCGGCGGAGCGCCAGGCCTCGTCGGCGTCGCTCGACATGGTGCCGGCGATGTCGATGTGGGCCCACGGCGTGCCCGCGACGAACTCGTCGAGGAACAGCGCAGCCGTGGTCGCGCCCGCATGCGGGCCACCGAGATTCGAGATGTCCGCAATGTCCGAGTCGAGCTGCTTGCGGTACTTCCGCTCCAGCGGGAGCTGCCATACCGGCTCGTCGGTGGCGGCGGACGCCTCCCGCACCCGGTCGACCATGCCCTGGTGGTTACCGAGCACGGCCGCCCGGGACTTGCCCAGCGCCATCAGCGCCGCACCGGTCAGGGTGGCGATGTCGACGATCGCGTCCACGCCGGCCTCGACCGCGAGCGCCAGGCCGTCCATCATCGCCAGCCGGCCCTCGGCGTCGGTGTTCTTCACCTCGACGGTCTTCCCGTTGCGGCAGGTGAGCACGTCACCGAGCTTGTAGGCCGACCCGGACGGCATGTTGTCGGTGCAGCACAGCCATCCCGAGACCGCTGCGCTCGTGCCGAGGTCGCGCAGCGCGGTGAAAGCGCCCAGCACGGCCGCGGCGCCGCCCATGTCCATCTTCATCAGCAGGTGCATCGGATCGGACGGCTTCAGGCTGATACCGCCGGAGTCGTACATGATGCCCTTGCCGACCAGCCCGAGGTGTCCGGACGGGTCGCCGGTGGGGGTGTAGGTGAGCAGGACGAGCCGCGGGTCCTCCTCGCTGCCCGCGTTCACCCCGAGGATGCCGCCGCAGCCCATCTCGATCAGCGCCGCCTTGCCGAAGGACTCCACCTCGAAACCGAACTCGGCCCCGAGCTCCGCAGCCACCTCGGCCAGGTCGGTCGCGGTGAGATGCCCGGGCGGGGTGTTCGCGAGGTCCCGGGCGACCGTTGCCGCGCGGACGGTGACGAGCGCCGTGGCGATCCCCGCCGCCAGCGCGGCGGCGTCCGCCCCTGCGACCCTCAGCTGCAGCTCCTCCAGCGGGACCTCCTTGGGCTCCGCCTTCAGCACCGCGTAGCGGTAGCGGGCGAGCAGCGCGCCCTCGGTGAGCACCTGGCCTGCGATCCGGGCCTCGACGCCGGTTGCGGGTACGTCGATGCCGATCCGTCCGCCCTTCTTCGCGATTGCGCGCGCCGCGGCGGCAGCCGCGTCCCGCAGGCTGTCGGCGTCCAGCTCGTCGAGCGCGCCCACACCCACCAGCACCAGCGGGTGACCGTCGCGGGCGACGACGAGGCTGCTGCCGGCGGACGCGTCGAAGCCCGCCGCGGCGAGGGCCTCGGCGCCCAGCCCGACCACGCCCGCCAGATCGGTGCCGGTGCCGACCAGGAGGGCTACCGCGTCGAGGTCGGGCGCGAACTCCGGGACCGCGCTCACCTCACAGCCGGCGCCCAGCGAGGGCACCGGCGTGAAGTCGGCGGGAATGAGCTTGTGCGGGCTGCGGGTCATGGCACTCCTTCTCTGTGGCGGTGACGATCAGACACTATGCCGCCGACCCCCGCAGTGGGTCGATCCGGGTGTGGCCGAGAACGAGAACCGTCCCCTTTTCGGCCAGGGCCGGGTGTGGCCGATAAGGGGACGGTTCTCGTTTCCGTCCACCCGGCGAGGAGCCGCGACGGAGGCTCGCTGCGGATAGGGTTCAGCCGTGAGTCCCGTGGCGATCGTGCTGACCATCCTGGTGCTGGCCGTCGTCGCCTTCATGTCCGGCCGGGTGCCGATGGGAATCGTCGCCCTCGGCGTCGCGCTGGCGCTGTGGGCCACCGGCGTCCTCACGCTCAACCAGGCGTTGGCCGGCTTCGGCGACCCGACCGTGGTCTTCATCGCCACCCTGTTCATCGTCTCGGAGTCGCTCGACTCCACCGGCGTCACTGCGTGGGCCGGGCAGCAGGTGATCAGCCGCGGCGGGGAGAAGCGGACGCCGCTGCTGGTCGTCGTCTGCCTGCTCGTCGCCCTCCTGACCGCCCTGATCAGTGTGAACGGCGCCGTCGCCGCACTCGTCCCCTTGGTCGTCGTCGTGGCGATCCGGGTCGGGCTCACTCCCAGCCAGATGCTGATGCCGCTGGCGTTCTCCGCCCACGCCGGCTCGATGCTCGCCCTCACCGGCACGCCGGTGAACATCATCGTCAGTGAGGCCGCCGCCGACGCGGGGGCCCGCCCGTTCACCTTCTTCGAGTTCGGCCTCGCGGGGCTGCCGCTGCTGGTCGGCACCATCGCGATCATCGTGCTGCTCGGGAGCCGCCTGCTCCCCCACCGTGCCCCGACCGCGCTGCCCGCCGACGTCGGGAACCACGCCCGCACCCTGCGCGAGCAGTACGCGCTCCCCGCGGACACCGAACTCCTCGGCGCCCGCAAGGGCGTCACCGAAGTGGTGATCCCGCCCCGGTCGGAGCTGATCGGCTTGCACCTGTTCCCGGGCATGACCACCCCCAGCGGTGACCTGGTCGTCCTCGGGCTGCAGCGGGCGGGCGAGGACCTCACCGGGGCGGACGCCGTGCTGCGGGCCGGCGACACCCTGCTGCTGCGCGGCACCTGGGAACATCTGGAACAGCACACCGCAGGACCCGACGTGCTCGTCGTGGACGACCCGGACGGCCTGCGCCGCTCCGTGCCGCTCGGCCCGGGAGCCAGGCGGGCGATCGCCATCCTCGCCGCCATGGTCGTGCTGCTGGCGACGGGCGTCGTACCGCCCGCCGTGGCCGGCTTGCTGGCCGCGGGCGCGATCGTGCTGACCAGGGTGCTCACCCCCGCCGAGGCCTACCGCTCGGTGTCCTGGACAACGGTCGTGCTGGTCGCAGGGATGATCCCGCTGTCCACCGCCTTCATCTCCACCGGCACGGCCGACCTGATCGCGAAGGGCCTGCTGGAACTGATCGGCGGCGCCTCTCCGAGGCTGGCACTGCTGGCCATGTGCGTGCTCACGGTCGTGCTCGGACAGCTGATCTCGAACACCGCGACCGTGCTGATCATGGTGCCGATCGCGACTGTGCTGGCCGCCGACCTGCACGTCTCGGTGCTGCCCTTCATGATGGCGCTCACCGTCGCCGGCGCCGCGTCGTTCCTCACCCCGGTCGCCACGGCGGCCAACACCATGGTGATGGAACCGGGCGGCTACCGGTTCACCGACTACTGGAAGCTGGGCCTGCCGCTGCTGCTGCTGTTCGTCGCGGTGGCCGTGTTCTGGGTGCCCGTGGTCTGGCCGTTCTAGGGAGATTGGTGCAACAGAACATCCCGCTCGCTGTCGTCCTCACGGTGCTCGCCTCGGTGGCGCTCGCCGTCGCGTCCGTCGTCCAGCACGTCGCGGTCGGGGCCACCGCGGCGAAGCCCGGCACCAAGCTGTCCGGGAAGGAACTGCTCGCGGTCGTCCGCAATCCGCGATGGCTCGGCGGGCTGGCGCTCACCGGGGTGGGCGCCGTGCTGCAGATGACCGCGCTGCTGCTGGCGCCGGTGACGGTGGTGCAGCCGATCGGCGTCCTCGCCGTTCCCTGGACGATCCTGCTCGCCGCCCGTGTGCACCGCAGTCCGATCACTCCCTCCATCTGGGGCGCGGCAGGCCTGACCGTGTTCGGGACGGCCGGCTTCGCCTGGGTGGCGATCAGCCACGCCGCCCCCTACCCCGTGCTCAGCGACGGCTGGCTGGTGGCCGGCACGCTCGCCGGGTTCGGGGTGGCCGCGGCGTTGGCGCTGGCCGGCGCCCGCGGTCCGCTGGCCTGGCGCTGTCTCGCCTGGTCAGCCGCTGCGGCCGTGGTCTACGGGGCGGAGTCGGGCGTGGTGAAGGCGATCGGCCACTACGCCGCAACCCGTCCCTGGCTCACTTCGCCGACCTTCTGGTTCCTGGTTGCCTCGATCGTTGCCGGCATGGTGCTGGCCGGCATCTGGATCCAGCAGGGCTACGCATCCGGGCCCGCGGAGATCGTGGTCGGAACGCTGAACGCTGCCGGCCCCGTCGCCGGGGTCGCCTACGGGGTCGCGGTGCTCGGCGAGGGCATCAACATCACCGCAACCGCTGCGGCACTGATGCTCGGTTGCGCCGCAGTGGCCCTGTGGGGCGTCGTGCTGCTGTCCCGGTTCCACCCGGGCGAACCCGACACGGCCACGGTCGCGCGATCGTCGTCGTCCGGACGGCATGATGAGCACTGAAAAGTCGAGGGGACCGGGGAAGAAATGAATACAGTGCTCGCGTTCGTCGTCGTGATGCTGGTGTGGACGGTCAGCGACTGGATCGCCAAGCAGACACGATCGCTGCTGTCGAGCCTGTTCGTGGCCTCGATCATCTTCCTGATCGGCTTCATGACCGGGGTGTTCCCCGAAGACCTGCTGCAGGCATCCTCGCTGCTCGGCCTCGCCGGCGCGGTGGTGGGCATGATCATCGTCCACCTCGGCACGATGATCAGCCTCGACGACTTCAAGAAGCAGTGGAAGACGCTGCTGATCGGCATCGCCACCGTGATCGGCATCGGCGTTCTGCTCGCGCTGGCCGGCCTGGTCTTCGGCGGCGTCCGCTCTCCGGGCGACTACGCCGACCTGGTCACCACAGGGGTCTCCACCGTCCGCGACTACGTGATCGCCGGGACCGGCGCGCTGTCGGGCGGCACCATCTCCGTCCTGATCGTGCAGGAGGCAGCGCTGGGCGTCGGCCTGACCACGGTGGCGGCCTTCCCGGTCCTGATCGCGGCGCTGCAGGGCCTGGTCGGCTTCCCGCTCACCTCGCTGATCCTGCGCCGCGAGGCCGCCCGGCTGCGCGAGGAGTACCGGGCCGGACGGCTCGACGTTCCCGCCGTGGTCGAGGCCGGCCCCGCCAGCGAGGGACGGCTGCCGTCCTTCCTGCGGACCACTCCCGGGACGCTGTTCAGTGTGGGCGTCGTGGTGCTGGTGAGTATCGGGATCAACAACCTCACCAATGGCATCCTGAACACCTTCGTCGTGGCCCTGATCCTGGGTATCACCTTGCGCACCACAGGGGTGTTCAAGGCGTCCGTGCTCTCCGGCATCGACGCCTTCGGGCTGATGATGCTGGCGATCATGATCATGGTCTTCGGGCCGCTGGCCACGCTCAAGCCCGCCGACCTGGCGGCCCTCGCCGTCCCGCTGCTGGCGGTGTTCGTGTTCGGGGTCCTGGGGATCGTGCTGTTCTCCGCCGTCGTCGGCAAGCTCCTCGGCTACAGCGTGCCGATGTCCGTGGCCATCGGCCTCACCTCGCTGTACGGATTCCCCGGCACGATGATCCTCTCCCAGGAGGCCGCGAAGGGCGCCGGCGAGAACGCCGAAGAGGTCGCAGCGATCGAGGGCGAGATCCTGCCGAAGATGATCGTCGCGGGCTTCTCCACCGTCACGATCACTTCGGTCGTGGTGACGAGCATCATCGCGGCCGGGATCGGACGCTGACCTGCCATCCTCCGGTGTGGTCGGGAAGGGCGCGACCACACCGGGGACCCGGGCAGAGAAATGGTTCCTGCCCGGGGGGATGGGGCAGGAACCTGAGTCGAGTATAGGTCGCGTTGCGGGCGCGTGTCACCCCAATGGGTGACACGCGCTCCAGTTTTTTCAGTTCGCGTTCGCGGCCTCGGCCTCGGCCTTCAACTTCTCCATGTCGAGGGCCTTCACCTGCTCGACCAGGCTCGTGAACTGGCTCTTGTTGAGGGCTCCGGCCTCGCGGTAGACGAGGTAGCCCTCACGGAACGCCATCAGCGTCGGGATCGAGGAGATGCCCAGCCCACCGGCGAGCGCCTGCTCGGCGTCGGTGTCGACCTTGGCGAAGACCGCGTCCGGATGGGCCTCGGACACCGACTCGAAGACCGGGCCGAACATCCGGCAGGGACCGCACCACGCGGCCCAGAAGTCGACGAAGACGACGTCGTTGTCCTTGATGGTGTCACCGAAGTTGGCCTCGGTGACGGTCGTGGTTGCCATGGATTGGATTCCTTCAGTGTCGGGAACTACTCGGAGCGTCAACGCCCGGGAGCCGCCACGCTATTCCCAGGCGCGAGGGCCGCTCATCCGGCAGCGACGAAGATGTGCTCCGCAGTGGCGGCGGGCAGCACGGCCTCGTTGTCGCCCTCGCCCAGCACCAGCGAACGTCCGACCAGCACCGCCCGGACGGGTTGCCCCGGCATTGCGCCGGCCGCCCGGATCGCTGCCAGTTGCCCGGGCTCGTTCTGCAGGTGCTCGCCCAGCCTTCGCACCTCGACCGGGTGCGGGTCGCCGTCGGCCAGCCGCAGCGACAGCAGTTCGGTGCCGTCTAGGAAACCCTCGGGTTCGGGGTCGAAGCCCAGCTCTGCGAGCCCTGGGATCGGGTTCCCGTACGGCGAGTGCACGGGGTGGTCGAGAATGGCCACGAGCCGGCGCTCGACATCGGTGGAGATGACATGCTCCCAGCGGCACGCCTCCTCGTGGACGAGCGTCCAGTCGAGACCGATCACGTCGGTGAGCAGCCGCTCCGCGAGCCGGTGCCGGCGCATCACCCGCGCCGCCAGCTCCATCCCCTTGGGGCTGAGCACGAGGTGGCGATCGGGGTGCACGCTGACCAGGCCGTCGCGCTCCATCCGGGCGACCGTCTGGGACACGGTGGGTCCGCTCTGACTGAGCCGCTCCGCAATCCGTGCCCGCAACGGAGGGACGCCCTCCTCGCCGAGCTCGTAGATCGTACGCAGGTACATCTCGGTCGTGTCGATGAGGTCGCTCATGCTCTCCTCCCTGCGGGTCGGTTGCCAGACTATAGCCATGGGAGCGCTGCAGGGGTCGAGAACCGTGCGGGTGGATGCATCCCGCCTCGCGGGGTGGCTGGAGGGCTTCGCCACGCGCCACGGTGAGCCCCGGGTCGCCGCGTCCCCCGAAGAGGTCGTGCTGCACGCTCCCGACGGGGCCACCGCCCGGATCGCCCTTCCCTGGGGGCCGCTGGACGGCGTCGACCCGCTCACCGAGTTGGTCGAGACGGTGAGCCGGCAGCGGGTGGTCGGCGCACTGATCGTCCGGAGGAGGGCCCACGCGGTGGGGGTGTTCGAGGGCGAGGTACTGGTCGCCGGACGCCACGGCAGTCACTACGTGCAGGGACGCACGAAGGCCGGCGGCTGGTCCCAGCAGCGCTACGCGCGGCGCCGCGCCAATCAGGCCGAGCGGTCCTTCGACGCCGCCGCGGACGATGTCGCCACCGTGCTGCTGCCCGAGATCGACCGGCTCGAGGCGCTGGTCACCGGTGGCGAGAGGGCCGCAGTGGCCGCTGTCCTCTCCCATCCGGGACTGGAGCGGCTGGCGGACCCGGCGCTGCGCCGCGGGTTCGGCACCATCGCCGCACCGGACCCGAACGCGCGGGTTCTCGCCGGGTTCGGGGCGGTGTTCCGGCAGGTGCCGATCGATCTGAACGAGCTGGCCTGATCGGGATCGGAAGCGCGTGGGCCTTCGCGCAGGTGCCGGACTCGCCCTGCGAGGAGTGGCGGAGCAATCCGGCGACGGCGCAACCGGGACTTCAAGGGTTCGAGCGGGTTCTCTCCGGAGAGCGGGCGGACGCCTAGGGCGTGTCTCCCAATCCCGGGCGCTGGCGAGGACGTGCCCGGTGCGTCTTCTCGCAAGGCGGAAGACGAGTCGATAGTGGGCCTATCGCCGAGGATGACAACGCAGCGAGCGGGCGCACCGGGTGCACCGCAGCGCGTTCAGGATTGGGAGACACGCCCTAGGTGCGGCGGGCGAAGACGACCACGGCCGCGACCAGGGCGAGCGCTCCGGCCGCGCCCAGCGCGATCACCTGGTTCGTGTTGTCGGGTGCCACGTCCGGGGAGTTGTCCACGGTGCCGTCGTCCGGGGTCACCTCGGAGATGGGTGACGCCGAAGCGGAGGCGGTCGCCTTTCCTGAAGCCGTGGCGGTGGCGCCGGCCGTCGGCGAAGGGGACGCAGCGTGGACGGGAGCGGTGCCGGCGCCGAACCCGACAGCCAGACCCAGAGCAAGCCCGGCCACGGCCCGGCGAACAGCCACCATCATGGCCCGGAGCCTACCGCCCTAGCCCCAACACGCTGCCCAGCACCACGAGCATGAGCAGCAGCAGCAGCGCCCCGGTCACGATGAGGTGACGGGATCGCGGGTTCACGGCCCCAATCTATGCCTGCTCGATTAGCGTTGGCACATGGGATCGGTGCGGCTCTACGCCATCGCCATCGACGAGGTCCGCGACATCTTGCGGGCGAACGCCGAGACCTCTGCCCGGCTGCGGAAGGTCGCCGCAGAGAGGTTCGGCGGCACCGGGCCGGCCATGCCCGGTCTGCTGGGCAAGCTCGGGCCGGCCTTCCGCAGGGCTCCCGACGCCCCCGTGGTGCGTCCGGACGTGCCGAACGGCTCGGACGTGGACACCCTGCTCACCGGACGCTACGTCGCACCACACCGGCTGGCGCCCTGCTGGATGCTGCTGGAGGTATGGATCGAATCGCTCGCGTGGGGCACCGCCGGCCGGGAGGTCACCGAGGCCCAGATCGACGAGTTCGACTTCGACCTCGTCCGCGCCGGCGTCCCGACGAGATACGGCCTCCGCAGCCTGCTGAGGCCCGGGCTGGGCATCGCACTGATGCCGCCTCCCGGTCTCGCCGCCGGGTGGGTACGCCTCGATCATGTGCAGGCGATGGCGGCGGCGTGGCGTCAGGCCGTCCCCGGTCTTGAGCAGACACACCAGGACGCGGCGTCGCGGCTGCTGGCCTGGTTCGACAACTTCCCCGGCTGGGTTTCGGCCGCGGGGCAGCAGCAGCGACAGCCGCCTGACCTGGTGGCGATCCTGCGCGCCTGAACGACGGCTGCGGCGCCGAAAGGGCTCACCCGATCCTCCCGGAATTCGACCGGTGCGCTGCCGCGAGTAGTAGACTGACCGACGGTCGGTCAATCAATCCCGGAGGAGGCGCGATGCCCCGAACCGCCGCCCCGCGGCACCGGATCACCAAGGATCCGGAGGTCCGGCGCGAGGAACTGCTCGATGTCGCGCTGCAGTTGTGCCGCTCCCAGGGCTTCGACTCGATGAACGTCGAGCAGGTGACGCAGGCTGCCGGAGTGGCGAAGGGCACCTTCTACCACTACTTCGCCTCGAAGGACGCCCTGCTCGAGCAGATCGTGCAGCGCTTCGGGGACGCGCTGTTCGACCACCTCAACGCCGCCGCGTCCGGGCACACCGGTACGGGCGCCGAGCGGCTCACGTCGATCATGGCAGCAGCGGCCGGCTACAAGCTCGCCCAGGCCGACATCACCTACGCCTCGTTCCTCTACCGCCCGGAGAACTTCGCCCTGCGCCACCGGCTGTTCGCCATCTGGCGCGAACGGGCCCGCCAGGTGCTGCAGCCGGTGATCCGCAGCGGCGTCATGGATGGCTCCTTCCGGGTGGCGTACGCCGACGGCGCCACCGACATCCTGCTGCTGCTCTGGTTCGACGCCGCCGACCGGCTCTGGGAGCGCGCACTGCTCGTTCCCGACGCAGACAGCTTCGCCACCGTGATGCTCGAGGGAGCAGCGGCGATCTACCAGGCGCAGGAGCGCATCCTCGGGCTCCCCGAGGGCACCTTCAACCTTCCGGTCACTCCCCAGTTCATCGAGATGACCAGGCAGCTCTTCGAATCCATCGACAGGACGCAGTCATGAAGCGCAAGACCCTGATCGCCACCGGCATCACCGCTGCCGCGGTGCTCGCCCTCGGCGGCGGCTACGCCTATTCCGTCACCAACAACCGACCGGTCGTAGGGGTGGCGCAGGCCACGGTCGCCCCGATGAGCATCAGCGTGAGCGCTTTCGGGTCACTCGTTGCCGCCCATTCGGCCGGGGTGTACCCACCCGCGGCGGGCACCGTCGCGTCGGTCAAGGTGCACGACGGCGACAAGGTCTCCGCCGGCGACACCCTGGCCGTGATGGCGAAGGGGCCGCTGAACCTCGCCGTCGCCCAGGCGAAGGCAGCCCACACCGCGGCGCAGGCCCAGCTCGCCGCGGTCAACAACGGCGTGCCCGGCGCGATCCAGCGCTCCGCGGCGAACGCCGTGCTGTCGGCGGCCCGCTCGCAGGTCACCACGGCGAGCCGGAACTACGCGGAATACGTCGCCGACTACCAGGACGCGAGTCCTTCCGAGCAGAAGTCGATGCGCGCCACGTTGCGCACGCTGAGGACGGGGAAGGCGACCGCGCAGGCCGCGCTGAAGTCGGCGCAGGCCGGGCTGGACACACTGTCGGCCGCTGGAAGGGTCTCGCTGGCCCGAACCGCGGCGAACCAGGGCGTGTCGGCCACGGCCAAGGCCCTCGCGATCGCCAACGACAACCTGGCCGCCGCAGCGTTGAAGGCACCGTTCGACGGCACCGTGGTCCTGCACGGGACGGTCGAAAAGGGCTCCGGCCTGACCCCGGGCGTGGCCCCGTTCACCGTCGTCGACCCCAGCCGGATGGAGTTCGAGGCCCAGGTGTTCGAGACCGACATCGCCAGCGTCCAGGTGGCCCAGAAGGCCACGGTCACGCTGGACGCCTTCAGCACCCCGTTCACCGGGGCCGTCGTGCGAGTGCAGGCGAGTCCGGTCACCACCAGCGTCGGCACGGTCGCGTTCCCTGTGCGCGTGTCTCTGGACGCGGGCGAAACCCGGCTGTTCCAGGGAATGAGCGGCTCGGCCGAGATCGAGGTGCAGTCCATCCCGGACGCGCTCACCGTACCGATCGAGTCGGTGCTCACCTCCGGGGACGCGAAGACAGTGTTCGTGCTCGACGCCACGGACGTCGCGCATGCCACCCCGGTGAAGATCGGTGCATCCACCGACACCGCGGCCCAGGTGCTCAGCGGGCTGTCGGCGGGCGATCGGGTGGTCACCACCGGTGCGTCCGCCCTCTCCGACGGCCAGCAGGTCTCGACGAAGTGACCCGGCCATGAACGAGCAGCCGACCCCGATCGTCGAGATCACGGGCCTGACCAAGATCTACGGCAGCGGCGTGGCCGAGGTGACCGCCCTGGACGCCGTCGACCTGCGTGTGCCGGAGGGCCAGTTCATCACGGTGATGGGCCCCTCGGGCTGCGGCAAGTCGACCCTGCTGAACCTGCTCGGCGGCCTGGACAGCCCCACCGGCGGCACGATCAGCATCGATGGCCAGGCCCTCGGCGACCTGCCGGACGACCGGCTCACCGAGCTGCGCCGTCGCCGGATCGGCTTCGTGTTCCAGTTCTTCAACCTGATCCCCGTGCTCAGCGCTGTCGAGAATGCGTCCCTTCCGCTGCGGCTTGATGGCGCGAAGGACGCCGAGGAGCGTGCGGTCGCCTGGCTGGAGCGGGTCGGACTGGGCGAGCGCCTGCGCAACCGCCCTGACCAGCTCTCCGGCGGCCAGCAGCAACGGGTGGCGATCGCCCGCGCGCTGTCCACCGAACCCGCGCTGGTGCTGGCCGACGAGCCGACCGGCAACCTGGACTCCCGCTCGGCGAGCGAGATCGGCGAGTTGCTCAGCCAGGTCAGCACCGAGTGGGGACGCAGCGTGCTGATGGTCACCCACGACCCGCGGATCGCCAGCTACGCGCAGCGCCTGGTGCTGATGCGCGACGGCCGGGTGGTCGACGACGTGGAGCTGGACGGCAGCCACGACGGGCCGCGCCAGGCTCTGGAGAGGGCCGGCCTGCTATGACCCTCGCCCTCGCCTGGCGGTACCTGCGCGGACGCGGCGCCCGCTCGCTGCTGACCACGCTGGCCGTCGTGTTCGGGGTGATGCTCACCTTCGGGCTGAACGGCATCCTCCCTGCGATGGTGGAGGCCTTCACCCACAACCTGCTCTCCGCCGCCGGCAAGGTCGACCTGACCGTCACCAGCGCGTACAACCAGCCGTTCCGGCCGGACGTGGTGAACACCCTGCTGCGGGTGCAGGGAGTGGCCGTCGCGAGCCCTGGCGTGCAGCGCACCGTTCCGCTGCCGGCGTCCGCGGACGCCGGTCCGGACGCGCTCGCCCAGCTCGTGGTGAGCGGGATCGACCTGGCGACCGCGGAGCGGGTGCACGACTTCCCGCTCGCCTCCGGCCGAATGCTGGGTCCGGCCGACAATGCTGCGGTCGTGATGAACGCCGACCTCGCCGAGGAGCTGGTCCTCGGTCTGGGCGACCAGCTCGTCCTGCCCGCCGCGGGCGGCACGGCCCGGTTCACCGTCGTGGGACTACTCAGCACCGCGACCGTGCCCGGGCAGGAGCAGGTCTTCCTCACCCTGCCCGCGGCGCAGCAGCTGCTCGGGCTGGGCACCCGGATCACCCAGGTCGAGGCCGTGTTCGCGCCGGGCGTCGACCGCACCCAGACCGAACAACAGGTGGCGGCCATGCTCGGCCCCGACTACCAGGTGGGTGGCCTTTCGACGGAGTCGTCACTGCTCGCCTCGCTGCAGACCGCCCAGGTGGCGTTCAACATGTTCGGCATCTTCGCGCTCGCCACGGCCGGGTTCATCATCGCGAACTCCTTCCGCACCGTGGTGGCGGAGCGGCGGCGCGACATCGGCATGCTGCGTGCGATCGGCGCCCGGCGGCGCACGATCATGCGGCTGTTCCTCGCCGAGTCCCTGTTCCAGGGCATCATCGGCACCGCGCTCGGCATCGCCGCGGGGTGGGCGATGGCCCTGGGCTACTTCACCGCGATGGGGCCGATCGTCAAGTCGTTCATCCACGTCGACATCGGCGGGCCCGTGTTCACGCCGGCCACATGGGCGATGTCGATCCTGCTCGGCGTCGGCGTGACGGTGGCGGCGGCGTTGCTGCCTGCCCGGGCGGCCGGCCGCGTGACGCCGCTGGAGGCGATGCGCCCGCAGCTCGGCGAGGTGTACGAGCGTCGAATCGGACGCCAGGCGTGGATCGGGACGGGTCTCGTTGTGGCCTCGCTGTTCGGGCTGACCACCGGTTCGTCCGGGCTGATCGGGCTCGGAGCAGTCGTGTTCCTGGTCGGCTTCGCAATGGTGGCGCCTGCCGTGGTGAACCCGCTGGCGGAGTGGGCGTCCCACCCGCTGGAGGTGCTGTTCTCCCGCGAGGGTTCGATCGCCCGCAGCAACCTGCAGCGCAACCCGGGACGCAGCGGCATCACGGTGACGGCCGTGATGCTCGGACTGGCCTCGATCGTCGCGACGATCAGCATGGTCACGTCGATCTTCGCCGGGTTCACCACCTACCTCGACAAGTCGCTGTCCTCGGACTACCTGGTCATGCCGCAGTCGATCATCCTCGCGCAGGGCAACGTCGCGGCCGGACCGCGGCTCGCGTCCGAGGTGAGGGCCGTCCCCGGAATCGGGGCGACCTCCACGCTGCGGCTGGCACAGGCGAAGTCTGACGGCGGTGACGTGCAGGTGCTGGGCATCGACCCGGAGACCTACCTGAGCGTGGCCGACTTCGACTGGAACACCGGCTCCTCGGACGCCGCGATCGCACAACTGGGGTCCGGACGCTGGCTGATCGCGAACGGCATCTACGCGACCCAGCACAACCTGGTCGTGGGCCAGGCCCTCGTGCTGAACACCCCGAACGGTCAGCGCACCTACCACCTGGCCGGGATCGGCAACGACTACCTGAATGCCAAGCTGTCCACGCTGTACACCTCGCAGTCGAACCTGGAGCGGGACTTCAACGTGACCGCCGACGTCCTGGTGATGGCGAACCGGACCGCCGGTGCGGACGCGACCACCACGACGGCCCTGCTGCAGAAAGTGGTGGCCGACTACCCTGCGTTCCGGCTCTACGAGTCGGAGTCCTGGCGGGCGGAGCAGATGAAGACGTTCAACTCCACGATCGTGATCTTCGACGCGCTGGTCGCGGCGCTGGCGCTGCCCTCGCTGCTGGCGCTGGTGAACACGCTCGCGATCAGCGTGCTGGCCCGCACCCGCGAGATCGGCATGCTGCGCGCGGTCGGGGCCACCCGCCGCCAGATCCGCCGGATGGTGATGGCCGAGTCGCTGCTGCTGAGCGTGATCGGCACCGGCTTCGGCGCGATCGCAGGGCTCTGGCTGGGCTACGCCCTGGTCGCGGCGATGCGCGGACTCGGCTGGGAGATGCCGTACTCATTCCCGTGGGCCGGGCTGGTCACCACGGTCGTGGTCGGCATCACCTTCGGCGTCCTCGCCGCGCTGGGACCCGCCCGCTCGGCCGCGAAGCTGGACGTGGTGGCCGCGCTGCACCAGGAGTGATCAGCCAGGTCCTGGACGTCCGGCCTCACTCCGCGTCCGGGCGGTAGGCGGCAATCTTCCGGAGCAGCGCATCTCCGGCGCGACGAACGGCCACGACGTCGGCCGGCTGCCGGATCTCGCGCTCGGCGTCGGCGATGACCAGCCGGGCCTCATCGGCGATCTCGCTCAGCCGCGTCCAGTCGTGGCGGACGATGACGGCGCAGGTGCCGAGCAGCTCCAGCATGGCCAGGTCGACCGTCGGCTCACCGGCGCCGTAGCGGCGAACGAGACCGCACATCGTGCCCAGATACTCGCCGAAGCGGCGGCTGGGGACGATGACCACCACCTGCTCCCGCGCCCAGATCACGCGTGGCCCCAGGTGGTGCCGTGCCATCGCAGCGAAGATCACCGCCATGTGGTCGATCGCCTGGACCGCGGTGTAGGGGTCGTTGACGGCCGGCGACAGGGCCTTGCAGGCGGTGTCGACCAGCTGCCGGATGCCCATCGCCGCATCCTGCTGGCGGGTGCGCTCGAACCCGATCCCCACCGCGTCGTCCAGCGCGTGCGCGAACACTCCCGGGTCCGGAAGGGGCTCGTCACGACCCACCGGCCAGATTCTGGCCAGCGGCAGTCCCCGGACGACATGCTCTCCGACCCGCTTGGTGAGGGCGATCGAGACTCCGTAGCGGGTGGCCAGCGGTATCAGCAGGTGCGGGTGCGCGGTCACGACGTAGCCGGACGACCGCGCCGGGATCGTGATCGCCCACGGGGGAGGCTCGGGCGGAACGAGGTCGACGTCCTCGTGGAGGCGGCTGACGACCGCGAGCGACTCGAGTTCGACGCGCTGCATGATCGAGTCGACCTGGATCGCATGGGAGACGTGGTCCGCGTAGAAGACCACGGCGGCGAGGCTCGCGAACATGAAGGCGATCGACCCGCTCACCGCCAGCCGCGGAAAGGACTCCGCAGTGGCTCCGACGCCGACGGTGTACAGGCCGGCGGCGGAGTAGCAGAACGTGCCCATGAAGATGCTGAGCACCAATTGGTTCGGCCGATCCCGGAGGAAGTTGCGCAGGAGCCGGGGCGAGAACTGCGCCGACGACGTCTGCAGCGCCACCACGGACAGGCCGAGGACCACGGCCATCACCGTGACCATCGTGCCGGAGATCTGCATCAACAGGTCCCTGGCCTCCGCCGCGGTGCCCTGGAACGTCAGGAAGGCCAGCCAGCTCCCGGGAGCGGGCTCGAGCATCGACACCGTCCAGCCGACCAGGATCGAGAGCGCACCCGCAGCGAACGGGAGCACGAACAGCGATGCGTTCAGGTACTCGACCAGGGCCTCGCGACGCCGCATGAGACCAGAGTGCACCAGCAGCGGCCCCCGGGTTCCCGAAATGCCCAGGTCCGCCAGGACTGCCCTGGTCCGATCCGCGTGGCTCACCCGCACCACTCGTTCCGGGCTACGCTCTCGCCATGGCGATCGCGCGAGACGAACTGATCCGGATTCTCGCCGAGGCGGATCCGGTGGGTCTGATCGCGGACGGTGCGGCGCCGGACGCCTACGCGGCGGAGGCGGACGAGATCCTCGCGCTCCGTGGCGTCCCCACCCTCACCGAGATCACCGGCGTCTTCGCCGTCAGCTTCAGCGAGCCCGGCGCGTGCCCACGGGAGACGGCACGCTGGATCGCCCACCAGATGTCGCGCCTGGGCTGACGCCCTTCCCGAGCAACGCGGCGATCGTGATCAGCGGGAGTCGTTCGTCCCGCTGACCCACCGGACGGCAACGGGCCCGCCGGAGTTCCCGGCGGGCCCGCGGGCCAGGGCGATGCTCAGTGGATCAGACCGCCGATGATGCCCTGCGCGAAGTACAGCAGGAAGGCCACGACGACGACCCACATCAGCGGGTGCACCTCCTTGGTCTTGCCCTTGAGCACCTTGATCAGCACCATCGCGATGAAGCCTGCGCCGATGCCGGTCGTGATCGAGTAGGTGAAGGGCATCAGCACGATGGTGAGGAACGCGGGGATACCTTCCTCCGGGTCCTCCCAGTTGACGTGCACGACCTGGGACATCATCAGGAAGCCCACGAAGAACAGGGCGGGAGTGGCCGCCTCGGCCGGCACCATCTCGACCAGCGGAGCCAGGAACAGGCTCAGCAGGAACGCGATCCCTGTGACCACGGACGCGACGCCCGTCCGGGCACCTTCGCCGACGCCGGAGGCCGACTCGATGTAGGAGGTGTTGGACGAGACCGAGCCCAGACCGCCCGCGATCGCTGCGACCGAGTCGACCAGAAGGATCTCCTGGGTGTACGGCGGATTGCCGTCCTCGCCGAGCATGTCGCCCTCGGCACCGACCGCGACGATCGTGCCCATCGTGTCGAAGAAGTCGCTCAGCAGCAGCGAGAAGACCAGCAGCAGGATGCCGATCACCGCACCGGGCCCGGCTGCGGAGGTGAAGGCGCCGAACATGTCCACCCGGCCCAGCAGGCCAAGGTTCGGGGCGGTGAAGCCACCGGTCAGGGCGGGCAGGTTCTGGATCCAGCCGGTCGGGTTCACCACAGCGCCGGTGGCGTCCTTCATCAGCGGGAGGTTCAGCACGGACTGGACGATCACGGCCAGCACGGTCGAGGCAAGGATGGCGATCAGCAGCGCGCCCTTCACCTTGCGGATGTACAGCGCGACGATCAGCAGCAGGCCGACCAGGAAGATCGCGATCGGCCAGCCCTCCAACTGCCCGTAGATGCCCAGCTGCACAGGGGTACCGGCTGCGGGACGCACGATGCCACCGTCCACGAGGCCGATGAAGGCGATGAACAGGCCGATGCCGACCGAGATCGCGGCCCGCATCGCGCGGGGGACGGCGTTGAAGATCGCCTTCCTGAAGCCGGTGAGCACCAGGATGGTGATCAGGATGCCCTCCCAGACGATCAGGCCCATCGCCTGCGGCCAGGTCATCTGCTTGACGATGGTGTAGGCCACCAGGGCGTTCAGGCCGAGGCCGGTCGCCAGGGCGATCGGGAAGCGTCCGTAGACGCCCATCAAGATCGTCATGATCGCAGCGATCAGGGCGGTCGCGGCGGCGACCATCGCCATCGACGTCGCGACCGCGCCGTCCTGGGTCGCCGGAACCCCGGTGATCAGGTTGCCCTGCACATCGGGCTGGGTACCGATGATGATCGGGTTGAGGATGATGATGTAGGCCATGGTGAAGAAAGTCACCAGGCCGCCGCGGACCTCCCGTCCGATCGTCGAGCCACGTTTCGTGATCTCGAACCAGCCGTCGAGGGTCTTGTTGGTCTTTGGGGCAGGATCTGCCGAAGTCGTGCCAGGGTTCGCCATGGCCGAATGGTAGGGGTGCGGACCCGGGCCCTATCGTTGTGTCCGTGAGCCAGAACAACCCGCCACACCGGCCTTTGCTGGTACAGGCACCGGTGCGGGCGCTCGACCCGGATGGGGTGACGGTGGTCACCGCCGGGACGATCGGCTTCGCCATCGGCGTCGCGGTGTGCTGGTGGTCCTATCCGCAACTCCTCGCGCTGGGCAAGGGCTGGTACCTGGGCGTCGCAATCACGGGCACCGTGATCGGTGTGCTGGGGCTCGCTTTCAGCCTGCTCCGGGTCGCCCGCAGGCGAAGGCGCGGTGCAGGAGACACCCCGGCGGATCCGGACGCGTTGCCCGAGACCCCGCCGCGCCGGGCGCTCGAGGAGCAGTCGGAGGACGCCACTCCGTCGGTGTGAACCGCCGTCCGCTGCTCAGTCGAACAGGCCCTCGTCAATGCTCACCGTGTCCCAGACCGGGAGGCCCAGGTCCACGCCCAGGTTCGGCGCGACCACGTCGGAGTGTCCGCCGCAGCCGTGGTCGCGGCTGACCACCGTGCCGTCGCTGGGCGCGAGCTCGTTGGTGCACGCGCCGAACAGCCGGCCGAAGCTGCCCCGCAGGGGGACGAAGAAGCCACAGGTCTCGCACAGCCCCGGGGCCTGCTGGGTCATCGCGTTGTCCGGTCCGCCGGGGCCGTCCAGCCAGCGCTCGAGCGCGGCGTCCCTTCCCTCCGGGGACAGCACCCGCTCCCGACCCAGCCCCAGCTCGGCCACGACGGCGCGGGTCTGGCTCGCCTCGGCAGGATCTGCGTCGGTGGCGGACTCACCCCCGGTGTAGCCCGGCTCGAGCCGGTAGTCGTCCGGAGCCGCCGGGGCCAGCACCCCCGGGGTGAGGTCCTTCGGCCCGATCCGCTCCGACCACGGCACCCACGCCGGGGCGAGCAGCGCACCGTCGCCGGGCACAAGGGTGACCTCGGAGACCGTCACCACCCGGGCCCGGGACGCCCGGGCAACCGTCACCGACCACAGCCACCCCGGGTAGCCGGGATGGGCGCAGGCGAACAGGTGGGTCGCCACCCGCACATCCTCGGCAACGACCCCGCGGTGCTCACCGACCTCGATCACACCCGCCCGCCGGACGGCTGCGGCACGGGCCAGTTCGACCGCATCGGCGCAGGCCCGGTCGAGCTCCAGCGTTGCCGGCACGTTCACAGCTCCAGTTCGTCGGCGACGGCCCGCAGCACGGCCGCGGTCTTGGCGGCCAGCTTCGGGTCGGGGTGGCGGCCGCGGCGGTAGCCGTTGCCCACCCCATCGAGCATCTTGATCAGGTCCTCGACGATGATCGCCATCTGCTCCGGCGACTTCCGGGACGCCTTCGACAGCGACGGCGGGGCGTCCAGCAGCCGCACGGACAGCGCCTGCTCGCCCTTCTTGCCCTCGATCACGCCGAACTCGACCTTCTGGCCGCGCTTGAGGCTGGTCACGCCTGCGGGCAGTGCGGACGCACGCACGTAGACGTCGTCCCCGCCCTCGTCCTTGGACAGGAACCCGAAGCCCTTCTCGGCGTCGTAGTAGCGCACCTTGCCCACCGGCATGATTCCTCAACTCCTGGTCTCGCCCGGTCCCGCTCCGCTGACCGGCCCGACAAAGCCTATCCGGAGAAGGCAGCCGCAGGCACGTCGCCGCCGCCGCACACCCGGTGGGAGCCTGCCGTGGCCCGGTTACGATGGTCGCATGGCCACCTGGCAGGACGGACCCGAGTACGCGCCGCAGGAGCGTCCGGCCGCGTTCGTCGTCCCGCCGCTGCCGCCCCTGGCCGACGCAGGATCCGTCGCCGCACCCGCACCGTCGGTTCCCGACGGCGAACCGTCGTTCACCGGTCCGTCCGGACCTCAGCCCGAGCTCGCCGCGCTGGTGCCCGCGGGTGCCCCGGGACGCAACCCGAACCTTCCCTTCGAAGTCGCCACGGCGGCCGTGACGGCCGGGAGGTGGTCGTCCGGCTCCACCCCGGACGACTCCAGGCTGCGCTCCCCGATCGAGCCGTTCACCCAGCCTGGTCCGCCGTTGACCGGCTACCTCCCCGTCCAGCCGGCCGTGCAGCCGACCGCCCAGGTCAACCCGCCCCCGTTCCCCGCCCCGAACACGCCGCAGTGGTTCGCACCTCCGCCGGAGTCGCGGGTCCCGGCAGCGCCGCCGCCGGTCAGCATCGGCCAGATCTGGCGGGCCGCGACGCCGGGGGTCCTGATCCCGCTGGTGCTCGGCATGTTCTTCAGCTGGCTGTCGATCCTGCTACTCGCGGTCTCCTTCGCCCTGTCCGCCCGGATCGCCTACCGCAAGCAGGCTGTGCGGCGCGCGTACGCGGGAGCGATCATCTTCGTCGGTCTCGCCGGTGTCCTGTCGGTGCTCGCGTCCGGCCTCGACTCCGACCTGCTGTTCGGCGCACTGTCCAGCGGGGCGCAGCTCGCCTGCATCGCGCTCCCGTTCGTGATCGGGCTGATCGTCGGCGCGGCACTGCGTGCGGGCGAGCGACCGGACCGATTCTGATGACGCCGTCTGATCAGCCGGAAGGCCTCGGCACGCCGACCCCGGACCGGCCGGGTTTCGCGCCACCTCCCGGGCCCGGTCTGGTGCCGCCTGCACCGGTCGCGCCGCCCGTCCACGCCGCGCCGGTGTGGGCGCCTCCCGTTCCGGAGGCCCGGGTGGCGTCCCCGCCGACCGGACGCCCACCCCAACCGGGGCGACCGGGGCGACGGGCGCTGGTTGCCGCCGTCCTCGCCGGCGGCCTGCTGCTGGTCGGGCTGCTCAGCGCGCTGCCGATGCTGCCGTCCGCCGCGCCGACGACCGCGCCGTCGGCCTCGTCCACCGGGCCGGGCGTGGTCACGGTCAGCCCGAGCGCTGCGCCCTCGGCGGCGAGCACACTGACCTCCGGCGGCGCGATCGGCCAGGCCGTACCGTTCTCCGGCCCGAAGGGCGAGGGCACCCTGGCTGTGGTCGAGGCAACCTGGACCGACAGCGGCGAGGCGGCACCGCTCGAGGGCGAGCGCTACCTCGTGGTCACCCTCACCGTCTCCTGCACCAGCGGGACGGTGCCGGTGGATCCGATCCTGCTGGCGGCCACGACCGATGCCGCGACGGTCCTGCCCGGGTTCGGACCGGAGCTGACCCGACCGCTCGGTGGGCGGCTGCTCGCCGCCGGCGACGACGTCACCGGGCAGGTGGGCTTCGCGCTCCCGGCGGGACCCGTCGACCTGATCCTGCTGGACGAGGACCTGCAGGTGCTCGCGAGCGTCCGGATCCCCGCGCCGTGAGCGGCCCGTTCCGCACCCGCCGGTTCCACCCGGTCGCCCCGGAGCTGCGGCCGCGGCGGCACCGGCAGGCCGCCCGGGTCGTGATCACGGACTCCGAGCGGGTCCTGCTGCTGGCCGACACCGATCCGGGGTTGCCCGGCTCGCGCTGGTGGGTGACTCCCGGAGGCGGGATCGATCCCGGTGAGTCGCCGCGGGAGGCCGCCGTCCGCGAGGTGGCGGAGGAGACCGGGCTCTCGGTCGCCCCCGAACTGTTGCGGGGCCCGGTGGCCGTCCGCACGGTGGTGCACGGCTACTCCGACCAGGTGCTCAGCCAGCGGGAGAGCTTCTTCGTCCTGCTGGTCGAGGAGGTCTTCGAGGTGCAGCCCGCCGGCCTCACCCCCGACGAGCAGATCACCCTCGACGGCTGGGACTGGCTACCGCTGGCCGGGCTGAGCGGAATGGCCGAGCCGGTATGGCCGGCGAACCTGCCTGAACTGGTGGCGCTGGCCACCCGTCCCGAGGCCTGGCCAACCGATCTCGGGATGATCGAGGAGTCCACGCTGCCGGTACGCTGACCCGGTGCAGGAATCGTCGTCCCGTCCCGTTGCAGCAGAGGTTCAGGACAACCAGCGCCTCCTGGAGCGCTTCATCTGGCTCTCGATAGCCACCGCCATCGCGACAGTGGCGATCAAGGCGTACGCCGCGTGGCTCACCAACTCGATGGGGCTGTGGTCGGACGCGATGGAATCCACGGTCAACCTGGTGGCCGCCCTGGTCGCGCTCTGGGCCCTGAAGCTGGCCGCCAAGCCGGCCGACCACAACCACGACTTCGGCCACGGCAAGGCCGAGTACATGTCGGCGGCGGTCGAGGGCACCCTGATCTTCGTCGCAGCGGCGCTGATCATCTACAGCGCAATCCAGCGGCTGTTCGCGCCGCAGCCGCTCGAACAGCTGGGGGTCGGCCTCGCGCTGTCGATGCTGGCCACCCTGCTCAACCTCGGCACCGGCCTGCTGCTCATCCGTGCCGGGCGCACGCACCGGTCGATCACTCTCGAGGCGGACGGGAGGCACCTGCTCACCGACGTGTGGACGTCGGTAGGGGTCCTCGTCGCGATCGGCCTGGTCGCCCTCACCGGATGGCTGGTGCTCGACCCGATCATCGCCCTGGCCGTCGGCGCGAACATCCTGTTCACCGGCTACACGCTCGTCCGCCGCTCCGTGGTCGGCCTGCTGGACGCCGCGCTGCCCGAGGACGAGGTCGCGATCGTTTCGGCGGTGCTCGCCGACACCTGCGACGACCCGCGGGTGGAGATCACCGAACTGCGCACCCGGGAGTCGGGGCGGCAGCGGTTCGTCTACGCGACGCTGTCCGTTCCCGGCGGCTGGACCGTGCGGCGCAGCCACGTCGTGGCCGACGAGGTCGAGCACGCCGTCGACGTCGCCCTCCCCGGCACGACCACGTTCGTGCACATCGAGCCCGGCCCGGACGCGTAGCGCCCTTCCCGGGGACGGCTCAGGCGGTGGCGGCCGGACGGTGCCGCACCTCATCGTCGACCAGAGTGCGCCAGGAGCGGACCAGAGCCTCGTCCACGTAGGCCTTGTAGGAGCCGCCCGGACGCGCCGGTTTGCCGATGTGGAAGGCCCGGACGCCGGCCCTGGCCAGCCAGGGCACGTGGTCGGGGTGCAGTCCGCCGCCGGCCATCATCACGCTCGCCGACCACGGGTCGGACTTCGCGCGCGCCAGCAGGTCGGGCAGCCCGTGCTCGACGTCGCGGGCCGATCCCGCGGTGAGCACCTGGTCGAGCCGCGGCAGGGTGGCCAGCGCAGCCCAGGCCCGGTCGGCGTCGAGGCAGGCGTCCACGGCCCGGTGGAAGGTCCAGGGCCAGGTGCCGTCGCCGACGAGCTCGGCGCAGACCGCTGCGTCCACGTCGCCGAGACCGTTGAGGAAGCCGAGCACCATGCCGTCGGCCCCGGCGTCGGCGTAGCTGGCCATCAGCCCGCGCAGCCGGATGGCCTCACCACCGTCCGTGCCGAAGCCCTCGCGAAGCCGGACCATCACCCGCACCTGGATGCTGGTCGCCCGGCGTACCTGCGCCACCAGTTGGGGGGTTGGCGACATTCCGCCGTCTTCGAGCGTGCCGCAGACCTCGACGCGGTCGGCGCCACCGGCTTCGGCGCGTTCGGCGTCGGCGGGATGCAGGGCGATCACCTCGAGCAGGCCGCTCATGGGATCAATGATGGAACCTGGCCCGGCAACCCCCGCGCAGACACGCGGTCAGGCTGCGACCGTGCCGTCCGCCGGATCGGTCTGAGGCCGCGTCCCGGGCTGGGCCGGCGCGCCGGAGGAGTAGGCGGGCGAGTCCACGGCTCCCCGCGGAAGCCGGATGCCGGCGAGCACCGTCAGCACAGCGGTGACAGCCACCGCGACGAACACCCAGGTGGAGGCGGCCACGATCGTGGCGTAGTCGTGCTCGCCGCGGCCGGCGGTGACCACGTTGTTGGCGATCGCGCCGAAGATCGCGACACCCACGGCGCTGCCCGCAGAACGGGCGAACACGTTCACCCCGGTGACCACCCCGCGCTCGTTCCAGTCGACGGACGCCTGGGCGGCGATCAGCGAGGGCGCCGCCGTCCAGCCGAGCCCGAAGCCGATCACGAAAGACACCACGCCGACCGTCCAGGGGTTCGGCCAGGGTCCGGACACCGCCAGCCCGAGCGTGCCGGCCAGGGCGATCGCGCTGCCGGTGACCACCGTCGTCCGGTAGCCGAGGTTCAGGTACATCCTGCCGGCGACAGAGGCGGCCAGCGGCCAGCCGAGGGTGAGCGCCGCGACGGCGACTCCTGAGACGAGCGGCGCCACCCCGAGCGCGTTCTCCAGGTAGGTGGGCACGAAGCTGGTGATGCCGATCATCAGGGCGCCCACACCGAGCGAGACCAGCGTGGTGGTCCGGATCAGCGGCCGGGCGAGGATCGACAGGTCCAGGATCGGCTCGGCCGCGCGCCGCTCGGCGAGCGGGAAGACCGCGAGCGCAGCGAAGCCGGCGCCGAAGCTGAGCAGGCTCTGCCAGGAGTTCCACGCCCACGCATTGCCGCCTTCGAGCAGGGCGAGGATCACCGCGGACAGCCCGACCGTGAGCAGCACGGCGCCGGCGTAGTCGATCCGGTGCCGGCGGCGTTCGAGCTTCTCGTGGTAGGACCGGATGATCGCCCAGCCCGCCACCAGACACAGCGGAACGTTGACCAGGAAGATCCAGCGCCAGGACAGGAACTGGGAGAACACGCCGCCGAGCGCCGGGCCGACCACGGAGGCGATCGCCCACACGCTGGCGATGTAGCCCTGCACGAGGGCCCGCTCTGCGACGGTGTAGATGTCACCGACGATGGTCATCGACATCGGCGCGGCCGCGCCCGCACCCAGTCCCTGCACGACCCGGAAGACGATCAGCGAGGTCATGTTCCAGGCGGTTCCGGCCAGGATCGAGCCGAGCAGGAAGAGCCCGACGCCGACCAGGATCACGGGCTTGCGTCCGATCGTGTCGGCGAGCTTGGAGTAGATCGGGACGGAGACGGCCTGCGCGAGCAGGTAGACCGAGAACAGCCACGGGAACTGGTCGAACTCACCCAGCTCCTTCACCACCGACGGCACGGCGGTGGCCAGGATCGTCGCATCGATGGCGATCAGCCCGGTGGTGAGCATCAGTGCCATCAGCACCGCGCCACGCTCGGACCGGAAGCCGACCGTTGTTCCCCGCTCGCTACTCACTCACGCCTCAAGCAACCGGCGCCTCCGCGTTATTCCCGCCGAGGGCCAGCCGTGCTGCCGAGGGCTCGGCCCAGGGGTGGGGCGTTCGGCGCGTGGGCGGCGCTCGGTGTCCCGGGGACGCAGGAGGGGGCGGCCCTGACGGACCGCCCCCTCCTGACGTGCGGGTGGATCAGAAGTCCATGCCGCCCATGCCGTCGCCACCGGCGGGCATGGCCGGGGCCTTCTCCGGCTTGTCCGCGATGACGGCCTCGGTGGTGAGGAACAGCGCGGCGATCGACGCGGCGTTCTGCAGCGCGGAGCGGGTCACCTTGGCCGGATCGATGATGCCAGCCTTGACCATGTCGACGTACTCGCCGGTCGCGGCGTTCAGGCCGTGGCCGACCTCGATGTTCGACACCTTCTCTGCCACGACGCCGCCCTCGAGGCCGGCGTTGATGGCGATCTGCTTCAGCGGAGCCGAGCACGCCGTGAACACGATCTGCGCGCCGGTCGCCTCGTCGCCGACCAGGCCGAGGCCCTCGACGTCGATCTTGGCTGCAGCCTGCAGGAGCGCGACGCCGCCACCGGCGACGATGCCCTCCTCGACCGCGGCCTTCGCATTGCGGACGGCGTCCTCGATGCGGTGCTTGCGCTCCTTCAGCTCGACCTCTGTGGCCGCACCGACCTTGATCACCGCAACGCCACCGGCCAGCTTGGCCAGCCGCTCCTGCAGCTTCTCGCGGTCGTAGTCGGAGTCGGAGTTCTCGATCTCGCGACGGATCTGGGCAACCCGGCCCTGGATCTGCTCGGCCTCGCCGGCACCATCGATGATCGTGGTCTCGTCCTTGGTCACCTTGACCGAGCGGGCCCGTCCGAGCAGCTCGAGCGTGACCGCGTCCAGCTTCAGACCGACCTCCTCGGAGATCACCTGGCCACCGGTCAGGATCGCGATGTCGGTGAGCATGGCCTTGCGGCGGTCACCGAAGCCCGGGGCCTTCACGGCGACGGACTTGAAGGTGCCCTTGATCTTGTTCACGATCAGGCCGGCCAGCGCCTCGCCGTCGGTGTCCTCTGCGATCACCAGCAGCGGCTTGCCGGAGGAGACAACCTTCTCCAGCAGCGGCAGCAGGTCGCGCAGGTTCGAGACCTTCGAGTTGGCGATCAGGATGTACGGGTCGTCGAGGACGGCCTCCATCCGCTCGGCGTCGGTCACGAAGTACGGGGAGATGAAGCCCTTGTCGAAGCGCATGCCCTCGGTGAGCTCGAGGTCGAGCCCGAAGGTGTTGCTCTCCTCGACGGTGATCACACCCTCCTTGCCGACCTTGTCCATCGCCTCGGCGATGATCTCGCCCACCGTGGTGTCGGCGGCGGAGATGGACGCGGTGGCCGCGATCTGCTCGCGGGTCTCGATGTCGATGGCCTGCTCGCCGAGCTGCGCGACGATCGCGGCGACGGCCTTCTCGATGCCCTTCTTCAGGCTCATCGGGTTGGCGCCGGCGGTCACGTTGCGCAGGCCCTCGCGCACCATCGCCTGGGCGATCACGGTCGCGGTGGTGGTGCCATCACCCGCGACGTCGTCGGTCTTCTTGGCGACCTCCTTGACCAGCTCGGCGCCGATCTTCTCGTAGGGGTCCTCCAGCTCGATCTCCTTGGCGATGGACACGCCATCGTTGGTGATCGTCGGCGCGCCCCACTTCTTCTCCAGGACCACGTTGCGGCCCTTGGGGCCGAGGGTGACCCGCACGGCGTCGGCGAGGGTGTTCATACCCCGCTCCAGGCCGCGGCGCGCCTCGACATTGAACTCAATCAGCTTCGCCATGTGTGTTGGCAATCCTTCGGCGTCTCGGGGGCAGTGCCCCACGGGTGGACTTGTCAGGGTCTTCGCCTCGATGCCCGCGACGGACGATCCTTCGATCTCATCGAGTCAGACTGGTGGCACTCTCTACCCGAGAGTGCTAACCACATGTTTAGCACTCACCTACCCCGAGTGCAAACGTCTCCGGACCGCTGAACGTGCGGATCCGGCGACACACCTCCACGCCGGCGAGGCCGGGCAGGCTCAGGTCGAGGATGACCACCGTCGGGTCGAGCCGGCGGGCCAGGTCGACCGCCTCGAGCCCGCCGCCGGTGACTGTGGTGTCGAAACCGGCCCGGTCGAGGTAGGAGGCGACGACGCTCGCGAGCACGGCCTCGCCGTCGACGATCAGCACGTGGCCGAGCCTGGCAGCAGGCATTCGGCACCTCCGCGGTCAGCCTAACGGCGCGTGCCGCCGCTCCGACGGCAGAATTGCCGCATGCCAGGCACTGCATCGACCCCGGCGGCGAAGGTGACGCCCTTGCACTGGGTGCGAGCGGTCGGCAACGCCGTGAACCTCTCGACGGCGCTCGGCCTGGCCGTGGCGGCCGCCGGACGGTCGAGCCTGCGTCGGGGACCACAAGCGCTGGTGGTGGCGGAGGACTACCGGCTGCCTTTGCCGAGGGCGGGTGCCTTCACCGTGGGGAACGTCGTGCTCGTACCGCACGGGTCGCTGTCGGCGGTGGAACTGCGACAGCCCGGCACGCTCGCGCACGAGGCCGCCCACAGCTGGCAGTACTTCTGGTGCCTGGGACTGCCCTTCCTGCCGCTCTACGCTGTCGCCTCCGGCTGGTCGTGGCTGCGCCGTGGCGACCCGGCGTCCGGCAACTGGTTCGAGCGCAACGCCGGCCTGGCGCGCGGCGGCTACTCCGAGCGACCGGTCACCAACGCCGGCCTGAGGCGCATCGCCCGCGCGCTGCACCTCACCGCCTGAGCACCCTTGCCGGTTGGTCGGTGCCGGATCAGGATGGGGAGATGTTCCGCACTCCCCAGCTCGTACTGTTCACCAGGCACATCGAGGCGACGGTGGCGTTCTACACCGCGATCGGCTTCCGGGAGGTGCTCCGCCGTCCTGCGGAGAGCCCCCCGACGCAGGTGGACCTCGAACTGGACGGCTACCGGCTCGGCTTCGCCGAGGGGACGTCGGCGCGCGAGGACCACTGGCTGGAACCGGTGACATCGGGCCAGCGTGCCGTGGTGGTCCTGTGGACGGACGACGCCGCGGCAGGCTTCGAGCGGCTGGTTGAACTCGGCGCCGAACCCGTGCACGAACCGCGTCCGTGGCTGGACGACCTGCTGATCGCGTGGGTCACCGACCCTGACGGCCACCTGATCCAGGTGGTGCAGCGAGCGAACTGATCAGACCTTCAGGTTCACGCCGAGACGACGCGCCGTGCGCTCCTTCTGCCGGGTGGCGCGAAGCCGTCGCAGCCGCTTGACCAGCAGCGGGTCGTAGGCGAGCGCCTGCTCGGTGTCGATCAGGGCATTGATCAGCTGGTAGTAGCGGGTGGGCGAGATGTCGAACCGCTCCCGGATCTCGGACTCCTTCGACCCGGGCAACGACCACCACTGCTTCTCGAAGTCGAGCAGGGCAGCCTGCTGATCGCTGAGCGCCGCCGGGGTGACGGCCATGGGGTCGGACATGGGTTCACAGTACCCCGCGAACCACATCGATGTCATTCATCGGGCACGGCAGCGAGGATGCGCGGCCCGGATCCGGGAGAGCCCCTTTCGACCAGGCGCGTCGGCACACCGTTCTTCCCTCGGGATAGAGTGGACGACGGCCTGCGGGCAGACCATGACGTCGATGAAGTGAGGATGCTCGATGCAGTTGCTGCACGGCACGGTCCAGCACTACGCGTGGGGTACCACCGATGCGATCCCCGATCTGCTGGGTATCCCTTCGGACGGCCGGCCCTTCGCCGAGTACTGGCTCGGCGCACACCCGCTCTCCCCGTCCGAACTCGGAGGAGTCTCGCTGGACGCGGTGGTCCGCGAACACCCCGAGGTGATCGGCCAACCCAGCCGGGACGGCTTCGGCGACCAGCTGCCCTACCTGATGAAGGTGCTCTCTGCGCAGCACGCGCTGTCACTGCAGGTGCACCCGTCCCGCGACCAGGCCCAGGAGGGCTTCGCCCGCGAGAACGAGGCGGACCTCGCCCTGGACGCACCCGAGCGCACCTACCGCGACGACTGGCCCAAGCCCGAGCTGCTGATCGCGCTGGAGGAGTTCCACACGCTGTCCGGATTCCGCGACCCGCGGCGCACCGCAGCGTTGTTCGACGGCCTCGGCGTGGCAGAGGAACTGGCGTCCGTGATCGGGCCGCTCACCGAGCGCAAGGGCCCGGCAGCGCTCGCCGAGGTGTTCCTCGACGTGCTCAGCCTGGACGGCGAACGCGCGAAGCTGTCCGAGCTGGTCTGCGCCGCGGCCATGCAGCACAAGGACCACGCCGGCGAGCTCGGCGAGTTCGCCCGCACCGTGCTCGAACTCGACGAGGTCTTCCCCGCCGACCCCGGGATCCTGGCCGCACTGCTGATGAACCGGGTGGTCCTGCAGCCGGGCGAGGCGGTGTTCGTGCCCGCCGGCCACATGCACGCGCACCTGCGCGGCACGGGCATCGAGGTGATGGCCAACTCCGACAACGTGATCCGCGGTGGCCTCACTCCCAAGCACGTCGACGTGAGCGAGTTGATCAAGGTCGTCGACTTCTCCTCCGGAGATCCGGAGGTGACCCGCCCCGAGCGGATCGCGGATGGCGTCGACCGCTACCCGACCCCGTGCCCCGAGTTCGACGTGTGGCGGGTGTCCCCCTCCGGCGACGCAGTGGTCAGCCTTCCCGGCGCGGGATCGGCCCGGATCCTGCTGGTCACCGCCGGCTCGGCCGAGCTGACCGCGGACGGAGAGTCGCTACACCTGTCCCGGGGCGAGTCCGCCTTCCTTGCGGCCGGCGACCTCACCGTGACGCTGTCCGGCGACGCGCTGGGCTTCGTGGCGGCGTCCGGCCTGCGCTGACATGAACGCAGGGCTCGCCGCCGCGCTGGAGCGGCTGGTCGAGACCGACACCCGTCCCGTCCTGCTGATCGACGGCGGCGCGGGCTCGGGCAAGACCACCCTCGCCGAATCGCTGGCCGCGTCCTGGCCGGGCGGTGGGCCGGTGCAGGTGGTGGGGCTGGACGAGCTCTATCCCGGCTGGGGCGGGCTGGCCGCCGGATCGGAGGCCGTACCGGCGCTGGTCACCGGCACGGGGTTCCGCACCTGGGACTGGGCCGCAGGACGCCCCGGAGCCTGGCGGTCGCTGGACCCGTCCGCAGCCCTGGTCGTGGAGGGCTGTGGAGCACTCACCCCGGCCAGCCGCGCGCTCTCCGGCCTGGCGCTCTGGCTCGAGGTGGACCAGACCACCCGACGGCGGCGCGCGCTGGCCAGGGACGGCGCGCCGTTCGCCGCCCACTGGGACGACTGGGCGGCCCAGGAGGCCGCGCACTGGCTCACCGACCATCCCCGCGACCTCGCCGATCTGGTCCTGCGTCCCTGAGCCCGGACGCGAGCCCGACTCTTTGGCACAATGGTGCGCCGGGCGTGAGTCCGCGCCTCCGTAGCTCAGCTGGCAGAGCTCCCGCCTTGTAAGCGGACGGTCACCGGTTCGAATCCGGTCGGAGGCTCGTGAACCCCCCGCAGGAAACCTGGCCGGACCGGATCGCCCGCGATCCCGGGCACTCCGCCCGCTACGCCGAACGCTTCCGGCTCCTCGCCGCACAGGGCCGGGACCTCCACGGCGAGGCCCGGCTGATCGACGCGATGGTCGGACGCGGCGCAGCGATCCTCGACGCCGGCTGCGGCCCCGGCCGCCACACCGGCTACCTGCACGCCGCCGGTCACCGGGTGGTCGGCGTCGACATCGACCCCACGTTGATCGCCGTCGCCGTGGCGGAGGCGCCCGGCCCGCTCTACGTGCTGGGCGACCTCGTCGACTACGCGCTCCCCGAAGCGGCCCCGAGCGCGTTCGACGCGATCCTGAGTGCGGGCAACGTGGTCACCTTCCTGCACCCGGACACCCGGGTGCGCGTGCTGGAGGGGTTCGCGTCCCGGCTCGCCCCGGACGGGCGGGCGGTGGTCGGGTTCGGCGCCGGGCGCGGGTACCGGTTCGACGAGTTCGTCGCGGACGCGGCCACTGCCGGGCTGGCGCTGCAGGCCCGCTTCGCGACCTGGGACCTGCGTCCGTTCACTGCGGACGCCGACTTCCAGGTCGCGATCCTGGCCCGCGCCTGAGTCAGGCAGCGGGGCGCTGCCGCTGCTTCCACCACGCCTGCACGATCACGACGACGAGAAGCGCCAGCGACACGTACCACAGGTAGTTGCCGTAGGTCTGCATCAGGGCGACCGCCGGCTCGCCGATCCAGTAGCCGGCGGCCAGGCAGCCACCGACGACGACGGCCGAGGAGAGCAGCGAAACGGTGAGGAACTTCGCCAGGCTGGTGCCGGCTTCGCCGAGTACCGCCACGATCACGCCGCGACCGGGCACGCCCGGCACCATCGAGACCACCAGTGCGAGCGTCTCGTACCGGCGGGCGAACCGCGCCGCACGCTCGTTGACCCGGCGCGCCCGCTCGGAGCGTCCCGACCACACCTCGATCAGTTCGCGTCCCCACAGCCGGCCCGCCCACCAGTAGATCCAGTCGAACTTGATCAGCCCGATGGTGCCCAGCACCCAGATCAACGGCCACCACGGATCGCCCGCGCTGGCCATGGCGCCGACCAGCACCGTGCCCGACCAGGAGCCGAGGGCGGCGAGCAGGTGCGGCATGCTGCCGAGCAGGCCGGGCCTCAGGACGCTGATCACGATGCCGTAGGCCGCGGCCACTCCCAGCCAGGTGAAGCAGGCGATGTCGGCCCTGGTGGGCTGGTGCCGCCAGGGCAGGGACGGGTCGTCCCACCACGGCTGCCCGGTCGCTCCGGACTCCGCGGACGGCTCGTCGCGGGCGTCCTCGGCCTCGGTATCGCTCACCCGGCGAGCCTACCCGAGCCGGCCGGCTCAGGCGCCGGGCACTGCCGCAGCCCTAGTCAGCAAGCCGGCTGTCACCCGTAAGGGGGATTGAATCGAGACTATGGCGACCCGACGCCGCGACGTGCGAAGATGACGGGGTGCCGTACCCGCGGCGCGTCTCTTCCACTACGGATCGTCGGGCACGTACCTGCCCGTGGAAAGGTGTATTTGGCATGGCCACTGTCAGTTTCCTCGATGCGACCCGGGTATATCCCGGCGCTGACCACCCCGCCGTCGACAAGCTCAACCTCGAGATCGGCGACGGCGAGTTCATGGTTCTCGTCGGCCCCTCCGGTTGCGGCAAGTCCACCTCGCTGCGCATGCTCGCGGGCCTCGAGGAGGTCAACGCCGGCAAGATCACCATCGGTGACCGCGACGTCACCGATCTGCCGCCGAAGGATCGCGACATCGCGATGGTGTTCCAGAACTACGCGCTGTACCCGCACATGACGGTCGCCGACAACATGGGCTTCGCGCTGAAGATGGCCGGCGTCCCCAAGGCAGAGCGCGACCAGCGCGTCCTCGAGGCCGCCCACCTGCTGGGCCTGGAGTCCTTCCTTGCCCGCAAGCCGAAGGCCCTCTCCGGTGGCCAGCGCCAGCGCGTCGCCATGGGCCGGGCGATCGTGCGCCAGCCGCAGGTCTTCCTGATGGACGAGCCGCTGTCCAACCTGGACGCCAAGCTGCGCGTCTCGACCCGCACCCAGATCGCAGCCCTGCAGACCCGGCTGGGCGTCACCACCGTCTACGTCACCCACGACCAGGTCGAGGCCATGACGATGGGCGACCGGGTGGCCGTGATGAAGGACGGCCTCCTGCAGCAGGTCGACAACCCCCTCACCCTCTATGACAAGCCGGCCAACCTGTTCGTCGCGGGCTTCATCGGCTCTCCGGCCATGAACCTGATCACCGGTGAGATCGTCGAGGGCGGCGTGAAGGTCGGCGACTACGTCGTGCCGGTGGCTCGGGACATCCTGTCCAAGGTCACTGACGAGAAGACCCTCGTGCTGGGCATCCGTCCGGAGAACTTCAAGATCGCCACCGAGGGCATCGCCGTCGACATCGACGTGGTCGAGGAACTGGGCGCCGACGGCTACCTCTACGGCACCCTTGCGGGTCTCGACGAGGACGAGAAGCTGAACGCGACCCAGATCGTCGCCCGCGTGTCGGCCCGGACGCCACCGCAGCGCGGCACCACCGTCAAGCTCACCACCGACCCGACCACCATGCACGTCTTCTCCGAGAAGACGCAGGAGCGGTTGAGCGACTGAGCAGCTGTGCCGGGGGCCGGCCGGGGCGACCCGGCCGGCCCTCGCGCGTCCGGGTCATGGTGTACAAAGGGACCCGTGCCCCGGTTCCTCTCCTCGCGCCCGGACTCCCGGCTGATCCCGCTGCCGTGGGAGACACCGCTCGCGGAATGGCCGGCGGAACACCTGGTGGCGCTCCCCCGCGGCATCTCGCGCCACGTCGTCCGGTTCATCAAGGTGGGCGCCTCGGTCTACGCGGCCAAGGAGGTGATCGAGAGCCTCGCCATCCACGAGTACCGGATGCTTACCGATCTGCATCGCACCGACACCCCCGCGGTCGAGCCGTTGGCTGTGGTCACCGGACGGATCGACCCGAACGGGGCGCCGCTCGACCCCGTCCTGATCACCCGGCACTTGGAGTTCTCCCTGCCGTACCGCTCGCTGTTCGCCCAGGGCGTGCGCCCGGACACCGTCGGACGGCTGCTGGACGCCATGGTCGTGCTGCTCGCCCGGCTGCATCTGGTCGGCTTCCTGTGGGGCGACGTGTCGTTGTCGAACATCCTGTTCCGCCGCGACGCGGGAGAATTCGCCGCGTACCTGGTGGACGCCGAGACCGCGGAGATGCACGAGACCCTCACCGCCGGTCAGCGCGAGCACGACCTCACGATCGCGACCACGAACCTCTACGGCGAGTTCAGTGACCTCGAGGCCGGCCAGATGCTCGACGCGTCCCTCGACCCGCAGAAGCTGGTTGAGTCGATCCTCACCCGGTACCGCGAGTTGTGGGCCGAGCTGACCGGGGCTGAGGAGTTCTCCGGCCAGGAGGTGTTCCGGATCGAGAACAGGGTGCGGCGGCTGAACGCCCTCGGCTTCGACGTGGCCGAGCTCGCCATCGACACCTCCTCGGACGGCTCGAAGATCCGCATCCAGCCGAAGGTCGTGGACGCAGGCCACCACACCCGACGCCTGTTGCGCCTGACCGGGCTCGACGTCGAGGAGCACCAGGCCCGTCGGCTGCTGAACGACCTGGACACCTTCCGTGCCCGCACCAACCAGAGCCAGGTGGATGAGCCGGTCGTCGCCCACCAGTGGCTGACCGAGTGCTTCCAGCCCGTGGTCACCGCCGTCCCGCCGGAGCTGCGCGGCAAACGCGAATCCGCGCAGATCTACCACGAGGTGCTCGACTACCGCTGGTACGCCTCCCAGCGCGAGCAGCGCGAGGTGCCGCTGCTGGACGCCACCCACGGGTATATCCACGACGTGCTCCAGCGGCTTCCCGACGAGGCGATGACGGACACGAAGGACATCGGGGACGACCGCCAGCTGGCGAATCCGTACGACCCCTCCCAGGGCTTCATCGACGATGAGGGGCCGATGCCGGTGGACCCCTGGGAGACTGCAGCCGATGACGAGCCTGCCAGCGCTCCGGGGTTCCTCGACATCGAGGCCCTTCGCGCCCGGAAGCGCTGATCCCTCTGCAAGCTGGCCAGTTGAGGCCGTAGTCGACCTCTACGGGCCACCTTGCGTCGGGTGAGAGGGACGAGTTATCCACAGATGGTGTACGGACCCCTCCCGCGAGGACGGCTGCGGACCGCAGGATGCCGGGTATGCACAAACGACTCACCCCCGACGCCCGGCTGCCCGACCTCGCTGCCGCCCAGTGCGGCCTGATCAGCGCCGAACAGGCCATGGCGCTGGGCCTGAGTCGCGAGTCGGTGCGGCGTCTGGTCCGTCAGTCCCACTGGACGCGTCTCAGTAGGGGCGTCTACGACACCACGCCCGGGGCCGACGGGATCAACAAGCGGATCTGGGCCGCGGCCCTGCGCGCCGGTGACCCGTGCGCGGTGGGCGGGGAGGCGGCCCTGCTGCTGTACGGCCTCGACCGTCGTGTCGATCGGATCGTCATCTGGACCCCGGACGAGCGGCACCCCCGGTCCGCGCCGGAGGTGCACCTGCGGCGGGACCACATCGGACGGCTCGCGCACCGACGCGACCCGCTGCCGAGGATCCGTGCGGAAGACGCAGTTATCGACGTCGCCGAGCACCTCCGCATCGAGAACGCCGCGGGTCTCATCTCCGAGGCGGTCCGGCGCCGGGTGGTCACCCTGCGCTCGTTGCGCAGGACGGTGAACGGCCGCGCCAGGGTCCGGAATCGCAAGCTCCTGCTCGCCCTCATCGCCGATCTCGAGGGAATCGAGAGCACGCTGGAGTACGTCTACCGCAGAGATGTGGAACGCGCGCACGGCCTGCCGAAGGGTGCGCGACAGCGATCTGCGAGCCGCGGAACCCGATCGGATGTGCTCTACGACGGCTTCGCGCTGCTGGTCGAGCTCGACGGCAAGGCCGGTCACGTCGACTTCGAATCGGGTTTCAGGGACATGCACCGCGACAACGCCCACGCCCTGGCCGCCTGGACCACCCTGCGCTACGGGAGCATCGACGTGCGCGCGAACCCATGCCTGGTGGCCCGACAGGTGGCTTCGGCGCTCTCCGCGAAAGGCTGGTCCGGCACGCTCACCCCGTGCCCATCCTGCCGCCACGATCGCCGACACCCGCAAACTGGCCTGTAGAGGCCGACTACGGCCTCTACAGGCCAGCTTGCGGAGGGGGTGGCGGGAGGCGGGCCACCATGGCGGCTGGATAGACTGCCGCGGTGAGTTTCCGCCTGTACGACAGCGCCCGGCGCGCCGTGGTCGAGTTCCAGCCGTTGCGTCCCGGCGAGGTCTCGATCTACTGCTGTGGTGCAACGGTTCAGTCGGCGCCGCACCTGGGCCACGTGCGCAAGGAGGTCAACTTCGACGTCCTGCGGCGCTGGCTCGAGTACTCGGGCCTCCGGGTCACGATGCTCAGCAACATCACCGACATCGACGACAAGATCCTGGCCAAGTCGGCCGAGGCCGGGCAACCGTGGTGGGCGCACGCCTTCCGCTTCGAGGGAGCCTTCCACGAGGCGTTCCGCGCGCTCGGCGTCCGGCGCCCGACCTATGAGCCGCGCGCCACGGGCCATGTGCCGGAGATGATCGACCTGATGCGGGTGCTGATCGAGCGCGGCCACGCCTACCCGGCGGCGGACGGCTCGGGTGACGTCTACTTCGACGTCAAGAGCTGGCCGGCCTACGGCGAGCTGTCGGGCATGAAGGTCGACGAGATGGCCCCGGCGGAGGACGCCGATCCCCGCGGCAAGCGCGACCCGCGCGACTTCGCGCTGTGGAAGGGCCACAAGGACGGCGATCCCGACTCCGCGTCCTGGGAGACACCGTGGGGACGCGGACGGCCCGGTTGGCACCTGGAGTGCTCCGCGATGGCCGGCAAGTACCTCGGCGACGCGTTCGACATCCACGGCGGCGGCATCGACCTGCGCTTCCCGCACCACGAGAACGAGCTCGCGCAGTCGCGGGCCGCCGGACGGCCGTTCGCCTCCTACTGGATGCACAACGCCTGGGTCACCATGGCCGGGGAGAAGATGAGCAAGTCGCTGGGCAACACCGCGGATGTGCTCTCCGCGGTCGAGCGCTTCGGCGGGCGCGCGGTCCGGCTGTACCTGGCCGGCCCGCACTACCGATCGGCGATCGAGCTGTCCGACGCCGCCCTGACCGAGGCCGCCGCCCAGCTGGCCCGGATCGACTCGTTCCTGGACCGGGCGTCGGCGGTCAGCGTCGGCTGGCAGGCCTGGTCTGCGAAGGAGGTCCTCCCCGCAGCCTTCGCCGAGGCGATGGATGACGACCTGGGCACCCCTGCGGCGCTCGCCGTGCTGTTCACCACGATCAAGGAGGGCAATATCGCCCTCGACGCCGGCGACGACCCGGCCGCGCTCCGGGCATACGCCGCGGCCAGGTCGATGCTGGACGTTCTCGGGCTCGACCCGTCCGCGCCCGAGTGGGCCGGCACGGCGGGCGCGTCCGACGATCTCAAGCCCGTCGTCGACGGGCTCGTCGCGGCCCTGCTGGAGCAGCGGCAGCAGGCCAGGGCGCGCAAGGACTGGCCTGCGGCGGACGCGATCCGCGACCGGCTGGCCGAACTCGGCCTGAAGGTCGAGGACACCGCCAGCGGCCCACGCTGGTCGATCGAGAAGTAGGAGCGGCATGCCAGGGAACAGCCAGCGCAAGGGAGCAGTGCGCAAGAAGGGCAAGACCACGCCCGCCGGCTCGGGCGGACGCGTCCGCCGCGGCCTCGAGGGCAAGGGCCCCACGCCGCGGGCCGAGGACCGGCCCTATCACAAGGCTTACCGCAAGCGCGGGCCGGACGAGCCCGGCAAGACCACTGGCAGCAAGCCCAAGGGCTCCCGGTCGGGCGGCCGGTCGGCGAAGGCCGGAGGCACCGCGACCGCAGGGGCCGACTGGGTGATCGGACGCAACCCGGTGCTGGAGGCGCTGCAGGCCGGGTTGCCGGTGCGGCGCGCCTACCTCGCCGACGGCCTCGAACGGGACGACAGGCTGCGCGACATCCTGAAGTTCGCCGCCGAGCACGGCGTCCCCCTGCTGCAGACCACCCGTTCGGAGCTCGACCGGCTCACCGGCGGCGGAGTGCACCAGGGCGTGGCGCTGCAACTTCCCACCTTCGAGTACGCCGACGCCGAGGACGTGCTGGCCGACGCGCTGGATGCCCCCACGCCCGGGCTGGTCGTGGCCTGCGACTCGATCACCGACCCGCGCAACCTCGGTGCGATCGTGCGCAGTGCCGCTGCGTTCGGCGCGCACGGCGTGATCATCCCCGAGCGCCGCTCCGCACAGATGACCGCCGCGGCCTGGAAGACCTCCGCGGGTGCGGCCGCGCGCGTCCCCGTGGCCCGGGTGACGAACCTCAATCGCACCCTGAAGACCTGGGCGGACGCAGGCTTCACCGTGGTCGGGCTGGCCGGTGAGGCCGAGGCCGACATCGCGGGCTTCCCCGGCATCGACGGGCCGGTCCTGCTCGTCGTCGGCTCGGAGGGCGAGGGACTGGCCCGCCTGGTTCGCGACAACTGCGACGTGCTCGTGCACATCCCGATCCAGTCCGCGGTGGAGTCGCTGAACGCGTCCGTGGCCGCAGCGATCGCCCTCTACGAGGTTGCGCGCTCCCGCGCGTAACGCTCTTCCCGAGCACTCGCAAGCGAGTGTGATACGACGAGGTTGCGCGCTCCCACGCACCGTGGCCCCGGGCGCCGCGTTCAGCCGCAGGCTGTCAGCACGACAGGTTCCGTTCACCGCCACCGCCTAGCGTCGCGGTAGTCCTGACGGAAGGAGACCGGGTGGCCCGGCAGGTGTTGCTGGTGGCTGCGTACGACTCGCAGCTGAAGTGGGTGATGACACTCGCGGACGAGTTCGCCGACCAGGGATGGCGGTACACGGTGGTCGTGCCGACGGACGTGCGGCACTCGCTCTCGTCCGACCAGATCGCCGCCGCGGCAAACGGAGTCGGGATCGAGCGGCTCCGCTGGGCCGAGCTGCTGCGACGCTCGCGCCTCGCCGACTGCGTGGTGCTGGCCCTGCAGGGCACGCTGGTGGCGCGCTTCACCGACGAACTCGAACTGCTCCGCCGCGAGTCGCCGAGCGACCACGAGCCCGTGGTGGTCACCGGGTGGGTCGGGATCATCATCGAGAAGCTGGTTGCCGGATACCTCGACCGGGCGGGATCCGACGTGATCGCGGTCAACTCCGCCGACAACCTGCGCGAGTTCACCGAGGCCGGACGCCGCCTCGGAATCCCGCCCGACAACCTCCTGCTCAGCGGCCTGCCGCTGCTGCCGGACCGTCCGCCGCCGCCCCGCACCGGACAGATCCGGACCGTGGTCTATGCCGACCAGCCCACCGTTCCGGAGGCGCGCTGGGACCGCGCGTACGTGTACCAGCGACTGCTCGACCACGCGGCGGCACACCCCGACCGGGAGGTGCTGCTCAAGCCGCGGCACCGGCCCGGTGAGGGCACGTTCCACGTGATGCGGGACGCCCCGGAGTCCGTCGTGCAGCGTCTGGGTCCGACGCCGCCGAACTTCGCGATCACCCACGAAAGGATCACCGACCTGCTGGCCCGCACCGACCTGTTGCTCACGGTGTCGTCGACCGCGGGGCTCGAGGCGATCGGACGCGGCGTCCGGACGGTGTTCGTCGCCGACCTGGGCGTCCACGAGAAGCACGGCAACCAGGTGCTGGTGCGGTCCGGGCTGCTGGCGACCTTCGACGACATCGACGCCGACCGGATCCCGGTCGTGGACCCCGCCTGGCTGGACGACGTGTTCGTCGGCGGCGGTGTGCGCCCGGTCGCGCGGATCGTCAACCGGGTCACCGAACTCACGGCGGTGGCGCCGCCCGCCCGCCCGGCTCGCCGGGTCGCCGCCGGCCCCTACCTGAGCGGGCGCGTTGCCGTGCGCAGCACCCGGGCACGGATGCCGGAGATCGCACGGGATCCGTCCGACTCGACAGCGGACGCGCCGGCCCGTCGGTCTGCGCCGGTGCTTCGGGCCCTGGCCCGACGCGGCGACCACGTGCTGCGCGGGCTGCTCCCCGCCCGCTGGCACCGGGCCGCCGTCAACGGCTGGTACCGCCTGCGAATCGGCTGAGCACCGGCGACGACTCAGGACCAGGCTGCGGGGGGCTGATCGATCCGGATCAGGTTGCCGGACGGATCGCGCACAGCGCAGTCCCGCGCTCCCCACGGCTGGTCGGCGGGCTCGGAGACAACCTCTACCCCCGCCGCCGCGATCCGGCCGAAGGCCGCGTCGAGGTCACGGCAGTGGAAGTGGACTCCGTTCATGGCGCCCTTGGCGATCAGGGCTGCGACGGTGTCATTGTCCGCGGGACTGCCGTTGACGTAGTTGGTGATCACCAGCACGACGCCTGGCTGGGCCGGCGAGCCGACCGTGATCCAGCGCGCGTCACCGTTGGCGACGTCGTTGAACACCTGCAGCCCGAGGACGTCGCGGTAGAAGGTGAGCGCCGCGTCCGGGTCGGTGACCTGCACGAAGCAGGTGGAGAGGGTGAGGTCCATGCGACCAACCTAGGCACTCGCTGCGGCGGGCGCTTCTCCGATCCTGCTCGGCCTGCGTCGCGAGCGGTCCACCTGCCGGGCCAGGCAGCTGGGCGTCCGGGTGAGCGCGTCGTGGTTGCGGGCCCGGTACGCGGTGGGAGTCTCCCCGACCACCTCGGTGAACCGGGCGCTGAACGACCCCAGCGACGAACAGCCGACCGCCATGCAGACCTCGGTCACGCTCAAACCACCAGTCCGCAGGAGTGCCTTGGCCCGCTCGATCCGCCGGGTCATCAGGTAGGAGTAGGGGGTCTCGCCGTAGGCTGCCCGGAACCGTCGGGTGAAGTGCGCCGGCGACATCAACGCCGATCGCGCAATCTGGGCGACGTCCAGTGGACGCGCGAACTCGCGATCCATCAGGTCGCGGGCGCGCCGCAGCAGCGCCAGGCTCGCGAGGTCCTCCCTGGTCATGGGGCGAGCACAGGCCCGCTCAGGCCTGGGCGACCGCCTCGACGAGCGCGGCGTTGAACGCGGGCAGGTCCCGTGGGCTGCGGCTGGTGACCAGGTTGCCGTCCACCACCACTTCCGCATCGACCCAGGTCGCGCCCGCATTGAGCAGGTCGGTGGCGATCCGGGTGGTGGATGTGAGGGTGCGTCCTGGCACCGCACCGGCTTCGATCAGGATCCATGGGCCGTGGCAGATGGAGGCGACCGGCTTGCCTGCGTCCATGAACGCCCGGACGAACGCGATCGCCTTCGGGTTGGTGCGGATCTTGTCGGCATTCAGGGTGCCGCCGGGCAACACGAGGGCGTCGTAGTCATCGGGGTTCGCCTCGTCCAGGGTGAGGTCGACGGTGAAGTCGTCGCCCCGGTCCCAGTCGTGGATCAGCGCGGTGATGGTGCCGGGTTCCTCCGACACCAGGACGGGCTTGGCGCCGGCGTCCTCCAGCGTCGCCCACGGCTCGGTGAGCTCGGGCTGCTCTACGCCCCGCTTGAGCAGGAACGCCACCTTCTTGCCGGTCAGGTCGGCCATGTGTCTACCTCCTCGGAATGCACTGCCGACCTTACTCGCACCGAGGGCCACCCGAATGCGTCGAGAGCCAGCCCTCGGGGCTGGCTCTCGACGCGATGGCGGGCTCTCGATGAGGGCGGTCGGTTCAGACGCCGGGACTGTGGCCGCCCGGACGGTCAGGCCTGTGTGGCGGCGATCGCACCCGGTTCGGTGCGGCGCCGGATTGCGGTTCCGATCGTGACCAGCAGGAGAGTGAACCCCGCGCCGATCAGGGCGTGGCCGGTCCCGGCGATGTCGGCGATGATCCGGGTGGACGGCTGGCCAAGGACGGTGAGGGAGCCGTGCCAGACCATCATCGCCGCGGTGACGAGCAGCCCGAGGTTGTAGGTCCAGAAGAACCAGCGAAAGGCGCGGCTCCGGGACAACTCGAGCGTGCTCTCGAGCGCCAGGACGATGAGCAGAACGAGGGTGCCGAGCGCGAGCAGGTGGGTGTGCACGCCGGCGAGTTGGGTGGGTGCCCCTTCGGGGAACTGGTTGAGCTTGGTGAACTCGCGGTAGAACAGTCCGGCGGCGAGTCCGGCCGCAGTCCAGGTGGCGGCGGCGATGAAGAGTTTGCGCATGGTTGACCTTTCGGTGGTTGGTGCTGGTTGTGGTCAGGGCTGGAGGTTGGTGACGAAGCGCAGCGATGCCTGGCTGATCTGGACGCGTGCGTCCTCGTTGCTGATCTGGGGGCTGTTGTCGCCCGATTGGGCGCCGTAGGCGCCGAACTGGGCGTGAGAGGCCCCATCGATCCGCACGAACTCGGTCCCGGGCGGCAGGTCGATCTTCGACGCGGTGATCCGCTCCGGGGTGGCGAGCCCGTCGCGGGAGCCGGAGATCGACATCGCCGGGGCCTTGAGCGAACCGCTGATGTCGCCTGCGGGATAGGACGCGTACAGGAGCAGACCGATCGCCGGGGCCACGGGATCCTCGTCGGCGGCGTCCGCCTCGAGAGCCGCGACCGTCCCGCCCAGGGAGTGGCCGGCGACCACCCAGCCATGGATCCCGGGAAAGGCGGTCCTGGCGTCCTCGAGCGCACCAGTGGCGAGGAAGGCGATGCCGAACGGCTGCTTGGCGATGACGACGGTATGACCGGCCTCTGCGAGGGGACGCAGCACCGCGGCGTACGCGCGTGGGTCGACGAGCGCGCCGGGCTGGAACAGGACGCCGAGGGCGTCGCCTCCCGCCGTCGGCGCGAGCACGATCCGGGTGGCGGACTCGGTGACTACCACGGCGTGGTCGGTCTGCATTGCGGTCAGGGCAGGCTCGACCGCGGTGTGCGGCCGCGCCCAGGCCAGGAACGCGATCCCGCCCAGGCCGAGCAGGGCAAGGGCGATTCGTGCAGCAGCCCGCCAGCCACCGCGTCGGGCCCGGCGCCGGAGGGTGCGCGCGAGGGCGAGGGCGGAGACCACGACCGTCAGGCCGAGCGCCGCGGCGTAGGCGGGGTGCCCATGGAGGACGCCTCCCCATTCGGTGAGGCATGCCCAGGCCACGGTGAGGATCCCTGTCGCCCCGACCGCCGCACCCAGCCACGCGACCCGGACCGGACGGTCCCCGCCGTGACCAGCAGGTAGGCCTTCGGTCATTCGACCACCAACTCCTCCTCGCGTCGGCGCAGGCTCCGCTCCTGACCTGATCGGCGCCCCTTCAGGTTCAAGGACACCACGAGGGCCACGGCGAGGAAGGCGGCCGCGGTGAAGGCCGACCAGGATGCGGCGACGGTGAAGCTCTCGGCAGCGACTCTGCCGATCTCTGCGGTCGTCGGCTCGGCCAGGAATCCGGGGATCGCGGCCCCGGCGGTATCGGTGACGACCTGCACGATCCGGTCGCGGCCGGACGGGTCGATCGCGGCGAGGCGTGCGTCGAGATCGACGGCGAGGGTGCCGAACAGCACCGTGCCGAGGATCGCGATGCCGAGCGCCGACCCGATCTGGCGCGCGGTGCTCTGGGTGCCTGACGCCTGGCCGCTCGCGTCGACGGGAACGTCGGCAAGGACGACATTGGTGACCTGCGAACTGGCCAGGCCCAGGCCGAGTCCGTAGAGGAACAACAACCCACTGAGGGTGTACCAGGCGGTGTCCGTGCGGAGGCTCAGCCCGAGCGCCAGGACTCCGGCGAGTTCGAGGACGATGCCCAGCCGCAGCATGTCGACCGGCCCCATCCGGCGCGCGAGGCCGCTGACCATGCCGGTGGCGAGGAAGGAGCCGACAGCGAGGGCGAGCAGCACCAGTCCAGCCTGGAGCGCGTCGTAGCCGAGCACGTTCTGCACCCACATCGGCAGCACGAACAGGATGCCGAGCTCACCGAGGCTTACGATCGTGGCGACCGTGTTGCCGGCGCGGAAGCTGCGAATCCCGAACAGGTGGATCGGCAGCATCGTCGCCAGGCCCCGGCGGCGCCGCCGAAGCTCCCAGCCGACGAACGCGACTGCGGCGAGCACGGCGACCAGGATCAGCAGTGGCGTCACGGAGATCCGGTAGGGCCAGGTCCAGCCACCAAGGGCGGGAGGGTTCGCCGTGAGCAGCCACCCGTAGGTGCGCCCCTCGATCAGCGCGTAGACCAGCGAACCGGCGGCCACGACGACCAGGATGGCGCCGAGGATGTCGAACTGCCCTGGGTGGGCGGATTTCGACTCGGGCAGGGTGAGCAGTGCACCGGCCATCACGAGCAGCCCGACCGGGACGTTGACCGCGAACGCCCAGCGCCAGGAGTAGTCGGTGATCAGCCAGCCGCCCAGCAGCGGGCCCAGAGCCGCCATGCCGCCGATGATCGATCCCCAGACAGCGAATGCGATCGTGCGGTCGCGTCCCCGGAAGCCTGCGTTGATCAGTGACATGGTGGTCGGCAGCACCATCGCGCCGCCCAGCCCCTGTAGCACTCGTGCCCCGATCAGGGCGGATCCGCTGTCAGCGAATCCTGCCGCGACGGAGGCGACGGTGAACACGCCGACTCCGACGACGAGGAGCCGGCGCCGGCCGATCCGGTCCGCCAACGTGCCGAACGGAATCAGCAGAGCGGCGAAGACCAGCGTGTACGACTCCTGCACCCACTGCACCTGGGCCGCGCTCAGGCCGAGGCTGTCCACGATCGAGGGGATCGCGACGTTCACGATGGTGGTGTCGACGATGATCAGCGAGACCGCCAACCCGATCACTGCCAGACCCAACCAGCGACGAGAAGATGTCATGAGTCGGATGTTACCGACAGAGTGTCGGAAAACACAAACGCCGCCATAATGGTGCCGTGCCCCGGATCTCCGCGCCCACCGTGGCGGCGCACCGCGCAGCGCAACGCGCGGCGCTGCTGCGCGCCGCGGCGGACCTCATCGTCACTGAAGGGGTGGCCGCGGTCACCCACGGTGCCGTGGGCGAGCGGGCCGGCATCGCACGATCGAGCGTCTACGACTACTTCGCAACCAGGGATGAGTTGCTGGTCGCCGTGGCCATCAACGCCTTCGAGGAGTGGGATCGAGACCTCTCTGCCGCGCTCGAAGGCGTCGAATTCGGGCTCCCACGCCTCCGGCGCTACATCGAGGCCACCATGGCAATGGGTTCCGACGGCAGGCACGACCTGGCTGCGGCGCTGCGCCCGGCGGACCTCTCGCCCCGCAGCGCCGCAGAGATCGCTGCGCTGCACCACGCGCTGCTCGACCCGCTGCTCGCCGTCCTGGCCGAGGCCTCGATCGAGTCACCCGCCCTGCAGGCGCCCTTCGTCCAGGCCCTGATCAGCGCAGGACTCGCCCGCGTGGCAGCGGGCAGCGATCCCGGGGAGGTCGCCGCTCAGGTCTACGGCCTCATCATCCATGGCGCACCTCGCTCCGCTGGCTGATCGAACCGACAGCATGTTGGGAAAAGTCCACGGAAGGAAGCGCGCCTCCGCCCGGCTTGCTGCCGACTGCCCTACCGGAGCGAAGGACACGTCGTGCCGGCCGCACCGCTGCTGTCGTTCCACCGGTTCGGCGTACGCACGTACGAGTTGCTCGACTGGGAGTACCGGATGCGTGACGTCCCCGCCCTGCACCCCGAGGAGCTGATGGAGTTCAGCGAACTGCTGAACGATCAGGGTGTGCGCGCGTTCACCTGAGTAAGCCGTAGCGCGGTGGCAACGGCCCGTTCGAGATTGGCCGGGCCCTGGGCGAGAGCGGTGGCGAGGTCGCAGGGGCCGGTCGTGATCGGGACGACGGCGGCGAACACCCCGCCGACGAGTTCATCGGAGCCCTCCCCCAACCGTCCGGCGAACGCGATCACGGGAACGCCGTGCCGGGCCGCCACCTCGGCGACGCCGGCGGGCGTCTTCCCCGACAGCGTCTGCCGGTCCAGCGAGCCCTCTCCGGTGAGCACCAGGTCTGCGCCGGCCACCGCATCCTCGAGGTGCGCGGCCTCCGCCACCACCTCGACGCCGCGCCGCATCCGCGCCCCGAGCGCGAGGAACGCAGCCCCCAGCCCGCCCGCGGCGCCGGAGCCCTGCCGATCCCGCACGTCAGGCAGCCCCGCAGCCACAAGGGCATCCGCGACCCGCGCGAGCGTCGCGTCCAGCACCGGCACCTGGTCGGGCTTCGCGCCCTTCTGCGGGCCGAACACCACTGCCGCACCTTCCGTGCCGAGCAAAGGGTTCGTCACATCACAAGCCAACTCGATCGCCACCGCGCCCAGTCGGGGATCGAGCCCGGAGATATCCGCGCGGTCGAGGGCTGCGAGCCCTGCCGGCGTCGGGGACAACGCGATCCCTTCCGGATCCAGCCAGCGCACGCCGAGCCCTGCCAGCAGACCCGCGCCGCCGTCGGTGGTGGCTGAACCGCCCAGTCCAACCACCAGCCGTGTCGCACCGGCGTCGAGCGCGTCCCGCACGAGGTCAGCCACACCGAGTGAGCTGGACGCGAGCACGTCGCGGTCCGCCGGTGCGACCAGCCCGATCCCGACCGCGGCAGCCACCTCCACCACGGCCAGGCCCCCGGAGAGCCCGTAGGCCGCCTCGATCGGACGGCCGAGGGCATCGGTGCTGGCGACCGTCCGCCACTGCCCGTCCAGCGCCGCGACCAGCGCGGCCGTCGTGCCCTCGCCGCCGTCGGCCATCGGTATCTCGACGCACTCCGCACCGGGCACCACCGCCCGTACCCCCCGCACCATCGCGGTCGCGGCGTCGGCGGCGCTCATTGATTCCTTGAACGAGTCTGGTGCCACGACGACCTTCATGACGCAACCCGATCACGTCGGGCACCGCCGTGTCGACCCGTCCCGTCGACAGCCAGCCCTGCCGCCGAGAGCTCGTCCCCTGAGTGGGGCGCTCGGCGCGAAGCGTGGCCCTCGGCGGACCAGGAGACACGAACCAGTGATCGACCTCCCCGCGCCGATCCCCACCGCGGTGGATCCACGGACGCGCACGAGTGGGCGGCGCTGCCCCCGCGGGCACCGTCGTCGGCCCGTCCAGGCCCTGATCCGCAGGAGGTGACCGGACGCCACGCCGGGTCAGGACAGGCGACCACTTCCGGATAGAGTTGGGCGTCGCCCGATCCGAGGAGAGCCCGTGACCGATCTCGCCAGCACAGCGTCGTCCATCTACAGCCAGATCCTCGGAGTGATCGAAGGCGTCGAACCCCGGATCGCGGACGCCGCACGCGCAGAGCTGCGCGACCAGCGGGCGTCCCTGAAGCTCATCGCGAGCGAGAACTACGCGTCCCTTCCGGTGCTGATGACGATGGGTACCTGGCTGTCCGACAAATACGCCGAAGGCACGATCGGGCACCGCTTCTACGCCGGCTGTGCGAACGTCGACACCGTCGAGGCTGTCGCCGCCGAGCACGCGCGGGAACTGTTCGGCGCCGAGTACGCCTACGTGCAGCCGCACTCCGGCATTGACGCCAACCTGGTCGCCTACTGGTCCATCCTCGCCCACCGGGTCGAGAACCCTGCCCTGGAGAAGCTCGGCGCGAAGACCGTGAACGACCTCTCCGAGGAGGACTGGGAGACCCTGCGGGCCACCTTCAACGCCCAGCGCGTGATGGGCATGGCGCTGGACGCGGGTGGTCACCTCACCCACGGCTTCCGGCACAACATCTCCGGCAAGATGTTCCGCCAGCACTCCTACGGGACCAACCCGGAGACCGGCCTGATCGACTACGACAAGCTGCTCGCGGACGCCCGCGAGTTCAGGCCGCTGATCCTCGTGGCCGGCTACTCCGCCTACCCGCGCCGGGTGAACTTCGCGAAGATGCGCGACATCGCCGACGAGGTCGGCGCCACCCTGTTCGTCGACATGGCCCACTTCGCCGGACTGGTCGCGGGCAAGGTGTTCACCGGCGAGGAGAACCCGATCCCGTACGCGGATGTGGTGGCATCCACCACGCACAAGTCGCTGCGCGGCCCCCGCGGAGGGTTCGTGCTGGCCACCGCCGAGTACGCGCCGTCCGTCGACCGGGGCTGCCCGATGGTGCTCGGCGGCCCGCTCAGCCACATCATGGCGGCGAAGGCCGTGGCGTTCGCCGAGGCCAGGCAGACCTCCTTCCAGACCTACGCGCAGGCGGTTGCCGACAATGCCAAGGCGCTGGCCGACGGCCTGCTCCGGCGCGGGGTGAACCTGGTCACCGGCGGCACCGACAACCACATCGTGCTGCTGGACGTGAGCTCGTTCGGGCTCACCGGTCGGCAGGCCGAGTCGGCGCTGCTGGACGCCGGCATCGTGACCAACCGCAACTCCGTCCCGAACGACCCGAACGGCGCCTGGTACACCACCGGCGTCCGGATCGGCACGCCGGCACTGACCAGCCGGGGCTTCGGCGCCGCGGAGTTCGACACGGTCGCCGAGCTGATCACCAACGTCCTGAAGGCGACCACCCCGGTCGCCACCGCCGCCGGCGCACCCGGCAAGGCGAAGTACACCCTGGCCGCCGGCATCGCCGAGCGGACGCGCGCCGCGTCCGCAGAGCTGCTCGGGGCCAACCCGCTCTACCCGGGCCTGGAGGTCTAGGGTCGAAGCAGTCCGGGCCCGATCCTGGCGGCGGGAGGACGGATCAGGCGCTTTCCCCGATCCGGTCCGGGGGCGCGGCGAGCAGGCGCCGGACGCCGGCCCTGGCCAGCAACAGCACGATGATCAGGCCGGTCACGGAGAAGAAGCCGCCGAGCGTCACCGAGCCGGCGAAGAACAGGGCGATCAACTCCAGGACCACGAACTTGCTGCCGACCAGGATCAGCCACAGCAGCAGGGCGGCCAGCACTTTGGCGCTCACGGTCGTGGCGGCCTTGAACCGGCGCTTGGCACGATTCTTCAGGAACACCACCACCTCGAGGGTGGCCTTGAGCAGCAGCGCCGTCAGCAGCGAGAGGGTGAACGTCTCGGTGATCACGAGTGGCACGTACTCGGCCGCGAGGTTGAGCACCACCACGTAGACGAACAGGTCGACGACGTGGGCCGGACTGAGCGCCCAACGGCGGGGCCGCACCGCAGTGGTGGTCATCGCAGGACCGATCCCGGGGCGCCCGCGGCCTCCCGGACGGCCTCGATGGTGCGCAGCACGGACAGCGTCCGCTCGTGGTCGGCGGACGGGCTGCCCTCGCCGGCGCACAGCGCAGCGAAGGCGCGCAACTCGGGGCTGAGATCGAAGCAGGCGGCATCGATCAGCGACTCGACCTCGCTGCCGTCGAGCCGGTGCAACTCCAGCCTTCTCGGCACCGCGATGTGGTCGATCAGCAGAGTGCCGAGTTCACCCTGCACCTCGCTGGGCACGTCAGAGGCGGTGATCTTCGACCAGCCGATGTCGGCCACGAACCCCGGGTAGGACGCCAGCGCGGCGCCCGCCCCGTCCGCGCCGCCGCCGACCGGCACGCTCGCGGCCACCACCCGCCCCGGCTCACCGAACAGGTCGACCAGGGCGCTCACGCAGTACACGCCGAGATCGTTCAGCGCGCCGCCGGCGAGCGCCGGGTCGAAGATGTTCACCCGCTCTCCGGCGAGCACCAGGTCGTAGCGCGCCGAACGCTGGCTGTACCGCAGCGAGACGCGCCGCACCGGCCCCACCTCGCCGAGCAGTTCACGGACGCGTGCCATGCCCGGATCGTGGGCACTCCGCATCGCCTCGAGCAGCACGACACCCGCAGCGCGCGCCTCCGCGACGAGCGTGGCGAACTCCGCGGCCGTCGGCGTGGCCGGCTTCTCCACCAGCACGTGCCGGCCGGCCCGGATCGCCGCGAGCGCCTGGCCGAAGTGGACGCTGTTCGGCGAGGCGATGTAGACCGCCTCCACCTGGTCGGAGGCGAGCAACCCGTCGAGGTCGGCTGTCGATCCGGCCGCTCCGATCTCCGCGGCGAAAGTCCTGGCCCGGTCGGCGTCACGGGAGTACGCCACCACGAGTTCCACGCCGGGCACCCGCGAGACCGCGTCCGCGAACTGCGTGGTGATCCAGCTGGTGCCGATCGTCGCGATGCGGAGCATGGCTCAGCGGCTGAACAGCGTGCCCTGCACCGTGGTGACGAAGTTCGCCAGCGATGCGGGGAGGTCGGCCAGGTGCCAGTTGTCCGGACCGTGGTACCAGTCCAGATCGGTGGAGTCCGGCAGGTCGTCGTCATCGGAATCGGCCATCGCCCGCAACCAGCGCTCCTTGCCACCCAGCACGACCGCGTACGGCAGCAGCGAGGACATCTGCTGATAGCCCTGTCCGGTCGGCAGCGTGTCGACCGGCTGGGTGAGCAGGTTGCCCCGCAGCACCTCGAGCCCGGTCAGGACGCCGGTACCGGTCGCGGTCCGCGCCGGCATCTCCTGCCCGACGAAGACCACGCCGAGCGCCAGGGCGATCAGGGCGAGCCCGGTCAGGCCGAAGTGGGTGAACGCCGCGAGCAGGATCGTCGCGACCACTGCAACGCCGAGACCGATCCAGCCGATCAGCGTCCAATGGTTGCGGGTCGAGTCCGGACGCCGGACGAACCAGCCGCGGGTGACGACCTCGTCGTACAGCTGGGACTGCACGTCGCCGATCACCGCGCCGACGCTGCCGGCAAGGTTCGAGACCTGTACCGGGTCGCCCTGCACCGGCGCGACCGCATCGAGCAGGGTGTGTTCATAGTCGAGCAGCGCGTCGGCGCCGGCACGCCGGGCGAAGGTCCAGTCGCTCACCGCGTGCCCGGACGAGCGGGGCAACTCCGTGATCAGCAGGTGCCCGCGCACGGCCAGGTCGAGCAGGGTGGCGGTCACGTCGATCGGGTCGACCCGCTCGTCCACCAGCGTGCCGACCTCGCCGGGACGGACGCCGTCCAGCACCCGGAACTCGGCCTGTCGTGGCCCGACCGGGGCGAACTCTGCGATCAGGACTGGATCGCCGCCGACCGTCGCGTCCCTGCCGATCTTGCGATGCGCGGCCCACAGTGCCAGGCCGCCGAGCACCAGCAGGCCCAGCGCGATCCCCAGCGGCAGCGGCGCGGCGGAGAACGCCCGGTCGAGCGACCAGGTCTCGCGGAGGTCCTGGTTCACGGCGACGACGCCGCTGGGGAAGCGCACCGTGCCGATCACCACCTGGCCGGCGCCGGCAGACTCGTGGTGGAAGGTCGGGTTGAAGTTCTCGTGCGTTGCGCCGCTGTAGAAGGTGCAGGCGCCCGGCGAGGCGGGGTCACCGGCAGCGCAGTCGATCAGCGTGGGCAGGCCGGGCACAGCGACCACCGCATCGAACGTTGTCACCGGAAGGTTGAGTCCCTGCAGGAACGCCCAGGTGACGGTGGTCGTGTCGTCGGCCGTCGCCATCGCCGCGCCGTGCACCGTGTAGGAGAGTTCGATCGCCGTGCTCGCGCCACCGGTGGGAATCGTCACGGTGGTGGTGGCAGGGCCCGCGTTCACGGTCGCACCGAGATCCTTGCCACTCGTGGAGGCGGTCACGTCCGTGAGCGCGTAGTGGTACTCCCTGCGGTCCGCGGTGCGGGTCACGGTGCCGAACACCTGCTCGACCTGGTCGGGAGCCGCACCGTTGAACGTCAGGGCGGCCTTCACGGCCAGCGTGCCGTCGGCGTTGATCGTCGCCTTCACCACGTAGCTGGCCACCGCGTCCGCAGCTCGCGCGGACGGCGCGAGGCACGCCAGCACACCCACCGCCAGGACCAGAACCACTGCCAGCCGCCGGAATCCGGTAGCCCACTTCGCCATGCCTGCTCCCCCGTCGTCCAAAGGTGGCTACAGACTAGCGGCGCGCCACCCCTGCGCCACAGGTAGGGCTACCACCTCCCGCGACGGCCCGGCGACCAACTACGCTGACCGCGTGACGCAGCAGTGGGGGACGCCGGGCCAGCAGCCGGGCCAGGCTGGGCAGTGGCCCGCCCAGCAGGGCTGGAACCGTCCGGCGCAGGCGTGGGGGACGCCGCAGTACGGGCCACCGGGCCAGTACCCCTCTGCGGGCACACCCCAGCCGCAGTACCCGCAGCAGTATCAGACACCCCAGGCCCCGTTCGGCCAGCCGGCCTATGGCCCTCCGGGCGGCTTCCGGCCAGCACCCCAGGGCCCGCGGCGAAAGAGCCCGCTCGGCGGGGTGATCCTCGGCCTGGTGCTCGTGGTCGGCATCGCCTTCTTCGCCATCTCGCTGATGCACTACCTCGGCACCACGGACGTCGCCAGCCCGGGCGGAACGCAGACGACCGGCCCGACGCCGCAGAACACCGGGCCCGTGCCCGACCCCGACCCCAGTCCACCCGAGATCCCGCAGCCGAAGACCTACGAGCAGGCCCAGAAGTGGCTGACCGCCAACCCGGTCTACGACGAATCCGCGCCTGTGCCGACGGACTGCAGCGTGCCGAGGATCGACATGACCACCGCGCCGGTGGGCGAGTTGACCAGCCACCTGAACGATCTGACCGCCTGCCTGTGGCGGGTCTGGTCTGGCCCACTCGAGTCCGCAGGCTACGAGCTGCCGCGTCCGCCGGTCACCGTGTACACCGAGCCGATCACCACCGGCTGCGGCAAGCTCGACGACGTGAACGCTGTCTACTGCGCCGCCGACCAGCGGATCTACTACGCCAAGCCGTTGTGGAAGATCTTCCCGGCGGACCAGCGTTCGCTGCCGTTCGTAGTCGAGTCGGTGATCGCGCACGAGTTCGGCCACACCATTCAGGCGCGCACCGGGATCCTGATCTCTTCCATGGCCTTCGAACAGAAGGGCACCGAGGCAGAGGGCAAGATCTACTCCCGCCGCCTCGAGGTTCAGGCCGACTGCTTCGCCGGCATCTTCACACAGGCGGCCGGGCCGTCCTCTGGCCTGAGCCAGGCCAACCTGGCGGACCTGCGCGACGTGTTCTACAGCCTCGGCGACGACGTGCTCAGCGGGGAGAGCAACATCCAGGGCGACCACGGGCTGGGACGCTCACGCAAGACCTGGTTCACGACGGGCCAGACCAACACGCTGATCGGCAAGTGCAACACCTACACCGCGCCGACCACATCCGTGCGCTGAGCGCTCGCGGGCGGATCAGTCCGCGCTGAGCAGGGCGGTCGCGATCGCGGCCAGGCCCTCGCCGCGTCCGGTCAACCCGAGTCCGTCGGTCGTGGTGCCGGAAAGGCTCACCGGAGCACCCACTGCGGCCGACAGCACGGCTTCGGCCTCGGCCCGCCGTGCGGAGAGGCGGGGACGGTTGCCGATCACCTGGACCGCCACGTTCTCGATCCGGTAGCCGCCCGCCCGCACCCGCAGCGCCGTCTCGGCGAGGAAGGCGACCCCGCTGGCCCCTGACCACTCGGGGCGGTCGGTGCCGAAGTTCGAGCCCATGTCGCCGAGCCCGGCGGCCGACAGCAGGGCGTCGCAGGCCGCATGGGCCGCGACGTCGCCGTCCGAGTGCCCGGCCAGCCCGGCCGGCTCATCGGGGAAGGACAGGCCGGCGACCCACATCGGGACGCCGGGCTGGTAGGCGTGCACGTCGGTGCCGACGCCCACCCGGATCACTTGGGGAGCTCCTTGCGCCACTGGCGCCAGAACCGCTTGCCGGAGTGGTGCCCGAGGCTGGCCCGGACCCGCCACAGCGCCCTGGCCACGGTGAGGTCGGCGGGCTCGGTGATCTTCATGCCCATCCGGGAGCCCTGGACGAGCGTCACCGGATGCCCGTTGCTCTCGCAGCAGGACACATCGTCGGTGAAATCGAGCCCCTGCGCGGCCATCTTCTCGTGGCTGTCCAGCAGCACCTGGAGGTCGAAGCCCTGCGGGGTCTGCACCGCCCGCAGCCTGGACCGGTCGAAGGGCGCGTTCGTCCCCTCCTCGCCACTGGAGACCACCCTGATGCTGTCGTTCACCGGCACCACCGGCGCCACGGCGGGCGCGCCCTCGCGCACCGCCTTGATCACGTTCTCGACGACGTAGGCAGGCATCATCGGGCGGACGGCGTCGTGCACGAGCACGACCTTCGCCTTCGACAGCCGCGGGTGCTCGCGGATCACGTCGAGGCCCCGCTGCACGGACTGCTGTCTGGTGTCGCCGCCGGGAGTGGTGATCACGGGGATCGGCGAGCCCGCCAGCGCGGCCTTGAACAGGTGGGAGACGTTGCCGTTGATCACCACGACCGCGTCCGTGACGCCGCCCGCGGCCAGGCCTTCGACGGCTATCTCGACCACTGCCCGTCCGAGGAGCCGCAGCGTCGGTTTCGGCTTGGAGCCCCCGAAGCGCCGGCCCAACCCAGCGGCCACGACGACCGCCACCACTGGTTCAGACACGACTGGCAGTATAGGCGGACGGGCGACCCGCCCGACCCGATCGTCCGGAGACGCCACACGGCCCCACGGCGCGAACGCCGTGGGGCCGTGTGGAGTGTGGAAACTAGGAGGCGAGCACCTCGTCGAGGAGCACTTCGGCGCGATCCTCTGCGACCTTCTCGGCCAGGGCGAGCTCGGAGACAAGGATCTGCCGAGCCTTCGCGAGCATGCGCTTCTCCCCTGCGGAGAGCCCACGCTCCTTCTCGCGGCGCCACAGGTCGCGAACCACCTCGGCCACCTTCAGCACGTTGCCTGAGTGCAGCTTCTCGAGGTTCGCCTTGTAGCGCCGGGACCAGTTGGTCGGTTCCTCTGCGTGGGGTGCGCGCAGGACGGTGAAGACCCGTTCCAGGCCATCGGCATCCACGACATCCCGGACCCCGACCAGATCGAGGTTGCACGCCGGCACCCGCACCACGAGGTCGTTCTGACCCACGATGCGCAACACCAGATAGAGCTTGTCCTCGCCTTTGATCGTTCGTGTTTCCAGGGCTTCGATGACTGCCGCGCCATGATTGGGGTAGACCACCGTTTCACCGATTGTGAACGTCATATCAGCTTTGACCACCTTTCCCGGCTGCCCAGTCTAGCACAATCCACCCGCAGGCCACCCTGTCTCTCCTAGCCAGAGGCCTATTGGGGGTTGACATGACGGCTGAATCTGTGCTTTGTCCGCCTCCTTGCGGCTGCACTCCTTGCCAGACGCACATGCTGACAAATGCCGCGGGCCCGCCGGGTATTCCCGGCGGGCCCGCGGCTTCACGGTCATGCGACCGCTGCGACCTGCTTCTGCGGCCAGACCGACTTCGCGGTGATCACCGCGATGGCACTGACCACGACCCCCGCGACCAGGCTGATCAGGAAGCCGAAGATCGCTGCGGGCAGGGGCTCGAAGGCGAACAGGACGAAGATGCCGCCGTGCGGGGCCCGCAGGCCGACGCCGAGCGCCATGCTCAGCGCACCGGTCACCGCGCCACCGAGCATCATGGACGGGATCACGCGCAGCGGGTCAGCCGCGGCGAACGGGATCGCACCCTCGGAGATGAAGGACGCACCGAGCAGCCAGGCCGCCGTGCCGTTCTCGCGCTCCACCTCGGTGAACAGCTTCTTCCGCACCACGGTGGCCAGGGCCATCGCCAGCGGGGGCACCATGCCGGCCGCCATCACGGCCGCCATCACCTCGAAGTTGGCCTGGGTGCCGGCCGAGAGGCCAGCTGTGGCGAAGAGGTAGGCAGCCTTGTTCACCGGGCCGCCGAGGTCGAAGCACATCATCAGGCCGAGCACGATGCCCAGGATGATCGCGGAACCGCCCGACATGCCCTGCAAGCCAGCCTCCATGGCCTTGGTGAGGTTCGCCAGCGGGGTGCCGAGGAACAGGTACATCACGCCGCCGACGAGGAAGGTCACCACGAGCGGAATGATCACGACCGGCATCAGGCCGGCAAGCCAGCGAGGCACCTTGAACCCCGAGATCCACAAGGCCAGCACACCGGCGAGCAGGCCCGTGACCAGGCCGCCCAGGAAGCCGGCGCCGATGGCCGCCGAGATTGCGCCGCCCACGAAGCCGGGGGCGATGCCGGGACGGCCGGCGAGCGCGTAAGCGATGTAACCGCTCAGTGCAGGGATCAGGAAGCCGAAGGCCGCCGCGCCGATGGTGAACAGCATCGCGCCGAGGTACAACGCGAAGCCCGCCGGCATGTTGGTGAGCGAGTTGGTGCTCAGTACCAGCGACGCCATCGAGCCGGCGCTCGAGCAGGTCTGGGCGTCCACCCAGGTGACCGTGGCGCAGTTCGGTGCCAATGCGATGTCGTAGCCGCCGAACAGGAAGCCCAGTGCGATCAGCAGACCGCCTGCGGCCACGAACGGGATCATGTAGGAGACACCGGTCATCAATGCCTGCTGGACGCGCTTGCCGATGCTCAGCTGGGAGCCACCGCCGGCAGCGGCGGCCGAGGCCCCACCGGCGGAACCGGCGACCTTGCGGGCGTTCGGGTTGTCGATCGCGGCGAGCGCCTCGGCGACCAGCTTGGACGGCTCGTTGATGGCGCGCTTCACGCCCGCCTCGATCACGGGCAGGCCGGCGAAGCGCTCACGCTCCCGCACCGGGACGTCGGCAGCGAAGATCGCCGCGTCCGCGCCCTTGATCAGGTCGAGATCGAGCCAGTCGATCTTGCCCGAACCCTGCGGCTCGACGACCAGTTCGACGCCGGCGGCCTTGCCCGCCTGCTCGAGGCCGTCAGCGGCCATGAAGGTGTGCGCGATGCCGGTCGGGCACGAGGTGACCGCAACGATCAGCTTCCTGCGGGGTTCGTCCGCCAACCGAGCCGGCGCCGGTGCGGCAGCGGCGGGCGCCACGGACGGAGCGGCCGGCGCGTCCGGCTGGGTGGCCTGGTTAACCAGGGCCACGACCTGCTCCGGCGTGGTGGCGCTGCGCAGGCCCTCGAGAAACTCCGCGCGCATCAGCGAGCGGGCCAGCATCGCCAGCAGGGTGAGGTGCGCGTCGTCTGAACCCTCCGAGGCAGCGATCATGAAGCAGACGTCGGCGGGGCCGTCGGCGGCGCCGAAGTCGACCTTGGGGTTCAGCCTGGCGAACGCGAGCGTGTTCGTGTTCACGGCAGCGGAGCGGCAGTGCGGGATGGCGATCCCGCCGCCGAGGCCGGTGACGGCCTTCTCCTCGCGGGCGAGGGCGTCGGCAGCGAGGCCGGCAGCCTCGGCGCGGCCGGACTTGGCGACCAGTGCAGCCAAGTTTGTGATGACGTCAGTCTTGGTGTGGCCGAGGTCTGCGTCCAGCAGGACGAGATCGGCGGTGATCAGCGGTTCGGACAACGGAGTTCCTTCGGTGTGTGCGGACGGTGGACGGTGGTGGGCGGACGGTGGACGGTGGTGGGCGAACCCGGGTCAGGCGATGGTGGAGACGGTGACGGCTGTCGTGTTCAGTTGTTCGGGCTTCGGCAGCGCCGTCCCGGCCAGCGACGCGGCCGCCGACCCGTAGGCGACGGCGAGCCGGAGCCGGTCAGGGGCGGACAGCTCCCGCGTGTGGGCGAGGACGTAGCCGGCGACCGAGGAGTCCCCGGCGCCGACGGTGCTGCGGACGGTGATCGGCGGCGGGGCGGCGTGCCAGGCACCTTCGGGCGTGACCAGAACGGCACCCGCACCACCGAGGGTGGCCATCACGGCGCCGACACCCCGCTCGACCAGGGTGCGGGCTGCCTCGACGCACCCGGTCGGGTCACCGGCCGCTGCGGACGCCTCCAGCGCTTCGGGATCGGCTCCGGTGAGCTGGGCGAGTTCCTCGGAGTTGGGCTTGAGCAGGTCGGGGGCGGCATCCGGGAAGCGGGCGGCCAGGGCGAGCAACGGGGCGTCCGAGGTGTCGACGGCGATCCGGCAACCCCACGGACGCAGCGCGCGGACCAGATCGGCGTACCACTGCTCGGGCACGCCGGGGGGCAGCGATCCGGACAGCACCACCCAGTCGGCCCGCTCGGACTCGAGCACCAGCAGGTGGGCCAGCCGCTCGATCGTCTCTGCGTCCAGGCTCGGCCCGGGCTCGTTGATCTTGGTGGTGGTTCCGTCGGCCTCGGTGAGGGTCAGGTTGGTGCGGACGGCCCCGGCCAGCGGCACGGAGCGGTACGGCACGCGCAGCGCGTCGAGCCCGTGCAGGATCGGGTCGTCGGGGTCGGCGGGCAGGATCGCGCGCACCGGGTGGCCGGCATAGTGCGCCACCCGGGCCACGTTGATGCCCTTGCCCCCGGGCTCGACGGTGACCGAGCTGACCCGGTGCACCTCGCCGCGAGCGAGCGGGCGGTCGAGGGTCGCGGTGCGGTCGAGCGAGGGGTTGGCTGTGAGTGTGACGATCATGCGATGACAACCTCGATTCCGGCATTGCTCAGGTCGGCGCGGTCATGGGCGGAGATGCCCGCGTCCGTGATCAGGACGTCGGCCGCCGCCAGCGGGGCGAAGGTGACGAGCAGTTCGACGCCGACCTTGGAGGAGTCAGCGAGCACCACCGTGCGGCGGGCGGCGGCGACCATGGCCTCCTTCACTGCGGCCTCGTCGGGATCCGGGGTGGAGAAGCCGTGGCCCACCGAGACTCCGTTGGTGCCGATGAAGGCGACGTCACAGCGGAGCCGGCCGAGGGCTGCGACGGCCTCGCCACCGACCGTTGCCTGGGTGATGCCGCGGACGCGCCCCCCGAGGAGGTGTACCTGGACTCCGCTGTTGGCTGCGGCGAGCTGGGCTGCGACCGGGACCGAGTTGGTCACGACGGTGCCCAGCGCACCCGGGGGGACGGCAGCGGCGAGCCGGCCGATCGTGGTGCCCGCGTCGAGGATCACCGTGGAGCCGGCCGGGGGCAGGTAGGCCAGGGCCGCCTCGGCGATGCGGGTCTTCTGGGCGACGAAGGCCGGCTCGCGCTCGGTCAGCGCGGTCTCGACCAGGGCGACGTTCTCCGCGACGACCGCTCCCCCGTGCACGCGCCGGAGGATCCCCCGCTTGTCGAGGACGTCCAGGTCGCGACGGATGGTCTCGGTGGTGACATCGAACCGGGTGGCGAGATCGGCGACCGACACCCGGTCGTAGCGCAGGGCCAGATTGACGATCGTGCGGTGTCGCTCCTCTGCGTACATCCCAACCTCCTGAACCAACCGCAATGTTGCTATGCCTTGTTCTATCTGGTTTTGATTGGGATTGTCAAGAGATGAGGCAAGTTCTGGTTGGGATCAGTTGGGGTTCCTGCCAAAACAACAGGGCCGGCCTCCGTGCGGAAGCCGGCCCCGTCGTCGAGGTCTGCGAGTCACTCCCCGTAGGTGTCCTCGTCAGAGAACAGTCCGGAGACACTCTCGCCGCAGTTGATCCGCCGCACCGCCTCGGCGAACAGCGGTGCCACCGAGACGGTGGTCAGGCGGTCCAGCCCCTCCGGCCCCGGCACGGTGTTGGTGGAGACGATCTCCACGATGTCGGGGACCGCGTTCAGGCGCTCCACCGCCTTGCCGGAGAACAGCCCGTGGGTACACGCGATCGAGATGGAGTTCACGTGGTAACGCCGGACGGTGTCGATCAGCTCGACGACCGAACCCGCTGTCGCGATCTCGTCGTCGAGGATGATCGCGTCCTTCCCTCCGACCTTGCCGACGATGGCATCGATCACGACCTTGTCGTCGGCCTGGCGCCGCTTCGAGCCGGCCGCCATCGGGACGCCGAGCATCCGGGCGAACCGGTTGGCATCCTTGGCGTTGCCGAAGTCGGGGGAGATCACGACCGTGTTGGACAGGTCGCGGCTGCGGAAGTGGCGGGCAAGGACCGGCAGCGCGGTCAGGTGATCGACCGGCATCGAGAAGAAGCCGTGCACCTGTTCGGCGTGCAGGTTCATGGTGAGCACCCGGTTCGCGCCGGCAGTGTGGATCAGGTCGGCCACCAGGCGTCCGCCGATGCTGATCCGCGGCGCGTCCTTCTTGTCCGAACGGGCGTAGGCGTAGTGGGGCATGACGACGGTGACCTGGGCAGCGGAGGCCCCGCGCGCCGCGTCCACCATCATCAGCAGCTCCATCAGGTTCTCCTGGGTGGGCGGCACCAGGGGCTGCACGATGTACACGTCGCGCTGGCGGCAGTTCGCGCGCAGTTGCACCTGCAGGCAGTCATTGGAGAACCGGGAGAGCCGGGACGCCGAGAGTTCGACGCCGAGGATGCTGCACATCTCCTCGGCGAACTCGCGGTGGGCGTGGCCTGAGAAGACAGTGATGTCGGACACGAGGACCAACCCTAACCGCCCGGCCAACCACCTCCGACACCCCCCGGCGTCGGCGAGACTGCGATTCAGGCGTTGAACTTGTAGCCGAGGCCCCGAACGGTGACCAGCAGCACCGGGTTGCCCGGGTCCTCCTCCAGCTTCGCCCTCAGCCGCTTCACGTGCACATCCAGCGTCTTGGTGTCGCCGACATAGTCGGGGCCCCAGACCCGGTCGATCAGCTGGCCGCGGGTGAGCACGCGCCCTGAGTTGCGCAGCAGCAGTTCCAGCAGCTCGAACTCCTTCAGCGCCAGCTGCACCGGCGTTCCGCGCACGCTGGTCTCGTGCCGCTCCACATCCATCCGGACGCCGCCGGCCTCCACGACGTCGGCGATCAGCTCGACGTCCTGGCCGCGCCGCAGCACCGCCCGGATCCGGGCGACCAGTTCCCGGTGGCTGAACGGCTTGGTCACGTAGTCGTCGGCACCGAGCTCGAGGCCGACCACCTTGTCGATCTCGGTGTCCCGGGCAGTCACCATGATGATCGGGACGCTGCCACGCGCGCGCAGCTGGCGGCACACCTCCGTCCCGGAGAGCCCCGGCATCATCAGGTCGAGCAGCACGATGTCTGCTCCCTGACGGTCGTAGGCGACCAGACCCGCCGCACCGTCGGGAGCGAGGCTGACCTCGAACCCCTCCTTCTGCAGCAGGAAGCCGAGGGTCTCCCGGTAGGTCTCCTCGTCCTCGATGATCAGCACCCTGGTCATTCCGGTGCTCCTTCCTGGCTGGCCGGCAGCCTCAGAGTGAAGGTCGAGCCCTGGCCGAGCTTGCTCCACACGGCAACCTCGCCGCCATGCGCCTGGACGACGTGCTTGACGATGGACAGCCCGAGCCCGGTACCGCCGCTCGCGCGGCTGCGGTCGGCATCCACGCGGTAGAACCGCTCGAAGATGCGTGCCTGGTCGGCCTCGCTGATCCCGATGCCGTTGTCGGAGACGCGGATCTCGACCCGGTCACCGCTGGACCGGCTGGTGACGGCCACCCTGGCCCCGGTCTCGGAGTAGGCGACCGCGTTCTGGACGAGGTTGGTCACGGCGGTCTCCAGCTCCTCGGCGTCCCCGACCACCTGCAGGCCGGGCTCTGCGCTCAGGCTGAGGCTGATCCCACCCGCCTCGGCGATCTCGCGGCAGCGGGCCACGGATGCCTCGAGCACCCCCGCGACGTCCACTTCCTGCGCGGCCAGCATCGGGTCCTCGGCCTGCAGCCGGGAGAGCGCGATGATCTGGGACACCAACTCGTTCAGCCGCCGGTTCTCCTTGCTGAGCTTGCCGATGAATCTGTGCACGGCGTCAGGGTCGTCCGCCGCCGCGTCCGCAGCCTCGGCCAGCAGGCCGATCGCCCCGATCGGGGTCTTCAGCTCGTGGGTGATGTTGGCGACGAAATCACGCCGTGTCTCGCTGAACCGCAGGTCCGCGGACCGGTCCTCCCCCACCACGAGGGCAGCCCCGTTGCTCAGCGGAACGACCTTCACGGCCAGCTGGACCACCGGACTTCCCGGCCCGGGCGGGAGTCGCAGGTCCCGCTCGACCGGGCGGCCCTTCTGCCGGGTGTCGGTGAGCATTTCGAGAACCTCGGACGGGCCGAGCGACGACCCGCGGACCAGGCCGCAGGCCTTCGCGAACGAGGAGGCCGCCAGCACAACGTCCGCATCAGTGACCACGGCGACGGCGGCGCGCAGCGGGGAGAGGATCTCGCCGAGCTGCTGCCGGGCGATCACCTGACTCGCGTCCCTGGCATTCGCGCGGCGCACACCCAGCCACACGGCCAGGGCGCCGAGTCCGGCCCCGAACACCAGACCCAGCAGGGCCAGGGCGTTGGGCGTCATGCTCGGGAGTCTAGAGGGACGCCGGCCGCCCGCCGCCCCGAATTCACTCCGGCCCGCGGTGGTTTGGTCGAAGGTTCACCGAGTGTTCACCCGGTGTTGGGCCGGCGTCCCAATGGCGAGTCGGGCGCCTGTCTAGCCTTTCCGCGGGACAATAACGCCGACCGGACGGATGGCGGCCCTGGAACGGAAGAAGCAGATGCGCGACAACTACCACGAGAGCCTGGAAAGTGTGGTCACCGACCTGGTGCGGATGAGCGAGGCGGTGCAGGTTGCCGTCCGCGAGGCCACCAAGGCACTGCTGGAGGCCGACCTCGCCACGGCGGAACAGGTGATCAGCGACGACGCGAGGATCGACGAGCTGCACGACGAGCTCGAGGCCCGGTGCTTCCAGCTGCTGGCCCGGCAGGCGCCGGTCGCCGGTGAGCTGCGCACGGTGGTCGCAGCGATGCGCATGGTCGCGGACCTCGCCCGGATGGGCGACCTGGCCGCGCACGTCGCCAAGATCGCGCGACTGCGCTTCCCCGACCACGCCGTGCCGGACGGCCTGGTGCCGAACTTCACGTTGATGGCGCGCGTGGCCGAGGAGATGGTGCAGACCGCCGGACGCTCGCTGCGCGAGCGCAATGCGCACGACGCGGGCAAGCTCGCCGACAACGACGAGGAGATGGACGAGCTGCGCAAGAGCCAGTTCCGGCTGTTGCTCGGCCAGGACTGGTCCTACGGCGTGGAGGCAGCGGTCGACGTCGCCCTGCTCGGGCGCTACTACGAACGGATCGCCGACCACGCCGTGCTGATGGCGTCCCGGGTGATCTACGTGATCACCGGCCTGCTGCCAGAGGGTGAGAACTGGCCGGTCGCCTGATCCCGGGCGTCGAACGCCACCGTTCCCGCCGAGCGCCTGCCCCTGGGCAGGGGCGCTCGACCGGAACGGTGGCGTTCGCTGTGAGAGCTACTTCTTACCCTGGTTCTTGACCGCCTCGATCGCGGCAGCTGCGGCGTCCGGGTCGAGATAGCGGCCACCCGGCACGGTCGGACGCAGGTCCTCGTCCAGTTCGTACAGCAGCGGGATGCCGGTCGGAATGTTCAGGCCGGCGATGTCGGCGTCACTGATGTTGTCCAGGTGCTTGACCAGGGCACGCAGCGAGTTGCCGTGAGCGACCACGATCACGACCTTGCCGTCCCGCAGGTCGGGAACGATCGCGTCGTACCAGTACGGCAGCATCCGCCCCACGACGTCCTTGAGGCACTCGGTCAGCGGCCGGGCCTCCGAGGGCAGGCTGGCGTACCGCGGGTCGGCGAACTGGGAGAACTCGTCGTCCGCGGCGATCAGGGGCGGCGGGGTGTCGTAGGAGCGGCGCCAGAGCATGAACTGCTCCTCGCCGTACGCCTCCAGCGTCTGGGCCTTGTTCTTGCCCTGGAGAGCGCCGTAGTGGCGCTCGTTGAGCCGCCAGGAGCGCTTCACCGGGATCCAGTGCCGGTCGCAGCCGTCCAGCGCGAGGTACGCGGTGTGGATGGCGCGACGCAACACGGAGGTGTGCACGACATCGGGCAGCAGGCCCTCGGCCTTGAGCAGCTCCGCGCCGCGCTTGGCCTCCCCGATGCCCTTCTCGTTGATGTCGACGTCCACCCACCCGGTGAACAGGTTCTTGGCGTTCCATTCGCTCTCACCATGGCGGAGCAGGATCAACGTTGCAGTCATGGCACCGAGCCTATCGGCCCGTGACCGCCCGGGATCCCGACTGGTCGAGGCTGGCAGAATCACGGCATGAGTGATCGTGGAACTGCCGTCGTCACGGGCGCAAGCAGCGGGATCGGCGCCGCCACAGCCCGCCTGCTCGCCGCACAGGGGTTCGAGGTGATCTGCGCCGCCCGCCGGGCCGACCGGGTGGAGGCGCTCGCCGCAGAGATCGGCGGAAGGGCGCTGGCGTGTGACGTCACGTCGGACGCGGACGTCGCCGCACTGACCGAGGCGGTCGGGCCCCGGCTGGACGTGCTGGTGAACAATGCCGGCGGCGCCTTCGGCCAGGAACCCGTCGCCGCGGCCGACACCGACGCCTGGGAACGGATGTACGCGGTCAACGTGATCGGCACCGAGAAGGTCACCCGGGCCCTGCTGCCCGCGCTGGTGGCCGCACGCGGCGCGATCGTGTTCGTCACCTCGGTCGCGGCGGACGGCCCGTACGAAGGGGGAGCGGGCTACTGCGGGGCGAAGGCGGCGGAGCGGATGATTGCCGGCACGCTGCGCCTGGAGTTCTTCGATCAGCCCGTCCGGATCACCGAGATCTGCCCGGGGATGGTGCACACCGAGGAGTTCTCACTGACCCGCTACGGTGGCGACCAGCAGCGCGCGGACGCCGTCTACGCCGGCGTCCCGAACCCGCTGACCGCCCTGGACGTGGCCGAGGCGATCGCGTGGATGGCCACCCGTCCCGCGCACGTGAACATCGACCGGCTGACCATCCGTCCGGTCGCCCAGCCGGCCCAGCACAAGGTCTTCCGCGGCACCTACGCCTGAGCGGGCGGGCCGGGGCTGGACGATAAGGGGACGGTTCTCCTTTTCGGCCAGGCGGGGCCGGGGCTGGCCGAAAAGAAGAACCGTCCCCTTATCGTCCAGGGCTTCGCGGCGTCCGTTGCCGGGCCACCTCGATCACGGCACTCTCGTTCACCTCGCCGAGGCCTGCCGCCAGCAGGGACTCAAGGCCGTCCAGGGCCACCTGGCCGAAGGGCGCACCCACCCCCAACCGCTGGGCCAGCCGCATCGCGTAGGCGGTGTCCTTGTGTCGCAGCCGGCCGGAGAACACCACGTCGTCGTGGTCGGCCGCGGCCATCCGCCGGCTGTTCCGCACGACCTGCGGGCTGGCCGCCTGGCCGGACGCGATCGCCTCCGCGACCTGACGCAGGTCGAGCCCGGCCCGCTCTGCCATCGCCAGCCCCTCGGCGACACCCGCGATCTGCACGGCGCCGATCAGGTTCACGATCAGCTTGTAGGAGGTACCGGCTCCGACGCCGCCAAAGTGCAGCTGGAGTGCGGAGAACGCCTCCAGCACGGGCCGGGCCACAGCGAGCACGTCGGGGTCCGCCCCGACGAGCAGGGTGAGCGTTCCCGCTGCGGCGGCCTCCGGTAGCCCGGTGACCGGACAGTCCACGTAGCGCAGCCCGGCGGCGGACGCGGCGTCGGAGAGCTCGAGCACCCAGCCGTGGGAGAGCGTGGAACACTCGATCGCGAGAGTGCCTGCGCCGGGACGCCCGGCGAGCACGCCGTCGGCACCCAGCCAGACGGCCCGGGACGCCTCGTCGTCGCTGACCATCACGACCACGGCGTCGGCGTCGGGGACAGCCGCCGCGGGTGTGGATGCCAGGCGGGCACCGCGCGCGACCAGCGGCGCGGCGCGCTCCGGGGTGCGGTTCGCCACGACCAGGGTGTGTCCCGCCTCCAGCAGCCGGGAGGCCATCCCCGAGCCCATCCGCCCGAGTCCGATCAGTGCGACGCGTGCCATGCCGTGCAACCTACCCGCCGACCCGGTGGGACGCGCAGGAGGCCCGCCCCGGACCGGGACGGGCCTCCTGCGAGACGAGTCAGTCGAGTTCGATCAGGCCTTCACCGGCCTTCACCGGCGTGCCCTTCTCAACCAGGATCCGGGCCACCGTACCGGCCTTCGGTGCGGTGATCTCGGTCTCCATCTTCATGGCCTCGAGCACCATCAGCACCTCGCCGGCGTCGATCTCCTGGCCCTCCTCGACCAGGACCCGGGCCACGGTCCCCGCCAGCGGCGCGACCACGGCGTTCGCCGAAGCCGCCTGGACGGACGCCGTCGTCGGTGCGTGAATGGCCCCACTGCCGCCGATGACGATCGCGCCGAGCTGGGGAGCCTCCTGTTCCTCCACCTCCACGTCGATGTCGTAGGCGATCCCGTTGACAGTCACCTTCAGTTTCATTGGTCTTCCTTCTCAGCGCGTGTACAGCGGGTGGTGGGTGTGCTGGGAGCGCCGGGTGTTCGACGCCCAGTTGCGTCCCGTCGTGAAGTGGGGCTGACGACGCTTGGCCCGGTGGCCGAGGTAGGCGGCCACGGCGGCGGCAATCGCCACCATGGTCTCCTCGGGCACGTCCTGGCAGTGCAGTTCGAGCGCCTTGATCTTGATCTCCATGCCCTCGATGCGCTCGGTGAGCGCCTTGACGAGGTCAAGCAGTTCCGCTTCGTCGGCCATGTCGATCACACCGGCCCGAGGCCGTGCTTCTTGGCCGGCCGCAGTTCGCGCTTGGTGGCCAGCAGCTCGAGTGCCATGGCCACCTTCCGCCGGGTGTCGCCCGGGTCGATGATGTCGTCGACCAGGCCGCGGGCAGCCGCCATGAACGGGGTGGAGAACGTGTTGCGGTACTCCTCCACCAGCTCCTCGCGCTTCGCCTCCGGGTCCTCCGCCGCCGCGATCTCCTTGCGGAACACGACCGCGGCTGCACCCTCTGCACCCATCACGGCGATCTCGGCCGTCGGCCAGGCGAAGACCTTGTCCGCGCCGAGGTCCTTGGCAGCCATCGCCAGGTACGAGCCGCCGTAGGCCTTGCGCAGCACCACGGTGATCTTCGGGACGGTGGCGGCCGAGTAGGCGTAGAGCATCTTGGCGCCGTGCCGGATGATGCCGCCGTACTCCTGGGCGGTACCCGGAAGGTAGCCGGGGACGTCGACCAGGGTGAGGATCGGGATGTTGAAGGCGTTGCAGAACCGGATGAACTTGCTGCCCTTGTCGGAGGCGTTGATGTCGAGCACGCCAGCCATCACGTTCGGCTGGTTCGCGACGATCCCGACGCTGCGCCCGTTGATGTGGGCGAAGCCCACCACGATGTTGGTCGCGTAACCGGCCTGGACCTCGAGGAAGTCCGCGTTGTCGATGATCTTGGCGATCACGTCCCGCACGTCGTAGCCCTGCTTGCCGTCCACCGGGACCACGTCGTGCAGCGACGGGTCGTACTCCACGTTGTAGTCGCCCTCGATCAGCGGCGGCTCCTCGGTGTTGTTCTGCGGCAGGAAGGTGAGCAGCTTCTTCGCGATCAGGATCGCCTGCTCGTCGTCATCGGCCACGAAGCTGTTCACGCCGGACACGGCCATGTGGGTGTCGGCGCCGCCCAGCTGGTCCTGGGTGACCTCCTCGCCGGTGACCTGCTTGATCACGCTGGGCCCGGTGATGAACATGTGGGCCTTGCGGGTCTGGATGATGAAGTCGGTCAGCGCCGGGGAGTAGACCGCGCCACCGGCGCAGGGGCCGGCGATGATCGAGATCTGCGGCACCACACCGGAGAGCAGGACGTTGGCGTAGAACACCTGGCCGTAGCCGGACAGGGAGTCGATGCCCTCCTGGACGCGGGCGCCGCCCGAATCGTTGAAGAAGATGAAGGGGGTGCCGGTCTCCAGGGCCGACTCCATCATCTGCACGACCTTCTTGTTGTGCGTCTCGCCCGCAGATCCACCCACGACGGTGAAATCCTGGCTGGCGATGTGCACCGGGCGGCCGAAGATCGCGGCGGTGCCGGTGACCACGCCGTCCGCGGGCATGTCGGCGGTGTCCATGCCGAAGGTGACCGTCCGGTTCTTCCGGAACAGGCCGATCTCCTGGAAGCTGTCCGGATCGATCAGGGCGTCGATCCGCTCCCTGGCGGTCATCTTGCCGGCGTCACGCTGCTTCTGCAGCCGGGCCTCGCCACCGCCGGCGCGGGCGGTCAGGCGGGCGTCGAGCAACTCGGCGACCCGCTTCTTCATCGGTACTGGCTTCTTGCTCATGTCGTCCTACCTCACGCCATCTCGACGGTGACAGTGTTCTCGCGTCCGCCGAGCGACACCTTGTACTTGATCGGGCCGCGCACGGCGTTGGCCGCACCGCCGGCCGCGTCGGCCTCTGCCTTCAACTGCTCAGCGGTCTTGCCGACGTTCTTGGGACCGTCGTCGCGGGTGCTGAAGAAGCCGGGGGCGACGCCGGGGAACATGGCGTAGGTGAGCACGTCCTCGTCGGTGCCGTCGAAGCCGTCGAGCTTCGCTGCGTCCTCGGCGAGCTTGCCCCACTCGGGCGGCAGCAGGTCGGCCGGACGGACCGTGATCGGGTCCTTCTTGGCCTGCGCCTGAGCGATCGCGACGACCTCCGGGTTGCGCTCACCGATGCACTCGCCGTAGTAGCCGAGCATCAGGTCGGCGAACTCGCCGGTCATCACCTTGTACTTGCCCATCAGCACGTTGAACACCGCCTGGGTGCCAACGATCTGGCTGGACGGGGTGACCAGCGGCGGGTGGCCGGCGTCCGCCTTGACCAGCGGCACCTCTGCCATCACTTCCTTGATCCGGTCGCCGGCGCCCTGGGCCTTCAGCTGGCTCTCCATGTTCGACAGCATTCCGCCGGGGATCTGGCTGGAGAAGATGTCGGTGTCGACCAGGGTCGCGGACTCGAACTCGGCGTACTTCGGCCGGATCTTCGCGAAGTGGTCGCGGATCCTGAGCAGCCGCTCGGGGTCGAGCTGCGTGGTGTACGGCGTGCCCTCGAGCATGGCGACCAGCGACTCGGTCGGGTTGTGGCCCGGGCCGAGCGACATCGAGCTGATCGCGGTGTCGACCACGTCGGCTCCGGCCTCGATGGCCTTCTGCAGCGAGACCAGGGTGACTCCGGTGGTGGAGTGGCAGTGGACGTTGATCTGGACGCCCTCGCCGTAGGTCTCCTTGATCCCGCGGACGATGTCGTAGGCGGGCTGCGGCTGCAAGAGCGCAGCCATGTCCTTCAGGGCGAGCGACTCGGCACCCATGTCGAGCAGCTGCCCCGCGAGGTGCACGTAACCCTCGACGGTGTGCAGCGGGGAGATGGTGTAGCAGATGGTGCCCTGGGCGTGCTTGCCGGTCTTCTTGACCGCCTGCATCGCGTGGGCCATGTTGCGGGGGTCGTTCAGGGCGTCGAAGACGCGGAACACGTCCATGCCGTTCTCCGCGGACTTGTCCACGAAGCGCTCCACCACTTCGTCCTCGTAGTGGCGGTAGCCGAGCAGGTTCTGCCCGCGCAGCAGCATCTGCAGGCGGGAGTTGGGCATCAGCTCGCGGAAGGTCCGCAGCCGCACCCAGGGATCCTCGTTGAGGAACCGGATACACGCGTCGTAGGTAGCACCACCCCAGCACTCGACGCTCCAGTAGCCGGCCTGATCGATGTCCTCGCACGCCCCGACCATGTCTTCGAGGGCCATACGGGTCGCCATCAGGCTCTGGTGAGCGTCGCGGAGGGCGAGCTCGGTCACACCAATGGTTCGCTGACTCATGGTTCCATCCTCTCAGACCATCTACTACACCTCGTCGTAACAGGGTGATTACGGACAGGCGTGAGACAAACGGTCTGACCTATGAGAAATGGTGCTGCCCGGAGCGCGCGGACCACCCTCCGTGAGGAATTCTCCCGATGGCGGGACGGCGCCGTGGAGCGACCGACCCGTCCCCGTCACGGCCGTGGACGGACGGGTGGCTACAGCCAGCCGTGCCGCCGGAAGTTGCGGTACAGCAGCAGGCACACCACAACCATCCCGAGGATCACCGCGGGATAGCCGAACGGGCTGTCCAGCTCGGGCATGAACCGGAAGTTCATGCCGTAGATCCCCGCCACCATCGTCGGGACGGCGGCGATCGCCACCCACGCGGAGATCTTGCGCATGTCCTCGTTCTCCGACACCGAGAGACGGGCGACGGCGGCCTGCAGGATCGACGACATCAGCTCGTCGTAACTGCCGACCTGCTCGCGTACCTGCTCGAGGTGGTCGTGCACGTCCAGGAAGTACTGGCGCATCTCCCCGTCGGGCTGCTGGTCGGCCAGCCTGCGCAGCGGCACGTTCAGGGGCGCCACGGTGCGCTTCATCTCGATCAGGTCGCGCTTGAGCTGGTAGATCCGCTCGACCTGTGGAGTGCCGCGGACGGCGAAGACGTGGGTCTCGATCTCCTCCACGTCCTGCTCGACCTCGTCGGCGACCCGCAGGTAGTCGTCCACTGCGGCGTCGATCACCCCGTGCAGCACGGCGATCGGCCCCCGGGACAGGTGCTCCGGCCGCGATTCCAGGCTGCGCCGCACTGGCTGGAGGGCGCCGTAGCGGCCGTGTCGGACGGTGAGCGCGTACCACTCGCCGACCAGGACGGTCGCCGTCCCGGTCTCGACGATCTCGCCGCCCTCACCCCGGGTGTCGGTGTCGACGTAGCCCAGCGTGCGCAGGGAGAGGAACAACGTGCCGTCCTCGTACCGCTCGAGCTTGGGGCGCTGCCGGGAGTTGCCGGCGTCCTCCAGGGCGAGGGGATGCAGCCCGAACACACCGCCGAGGACGTCCAGCTGGGCGGAGGTGGGCTCGAACAGGCCGAGCCAGACGAAGCCCGAGCCGGAGCCCGCGCGGTCGCACGCGGCGGCGAAGTCGATGTCCGGCTGGCGCCGCCCGTCCAGGTAGTACGCCCAGTCGATCGCCGCGGCCAGTGGATCGGTGGATTCGCTCGCCGGCACGGCCGCCGGTACGGCGGGAGGTGCGAGCGGGCCACGGCGCAGGTGGGTGGCGCGGAAGGCTGGAGACAGTCCGAGGCGGCCGGGCAGGGAGAGGTTCAGGTTCATGGCGTGCTCCTCGTGCGGGAGCCCGCGGCAGGCCCGATCCGGGTCGGATCAGTTCGGACGCGCGCCGCGGGAAGTGGGTAGGACGGGTATCAGGGGACTGCCGGGTGACATCCGCCTCACCTCCTTCACTCGTCCGCCGCGGCGGGGCACGTCGTTTCCACAGGAAATGGTAGTCCCGGAAGGTGTCCGGGAGGCGAACCGACGGTGACGGGCGGGCGCCGCCTCGCCGGGGATCGCTGACCGACGGCGGCCCGTCCCTCACCGGTCCCCGGAGTCGTCATCTGCGCCCCGGCCGGCGCTCATCGTGACGACACCTGCCGTTCAGATCGAACTGACATTCTCCGTCCAACTGCGGGGGGACGGTGAACGGGCAGCATGTCGTCGCGGCTCAACGCACACGGGCACGAACCCTCGACGCCCGCTCCGGTGGCGCGCCCCCGGGCCGGTCCGCGCGTGCTCCATGTGGCGGTCGCCGACGAGGACCGGCTGGTTCGCCAGGCGATCCGGCGGCGACTGGCCAGGGAACCCGACCTGCACGCCGTCGCCGAGACGACCTACGGCGGCCTGGTCGCTCCCCTGCTGCGATACCGGGACATCGACGTTGTCGTGATGGACCTGCAACCCACTCTGGACGAGGGGCTCCTCGCCGTGCGGACACTGACCGCCACGAACAACCGGTTCCGGGCCCGGGTCGTGGTGATCACGGTCCACGAGTCCGCGTCCAGCGCGAGTGCTGCCGTCGACGCCGGCGCGTCCGGCTACCTGCTGAAGTCCCGCGACATCGGGCTGCTCCCCCTCGCCGTGCGCGCAGCCTGGCGTGGCGAGACGGTCATCTCGACCGCCATCCGCACTGGCCCGCCGGCCGGCGTACCCGGCCGGTTCACCCCGCTCGAGCGAGCCCTGCTCCGTCACCTCTGCACCGGCCCGCTGAGCAATGAGGAACTCGCCGGAGCCCTCGGCCTGAGTGTGAACGGCGTCCGCGGCCAACTCGCGAGCTGCCTGCGCAAGGTGGGGCTCAAGGACCGCGTCCAGCTCGCCCGCTGGGCGGTCCGGCACGGCTTTGACCACACCGACGGCCTGCCTTAGCGCCGAGGGCTTCGCCCCAGGGAGGGGGTGCGGCGCCAACGCTGGTCCTCGACGCGGAGGGTGTCCCGCCCTCAGGCAGGGTCGACGGACTGGTCCCTGTGCCGGATTCGCGGCATCCGCCTGGCCATTTCGGCCTCGAACAGGCGTCCGACCGCCTCGGCGTCGATCCTGCCGTCCAGCGTGGGCAGAGCCTTGTGGAAGGCCCGCTGGCAGACCACCAGCCAGGCCTGACCCATGGCGAGGGTGAGCGAGGACGCCACCGAGGCGTTGATCACCCCTCCGACCACGCTGCCGGCGCCGGGGATGAACTTGAGCAGGCCGGCCGCAGCCGCGCGTCCGGCCGACGTGGCGACCGAGGTGGACGCGATCGCGAGCAGCGCGGACTTGTCCAGGCCGAGTCCGTGCAGCTGGGCGATCCGGGCCATCATCGACAGCTGGATCGGCACCAGGATCGCCGCTGACGAGAACGGGATCGGCACCGCCGCAGCGGCAGCCGCCGCGGTCACTGCTGCGGCGACGGCCTTGTTGGACGCGGACGCCTTGAGCTGAACATCGATCGCCTGCGCGGCAGTGAGGGCACCCTGGACCGCTTCCGGAGCGACGCGAAAGGTGGCGCCGAGGACCTCCATCAAGCCGTAGGGCGGCTGACCGGTGAACTGGTCCCTCATCGCGTAGGTCAGGTACGGCCGGCCGTCCACGATCGGAAGGTTGCGCGCCTGGAGCTGGCGGGCGAGCTCGACCGCGTCCGGGTGGTACTGCCCCTCCCGCATCGGTACCTGGGTGAGCACGAGCACGACCGGTAGCCCCAGGTCGGACAAGGTCCGGACGAAACGCTCCTCGAAGTCCTCGAAGCGCCGGTCCATGCCGCGCACGCAGTACCAGGCGACGTGCAGCTGCTCTTCGACCGGCTTGGTACGGCTCTCCTTCACCGCCCTGGTCAGCTCCTTGACGATCTGGTCGTCGTCGCGGCCGAGCTCGAGCCCGCGGGTGTCGATCACGCCGAGTGAGCCGCGCTTGTCGAGGTACAGGTGGGAGCCGTTGGTCACCGGGGCCCCGATGCCGGTCGCCGCGACCGGCTCGCCGAAGATGGCGTTGACCAGCGTCGACTTGCCGACCCCGGTCTTGCCGAACACGGCGATGTTGACCCGGCCGAGCTCCGCCTCCTGCCGGGCGAACTCCGCTCGAAAGCTCTCGGTGAACCATTGCGTCACGCCGACCAGCCTATGGGCGGACGGCGCCCCGGCCATGGGGCCTGACCCTGAGCCGACCCGGGCGCGTCCCGGGGTGCGGCCAACCGGCGCGCGCACAGCCCCACCGGTACGCGAGGGCGCGGCCGGCGCCTACACGGGACGGAGCGGGCCCGGAACTCCTAGGTGGGGATGACCTTCACCTCGGAGCCGTTGAGCAGGGCGACCACCGCGTCGGAGGTGACCTGCAGGTAGCTGCGGCCGTCCGGTGCGATCGCCTTGGGGTCGAAGTAGTGGTCCTTCACGTTGTGCTGCATCGGGCCGATGTCGTAGATCGTGATCCGGTTCTCCTTGACCGCCCGCGACCAGGGCGAGCCGACGGCGATCGGCCAACGCCCGGCGAACATGACCCAGCCGAGCTTCTCGAAGGGGTCCTTCGTTCCGCGCAGGTGGTACACGTGCTGCAGGCGGTCCAGACCGTAGTCGTCCGACATCATCCCGCCGATCGAGATCAACTCCAGCGGGATCTTCGTCAGGCCGAGATACCAGGCCGCGCCGAGCGAGATCTGGGCACCGCCGCTCCAGCCGACCAGCGTCACCGGGACGCCGCTGCCGAGCCGGTAGCCGTGCCGCAGCAGCGACTCGAGCACCTGTTGGGCCGTGCCGATGTTGTACGTGGGCCCGTACCGGCGGTCGGCGCTGACGAACAGCTGGATCGCGTTGCGCAGGTTCACCAGCATGGCGAGCATCGCCTCGGGGTTCTTGAACCTGGCCTGCTCGATCCTCCGCCACAGCCACGACATCGGACGCTGGGCGGTCAGGCCCTGGTTGCTCACCGAGTACGGGAAGACGTCGGTGACCAGGCAGGCGCCCGGCACCCCGTCCCGGATCGCAGCGACGAACGGCTCCTCCTCGGGCGGACGGGACTCCCCGTCGATCGCGCCGATCCCGGACAGGTAGACGACGTAGCGCGAGTAGGCGGTGGGCAGATCCGAGCTCGCGTGTTCCTCGCGAAGCCGTTCGATGGTGGCCGCGGCTTTCTCCGCACCTTTGTCCGACCACCAGCCCAGCGACTCCAGCGGACCCATCGCCATGATCACCAGGACCAGCACGAGGACGCCGATCAGCAGCGTCACCAGAATCATCACCGTCCGCCCCTCTCGACCGCGGAGACGTCGAAGTCGAACTCGACCGGCATGAACTGATGTCCGGAGAGCAGGTCCTGGGCGGTGAGCAGGGTCGGGTTGCCGGAGAGGGCCTTCCAGATCGCGTTGCCGAGCGCGCTCAGGGGTCGTGCCAGTGCCCAGGAAAGGCCCTGCATCACCCCCCACCCGATGCCGGTGATCAGCAGCGCCTCCCAGTAGCCGACGGCGTAGACCACGGTGACCACCGTCCACAGCGCCAGCAGGCTCCAGACCTGCAGGACGCGGGCGATCCCCGGGCCGAGGTAGGGGGCGAGTTCGAGGAAACCGAACAACAACGGCGCCGTGGCCAGCATCACGGCCCTTGCCGCCTGGAAGAAGGTCAGCCGGTCACCGGTGAGCAGGAAACCGACCAGCGCGATCACCACGGCCTGCACGACGAACAGGGCCACCATGGAGACGCCGTTGAAGACGAGGCTGAGCGCGAACCGCCAGCCACGGATGCGGTTCAGGAACAGCACCACGCTGTTGCCGAGCAGCGTGGAGACGCCGGCCAGCATCGCGATCGTGATCGAGATCTCGAGCGAATGGGGATAGTCCCGGAACCACTCCGCCATGGAGCTGTCCAGGCCCCAGACGCCGAGGATTGCCCGCCACAGCGAGCCGAGGAAGTCGCCCACAGTGCCTCCGTCCTGCCAAGAGTGGTGCGAGCGTACCGCCGTCCCCCCTCCACGCCCCAGCCCCTGCCCGGTCGCATGCTGGCCACGGCGCGCGCGGCCGTCGCACCGGGTCTAGGTTCATCGGGTTGTCCGGCCACACCGACGCGGCCGTCCCAGACCCGGAGAAGTACCCATGAGCCTGCTGCGCACGAAGTCGATCGAGCAGTCGATCGCCGACACCGACGAACCCGAGTACCAGCTGAAGAAGTCGCTGGGTGCCCTCGACCTGACGGTCTTCGGGGTCGGGGTGGTGATCGGGGCGGGCATCTTCACCCTCACCGGCCGCGCAGCCCACAGCGTCGCCGGGCCTTCCATCGTGGTCAGCTTCATCATCGCCGCGATCTGCTGCGCGCTCGCCGCCATGTGCTACGCCGAGTTCGCGTCCACGGTTCCGGTGTCGGGCTCGGCGTACACCTTCTCCTACGCCGCCCTCGGCGAGATCTTCGCCTGGATCATCGGCTGGGACCTGATCCTGGAGATGTTCCTCGGCGCGTCCGTCGTTGCGCAGGGCTGGAGTGCCTACCTGGGTGCGTTCCTGGGCAAGCTGGGCATCACCCTTCCGGCAGCGATCAGCTACGGCGGCACGGTCGACCTGCCCGCGATCCTGCTCGTGCTCGTCCTCGGCGTCCTGGTCACGGTGGGGATCAAGGAATCGCTGCGGGTGAACCTGGCGCTGGTCGGGGTGAAGCTGTTCATCGTCCTGTTCGTGATTGTCGCCGGCATCGGGTTCATCAACCCGGCCAACTACACCCCGTTCGTACCCCCGGCTGTGCCGACCGCCGCAGCCTCCGGCTTCAGCTGGACGCAACCGCTGTTGCAGTTCCTCACCGGCTCGGCTCCGTCCAGCTTCGGCGTCGGCGGCATCCTTGCCGGCGCAGCTCTGGTGTTCTTCGCCTACATCGGTTTCGACGTCGTGGCGACCACCGCGGAGGAGACGAGGAACCCGCAGCGTGACCTGCCGATCGGCATCATCGCGTCCCTGGCCATCTGCACGGTTCTCTACTGCGCGGTCGCGCTGGTCGTGACCGGCATGGTGCCCTACGACAAGCTCGATCCGAGCGCCGCGCTGGCCAACGCCTTCGCCTACCACGGCCAGGCCTGGATGGCGACGCTGATCTCCGCCGGCGCCGTCGCCGGCCTGACCACCGTGGTGCTCACCCTGATGATCGGCGCCACCCGGCTGATCTTCGCGATGTGCCGGGACGCGCTGCTCCCGATGGGCCTGGCGAAGGTGCACCCGACCTACCGCACCCCGTGGCTGATCACTGTGATCGTCACGGTCGTGGTCGCCCTGGTCGCGGGACTGACCCCCGTCGGCGTGCTCGAGGAGATGGTGAACATCGGGACGCTGAGTGCGTTCGTGCTGGTCTCGATCGGCGTGGTGGTGCTGCGCAGGAAGCGCCCCGACCTGAAGCGGGCGTTCACCGTCCCGTTCTCTCCAGTGGTGCCGATCCTGTCGGCCCTGATCTGCGCCTACCTGATGCTGAACCTCTCGGTGGAGACCTGGCTGCGGTTCCTGGTCTGGCTGGTGATCGGGTTCGCGATCTACTTCAGCTACTCCCGCTGGCACGCCAGGCTGGAGACCGGCGTGGGCATCCGTCCGGACATGCTGGAGGCCATGGAGGTCGGCCACGCGCCGCACCTCCCGGACGACCTGCGCTGAGCGCGACCACCGCCCTTGCCGAGGGCTCGGCCCAGGGCCGGGCGTCCAGCAAGAGCGCTGGCCCTCCTCGACCGACTGGCCCGGACGGAGCAGGCGGCCGTACTCGACCATGCCGTCGAACTCGCCGGCCAACCCCAACTCCTCCCACCAGAAGTCGAGCCGGGCCACGAAGCACCCTGCGCTGTCGCACACCGGGTGCTGAAGGGTGGGCGGCCTGGAGCATCCGGACGCGGCTGAGCGACTCGCCCGGGCTCTCGGCGAGCGGGCTGGCGAATCCGAGCGCCCGCCCCGCCATCCGGCAGCCCCGGCCGGACGCCGTCGCGAGCCCTACTGCCGAGGGCTCGGCCCAGAGTCGTGGCCCTCGGCGCTAAGGCTGGCTCTCGGCGAGGGCCTGTGGGGCATCGGAGCGGGGCCGGTGGGGGTATCCGGAGCGGGGGCGGTAGACTCAGCGGGTTCCCGATCCCAACGGAGTCCCGCATGCCCGCACGCGCAGACCTGCGCAACGTCGCCATCATCGCCCACGTCGACCACGGCAAGACCACCCTGGTGGACGCCATGTTGTGGCAGTCCGGCGCGTTCCGCGAGAACCAGGACGTGAACACCCGCGTCATGGACTCGATGGACCTGGAGCGCGAGAAGGGGATCACGATCCTCGCCAAGAACACCGCTGTCGACCACACCCTCACCGACGGCTCGACAGTCACCATCAACATCATCGACACCCCCGGCCACGCCGACTTCGGTGGCGAGGTCGAGCGCGGCCTGGAGATGGTGGACGGCGTCCTGCTGCTCGTGGACGCGTCCGAGGGGCCGCTCCCCCAGACCCGGTTCGTGCTCCGCAAGGCGCTGGCCAAGAACCTGCCGATCATCGTCGTGATCAACAAGGTGGACCGCGCCGACGCCCGGATCGCCGAGGTCGTCGACGAGGTGTACGCACTCTTCATGGACCTGATCGATGACGAGGAGGCCCACCACCTCGACTTCCCGATCATCTACTGCGCCGCGAAGGCCGGACGCGCCTCGCTGACCCAGCCCGAGGACGGCGGCATGCCCGACTCGCCGAACCTCGAGCCGCTGTTCAGCCTGATCATGGAGACGATCCCGGCGCCGCTGTATACGAAGGGCGCGCCGCTGCAGGCCCACGTGACCAACCTGGACGCGTCCCCGTACCTCGGCCGGCTGGCCCTGTGCCGGATCGTCGAGGGCACCATCACGCGCGGGCAGACCGTCGCGTGGTGCCGGCACGACGGCAGTGTCAGCAACGTCCGGCTCTCCGAGCTGCTGATCACCAAGGCACTGGAGCGGGTGCCGGCCGAATCCGCCGGACCGGGCGACATCGTCGCCATCGCCGGCATCCCCGAGATCACCATCGGCGAGACCATCGCCGACCCGGCGGACCCGCGTCCGCTGCCGCTGATCACGGTGGACGAGCCGTCCATCTCGATGACCATCGGCATCAACACCTCCCCGCTGGCCGGCCAGGTCGGCAAGCTGCTCACCGCCCGGCTGGTCAAGGGACGACTCGACACCGAGCTGATCGGCAACGTGTCGATCCGGGTGCTCAACACCGACCGCCCCGACACCTGGGAGGTGCAGGGACGAGGCGAGCTGCAGCTCGCCGTGCTGGTCGAGATGATGCGCCGCGAGGGCTTCGAGCTGACCGTCGGCAAGCCGGAGGTGCTGACCCGGGAGATCAACGGCAAGCTGCACGAGCCGGTCGAGCGGCTGACCGTCGACGTCCCGGAGGAGCACGTCGGCACGATCAGCCAGCTAATGGGCACCCGCCGGGCCCGGATGGAGCAGATGGTCAACCACGGCACCGGCTGGGTGCGGGTGGAGTACGTGATTCCGGCGCGCGGCCTGATCGGCTTCCGCACCGAGTTCCTCACCGAGACCCGCGGCACCGGCATCATGCACCACGTCTTCGAGGGCTACGAGCCGTGGGCGGGCGAGATCAAGACCCGGATCACCGGCTCACTGGTCGCCGACCGGACCGGCTCGGTGACCTCGTACGCCCTGTTCAACCTCCAGGAGCGTGGCACCCTCTTCGTTGCTCCCGGCGACGACGTCTACGAGGGCATGATCGTCGGCGAGAACCCGCGTCCGGACGACATGGACGTCAACCCGACCAAGGAGAAGAAGCTGACCAACGTCCGCTCCTCCACCGGCGACGAGCTGGAACGGCTGATCCCGCCGCGGCTGCTCAGCCTGGAGCAGGCGCTGGAGTTCTGCCGCGGCGACGAGTGCCTGGAGGTCACGCCGAAGAACGTCCGGATCCGCAAGGTGGTCCTCGGCGCCGACGAGCGGGCGAAGCAACGCAACCGCGCCAAGAAGGCGTGACCGCCAACCCATAGACTCGGGGGGCAGCACACACCCCGGGAGCACCGATGACCTACCCCAGCGGCTGGGACGGGCCGGGCTACTACGCTGCCCAGCTGGCTCCGGAGCAGGCGCGCACCGACTGGACCGCGCCGATCGGCGAACCCGGCATCGTGCCACCGCGTCCACTGCAGTTCGGCGACATCCTCGGCGGCGCCTTCCGCGCCGTCCGGTACGCCCCGCCAACCATGTTCGGGCTCACCCTGGTGCTCGTCATGCTGGCCCAGCTGTCCGGCCTGGGTATCGGGTACGTCGCGAACCGGCAGTTCGGCGCGTCCTTCGTTCCCGGCCCGGACGACGACTACTTCGACGCCGGACTGTTCTCCTGGACGACCGTGGCCGGCATGCTGACGAACTCCGTGACCACGATCGTGGTCGGGATGGGGCTGCTCCACACCGTGTTCGAGGCCGTGTCCGGACGGCGGGTCAGCCCGCTGGACGCCTTGCGCAGGATGGGTTCGCGATTGTGGGCGGCACTCGCCTTCAGCGCGCTCTCCGGCGTCCCGCTGGCCGTGCTTGCCGCCGGCGCTCTGGCGATGTTCAGCACAGCGTCGTCCGGCCTCGCCGCGCTCGGAGTGCTGGGAGCGCTGGCCGCCGTCCCGCTGCTCATCTGGATCGGGATCCGGCTGCTCCTCGCCCCCGCCGCGATCTCGGTCGAGCGTCTCGGCCCGATCCGGGCGATCCGGCGCAGCTGGTTCCTCACCCAGGGCCTGTTCTGGCGGCTGCTGGGCACCTACGCACTGTCCAGCCTGGTCATCTCGATGGCGGCGGGCACGGTGTCGAGCGTGTTCAGCTTCGCTGCCGCGCTGGTCGGCGTCGCGAACGAGAACGTCGCGGTGATCGCCATGACCACTACCTCCAGCATCACCTCCACCGTGCTCAGCCTCCCCCTGACCACCGCAGTGCTGGCCCTGCTCTACGTCGACGCCCGGATCCGCCGCGAGGGCTACGACTTGCAGCTGAGCGAGGCGTTGTACGGATGAGCCCGCCCCTGACCCCGGACGCGGACGAGGCCCGCCGCCAGCTCACCGACGAGCTGAACAATCCCGCCTACGCCAACGTCGGAAGCTGGATCAGCGACCAGCTCAACAAGATCCTGGACTGGCTCACCGGGCACCCCGAGTCGACCCACGCCCTGTCCGGTGGCCAACTCGCCGCGATCACGCTGACAGTCCTCGCCCTGGCCGCGATCGCTGTCTGGACGCTCCTGGGACCGTTGCGCAGCGAACGGCGACGACACGCGGAGGTGTTCGCCGATGAGGAGCGCACCGCCGAACAGCTGCTCGCCGATGCGGCCGGCCTCGCCGGCGCGGGCGACTGGGCCGGGGCAACCCTCGGTGTGTTCCGGGCGATGGTCCGGTCGCTCAGCGAGCGCGGGATCGTCGAGGAGTTCGCCGGCATGACCGCGCACGAGGCCGCCACCCGGGCCGCGTCCCGCCTGCCCGGACTGGCCGGACGGCTCGCCTCGGCCGCCGAGGTCTTCGACACGCTCGCCTATGGTCGCAGGGACGGCACGCCACAGCAGTACGAGGCGATGGTCGCGCTCGCGAACGATGCGGCCGGCGCCCGCCCCGCGTCGCTGGCCGCCGCATCCGGCAGTGCAGCACAGGTCACGGTGGAGTCCGTCCGGTGAAGCGCTGGGTCGTCGTGGGGGCCGTCCTGGTCGGCCTTTTCGCCGCGCTCGTGGCGGCAGGGGCCCTGCTGCCCGAATCCCCCGACCGCATGACCGGGTCGCTCACCGACCCCCGGCCACAAGGAGTGCGTGCGCTCGGCCAGGTGCTGGGCGCCGACGGGGTGGTTGTCCGCCAGGTGACCACCCTTGACGCTGCCACGGCCGCAGCCGATACCGGCAGCACGCTCGCGGTCTACCTTTCCGAGGAGCTCTCCGACGCGGCGGTCGCCCGGCTGAACGCCGTTCCCGCCGACCTTGTCGTGGTGTTCACCGGCACCTCCGACCTGGTCACAGTGGACGCGCTGAGCGACGAGCGGATCGTGCCCGAATACTGGTGGGCTGACAGCGACGGCGTCGCGGCCACCTGCTCCGACCCGGACGCGACGGCGGCGGGCACGCTCAGCTCGTCGGCCTACTGGGGAGTGCGGGCCCGGACGAACCTGGTCACGGTGTGTTTCCCGGCACAGGACGACGAATCCGGCCTCTACGCCGACACCTCACTGGCCCGGCACAGGGTCACGGTGATCGCGGGTGACGCCTGGCTGCAGAACGACACCATCACCCGCAACGGCAACGCGGCGCTCGCCCTGCGCGTGTTCGGCCGCCACGAGAACCTGACCTGGTACCTGCCCGGAGCCGACGCACTCGCTCCGGTGAGCCAGGGCGACGGCGGCACACTCGACGCGTGGTCGCTGCTGCCACCCTGGTCCCGCGCTGTGCTCGCCGTGCTCGCGGTGGCCGGCGCGGCCGCGGCGCTGTGGCGCGGACGGCGGTTCGGCGGACTCGTGCGCGAGCGGCTGCCCGTGGAGGTGCCCGCGTCCGAGGTGTCCTCCGGCCTGGCCCGGCTGTACCGGCAGTCGGGAGCGCGCGGCCACGCGGCCGCGGGACTGCGGGCCACCACCCTGCACCGGGTGGCCGCACGTCTCGGCGTACCCGCGTCCGCCTCTCCCGAACTCGTCGTGGAGCGGCTCGCGCAGGCCAGCGGAGACCCTCCGGATCGGCTGCGCGCGCTGTGCTACGGGCCGCCACCGCCGACCGACACCGACCTGGTGGCACTCGCCACCGCCCTCGCCGACCTCGAACGAAAGCTGACCAACCGTGAGTGACCAGTTCTACGCACCCCCACCGCAGGCGGGACCCACAACCCCGCCCGCGACCGGCGAACCCCTGCCGGGCAACCCGTGGGCTCCCGCACCCGGGTACGCGCCCCCTCCCGCTCCGTCGCCCCCGTCGGCAGCGCCGGCCGCTGGGGCCGGGGGTTGGGCGCTGAATCCCGCGCAGGAGTCTCTGCAGCGGGTGCGCCGGGAGGTCGGCAAGGCCGTCGTCGGACAGGACGGTGCTGTCACCGGCCTCCTGGTCGGGTTGCTGGTCGGCGGCCACGTGCTGCTCGAGGGCGTCCCGGGGGTGGCGAAGACGCTGCTCGTCCGGGCGCTGGCGACCAGCCTGGCGCTGGAGACCCGGCGGGTGCAGTTCACCCCTGACCTGATGCCGGGGGACGTCACCGGCTCACTGATCTACGACGCGCAGGCCGCGCGGTTCGATTTCCGGGCCGGCCCGGTGTTCACGAACCTGCTGCTCGCCGACGAGATCAACCGGACGCCACCGAAGACCCAGGCCGCCCTGCTGGAAGCGATGGAGGAGCGTCAGGTGAGCGTGGACGGCGTGCCGCGTCCGCTGCCCGACCCGTTCATGGTGGTCGCCACCCAGAACCCGGTCGAGTACGAGGGCACCTACCCGCTGCCGGAAGCCCAGCTCGACCGCTTCCTGCTCAAGCTCGTCCTCCCGCTGCCGCCCCGGGACGACGAGATCGGCGTGCTCGCCCGGCACGCGGCAGGCTTCGACCCCCGTGACCTGGCCGGGGCCGGCCTGGGTGCCGTCACCGGAGCGGCCGACCTGGCCGGCGCCCGCGCGCAGGTGGCGACGACCCGGGTCGAGGAACAGGTGCTGGCTTACATCGTCGACGTCTGCCGGGCGACCCGGTCCGCGCCGTCAGTCTCGCTCGGCGTCTCCCCCCGCGGCGCCACGGCACTGATGAAGACGGCTCGCGCATGGGCCTGGCTGAACGGACGTGACTTCGTCACCCCCGACGACGTCAAGGCGATGGCCGTTCCGACCCTCAACCACCGGATCGGGATCCGCACCGAGGCCCAGATGGACGGGACCACGGCGGCGAGCGTCGTCGGCAACGTGCTGTCCACCGTTCCGGTGCCGCGCTGAGCCATGGCGATCTCGGGCCGGGTCCCCCTCCTGCTGCTGATCGGGGTGCTGCCGGTCGCCGCATGGCCGCAGCCGATCGTCGTGGTGGGCTGGGTGGCCCTGGTGGCGCTCCTGGTCACGCTGGACCTGCTGGCCGCGCTGCGCCCGGACCGGCTGCGGATCACCCGCGAGCTGCCCGGCAGCGTCCGGCTCACCGAGACCGCGACGTCCCGGCTGACCCTCACCAACCCGGGTCGGCGCGCGGCGCGGGTGCAGGTGCGCGATGCGTGGCCGCCGAGCGCGAGCCCGGCCGCGGAACGCCCACGACTCGTGATCGGCGGCGGCGCGTCGGTGCGACAGCTCACCGGGCTCACCCCGAGCCGCCGCGGCGACCTTGCCGCGGCAGCGGTGACCGTCCGCTCGTTCGGACCGCTCGGTCTGGCCGCGCGGCAGCGCTCGCTGGACGTGCCGGGAGTGCTGCGGGTGCTGCCCGAGTTCCGGTCGCGCAGCCACCTGCCGTACCGGCTGGCGCGACTGCGGGAGCTGGACGGTCAGGCCGCTGTGCACGTCCGCGGCCAGGGCACGGAGTTCGACTCGCTGCGTGAGTACGCGATCGGCGACGACGTGCGTTCGATCGATTGGCGGGCGTCCGCGCGCGCCACCCGGACGATGGTGCGCACCTGGCGTCCCGAGCGCGACCGGCACGTCCTGCTGGTGCTGGATTCGTCCCGGTGGGCGGCGGGACGGATCGGCGGTGACGGAACCAGCGACCAGCTGCGGCTCGACGCGGGAATCGAGGTGTGCCTGTTGATGGCCGCGCTGGGTGCCGCGTCCGGCGACCGGATGAGCCTGCTGGTCGCCGACCAGCAGGTGCGGCTGCGGCTCCCGGGAACGGGAAAGGGCTCGGCGCTGGCCGCGTTCGCCGACGGGCTGAGCCTTGTGGAGGCCACGCTCACCGAGACGGACTGGTCGCAGGTCGCGAACCAGGTCGACCAGCTCTGCCGGCAGCGCAGCCTGGTGATCCTGGTCACGGCGCTCGATCCGGCTCTGTACGGTGACGGGCTCGGCACGGTGCTGGCCCGGATGGGCCACGACCACCAGGTGGTGGTCGCCCACGTCACCGATCCTTCAGAGCGAGTCGGTGCGGACGGCGTCACCGACACGACCGCTGCCTACGACGCGGCGGCGGGCGGACGCCTCTGGCTCGCCACCCAGGCCCTCGCCGGACGGGTGAAGCGGCTCGGCGTGGAGGTGGTCCAGGCCGACCCCGACCGCCTCGCCCCTGCCGTCTGCGACAAGTACCTCGCGCTGAAGGCCGCCGGACGGCTCTGATCCCCGGCCTCCACGCGGCCGGCTGACGGCCGCACCCGTCCCTGCTCTGCGGATGCTGCCTCGCCGGGCCAGAGGGCCTCAGCCCACGACGGCGACCCGGCTGCGGGCCTCCTCCGCACTCACGCCGGGGTCGGCTCCGGCGGCGACGGCGCGGCGTCCGGCGACGAAGGCGACCAGCCAGAATGCTGCGCAGGCGAGCACCCCGATGCCGAGCTTGAGCCAGGGGTTCAGGCTCGAGCCGGTGACGAATCCCTCAATGACACCGCTGGCGGCCAACCCGAGGGTGAGCGCCACCACGATCACCATCGTGGTGCGGCCCTCCTCGGCCAGCGACTGCGCCCGGCTGCGGTGGCCCGGCACCAGCCACGCCCAGAACAGGCGCATCCCGGCGGCGCCGGCCACAAACACGCAGCTCAGCTCGAGCAGCCCGTGCGGGAGGATCAGCGACCAGAACACCCCGTCGGCGCCCTGGGTGTGCATCACCGCCCACATCACGCCCACGTTCAGGGAGTTGGAGAACAGGACTTGCGCAGGGTAGAGCCCGGTGATGCCCGTGGCCACGCACAGCGCCGCGATGATCGCGTTGTTGGTCCAGACCATCGCAGCGAAGCTGGCGCTGGGGTATTCGGAGTAGTAGGACGCGAAGGCCTGGTCCGCGATGTAGCGCTGCTGCTCCGGCGGCACCACCGCGTTCAGCACCTCAGGGTTCGATGCCGTCCACCACCCTGCGACAGCGGCGACCAGCAGGCAGGCGGCGCTCACCACGACCGACCACCAGCGGACCCGGTACAGCGCGGCCGGGATCGTTCTGGTGAAGAACCCCGCGACCGTGCCCCAGGTCAGATCGTGCGGACTGGCGATCCGGGCGCGGGCCTTCACCAGGATCACCGACAGCTCCGAGACGAGCCCCGGGTCGGGGGCGCTCGAACGCAACAGGGAGAGGTGGGTGGCACCCTGGCGGTACAGGTGGACGAGTTCGTCGGCCTCGCGTCCGGTCAGCCTGCGTTGGGCGGCGAGCATCTCCAGCCGTCGCCACTGGGGGCCGTGCGCGGTGGCGAACACGTCGATGTCCACCCGGCCAGCCTAGGGCCTCTCCCCGCACCGATGGCCGCCCCCTCGCGCATAAGGCTCGAGGGGGTGGGCGGGTCCTCGGCGCCGCCGCCGGCCCCCGGTGCGGGACGGCGGCGGGCGACGCACCGGCCCGGTAGCCTCGTGGCGTGGCCGACGAGATCCTGACCGGGGAAGGCGTCGCGCTGCAGATCAGCGCCGCATCGGTGCTGGCCCGCGCCGGCGCCTGGCTGATCGACGCGCTCGCCACCGGCCTCGTCGTGCTCGGCCTGCCGACGCTGCTGATCGCCGTGATCGGAGCCGACCGGTTCGACGGGGCCATGGCCACCGCGCTCATCTACGCGCTGATCGTCGTCGTGTTCCTGATCGCCCCGCTCACGGTCGAGACCCTCAGCCGCGGACGGTCCCTCGGCAAGCTGGCCTTCGGCCTGCAGGTGCTCCGGGACGACGGCGGGCCGATCCGGCTGCGGCACGCGTCCGTGCGCGCGCTGGTCGGCGTCTTCGAACTCTGGCTGCTCGCCGGCGGACTGGCCTTCCTCACCTCCATGCTCAACGACCGCGGCAAGCGGGTCGGCGACTATCTTGCCGGCACCTATGTGGTGCGGATGCGGGGCGTGAAGGGCAGTGTCCCGCCGCTGTGGCTGGATCCGGAGCTCGCCACCTGGTCGCGGCTGACCGATATTCGTCCGCTGCCCGGGGGGCTCGCGCTGCGCGCCCGGCTCTTCCTGGGCAGGGCGCACGAGTTCCCCCCTCAGGTGCGCTACCGCAACGCCTTGCGCCTCGCCGCCCAGCTGGAGCGGTACGTCGCGCCCGACCCGCCGTGCGGGACCCATCCGGAGCGGTACATCGCCGCCGTCCTGTTCGAACGCCGGCGCAGGGAGCAGGACGCGTACTCGCGCGCCCGGCCCAGGGTCGAGGCCCAACTCGCCGGGATCGAGAGCCTGCCCTACGGAGTGCCCGACCCCGAGTCGTGACCATCGCACGGTTCGCACGGCAAGGCTCGCTAGTGTGCTGCCATGGCGCTCCCGGTGCTGGATCCGACCGAACAACGCATCATCGGCAGCCTGCTCGAGAAGCAGCGCACCGTGCCCGCGAGCTATCCGCTCAGCCTGAACGCGCTGCGGCTCGCCTGCAACCAGACCTCCAGCCGCGACCCCGTGATGGAGCTCTCCGAACGCGACCTCCAGGACGCGGCCCGGTCGCTGAAGGACCGCGGCCTGCTACGGCTGGTCTGGGCCGGCGCGGGCTCGCGGGTGGTGAAATACCACCAGCTCCTCGACGAGGTGCTGGAGCCGGCCGACGACGAGCGGGCACTGCTCACCGTCCTGCTGCTCCGCGGCGCCCAATCGGCGGGTGAGCTCAAGACCCGCACCGAGCGGCTGCACCCGTTCGCCGACAAGGAGGCGGTCGAGGCCTGCCTGGCCCGGTTGGCCGCCGCACCCGAGCCGCTGGTGCGCGAGACCCAGGTGCAGCACGGCAGGGACGCCCGCTGGATCCACCTGCTCGGGCCGGTCCCGCAGGCCGAGCAGCTGGTCGCCCCGTCCGCAGATCTCGAGACGGTGCTGGCCGAGGGCGCACAGGCCAGGGACGCGAGGGTCGTCGCGGCCTACGACGCCGTCGCGCCGGCCTATGCGGAGCGATTCGGCGAGGAGCTGATCACCAAACCGTTCGACGTGTGGCTGCTGGAACACATCGCAGACCTCAACGATGGCCCGATCATGGACCTCGGCTGCGGCCCCGGCCAGATCGCGGCGTTCCTCGCCGACACCGGCGCCGAGGTGCACGGACTGGACGCCTCGGCCGGAATGGTCGAGCAGGCGCGCGCCGCCTATCCCGACCTGGACTTCTCGGTCGGGAGGTTCCACCAGCTGCTGCGGCCCAGGGACGCGGCGGCGTGGGGCACGATCCTGGCCTGGTACTGCTTCGTGCATCTGGCGCCGTCCGAGCTGGCACCCACGCTGCGGTCGGTGTCGGCGACGCTGCGTCCGGGCGGGACGCTGGCGCTGGCGCTGCACACCGGCGCCGAGGTGCTGCACGTGGACGCTTTCCTCGGCACCGCTGTCGATCTCGACTACGTCCTGCACCCGCGGGACCAGGTGTTGGCCGCCGTCGCCGACGCGGGGCTCGAGGTGGCCGAGTGGTACGAGCGCAAGCCTGTCCCGGAGGAAGCTCAGACCGTTCGGCTCTACGTACTGGCGCGCCGCCCGGAGTAGCGGCTACACCCGGCCGACGCCGGGTTCGGGGCGCCAGTGCAGGCCCGACTCGGGGTCGACCAGCAGCTCCTGGGACGCCGCGACGCCGTCGACGACCAGTTCGGCGTCGGCCGGAGCGTTCCGCTTCAGCAGGGCGAGGCCGATCGGGCCCAGCTCGTAGTGCCGCTCGGAGGTGCCCATCCGGCCGGCCGGGCGGCCGTCCAGCAGCACCTCTGCGCCGACGGCGGGCAGCCGTTCGGCGCTGCCGTCGAGGTGGAGCAGGGTGAGCCGGCGCGGCGGGCGGCCGAGGTTGTAGACCCGGGCGACCGTTTCCTGGCCGGGGTAGCAGCCCTTGCGCAGGTGCACCGCGGGTCCGAGCCGGTCATCGGCGGGGTTGGCCAGCTCGTTCGGGATGGTGCGCTCGTCGGTGTCGAGGAAGATCCGCGGGGTGCCGGACGCGATCCGCAGCGCCTCCATCGCCCAGATGCCGGCGCGGGTGTCGCCGAGGGTGGCCTCGAGTTCGGCACGGGGGACGATCACGGGGCCGGCGGTAGCACCCGGGGGCAACGCGAGCACATGGTCGTCGACCTCTGCGATCTCTACCCGGGCGACGAAGACCATCCGGCGCAGCCATTCCAGCAGCGGCGCGAGGTGGCCCGGTTCGGTGTGGCACCACAGCGTGGTGCCGTCGTCGGTAGCGCCGAAGACGTGGGTCAGCCGGCCCTGCGCGTCCAGGATGTAGGCCGTCGTGGGCTCGCCGGGCGCGAGCGCGGCGAAGTCCTGGCTGGTGATGTCGTTCAGCCAGCGCAGCCGGTCCGCGCCGGACACGGTGAACACGGGTCGGTGGGACAGGTCCACCCCCGCCGCCCCGGCGAGCAGTGTCTTCTGCTCGCGGAACGGGTCGCCGTAGTGCCAGGGTGCCCCCGCGTCCGCGCCCTCGGTGAGCAGGACGGTCACGCACGCTCCAGCTGGGCCCAGAGGTACGGCTGCAGCTCCTCGTCCTCGGTGGCCCGGTCGAAGGAGAACAGCAACCGGCCCTCGACGTTGCCGTAGAGCCGCCGGCCGGCGGTGTATGCGACCTTGGCGTCCCGGGTGCGTGCGACCGCGTCCGTGATCAGGTCCAGCCGGCCCGGCTGCACCTTGCCGAACCAGATCTCGGCGAAGCCGTCCGGGCTGCACATCATCACGTCCACGGTGCCGTCGGCGAGCGGTCGCCAGAAGCCGGTCTCCATGAACAGGGGCTTGGTGGGGGCGCCGTCCGCGTCGGTCTCGAAGGCCTGGCACAGGTAGTGCAAGTAGTCCTCGCCGTTGTCGGCGAAGTCGACCTGCAGCGCGTAGCGGTGCTTCTCCAGCCCGGGCCACTGCCGGTAGCCGGTGCCCTCCCAGCGCCCGCGCAGCCAGGCGAGCCCGACCAGTGCCGGGTTCAGGCCGGCCGGGATCTCGAACGCCATCTCACTCCCCTCTGCTGCCGCGCAGCAATGCCACGATGCCGAGCCCCGCGAGCACGGCGAGCACCAGGCAGGCGGTGAACACCACCACGCCGGTCACCGAGAGCGGGGTCAGCACCCGACGAGCATAACCGGACGGGGCGAGTGCCCATTCCCGACGGCGGGTGTCGGTGCGGGCGACCATCGCCCTCGCCGGGCGCCGCAGGAAGTCCGCGGGTTGGCCGGCTCACCTACCGTGGGGGCGTGCCGTTCACGCCCGCCCACGTCGCCGCGGTGCTGCCGTTGCGCCACGGTCGGGCGCGGGTGCTTCCGTTCGCGGCGCTCGCCGCCGGCAGCATGAGCCCCGACCTGCCGTACTTCCTGCCCAGCCTGTCGCCCCTCGGCGCGTGGACGCACACCGCGCTCGGCGTCCTCACCGTCGACGTGGTGCTCGATCTGGCGCTGTGGGGCCTGTGGCGCTCGGTCGAACGCCCGTTGCACGACCTCTCGCCAAAGCCCGTCCGCGCGCGCTGGAGTCCCGCGCGGAGAGCGTCCCCGTGGTGGGCGGTCCCGCTGGCACTCGCCGTCGGCGCAGCGAGCCACGTCGGCTGGGACGAGTTCACCCACCCCGGACGGTTCGGCGCCACCCACCTGGCCTTCCTTGCCGTGAGCTACCCCAGCCCGCTCGGGCCGCTGCCGGGCTACCAGTACGCGCAGTACGCCAGCAGCGCTCTCGGCCTGCTCGTGATCGCGTGGGTGGCCTCCCTGCACCCGGTGGTCGAGCCGCCCGCGCTGCCCGCGTCCGGCCTGGCCCGGGCGCTGCCGTGGCTCGCCGCGGCGGCCGGGCTGCTCGGAGCCGTGAGCCGGGTCGTGATCGCCGGCGGGCCGGGCATCGGCGGCCGGGCGGTGGTCTTTGCCGTGCTCACCGGCGGTATCGCCGCTGCGGCCGCCACCGTGGCTGTGGCCTGCTGGGCGCACGCGCTCGCGTCCCGGGCCCGGGCGGTCCAGCCGGAGTGAGCCCGCGGCATGCTTGGATGAGCCCATGCGGGCGGTGGTGCAGCGGGTGCAGCGGGCGGAGGTGACCGTCGACGGCCAGGTGGTCGGCGCGATCCGCGAGCCCGGCCTGCTCGTGCTGCTCGGTGTCACCCACGGCGACACCGAGGCGGTCGCCGACCGGCTCGCTGACAAGACCTGGCAGTTGCGCGTCCTCGACGGCGAACGCAGCTGCGCAGATGCCGGTGCTCCGCTGCTCGTGGTCAGCCAGTTCACCCTCTACGCCGATACCCGCAAGGGGCGCCGACCCTCCTGGAGCGCGGCCGCGCCGGGCCCGGTCAGCGAGCCTCTGGTCGAGGCATACGTGGCCGCGCTGCGCCGCAGGGGAGCACACGTCGAGACGGGCCGATTCGGTGCGCACATGGAGGTGACACTGGTCAACGACGGACCGGTCACCCTGGTGCTCGACGTGGACGCGTGAGCCACCGGGGCCGGGCCGGGTTACGACCCGTACCCACGAATCACTAGAGTGAGCGCTGGTCATCAGACGAGACAGCCGTTCAGGGGGTGAGCATGGCGCAACTGCTGCTGGTCAGCAACGAGGTCGCCGGCGGCATCCCCGCAGAGCGGTCGCTGCCGGTGCTGGCCCTGCTCGCGCACGAGATCCAGGGCGTCGCCGCCGACACCCAGGCCCTGACCGAATCGGCCCGTTGCGACCTTGTCGTCCTCGACGGGCGCAGCGACCTCGCCGGTGCCCGGATGATGGCGCGGCTGTTCCAGTCGTCCGGCTCCACCGTCCCCCTGCTGCTCGTGCTCACCGAGAGCGGGCTGGCCGCTGTCGCATCCGACTGGGGCCTGTCGGACGTGGTGCTGGACACGGCCGGACCCGCAGAGTTCGAGGCGCGGATCCGCCTGCTGATCACCGCGGCGTCGAACGACGGGCTGATCTCTGCCGGCGGCATCGTGATCGACGACCAGGCCTACTCCGTGATGCTGGACGGCGACGCGCTCGACCTGACCTACACCGAGTTCGAGCTGCTGAAGTACCTCGTGCAGCATCCCGGAAGGGTGTTCAGCCGCGAGCACCTGCTCGCCGACGTGTGGGGCTACGACTACTACGGCGGCACGCGCACGGTGGACGTGCACGTCCGGCGCCTGCGCGCCAAGCTCGGCCCGGAGCACGAGTCGCTGATCGGTACCGTGCGCAACGTGGGCTACCGGTTCTCTGCGGACGCCACGCGGCGCTGATCCCCACCCGTCCGTGAACCCGCTCGCCGGCACCTTCATCACCGCCGCCCTGGTGTTCTACTCGATCGGGGTGTGGGGTGAGCGCATCGTCGGCCGCCTGAAGTGGTGGAACCTCGTCTTCTTCGTGCTCGGCCTGGTCTGCGACACCGTGGGCACCGGGATGATGCTCGACTTCGCCGGCGGCCTCACCGCCGACGTGCACGGCATCTCCGGCGTCATCGCGATCCTGCTCATGCTGGTCCACGCCGTCTGGGCACTGGTGGTGCTGCTCCGCAACGACGAGGCTGCCGTACGCAGCTTCCACCGGTTCAGCATCGTCGTGTGGCTGGTCTGGCTGGTGCCCTACTTCAGCCCCGTGTTCTTCGCCGTCCTGCGCTGACGTCCATGCGCCCGGGCCCGTCCGGTTCTCCTCGTCGTCTAGCCTGACCGCGTGTGGATCTCCCGGCTCGCTCCCGAACAGGCGGACGACGTGCGGGCGCTGGCCGCAGGGGCGGCCGCGTCCGATGGCACCGAACCGCTGAACGAGGAGGCCCATTTCGCGCTCCGGGACGACTCCGCCCGGCACCTGCTCCGCCGCGCGGGTGATGCCCTGGTCGGCTATCTCCAGTGGCAGCCCGGCTACGGCACCGCGCAACTGGTGGTCGATCCTGCGCACCGGCGGCAGGGCGTCGGACGCGGGCTGGTCGATGAGCTGGAGGTTGCCCTTCGTGACGCCCGGTCGTCACTCCCGGCGTCTCCGGGAAGCGGAGCAGCGAGCTGGGGCATCTGGGCGTTCGGCGACCTGCCCGCCGCCCAGGGGTTCGCCGCAGCTCTGGGATGGACGCCCTCGCGTGGGCTGCTCGTGATGGAGCGCCGCCTCGCCGGCGTCACGCCGCCCCGGCTCCCCGGGGAGTTCACCGTTCGCGGGTACACCCCTGCCGACGCGGAGCAGTTCCTGACCGTCAACGCCGCGGCGTTCACCCACCATCCCGAGCAGGGGGCCCTGGACGCGGCCGGGCTCGCCGCCCGGGTCGCCGAGCCCTGGTTCGACCCGGACGGCCTGCTGCTCGGCTTCGACGCCGAGGGGCTGGCCGGCTTCCACTGGACCAAGCTCGTCGGTGCCGTCGGCGAGGTCTACGTGCTCGGCGTGGCTCCGCGTGCGCAGGGCCGCGGCTACGGCACAGTGCTGCTGGAGGCCGGCCTGTTCCACCTCCGGGAGGCCCGTGCCGACCATGTGGTCCTGTACGTCGACATGGCCGAGCCGGTAGCGGTAAGAATGTACGAAAGCGCGGGATTCCACGTCGCCCACCGCGACGTGCTCTACGCGCCGGAGCACGGGTCCGTGCAGAAGCGGGAGCAGCCATGACCTCGGTCGGGGACAGGGACATCATCGAGGTCGAGGAGCGCGAGCTTCCCGCAGACCGGTTCTCCGACCGCGAGCTGTCCTGGCTCGCCTTCAACAACCGGGTGCTGGACCTGGCCAAGGACGTCAAGCGGGTGCCGCTGCTGGAGCGGGCCCGGTTCCTGGCCATCTTCTCCTCCAACCTCGACGAGTTCTTCATGGTCCGGGTGGCGGGGCTCAAGCGGCGCATGGCCGCCGGTGTCGCCGTGGCGGGCAGCTCCGGCCTGATGCCCCGAGAACTGCACGACGCGATCCTCACCCGTACCCGTGAGCTGGTCGGCGACGCCGCCTACGTGTTCGCCAACGACGTCCGGCCCGCGCTGGCAGAGCACGGCATCGAGATCCTCCGCTGGGACGAGCTGGACGACGACGAGCGCCGGCAGATGACCGACCTGTTCGAGAACCGCATCTTCCCTGTGCTCACCCCGCTCGCGGTCGACCCGTCCCACCCGTTCCCCTACATCTCCGGCCTGAGCGTGAATCTCGCCGTGCTGCTGCGGAACCCGGTCACCGGCGTGCGCCAGTTCGCCCGGGTGAAGGTGCCGACGATCCTCTCCCGCTTCGTCCCGCTCGGTGGAGGCCGGTTCGTCCCGCTGGAGGACGTGATCGCACAGCACCTGCACCAGCTGTTCTCCGGCATGCAGATCATCGAGCACAGCACATTCCGGGTCACCCGCAACGAGGACGTGGAGGTCGAGGAGGACGACGCAGAGAACCTGCTGTTCGCCCTGGAGAAGGAGTTGCTGCGCAGCAAGGTCGGACGCCCGCCCGTCCGCCTCGAGGTCGAGAACGACATTGATGAGGTGATGCTGGAACTGCTGATCAGCGAGCTGGACATCACGGAGAAGGAGGTCTTCCGGGTTCCCAGCCCGCTCGACCTGACCGGCCTGTTCTCGATCGCCGACCTGGACCGCGAGGCTCTGCTCTACCCGTCCTTCCTGCCCAAGACGCACCCGGAGCTGGCAGAGGTGGAGACCGCGCAGCCCGCCAACCTGTTCGCAGCGCTGAAGAATCGCGAGGTGCTGCTGCACCACCCCTACGACTCGTTCGCCACCTCCGTGCAGCGGTTCATCGAGCAGGCCGCGGCCGACCCGGCTGTCCTCGCGATCAAGCAAACCCTGTACCGGACCTCGGGCGACAGCCCGATCATCGACGCCCTGGTCGAGGCCGCGCAGGCCGGCAAGCAGGTGCTCGCCCTGGTCGAGATCAAGGCGCGCTTCGACGAGCAGGCCAATATCGCCTGGGCCCGCAAGCTGGAGAAGGCCGGCTGCCACGTGGTCTACGGCATGGTCGGGCTGAAGACCCACTGCAAGCTGTCGCTGGTCGTCCGAGAGGAGCCGACCGGGCTGCGTCGCTACGCGCACATCGGCACCGGCAACTACAACCCGAAGACCGCCCGGCTGTACGAGGACATGGGCCTGCTCACCTCGAACGCCGTGATCACCGACGACGTGGCACGCCTGTTCAACCACCTCTCCGGGATGGCCCAGGAGACGCACTACCGGCGCCTGCTGGTCGCCCCGCACGGGGTACGCAGGGGGCTGATCGACAGCATCAACAACGAGATCGCCAACCACCGCAAGGGCCTGCCCTCGGGGGTCCGGATCAAGGTGAACTCGATCGTGGACGAGGCGGTCACCGACGCCATGTATCGCGCGTCGCAGGCCGGGGTCCCGGTCGACCTGTGGGTGCGCGGCATCTGCTCGGTGCGCCCCGGCGTGCGCGGGCTCAGTGAGAACATCCGGGTACGCAGCATCCTCGGGCGTTTCCTCGAGCACAGCCGGCTGTACTGGTTCGCGAACGGAGGCGAGCCCGTGGTGGGGATCGGCTCCGCCGACCTGATGCACCGCAACCTGGACCGCAGGGTCGAGGTCATCGTCGGGCTGAACAATCCCCGGCACATCGCCCAGATCGAAGGGCTGTTCGACCTCGCATTCGACCCGGGCACGGCGTCGTGGTGGCTGGAAGGGAACACCTGGACGCAGCGGACGCTCGACGCGGCCGGCGAGCCCCTGCTCGACATCCAGGAACACCTGATCGCGACCATGGGCCAGCGGCGCGCGGTCGAGCGTTAGGTCGGCATGAGCGCGAACTCCGGGAAGCGGACCACCGCTGCAGGCTGCGTCCTGGTCCGTCCAGGCGCGGGCGACGAGCCCGAGATCGTGCTCGTGCACCGTCCCCGCTACGACGACTGGAGCCTGCCCAAGGGCAAGGTCCGGGCGGACGAGTCGCTGCCGGGGTGTGCTGCCCGCGAGACCAGCGAGGAGACCGGGGTGGCGGTTCGCCTCGGCGTCCCCGTGGGACGGATCACCTACCCGGTCGGCGGCGGCACGAAGACCGTGTACTACTGGCGGGCCAACGCGCGCAAGAACGGCAGGCACCATCCCGGCGCCGAGGTCGACGCCATCGAATGGCTTCCCGTCTCGGAGGCCCTGAACCGGATCACCTACCTCGACGAGAGGCCGCTGGTGCACCGCGCGCTCGCGCAGCCGGACACCACGCCGTTGCTGCTCGTCCGGCACGCCAAGGCGATGCTGCGCACCAACTGGTCCAAGCGAGACCAGGCCCGACCGCTGGACGAGCGGGGCCGACGGCAGGCCGCGATGCTGGTGCCGGCGCTGGAGGCTTACGGCGTGGAGCGCCTGGTGTCGTCCACGTCGACGCGCTGCGTCAAGACGCTGCAGCCGTACGCGAAGGCGCACCGGCTGGAGGTGGAGGGCTGGACCACCCTTTCCGAGGAGCAGGCCGCCCAGGATTCCCGCGCGGTGAGCACGTTGATGGAACGGTTCGCGAAGCAGACCGTCCAGTCGGGGGTCCCGCTGGCGGTCTGCGGCCACCGCCCGGTGCTGCCGACGATGCTGGAGGCCGTGGGTGTGCCCAGCAGGGTACTGAAGCCCGGAGCCGTCCTCGTCGCCCACCTCGGCACGGACGCAGAGGTGGTCGCTGTGGAGATCCACAAGCCACGGATCTAGTTCGCAGGGTTCGTGCCGCACGGCTCGGCGGGGCTTCGCGCGCCCCGGTCCCTCGGCGTGACGGTGGCGGGGTTCCCTAGCGCGACGGGGGTGCTGCGCTCGCCCGGACCACCAGTTGCGGCTCCAGCACCAGGTGCTGGGTCGAGGAGGTGTTCTTCTCGATCAGGTCCAGCAGCAGGGAAACGCTGAGACGTCCGATCTCGTCGAAGTCCTGCCGGATCGTGGTCAGGCCCGGGCTGAAGTACTCGGCTTCCGGGTAGTCGTCGAAGCCGACCAGGCTGACGTCCTCTGGGCAGCGCAGCCCGAGTTCGTGCATGGCGTGCAGCGTGCCCAGCGCCATCGCGTCATTGCCCACGAAGATCGCGGTCACGCCGTCATGGGCGAGCACCTCACGGGCGGCCGCATAGCCAGAGGCCGCAGACCAGTCGCCGTGGACGACCTCAGGCACCTCGGCCCCGGCGGCGGCGAGCGCCTCCCTCCAGCCCACCACACGCTCGACCCCCTCGTACCAGAGGGTGGGGCCGGCGATGTGCCACACCGTCTTGTGCCCGAGGCCCAGCAGGTACTCGGTGGCGATCCTCGCACCCTGCCGCTGATCGACCGAGACCACCGGGTACGAGCCGGGGTTGCCGGCGTGGATCGCGACCACCGGAGGCAGGTCGTCCCCCTCGCCGACCGTGCTCGACTCGACCTCGGAGATCAGCGGCTGGAGCAGGATGACGCCATCGGAGGAGCGGGAACGGAGCAGGCTCGCTCCCTGCGCCACCGCGGTCTGGTCCGGGTCGGTCAGGTGTGTGATGGTGACCGAGTACCCTCGCCCGCTGGCCGCCTTCTCGATGCCGCGCAGGGCCGCGCTGGGACCGTAGAGCGTGGTGTCCACGGTGAGGACGCCGATGCTGTACGAGCGGCCGCTGGCCAGCCCCCTGGCGAGCATGTTCGGGCGGTAGTCGAGGGAGTCCATCGCGGCGTGCACCCGCTCGCGGGTGTGCTCGGCGACCTTCGCATGCCCGTTGATCACCCGCGAGACGGTCATGGTCGACACGCCCGCGAGCCGTGCGACGTCGGTCAACGTCGGCGCCCGATAACCGCCCACGCCGCCGCCAACGACATCGTTCATGGTGTTAGCGTATTACACCGCTGTGCCGTGGGCGGGCTTTCCGTCCTCGCGGCAAAGACTGGAACTGCGTTCACCCTGCGTTCACCCTGCGGTCCCGAACCGGTCAACCCCGCTGCCTAGCCTCGCCTGCAGAGCAACCGCTCTGTGTACTCATCCGAAGTCGAAGGAATAGCGTGAGAATCAAGCCGATTGCCGCCGCAGCCCTGGTCACCGCGACCGCCCTGGCCTTTGCCGGCTGCGCAGCCAACGAGGCGCCCGCATCAGGCGGATCCGGTTCCGCGGGTGGCGCCCAGACCCTGACCGGCGTGGGCTCCAGCGCCCAGAAGGCCGCTCAGGAGAAGTGGGTCGCCGACTTCCAGACCGCGAACCCGAACATCACCGTGAACTACTCCCCGGACGGCTCCGGCGCCGGGCGGTCCGCCTTCATCGCGGGCGCTGCCAACTTCGCCGGCTCCGACCGCGCGTTCAAGGACGACGAGATGGGCGCTGGCAAGTTCGCCGGTTGCGCCGCCGACTCCAACGCCCTCAACCTGCCGGTCTACATCTCCCCGATCGCGGTCGTGTTCAACATCGACGGCGTCAAGGACCTCACCCTCGATCCGGCCACGCTGGCCGGCATCTTCGCCGGGAAGATCACCAAGTGGAACGATCCGGCGATCGCGAAGACGAACCCGAAGGCGACCCTGCCGAACGCAGCCATCACGGCTGTGCACCGCGCGGACGACTCCGGCACCACGAACAACTTCACCGACACCCTGAACAAGACGGCTCCCCAGGTCTGGACCGCGGCCGCCTCCGACACCTTCCCTGCCGACTTCGGCGGGGAGGCTGCGACCGGTACCTCCGGTGTCATCCAGGCCGTCTCCGGTGGCAAGAACACCATCGGCTACGCGGATGAGTCGCAGGCCGGCACCCTCGGGAAGGCGAGCATCCTGGTCGGCGGCAAGGCCCTCCAGCCCACCGCCGAGGCCGCCGCCGCCATCCTCGACCACTCCCAGACGGTGCCCGGCCGCGACGCCAACGACCTGGCCTACGCCCTCGACCGCACGTCCGAGGGCGTGTACCCGGCGGTGCTGGTGTCCTACGCGATCGTCTGCCAGACCTACAAGGATCCGGCAGTCGGCACGCTGGTGAAGAGCTACGTCGGCTACATGGCCTCCGCAGAGGGCCAGCAGGCCGCGGCCCAGGCCGCCGGCGCTGCTCCCCTGTCGTCGGCACTGCAGGCCAAGGTCAAGACCGCGCTCGACTCCGTCAAGTGAGCCTCGCCAGGTGACAACACCCGTGGGCGGCGCCGGTGGCTCCACCGGCGCCGCCCCGGCACGTAACCTGTGGGGAGCCAGCAGAAAGCAGGACGCGCTCATGTCCCAGAAGCTGACCCGGGAGCCGGACGCCGCACCCGGCAAGCCCGAGCCAACGCCTTCTCCGGCACGCCCGGACCCGAAGCGGCCCGGAGAGGCCGTCTTCCGCGGGTTCGCCCTCGGCGCCGGCATCGCGATTCTCGCGATCCTCGCCGCGGTCGCGACGTTCCTGCTCATCCAGGGCTCGCCGGCGCTGCTGGCGGATCCGGCCGCGCTCACCGCGAAGGGCTACGGCCCCTTCCTGGAGTGGGTGCTGCCCTACGTCTTCGGCACAGTCTGGGCCGCGGTGCTCGCCCTGACCATGGCCGTCCCGGTCGCCATCGGGATCGCGCTGTTCATCTCGCACTACGCACCCCGCCGCCTCGCGCAGCCGCTCGGTTACGTGATCGACCTGCTGGCCGCGGTTCCTTCCGTGGTGTTCGGCCTGTGGGGCTCGCTGATGCTCGCCCCCGCCGTCCGGCCCCTGTTCACCTGGCTGAACGCGAACCTGGGCTTCATCCCGCTGTTCTCCGGCCAGGTCTCCGGCACCGGCCGGACGATCTTCACCGCGGCGATCGTGCTGGCCACCATGGTGCTGCCGATCATCACGAGCCTGTGTCGCGAAGTCTTCCTGCAGACGCCCAAACTGCACGAGGAGGCCGCGCTCGCCCTGGGCGCCACCCGGTGGGAGATGGTGAAGATGTCCGTCTTCCCGTTCGCCCGTCCCGGCATCATCGCCGCCATCATGCTCGGCCTCGGCCGCGCACTCGGCGAGACCATGGCGGTGACGATGGTCCTCTCCGGCGGACGCAACATCACCTTCCAGATCCTCACCTCGGAGAATCCCAACTCGATCGCGGCCCAGATCGCGCAGAACTTTCCCGAGGCGTTCGGACTGAAGACCAACCAGCTGATCGCCGCCGGCCTCGTGCTGTTCCTGATCACCCTCGTGGTGAACATGATCGCTCGCTGGATCGTCGCCCGCCGCGCCGCCTATTCGGGAGCCAACTGATGACCACGCTCAGCCAGACGCTGGCCTCGGACGCGCTGACGTCCGGCCGACTGCCCCGGTTCACGGTCCCGGTGGTCGCCGTGGCGGCCCTGCTGGTCGGCATCGCCGTGGCGTCGCTGTTCGCCGGCGGGAACCTCGCCCTCGCCGCCGTGCTGGGCTTCGTCCTGTACCTCCTGGCGATGGAGATCGCCGCGCGGGTGGTCGAGGGCGCGCGGCAGGCGTCCGACCGCCGCGCGACCACTCTGGTCACCGGCGCCTTCATCCTCGCCCTGCTCCCGCTGGGTTCGGTGGCCTGGGAGGCGATCAGCAAGGGCATCGCCCGCTTCGACCTCAACTACTTCACCATGTCGATGCGCAACATCGTCGGTGCGGGCGGTGGTGCCGTCCATGCCATCTACGGCACGTTGTACGTGACCGGACTGGCCAGCCTGATGTCGATCCCGATCGGGCTGCTCACCGCGATCTACCTGTCCGAGTACGGGCGCGGCAACCGGCTGGCGAAGTCGATCACCTTCTTCGTGGACGTGATGACCGGCATCCCCTCGATCGTGGCCGGCCTGTTCGCCTACGCCCTGATGGGCCTGCTGATCGGGCCCGGCTTCAAGTCGGGCTTCTCCGGCAGCATCGCGCTGTCTGTGCTGATGATCCCCGTGGTGGTCAGGTCGTCGGAGGAGATCCTGCGACTGGTGCCCAACGAGTTGCGCGAGGCCTCCTACGCCCTCGGCGTGCCGAAGTGGCTGACCATCGTGCGGATCGTCGTGCCGACAGCGATCTCCGGTCTGATCTCCGGCATCATCTTGTCGATCGCCCGGGTGATCGGCGAGACCGCCCCGCTGCTGATCGCCTCCGGGTTCACGGCCTCCCTGAACAACAACCCGTTCGACAACCCGATGATGACGCTGCCGGTGTTCGTCTACGACTCCTACGCCCACCCGGGCACCGACGTCCAGGCCTACTGGGACCGGGCCTGGGCCGGCGCCCTCACCCTGATCCTGATCGTCATGTTGCTGAACCTGATCGGCCGGCTGATCGCCCGCCGCTTCGCCCCGAAGACCGGACGCTGAGAGAGAACCATGTCCAAGCGGATTGAAACCACCGACCTGAACGTCTACTACGGCAGCTTCCGCGCCGTCGAGGACGTGACCATCACCATCGAGCCGCGCTCGGTGACCGCCTTCATCGGTCCGTCCGGCTGCGGCAAGTCGACGTTCCTGCGCACCCTGAACCGGATGCACGAGGTGATCCCGGGTGCCCACGTCGAGGGCGAGGTGCTGCTGGACGGGGAGAACCTCTACGGCGCCGGCGTCGACCCGGTGCGGGTGCGGCGACAGGTCGGCATGGTGTTCCAGCGACCGAACCCGTTCCCGACGATGTCGATCAAGGAGAACGTGCTGGCCGGCATCCGGCTGAACAACAAGCGCATGCCAAGGGCAGAGCAGGACGACCTGGTGGAACGCTCACTGCGCGGCGCGAACCTCTGGGAGGAGGTCAAGAACCGGCTCGAGCTTCCGGGGTCGGGCCTGTCCGGCGGCCAGCAGCAGCGACTGTGCATCGCGCGGGCGATCGCCATGGAGCCGCAGGTGCTGCTGATGGACGAGCCGTGCTCGGCGCTCGACCCGATCTCGACGCTGGCGATCGAGGACCTGATCTCCGAACTCAAGGAGCAGTACACGATCGTGATCGTCACCCACAACATGCAGCAGGCCGCGCGGGTCTCCGACGTGACCGCGTTCTTCAACATCGCGGGGACGGGCTCCCCTGGCCGGCTGATCGAGGTCGGCCCCACCGACAAGATCTTCTCCGCCCCCGACGTGAAGGCCACCGAGGACTACATCTCCGGCCGCTTCGGCTGAGCCGGCCGTCCGCGTTCGGCTCCCTTCGCCCGGAAGTGCCCCTTCCGGGGTGGGGGCTCACAACAACGCCGGATAAACTCGCGCCGTGGCGAGTCAAGCGGGGTGGTATCCGGATCCGGGCGGACAACCCGGCCTGTACCGGTGGTGGACGGGCAGCGCCTGGACCGAGGCCGTCACCCCGAATCCGCAGGGAACACCGCCCCCTGCGACGGCCGTCCAGCCACCGGCAGGTCAGGCACCAGCGTCGGGCTACGGGCAGGCGACCGGCTCCGGCACCCCGGGCGGCTCCCGCACCCCGGGCTACACCTACCCACAGCAGAAGCGCCGCGGCGGGTCCCTGGCGTGGTGGCTGGTGGCGCTGGCCGCCGTGGTCGCACTCGTGGTGGTGATCACCTTCGTGATCCGGGGCGTCACCGGGGGTTCGGCCCCTGGCCTTCCCGGCCTGCCGGGCGGCAACCCCACCTCGACCTACACCCCGGACATCTGCCCGCCTGCCTCCGACCAGACCACGCCGCCCACCGCAGAACCCCAGTCCGGCTGGATCAGCAGCGGCCGTCTCGCCTTCCCCGCGATGGGCGGCGAGTGGCAGACCCAGTACGACAACCGGGTGCCGTGGGGCTCGCTGGCGATGGAACAGATCGTCCTGGTGCAGGCCGGCTACGACGGCAACTCCGGGCACGACTGGGTGGCGAGCGTGCTGGTCAGCGACCTGTACGTCGGCGACGGCTTCGCCAGCACCAAGGTCGCCGCGGAGACGGTGCTGAAGTGCGTGCTGGGCATCTACTACAGCGACACCACCGTCGACCAGCAGGAGATCAGCAGCGCCAAGCACGACGTCGACGGCCACAACGGCTGGCTGATCGAGACCCAGCTCAACTTCGACATCCCCGGCCTGGAGACCAAGGGAGAGCGGGTGCTGCTGATGGTGGTGCAGACCGGAACCGACGACTACGGCCTGTTCTACGCCTCGATCCCGGACACGCGCAAGGACCTGCTCCCGGACGCACGGCAGGCGATGGCCAGCCTGAAAGTGACCTCGTAGACGCTGGTTCAGCCGCACTCGTAGAGGCCGAGGGACGCTTTCAGCGCCAGCACCCTGGCCGCGGACTCGGCGACGCGGGCGGCAAGGTCCGGATCGGCTTTCGCCGCCTTCCGCAACCCCGAAGCCATCGCCTCGGCCGTGGCTGCGTCCACCGTCAACGCGAGGTCACCGCCGGCAGAGACGAAGCGGACGGCCCGCTGCGAGGACGGGACGCCACGTACCGCAGCGGCCGCACCGAGGTCGTCGCTCACCACGACCCGGTCGAACCCCCAGCCGCGGAGCAGCCCGATCACCGTGGGGGAGAACACGGCGACGTGGTCGGGGTCGATCTTCGTGTAGCGGGCCGAGGACACCATGATCGCGTCCGCCCCGTCCGCGACGGCGTCCTTGAAGGGGCGCAACAGGGCGCTCTTCGCCGTCGTCGTGCGATCCACCACGGAGGTGGCGAAGTCCGTGTTGTCGGTCACGGCGCCCAGCCCCGGGAAGTGCTTCACCGCGACCGCGACGTCCGCGGCGTGCATGCCTTTGCTGAACGCAGCCACCTTGGCCGAGACGGTCTTCGGGTCGGAGCCATAGCCGCGGCCGAGCCGGGCGACCGGCTGGTTCGTCGCGCGGAACTGCGCAGGCACCACGTCGGCGACCGGTGCGAGATCGAGTCGCACCCCCGCGTTCGCCAGTTCCCTGCCCCAGCCCTTCGCCTTGGCGACCAGTTCGGCGCTGGACAGCTTCGCGTGCTCCGCCGCGGGTGGGATCTTCGAGAAACCGGGTCCCTGCAGTCGCTGCACCAGGCCACCCTCCTGGTCAGTGGCGATCAGGATGCCGGCCTCGCCGGCGAGCGCGTCCAGCTTCCCGGCCAGCTCTGCGACCTGGCGGGCGCCACCGGGCGTGCGACCCATCAGGATCACCGAGCCGAGACGGTTCGTGCGGATCACCGAGCGCTGGGCTTCGCCCAGCCCCACGTCCACGCCGACCATGATCAGCTGCCCGACCTGGGCGGCGAGGTCCATCGAAGCGGCCTCCCCTGCGCACGCGGGCCCGGTCGGGGCCGGGGTGGACGACGGCGTCGGGTCCGGGCGTGCCGAAGCGGAGGCGGACGCCGGGACGCTGTCCTTCGCGCCGTCCTGGATCGGCGCCGCGCTGCACCCGGCCAGCAGGATGCCGGCCAGGACCAGAGCGGCCGGCCTCATCCGTCCAGTTCCACGGCGAGCAGGGCGTTCTCCACGACCTCGGCGAGCGCGGGGTGGATCCAGTACTGGCCACGGGCGATCGTACGGGCGTCCTGCCCGAAGCTCATCGCCTGCACCAGCGGCTGGATCAGGTTCGGCGCGTCGGGCCCGATGATGTGGGCACCGAGCAGCGCACCGGTGGCCGGGTCGGCGATCACCTTCGCGAAGTGGTCGGTGTCTTCCATCGCCCAGCCGTAGGCGACCCCGCCGTAGTCGCGGACGCCGACCGCGTACCGCAGCCCGCGCTCCCGGCACTCCGCCTCGGTGAGGCCGACACAGGCGACCTGCGGTCCGCTGAACACCGCCTGCGGGATGAACCGGTGGTCGCTGACGACCAGGTCGTCGGGGTGCAGCAGGTTGTGACGCACCACCCGAGCCTCGTGGTTGGAGACGTGCTTGAGCTGCCACGGCGAGGACACGTCCCCGAGTGCCCAGATGCCGTCGGCCGTCGTGCGCTGGTACTCGTCCACCACGACGCGGCCCGCCTCGTCGGTGGCCACTCCGGCGGCGTCGAGGGAGAGGGTGTCGCCGTTGGGGATGCGTCCGGTGGCCACGAGCAGCTGGTCGGCCTCGAAGAAGTACTCGATGCCGTCGTCGTCGGTCGTGCCGACCTCGATGCGTCCGGCTGCGTCGGCGACCGAGGCCAGGTGCTGGCCCAGCCGGAGCACGACCCGGCGGCTGATCAGGTCGGTGAACCGCTCGGAGATGGCCTCGTCAGCGAACCGCAGCAGCCGGGACCCGCGGTGCAGCAGGGTCACCTGGGTGCCGAAGGCTGCGAAGATGTGGGCGAACTCCGCTGCGACCAGCCCACCTCCGACGATGATCAACGATTTCGGCAGCGCGGGCAGCCGCATGATCGTGTCGGAGGTGTGGATGCGGTCGGCCAGTTCCGGATCGTCCATGCCCGGCACGTCGGGGATCCGGGGACGGGAGCCCGCGGCCAGCACGAACTGGTCGGCGGTGAACTGCTCCTCGCCCACGCGCAGCATCTTCGGGGCCACGAAGCGAGCCATCTCGCGGAACAGGGCGACGTTGCTGCTGTTGCGGCGGTAGGCCTCGCCGTCCACGGCGATCGGGTCGATCCGGCCGAACACGCGGTCGCGGACGTCGTTCCAGCGCACCCGCACCGGACCGGCGTCCACCCCGAGCGCGGCGGCGTGCCGGGCGTCCTCGGCCAGGTCGGCAGGGTGGGCGAACATCTTGGTCGGAATGCAGCCCACGTTGAGGCAGGTGCCGCCGAACCACTTCTGGCCGTCAACCAGTGCGACCTTCCAGTCCCGGAACTGCTCGGTGAGGATCGTGTTCCCGGTGCCGGAGCCGATCACGCACAGGTCGAAGTGCCGCATGTGCCGATTGTGGCATGGCCTGTGGAACGATCGTGCCGGGGCCCGCACCGGCCGGGCCCCTCCGGCCGGGAACAGGATCGGGAGGCCGGGAACACCGCGAACGCCGACCGGAACGCGACTACTGCCCCATCGGCACCACGTTGAGGATCGTGAACCCTGAGACCAGGATCACGACGACGACGAACGGCAGCATTGCCGTCCGGACCCCCTCGACCCGGGCCTGCCGTCCGTAGTGCCACGTCGGCCACAGCGGGATCGCAAAGGCGAGCAGTGCGAGAACCGTGCTGATGGCGCCCGCCCACAGTGGCGGGCGCGTCGAGGTGCCGACCGGGTAGCCGAACAGGCCGATCAGGCCCTCCCCGACCAGGAACGCGAGGAAGAAGCACGGAATCACGAGCAGCAACGACAGCCACGCCGCGAGGGCGGCGTGCCCGGCGCGACCGGCACCATTGCCCACGTCTCCATTGTCTCCGCTCCAGGCCCTTCGTGGCGATTCCAGGTGTTGGGCAGATGTTCATCTGGCTGTCGATCCGACCAGCGCCGATCGGCGTAGAAACGGCCTCATGAGAACACCCCGACGCGCTGCCGGCATCGCGGCAGCCACTGCGTTCTGCGTGGCCCTCGGCGGCCTCACCGCCGCAGCCCACGCCAACCCGCTGGCGTCCGGCACGGCCGACACCGCCTCCCGCCACAGCTCGACGATCACCACGACCGGGCTCACGCCGGGCCAGATCAAGCACGTGTGGCTGATCATCCTCGAGAACAAGTCCTACGACGCCATCTTCACCGGGCTGAACCAGAACAGCTACCTGTGGAAGACGCTCCCGTCCCAGGGCGTGCTGCTGCGCAACTACTACGGCACCGGCCACTACAGCCAGGACAACTACACCTCGCTGGTCTCCGGGCAGTCGGCGTCCTACGACCTGCAGGAGGACTGCGACGTCGCGAACACCGACCTCGGCACGAACGCCAACATCGTCACGACCCACTCCGGCGCGAAGTTCGGCCGCACCGACGATTTCGGCCAGGTGTTCTCCCCCGCCGGCGCGAACGCAGCGGACGGGCAGAACGGTTGTACCTACCCCAAGGACGTGCCCACGCTGTTCAACCAGTTCGATGCCGCCGGCGTGACCTGGAAGGGCTACGCCCAGGACCTGCACAACCAGGCCGGTCGCGAGGACGGGCTCGGCGGCGCCCCCGGCGCGCGGACGAATGACCCGACGAACAACCCGAAGGCGATGAAGCCCTCCGATGCCGACAAGGCCAGTGGCATCACGTCCTACACCGGGGCGCAGGCCAACGACCAGTACGTCGCCAAGCACTTCCCGTTCCCGTGGTTCCACTCGATCATCGGCGAGGACAACACCGGGACCGACGCCCTGACCAGCCCTGTGGGCGGTGGCACCGACACCGATGCGAACCACATCGCGAACCTCGACGACACGGCGGCCGGCCTGATCGCCGACCTGAAGAAGCCGGCGAAGGACGTGCCCGCGTTCAGCTGGATCACCCCGAACAACTGCTCGGATGCGCACGACGCCACCTGCAAGGGCAACAACATGTCCGGCCTCTTCGACGCGAAGGGCAACCCCGACTACTCGCTGCCGCTGGACACCGCACCGAAGAACCACACCGGTGGCCTGTATGCCTCCGACCTGTTCCTGCGCTACTACGTCCCGCTGATCGAACGCTCCGCAGCGTTCAAGGACGGCGGCCTGATCGACATCACCTTCGATGAGGCCAACCCGCCGTTCACGAACATGTCGTTCAACAACGCGACCGACCAGACGGCAGTGGCGAAGGCCGCCAGGCGCAAGGAGATCTACCGCTACTCCAGCCCGAGCATCACCAGCACGGCGACCGACTACCTCACCTACCCGGCCAACGAGTTCCCCGAGCCGGGCGCGATGGCGAAGAACTACGTCAAGGCAGACCTCGCCGGGCAGAACATCAACGGTCACAACGTGAGCTGGGAGCCGACCGGGCCGAACTCCACCCTCGAGGTGGACCAGCACGGCAACCAGCTATACCCGGGGCCGGGCAACAACGGCTACATCACCCGGCCGCCGTCGTGTGAACAGGACACCTCGCTGGTGAACTCCGATGCGACCAACTGCGTGCCCGGGGCGAAGAACACCGGTGCGGGCTACGGCTACTCCGGTGCGAAGACCGAGTCCGCCAGCGCGGACGCCGGCACCTCCACGGTGCACGCTGCGGTCACGGTGACCGACCTGGGCCGGGCCGTCACCGGCAGCGGCATCCCGTCCGGCGCCTACGTCGGTGCGGTTGTGAATGCGGGGCCGAATCTGGTGGCGACCGCGAGCGACCCCGTGACCGACGCGTCCTTCACCCTGGTGAATGCGCGCGGCAAGAAGGTCACCACGACGTCCTCCGTGACCAGCATCACGCTGTCTGCCACGGGCGTCCCCGGGCACCTCGGTGCGGGCCAGACGCCGCTGGCCACCTTCGACGCGCAGGACGCGACGCCCGGCGGCGGCATCACCGGCTCCGTCCTGATCTCGCCGTACATCCGGCCGGGAACGGTGTCCACGACCAACTACAACCACTACTCCTGGTTGCGGACGATGGAGGACATCTTCCAGGTCTCGCGGGGCACCGCGAGGAGCCCGCTCACCGCGGGCACCGTGAGCGGCGGACTGGACGGGCTCGGCCACCTCGGCTTCGCCGCCCAGGACGGGCTGCGGCCGTTCGGCCGCGACGTGTTCAACCGGGCCGGGACGCGCTGACCCGACCGGAAGGACACCGGGTGGCCGGCGGCTGTCTCCCGCCGGCCACCCACCCTCGAGAGGATCCACCGATGACACGCACCGCCCGCCCCGCCCTCCTGGTCGCGACCGGGCTCATCCTGCTGTCGGGCTGCGCTGCGGCTCCGGCCGCGACCTCCAGCGCTGCCGGCATCGGCGAGTGGCCCAGCTTCCTGCCCACCCCCACCGCAGCCGGTATCGCCCACGGCAGCACGGCGGATCCGGCGATGTCCTACGCCGGCAGCCCGGTCATCGTGGCGATCGGCGACGCCGAAGTGCTGGTCGACCTGGAGGGCCCCTCCTACCCTGCAGACACAAAGGTCGGCGCCGACAGCGTGCACTGCACGTTCCGGGTCACGCTCAGCGGGGCCACCGCAGGCGTCGATCTGGCCGGGGCCGCCTTCGACCTGCTCGACAATGCCGGAACGGTCCACGAGCTCGTGGTCGATCCCGCCACCCCGCTACCGAAGGTCGTCCGACCGGGCCGGACGGTCGAGCTCACCCTCACCACCACGGTGCCCAGCGGGGAGGGCTTCGTCCGCTTCTACCCGGACGGCGGGCCCGACGCCGCAGCCGGCTGGGACTACGTCGCCGAGACCGACTGAGCCCGCTACAGCTCCCTGCGGAAGCGGACGTGGGTCTCGCCGGTGACCGGCATCGCCACAGCAAAGCCCATGGCGGCATGGAAGGCGATCGAGCCGGTGTTGACCGGCGCGGTGATGCAGGTCACGACCGTGCGACCGCGCCCACGCACGCGCCGGAAGAACTCGGTGTAGAGGTCACGGCCGAGCCCTGTTCCGCGCAGGTCCGGTCTGACTCCGGCGAAATGGATGTACGCCTCGTCCGGGTGCGTCTGGGAGAGGAAGCCGATCAGGAATCCGGCCAGACCGCGCTCGTCCTCCGCGATCAGGCTGGTGTCCGCGAAGTGCTCGAGGAAGAGCGGCTGGACGAGCGCGTGCAGGGGGCGGCCCCACCACCCGTCGATCACGCCGACGACGGACGCGTGGTCACCGGGCCCGGCCGTCCGGATCATCACAGCGGCGCTAGATCCCGGCGTAGGAGTGCAGCCCGGAGACGAGCAGGTTGATGCCGATGAAGTTGAACCAGAAGCTGACCAGACCGATGATCGCGACGACAGCGGCCCTGTGGCCCTTCCAGCCGGCGGTCGCGCGAGCGTGCAGGTAGACGGCGTAGATGATCCAGGTGACCAGCGACCAGGTCTCCTTCGGGTCCCAGCCCCAGAACCGGCCCCAGGCGTACTGCGCCCAGATCGCGCCGGCAGCGATGGTGAACGTCCACAGCGGGAACGCGAAGGCGTGGAACCGGTAGCTGACCCGGTCGAGGGTCTCCGCGGACGGGATCCGCGCCAGGTAGCCGCGGACATCCCCCCGCGCCTCGGCCCGGGTTCGCACCAGGTACAGGATCGCGGCGATCGCTCCGATGTTGAACGCCGCGCCCGCTGTGGCCGCTGCGATGATGTGGATCACGAACCAGACCGAGTGCAGGGCCGGCATCAGGTCGGACACCGCAACGTAGAAGACGGTCACCGCCAGCCCCTGGCCGATCGTGAGCAGCAGGGTGACCGGAAGGCCCAGCCAGCGCATGCCGAACTTCAGCGCGAGCACGAGGTAGACGATCACGGCGATCGCCAGCGAGGTGGTGATGAACTCGTACATGTTGCCCCAGGGGGCGCGTTCCGCGGCGATCCCGCGCAGCACGACGCCGGCCACGTGGGTGAGTGCGGCGATCATGGTGATCGCCAGGCCGGCCCGGCCGAGCGCCTCGGTGCGCGGGCTCTGCGCGGGGCGTTCGGACACCGGCGGTGCGGGCCGCTGCGACGCTCCCGCACCCACGGTGGCCAACTCGGGCTCGGCCACCGTCACCGCCGTGCGAGCGCTCGCCCACTCGGCCGCGTGCAGGGTCATCGCGAGCAGGTAGAGCACCGCCGAGGTGACCATGGCCAGGCTGGAGTAATAGGCGCTCAACGCTCCTCCTCGTCCTCGGTGGGCGACAGCGTAGCCTCGATCCCGCAGGCCGTCGCCAGTGCCTCCACCTCCCCGGCAAGGCCGCCACGGCCCTCCACCCGGTCGAGGCCGGCCACAGCGACGGTCGTCGGAGCGCCGGTTCGGTCCGGATCGACCGACGAGCCGGAGGAGACCCGGACGAACAGCCGGCGCGGCTTCACGGTGAGCGAGAGCGCCATGCCGAGCACGGCGAGCATCACCGAGCCGAGCACGAGCCAGGCGCCGGGGGTGGTGGACACCTGGAGCTTGGTCCAGCGCTTCCACCCGTCGAAGGTGATCGATCCCTTGCCATCCGGCAGTTTGAAGCCGGTCCCGGGGGTGAGTGCGACGCTGACCGGATTGCCCTGGTCATCCTTCAGCTGGGTCAGGCCGGTGGTGTCGAGGGCGTAGACGTTCTCGGGTGCACCGGTCTCCTGCTTGGGCGGTCCGCTCCACACGTTCAGCAGCAGTTCCGGGTTCAGTGCATCGGGGAAGGCCGACACCATCCCGGATGCGCCGCCCGAAACAGCAGTGGGTAGGAATACTCCCTGGAAGGCCAACCGCTCGGGCCGGGCGTCCGGCGCCTTGACCACTCCTTCGGAGCGGAAGTTCGCGTCCTGGGGCAGGAAGACGACCGGCCCGGAGAACGCGACGTCGCCGTTGCCGTCCTTGACTGTCACCACCGGGGCGTAGCCGTGGCCGAGCAGGCTCACCTGGTCTCCGCCCAGCTGCAGCGGCGCGTTCACCTGCAGGCTCGCCGTGGTGTCGTCCTGCCCCGGCTGGCTGACCCTCACGTGGGCGTTGAACTCGCGGGCCGCCCCGGTCTGCACCGGACCGGTCTCGAAGCGCACGTCGAAGGAGTCCAGCCGGATCGTGAACGGCGACAGCTGGGTCGAGCGGAACGCCGCCCCGGATCCGAAGTCGTCGTACTGGGTGAGCGTGTTCGAGAACGCCTGGCCTTCCACGACGATCGCGGTACCCCTGAACTGGAACAGCGAGCCCCAGGCCAGCCCGATCAGCATCGTGACCAGGCAGATGTGGAAGACGAGATTGCCGGTCTCACGCAGGTAGCCGCGCTCGGCGGAGATGCTCCCTGCGTCCCTGCGCACGCGGTAGCTCCGGGCCCGCAGGTGGGCCTCGGCCGCGTCCAGCACCGCGGCGGCGTCGGTCTCGACGACGGCGGACGCATGGCCCGGCAGCCGGGTCAGCTTCCCCGGCGCAGGGGACGGCAGGGAGCGCACCTCGCGCAGGTAGCTGGCGGTGCGCGGCAGAATGCAGCCGATCAGGCTGATGAACAGCAGCAGGTAGATGGCGGCGAACCACGCGGAGCCGAACACGTCGAGAAAGCCCAGCCGGTCCAGCCACGGCCCGACCTCGGGGTGCGCCTTCAGGTAGTCGGAGACCCCCACCGGGTTGGTCGGACGCTGGGGCAGCAGCGAGCCGGGCATCGCGGCGATGCCCAGCACCGCCAGCAGGACCAGCGCGGTGCGCATCGAGGTGAGGGTGGCCCACGCGAAGCGCAGCCAGCTGACGACGACCTTCATCAGACCACCGCCCCGAAGGTGGCCGCCCACTGCTGCAGCCCTGACATCAGCACATCCCACCAGCCGGTGACGAGCAGCAGCCCGACCAGGATCATCGTCACGCCGCCGAAGACCTGGACGCCGCGGTGGTGCCGCTTCACCCATTCGAGCGTTCCGGAGAACCGGTCGAACGCCAGGCCGGCCACGACGAACGGCAGTCCGAGGCCGAGCGCGTAGGCGAGCGCCAGCACACCGCCGCGCAGCGCCGTCCCCTCGTTCAGGGCCAGGGACAGCACCACGGACAGCGCGGGACCGATGCAGGGCGTCCAGCCGAGCGCGAACACGATTCCCAGCAGCGGGGAGGCGGCAACGCCCAGCCGGGGCGCGATGCCGGGCCGCCAGGTGGCCTGGAACGGGAGCCAGCCGGTGAAGACCAGGCCGAGGGCGATGGCGATCAGTCCGGCCGCCACCGACAGCGGACGCTGCCAGGTCACCAGCGCGGCCCCGACCGTGCCGGCCAGCGCGCCGGTGGCGACGAAGACCACAGCCAGCCCTGCGACGAAGCCGAGCGTGCCCGCGAGGACGCGGCGCCGGTGCCGCCCGGCCCCGCCGGAGGTGATCTCGGATGCGCCGAGCCCGGTGGCATACGACAGGTAGCCCGGCAACAGCGGCAGCACGCAGGGGGAGAAGAACGAGACCAGCCCTGCGAGCAGCGCGACCGGAAGGGCCAGGAGCACCGAGCCGCCAATGGCCTGCTGGATCCAGTCGCTCACTTGCCGGCCGCCAGGTCGTCGATCAGGCCCACCAGGGTGGCCTCGGTGGTCTCGCCGACGACGCGGGCTGCGACGCGTCCGGTCGGGTCGACGAGCAGGGTGCTGGGGATCGCGCTGGCCGGCAGCTGGCCGGAGAACTTCAGCAGCAGCGCCCCGTCCGGGTCGTAGAGGTTCACGTACGGAACCCCGAAGCTGCGCACGAACGCTTGCGGTGCGGCCTTGTCGAGGTCGCGGGTGTTCAGGCCGACGAAGACCGCAGCCGTGCCGGCGCGCCTGCTGGCAGCGACCAGGGCGGGTGCCTCGGCCCGGCAGGGCGCGCACCAGGATCCCCACACGTTGTAGACGACGACCTTGCCGTTGGTGTCCGCACTGCTCCAGGGCTTGCCGTCGAGCGTGGTGCCTTCGATCAGTGGCGCCGCGGGGCGCTGATCGACCGGAAGGACGGTCAGCGTCCCGTCGCCCCCGACGAAACCGGAGGTGCTGGTCGGCGCCGAACCGCAGCCGGCCAGGAGCAGGCCCACCGCAAGGACCACGCCGAGCAGGCGCGCCCACGGCGCACGGACGGGATCGGGCGAGGGCATCACGCTCCCGGACGGAACTTCTTCGCCTTCACCGGCACGAGGTCGGCGCAGGGCTCGGTGTAGTCGACGCGCACCAGGTGGGTGCCGTCGTAGGTGAACGTGGTCACGCTGGCGAGTCGGGCCTGGCGCTTGCGCGGGTCGTGGATGAGCGAGCGCCCCTCCGCCCAGGAACGGGCCATCCAGATCGGCAGTTCGTGGGCGACGACCAGCGCCTCGCCGTCGATCGCGTGGGACGCCGCGTCGGCGATCGCCTCACGCATCCGCGCGACGATGGAGGTGTAGGACTCACCCCAGGACGGCCGCAGCGGGTTGCGCAGGTGCCACCAGCTGGACGGTCGGAGCAGGATCTCGTTGCGCCTGCCGAAGCTCTTCCCCTCGAAGACGTTCGCCGCCTCGATCACGCGGTCGTCGATGTGCACCTCCAGCTCGGGGTGCCGGGCTGCGATCGGCGCCATCGTCTCCTGCGCCCGCTGCAGCGGGGAGCTGACCAGGTGCACCAGCGGCGCGTCCGCGAAGTACTCCCCGAGCCGCTGCGCCATCTGCCGGCCGAGGTCGGACAGCCCGTACCCCGGGGAACGTCCGTACAGCACACCTTCCGGGTTGTGCACCTGGCCGTGCCGCACCACATGGACGACGTTCATCGGTCTCCTCGCTCGGTCGTCCCCCAACAATACGCAGCCCGGCGCCCCGCTCTCACCCCCGCTCCGCCGCACCCCCGCCGGTCCACGCAGACGCTCCCGGTCCTGGTTCGGATTGCCGAAGGTCCGGCGGCGGCGACGTTCCCGGGAGCGCCTGTTCGGGGAGAGGTCGGATCAGCGGCGGACGAAGGGCATCTGGAGCTCGGTCACCCAGGCGTCCTCGTCGCCGGGAGGAGTCTCCAGGTACACCTCGCGGCTCAGGCCGGAGGGCTCGGCGCCGTTCTCCTCCAGCCAGGCGCCGAACGCCTGCCAGGACTCCCCGATCGTCGCCATCGCGCCGAGATGCAGCTGCGTCACCGCTTCGGTGACCGCCGGCAGGTCGACCAGGTCCACGCCGGGCACCGCCTCACCGCCCCACACGCAGCCCGCGTGGCACTCCAGCCCGTCCTCGTCCATCCGGTAGTAGCTGATGCCCGGCCCGGGCTGCCCGCCGGCGGACGCGACCGCCTGGTACACCTGCGCGAACAGCGGCCCCACCCGCGGACCGATCTCCTCAGGGCCGGCCACCCGGAACGACTTCTCCGCCACCCGCAGCGCGGGCAGCGTCTTCACCACGAACTCCCGTTCGGTCATGCCTTCTCCTTCGATCAGGCGGAGCCTCGCCTCGACGGCGCGGAGCTGGTCGGACGTGGCCTGCAACTGCTCGGCGAGCTCTGCGCGACGCAGCTTCAGCATCCCCTCCAGCTGTTCGACACTGAGGTTGTCGTCGAGCAGGGTGCCGATCGCCGCGAGGCCGAAGCCGAGACCGCGCAGGGCGACGATCCGGTTCAGCCGGGCCAGCTGGCCGGCGGTGTAGCTGCGATAGCCGGTCCAGGGATCCACGTGCGCGGGCACGAGCAGCCCCAGCTCGTCGTAGTTGCGGAGCATCCGTACCGACACCCCGCCGATCCGGGCGAAGTCTCCGATCTTCAACATGACTCCTTTGTCATGCCTCCCCCGGTGTGAGGGTCAAGAGGCGGTGAGGACGCGGCGCAGCGCGTCGGCGTCCACGTGCCAGATGGCGTGGCGGACGCCGTCGACGAACGTGACCGGCACGTGATCGGAGAACTCGGCGCGCAGGGCAGGGTCCGCGTCCACGTCACGGGCGACCCAGGTGTCGCCGGTCTCGGCGCAGACAGCACTAACGACGCCCACCGCCTCTGTGCAGAGGTGGCAGCCGTCGCGGACCAACAGCACAACCCGGGCGTCGATCATCGGTGGCCCCGGGCGGATGGTGGCTTACTTGCCGGCGCGACGACGCTGGATGCGCGTCTTCTTGAGCAGCTTGCGGTGCTTCTTCTTCGCCATCCGCTTGCGGCGCTTCTTGATGACCGAACCCACGAATCAGACCTCTCGATGACCGTCCCACCGGACGGCAGGTACGAAGTTCGGGCTGTTGCCAGCCCTGAAGGACGCGGCTGGACAATCCAGCCAAGCACAGGATCTTACCGGCCCGGTGGGCGCGGGTGAAATCCGGTAGTTCAGCCCGCGTGGTAGAACGACTCGCGCAGGTAGGCGTCGACGGCGTGCTCGGGAACCCGGAAGTTCCGGCCGAACCGGACGGCTTCAAGATCACCGGCGTGGATCAATCGGTACACCGACATCCGCGACACCCGCAGCGCTGATGCGACCTCGGCAACCTTCAGAAACCGGACCGCTCCCAACGGCGTCACCGGGTCGCTCATCGTGCTACCTGTCCCCCTCCACGGGGCTGCCCCAGTGACAGCCGCTTCTCGTCACCTTAGTGGCCCGGAGACGCTTGTGGGACAAATGGGACCAAGTTGTCAACCATCCACGCCGGAGCACGTTGATCCGGGTTGGGCCCGAGGGCCTCGCCCATTCGCTCAGCCCAGGAAGGTTGCCGGTGCCCCCGTGCCGCCAAGCGACGATCTGGTCACGGCGGACGAGCGACACGGCTGGCCCGTACCCGCAACATCGAGGGGCTCCCGCGGATCCTGAGCAGCTCGCTGGCCCTGTCCTCGACCGCGAGGGGGCTTGACCTGGAGAGCGCTCCGGGTGTCAGGCTGGGGGTGAATCCACACGATCGGAGATGATCCACGCATGGAATACCGACTCCTCGGCAACAGCGGCCTGGTCGTGTCCCGGCTCTGCCTGGGCACGATGACTTTCGGCAATGAGACCGACCGCGCCGGCGCGTTCGCGCAGCTGGACGCGTTCGTCG
>CAYNLD010000007.1:0-6945 GCA_964397985.1 uncultured Propionibacteriaceae bacterium | reverse complement strand
TTCGGCAATGAGACCGACCGCGCCGGCGCGTTCGCGCAGCTGGACGCGTTCGTCGAGGCCGGCGGCACCTTCATCGACACCGCCGACGTCTACACCCACGGCGTCTCGGAGGAGATCGTCGGCGGCTGGCTGGCCGGGCGTCCCGGCGTCCGCGAGCAGGTGGTGATCGCCACCAAGGGCCGCTTCCCGATGAACGACTACCCCAACGGCGTCGGGCTGTCCCGCCGGCACCTCTCGGACGCCCTCGACGCGAGCCTGCGCCGCCTCGGCGTCGACTCGATCGATCTGTACCAGCTGCACGCCTGGGACGCCCTGACGCCGATCGAGGAGTACCTGCGGTTCATCGACGACGCGGTGAGCAGGGGCAAGATCCACTACTTCGGCCTGTCCAACTTCACCGGCTGGCAACTGACCGCCGTGGTCGAGCGTGCCCGGGCGCACAACTGGACGGCCCCGGTCTCGCTGCAGCCGCAGTACAACCTGCTCACCCGCCAGATCGAGCTCGAGATCGTGCCCGCCGCCACCGAGTACGGGCTGGGCATGATGCCGTGGAGCCCGCTCGCGGGCGGCTGGCTGAGCGGCAAGTACCGCCGCGACGAGGTGCCCTCCGGCGAAACCCGGCTCGGCGAGAACCCACATCGCGGAATGGAGGACTACGACCGGCGCAACAGCGGGTCCACCTGGGCTGTGCTCGACGTGGTCGCGCAGGTCGCGGACGAGACCGGCCTGACCATGGCCCAGGTCGCGCTGGCCTGGCTGGCCGACCGGCCCCGGGTGACCGCCCCTATTCTGGGCAACCGGACGACCGGGCAACTGGCCGCGTCCCTGGTCGTCGGCGACCTGCACCTCGACCCCGAGCACACCGCCCGCCTCGACGCGGTCAGCGCGCCCGTGCTTCCGGACTACCCCTACGGAGAGCTGGGCATCCAGCAGCGCCACCGGAAGCTCACCGGCGGCCGCTGAGCCGCCGCGTGGACCGAATTAGGAACCGTCCCCAATCTGGTCCGGACCGGATTGGGGACGGTTCCTAATTCGGTCCACCGCTCAGGCGAGTGCGGCGCGCCAGGCGAACGGGCCGAGGTGGCGGACGCGCCCGGTCGCCGCGGCAACGGCCCGGCGCAGGGCGTCCGGACGGTCGAGCCCGGAGGCCAGTGCGTGGCAGTACGCACCGTGCAGGACGTCGCCGGCCCCGACCGTGTCGACCGCCTGCACCGGTTCGGGCGACACGCTGCCGGCGGCCTCCGGCGTCCACCACTCCAGCGGGGACCCGCCATGAGAGACAGCGACCAGTCCCGGCCCGAGGTTCAGCAGCTCGCGCGGGGTCAGCGAGGGATGCACGTAGTCGGCCGAGCAGATCACGTCGCTGACCCCGCCGAACAGCTCGTCGAAGACCGGCTTGTGTGAACCCGCGTCCAGGACGACGGGCACTCGCTGGACCGGGAGCGGCCCGCCCGCCGGAGCGAGCGCGAAGACCGCCGCGCGGGCCAGTGCCGGGTGGTGACCGTCCAGGAGCACCACGTCCACCCCGGCGAGCTCCGGCGCCACGACGGTCCCGAACACCGGCGTGTGCCCCGACCCGCTCACCACCGTCCGCTCGCCGGACGCAGCGTCCAGCAGCACCACGGACGCCGCCAGTTCGAAGCCGGGCGGGGCCGCGTCGCGCACCTCCACTCCTGCGGCGGCCAGATCCGCGGCGACCACCCGGGCGGCCGGCGAATCCCCCAGTGCCGTCCAGAGCTGCGCCCGTCCGCCCAGCGCAGCGAACGCGATCGCCGCGACCGCTGCGGGGCCGCCAGCGGCCAGCCAGGTCTGCTCGGCCGTGGTCTTCTCGTTGCGGGCCGGCGGACGCGCCACCAGCTGCACCACGTCGAGCGTGGCCAGTCCCACGAACAGCCCGGACGGCGCCGTCACAGCCGGCAGGTCCCGCCCTCGCCCGCCTCGTCGACCACGCACACGGCGAGACCGCCCGGCGCTTCCAGGATCGACTTGGCCGGACGCACCGCCCGGACCACGGCACCCAGACCGACCAGCCGCTCCACCTCGATGGCCCGCTGGTCGGTGACCAGGTGCAGGTGCGCAGCCACTTCAGGCGTGATCTCGGCCGGCTTCAGGCGCAGGCTCAGCGCGCTCTCGCCCGCCTGCCGGATCACGATCTCGGCGTCCTCGAGTTCGATCCAACGGCCGCCGAGAACCCGGTGCCAGAACTCGATCTCCGCGCCGAACGAGGGGCGCGGCACGTCCAGGCACACCTGGACCACGCGGCTCGTGTGCCCGTCCGGCCACGTCGTTCCGGCCGGCACCGCGCCGTCCACCGGCCCCTGCACGCACAGCATCAGGCCACTCGGGGTCCGCAGGACCGGCAGGTTGCCGGGAGTAGCCCCCGCGTGGGCGGCGCCCAGCGCCACAGCCTGCGCGCGGAACTCCTCCGGGTCCGGCACACACACGTCCAGGTGCAGCCTGGTGAACCCCTCACCGAGGCGTTGCACCCTGAGGTAGTCGTGGCCATCCGGCGGCACGAGGGTGGCGAACTCGCCGTGCTCTCCTCTCACCGCGGACAGCTGATAGCCGGTTGCGCCCCGCCAGAATCGCACCCCGGCGTCGAACTCGGGCGCAGGGAAGTCGAGGAAGGCGGTCAGCCACGCAGCCGTCTGGTCGGGGACGACACTCATCAGGACGACGCGAGCGCGCGGCTGCGGTCCCTGGCCGCCTCCATGGCGGTCATGAACGCCGCCTTCACCCGGTGATCCTCCAGCTCGCGCAGCGCGGCCGCGGTCGTCCCACCGGGGGAGGTGACCCGTTCCCGCAGCACGGTCGGGTGCTCGCCGGAGTCGGCCAGCAGCTTGGCCGAGCCGTACATGGTCTGCACCACGAGGGTCGTCGAGATGTCGCGGGGCAGGCCGAGCATCACGCCGGCATCGATCATGGCCTCGACCACGAAGAACAGGTACGCCGGACCGGAGCCGGAGATCGCGGTGACCGCGTCCTGGTACTTCTCCGGGACGGTCACCACCTTGCCGACCGCCGAGAGCAGCTCGGTGACGTGCGCGAGGTGCTCCGGGGTCGCAGAGGCGCCCGCGGAGATCGCGGCCATGCCCTCGTCGACCTGGGCCGGCGTGTTGGGCATCACCCGGACGACCGCGGTGCCGTCGGGCATCGCGGCCTCGATCTGGTGCGTGGACAGCCCCGCGCACAACGAGACCACCAGGGTGCCGGGACGGATCGCCGCCCCGACCACCGGCAACACCTCGCCGGCGTCCTGCGGCTTCACCACGATCACGACGGTGTCCGCCCCCGCTGCGGCCTCCTGGGTCGCGGCCGTGTGGATGCCGTGCCGGGACTCCATCTCGGCCAGCCTCGGCGCGTGCCGGTCGGCCGCGGTGATCGCGTCCGGGGCCCAGCCGGCGCGCAGGAGGCCGGAGATCAGGGTCTCGCCCATCACGCCGGCACCGATCACGGCGAGCTTCGTCATCGCGCGGCCACCACCAGTTCGGCGATCTGCACGGCGTTCAGCGCCGCGCCCTTGCGCAGGTTGTCGCTGGTCACGAAGAGCACCAGCCCGTGCCCGCCCGGCACCGACTGGTCACTGCGGATCCGGCCGACGTAGCAGGCGTCCGTGCCGGCGGCCACCCGCGGGTTGGGCACGTCCGCGAGCGTGACGCCGGGCGCGGTGGCCAGCAGCCCGGTCGCCCGGGTGACACTGATCTCCTCCGCGAACTCCGCGTGGATGCTGAGCGAGTGCCCGGTGAATACCGGCACGCGGACGCAGGTTCCCGCGACCAGCAGCTCGGGCAGGTGCAGGATCTTGCGGGATTCGTTGCGGAGCTTCTGCTCCTCGTCGGTCTCGAGGCCGCCGTCGTCCACGATCGAGCCCGCCAGCGGCACAACGTTGAAGGCGATCGGCGCGACGTACGGGGCCGGGTCTCCTGCCGGCACCGCGGAGCCGTCCAGGGCGAGCTGCGCGGGGTCGGTCACGGCAGCGGTCTGGTTGGCCAGCGCCTGGACGCCCTTGATCCCGGAACCGGAGACGGCCTGGTAGGTCGCGACGACGAGGCGTTGCAGGCCGGCGGCGTCGTGCAGCGGCTTGAGCACCGGCATCGCGGCCATCGTGGTGCAGTTCGGGTTGGCGATGATGCCCTTCGGGGGCGTCATCGCGTCCTCGGGGTTCACCTCGGAGACCACCAGCGGGACGTCCGGGTCCTTGCGCCACGCCGAGGAGTTGTCGACCACGATCGCGCCGACCGCCGCCACCCTGGGCGCATACTCGCGCGACATCGTCGCTCCCGCCGAGAACAGCGCCAGGTCGAGCCCGGTGAAGTCGGCGGTGGCGGTGTCCTCCACGATCACCTCGCCGTCGCCCCAGGCCAGAGCCTGGCCGGCCGAGCGGGCGGAGGAGAAGAACCGGATCTCATCGACGGGGAAGTTCCGCTCGGCGAGCAGCGTCCGCATCACGCCGCCGACCTGACCGGTCGCCCCAAACACACCAACACGCATGGGCGCAAGCCTAAACCGTCCGTCCACACGAGCCCGACCGCGCCCGTGTCCGGTACCGGCTTCGTACGGACGCGGCCGGCGTGGCGCTCAGCTCCCCCGCAGCCAGGGCAGGTACGGGGCCGCCAGCGCATAGCCGACGAACGCCACGAAGTCGAGCAGGAAGTGCGCCACCACGAGCGGCCCCACCCGCTTCACCTTCAGGTAGACCAGCCCGAACACCAGCCCCATCACCAGGTTCCCGACGAAGCCGCCGAAGCCCTGGTAGAGGTGGTAACTGCCGCGCACGACCGCAGAAGAGACCAGCACCACCCAGACCGGCCAGCTCAGCCCGCGTCCCCTGGTGAACCAGAAGCCGATCATCACGACCTCCTCGAGGATGGCGTTCATCGCCGCCAGCGCGACCAGCACCGGCACCGTCCACCAGTTCTCGGCGAGGTTCGCCGGGGACACGTTGGTGTTGAAGCCGAGCGCACGCGCGACCAGGTACAGGCCCAGGCCGGGAATGCCGATCCCCGCTGCCAGCACGAATCCCCCGCCGATGTCGAAGCCGGGGCGGCGCAGGTCGAACCCGATCCCCCTGCGCTCGCCGGTGCGCTGCAACAGGTAGAGCGCGAGCAGCGCGGGCACCAGGGGGAACACGATCCCTGCCACCTGGTAGGCGAGGTCGAGCCAGGGCCGGTCCGGCACCACAGCGTTGTTCATGGACGTGGTCTGCTGGTTCAGCGGCACGTTCCGGGTGAGCTTCTCGATGATCGAGAGGACGGAGTACACCGCCGACTGGCCCAGCGAAACCCCCAGCACCAGCCACAGTTCGATTCCGGGACGCACCCTGGCGGGTTCGGGCAGGGTCGCAAGGAGGGCTGCGGACGGGCCGTCCTGCTGCTCCGGCACGGGTCGGGTCATCGGGTTCGGCTCTGCGCCGGTTCGGCGAGGTGTTGCCGGGTGAACGCCAGGCTCGCGGCCAGCGCTTCCTCCCGCTCGGCGCGCGACATCCCGCGGGTCTTCACCTCCAGCGACACGTACCCCGCGTAGCGCATCGCGACCAGCTCAGCGAGCACGCCCGCCGCGTCCTGGTCGCCCTGTCCGGGCAGCAGGTGTTCGTCCGTGGCCCCGTTGGTGCCGTCGGTGAGGTGGACGTGGGCCAGCCGCTCCCCCCAGTCGCGTACCAGCTGGACCGACGCCTGCCGCGCGGTGGCGGCGTGGGACAGGTCCAGGGTGAGGTGGGCGACGTCGAGGGCCGCGCAGTCCCAGCTGGGTGAGTACGCCCGCACCTCACCGCCACCAGGACCGCGCCATGGGTACATGTTCTCCACCGCAAAGGTGAGACCCGTGGTCTCCTCCAGTCGCCGCAGTCCTTCGGTGAACCCGGACGCGTAGCTGCGCTGCCACCGGAACGGGGGGTGCACCACCACCACCTCTGCGCCGAGCTGGTGGGCGGCCATCGCCGCCCTGTCGAGCTTCTCCCACGGGTCCGGTCCCCAGACCCGCTGGGTGACCAGCAGCGTGGGTGCATGCACGGCGCACACCGGCACCTCGTGGTACTCGCTGAGCCGCTCCACGGCGTCCACGTCGGCGGAGGCGGGGTCGACGCCGACCATCACCTCGATGCCGTCGTAGCCCAGCTCGCGCGCCAGGCTGAAGCCGGCGGCGGTGGACTCGGGGTAGACCGATGAGGTCGAGAGCACCACCCGGGGAGCGTCGCCTGTTCCTGGGTGCACCCCACCATGGTAGGCGCCCGCTCTCGCAGCACCCCCTGCCGGGAGGGCCGCAGAGCCGCCGATTCGCGTCTGTAACACCAGATCGCCACAATGGGACGCATGCATGTCGATCATCTGACCTTCGCGGTGGGGTCGGCCGGGCTCAAGGCGGAGTCGGACCGGCTCGGCGCCCTGCTCGGCGAACGATTCCGCGACGGCGGCTTCCACCCCCGGTTCGGCACCCGCAACCACATCCTGCCGCTGGCCGATGGTCGCTACCTCGAGGTGGTGGAGGTGCTGGAGCACCCGGCCGCGGAGAAGGCGCCGTTCGGCCAGGCCGTGCGCGCCCGCTCGGAGATGGGTGGGGGCTGGCTCGGCTGGGTCGTATCCGTCGATGACCTGCACCCCTATGAGGAGCGCCTCGAGCGCGAGGCCGCGCAGGGTTCCCGGCACTTCCCGGACGGACGGCTGCTGGAGTGGCAGCAGATCGGGGTCAAGGGCCTGATCGCCGACCCGCAGCTGCCGTACTTCATCAAGTGGGAGTCCGAACCGTCGGTGCGCCCGAGCGCACTGGAGGGCGACATCCGCCTCGACCGGATCGAGATCGCCGGCACGCGGTCCCGCGTCGAGGACTGGCTCGGTACCGGGATCGGCGACGAACTCGACGGCGTCCGGATCAAGTTCAGCTCCGAGTACGGCCAGCCGGGCATCCTCTCGGCCACCTTCATCACCCCGAACGGCAAGGTCAAGATCTAGT
>CAYNLD010000006.1:0-216709 GCA_964397985.1 uncultured Propionibacteriaceae bacterium | reverse complement strand
GACCGACGCGCCGCCCCAGATCACCCCGCCTCTACACCCTCAACTGTGATGAGCCTGATTATCGGCCGATCGTCGGTGATTGTCCCGAGGACCCCGGCCCGCCAGTTCCCATGCCGAACGGAGGTTCCTGCGTCAACTGCTGAGCCGGTGCGCTCGGGGTCGTGGTTCGGAGGGATGCGATGCGTCCCTGGGTGAAGTCGACGGCGGTGAGCGGCGACCGCATCGAGGGCGCTGGCCTGGCTGTCGCCACCGAGAGCAGACGGGCCGCGGTGGTGGCGGTGGTGGCGTTGGTAGCGGCCCGATACACCTCGACGCCGGTGGGTTCGTAGCGGGGCATGGGGATCCAGGTGCCACGTCGGCGAGCGGTGAAGACGGCCGTGTTCATGTAGGTCGCGCCTTCCAGCGACCGGGAGGTCATCATGACCCGGTCCTTGCCGAAGAACAGGTTCGTGACCGCAGCCTGCTGGAGCTGGGCAGCCTCGGCCGCGATGTGCATGGCCCGTCGGGCGGCCGAGCCCAGGCCCTGGCCCTTCATGCGCGCGTCGATCACCGTGGGGTCGGCCCACGAGTTGCCGTCCCGCAGGGTGTCCAAGACGGTCTGGCGAAGGTGGATGGACGCGTCGGCCAGGCTGGTGTCGCGGACGCCGCCGAGGTAGATGGTCTGTGGCCAGCGGGACGCCTCGCGCCACTTTGCGTTGGCGTCGCTGATCGCCTCGACGACCGGTCGTCCACGGTCTTCGGCGAGCTGACCGAGGGCGATCGCCGCGTTGGTAGTGGCTGCTGCCGCCCCGCAGAGGACGCTGAGGTCGGCGGCGATGGTCTGCAGAGTGAGGCCCGAGAGTCCCTTCCGGGTGGCAAGTGCCTCCTTGGTGGCGTCCAGCCAGTTGTGCATCGCGGCGTCGAGGCTGTTCTCGCTGTGTGGCACTGCGGCGATGTCGTCGTACTGGCCGGGTCTCAGCCCGACCGGGACGAGCGCGAACGCCGTCCCGATGCCGGAGACCAGCTGGAGGTGGCGACGGGGAGTCAGGTTCCGGGCGACGTCGGGGGCGGTCGCCAGGCTCCAGTTGGCGGCCACCATCACCGGGGCGAGCAGGTTCGACCGTAGCCCGAGGATCGCGGTGGAGTCGCTGACGACGTCCTTCAGTCCGATGCTGAGCAGGTCGGCGATGCCGCCAAGGACGCGGGTCATGTCGACCAGACGCTTGTCCGGCGGGACGTTCGCCGCAGGAGGAGCCGAGTTCTTCGGGATCCACTCGTTGCGGGCGATGGGATTCAGGATCGAGTCCACGAGCACCAACGCCGGATCGCTGGCCGCACCGACCGGGACGTTGTTCAGTGCGCGCATCGTGACCAGGGCCAACCGCGGCCACACGACAGCGTGGGCACGCCACCTGTCCTCAGACGGCTGGGCCGCGAGATTCGAGATCGCGAACGCCTGGGCGTGGAGCCGGTCGAGCATTCCGGCGACCGTGGCGGTCATCGCACCCCTGCCCGCACGGCCAACCCGACCAGCGCTTCCCGTAGCGCCGGGACAAGCGGTCCCTTGCCGTCCTCGAGGGAGGCCAGCGCCGCCCTGATCGCGGCTTCGGCCGAGCCCTCGTCCGGGACGAGTTCAGGGACGACCTCGGCCTTCTCGAAGGCGTCCTCGACGTCCAGGCAGGCCGCCCCGAGGAACACGCCCTCCCCCCCGTCGCTGTCCGCCGACAGGTAGTGCCAGGCGGCGTTGCGCAGGTGGCCGTAGGCCTCGCTCGTGGACAGGCTCATCTCGAACTCCCTCCTCGTGGTTCTTGACCATCAAGAAGGGACGAACGTGGCACTGTCGGCCACCACGACGCCGACTGGATCTGGACGCACGGCGTGGAGCGAGCCCGACGCGGCTAACCCACCCCCAGGTGCCAGCGCCGGGCTCTGCGGCGAGTTATGCCCTACACGACCGGACGCCGGCGGATGCCCGGAAGCGGCGACCCTTCTTTGACCAGGGCGAGTCGGAGCGCAGTGTCGGCGACCTTGTCGAGGTGCCGAATCCAGACGCTTCGCAGCATGGGAACCACATAGGTTGCGGCGATGATGCTGGCGCCGGCGATGCCCAGCGGCAGGGTGCCTTCCAGATACGACTGGACGAGAACGACTCCGGCCATCAGGAACCGCACCCGCCACGCCGCCGCGATCAGGGTGATCCGTCCGAGCCCCGCACCGATGGCCTTGAACAGGGTTACCGGCAGGCACCAGAAGGTGACGAGGAGCTCGAACCTGGTGTAGCCGAGACGCAGTTGGGCAACCCGGCGAGCGAGCGTGAACGCCAGGTACTGCGAGTCGACCTTTCCGGCGCGGTAGCCGTCGCCCAGCGACCGGTCGATCAGGACGATGTTCGGCCCGACCGCTGTCGTCTTCATTCCCGGCGCTGCGAGGCCCAGGTCGATGCGGCGGTCACTCACGCACGCGGCCGCCTCGAGCAACGGCCGAATTGCGGCATCGACGTCAGCCGACAGGCGGGTACCGCCCAGGAACCATCCGACCGCTGGCCACCGCACCCATCTGGTCGCCATCAAGAGCGAACTCAGCACCATCGCGCCGAGAACCAGCCACGCGATCAGGCCGGGAAGCAGGACGACGATCGGAAGCACGATCACCGCACTGACCACGACGTCGGGACCATGAGCCCCGACCCACAGCAGCCAGGTCAGCACCCGCTCGGCGGGTGACAGCGGACGCAGCCAGCGCCCGGTGGCCTCGAACTGCGGCTTACGAGCGATCCCGGTCTTCATGACGGACGCCCGCCGGGCTTGGCGTCCGGCACGGGGTCGGCGTACTTCGGGACGAAGTCGCGCAGCCGTGCAACCTCCTTGGCGTCCAGCTCGCCGTTGCTCCACCGGACGATCGCCGCCGCGTCCAGACCCTCGGCCTCCATCGTGCGAATCGCGTCCCGAGCCCTGGTCTCGGTGTCGTCCCGCTCCCGCAACGCGACCATCAGCTTGATCGACTCGTTCGTCAGCCGGCGCTCGCGTTTGGCCTCCTCCTCGCGCCGCCGCTGCTGCATCTGAAACGCAGCCCGCCGGGCCGCCTGCCGAACCGTCTGCTTGCTCCCCATCGCACAGCCCTTCCTGGTCTCCAACCTCCACTCACTCCCTACGAAGGCACCGACCTACTCCTGACGGCCACCGACCACCTCACGAGACTTCCGAACCCCGATGTCCCCGACCCGCTCCCCGACCTCCAGACCCCTTCCCAGCCCCAACGGCATGACCCAAGCACCTCCTGCATCGTCGGGAGGACCATGGCGAATTCCTTCGGCTGCGATGGCCAAATCCCTACTGACAAGCTCGAATGTTCCGAAGGCTCATCCGAGCCCCAGAGCCGCCCTGAACTCGCGGGACGACGGCTGTCCGGCACGGCACTCTCGGCGCCTTCGTACTGGTCGTGATGGAGGTCAAGAAGCTCACCGCCGGGTCGGGGTACGACTACCTGACCCGGCAGGTGGCTGCGATGGACTCCACCGAGAAGGGCCACCTGTCGCTGGCCTCCTACTACTCCGCCAAGGGCGAGACCCCGGGCGTCTGGGTCGGGCGCGGACTGAAGGGCATTGAAGGCCTCGACGCCGGAGATCCGGTGACCGCCGAACAGATGAAGGCGCTGTTCGGTGCCGGCTACCACCCTCTGGCCCTTCAGCGACAGGCGGCCCTAACGCCGGACGCCGAGGCGAAAGACTTCGCCAATGCCATCAGCCTCGGCCAGCCGTACCGGGTCTACTCCCCCGATGTCAGCCCGTTCCGGCGGGAGGTTGCCCGGCGCTTCGCCGACTACAACACCTCGATGGACGCATCCCCTGCCGCTGCCGTACCGCGTGAGGAACGAGGACGGATCCGCACCGAAGTGGCGCGAGAGTTCTTCCTCGCCGAGTTCAAGCGTGAGCCCCAGGACGCCCGCGAACTGGCCGGACTCGTCGCCCGGCTGTCGCGTCCGCAGACCACTGCGGTGGCCGGCTTCGACCTGACGTTCTCGCCGGTGAAGTCGGTGTCAGCACTGTGGGCACTGGCCGATCCGTCGATCGCAGCCGCCATCGAGCAGGCCCACCAGAAGGCCATGGCCGACGCGCTGCGCTACATCGAGGACCACGCTCTCTATACCCGACTCGGACGGAACGGGGCCCGGCAAGTCGACGTGCAAGGGTTGGTCGGCGCAGCCTTCACCCACCGCGACTCGCGGGCCTCCGACCCCGACCTTCACACCCATGTCGCGGTGGCGAACAAGGTTCAGACCTTGGATGGACGCTGGCGCTCCATCGACGGGCGCATCCTATTCAAGGCCACCGTCGCAGCCTCAGAGACCTACAACACCGCCCTGGAGCGGCACCTCGCCACCGATCTCGGACTGGCGTTCAGTGCCCGTCCGGCGCCGGCGGGCAAGCGCCCAGTTCGCGAGGTCGCCGGGGTGGATTCGCGGCTCCTCGACCGGTGGTCAACTCGGCGCAAGAGCATCCAGCTCAGGGCATCGGAGCTGGCCGAGGACTTCCAGCGCGTGCACGGCCGCACCCCGACCGCAGTCGAGATGACCAACCTCGCCGAGCAGGCCTGGCAGGACACCCGGCAGGCCAAACACGCACCCCGAACCCTCGCCGAGCAACGCTCCGCCTGGCGACGCCAGGCCGAGGCCGTACTTGGTGGGGCACACGCTGTGGACGCGATGGTGGCGTCGGCCCTGCGCCCGGGCGGCACGCGGGCGCCACTGCCGAACCACGACTGGTACCGGAGCACTGCCCGACAGATCATCGCGACCGTCGAGGGCGAGCGCGCGGTGTGGCAGTACTGGCATGTCCACGCCGAAGCCAAGCGCCGACTCCGCACCACCGGCTTGCATCCGGACCAGCTCGAACCGGCCGCCGACTGGCTCACCACGACAGCTCTCGAGCGCCACGCGGTCGCCATCGAGCCCCGGGATAAGGGCATCGAAGAGCCCGACGAGCTCCGTCGGGCCGATGGCTCCAGCGTCTACGAGGTGGCCGGTGGGAAGCTGTTCACGTCTCGTCGGATCGTGGAAGCCGAACAGCGGATCGTCGCTGCGGCGGGACGTTCAGACGGCCGCCGGGTGCCGGTCGAGGTCGTCGATGTTGCCCTGCTGGAATCGGTCGCGAACGGCCTGACGTTGAACGCTGGACAGGCCGCGATGGTGCGGGCGATGACCACCTCGGGTGCGCGCGTCCAACTCGGCATCGCCCCGGCGGGATCGGGCAAGACCACCGCCATGGCGACCCTCGCCCGAGCCTGGCGGGAGAGCGGAGGCACGGTGGTCGGCCTCTCCCCCGCTGCCGCGGCGGCCGCGCAACTGCGGTCCCAGATCGAGACCCACACCGACACCCTGGCCAAGCTGGTTTGGTCCATCGAGCACCACGACCTGCCGAAGTGGGCGTCCTCGATCGGGCCGAAGACGCTGGTGATCATCGACGAGGCCGGCACCGCCGACACCCTCAGCCTCGATGTCGCGATCGACTTCATCCTCCGCCGTGGTGGCAGCGTCCGGCTGATCGGGGACGACCAGCAGCTCGGCGCGATCGCCGCCGGCGGCGTGCTGCGCGACATCGCGGCCCAACACGGCGCCGTCCACCTCAATGAACTGCTCCGGTTCGCCAACCCGGCCGAAGGCAACGCCTCGCTCGCCCTGCGTGACGGACGGCCCGAGGCGCTCGGCTTCTACCTCGACAACGGACGGGTCCACATCGGCGACCTCGACGGACTCACCCGCGCCGTCTTCGACTCCTGGAAGGCAGACCGGGCCGATGGGAAGGACGCGATCATGCTCGCCCCCACCCGCGAACTCGTCGCCCAGCTCAACGAGAAGGCCCGCGCCCACCGGCTCGGCGATCAACGTCCCGGACGCGAAGTGAAGCTCGCCGACGGCAACCACGCCTCCGCCGGCGACACGATCATCACCCGGCTCAACGATCGCCGGTTGCGGGTCAGCCGGACCGATTGGGTGAAGAACGGCGACCGGTGGACCGTCCTCAAGATCGCTGCGAACGGCCGGCTGACCGCCCAGCACCACACCCACCGGCGCATCGTCACCCTGCCCGCCGACTACGTCGCAGAGTCTACCGAACTCGGCTATGCGACAACCGTCCACGGCGCCCAGGGCGTCACCGCCGACGCCATGCACGGGCTCGCAACCGGCAGCGAGAGCCGGCAGCAGCTATACACGATGGTCACCCGCGGACGGATCTCGAACCACATCTACCTCCAGAACGTTGGAGACGGCGACCCGCACAGCCTGGTCGACCCCGACACCGTCATCCCGCCCACTCCGACCGACCTGCTCACCCGCATCCTCACCCGCGACGAAGCCCCCGTCTCCGCCACCACCTCGATCGCCATGCAGGACGACCCGGCAGCGCGGCTCGGTGAGGCGACCGCCAGCTACGCCGACGCGCTACTGGTCGCGATCGAACAGACCGCCGAGCCTGAGGTGATCGCCAGCCTCGACGCGATCGCCGAAACCGGACTGTCGTGGATCACCTTCGCGCCGGCCTGGCCAACCCTCCGCACCCACCTACTGCTGCTGAACGCCACCGGTGTCGACCCGCTGCTTGCTCTCAACGAAGCACTCGCCAACGGCTCCCTGAAGGAAGCCCACGACGCCGCGGCCGTCCTCGACTGGCGACTCGACGCGACCCGAGGAGCGCCCGCCGGACCGCTGCCCTGGCTATCCGGCATCCCCGAACGCCTGGCCGCCGATCCGAAGTGGGGTGTGTACCTCACCGAGCGCGCCAGCCTCGTCACCACTCTGGCCGACGACGTCCGTCAACGGGCTGCTGAGGCGACCCGGAGGCCCGCCTGGGTCGGTGACGGGCCGCGTCCACCCGCGTCACTTCTCGGCGAGGTCGCGGTGTGGCGGGCAGCGATGGCCGTCCCCGACACTGACCTGCGGCCCACCGGGGAACCTCAGTTCGCCGCTGCCGCAGCACGCCACCAGCACAGGCTCGACAAGCAGCTCACTACCGACCGCAACCCGGCCCTGGCCGAATGGGCACCCCTGCTATCGACCATCAGCCCAGCCACTGAGAACGACCCCTACCAGGCGAGCCTGGCGCGGCAGCTCGCCCGGCTGACCAGCGCTGGCATCGACGCGGTTGGCTTGCTCGCCTCCGCAGCCGCCGAAGGCGTCCTGCCCGACGACCACGCCGCAGCCGCCCTCTGGTGGCGCCTCAACCGCCACCTCGAACCCGCCGTCGCCACCACCATTGCTGATTCCAGCCCGGCATCATGGACCGAGGACTTCGCGAAGATCGTCGACCACGACCGCGCCGACCAGCTGCGCTCCTCCACCTGGTGGCCTGCTCTCGTCACCGCCCTCGACCACGCGACTACCCGCGGCTGGGCCCTGACGGACCTGCTCACGCCGGTCACCGCCGAAGACGTCGACGAATGCCAGGCCCTCGTGTGGCGGACCACCATGCTCACCAACCCGGTCCACGATGATCCCGTCGACAGGCTCTGGACGCCCGAGTCTGTGGAGCATGCGACCGCTCATACGGACGTATCCGGAGATGAGGTCGAGGTCGTCGACGACGACTGGGCGATCCTCCAGATCGAAGCCTTGGCCCGGGCGCACCGAGGAGAACCCGAACTCACCCAGGCCGAGATCAACGATCTGCTCAGCCGCCGCGATGCCTGGCACGAAGCGGGCACCACCCCCGACCGCCTGGCGCATGTCAACGAACTCGCGACGCAGTTCTATGAAGCACGATTCCCCGACTCGTGGGCACACGACTACCTGATCGACCGGCTCCACACCGACATCACCGGCGACCCGGGCTACCGACCCGGCTACGCCCCCGACAGCTGGACCTCCCTGGTCAACCACCTGCGCCGCCGCGGAGTCACCGACCGGGAGATGATCCTCGCCGGGGTCGCCAAGCAAGCCTCCACCGGCAACCTCATCGACCGCTTCCGCAACCGTGTCGTCTTCCCGATCACACACGACGGCCAGATCCTCGGCTTCATCGCCCGCCGCCACCCCGACGCCGACGAGACCGCCGGACCGAAGTACCTCAACACCCCCGAGACCCCGCTCTTCCACAAAGGCGCCCAGCTGTACGGCCACGCCCCGAGCCTGATTCGAGGCGGACGTCCCGTCCTCGTCGAGGGCCCGATGGACGCCATCGCCGTCACCCTCGCCACCGGCGGCGAATACGTCGGCGTCGCCGCCCTCGGCACCGCCCTCACCCGCGCGCAGGCCCGCCAGCTCCGCCGTTTCAGCGACCTCCCGATTGTTGCCACCGACAACGACAGAGCCGGCCAGGCCGCCACCGAACGCGCTTACTGGATCCTCGCCGAGCTCGGCCACGACCCGCTCCACGCCGCGCTCCCTGATGGCACCGACCCCGCGGACCTTCTCGCGGAAGAACGGCCGGAGATGCTCTTTGCCGCACTGCGCGAATCGATCCCGCTGAGCCGCGTCATGCTCGAACAGACCATCGCCGAACAGGCCCGAACTGACAGCCTCGACAATGCACTCCGCGTCATCGGCGCCGCCAACCCAACCTCCTGGGACCGCGCGATCGCGCAGCTCAGCAACGCAACGGGAGAGCGCGCGACCAAGATCGCCGCTGAGCTTGCCAAACACCTTGGCCTGCACGCGGCGAACGCCTCAGCGAACACCAGGACGAACGCGCGGGTCGAGCGCCCGATGTTCCCGCCCGACACGGATCGAGCGCCCGCCCATGGCCCCGCGACCGAGATCCGCGCCAGCGGACCCGATCGCTAGCTCGCCCGGAGAACCTTGTTGGCGATCAGAGTGCCGTCCTGAGCGAAGAGCTCGCTCACCTCAATGGTGACGTCGCTCGCGTCGTCGAGAGTCCATGACCACTGCACGCCTCCCTGGCCGAGCGAAGGTCGATCCGGTGACGGTTGTGGGCACAATGCCCTTGGTCCGCTCTCTGGTGTCGGAGCCTTGGGATAGGTTGCCCGTCATGAAGCTAAGCAAGGACCTCGTGCAGCACATCGCAGTGTTTGGCGAGTCTGGCAGTGGCAAGACCGTCATGCTTTCCTCGTTCTACGGGGCTGCGCAGGAACCCCAGTTTCTGAAGACGAGCCTGTTCCGCGTCGTGGCCGAGAACGTTGGCCAGGGCACACGGTTGCACAAGAACTACCTCGGCATGAGGGATTCGGCGCAGGTGCCGGAGGGCACGCGCTTCGCCCCAACGTCCTACTCATTCGCGATCAGACTGAAGGACGGCGCCGCCAAGGCGCAGAAGAACAAGCAGTTTGACGGGCTGCGGCTCGTGTGGCACGACTACCCGGGCGGGTGGTTCGAGGATGAGGTCAGCGGGCCCGAGGAAGCCCAGCGCAAGGTCGAGACCTTCAGGTCCCTTCTGGTCTCGGACATCGCTCTGTTGCTCGTGGACGGTCAGCGTCTGATGGACAACGCCGGGGAGGAGGAGCGGTACCTGAAGTCGTTGTTCTCGAACTTCCGCAACGGATTGTTCTCGCTGAAGGACGACCTGCTGACCGACGGGAAGCCTCTGACCGAGTTCCCGCGCATCTGGATGGTGGCCCTCACCAAGGCCGATCTCCTGCCGGACCTGGACGTGTACAAGTTCAGGGATCTCATCATCGGAAAGGCCGGAGACGACCTGACCGCACTGCGTGACGTCATAGCTGGGTTAGTTGTTTCCAATGAAGCGCTTGCTGTCGGCGAGGACTTTCTCCGGCTCTCGTCCGCGAAGTTCGAGCCTGGCAAGATTGAGGTCACCGAACGGGTCGGACTAGATCTGATCCTACCCGTGGCGGCCATCTTCCCCTTTGAGAAGTACGTCAAGTGGGTAAGGGAGAAGCGCGTGGCCGCCGACGTCGCAGCAGGTCTTCTCGAATCTGCCGGGCCCTTGGCCGCCGAGATCCTAGGCAAGGCCATCAGCTTGGCCGACAAACTGCCTGGGCCGGTCGGCAAAGTGATGAAGCTCATCGGTGCTGCCCTTACGGAGGAGGCGCTGAGCGAAGCGGTCAAACTCGCCGCCGAAGCACTCAGGAAGAGGCACGCCGACGCCGTGTCCAGTCGCGACAACTTGGCGGCCACGTTGACGGGCTTCAAGATGGACCTGGAGAAGGGCGAAGAGGACCGCGTCCTGTTCAGGGGCGCTTGATGCGACTCATCTGGGCAACCCGCGGGCGAACCTGGGACTTCCGATTCCTCGAGAACGGCGGATTCCCCGATCCACTCCCCGTCTACGAGGCTGCGTTCGCCGGCATGTCGGGTGAACCCGAAGCCTGGCAGGTCATCGACGAGACAGTCGGGCAGCGGTTTGGCGTCACCGGCGAGATGGTCGCGCTGCGCTTCCAAGATCCTCTGGAACGCCGAGACCGGGCAGGCAGAGTCATCCCCCACGAGTTCGTCGTCATTCCATCGGACGTTCAGGACGAGGCATGCTGGATCGACTCGGTGGACGCAGGTCGGAGCATCGTGTGGCCACAGGTCGAAGCCAGATTCGAGAGCCTCTGGAGGCTGCCTAGGGCTCCCGCAGCGAACGAATGAACGGGTCTGCGGACTACCGGTCCGGCGACCATGGGGTTGAGTCCCCCGACCACATTCACGTTCGCGGTCACTGAGAAGCGGTCGAGCGCGCATCGCCAGACTCGGGGGCGTCGATCGACGGCTCGAGCGGCAGAGGGCCTTGGCCAGATGCTTCCCGCTGGCGTTCCTCAGCCTCTTGCCGAAGCCCTTCTGCCTCGGCGGCGTTCTCGACCTCGCCCGTGATCACGTTGATCCGGTCGCCTCCATGACCGTCGATCCAAGGGTTCCCGGAGCAGAAGCCGACTGCTTGCACGTCCTCCATGGTTCGAAGGTTGCGGAGGTTGAAGGCGTCCTGGCTGACGTACCGGGCGTAGCGTGCGCGGGCCGGCCACGCGTGATGTCGTTCTTCGCAGTGGGCCTTGATGCTGTCTCGCATGCGGCCGAGGAACCAAGGCACGCAGACCCTGTGCCACTCCTCCAGGGCGCCGGAACTGGGAGCACTACCCGCGCGTCGGCGGGAGTCGGCCATGACGGCGATTTCATGGACAAGGTGGGGGTGTTCGGACCAGCAGTCCGGGATGACCTGGCTGGTGTCCCAGGCGTATTCATGGTTGAACCACCGGACGACCTCTTCCAGCCACTGCCAGAGTTCCAGCCGTTCCCCGCTGGTGCCGAGCGTTGCCGGGTCCCAAGGCCGACCCGCGGGTCGATCCTTGATCCTGTCCCGCTCCAAGTCGGTGCCGTTCTCAACTGTCCACCAGTGCCGGTACAGCCGGCGGATGACATGTCCCGGCTCCGGGAATGGCAGGACGAGGAACGCCTCAGTGTCGTGCTCGTCGGACATTCTCTACCTCGCCAGATCCCGCCGACCGGCCTCGGTCAGTGCCTCGTCCGCAAGTTGGCTCGCCGAGACCTGAGCGATCCGAGTGGACGTGAGCACCTCGCGGGCCCGCCGCTGTCCGTCGACGAGTCTTCGCCCTGCCTTGCCGTCGATGCAGCGGTGGAGCTTGGCGATGATCGGTTTGCCGTTCTCGGCGATGACAAGGGCTTGACGTTCGGGGAGTTGGCGGACTTCCTCGGGACGGAGGACGGGGATGTCATCGGCGGAGATGTTGCGGCCGCCGCGGGCGGTTTGCCAGCCGGTGCGGGCGACCCGCACGGTGCCGGTGAGTTCAGAGATGTCGCGATTGAAGCTGACGTCTTTGGAGCCGCCGAAGACGACCATGACGTTGGTGAGCCCGAACAGTGCCTGGGCTTCGTCCTGGCCGAAGATCGACGTCAACTGCCGCCAAGTCTGGGCGGCGTAGACGAACGAGATCCCCAGCGCCCGTTCGTTGGCCATCCGGGTCCGCAGGGTCGGTAGCGGGGCGGTGGACGGCAGTTCGTCCAGGCAAGCGAGCATCGGCGGGCAGAGCCGGCCCCACTCCGACTGGTTGGCGAGCACGAGGGCGGTGTCGAGAATGTGCTCGGTGATCGCCGTCATCAGCGGTGAGGCCGAGGCGTACGGATCCTCGCGTCCGAGCAGGTAGAAGGTTCCGTGCCGCTTGATCACGTCAGCGACGTCGGTGGCGGGACGAGCCTCGGAGGGGACGCAGCGGTCTCGGATGTCGGGCTGGAAGAACAGGGCGAGCGCTTGCTGGCAAGTGGTGATCGTGTTGCCCACGGTGCGGTGGTCCCCGCCCAGGGCACCGTGCAGCAGCCCGCCCCAGAAGCGGGCGGCGTGCGGGTGTTCGCGCAGGATCTCGCCGGGTTCGGTGGTGCCGGTCGGGTGGGCAATCCACTCCAGGACGTCCTCGATCGTCCGGCCGGTGAGCGCGGCGGCGTGGAAGAACGCCTGGATGACCTTGGCAGCCTCGGCGGCGTAGAACCTGGCAGCAGGGTCACTCTGCCCGGATGCGATGGTCGAGCTGATCGTCCCCGCGGTGAACGCCTTCGCCCGACGTTCGGCCAACAGCGGGTCAATGCAGCCGACGATCGGGTCCCACACCAGTTCGGGCAGACCGGGTGCCAGGCTGAATGGATCAAGGACGACACACGGACGATCACCGTCAGAGCGGGCAGGCAGCGACAGCAGCAGGTCGTCGGCCTTGGTGAGGGTGACTAGGGCAGCACCGGGCGCCGCCAGCAGGGCGGGAGTGAGCAGGTCGAGAGTCTTGCCGGAGCCCTGCGGACCGACGACGCCGGCGGTGCGGTCCCACCGGCACCACAGCTCGCCGGCGCCGCGGGGTTCTTGGGCGTGGCCGATCTGCCAGCCGAGCTGGCGGGGATCGGGGCGCTTCATGGCTTCGCCTTCCGGCTGTACAGATCAGGTCGGATCACCTTCCGGGCGGCGTACAGCCGTTGGCGGCCGAGCAGTCGGCGGACTTCATCCACGGAAGCGACCCCGAGGGTGCGGTTCGGACCCCAGCGGTGCAGGCACAGCCAGATCAAGACCGCGTAGGCGGCCATGACGGCCACCTCGACCGCAATCACCGACACCAGCAGTACATCTGGAGTGGCGAGCGGGGCGACTCGGTTGAGGCCAGCAGCCGCGTCCCCCTGGATGACGCCGATCGCGCTGGGGAACAGTCGGGTCGGAGCGGGCCAGGCCCAGCCCGCGCCCGCGGCGAGGTTCGCCGCCCCGCGTCCCAGGTGGACGCCGAGGACGAGAGCCAGCAGCGACCCGGCGATGATCGCCGCCGGGATCTCCCAGGACAGCGGGTAAGGATCGGCGCGGCGTTCGCGTTGGGAGACCATCGCGTCACCGTCCGATCGTCGGGCTATGGTCGGGTGAGTACACCGGCGGCAGCACGTCCATGCCCGGCAGGACGCCCTGACGCGACGCTGGCCGTTCGCTTGCCATCGCCGGTGCCGGCTGCAGGGCACGCTCGACCTTGGGTTCGATCTCCATCGCCAGCGACCCGACCGCAACCTCGGTGACCGAAGGGCCGGGCCGGGTCACGTTCAGGATCTGGTCGGCGGCGGTGATCACCCGCTGCCCGGTGGCCTGCACGATCTCCTCGATGCTCGGCCCGTCGCGGTCGAGCGCCTTGGCCTGGTGTGCCCAGCCGGCGACGTAGTTGAACGTGTACTGGCTGCTGTCGACCTGGTGCGCAGCAAGGACGAGGAACGCAACACTCTCTGCTTCCACCTCGATCAGCCCGCGGCACGTCCGGTCGACCCGCTTCTCGTGCAGCGTCGTGTGCGCGGCCTCGTGCGCAAGCGTCTTGACGGCTTGGGCGTCGTCGACGTCCGGGCGGACGATCACCTCCTTCGTGTCGAACTTGGTCACCCCGTTCACACCCTGGCAGTCCCCGCGCGAGACCGCGTAGCCCCTGGACTCGCAGAAGCCGACCAGCGAGGTCCACAGGCCGATCGGCGCTTCCCCTTTCAGCAGCTCCACCTCCGGCTGCTGAGGCAGCGGCACACCATCTGTCTGGCTCACATCGAAGACGGCTGCGGGTTTCACTCCGACCATGCGAGTCTCGGTCACCGGCTTGCCGTCCGCGTCGTACACGGGGTTGCCTGCCGCGTCGAGCCGCGGCACCCGCTGGGTCACCGGCGCGAACACCTGAATCGCCTTCTCCCCACGACGAACCTGCCTCCCCCGCGCCAGCCACGCCCGATAACCTGCGACCGCAGTAGCGTCCGGCCGGGCGAGCCAGATAAGTACGGAATTGTTGAACGAGTAGCGGTGGAAGCTCTGCGTGAACCTCAACCACGCCTGCCACTCCCCCACTGAATCCATCGACCCGACCTTCGATGCCAGGTCGGCGTGCATCCGCGCGAGCGTCTCTCGACGGGCGGCCTGCCAGTCCTCCTTCGAGGCAACCCGCCGGCTCACCGAACCCGACCCCGCTTCAGGTCCTCCCACATCGCCCGCAGCCGCACGATCGGCTCATCGTCCGGCGCCATCAAGACGGCGAACTCAAGCTCGCTCAGCAGCTGCTCGGCCACGAGGTCCCGATCGGGCAACGGGACGCAGGTCAACTCGCGGGCATTCGGAGGTTCCATCGCGGACTCCCTTCTTCGCACATCAAGAAGGCAGCGAGGAGCCCTCTGCGGTCACACGGGAGTCGTCGAGTTTCGACACACAGGTGGACGTTCGTCCGCCAGCACCTGAGACTGACGAGTCGGCACTGACGGCGCCGACGCGGCTAGTGTTCGCGTGTGACCGACACCCCGCCCGTGATCGCCCTGATGGTCGATGCCGACAACGCCGCACTGGATAGCCTCGATCAGGTACTCGCCGCGCTGGCCAAGCAGGGTCAGGTTCAGATTCGCCGCGCCTACGGCAACTGGTTCAAGACGGCTCTGCGCGGCTGGGACGCCGAACTGAACCGACGCGGCTTCCGCGCGATCCAACAGTCCGACCCGGTGAAGGGCAAGAACGCCACCGACCTCGCGCTCGTGATCGACGCCGTCGACCTCCACCACACCGTTGCGCCCGACGTGTTCGCGCTGGTCTCCAGCGACAGCGACTACACCCCACTGGCCCACTACCTGCGCGAGCGCGGCGTGAAGGTCCTCGGTTTCGGACGCCCGACCACCGCCCCATCGTTCCAGGCCGCCTGCACCACGTTCACCGCCATTCAAGGCAACGGTGCCAGCACCTCAAGCTCCACAGGGGGAACGGCGAAGCAGAAGACCGAGACGAAACGCCAACCAACTCTGACCGAGATGCTGGCCGGCGCCATCACCAAGAACGCGGACAAGCAGGGCTGGGCCCGCGTGAGCGCCGTCGCGAACCACATGCGCCAGCACTATGGTCAGGCGTCGAAGGACCACGGCAAGGCAACCTGGACCAAGGTCCTCAAGGCACTGCCCGGCTACGAGTTCCGCAACGAAGGCACCACCAGCGTCTCCGTACGCGCGAAGCCCGGGGGCTGAGTCACCCGATCGCGTCGAGGTAGAACCAGCGCCCGTCCTCACGGAGAACGTGACCGTTCCTGCTGTACTCCGACTTCGCCGCCGGGGAAGAGGTCGGGCGCTCGGAGCTCGACGATGCAGGCGTCGTCCTCCGGGCCGCCCCTCGACAGTGTCGACGATCTGGAGACCTCTCCACTTCGGATTGCCGCTGAGGGCGGGCAACTTCGGACGGTCGAGGGATGCCCAGATGCCAGCACCCTCGCACACCGCGGCAAGAGTCGGATGGATGGAGTTGGCCATCCCGAGCTGCCTAAGGCACCTGCAGAGGACGGCCCAGCCGGGTCCCTGGCGGCAGATTGCGCAAACACGGATGAATTCCCCGGACAGCCGTGCCCGGTTGGGGAATACTCCACAGCGGGGTCCGCAGTCGGGGTGACTGGATGCCGGCGTGAGCGTGAGGGGGCAGCATGGCGGAGTGGGTCTCTGCGATTGCCGCGGTCCTCGCAGCGGTGTTCGCCGGTGCCGCCTGGGTCGTCGCGCGCACGGCGAGCGCCGACTCGCGGCGTTCCGCTGACGCCTCTGAGTTGGCGGCCACAGCGGCCGCCGACAGTGCAGCAGTCGCCAAGACGGAGGCGGACCGCCGCATCGAACGCTCAGATGTCCTCTGGGAGTTCGTTGACCAGGCCGACGACCTGCGCTGGAGGATCGAGTACCGCAATATCGGCCTGACGGCCGCGCACAACGTTGAGGCAGTGCTGGTAATCGATGGCGTCCGGGTCGACCTCCAGGCCGAAAGGGTCGCGCCCGGCCAGTCCATCAGCCACGACGCACAAGACCTCCATCAGGAGGCAGAACGACGATGGCTCGATGGTGTCGAGCACGGTTTCCTTGGCTCCCCCGGTATGGAGATCGAGACGCGCATCGTGTGGTCCTCCGAGCTTGGGACACCCGCGATCTGGACGGGAACCGATCGTGCCTGACTGGGTTCAGTCCGTCGCCACCGCGGTCACGGCTGCTATGGCGGTCGCCGCTCTTGCTGTGGCGTGGCTGGCCCGCCGAGACTCGCACCGGTCAGCGGAGGCGTCAGCGGCTTCGGCAGAGGCGGCCGCCGAGTCGGCCGCGGTCGCACGCAGGGATGAGGCGCGACAGCTGGAGCGCACAGACGTCAAATGGGAACGCCCGCGGAAACGCGGGGACGACCAGTCTCAGGTCGTCTACCGCAACGTCGGCACGACGCCGGCATTCCAGGTCGCTGTCGTCCTCACGATCAACGACGCAAGGGTGACGATCGAGGCTGACATGGTCGAGCCGGGCGGATCGATCAGCTACGACGCGACGGGCATGGGCAGGCGGGTCGTGATCGCCGCCAGCTACGGGTCTGCCGGCGCGAACCGCGCCTACGGCACCCGCTACACGGTGAACGCCAGGATCACATGGCAGTCGAAGCTCGGCACGCCCGGCGTCTGGTCAGACGCCAGCTAACCCGAACTCGGGGTACCGGCTAGGTCGAGAAACGCGCGCCCCCGGCGGCATGAGCGTGCGATTCACCGGACGTGTATTCAAGAGGTTCACCTCCGCGGCGCCCCGCAACCCGTTCTTCTTTGCGATCGGATTCCACCCGCTCCACCTCGACCCAAACGCCGGTCGCCAGCACGTGGGGCTGGAGACGCGGCACTGAACGAGCTCCACCGGCGGCTACGTCAGTCGGGACTCGACCTCGTTGGGATCAGCGGCCTGGTGGACGATCGCGAACACATCGACGAACTCGGCGCCCTCGTACGTCCTGAACCAGACGTGATAGGAGAAGACACGCAACGCCTCGTGGCGGACGCCGGAGTAGACCTCGCGGCGCAGGAGCGGATACTTCCCGATGAAGTCGAGGGTCGCCAGCAGGTCCTCAGTGAAGTCGTCGATCCGGTCGATGAGGTTCTCGTCGCCGGCGAACCAGTTCACGTGGCGGTCGTAGTCCCGCTGCGCGTTCGCAGCGAGGCGAACTTCGTAGGTCACGCGCTGCGTCGGTGCGTGCGGACCTGGCGCCTGAACTCGTCCAGGGTCACGTAGTCCGTGACAGGGTCTGGCCCCATCTCGGTCAGGCGATGCTCGATCTCAACCAGGATCGCTGCTGGCACGTACTCATCGAGCTTGGCGTCGATCGCGCGGCGAAGCTCAAGCAGGTCGGACTCGCTGAGCTGCTCGACCTGCTCCATCAGGACCGGATCCACCATGACGCCATGGTACGCGGCCATGCCGACACCTGACCCGCGTCTTCGCGCATGCGCCGTGTCGCCGGTCGCGTTGTGGCTAGCCATCGAACAACTCCGCGTCGACATCGGGTGCAGACGCGCGGGTAATCCGATCCAGCATGTCCTCGCGGTACCGCAGGAACTCCGAGTACGGGACACGATGCCGATTGCCGACCCTCAGTGCCCGGATCTCGCCGGCGAGGATCTTGCGGGTGATCGTCGAACGGTGGATGCCGAGCCGGCGCGCCATCTGTTCCGGGGTCAGCATCCGCTCCTCGGCGGTCACCGTGACCGTCTGGCCCGACGCAGCGGCCTCGCGCACCCGCTGGACCAGCGTCTTCGCCCAGCCGGGCAGGCCGACATCGGCCGTGCTGTCACGGATGTCGTCGGGATCGAAGGTCGCCAGCGGATGGGACATGCCACCATTATGGGCGGTTCTGCGCAGATAGACCATATCCATCTGCGCATCAAGGATAGACGGACACATGGACGTGGTTCTCGTGTTTGGTGGTCGGGTTGTTCGGGTTCGGGCCGGGATAGCGGTAGGGGCGCCAGCCGGCCGACGGGTTGTAGGCGCGCCAGGAGCGGTTGTCGAAGATGAGGTACTTCACGTGCAGCTCCTTGGCGTGGGCTTGCAGCCAGTGGGCGACTTCCCAACCGCGGGCGTTGCCGGCGCGTGTGTTCCAGGCGGGGATCATGAAGTCGACCGCCAGTCCGCGCGGGTGGTCGGAGACGTAGCCGCTCGGACGGGAACCAACGCCGCCCATGTACTTGATCCAGGGGAATCGTTGCTTGACGCAGCGGAGTGCACGCAAGGCGTTGGGCTTGAGTCCGCGTTCGGCGGCGCTGCCGCTGGGCGGGCAGACTCCGTCCGGCCCGGGCGGCAGATCGCCGCTCACAGGCACGCAGTCCAGGTCGTTTCGCACTTCGTCTGGCGCGGGACTCGGCGCGGGTGTGGGTAGCCCGGGTTCGTCCGCGACGGCGCCGCAGGAATTCATGGACAGCTGATGGGCGGCTGCCGGCGCCGCGATCGTGGTGATGATGAGGGCGGCGCCGAACGGGACGCTGAGGGCCACCGCGAGTGTCAGGCAGGCGATCCAGACAGCGGGCTTCATCACGGACCCGCCGGGGCGTCGAGCCATCGTTCGTTGGTCTGGAACAGTCTCCGCTCCTTCTCGTGAAGGATCGTCAGAACCTTGTACCTCTGGTCTCCGACGCACCACAGGGCGCGCCCCTTGCCTTGCATCGCCCAGCCGGTGACGAGGTCCTGCTCGATCGCCGACAACCCGAGCAGCCGGTGGAGGTCATCAGCGACAGCGGGATCCTCACCGTGGAGGATGTGGGTGTCGGCCAGGTGGAGCAGGTCTTTGGCGATCGCGACTGCCTGGGAGCCTGCGTCGCCGGCGGTGAGCAGGTCGGACGGCTTGTGGGCGACGGCCACCTGCACGTCCCCGTCGCGGCGGGAGAGCCGCAGGTCGGCGTCGAACGACTTCACCGCCTCGGGGCCCAGGCGCAGTTGCTTCCAAGACTCGTCGCGGACGACGACACGCAGGTCGCCAGGAGCGGCGAGTTCGCGCATGCCGCGGCTCCAGGAGTTGAGACAGGTCAGGGCAATGCCGACGGCCTCGTCACCGAGGACTTCGAGCCTCGACAGCGACAGGGATTGGATGGGGGCACTCCAGTCGATGTCGATGGTGGTGGGTCCGTCGAACAGGCCAGCCAGCGCGCCGGAAACCAACTGCCCCAAGGCGTCCCGCAGGAGCCGGGTCTCGTCGAGGAACTGGCGGGTGGTGGCGTAGCGGCACTCGGCGACCAGTTCGTCGGTGGGCTCGTCCAGCAGCCGCCACAGCTGCGGGATCGTCGTCTCGGCCAGCACCGTGTTGCCTTGTCGGTGCCCGGTCAGATGAGCGAGCGCGGTCTTCACCACGATTTCGTCGACCGGTCCGAACGGGACGCGCGCGTCCCCGATCCGCTGCGATCCGACGAGACCCCGAATCAGGGTCAGCCATCGGGCAAACACGATCGCGACCCGCCGCCTGGCCTCCGTCGCGGGGAGGTCGGCCCAGCCCTGTCCGAGCGGTCCGAAGGCGAGCGGGTTGATGCGGGCCGACAGTCCGTGGCCGACGGTGATCGGCTCGACGCCAAGCTCCCTGCAGAGGGGTTCGTACTCGTCCTTGGGGTCTCCGGCGATCAGAGTCCGGTATCCGAAGGGCATGAGCCGGGTCGCGAAGGCTTTGATGGTCGCGGACTTGCCGCGTCCGGGCTTGCCGAAGACGAACATGTTGGGGTTCGTGACGCCGACAGCGTCGTCGACCACCCAACCGCCCGGGTCGGCGTAGAAGCATCCTCCTGACTGTTGGTCGATGCCCATGACGGCTCCGGTGGGCGGCAGCCCCGGTCCGGTGATGAACGGCCAGAGCACGCCCGCCTGGTCCGACGTCATGCGCGACACCGCCGCCGGGGCGGACGCGGGCGCGTAGCCGTGGCCAGGCTTGGCCTCGCCCCGGCGAGGGACCGGCCGGAAGAGCCGAGGTTCCCGCTCTGCGGGCGGCTCCACTGTGCGGACGGGCAGGGGGTGGCCGAAGTCGGCGAGCAGTTCGGACGTGGATCGTCCGGCTCGAGGTCGCCGTCTCATCGGTAGGCCTTGCGGGTGAGGGAGGCTCCGAGCGGGATGGTCGAGACCGCGAAGCCGAGGTCATGGGCGAGGTCGAGGCGCAGTGGTGCGAAGCCAGCGCGACGAATGCTGGCGTCGAGCCTGCGTCCGGCCTCGTTGATGGCGGACGGACGCGGCACGGTGACCGTCGCGACGGCGTACGGCCGGGTGAGGGCGTTGCCGTGAGCGAGTTTGTCGTCCAGTCCGTGGGCCTTGGCCTGTTCGGCTCGTTGGCGGGCGCGGCTGCGGATGCCGGCCTTGGCGCGGACGGCGTCGGCCATGTCGGCAGTCCACTCGGCGTTCGCGGTCTGCCGGTCGGCGGACTGCTGAGCGAGTAGCGGGAACGCAACCAGCAGGCTGCGTCGCTCCCCCGGCTCCGTCGGCACGAGGACGGGGGCGAGTGCGCCGAGGGCAGCGCCGCGGTCGGGCAGCTTCAGCGTCGCGCTGATGCTGAGCCAGGCGTCATGGGCGTAATGCCGTCCACTCGCCTGGGCGATGCCGGGCCCTGCCTGGGCCCACGGGATAGACGCCTCGACGCCGGGGTCGGTGGCCGCAGCGGCCTGAGCCTCAATGATGCCCGCTCTTTCGGTGGACGCGAACCCGGTTCGCACGGCCAGCGCCAGTTCGGGGCTTGTCAGCCACGCGACCGAGGTCGCGCCGAACCCGGAGCGCAGCTGCGCCTCGACTTCGCCCATGAGCTGCAGCAGGACGCGGGCGCGGGCGTCGATGCCGCGTCCGAACTCGCGGGCCTCACGCGACAGCCGATCCTCCGGCACCACGATCGTGACGAACGCTTCAGTGCGCACCGACGCCGCGGCGAGGCCGGCCGTGAGCTGGTCGCTGATCGCGACGGCGAGCGCCGGGGCATCGGGCCGGCGATGACGCTGGCTCCACAACAGGCGCTCGGCGGCGTCGTCGGGAACAGTGCGGACGATGAACAGCACCTCGTCGATCAGTTCGGTGCGCAGGCATCCGTCGAGCAGGTCGGCCAGGCCCGTCCCGTAGCCGGCGCGCTGGTTGCCGTCGGCCATGCCGACGCCGGGGTGGATGATCGCCGCGGTGACGGCCCAGGTGTGGGCTGCGTGGTCCTGGATGATCGCCACCCTCGCCTGTGATGGCCCGGATGGTGGGCCGTCGTGGATCACGACGCCGGACAGGACGCCTGGCAGGTCGACCTCGGCCAGATCCCTGGTCTTGCCGACGCTTGCCCGGGACCGGAACCGTGACCAGCCCGCGACCCGGGCGATCGTGAATGTCGACCACGCGACGAGCCAACCGGTGAGCGAGCGCCCCCGGATCGGGACGGCCACCAGCACGAGCAAGGCGGCCCAGGCAAGGATCAGCGATCCGGCCAGACCCCACTGCTGCCGGTTCACTGCGAGGAACACTGGCAGCGCGGCAGCGCCGAGCACGCCGAGTTGTGGGCCGGTGAGTCCGAAGAACCAGCCGATCCGGTCTCGGGAGTAGTCGCTGTAGACAGCCATCGTGGTCCTCTCCGCTCACAGAGCCGCTACGGCCACGGCAGCTTCGCCACTGCCTGCTGCGGCTCCCCCACCCGCGGTTGCACCGCCTGCTGGAGCGGCGCCGACGGTGGGCCGAGCCGCCAGGGTCGAGGGAGCCCCACTGCCGCCCGGCGTGGGTGGGGTGTTGTCCGCGCCCGCTTCGGTGTGGTCCGCGGGCGGGTTGCCGTCGCTGCCGTTCTGGTCCTGGCGGCTGTCCTGGGTCTGGCTGGCCTTCCTCGCCTGCGGACTCAGGTCGGGCGGCCAGACCTGGTGGCCGACACCCATCTGGCTGGTCAGGTCGGCACCGATCGAGGCTCCACGTGTGCCGATCGTGGCCATCACGCCAAGACCCGTCGCGGCGACCTGGCCAACCGGCCCGAGAACCTTCATGACGCCCGAGGCGGAGTTCGCGAACCGGGACGTGGTCTGCGCCTCGGCCGAGCCCTCCGCGCTCGTCCGTCCCTGTTCGTCGGTCCGGGTTGCCGCCCCACCGTCCGCGGAGCTTGGGGGCAGCAGGCCCTGGATGCCGCCGTTCGCTGCCAGACCGGCACGCATCGCGGCCCCGGAGCTGGTGCCAGGATCGACGAAGGCGAGCATCCGGAACAACGCCAGCGGGCTGAACACCGAGATCAGGATCAGCACTACCCCGACCACCGAGGTACCGACGGCGGACAAGTCCTTGCCGAGCCCGGTGGCAATGCCGGTCGTGAACTGGTTCGCAAGCCCGAAGACCAGCACCATCACGACCGGAGCGAACGCAGCGGCGTGGAACCAGCGCAGCGACTTCCAGAACCACGCCCGCCCCGCATCACCGATCAGGCCGGCGGCGGCAATCGGGGTCGTCGCGGCGAGCACCATCAGCGCGGCTGCCCGCGCGAGCAGGACGAGGAAATGGCCGATCGCGGCGATCACGACGAAGAAGCCCATGAAGCCGAGCACGGTGGCGACCGTGGCGTCGGTGATGTCGCCGGCGCCGAAGGGTTCGCCGATCTTGATGGCCGACCAAGCGTCCGCGTGAAGCAGGGACTGCATCAGTGAGCGGGTGAGCCCCGAGGTGGCGGCGATCAGCACGACTCCGTACGCGAGCCAACCCGCCCACACGATCGCGAACTGGACCACACCGATCCCGACCCGGGCGAGGCTGCGGCCGTCGCGCCGGACTGCAGCCGTCCCAATCTGGACGATGCCCAGGATCAGCACGAGCGCGCCAGCGATCCAGAAGGCCGTCCGGTAGATGCCCGCGCCGGGCCCGCCCTCACGCAGGTCCGGGGTCATCAGCATGTCGCCGAGGTTCAGCACCAGCTGGAGCAGCCAGAGGCCGGCGTTCCAGATCCCCAGCATCGCTGCCGTCCAGCCGTCATAGACGATCTTCGAGGCGACGCTGCCGAGCGGGTCGAACGGGTTTGGGAAGATCGGGATCACGATGCCTGCCTCCAGGTCTTCCAGCCCGCGTCGATGAACTCCTGCGTGCCCGGCCACGCGCCATCGACCGCTGCCGGTGGAACGCCGGGCGAGATCAGCCAGCGGTCGTTCACCCACGCCATTCGGGCGCAGTGGCCGTAGGCCATGCGCGCGTCGGTGGCGACCGTGGCGCGAACCTCGACCATCACGCACGCCAGGACCCAGTCCGGGCCGTCGGTCCCCTTCAGCTGGGCACCGACCGGGACGACCGTGACCGTAGTGGTGTCGTCGATCTGTTCGGGTGCCTCGTGCGGGACGGCGCCGAGGAAGGCCTGGACGTCGGCCGACAGCTCCCACGAGGCAAGCTCTGGACCACCCGGCGCAACCCAGGCGGCGTGCACCTGGTTGAGGACCGGGATGCTCATCGCCTCCAGCACCCGCACCTCGATCGCCGCCAGCTGACCCACCGCCCCCTCAGGCGTCCTGGGAAACCCCGACGAAACGCCTGCCGGGCCAATCGAGGCGGAGACCGGGATCGTGATCTCGGGCGGCGGGACTGCTGCCGGGGCGTGGGGCCACCTGGCGTCTCGCGGGACATCCGGCAGCGGTGATGTCGCGATCGCTTTTCGTCGTTCGTCACCCGATGGTTCCGCGGCTCCGACGTCGCCCCGTTTCGTCTCCGGCGTGACGGGGACGACCAGTGCCAGCATCGTGGCGACGAGCCCGCCGAACAGCAGCAGGCCGACAGTTGCGATCACAGCCAGCCCGAGGAACAGGCGCCACCGGGGCCACGGGGCTCCGGTGATGTCCTGGGCAGCCATCAGATGCAGCCCTTCCCCATCAGCGCGTCGAGAAGCGATGGCAGGGTCAGGTAGGCGATCACCGACAAGAAGACGACGACCGCGGAGATGACCCCGGCGCGTGAGGCGTGCGGCATCATGAAGAGGCGCCCGCCGGCGATCGCGGCGACGCTGATCACGAGGGCGACGACGAAGATCCACTGGACGCCCCACAGAACGTTGCCCGTGATCTGGTCGACATACTGCTGAGCCTGGCCGGGTGCGACCGGGCAGACCTTGAGCGGAATCAGGAACCTCATTGGGGTCGTCCTTCCAGGAAGGTGAGCAGCGTCCGGGCGGAGGCTGCGACGTGTCGGGGTAGTGGATCCGGGGTCAGGCCGGTGAGCGCTAGGCGCTTGTCGTGGCGGAAGGTCGCGACCCGGCCCGACTCGAGCAGCTCGCGGGTTCGCGGTTGGATCGCCGAGGTCAGCCGGGTCGGCCAACGCCGGGCAGGTGTGCCGACGATCGCGAGTGTCGGGTTGTGTGCCAGGGCGAGCTCGAGGACGAGTTCCAGCTGCCGCAGGCACGGGACGCTCGGCCTCGCGACCAGCACCCAGTCGTCCGCGACGTCAGCAGCGATCGACTGCTCGCCGGGCCGATGGGTCAGCACGTTCCCGACGTCGAGGACGGTGAACGTCCCCTCATCCTCCGGCGGCGGCGGCGCCGCGTCGAACAAGGACGTCGAACTCCGGCGGATCAAGGTGACGCCCTCGCGCTGACCCCGCGTCCAGCCACCGCGACCGGCACCGAGTTCGGCGGCGGCTGCCGCGGTCAGCCCAGAGAGCGTGGGCGGTGCGCACTCGATGATCCGAGCCGGGCCGGTGATCGTCGCCACGGACGCCAGTGCAAGACCCACCGTGGTCGCGCCGACCGACCCCGTCAACCCTGCAACCCCTACGACCCGCTCGTCATAGCGGGGCTGCCATCCGCACAGCCCACTGCCCGGCGGCCGCACCTGTTGGAGAACCTTCTGGGCGAGCGCGTTCCGCACGGTTGCTGCGAGCGGCGCCCACGCGATCGTGTCGTCAGTCATTCCGATCACCTCGGCCATGAAGAAGGCAACGGTCCGTCCTTCTCGGCCACCGGGAGTTCAGGCAGCATCACGAACCTCGTCGAGCAGGTGCGGCAGCGAGTCGCGCAACGCCTGGACCGCGAGATGGACGCGCCGACGGACGGTCCGTGCCGAGCAGCCCAACCGCTCGGCCACCAGAGCGGAGAAGGCGTTGCCGGTGAAACCGCCAAGGCAGCTCTCCCGCTGGAGCGCCCAACTGGCGTCGTAGCCCACATCCACGGCCACCAGAAGCAGTGCGCGATCCCACGGGGTGATGACCTGGGTGTCGACCGCATGGTCGAGCAGGTCGTGCAGTTCGTCGGCCCCCGACGGCTCGTGGAACGCGACGTGCGAACCCCAGGCGTCGACGTACGGAATCGCGGAGGCGTACAGCCGTTCGGCAGGATCGGGACGGGACGACACCCCGATCTCACGCAACACCTCGTTGCGCACCTTGGCGAGCACATTGGCCGCAACCTTCGAGGTACTCCACCAAGGGAACTCGGAGGCTTGAATCCACAGCTGCTCGGCGACTATGAAGTTGGGATTCGGCACGTGCCGGTAGCGGGAAGCGAGGCAGCCTGCCCCGGGCAACAGCGCCCACACCAGTGCCACCCGCGCCGCGTGATCGTCCTCGCCCTGCTCCGACGCTCGCCGAGCGAGGACGCACAGCACCCTGTCGCTCTCCTCGTCTGGTACCTGCTTCAACCAGGCCCGGAGTCCGCTGGCGTCAACCACCCGCAGCTCCGGGTGGAGCTCCTGCCACCCGGGCCAGGCCGCTTCAACCTCGTCCGGCACAGCTTCCGAGCTGGCGAAGTCCAGCTCCCGACCAACCGACCTCATCCCATGTCTCCTTCCGCGGTCTTCGCGACCACAGAAGGCGATCAAGGCGATGTCGTTGGGTTTGTCCCCAGACCTGTCCAAACCGCCCGAGTTATCCACAGGTCTGCCGGGGACATTGACAGGAAGGCACACCCGCATCCGGTGACAACTGGTGAATCCCCTTGTCAGCCCTGGGGACGGTTGCGTCTTGGTGCCTTCGCAGGCTCAGGAAGGTCTTAGGCCGACGATGCTGGACGATGGTCGCCATGGTGACGCCACAGGCCGAGCTGAGTGTCGACGGTGCTCGCCATCGCTCGATAGGCGATGGAGCAGGGGGATCACCGTCGAAGCCCTAGCTGCCAGTCCGCTCCCCGCCTGGACGCGGGAACGACCGCGAGCACCGCGGCTGATGAGAGGGCGGTCGGCCTCGCGCCACCCGGGATGCACCTTCGCACAGCGGAAGGAGGATTGCTGGCTATCCCGCTCGCGCTTGCGTTTGATCCCTTCGCTATCGGCGTCGAAACCGAGGTCTGCAGATAACTCTCCTGCAGCGGCGGCTACCGTGCCCACACCGCCACGAGCCCCACTAAGGGGCCGTTGGCCCCGAGGAATCACGACGACGCAGAAGGCGGACAGACCGGAGGCCGAGTTGGACGATCAGCCAGAACGCCACGCCACCGGCTACCGCGACTACAAAGAACCGCGCCGCGGCCGGCAGCCCTTCGCCGTTCAGGACGACCCAGAGTCGCTCCGGCAGGAGCGGGTAAACCACGGCTGCGGTCAGGAAGTAGAGGGCGAGGCTATGTGCCTCGACGCGGCGGGAGTCTTCCTGCTCCCTCGCCACCGCATTGTCTCCAGATCTAGCTTCGGCTAGCCCCGCACTTACGTGCGGCGCTGGCAGAGCAGCCACTTGGTCGCGGATCTTCTTCAGTTCGGCCTTGAGGTCCTCCAGCGATGCGACCGAGGCCACCGGCCGGGCAGTCTTCCCGGCCCGATACCGATTGATGCTCCGAGGCGGCGCGAGGTGCAATTGTGAGGCCGGCGCGCCGAGGACGTAGAACTGAACGCGGCCGATTGGCGCTCCCACCTCGACCAGAACCTCCCTCTGGGAAACGTTGCTCACGGAGAGGTAGATCGTTGCCCTGGTGCCGGGATCCACGTAAGTACTGCCGACGGTCAAGCCTGTGGCATAGAGCTGGCCCATGCCAATGACCGTGGCGTAAACGTCGGGCGGAAGGTCGAAGCACTCTTGGCTAAAGAGCCGCACAGTGGAGCCCGGAGCGATGCAGATGGGGTTCGCATGACTGCGCGACTCTCGCACGCCGTCACGGCTCCCGCGGTAGTCTGCTTCACCCACCTCGTCCGATGCATGCACCTCGTATGAGGCGTACTTGGCGTCCTCTGGTCGGTAGTACTCGTTTCGCACGATTAGGGTTCCGAGTTCCTCAATCGCAACCCGGATCTGGGCGTCGGTCAACTGCGCAGTGGCGACAAGCGGTCGATCGCCCCACATGCTGCGAAAGGTCCGGTGCTCCATCGCGAAGCCTCTCGTCGTCTCGGTTCGCCTGAGCCTACACACAGGCCAACCGGTCAGAGGGGCATTACACCGCGGCTCGCCGCCAAGCGCGAGGCAGCCGTGAGGTCCCCTAGGTGTCTGCCGCGCTCGAAGGACACCTTCCTAGCCGCCCGCTACAAGCGTGTCGCCGCCCGACGCGGTCACGAACGCGCCCTGGTAGCTGTCGAACGGGCGATCCTCACCGGGGTATGGCAACTCCTCACCACGGGACAGCCCTACCGCGACCTCGGCGGCGACTACTACGCCCGACGACGCCCCGAAGCCGTCATCGCCAAAGCACTCAACAACTCCGCGCCGCAGGCATCAACGTCACCTTCACCGACACCACCACCGCCATGGTCACCCGACGTTCACATCAGGTCGTCTACCGCAACGTCGGCACGACGCCGGCATTCCAGGTCGCTGTCAGTCGTCCTCACGATCAACGGCGCAAAGGTGACGGTCGAGGCTGACGTGGTCGAGCCGGGCGGATCGATCAGCTGCGACGCAACGGGCATGGGCAGGCGGGTCGTGATCGCCGCCACCTACGGGTCTAGCTAGCGAACCGCGCCTACGGCACCCACTACACGGCTATCGCCACGATCACATGGCAGTCGAAGCTTGGCACGCCCGGCGTCTGGTCAGACGCCTGGTAGCCCGATTTCGGGGACCAGCCAGGTCCAGAAGGGGCCGCCCCCGGCGGAAGTGGATCGATCGCGGCACTCCCCCTTGCATGATCTCATGGTGGATCGCGTGGGCCATCATGTCGTCTCCGGCAGCATTGCGGTGCCAACTGTCGGCGGCACGCCTCCTCGACCAAGGGCGTCACGGCGCCCCAGTCGCGGTCATCCCCGATAAGGAACCGCCGACGGGCGGACCGCGACGTCCTCGTATCCGAGTTCGTCAAGTAGCAGCCGGACTCCTAGCAAGCGAAGCTCTGCCTGGGGACCGGGCCCCACAACAACCTCACGGATCGGCAAGAGCCCATCGTCTCCGGCGAGATCGACCTCTACGTAGGGCGCCATGCCGAGCGGCCCCTCCCGGAATAGCAAGGGTGGTTGATCTGGAGCCAGGTGAACCGGGTAAGAGTCAGGGCTCCATCGGCGGCGGACAATACGCCACTCACGCTCTTCACTGAAGGAAGGGTCCTTCAAGAGCGTGCACATCTGCTTGACGGGAGCCAGATGCTGAACGTTGAAATGGGAGAGAATGCGGGCGAGCGGCAACTCTGCGGCGGATTCACCCTCCGGCGCTTCGGCATTACGCCGATTGAGCTCCGCGTCTACGAGGGCCTCGAACCCGTCGGCGGCCTGCTGGGCCCAGCCGCCAACCGCAATCTCAACAGCCCGCTCCGAGCGCCCGTAGTACACCGGTAACATATTGCCGTGCTCTGGTCTTCGGCCCAGTAGTACTTCCGGAGCGAACCCGATGGCGTAGCCGCCGGGAGACGCGTATCCGCGCCACTGGCTGAGGAGGTCGCCTTCTTCGCAGAAGCACGAAATGAAGAGGGCATCGTTCTTCACTTCGTCAATCATCAACTCTAGGCCATGACTAAATGCTCGGAGCTTCTGGCGTTGGGCCACCTCCCGGACGAGCGCAGGCATCAACCTGTCCAATCCGAACTGGACCTCGCGGGAGTCATTGGTGAAGCGAGTGTCAGTAGCCCAGACAACACCGCTCTTGAGAATCCCCAGGAGGCCCGCCGCTGATGTGTAGTGAAATAGCATCCGCGGAACCTGCCGCATAGTGATGCCCCTGCGCTCGTCGAGCAAGGGGTTCGAAGTAGGGGAGAGCATGTCCTTCGTGGTCACTACACGAACCTATCGACACCGCTAGCGCCGCGTCGGGAGGGTCTCGCCGTTCTCGTTGACTTGCGACGCTGTTGTGCCGCTCGTCCCTGACCCGAGTGAGGAACGTGCGCAACGCTCCAGCTGGAAGGCAAGCCTCGTGCACCGCGCGGCAGTTGGGATGTTCTGGAAGCACTCACGGGGAAGCACGACACGCTCGCACAAGCAGATCCGGTCGGGTTTCGACAAGCTCGACCATCGGCAGAAGCAGATCTCCGGCATCATCCCCGACCGCAACGCCAAGGGTGACGCTCGCTGCCTTCGTGTGTGCCACCCGTCTGCCTCGAGCATGCGGCCAGTCCTCGGGTCGGGGCAAGAAGCGTTCGTCAGTCGACCCACTTGGCGTAGAACGCGAGCTTGTTGGGGTTGTTGAGGAGTACGGCGAACCCTGATTCTGGTCGGCCGCAGCCGAGTGCATTGCGGATCGCTGGCTCCAGCCGGGGCAGTCGCTCGGCCTCCCAGCCGCGAACCCATTGCCTGGCGACGGCTTCGATCGTGCCCGTTGTGCAGTCGGCTTGAAAGAGCAGCTCCGGCGGCTGCGCTGCAACATCAAAGATCTGGAGTCGCACCGAATCGTCCGGGCTCTGCGTCATGGCAGGCGTCGCACGAGGTCGGGCGTGCCGGCGAAAGCAACCGCGGTGGGTGCGGCGCGCGGAACGAGCCACGTCATGAGCTGGACGCCTTCTCTCGGACGGTGTGGTTGACGATCTCGCGGGTGCGTTCGGGCCAGTCCTCGTCACTGGGGAACGGCGACTCCTGAATGTCCGCGGGTTCACCGAGGTCGGGGCCACCTGCGGCCTGGTAGTCGAGCCGGGCGGTCTCGCCGTAGGGGTCGGCTCTGAGCGCGATGAGAGCGGCTTCACGAGCTGCGAGGTGGTTGCCAACCTGGTGTTCGGCCGTGGCGACGATGTGGGCGACATCGGCGATGGCGACGACGTACTGCTGGTCGACGCGCTCGCCGTCGTAGACCCAGTTGCCGCGGTTGTCCTTGAACCCGGTGAGTGGTTCCCCGGTGACGAGTGAGAGTGCTGCGCGCAGGTCGTCGAGGCCAGCCGGGCCGTTCGCCTGGCCGCGGAGGCGGAGTCTGCGGAACAGGTCTGCGTCCACCAGCACACCTTGGAGTTCGTAGGCGCGGACTCCGGAGGTCTTCGTGGCGTGGGTCCGGCTCATGAGGGGCACGTAGGGCTGCCGCGTGTCGGGGTGTTCGCCGAGCCAGTCGCGGAGCCGGTTGACGGTGTTGCGGACGCGGGAGGCATCGATGCGCAGCGCGTCGGCGACCTGTTGGGTGGTGGCACCGCGGGTGCGGGTGGCGAGGAAGGCGAGCAGTTCGACGAAGCTACCCTTGCTGGCGCCCACGACCGCCGGTTCGCCGCCGTCGGCGAGTTCGACCGCGACCGGGCCGAGGATCCGCAGTTTGGGGCGGACGCAGGCCGGGTCGTGCCAGTCGGCCAGATCGGCATCCAGGGTCGGGTCCGCGGCGGCGACGGCCGCGGAGGTCGCGATGGGCACCTTTGGCGCTAGCCGGGCGAGGTCATCGGCGGTGGTCGCGCCGGCGTCGAGGTACTCGTCGTCAGCTTCGGGCAGGAGGTTGGTCGTGGTGGTGTCGTCTGGGGCGTCACGCGGATCGGTCAGGTCTGTGCGGATGGCGCCGGTCTGGTCGGCGAGGGCCTCCCAGCCGTGCTCGGCATAGGAGTTGACCGGGATGGGTGCGTCGGCGAGGGTGGCGGCTTGGACCAGGAGTCGGGCGAACCCTTCGGCTTCGTCGCTGGTGATGCCGGCCGGCACCAGGTCGAGGCCGAGTTCGGGGATCGCGAGCCTGCCGTTGCTGGTGAGGTTGAGGTGGAGGTGGCTGTCGTCGCCGGTCTCGGCTCCCACGAGGACGACTGCGGTGCCGGTGCGTCCAGGGTGTTCCGCGACCATCGTCCGTAGCGGTCCGGCGAGTCCGGCGTGATCGCCGGTGATGACTAGCAGGTGAGCGGGCCAGGTGTCGAGGTCGGCGTCGGTGGCGCGGGCGGTCGGGGTGTCTGGTGCGTCCGTCGCGTCGAGTCGTTCGGTGTGGTCGATGGCGCCGGTGACGAGGTCGACGACGTGAGTCGGTTCGTCGTGGTGCCGGATGCGGGCAGGGTTGAGGGGCTGGACTTCACCAGCGAAGCCGATGCACTCGACGCGGGCGTCCTCGGCCCACGGAGTCACAGCCAATTCGGCCGTGAAAGCCCGGGCAAGGTCGGTCACGTAGTCGGGATCGCCGCTCACGCTGAGGGTGCCGAACTGTTCGGCGTTGACCAGCCACAGCCCGCCCTCGCTGTCAGCGCCTACGGTGACGAGCAGCGGGTAGGGAGCGGCCTGCTCGGAGAGCTCGAGTTGGGCGAAGTGTGTCGGTGCCAGGCGCCACTTCGAGCCCTCGCCGGTCCACGGTGCTGGCAGCTGGGCGGCGGGTTCAGCCAGGTGGAGCGTGATGCCGTCACCGCTGAGCTGGACGGCAGCGAGCTGCGGCATCGCGAGCTCGTCGAAGCCCAGCTGGGCGGCGAGCGTCTTGAGTGCGGCGTCGAGGTGCTGGACGAGGTCGTCGGCTCCGGTGGTCGCGGCGAGATGGATGCTGCGTTCGACGGGGACGAGGGCCGGCTCGACGGTGGCGGGTCGGCGGCCGGGACGGCGGTGGCGGAACTGGTTTCTGCGACGGCGACGAAGCGACCACCAGAGCGCTCCGGCAAGGATCACGCCGGGGCCGGTGATCCCGAGCAGCATCCAGACCGGGAGGACGTCCTCGTTGCCGTCCTCGACATCGGCCGTGTCACTGGACGGTTCAGTGCGGTCGGACGGCGCGGGAACCGAGGCAGTTGGGGTGCCGGACGACAGGCTGGGCGTCGGTGATGGTGTGGCGGTCGGCGTCGGGGACGGCGTGGAGGTCGGCGCCGGGGTCGAGGGTGTCGAACGCGGGTCGGGTTGATCGACCGGGTCCGGCCTCGTCTCGACGGCGGGCGCACTGGCACGCGAGGGGATGTGGAGGGTCCATCCGATGTCGATCTCGTCGGGGTCGGTCAGCCGGCGGCCACCGGGTTGGACAATGCTGCGCGAGGCGTGAGCGATCTTGGGCCAGGCGTGCGCGTTGCCGAGTTCCTCGAGGGCGATCTCGGAGAGCGTGTCGCCTTTGCGGACGGTGTAGTCCTCGTAGCCGTTCGTCTTCTTGATGGCGGGGAGCTTGATGGTCCAGCCCTCCCGAATGAAGTCGGGGCCGCGCCTGAGGAGCTTGCTATTGAGTTTGACGATCTCTGGGTAGCGGTTGCCGTCGCCGAGGTGGTGCTCTGCGATCCGCCACAAGGAGTCCCCGCGCTGCACGACGTAGTCGACGGTGGCCGGCGCGGTTGGGGCTGCCTTGGCGGGTGAGGAGGTGGGGTTGGGCGTCGGCGGCGTCGGTAGGGGCTGGGCCACCGCGATGGGTGCGGGCAGCGCGGTCAGTGTCGGGGTCGCGACGAACAGCAGCGCGGCGGTCGCCACGAGATTGCGGACGAGGTTCTGCGGCCAGCGGGCGACACGGAGCTGGGGAGGCCGGACTCCGCGGATCGCTGCGATGACCTCGGTAACGATCAGGGCTGTGAGGAGGATCCACACGATGCAGGCGAAGCTCCAGATCGCGAGCCAAGCGGGGGTGCCGTCGTCGGGGCTGGCGAGGAATCGGAGGAGATCATCCCAGCTGCCCGTCGACGGAACGTAGGTGGGCATGGTGGCGATCAGGAGCACGGGCAGCGCCACGACGATGGCGGTGAGGAGGAGGCTGGCGCCAAATCCGGCGAGTCGTCGGCTTCCGACGGTCGTCATCGTTCACTCCCGTCCAGGGCGCGGTTGAGTTCGGCCGTCGAACTGGCCGAGACGGTGAGGGTTCCGACGCCGATGGAGCCGAGGAACAGGGGCTGGTAGGTGTCGACCACCGTGACGGTGACGCGGATCCCGCCGCCGACAGACACAGTGCCGTCGACGCCGGCGGCGCGCAGGTAGGCGTTGGCGGCGGTGCGTGCCTTGCCGACGTCCAGTGAGGGTCTCGTGCCGAGCATGGCGTCGGCGGTGATCTGCTCTGCTCCGGTGCGGGCGGCCTGGGCCGCGATGGTGTGGGCGCGTTCCTTGGCGTGGAGTTGGCCGCCGAGGTCGACCGAGATGCCGATGATGCTGACCATGAGCACGCTGGCGCCGGCCAGCCACACGGTGACCGCGCCACGTTCGTCTCGGTTTCGCATCATCGTCCGCCTCGCTCTCTCCACGTGTCGACCGGTGAGGTGACCGTGGCGGTGATCGTCCGGTTGGCTGTCCCAGGCAGTCCAAGATCAGCGAGTCGCAGGGTGCACGACACGGTGGCCGTGACCATGCCCGGGGTTCCCGCGGGACGTCGCAGCGCCGCGGTGTCGACGGTGATGGTGGTGTCGAGACAGGTGATGCCCTGGTTGGCGAGGCTGGCTTCGGCCACCTCGATGGCGTCGCTCTTGGCCGTCGTGGCGTCACGGGACAGGGACGCGACCCGGGCGGCATCGGCGGTCGCGGCATCGACGGCTTGTTTGGCCAGTGCGACGCGTCCGCCCATGATCGCGAGCAGGATCAGGAGCACGAACACGGGCACGCCGATGACGGCTTCGACCGTGGCCGAGCCTCGTTCGTCGCGCCAGCTCGGGATCATTCGAGTCTCTCGACGGGCAGGGTGGCTGTCTGTTCGATCGGCCAGGTCACTCCGGGTAGGAGGCTGATGGCGCTGCCCTGGACGGTGATGGAGACCCGCGTGGTGGTGCGCGCTCCGGTGACCTGGATGCCGGTCAGGGTCTGGCCTGCCCAGTTGGCGGCGGTGTTGGTGGCCGTGCTGATCCCGTCGGGCAGGCTCGCCTGGTAGGCGGCTGCCGTCCGTGCACCTTCCTGGGCGGCCGCAATCGCGATGTGGCGGGCGTGGAACACCACGCCGGCCTGGATGCCGCCGAACAGTGTGGCGAGCAGGACGGGCATCAGCACCACCATCTCGACCGTGACTGAGCCTCGCTCGCTGCCGGACAGCCGCATCTGGTCAGCTGATCTTGGCGAGTTGGGTGTTGACGTAGCCGGTGATCACGGCGATCGCGACGCCGACGATGAGGACGGCGAAGGCCGTCCACAGGACGTACTCGACGGTCGTGGCGCCACGTTCGTCCCTTGGACGCGGCTGGGTGGTGCGGGCCAGCAGTTGCTGGGTGGCCAGCTGGAGTGCGATGAGGTGTTTCATTTCCGGGTTCCTTTCGGAGGGAGTGTTATCCGACGAACATGGCGGCCAGTCCTGGCGCCACGAGGATCACGGTGAACAGGGCGGCCATGACCATGCCGGGCAGGGTGAGGCGCTCGGCGGTGTTGTTGGTGTGCGCGACGGCGTCGGTGCGCATCTGGGTGCGGATGGCCCCGGCCCGGGCTCGCAGGGTCGTGACGACCTGGGCGCCCTCCTCGCCGCCGAGCCGCATGATGTCCGACAGGTCACCCAGGGCGGGTAGCCCGAGTTGCTCGCCGAGGCCGTCCAGTGCCTCCCACGGGGTCTGGCCGGCCCAGCCGGAGCGGGCGAGTTCCTGGCTGATGCGGGTGAACACCCAGGATTCGCCGACGGTGGCGGCGATCTCGAGGGCTTGGCGGGCGCCGGAGCCGGCTTGGCGTTCCATCGCGACCAGTTCGATGTAGGCGCCCAGCGCGCGGCCGAACTCCGACCTGGCCTCGGCCGCTCGGCTGCGGACGTCGAGGTCGGGCAGGAACCACAGCCCGGCCGCGATCGCGAGGGTTGCGCCCACGGGGATCGCGATTGGGAGGTGCAGCCCGGCGAAGCTCAGCACCCAGGTCAGCACAGGAACTGTGACCAGCCCGATGATCGCGACAAGCGCCTTCTCGCCGTAGAACTCGCTCACCGACTTGCGCAGGATCTCCAGGTCGCGCAGCGGCGCCATCCTCCACAGCGCGGGCGGGAGGTGGCGCAGCGTCCAGTGGCCGATCCGCTCGGTGCTCGTGGTTGGGATCTCGGCGGCCTCGCGAGGACGTGCCGGGGTCAGCAGCCGGTCGAGGCCGTCGACGACGTCGACGTTGGCGGGGATCCGGTACCAGACGATGCCCACCAGACCGGCCGCTACCAGCGCCCCGGCGATCGCGACGATCCAGATGCCGGTCACCGCCTGTCCTGCCTCACTGACGACCCGATAAACCTGGGGAGCGGCTTGGGGGAAGCCAGGCGCTGCATCCACAACAGGGTGAGCGCGTACAGTCCGAGCAGGCAGGCAAGGGCGATCTGCCCGAGCGGGCTGGAGTAGCCGGCCATCGCACCGCTGAGGGAGAAAGCTGTCAACCCGACAGCGGTGATGATCGTGGTCCACCGCATCGCTCCCCGCGGCTTGGCACGTTCGGCCTCGACCTGGCGGCGGGCTGCCACATCCTCAGCAACAGAATCCGCCAGGGTCTGCAGGACGGTCGCGAGACTGCCGCCACGCCTCCGCGCACCGAGAATCAGATACGCGGCGATCAGGTCTCCGGTCGGGTCGTCGAGGTCGTCGGCGAAGGCGCGCAGGGCGTCCTCGCTCGACCAGCGGGACTGCATACGGCCCACCAATGACCGGACTTCCTTGCCGATCGCAGGCGGTGTCGACTTCAGCATCGCGACCAGGGCCTGTTCGAGGCCGACGCCCGCGCTCAGCACTCCAGCCAGACCGCGGGTCCACTCGGCCATGGCCTCCATACGCTCGATGCGCGCCTTCTCCGGGGTACCGATGATCAGGACCGGAAGCCCGACAGCGGCGACCGGAATCACGAGGACAGCGATCCACCACCCCGTGAAGACCGCGACCAGTAGGCCAAGGGCGACACCCCCGACGACGGACCAACGGGTGCGGGCCGGAATCCGCCGCCATTGGATCATCAGGCCGGGGCTACGGCGGGGCTTCGCGTCGTCCGGTTCGGCCGGCCACAGCCAGAGCACGAACATGACCAGACCGGCGGCGATCAGGCCACCCGAGGTTGCCGCGATCAACGTGGTCATCGTCGGGCTCCTGTCGCCTGGGCGTGGAAGGTGTCGATGTCGAAGCCGTGGCGGGCCAGCAGCCGCAGGTGGTCGGGCAGCAGGGTCGGGGAGGCGGGCGCGTTCGGCACCGGGCTGAACACCGTCGTGAGGGCGTACCCCAGGTCGGCCTCGCCCTGACCGACAGCGACGATCTCGGAGACAACCCGGCGCCTGTGCTTGGTGCCGTCCACGTCGGTCGTGTTGTCGAGTCGGATGTGAACGACCAGGTCGATCGCCCGTCCAAGCTTGCGGGCAGCCAACTCACTCGACACGTGCCGGCCTGCCTCCATGCAGCAAGTCACCAACTTGTCCATCGCGTCCGCCGCTGAGGCGGCATGGGTGGTGGACAGCGAGCCCGACCCGGATTCCATCGCCTTGATCATCAGCCATGCCTCCGGGCCCCGGACTTCTCCGACGATCTGACGTGCCACGTTCTTGCGTTGGCTGACCGGCAGGGCCTTGTCCAGCCCGAACTCGCCGGCCGGCCTGCCGTCCGGGCCGATCTCGCCCGACCCGTGGCGGGCCTCGAAGGCGTGCACGACAGCGTGCCGGTCCCGCAGCTCGTCGAGGAACAGCTCGTGCGGATCCTCGAATGTGGCGAGCTGCTCCAGCGGGTCGATCTCGTTGCACAACGCGCGCAACAGCGTGGTCTTGCCTGCTCCCTGCGCTCCGGCGACCACGATCGACAACTCGGCCTTCACCGCCGCCCTCAGGAACGTCGCCATAACCGGGGTCAGGGTGCCCAGCCGCACCAGGTCGTCCAGCGTGACGTCAACCAACCGATGACGGCGGATCACGATCGACGGCGTCGAGGTCACCCAGTTCGTCGCCGACAGCCGCGACCCGTCCGCCAGGCGCAGGTCCAGCGACGGGTGCGCTTCGGAGAACGAGCGGGCCGATCCCTCACGGGAGGCCAGGAAGCTGATGAACTCGATCAGCTCCTCGTCGGAATCGGCCACAGCCGGACCAGGGATCAGCGTCCCGTCGATGAGTTCCAGCCACACCCGATCGTGGCCCAGGATGATGATGTTCTCCACCCGATCGTCGTCCACCAGCGGCTGGAGCCGTCCCAACCGGAACAACGAGTCGAAGACCGCCTGCGCCAATGCCGCCTGCTCGGCCCGCGTCCAGGTGGACTGACCGGCGGTCACCGCCTCGTCGGCGGCGGCGTCAAGCAGCTCGGTGATGATCGCCCGCCCCAACTCCTGCTGCGCTTCGCGGGAGGACGCCTGCCCCAGCCGTTGAGTGAGAGCCTCGGCGGCCTTGCCGCGGAACGCCGCGACCAGCTTCCAGTCGATCGAGAACCCGGGCGTCACCGTCGCCGGCAGCAAGGCCGCCGGGACGGGGTCGAACGGTCCAGGCTCGGAGACCACCAGCCGGATCTCCGGACGAGCGCCGACGGGGTTGAGCCGGAAGCTGGAACGCACCCGGCCCGCCCCAGCCGTGGAGTCGCCGCCCGGGGTGGCCCGGAACAGAGCCAGCCTGTCCAGGGACGGGCGGTCTGCCTGCGGATTAGGGTCGGCGTTCACCGGACACCTCCGATGCTGAGAGACGGACTCTTGGGACGGCGAGCGGCGTCGGCGAAGGCCCGTATCGCCTCGCCGGTGGCCCGGATGCTGGCCCGGAACGCCGAGCGCTCCGCGTGGTGGGCAGGCGCGTCACCCTGGGAGTAGACGGCCGCGGCACGGGCGTCCCAATCGATCCCTCCCACAGCCGGCATGCCGAGGGCCTTCGCGACCTCACCGATGCCGTACGGCCGGCCAGGGCCGATGATCAGCAGACCGACGCCGGACGGGCGCTGATCGGCGAGATCCGCAGCCAGGGCGCGAGTCTTCGCGACCGCCGGCAGGTTCGACCCTGATGCCACGAGCAGGACGTCTGCACCGAGCACGAGCGGGTTCAGCGGGCCCGTCCACGGCAGACGTCCCGCATCGACTAGAACGTCCATGCCCGTCTCATCCAGGTCACGCAGCGCGGTCAACAGTGGTGACCACAGCGACTCCAGCCCCGCAGCCTGCGCGCGGGTCTGGATGCCCGGCAACACCCTTACCGCCGAGTCCGGGATCGGCAGCAACGCCGACGGCAGACGCTCTGCCAGCTGATCCTGACGCTGCGCGACCATCAGCTCCACCATCCCGCCGGTCGGCTCGACCACGCCGCGGAAGAAGCCAGCAAGAATGGCCGACCCCGCCGTCGGGTCAGCCTCGACCACCACCACAGGGCGCGGCCACTCGCACGCCAACGCCAGTACCGTCGTGGTGACCCCGGGAGAACCAGACGCTGAAGCGCACGCGTACACAGCCATGTGCCATCACCGCTCCCGCGACTCAAGCACTAGAGCCACCCGGCCGGTCGCAGCCCTGGCAGCCAACTCAGCCGACTTCTCCGTCGGCACCAGCACATCGACCAAGGTGTCGCCGGTTTCGAGGATCGTGACCCGGGAGACGACCGCCTCCATCACTACTGGCGCCGTGACGACCTCACCCTGCTGGCCCGGCGTCTCGACGATCCTCACGTGATCACCGGCCAAGAGCGGTTCGGCCGGGAGCATCGCCGGTGCCAGTCCAACGCCGACGAGCGCCTCCCCGGCCTTCGGCAGCACCTCGTTCGTCACCGAACCTGCTACCAACAGCCCGCCCGGCGCCAAGTCTGTCGCGGCCCGCTGGCCAGAGATCTGCTCGATCCGGGAGGCCGGCACGATGTCGAGCGCCGGGTCGAGACCGATCTTCACGACCTCCAGATCAGCGCGGTCGATCACCTCGCCCCGCTGCACCGCCTGACGAACCGCGACCACATCGGTTGCGGTCGCTGACGTCGTCCAGATCCAAACTGCCGCCAACGCTCCCACCAGGACAGCAGCGATAGCGCCCATCAACACCAGCGGACGCCGACGGACCTTCGGCGGGCGGGCCAGCGTCCGCGCTCTGCTCACAGAGTCAGGAGACGGTGTCTCCTGCTTCCTCATGCTCAGCACCGACATACGACTCAACTCCCTTCGCTGACAGTCAGGACGTTCAACTCACCAATCACGACCTGGGTGTTCTCGGTCAGATAGATCCGGAACGTGCCCGTCTCCCCGATTCCTGACCACCGCACGAGCCAGTCCGAACGGGCCGCCACCGTGAACTCGCCCTGCTTCTCGAACCGGTAGCCACACGTCGGCGACTCCGTGATCCCGTACTTCAGCTTGTACGGCGTCCCCGGCCCAGCGCAGGTCTTCACTCCCCCGTCGCCCATCGACCAGCGCACACGCTCGACCTCGGCGGTCGCAGTCACCGTGTAGCCACCCTCCGACGCCGACCGGGAAATGGGCCCCATCGTCTGATCGGAGGGGCTGTCGGCCCACAGCCAGATCGGCATCCCCACCAGACCCACCGAGTCAGGGTCGTCGTTCGGCACGATCCCGATCGTGATCGGCTTGAGTTGCATCTGATTGACCGCCCGTCGAGCCAGCTCCTCCGGATCTGGTGGAGGGGTTGAACTGCCGATCCAGATGACCATTGGAGTCCCCACGTCCAAGCCGCTGAGGCGGCAGTAGTAGAGGCTCCCGGTGGTTCGACCCTCCCACGCCGGGTAGGAGAAATCCGGTGGGGGGTCGATCCGGCTGATGTAGCACTGCCTCGGTGAGTACCACGTGCCCTGGTCAGACTTGCACGGGACCTCCGACTTGCCGAACATGCATACGCGCCTGCCCGAGGTGTAGGCGGCCCCGGATTCGCCGGATTGGTCGCAGACGATCTCTATCGAGATGGTGCGGTCCTTGTCGACCTTGACGACGGACCTGCACCCTGGACGTGCGTCACCGGTCGCCGAACTCGGGTTGCCCAGGAGCAACACCGCAGCCACCGCAAGGGCGATCAGGAACCGGAGCCAGCGCATGACTGTTCCCCTCCGGTGGTCGAAGTCACAAACCATCCGTCCTTCGGCCAGTCCTCGACGGTGATGACCAAGGGGCGCACAACCTTCGAATCCAGCGAGAGCGTGTCGTTTCCATCCGAGTCGAGAACACTCCACTTGGTCATGTCCTCGCAGAGCCTCACGAGGACTGCTTGGCGCTGCTTGGCGATCGGATCGCCGGGCATCAGTTCCGAGATCGTGATGTCGCCCTCGACCGTGAGTCCCGCCATGCCGAACTTGTTGTACGCCACCTGGGCGTCCGCCAAAGCAGTCCCGCGAGCAGCCCGGGCCAGGTCATTGGGGTCGCGTTCGCGGCGCATGACCTCGTTGTAGATCAGGTACCACTTCTCGACCGCATTCACAGCGGCCTGCTGCTCGGCCGACGACTCCGGTGTGGTCGTGGGCGTCGCGACCGGAGTCGAGGTGGCGACAGAACTGGTAGCCGGCGGTGTCGGCGACACAGTCTGGGTCGCGATTGGGGTACAGCCCACCAGGCACAACACCGCCACGCTCGTGACCGCGACGACTACACGCGTCACCATCCGGGTCCTCCTTCGCGTGGCTTCGCTCATACAGAAGGCAGCAAGGTGCTGTCGATGGCCACGGGCGACGAAAGAGGCCCTCTCAACCGTTCCACGCCCGGGGTGCGGTGTTGAGTTGTGGCTGCCCGGAAAACCAGAAATGCCCTCACATCTCTCCGACGAGGAGGTTGTGCAATGGGCAGGACCTGGGGGCAGGTGTTGCCACGCTAGACCGGATTCTGCGATCCGGGAAGGGTGGTCAGGATGGGACGCCGGCTCGACAGTGCCACGCCACGGCAGCGTCATGACTCACCAACCCGCTCGGACAAGGACCGATACCCCTGGCCGGCGATCGCGAGCTGAGCGGCATCAAGGAGTACGCCAATTTGCCCAGCGAGGTCGGCGGCAGCCGTCAGCGCCGCACACGCTGCCTCGCTCGACGCCGCCGGGTCGCGCCCATCGTCCTCGTAGACCTCGTAGTGGTCGAGCGACTGGGCGAGCCCGCGGCCGAGTTGCTCAAGCGCCTGCTGGGCGCTGTACCCGAGGGCCGACTTGAGTTCGGCCAGCACCCAGTAGACAGCCGGGGCCGGGAGCCCGTCGGACAGCCAGATCGTCCGGTGGTTGATCGAGCGGATCGCCTCGTAGGCAGCCTCGGCATCAACTACGACTGGCCAGCGACCGTCGACCAGCTCACCCTGACTCATGGTCACCGGCCTCGGACTGATCGCGGACGCCGGCCCGCGGACGGGATCTCGCGCAACAGGTCGTCCAGGTCCTGGAGCCGGATGCGGATCAGCCGCTTGCCGGTGCGGAAGGCGCGAAGCTGACCGTCCGTGATGCGGCGGCGGACGGTGGAGGTGCTCACCCCCAGCAGTTCCGCTGCGGCGTCGAGCGTCAGGAGCTCTCTGGAACGGGCGGCTGCGATGCTGGACATCGGGTCCTCCTCACATGCGTTGGTGCACATGAAGAAGGCAGCGAGCGGCTCCTGTCGGCCACGAAGACCAGGACGATCTTGGCAGCTTGTGACCAGATCAGAAGGGCTGTGCACTCGCTCGAAATGGGCCCCCGGTTGAACTGCACGGCGTGCGTCACTGCGCGGCGTCGCTCATGTGGGATGCGACCGGCGAGCTGCTCGCGGTGAGCCGGGCGCTCCGGCACAGGAGCCCCCGCCGTCACCGCGGAGGTCTACACGCAAATGGAAGCCAGGCAAGCTGCGCAGTCTGTTCGGCACCATCGGAGCCCAGGTCGCGGTCAAGCAGCAGAACGCGGCCAGCTGAGCTACTGCGAGTCGGGCTGCGGAAGCATTGAGGCGAGGTCGTCCTCCACATCAAGACCGTAGGCGGTAGCGATGATCGCGACCTGTAACCCGACACCGGCGCGAAGCTCTCCGAGGGCTTCACCGAACCAGTAGTCGTGCATGTGCCAGTGGGGCTCGCGGAAGAGGTGCCGGTCGCCCGGCACCTCGCGGGTCTCCGATGCGCCCACGCGTTCGAGGAACCGCAGGCAGTACCGACGCATAATCCGAACCGGCCCGATCAAGTTCTGGCCGGCCTCCGCTTCCCCGATCACCTCGGTGAAGAACCGCCGCAGTTCGAGCACTGAGGAGACGCACTGCTCTGGCACCTCGTTGGTGTAGGTCGAGAACAGGACGCGACGGGACTCCACCTCTGCAATGACTCGCCGCGCCACGGTCACGTCAGCGGTCGCTGGTGTCCAGGAGACACCGAAGATGGGGCAGCTGAAGCCATTGACCCGGCTCACGATCTCGGTGAACTTCATGTGGCCATGCTGGCAGCCGGAGGCCGCTCGGACAGGCGAATCAGGCTGATTGCGGGGACTCACGTGGTGCTGAGCCATGAACTGTTCGACCTCCGCCCCGGTAAGTGCGCGCTGTGCCGCCCGGGCCGCCTGCTGGTCGCGGAGATACCCCTCTGTCTGGTCGGTCAGCCCTGGCGAAAGGCCTCGTCATGTAGAGGGATCGACCGGCCTGCCGTCCTCCATCGTCAAGACGTGGCCGGTACCTACCCAAGACTCGCCCCACTCCTGGCGCTTGATCGGGCCCGATCGTGGGCCCCGATCTTGGGCTGACAGGATTCACAGAAGCTGGGCTGACTGAACGCGTGGGCCATCTGTTAGGCCCACGATAGGCCCACGGAAGGGAATTCATCACCTGGATTGTGCCCCTCACAAGGGCATACATACGTCGGGCTGACAGGATTTGAACCTGCGACCCCTTGACCCCCAGTCAAGTGCGCTACCAAACTGCGCTACAGCCCGTTCTTCGGTTGTGAGGCCGTCTCCGGCCCGGCTGGTGACTCTACTACGAATCAGGCGGTGCTCACGAACTGCCCCGCCACGGCGCCGCCTGGCCCTAGGCTGGAGCTGTCGAAAGGCTCGCCATGACGCTCACGACACCTGCCACGGCTCCGGCGCCGACGGTGGTCCGGACCCTCGTGCTCAGCACGCCGGGAAGACTCGGCAGTAGCTGGCAGCGAACGCAGAAGCTCAGCTACGGCCGCGACGACGCCCGGCTCGGGACGTCGCCGGGCGGTGAGAACGTTGCGTGGGGCCCCGGCTACGGCGCACAAGTGCCCGACCGCACCTGGTGGTACGCGGACGCCGCGAAGAAGCGTCTCGCGCACTACGACGACAGCGGACGCTACCTCGGCCAGGTGAAGCTCCCCAAGAAGTACCTCGCGCAGGGCCAGTACTTCCAGTGGGCGGATCCGATGGCTCTCGTCGATGGCTCCGTCGTGCTCACCAGCACCACGATCGACTCCCCCGCACTGCTCCGGCTCACCCCGTCCAGGCAGCTCAAGACCGTCTCGATGGCCCGCTACGTCCACCTCGTCGTGGGCGACGGCGCGAGCCTCTACGGCTTCGACACGAGGGGCAGGCAGGTTCGGGTGAACCCCCTGACCGGCAGGATCACCACCGTCAAGGCCTTCAAGGGCCAGGGCGCGCGCCCGTTCACCCTCACCGCCGCCGCCGGCCACCTGCTGCTCACCCGGCCCGGGGTGAACCTGCGCTTCGATCTCGTGGACGCCGACCACCCGAGCCTTCTCGTGCACCCCAGCGTCGAGGTCGCGATGAGTTCCACCGGCAAGCTCTGGATCCTGGTCACCGGCATCGTCGAGATCAGGCCGGACGAGGCTCGTGACGTGATCGGCATCTTCTGGGTGGACGCCGACGGCAACTCCTCCCCCGCTCGTCGCGTCCGAACCCCGAGCAGCGATTCCGACCCCGGCGACGGCAAACACCTGGGCATCCGCCACGGAAGCTCCCGTCCAACCCTCACCTTCGTCGACACCGACGCCGTCCGCACCTACCGCAAGAACTGAACGGAGACCCCATGAAACTCGCCGACGCTGCCCGCGACTTCCTTGCCAGCTCCAGAGTCGCCGTCACCGGCGTGTCCCGGGACCCACAAGGGCACGGCAGCAATGCCGTCTACGAGCGCCTCATCGAGCGCGGTTTCGAGGTGTTCCCGGTGAACCCCCACGCCACCGAACTCGCCGGAAAGCCCTGCTACCCCAACCTTGCCGCCATCCCCGGCGGCGTAGAGGCCGTCGTGATCGGCACCCGCCCCGAGCATGCCCTCGGTACCGTCAAGGAGGCCGTGGAACTCGGCATCCACAAGATCTGGATGCACCGGTCCGTGGACGCGGGGAGCGTCTCCCCCGAGGCCGCGGCCTACGGCCGTGAGCACGGCGCCACCGTCATCGAGGGCGGCTGTCCGCTCATGTTCGATCCGGCCGCGGACGGCGGACACAAGGTGATGTGCCGGGTCCTGCAGCTCTTCGGGAAGGTTCCGCGCACGGTCGCCGAGCCCTGAGGTCAGTGCCGCCGATTAGGCTGGTCCCGTGCTCGCACCTACCCCTGTCCTCAAGCCCAGCCCGATCGACATCGGAGGCCTCTTCTCCGCCAGCGTCGAAGCGCTCAAGCGCCGGTTCGGGCTGCTCGTCCTGATCTCACTGATGCCGGCGCTCGCCGTGCTCGCGGTGATGGCTCTCGCCACCATGCTCATGGTGCCCTCGATCCTCGCCCTGGCGAATGGTGACCGGACGGCCGCACCGACCGGGCTGATCGCTGGAATCGCCCTCTTCGTCTTCGGCATGCTGGTCGCGGTCCTCCTCCAGCTGAAGGCCTACGGCATGCTCTCGCAGGCAGCCTACGAGATCGCCCAGGGCCAGTTCCCCGACTTCCGCGGCGTTCTCGCCCGCACCCGTGGCTTCCTGCCACGAATGGCGAGCGTCATCGCCATCGGCATCCTCGCGGTCGTCGCGATCTACGTGCTGTTCGGGATCCTGATCTTCGGTGCCATCGGCTCGGTGGCATCGAGCGGACAGGATTCCGCGTCCGGCGCCATCGCCGTCGTCGGCCTGATCCTGCTGCTGTCGCTCGCCGCCGTCCCGCTCGGCCTCTTCCTCAGCACCAAGCTCCTCTACACCGTGCCGGCCGTCGCGATCGAGGGCCTTGGCGGCATCGAGGGCATGAAGCGCTCCTGGAACCTCACCCGAGGTGCCTTCTGGCGGACGCTCGGGTACTACCTCCTGGCTGCATTCGCCGTGGCGATGGTGTCATCCGCCGTCGGCACGATCGGGCAGGTCGCCCTGATCCCCCTCGGCATGAACATGAGCTATCTCCCCGACAACCCTGATCCGTCGCAGGTCCTGGCCGTCCTGGCAGCCATGATCCCCGCGATGCTGATCATCTACGCGCTGCAGGTCGTCGTGCAAATGGTCGCCTACCCGTTCCTGCAGTCGTACCTCACCTACATGTTCATCGATCAGGTTCGGCGCAGCGAGATGCCTGCCCCGCCCGCCTACGGGTATCCGGGCGGGCCCGGATACTACGCCCCGCCGGGCCAGTACTACGCCCAACCACAGCAGGGCTACCCGGCGCAGTGGCAGCCGGATCCCGGACGCTCCTGGCAGCCGCAGGGGTGGACACCACCGGGGCAGGCTCAGCCTCCGGGGCAGGCTCAGCCACCGCAGCAGCCGGGTGGTCCGCAGAACCCGCCGCCGCCGGGTTGGAACGGCTGGCAGCAGGGCGGCCAGCAGCCGCCGGCGGGTCAGGGTCCTGCACAGGGCTGAACGAGGCTCCGACCCCCCGCCCCGCCGTTACTTCTTGCGCTTCTCCCGCGCACGTACCTCCACGTGCACCGGCGAGCCGCGGAAGCCGAAGTCTTCGCGCAACCGCCGCTCCACGAAACGCACGTACTGCGGGTCGAACTGGCCGGACGTGAACAACGCGAACGTCGGCGGGCAGTTGTGCGCCTGCGTGCCGAACAGGATCCGCGGCTGCTTGCCACCCCGGACCGGGTGTGGGTGCGCCGCCGCCAGGCGGCCGAGGAACGCGTTGAGCTTGCCGGTGGACACGCGCGTCTCCCAGCCCTCCAGCGCCTCCTCGATCGCCTTCGACAGCTTGTCGACGTTGCGCCCGGTCAACGCCGAGATGTTCACGCTCGGTGCCCACGCGAACGCCCGGATGTCCTGCTCCACCTCGCGGGCGAGGTAACGGCGCCGCTCCTCGTCGGTGAGATCCCACTTGTTGTAGGCGATCACCAACGCCTTGCCGGCCTCCTCCACCATGGTCAGGATGCGCAGGTCCTGGTCGCTGATCGTCTCGGACGCGTCCAGCACCACCACGCAGACCTCAGCGCGCTCGATCGCGCCCTGGGTGCGTAGCGCGGCGTAGTACTCGTGACCGGACGCCTCCTTCACCCGGCGGCGCAGGCCCGCGGTGTCGACGAACCGGTAGACCACACCGCCCACCTCGACCAGCTCGTCGACGGGGTCGACCGTGGTGCCGGCGACGTTGTCCACCACGGCCCGGCGCGAGTTCGCCACCTGGTTCAGCAGCGACGATTTGCCCACGTTGGGGCGGCCCACGATCGCCACCCGGCGCGGTCCGCCGATCTGCTGCTCGCCCTCACGCGGCGCCTCGGGCATCGCGGCAAGCAGCGCGTCCAGCAGGTCGCCGGTGCCGCGTCCGTGCAGCGCCGAGACCGGGTGCGGCTCCCCCAGGCCGAGATTCCACATCGCGGCCGCGTCGGCCTCCAGGCGCAGGTCGTCCACCTTGTTGGCTGCCAGCACCACGGGCTTGCGGCTGCGGCGCAGGACCTCCACGACGGCCTCGTCGACGTCCTGCGTGCCGACGGCGGCGTCCACGACGAAGAGCACGACGTCCGCGGCGCTGATCGCCAATTCCGCCTGCTCCGCGATCTGGGCGGCCATGCCCTTCGCGTCCGGTGCCCAGCCGCCGGTGTCGACGACCACGAACTCGCGGCCGTTCCACTCCGCGTCGTAGCTGACCCGGTCCCTGGTCACCCCGGGCAGGTCCTGGACGACTGCCTCGCGGCGGCCGAGTATGCGGTTCACCAGCATCGACTTGCCGACGTTCGGACGGCCGACGACGGCCACCACCGGCTTGACCTGGTCGGCCCAGGTGCTTTCGGTCATCGGCTTCCCCTCTGCTGTTCGTGCGACTGGCTAGGCTACCGCACGCGCCTCTCCAGTCTGGAGCCGCGGCGATGCCAGACTGCAGACGTGCACAGTGCAACGGACGCGACCACCGGATCGGAACCCCGGCACTGGCTCGACGCCGAGCGTCTGCGCGTGTACCCGCGGATCCTGGTCGTGATGTACGCCCTGGGCGTCCTGGCGTACCTGTTCACCATCCATGACGGCCTCGACTTCCGCGGCCAGGTGGTGGGCGCGGACTTCCTGTGCTTCTACAGCGCGGCCAAGGTCGCCCTGGCCGGGCACGCCCCGCTGGCGTGGGATTTCAGCGTCCTGCTACCCGTGCAGCAGTCAGTGGTGCCCGCCTACACCGGTTTCGGCTGGCCGTGGTTCTACCCGCCGCCCTTCCTCGTCGTGGTCGCACCGCTCGCGCTGCTGCCCTACCCGGTTGCCCTCGCGGTCTTCCTCGGCGCCACCACCGCAGCGTGGTGGCTGCTCCTGCGCCGCACGATCGCACGGCCGGACGCGTCGCTGCTGATCGCAACCTTTCCCGGCCTGTGGATGTGTGTCGCGCAAGGCCAGAACGGCCTGCTCACCGCGGCTCTCGCCGCCGCCTCGATCCTCACCCTGCGCCGGCGCCCGGCCCTGTCCGGGGTCCTGCTCGGCCTGCTGATCATCAAGCCGCACCTGGCCGTCCTGTTCGCCGTCGCGCTGCTCGCCGGCAGGGCCTGGAAGACGATGCTCGTGGCCGCCGGCACGGCCGTCGCCGCGCTCGGCCTGAGCGAGTTGGTCCTGGGCCGGGGTTCGATCGCCGCGTGGCTGGCCAGCATGCCGATCGCGTCCGCTGCCACCGAGTCCGGCGCGCTGCCGTGGACGAAGATGCCCTCCACCTTCGCGATGCTCCGGCTGTTCGGGGCGTCCGTGGAGTGGGCGTACGCCGGGTACGCGGTCGTCGCCGTCGCGAGCGCAGCCGCGGTGTGGCTGGTCTGGCGGCGGACGGATTCGGTGACCCTGCGCGGTGCGGTGCTGATGACGGCCACCTTCCTTGCCAACCCGCACGTGCACGACTACGACCTCGCCTGGCTCGCCTTCCCGATCGCATGGCTCGCCATCGGGGGCCTCGCCGACGGATGGCGGCGCGGTGACCGCGAGGTCCTGGTCGCCGCCTGGCTCCTGCCCGCCCTGTCCACGGCGATCGCGACCGCGACGCAGGTGCAGATCGGCCCCATCGTGCTCGGCGCCCTGACCTGGATCGCACTGCGCAGGGTGTGGCCCCGGCCGCCGGAGGTCAGCGTCGGGTCGAAGCCACCAGGTCGAGCACGGCCTGGATCGTCTCCTCCAGCGTGAGGTACGTGCAGTCCAGGTGCGTGACCCCGTCCGCCGCGGTCGTGAAGTTCACCAGCTTCGAGTCGTCGGAATCCCTGCGGAGCACCTGGTCGGCGAGCTGGGCTGCGTCCACCTTGTCGCCGAGTTCGGCCTGGCGTCGCGCCATCCGGATCTCCGGATCAGCGGTCAGGAGCAACCTCACGTCCGCGTCCGGCGCCACCACCGTGGTGATGTCGCGGCCCTCGGCCACGATCCCCGCCGGCGCCGCGTCGATGATCGCCCGCTGCCGCGCCACCAGATCGGCGCGGCACTCGGCAACCGTCGAGACGGCACTCACCTTCGCCGACACCTCCGGCTCACGGATGCGCTCGGTCACGTCGGCGCCGTTGACCCGCACCCACTGGGCGTCCGGGTCAGTGCTGATCTCGAGGTTCGCGTTCACCGTCGCAGCGATCACGCCCGCTTCGTCGGACGGCTCGACACCCGCCTCCAGGTACGCGCAGGTGACGGCGCGATACATCGCACCGGTATCCAGGTAGGCCAGGCCGAGCGCCTTCGCCACCCCCTTCGAGGTCGTCGACTTCCCGGACCCGCTCGGTCCGTCGATGGCGATCACGAGGCGGTCTGCGGCCATGCTGTCCTCCAGGGTCTACAAGGGCGTGTCGGCGTCGCGGACGGTCCAGCCCGCGGTGGTCATGGCTGTGGCGAGGTCTCCGGCCCGCTCGGGCGCCACCTGCACCGAGAGCCAGCCCACCTCGCGCTCGAGGTCGTGGTCGATCGAGACGTCCTCGACGTTCACCCCTGCGGCCTGGATGTCGGCGAACAGCCGGGCCAGGGATCCCGGCTCGTCGGGGATCTCGACCACCACGTGCGCATAGCTGGTCGCGGTGAGCCCGTGCTTGCCGGGAAGCGCCCGGGTGCCCTCGAGCCCCCGCTCCAGCAGCGCGGTCACGTCACCGGCGTCGAGAGCGGCGATCAGCCCGGCCAGATCTGCCTGGATCTCCTCCAGTTCGTGCCGCACGGCGACCGCATTCGCGCCGATGATCTGCTGCCACAGCTTCGGATCCGAGCCCGCGATCCTGGTCACGTCACGCACGCCCTGGCCGGCCAGGCGGAGATGTTCGGGCGGCACGCGGGTGAGCGTCCCCGCCATCAGCACAGAAACCAGGTGCGGCAGGTGGGAGACCTGCGCCACAGCCTCGTCGTGATGGGCAGCCCCCATCGTGACCCGACGGGCCCCGCAGAGCCGGGCGACCTCCGCCACGTCGAGCACCGCGTGGGCAGCGGACGTGTCGTGCGGCGTGACCACCCAGGTGCGGTCGACAAAGAGGTCGGCGCGCGCGGTCAGCGGACCGACATGCTGGGATCCCGCCATCGGGTGGGAGCCGACGTAGCGGGCAAGGTCGGCGTCCGTCTTGCGCAATGCGGCGAGAACGGTGCCCTTCACGGAGCCGACGTCGGTGACGGTGGCGTGCGGATAGGCGTCGAGAGCCTTGTGGATCACCGCGGGCAGGGCATTCGGCGGCACGGCAACCACCACCAGCCGCACCTCGGCGGGCACCGGAGCCGCCGTGGTACCCGCACCGCGGGACGCCGCGACGCGGGCATGGCTGGAGACCTTGTCCTGCAGGTGGACGGTGATCCCTTCGCGGGTGAGGGCCTGGGCGACCGATGCACCGACCAGGCCCGTGCCGATCACCAGCGCCGGGGAGAGTTCGCGCTCGCTCATGCGGCGTCCCCGCGGAGTTGTCGTCCGGAAGAGCGCGGCGGGAGAAGGGGGCTCCGTCCGGTGTTCACTGGCCGCCCTTCTGCACGAAAGAGCGGACGTACTCCTCCGCGTCCGATTCGAGCACCGCGTCGATCTGGTCGAGGATCGTGTCGTAGTCGATGGACCTCGCCGGAGCCGGGGTGGCTTCGGCCACCTCGTCGACACGTTGGGGCGTCCGCTTCCGCTGCACGCGCTCGGCCACCGGGTCCTCCTGATCTGTTGGCGCCGACAGCCTACTCGTGGTCCAGCGCTGCTCGAGACCCACCTCACCGGCGATCGGGCCGGCCGGCGCCCTCCCCGACCAGCTCACCCGGCCGGGGTGCCGGCCAGCAGCCGGGCCACCGCGGTCTCGTCGGCGAGGTCTCCGACCTCGGCGCGCGTGTGGCCGGTCGGTTCCGGCAGGTCGAGGCGGTGCGTTGTGCCACCCGCGTCGCGGACCCGCAGCCAGTCCCAGGAGGCGCCGCTGACCCGCTCGGCGGCCAGGGCAACCACCCTTCCCCGCGTCCAGGCGCGCGTGTCGGCGGGTGGCTCGCTGCCTGCCCGGGCGACCTGCTCGCGCGTCACCACCGAGCGCAGCCGGCCCGCGCCGGCGAGGGCGTCCCACGGACCGGGGCGGTCGAGTCGCGCCCACGCGAGGTCGAGCTGAGCCAGGCGGGGGCTGGTCCAGTCCAGGCCGTGCCGGGCGGCGTAGGCGTCCAGCAACTGGTACTTGGCGACCCAGTCCAGCCGGTCGGCGCACCGGGACGGGTCCGCCCGAAGGTCGTCCAGCACGTCGCGCCAGGCGGTGAGGACGTCGCTCTCGAAGGCCTGCGGACGACGCTCCGCGGCCTCCGCCACGGCCTCCCACGCCGCGTCCTGCAGGTCGAGCGCGCACAGGCGCCGCCCGTCGGCGAGCTCCAGCGGCTCGGCCAGCCCGACGTCGTGGCTGACCGTGTGGAAGGCGGCCACCGGATCAGCCAGTTCCAGCTCCGGCAACGCGCCCGCCTCGAGTGCGGTCAGGAACGCAGCGAGCGTGCCCGCCTTCAGCCAGGTCGCGTACTCACACCGGTTCGCGTCCCCGGTGATCACGTGCAGCCGCCGGTACGCCGCGGCCGGCGCGTGCGGCTCGTCCCTGGTGTTCACGATCGGCCGGCGGCGGGTGGTCTGGATGCCCTCCACCGTCTCGAAGAAGTCCGCCCGCTGGGTGAGCTGGAACCCCGCCTGCTCCCCTTGCTGCCCCACGCCCACCCTGCCCGCGCCGACAACCACGGAGCGCGACACCAGGAACGCGGGCAGGGCAGCCCGAATCGAAGGCCAGGGCACCGAGCGCGACAGCAGGTGGTTCTCGTGGCAGCCGTAGGAGGCTCCGTGGGAGTCGGTGTTGTTCTTGTAGATGCCGATCTCCAGGCCGAGCTGAGCGGAAGCCGCGCGCGCCGCGTCCACGACCGCGGCGTCCCCCGCCAGGTCATAGGCGACGGCATCGGCAGCCGTCCTCACCTCCGGCCCGGAGTACTCCGGGTGGGCGTGGTCGACGTAGAGCCGTGCGCCGTTGGCGAGGACGCGGTTGTGCGCGTCCTCGATCGGGATCGGGTCCACCCAGTCCAGCGTCGTGCCGGTAGCGGTGCCAGGGTAGGCCGCCACGACGGCCGCGCTGAGTGCCGCCGCGTGCACGTCCGGCGCGGAGGGCGCGAGGATGCCGTACTCGGTCTCGATGCCGAGCACACGCGGGGTCACGGCCGGCCCCTCCCGACGGCTCTGGCGTTCCCCGGAGACCGCCCGGGGCAGTGGCGGACGATCACGACGGACTGATCGCGCGCGAGCCGACCAGGGTGCGCAGGAACACGATCCGCTCGCCCTTCCGACCAGAGATCCGGGCCCAGTCGTCGGGATTGGTCGTGTTCGGCAGCTCCTCGTTCTCGGCGATCTCTGCCGCACAGGCCGACCGCACGTGTTCGCGCCGCAGGCCCCGCTCGCCGCCGCCGATCAACTCCTTGATCGCCGCCTTCTTCGCCCGCCCGACGATCCCGGCCAGCATCGCGCCGGAAACGAAGTCGGCCACGTAGAGCACCTCCCTGTCGCCGCCGGCGTAGGTCACCTCGATGAACCGGTTGGCGTCGCTGCGCGCGTAGAGCCGCTCCACGATCGCATCGATCAGCCCCCGCCGGAACTCGCCCGCGTCGACGCCTCCGGTGTTCAGCGGGGTCTGCCCGTCCAGGTAGCGGGCCAGGATCTCCGCGGCCGCCGCCGCGTCCGGCCGATCCAGCTTGATCTTCACGTCGAGTCGGCCGGGACGCAGGATTGCGGGATCGATCAGGTCCTCGCGGTTCGTGGCGCCGATCACGATCACGTTCGCGAGCCCCTCGACCCCGTCGATCTCGCTGAGCAGCTGCGGCACGATGGTCGCCTCGACGTCGGAGGAGACCCCACTGCCGCGGGTGCGGAACAGGGCGTCCATCTCGTCGAAGAAGACCACCACAGGGCGACCGGACGTGGCGCGCTCCTTCGCCCGGGTGAAGATCGCCCTGATCTGGCGCTCGGTCTCGCCCACGTACTTGTCCAGCAGCTCAGGGCCCTTGATGTTGAGGAAGTGGCTGCCGGCGGAGTTCGCCACGGCCTTGGCGATCATCGTCTTGCCGCAGCCCGGCGGCCCGTACAGCAACACCCCCTTCGGCGGACGCAGCCCGAACTCGGTGAACAGCTCCCGGTGCCGGAACGGCAGTTCGACGGCGTCGCGGATCTGCTCGATCTGGGCAACCAATCCGCCGATGTCGGCGTAACTGACGTCCGGCACCTCTTCGAGCGTCAGGTCGGCCACCTCGCTGCGCGGCACCGTTGCCAGCGCGAGCAACGCACGGCGATCGGCGAGCAGCGCGACCCCCGGACGCAATGTGTCGGCGGAGAGCCCCGAACCCGGCAGCAGCACCACCTCCTCACCCGAGGCACCGACGCTCAACAGGCGACCGTCCGGAAGAACCTCGGCCAGCCGGACCACCTCACCGGCCGGCAAGGGCTCCACCGCCGCCACCACGAGGAGGGCCTCGTTCAGCAGGACGCGACTGCCCACGCCCAGGGCCGCAGGCTCCACGTCCGGGCTGACGGCGCACCGCAACAGGCGTCCACCGGTGGCGACGTCCACGGTGTCCGCCCCGCTCGCCACCACGAGCCCGAAGGACGCGGGTGGTCGGGCGAGTGCGTCCAGTTGCTCGCGCAGCTCTACCAGGGAGGCGCGGGCGTCGGCCAGCGTCGCGTTCAGCTTCTCGTTGACCTGGGCCAGCCGTCGGGCGTCCCCGCGGGCGTCGTTGAGCCGGCGCTCGGCCAGGTCCAGGGCACGAGCCCTGGCTTCGAGCAGCCCGTTCGCGTCGGCGAGCTGCCGGGCCAGTTCGGCAGGCTCAGGCATCGTCGCCTCCCGCGTCCACACCCCTCGGTCGCGGCCCGGAGTAGTCGGGGCCATAGGCGCCCGGCGCCGGACGCCTGCGCCGGGGCGGAGCGACCACGCCGGGGGCGAGTCGCCGGGTGAAGATGAGGAACCCGGTGTGGCCGGTCGTGGTGTGTCCCGGACGGATCGCCAGGCCCTCGGCGTGCCAGCCGCGCGCCTGGTACTCGCGGGCGTCCGGCTCGGTGAAGCCGCCGTGCGCCCGCAGTGTGTCCATGGTCCGCCCCAGCTGGGTGGTGGTCGCGACGTAGCAGCACAGCAGCCCACCGGGCTCGAGCACGTCGGCCACGACGTCCACGCACTCCCACGGCGCCAGCATGTCGAGCACCACCCGGTCGACCCGCTCGGGGCCGATGTCGGCGACCAGGTCTCCGACCCGCAGCTCCCACGCCGGGTGTTCGGCACCGAAGAACGCGGACACGTTCTTCCGCGCGATCGCGGCGAACTCCGGGCGCCGCTCGTAGGAGTAGAGCCGTCCGGTGGGTCCGATCGCCCGCAGCAGGAAGATGCTCAGCGACCCCGACCCGGCACCGGCTTCCAGTACCCGTGCGCCCGGGAAGATGTCGGTCTGCACCAGAATGTGCGCGGCATCCTTCGGATAGACCACCGCCGCCCCCCGAGGCATGGTGACGACGAACTCCTCCAGCAGGGGGCGGAACGCCAGATAGGCGACCCCGCCGGCGGAACGGACCACGGTACCTTCCGGTTGCCCGATCAGGTCGTCGTGGCTGATCGCTCCCTTCGTGGTGTGGAACACCACTCCCGGCGCCAGCAGCACCGAGTGCCGCCGTCCCTTGGGGTCGCTCAATGTGACCCTCTCCCCCGCCCGAAGGAGTCCGGTGTGCACGCCACTCAGGGGCTCAGGCACGAGTGAACCCCCACAGCCCGAGCATCTGCCCGCTCCCGAACGGCTCGCCGATCAGGTCGACGCCCTTGGCGAGGAACAGGACCCCGTTCCCCTGAGAGACCGGCAGTACCGTCGCGTCCGCCGCGGCCTGCTGCTGCAGTTCGGTCAGCGCCGCGGTGCGCGCCGTCCCGCTGGTGGTGCGCGCCCTGGTCTCCAGCAGTTCCAGCTTCGCCCTGCTGCCCGGCAGGGGACGCTCGAGGTAGCGCTGCAGCCAACCCGTCGCGTTGTTCACCCAGGCCGGTGAATCGGTCAGCCACAGGTCGGCGCTGCCGCCGGTGACCAGCCGGACGCTCACTCCGCCGAGGCTCTCGATCCGGTCGCGGATCAGGCTGGCCAGGTCGGAGTGCCCCGGGGCAGTGGGCTGGTAGCCCAGAGTCATGTGGATGCGGTTGCCGTCGAGGTTGGGGAGCTTCGGCCGGCCGCCGAGCAGGAACGACTTGGCGTGATCGGCAACCCCGACCGGGACGATCGAGTCGAGGGTGCGGTCCGGCTGGAGCGCCTTCTCCACGCCCTCGCGCAGCTTGGTGTTGTCGCGAAGCTTCGAGTCCTGGTTCCAGACCAGCTGGGTCACCCGCATTCCCGGCATCGGGAACCGGCGGAACCCTTTCGCCGTCACCGAGTCCGAGCTGCCGTCGATCTCGTCGGTCACGCGCTGCAGTGCCGCGTTGTCCAGGCTGCGCCAGACGGCGTCCGCCGTCCCTTCCGCGATCGCGGTCTCGGCAGCCACCGAGTCGGCGACGATTTCCACCTTCAGCGCGTCCAGCAGGCCGGCCTTCAGGCCGAGGTACTTGTCGAACTTGCTGACCGTGACCTCGCCCGGCGTGATCGTCTGCACCTCGTAGGGCCCGGATCCGATCGGGAGGGTCTCCAGCGGCAACGCCGCGTCAGGGTCGAACGCCTCCTCATCGACGATGGACGCCGCCTGGCCGGCCAGGGCGTAGCCGAACTGGTTGTCCGGCCAGGACAGCTCGAACCGCACGGTCTGCGCGTCCGGGGTGTCGATCCGTTTCAGGGCCGAGAGCAGGCCGATCGAGGTGTCCGGGGTGTCGATCCGTAGCGCTCTCTGGATGCTGAACTTCACGTCCGAGGAGTCGAGCACGTGGCCGTTGTGGAAGGAGAGCTGCTCGGGCAGCGTGCACTCGTAGACCAGCTTTGAGGTGAACAGGCAGTCGGTGGCCGCGTCCGGCTTGAGTTCCCCGGTCTCGGGCAGCACCATCATCAGGCGCTGGTAGATGCTGTTGACCACCAGCGAGTCGGTGTAGCTGCGCGCGACCGCCGGGTCGGCGGTGGTCACCGCGCCGGTGGTGGCCAGGGTGAACATTCGCGGAGTCGGCGAGGCGGTCGGGCTCTGCGTGGGCGGCTGCGGGGCCGGCTGGGTGCAGGCCGTCAGCACCACAGACAGCCCGACCAGGACGGCCGCCCGGATCGGGGCGCGACGGGGGTGTCGGTCAGCGCGCATTGAAGTACTTGGCCTCCTGGTGGTGCACGACGATCGCGTCGGTGGACTGTTCGGGGTGCAGCTGCAACTCCTCACTCAATTCCACACCGATCCGCTCTGGACGGAGCAGGGTGACCAGTTTGGCGCGGTCCTCCAGTTCGGGGCAGGCCGGATAGCCGAACGAGTACCGCGAGCCGCGGTAGGCCTGGTCGCGGATCATCGCATCGACCGCTCCGTCCCCGGACAGGCCGAGCTCGCCCCGCACCCGCGCGTGCCAGTACTCGGCCAGCGCCTCGGTGAGCTGGACGGAGAGCCCGTGCAGTTCCAGGTAGTCGCGGTAGGCGTTCGCGGCGAACAGTTTCCCTGTGGCCTCTGCCACCGCCGAGCCCATGGTGACCAGCTGCAGTCCGATCACGTCGGGGCCGTCCTCCGCAGCCTCCTTCGCGTCGCGGAAGAAGTCGGCAAGACACAGGCGCCGATCCCTGGTCTGCCGCGGGAAGGTGAACCGGGTCATCTCGCGCGCCGGGTCCTCCGGGTCTCCGAGGATGAGCGTGTCGCCCTCGGCGTGGCAGGGCCAGTAGCCGTAGACCACCGCGGGTTCCACCAGCGCCTCGGTGTGGACGCGATCGAGCCAGTGCCGCAGCCGCGGGCGTCCCTCTGTCTCCACCAGCTCGGCGTAGCTGGGCCCGTCCTTGCTGCCGCGCAACCCCCACTGGCCTGCGAACGTAGCCCGCTCGTCGAGCCAGCCGGCGATGTCGGCCAGGGACAGCCCCCTGACCACCCGGCTGCCCCAGAACGGAGGGGTCGGCACCTGGACGTCCGCGCCCCGGGCGACGTCGGAGCGGACCGGTGGCCGATAAGGAGAACCGTCCCCCTTTTCGTCCACCTGCCCTGGCCGAGAAAGGGGACGGTTCTCCTTATCGGCCACGCCGGGCCTGGCGACGACGCGGCGGCGGCGAGGCTCGGGCAGCGCGGCGCCCGGCACGCCGCGCTTCACCGCGACAACCTTCTCCATCAGGGCGAGACCCTCGAAGGCGTCCCGCGCGTACCGGACCTCGCCGTGGTAGAGGTCGTTGAGATCTTCCTCGACGAAGGCGCGGGTGAGCGCGGCTCCGCCCAGCAGGACCGGGAAAGCGCTCAGCCCCCGGCTGTTCAGCTCGGCAAGGTTGTCCCGCATCACCACGGTCGATTTCACGAGCAGGCCGGACATGCCGATCGCGTCCGCGTTGTGCACGAGGGCCGCCTCGATGATCGCGCTGACCGGCTGCTTGATGCCGAGGTTCACCACCGTGTAGCCGTTGTTGGTCAGGATGATGTCGACGAGGTTCTTGCCGATGTCATGCACGTCGCCCTTCACCGTGGCGACCACGATCGTCCCCTTGCCGCCGGTGTCGGCCTTGTCCAGATGCGGCTCCAGATAGGCCACGGCGGTCTTCATCACCTCCGCCGAGGCCAGCACGAACGGAAGCTGCATCTGGCCGGACCCGAACAGCTCACCGACCACCTTCATGCCGGCCAGCAGGTCGTCGTTGATGATCTCCAGACCTGGCTTGCCGCTGAGCGCCTCGTCGAGGTCTGCCTCGAGCCCCTTGGGGTCGCCGTCGATGATTCGTCGCCGCAGCCGCTCGGTCACCGGCAGCGCGGCCAGTTCGGCGGCGCGGGCCTCGCGGTTGCCTGCCGCGGTAACACCTTCGAAGAGCTCCAGGAATCGGGTCAGCGGGTCGTAGCCCTCACGTCTCCGGTCGTAGACCAGGTCCTCTGCGACCTGCCGCTGCTCCTCAGGGATGCGGGCGATCGGCAGGACGCGCGACGCCGGCACGATCCCGGAGTCCAGGCCGGCCTCGACACACTCGTGCAGAAACACCGAGTTCAGCACCTGGCGGGCGGCGGGATTCAGCCCGAAGGAGACGTTGGAGACGCCCAGCGTGGTGTGGACGCCGGGGTACTTCGTCGTCACCTGCCGGATCGCCTCGATGGTCTCGATCGCGTCACGACGCGTCTCCGCCTGACCGGTAGCGATCGGGAAGGTGAGGCAGTCCACGATGATGTCGTCCACCGCCAGCCCCCACCTTCCGGTGAGTTCTGCGATCAGCCGGTCCGCCACCCGTACCTTCCACTCCGCGGTGCGGGCCTGCCCCTCCTCATCGATGGTCAGGGCGACCACCGCTGCGCCGTGCTCGGCGACCAGCGGCATCACACGCGCGAACCGGGAGTCGGGGCCGTCGCCGTCCTCGAAGTTGACCGAGTTGATCGCGCAGCGCCCCCCGAGCAGTTCCAGCCCGGCCTGCAGCACAGAGGGCTCGGTGGAGTCCAGCATGATCGGAAGGGACACCCCGGTGCCGATCCGGAACGCCAGCTCGGCCATGTCAGTGGTGCCGTCGCGACCGACGTAGTCCACGCACAGGTCGAGGACGTGCGCCCCGGCGCGGCCCTGTTCCTTGGCGATGTCGAGGCAGTCCGCCCAGTTCTCCGCGAGCATGGCCTCGCGGAACGCCTTCGAGCCGTTCGCGTTGGTGCGCTCTCCGATGGAGAGATAGCTGGTGTCCTGGCGCAGCGGCACCTCCGCGTACAGCGACGACACCGCGGGCACGTGGACGGGATCGCGGGGCGCGGGCTCGCGTCCGTGCACCGCGGCGGCAAGGCGGGAGATGTGCGCGGGCGTCGTGCCGCAGCAGCCCCCCACCAGGCTCAGCCCGAACTCGGCGGTGTACTGCTCGAGGTAGCGGACGAACTCCTCAGGCCCCATCGGGTAGCGGGCACCCTCGGGGGTGAGCTCCGGCAGACCGGCATTCGGCATGCACACCAGCGGCACCCGGGCGTGCCGCGACAGGTGCCGCAGGTGCTCGCTCATCTCGGTCGGACCGGTGCCGCAGTTCAGCCCGATCGCGTCGATCTCCAGCGGCTCCAGCGCGGTCAGCGCGGCGCCGATCTCGCTGCCCAGCAGCATTGTCCCCGACGTCTCGACGGTCACGTTGACGAAGATCGGCAGGTCCGTGCCGGCGGTCTTCCGGGCCCGGCGTGCCCCGTTCACGGCCGCCTTGGTCTGCAGGAGATCCTGGGAGGTCTCGATCTGGAAGCCGTCCACCCCGCCGGCGATCATTGCCTCGGCCTGGCGCTGGTAGGCGTCCCGCAGTTGCGCGTAGCCGACGTGCCCGAGGCTCGGCAGCTTCGTGCCCGGACCCATGCTGCCGAGCACGAACCGCGGACGCCCGTCGGCTGCGGCCGCATCGGCCGCCGCCCGGGCGATCCGGGCACCCGCCTCGGCGAGCTCTGCGATCCGGTGGCCGATGTCGTACTCGCCGAGCGCGCTCAGGTTCGCACCGAAGGTGTTCGTCTCGATGCAGTCTGCACCGGCGTCCAGGTAGGCGGCATGAATGGCACCGACCACATCCGGACGCGTGACGTTGAGCACCTCGTTGCAGCCCTCGAGTCCCTGGAAGTCCGCCAGCGACAGCTCGTAGCCCTGCAGCATCGTGCCCATGCCGCCATCCGCCACGAGGACGCGGGAAGCCAGGGCCGAGCGCAGGTCGCGGGTCATGGTGAGCAGAATAGGCGGTTCCGCCTACAGTGGTCGCCATGGCAGAGGCTCGTGGGCTCAGAGGGCTGCGGAACCCGGCGGTGATCGCCGCCTTCGGCGGCTGGAACGACGCCGCGGAAGCAGCCAGCGGGGTCATCGACCATGTCGTCGAGGCCTACTCCGCCGAACTCGCGTTCGCGATCGACCCCGAGGAGTTCTACGACTTCCAGGTCAACCGCCCGACCACCCGCCTCGTGGATGGCGAGCGCATCGTCGAGTGGCCGACCACCGAGGTATTGGTCGCCCATCTGCCCGAGCGCGACCTCGTCCTGATCGGCGGTCCGGAACCCAACTACCGCTGGCAGGAGTACATCTCCCGCCTGCTGTCGATGCTGCGCTCGGTGAACCCCGAGATGATCGTCCTGCTGGGGGCGATGCTCACCGACGCCCCGCACACCAGGCCCGTCCCGGTGACCGGCACCGCGAGCAATCAGGCGCTCGCCGAGGAGCTCGGCCTGGAGATGTCCGACTACGAGGGTCCGACCGGCATCATCGGCGTGCTGTCCTACGAGTGCAGCCGCGCCGGATTCCCCGTCGTCTCGATGTGGGCGTCGGTGCCGCACTACGTGGCCGAACCGCCGAACCCGAAAGCCACGCTCGCGCTGCTCACCCGGCTCGAGGACGTCCTGAACCTGCCCCTGGACTCGGGAGACCTGCCTGAGGAGTCGCAGCGCTGGGTAGAGCAGGTGAACGACCTGGTCGCTGAGGACCCGGACATCTCCAGCTACATCACAGCCCTGGAGGAACGCAGGGACGAGGCCACACCGACCGCGACCGGCGAATCGATCGCTGCCGAGTTCGAGCGCTACCTGCGCCGCCGCGATCGTCGGCGCGGCTGAAGTCGGCCTCGCGGGTTCACCGCGGGCCGCTCACTGTGCGCCCGCAGCCTCCGCCTGGGCCTTCAGCGAGCGGACCATGGCGTCCGGGTCGGCGGCGGAGAACACCGCCGAGCCGGCCACGAAGGTGTCTGCTCCGGCGTCCACGCAGCGCTCGATGGTCGACTCGGAGATCCCGCCGTCGACCTGAAGCCAGATGTCGCCGCCGTGGGCGTCCAACAGCGCGCGGGTCCGGCGCAGCTTCGGGAGCACGACGTCGAGGAACGACTGGCCACCGAAGCCGGGCTCGACGGTCATCAGCAGGATCATGTCCAGCTCGGGCAGCAGGTCGGCGTACGGCTCGATCGGGGTCGCCGGACGCAGCGCCATGGACGCGCGCGAACCGAGCGTGCGCAGCTCACGGGCCAGCCGCACCGGGGCGTCGGAGGCCTCCACGTGGAAGGTGACCGACTCCGCGCCCGCCTCGGCGTAGCCGGGCGCCCAGCGGTCCACCTCGGCGATCATCAGGTGGATGTCGAGCATCTGGCCGGTACTGGCACGGATGCTCTCCACCATCGGCAGGCCGAAGGTGAGGTTGGGCACGAACCGGTTGTCCATCACATCGAGGTGGATCAGGTCGGCACTCGGGATGCGCGCGATCTCGTGCTTCAGGTCGGCCAGGTCCGCATTCAGGATGCTCGGCGTGATTCGGATACCCACGGTGGAAAACCTACCGGTCGGCGCGGCGCAGCATCGCAAGGAACATGGCATCGGTGCCGTGGCGGTGCGGCCACAGCTGGACGAACGGCCCGGACGCGCACTCCGGCACCTCGGGGAGATGGGCAGGGGCGTCCAGCACCGTCGCGCCGGCGAGGCCAGCCACCACGCCTGCGGTCTCGTCCGGATGCGGTGAGCAGGTCACATAGGCCACCACCCCGCCGGGCTGCACCGATGCGATCGCGCTGGCCAGCAGGCGACGCTGCAGGTCGACCAGTCCCGGCAAGTCCTCGGGACGGCGGCGCCACCGGCTCTCCGGGCGCCGGCGCAACGCGCCCAACCCCGTGCACGGGACGTCCGCCAGCACCCTGGCGAAGGTGCCCTCCCGCCACGCCGGACGGGTGCCGTCCGCCACGATCGTGACCGGGCGGTTCGGCTCGGGGTAGGCGCGAAGGTTCTCTGCGACCAGCCGGGCCCGGTGCGGCTGCAGTTCGGAGGCGACCAGCCGGGCGCCGGCCACGCGCGCCAGGCCGGCGAGGAGCGCGGACTTCCCGCCCGGCCCCGCGCACAGGTCGAGCCAATCCCCGTCCGGCGCCTCGGCCCGCGCCAGCGCGAGCGCCACCAGTTGGGAGCCCTCGTCCTGGACTCCCGCACGCCCTTCGGCCACGGCGGGCAGCGCGGCCGGATCGCCTTCGCGGTACGCCCCGTACGACGACCAGCGCGCCGGCTCTCCGCCGAGTTCTGCGACCGCGGCGAGACCGGGACGCACCACAAGGTTCGGAACCGGGGCCAGGTTGTCGGCGGCCAGCGCATCGGCAAGTTCCGCCGCCGGCAGGACCCGCGCCCACGCCTCGACGACCCAGCGGGGGTGCTGGTGAACCAGGGCGAGGCGACCGAGGTCGTCCTCACCCTCGCCCAGGACCTCCAGCCAGCCCGCCCAGTCCCGCTCGGCGACGCGCCGCAACACCGCGTTGACCAGGCCGGTGACCCGCTCCCCCACCTCGAGTGCGGCCAGGTCGACGGTGGTCGAGAGTGCGGCATGGGTGGGCACCCGCATGGCAAGGAGCTGGTGTGTACCCAGGCGCAGCGCGTCCACGACGGCGGGTTGCAGACTGCGCACCGGCCGTCCGGCGGCCCGCTCGATGATCTGGTCGTAGGTGCCGAGCGCCCGGCAGGTTCCCGAGACGAGCTCGGTGGCGAAGCCTGCGTCGGCCGGGGCGAGGCCGGCGCGGCGTCGGGCGAGTTCGAGGTTCGCGTACGCACCGTCGGCCGACACGGCCCGGAGCACCCAGAAGGCGGCGGTGCGGGCGGCATCGCGCTGGCGTTTCCGGCCGCGCGGGGGCTTCGGGCTCACTCGAACCGTCCGGGACCGCGCAGCCCCCGGCCCCAGTCGACGGCGGCGAGCGCACGCTTGCCGGCCGGCTGGACGAGGCGCAGGTCCAGTGTCCCGGCGCCGGTACCCACCAGCACCTCCCGCTTGCCGGAACGCACTTCTCCGGGTTCGAGCCCTGCGTCCGCCGCGGGAATCGCGAGCAGCACACGGAACCGCTCCCCGCCGAGTTCGGTCCAGGCGACGGGCGAGGGGTTGTTCGCCCGAACCTGGCGCGCGATCTCTGCCGCGGGGCGCGTCCAGTCGATTCGCGCGCCACCCACGGTCAGCTTGGGCGCGAGCGTGATGCCGTCCGCCGGCTGGGGCGTCGGGGACACAGTGCCCGACTCCAGCGCATCCAGCGTGTCGGAGAGCAGGTCCGCGCCGCGGGTCTGCAGCGCGGCGAGGGCCTCACCGGCCGTCTCTTCCGGGCCCAGGTGGTACTCGGTCGTGGCCAGCACCGGACCGGCGTCCAGCGCCTCTACCAGCTCGAACACTGTGACGCCGGTGACCTCGTCCCCGGCCAGGATCGCGTGCTGGACGGGCGCGGCGCCCCGCCAGCGCGGCAGCAACGAGAAGTGCACGTTCACCCAGCCGCACCGTGGCCGGGAGAGCAGTGCGCGCGGGATCAGCCCGCCGTAGGCGACCACGGGACAGCAGTCGGGCGCAAGCTCGGCGAGCCGGGACGCGAGTTCCGGATCACCGGCGCGCAGGGGACGCAGTACCTCGATGCCCTGGTCCAGCGCCAGCTCCGCCACCGGGCTGGGCACCAACCGCGAACTGCGTCCCTTCGGGGCGTCCGGGCGGGTGAGCACGGCCGCGACCTCGTGGCGTCCACGCTCCAGCAGGTGGGCGAGGGTGTCAGCGGCCACCTGTGGGGTGCCGGCGAAGACGAGGCGCATGACCGGCAGCCTAGCCGCGCAGTCGCAGGGCGAGCGCCCGGGTAGCGAGGTCGAGGTCGAGGTCGCCGACCAGCAGCCCGGGCTCGCCGTAGGGGTGCCAGGCGAACACCGATCCGTCCGGACGGATGATCGCCGAGGTGGTGGGCGAGCCGTCCACCGCGCAGTTCACACTCGCGTACCAGCAGGTGTTCTCCGCGGCACGGCACCGGGCAGCGGCTTCGTGGAAGGTGTTCCGCGGGTCCGCAAAGGCCCGCGGCTGGAACGAACCGGGTTCCGGCTCGGAGTAGTGCGGATGCAGAACCAGTTGTGCGCCCTGCCGCACCGCGTCGCGGACCGTCTCCGGATAGCGGAAGCCCTCGTGGCAGATGACGATGCCAAAGACCAGCCCGCCGACCGTGAACACCTGCCGGCCGGCGCCGGGTTCGTAGAGGGCGTCCTCGCTCGGATCGAGCTGCACCTTGTCCTGCCAGCCCAGCAGGCGCCCGTCCGGGCCGACGACCAGCGCTGTGATCCGCAGCCGGTCGTCCACGAACCGCTCGGTGCCCAGCACCACCGCCACGCCGGCGACGCCGGCGGCAAGGGCCACCCGCTCGTGCGCCGCGGCGAGCCAGACCGGATCGGCGGGCGGCACCGCCGCACCGAGGGCCCGGTAGCCCGGCACGAAGCACTCTGGGAAGCTGACCAGATCGGCGCCCGACGCCGCCGCGGCAGCGATCGCGGCGCAGGCCGCTTCCACCGACGCGTCGGGACTGGCGGGGAAGGGCAGGTTCGCCAGCGCGATCCGGACGCTGCTCATGGGCGCAGCCTACGCACCCGCGATCACCCGATCAGCCGAGCGCCTGCGGATCCACCCGGACACGCAGCGGCGGCTCCTTGCGGGCGGCGCGCACGGAGAGCATCGCCCGCACGCCGGCCACCAGCTCGGCGGACGCGGTGAGCTCAGCGCGCAGCGTGACCCGGGCGAGCGGCTCGTCCGTGCGGACGTCGAAGGGACCCAGCACCTGTACACCCGTCGGCAGGTCGAGCCCGTCCATGGCGGCGGTCAGGGCCGCCGGGGCACCCTCGATCGTAATCAGCTTCACGGCAGGCGGGAACCCGGCCTCCGCCCGGTCGGCCAGCTCGCGCTCGGCGTACCCCACAGGGTCGAGCCGCAGCAGCGCCTGCACCTCCCGCAATCCCGGGTCGGCCACGACCACCACCGTGCCGCCGTCCGCGGCGGGACGAACCAGCGCCGTCACGGCCAGCCAGCGTCGCAACGCCTCCTCGCCCGCCCGAAGGTCGGGCCGGCCCAGCATCAGCTCCGCGTCGAGCAGGACGGCGGCCGCGAACCCTCCGGCTGCCACCGGAGCGGCGCCGGGGGTGGCCAGGACCAGCGCCGGCTCGGTGCCCACCGTGGCCAGAGGCTTGTCGGCGCTGGCCTGCAGCACGGCGGTGCCGGGGAAGGCCTTGCCGAACTCCTCTGCGGTGCGGGCAACGCCCACCACCGGAGTGCGCAGCCGGGTTCCCCCGCACTCCGGGCACCGCCACGCCGTCAGGAGAGGGCCGCACCAACGGCATTGCGGAACCCCACCTCCCGGGTCGGACAGGCCCTGCCCGCACGACGGACACCGGGCCGGGACGCGGCAGGAGGCACAGACGAGGACGGGCAGGTAGCCAGCGCGCGGCACCTGCACGAGCACGGGCCCCTGGGCGAGACCGGCCCGCACCGCCGCGAATGCGTCGTGGGGCAGTCGGGCCGCGCCCGCGTGCGGGTCCCGGGCGCTGTCGGTGGCCGTGGTGCGGATCGCCGCGGACCGCCGCCGGGCCTCCCCGGGGGCGAGGTGCAGTTCGGCGAGCCATCCGCGAGCCACCAGCTGCTGCACCTCCGCCGTGCGTGCGTGCGCAGCGAGGAGCAGCCCGCACCCGTCCAGGTGGGCGCGCAGGGCCGCCACCTCACGCGCGTGCCAGTACGGGGCGTGAGGCTCCGCCCAGGCGTCGTTGCCGTCGTCCCACAGCGCCACCAGGCCAAGGTCACGTACGGGCGCGAAGACCGCAGCGCGGGTACCGAGCACGAGCCGGACGCCGCCGCGAACGGCCGCGAGGAAGTTGCGGTAGCGCGCCGCGGGACCAGCATCCGCGGCAAGAACGGCGAAGCTGCCGCGTCCGAACCGCTGCGTGGCCACGGTGGTGAGCCGGGCCAGGTGGCGCGCGTCAGGAACCAGCAGGAGCGCCCCGCGCCCGGCGGCCAGGGTCGCCGCAGCCGCCTCGACGAAGCCGAGCGCCCAGTCGCCGGCCGCGGAGGTGCCGGGCAGCACCGTCCAGGCGGCCCGTGGTCGTCCGCCCTCCCGCAGGGCGCCCAGAAGGTGCTCCGCACCCGGGTAGTCCGCGAGCGCCATCGGCCGCCCTCCGACGTCCGTGCCGGGCCGGGGATACTCCGGCGGCGCGGCCTTCTCGGTGGTGGCGTGGCGCGGCGGCACCGCCAGCCGGACCACATCGGCGAAGCTGCCTGCGTAGTGGTCCGCCACCGCGCGGACGAGCCCTGCGACGCTGTCGGTCAGCACGGGCTCCGCGGAGACCACCTTCTGCAACGGGGCCAGGTCGGGCCGCTCCCCCGCCTCGGCGCGAGCCACGACGAAACCGTCGCGCAGGCGCCCAGCGAACCGCACCTTCACACGGACGCCGGGCTGCGCGAGCGCGTCCAGCTCCTCGGGGACGGCGTAGTCGAACGGCCGGTCGAGGTTCGCCAGCGGCAGGTCCACCGCCACCTTTGCCACCGGTCGTTCCATGGCTGGCATCGTACGGGTCTGCCCGGACAGGGTCAGCCGGCGATGTGGACGGATGTGAACGCAGGTGTTCCCGACCCTGCACGGTGGGCCAACCCGGGCCGAGCCCCTCCACAGACGGACCGGTGCGGGCCAGAATCGCCCCTATGAGGATCCAGAGCGTGACGGTCGGCGTTCCGGCCGCCGATCTGCGGCGGGCCGTCGAGTGGTATCGCACCACCTTCGAGCTCGACACCCCCGACCTCGAACCCTCCGACGGCATCGTCGAGTTCAAGCTCGGCCCCGTCTGGGTGCAACTGGTCGAGGCCACCGGCGGACCGCACGACGGGAGCACCATCCTGCGCCTGGGTGTGCACGACGCCTCCGCCGAACGGGACCGCCTGAAAGCGCTCGGGGTGGCCGTGGGCGAACTGGAGAACGTCGACAATGTGATCGAGTACTTCGACTTCCCCGACCCGGATGGAAACCGGCTCGGGCTGTACGCCGAGGTGGAGCCCTGAACCCCACTCACCCGGAGAAGGCGAGTTCTACCGTCTCGCCGAGCCGTCGGTAGCCGATCGCGGCATAGATCCCGTTACTGGTCGGGTTGGCCAGGTCGGTGTACAGCATGCAGTGCAGTCCTCTGGCACGCTGCAGCTCACTGATCGTTGCCGTCACCGCGCTGGCGTACCCCCGGCCGCGCTTCCCGGGTGGGGTGTAGACGTAGCCGACCCGGGTCACGCCGCCGGAGGGCACGGAGACCAGCGCCATCGCGACCGGCTCAGGGTCGCACCAGAACAGCACGCGGCCGTCCGCGACCGCCAGCCTGCTGCCTGCGCCGCCACGCTCGCCCAGGTCGAGTTTGGCGCGGAACGCGGTCAGCCACTCAGCCACCAGCGGCTCGTCCCGCAGCTCCGCCGGGCGCGGTGTGCCGGGGACCCGCCGCTGCAGCCGGGCTGCGCCGGGCAGGTCATAGAGCCCCATCCGCATCGCGACCCGTCGCGTCCGGCCGGTCAGGGCGCACCAGCGATCGGCGAAGGCGTCGGCAGAATCGACGGCGCCTCCGACTCCCACCGGTTCTGCATTGCCGGAGTGAACGACGTCGGCCAGTGCCGAAGCCGCTTCCCGGTCCGCCACCGGAAGGTGGAACGGGTACGGCGGCGTGTGCAGGGCCAGGAACGGCGGGAGGCCCGCCCGCAGCACGGCGTAGAACGCGCGGATCGGGTAGGCCTCCGGGTCGCGCCGGACGCTGTCGATCACGGACGCGAGCACCGAATGCAGCACCGGCTCGGCGTCGACCACCGGTCCGGCGATCGCCCAGAACGCGTCCGGATCGGTGTAGCTCCTGATCTCCACGCGGCGAACCTACCGGGGCCCGAGGGCTTCGACCAGCGGTCGGCGCCCGCTCAGCCCTTCACGGCGCGGGCGAGGGCCTCGGCACGATCCGTGCGCTCCCAGGTCATCACTTCGAGCTCACGGCCGAAATGCCCGTAGTTGGTCACCTGCGAGTAGATCGGTCGAATCAGGTCGAGGTCTCGGATGATCGCGGCCGGGCGGAGATCGAACACACCCAACACGGCGTCGGTGATCTGGTCGACCGGCACGGTCTCCGTCCCGAAGCACTCGGTGTAGAACCCCACGGGGTGCGCCCGTCCGATCGCGTAGGCGACCTGCACCTCGCACCGCTCGGCGAGGCCTGCTGCCACCACGTTCTTCGCCACCCAGCGCATCGCGTAGGCAGCCGACCGATCCACCTTGGAGGGATCCTTGCCGGAGAACGCGCCACCGCCGTGGCGAGCCATGCCGCCGTAGGTGTCGACGATGATCTTCCGTCCGGTCACCCCCGCGTCACCCATCGGGCCACCGATCACGAACTTGCCCGTGGGATTCACGTAGGTCTTCAGTCCGTCGGACGCGATCGGGTACCGGGCCAGTACCGGCTCGATCACGCGGGCCCGCACCTCGGAGCTGATCCGCGCGTGGTCCACGTCCTCGACGTGCTGGCTCGACACCACCACCGTGTCGACCCGAACCGGCCGGTCGCCGTCGTACTCGATCGTGACCTGCGTCTTGCCGTCGGGAAGGAGGAAGTCCAGCTCCCCATTGCGGCGCACCTCGGAGAGACGCTCGGCGAGCCGGTGCGCGATGTCGATCGGCAGCGGCATCAGGGTTGCGGTGTCCGAGCACGCGTAGCCGAACATCAGCCCCTGGTCGCCGGCCCCCTGCGCGTCCAGCGCATCGAAGGATCCCTCGTCGCGCCGCTCCTCCGCCTGGTCGACTCCCTGTGCGATGTCGGGCGACTGCTTGCCGATCGACACCAGCACCCCGCAGGAGCGCCCGTCGAAGCTCTTCTCTGAGGAGTCGTACCCGATCTCCAGGATCCGCTCGCGGGCCAGCTGGGCCACCTCCGCGTACGCCTCGGTCGTCACCTCTCCTGCCACTACCACGGTGCCGGTCGTGACGAGTGTCTCCACCGCGACGCGCGACGACGCGTCCTGGCGCAGGATCTCGTCGAGGACCGCGTCGGAGATCGAGTCGGCCACCTTGTCGGGGTGACCCTCGGTGACGGACTCGGACGTGAACAACCGGCTCACTCGGGCCTACCTCTCGCGAAGGGACTGTGCGGCGTCCACTATCGCATGGGCCACCGACGTCTTCGAACCGGCCGCCCGCCCCAGCAGCCCGGACGCGCCGAGCAGCAGCACCCGGTTGTCGGGGGCGCCGAACACTGCGCCGCCGGACACGTCATTGAGCGCGAGCAGCTGGCAGCCCTTGCGGGCGAGCTTGTCGGTGCCGAGCCGCAGCAGCTCGGCCTCGTCCGCAGCAGTCTCCGCGGCGAAGCCCACCACGACCTGGCCGTCCGGGCGGCGGGCGGCAAGCCCGGCCAGAACGTCGGTGGTCTGGGTGAACTCCACCACGAGCCCGGAGTCCCCGGACTTCTTCAGCTTGGTACCGCTCGGGCTGGCCGGCGTGAAGTCGGCGGGCGCGGCCGCCATCACGACGAGGTCGGCGTTCGGCGCATGCGCGTCCATCGCCGCGGCCAGGTCGCTCGTCGAGACCACGGGCACCACCGTCACGGCAGCCGGCGGCTCGACCGCAAGATTGGCGGCGACCAGCGTCACGTCGGCCCCGCGCTGCACGGCGGCTCGCGCCAGCGCGACACCCATCAGGCCGGACGAGGAGTTGCCCACGAACCGCACCGGGTCAAGAGCCTCGCGGGTACCTCCGGCACTGACCACGACCTTCTGCCCGGCAAGATCCTGGGCAGCCATTCGAGCGGCTGCTTCCCTGCCGTCGAGGCAGGCGAGCGCGGACGCCTCGATGTCCCCCGGCTCCGGCAGGCGTCCCGGGCCGGAGTCCACCCCGGTGAGCCGCCCCTCTGCGGGCCGCAGCACCACCACACCCCGCGAGCGAAGCGTCGCAACGTTCGCCTGGGTAGCCGGGTGCAGCCACATCTCGGTGTGCATGGCCGGCGCCATCATCACCGGGCAACTCGCGGTGAGCAGCACGGTGGACAGCAGATCGTCGGCCCGCCCGGATGCGGCTCGCGCGAGCAGGTCCGCGGTCGCCGGAGCCACCACGACGAGATCGGCGTCGCGACCCAGGCGCACGTGCGGTACCTCGTGGGTCTCGGCGAACACCGAAGTGTGCACGGGATTGCCGGACAGCGCGGCCCAGGTGGTCTCGCCGACGAACGACAGCGCGTTGGCCGTGGGCACCACGTGCACGTCATGCCCCGCCTCGGTGAACAGTCGCAGCAGCAGGCAGGCCTTGTACGCTGCGATGCCCCCGGCCACGCCGAGCACGATCCGGCTCACGGGCGGAACTCAGCCCAGGTCGTCGGTGCCGAACGGGTCGAGGGAGAAGTCCGGGTCGGCCTGGGCCTCGGCGCGGGCTGCGGCCTCCGCCTCCGGGTCGATCTCGGTGCACTCCAGGACGCCGGCGTTGACCTCACGCAGCGCGATCGAGAGCGGCTTCTCCTGGATGCCGATGTCCACCAGGGGTCCAACGTTCTCGAGCAGGCCCTCGCCGAGCTGAGAGTAGTAGGCGTTGATCTGCCGGGCGCGCTTGGCGGCGAACAGGACCAACCGGTACTTGGAATCGACCCTGGTGAGCAGGTCGTCGATCGGCGGGTTGGTGATTCCCTCGGGAGTGTGAGTGCTCAAATTCGGCTTCCTGGTTCGAGGAACGCGGCGCGCGGATTCGCCGCGCAGCCGTCACAGACCCAACAACTCTACCAACTGCGCCACCGCAGTACCCAAATCGTCGTTCACCACCACGTGGTCGAACTCCTTGGCGAGCGCCAGTTCGGCCTCGGCGGTGCGCAATCGGCGGGCCATCTGCTCGGGGGTCTCCGTGCCCCGACCGACCAGACGCTGCTCGAGCGTGGCCCAGGAGGGCGGCGCGATGAAGACCGTCCGCACCTCTGGCATGCGCTGCTTCACCTGCCGCGCACCCTGCACCTCAATCTCGAGGATCACCTTCCGCCCGGCGGCCAGCGCGGCTCGCACCGGGGCCGCAGGCGTCCCGTAGCGGTCGGTGCCGTGCACGAGCGCCCACTCCAGCAGGCCGTCGCTCGCGACGAGTTCGTCGAACTCCTCGTCACTGACGAACAGGTAGTGCACGCCCTCGACCTCTCCGGGACGGGGCGCACGGGTGGTCGCCGATACCGAGACCCAGAGGTCAGGGTGGTGCTCGCAGAGGGCCCGGACGACTGTTCCCTTGCCGACCGCGGTGGGACCTGAGATGACGGTTACGTCACCGCTCACTGAACTCGGCCTTCAGGCCGGCCACCTGATGGCGACCGAGCCCGCGGATGCGCCGGTTCGACGCGATGTCGAGACGCGCCATCACCACCCCGGCCCGCTTCTCCCCCACGCGGGGAAGAGCCTTCAACAGGTCGACGACCTTCACGTGGGCCAGAACGTCGTCGGCGGCGGCGACGTCGAGGGCCTGACCAAGGGTGAGTGCGCCGGTGCGCACCTTGCTCTTCAGTTCGGCGCGACGGCGCCGTGCGTCAGTGGCTGCTGCACGGGCAGCCTCGAGTTGCTCGGTAGTGAGCTGCGGGATCGTCACAGGAGTGCCTTCGTCTGGGGTCGGTGGCTTACCTTCGGTCTCAACCTAGCGCCAGCCGGGCCCGTCGTCACCTGAACTGAAATGTTCGACACTAGGAGTTATGTATGGACTTCAGCGCACGGCGACGGCCAGCAGGTCGGACACCCTGGCGCGCAGCGCCTCCGGATCCGGACCCGCGGAGATGACCCCGCGTCCGACCACGGCGAGCACCTGGTCGACGGCATCTCCGAAGAGCGCAGGGAGGTCCTCCATCCGGCCACCCTGGAAGCCGATTCCCGGCACCAGGATCGAACCGTTGAAGTCGCTCAGGTCGCAACCGAGGTTCTCGTGGGTGCCTCCCACGACCAGGCCGATCGCACGCTGGCGGGACGCATGGTTGACCTCGGTGGCGGCATCGATGATCGACTGCGCGACCGAGGCGTCCCTGGTCAGGGCGAGCTGCACCTGGCCGCCCTCAGGGTTCGAGGTGCGGGCCAGCACGTAGACGCCGCGCTCGTAGCGGTGGGCGCGCTCGAAGGCCGGTGCGAGCGACCCGAAGCCCAGGTAGGGCGAGAGGGTGATCGCATCCGCAGCCAGCGGTGAGCCGTCGGCAAGGTACGCATCCGCGTAGGCCTCCATCGTGGAACCGATGTCGCCACGCTTGACGTCGAGGATGCTCAGAGCGCCGGTGCCACGGATGTCCGCCAGCACGCGCTCCAGCGCGGCGACTCCGGCCGAGCCGTAGGCCTCGAAGAACGCGGACTGCGGCTTGAACGCCGCGACCCGGTCGCCGAGAGCCTCGACGAGCGTGCGCGAGCAGGTCTCTGCGCCGGCGGCGGAGGCCTCCAGCCCCCAGGACGTGAGCAGGGACGGGTGCGGGTCGACGCCCACGCACAGCGGGCCGCGCTCGGCGACCACCTCCCGAAGCCGACGCCAGTAGGTGGTCACGATCCCGTCCCTTCCCGGTCAAGGGCGTTGATGGCTGCCGGAAGCCCCGGCCCGCCGTAGATGAAGCCAGTGTAAAGCTGGACGAGGCTCGCGCCGAGATCGAACAGCGCCCTCGCGTCGGCCGCGGTCATGATTCCACCTACCCCGATCACGGGCAGGTCGGTGTGGGAGGTCACGTAGCCCACCACCTCGCGGGCCCGGACCGTCAGCGGCGCGCCCGACAGACCGCCGGCCTCGGCGGCGCGGACCTGGTCGGCGGGCGCGAGGCCGTCACGACCGAGGGTGGTGTTGGTGGCGATCAGCCCGGACGCCCCGTGGTCGGCGCAGGTGGCGAGCACCTCGTCCAGCTGCGCCGGGCTGAGATCAGGGGCCACCTTCACGAAGATCGGCACCGGCAAGGACCAGCTCTCGCGCCGAGGGCCGGTCCCGGGGGTCGGGCCCTCGACGCGAGGAGTGGCTTGCGAGGCCTCGGCGACCAGGGCGCCGACCAGATCGGAGAGTGCGCCGCCGTCCTGCAGGCTGCGCAGGCCGGGGGTGTTGGGGCTGGACACGTTCACCGCGATGTAGTCCGCGTGCGGGGCGAGCAGCCGGAACGAGGCCAGGTAGTCCTCGACCGCGTCCTCCAGCGGAACCACCTTCGTCTTGCCGAGGGAGATTCCCACCGGGATCCCCGCGACGCCGTTGCCGCGGTACACGTTCCTCGCCGCGAGGGTCGCCGCGACCGCTGCGGCACCGGGATTGTTGAAGCCCATCCGGTTGATCAGCGCCTTCGAGGCACGCAGCCGGAACACCCGCGGGCGGTCGTTGCCGGGCTGGGCCCTTCCGGTGACGGTGCCGAGCTCGGCGAAGCCGAAGCCCAGTCCACGCCAGGTCAGTACCGCGGACGCATCCTTGTCCAGGCCGGCCGCCAGTCCGACCCGCGACGGGAACCGTACGCCTGCCACCGTGGCCGGCCGTCCGGTACTCACTGCGAGCAGGCCGGTGAGGGCACGCGCCGGAGCCAGCGAGCCCACACCGGCCAGCAGCCGAATCATGTCCTCGTGGATCGCCTCCGGGTCACCGCCGCGCGCCCGGAACATCACCGGGCGGAGCAGGCGGGTGTAGCCCGCGTCGAGCAGGCCGGCGGGCAGGCCCATCAGCCGAGGGAGGCCAGCTCGGCGCGGACCTCTGCACTCCACTCCTGCAGCGAACGAACCCCGACCGCGCCCCTGCGCAGCGCCTCGATGCCCTGCACACAGGCGGACAGGCCCTGCACCGTGGTGACGCAGGGCACGTCCGCGAGGATCGCTGCGGAGCGGATCTCCCAGCCGTCCCGACGCGGGTTGCCGTGCTTGGATGAGCCCTGTGGGGTGTTGAAGATCAGGTCGACCTCGCCGTCCAGGATCGCCTGCACCACGGTCTTCTCCCCGTTCGGGCCGGGGCCCTGCGACGCCTTCCGGATCACGGTGACGTCCACGTCCTGGCGGCGCAGCACCTGCGCGGTGCCCTCGGTCGCCAGCACGGTGAAGCCGAGATCGGCCAGCCGCTTCACCGGGAAGATCGCGTGGCGCTTGTCCCGGTTCGCGACCGAGACGAACACCGTCCCCTTGGTCGGCACGGCACCGAAGGAGGCAGCCTGGCTCTTCGCGAAGGCCGTCCCGAAAGTCACGTCGAGGCCCATCACTTCGCCGGTCGACTTCATCTCCGGCCCGAGCAGTGTGTCCACCCAGGAGCCGTCCGCGGTGCGGAACCGGTTGAACGGCATCACCGCCTCCTTGACCGCCATCGGCGCCGAGTCCAGCGTGGTGGTGCCGTCGAAGCCGACCGCCCGCAGCACGCCATCGGCCCGCAGTTCCGCGATCGTCGCGCCGAGCGAGATCCGGGTCGCAGCCTTGGCCAGCTGGGTGTCGGTCGCCTTCGAGACGAACGGGACGGTGCGGGAGGCCCGCGGGTTCGCCTCCAGCACGTACAGGACGTCGCCGAGCAGCGCGTACTGGATGTTCAGCAGGCCACGCACCCCCACGCCGGCAGCGATCGCCTCAGTGGCGTGCCGGATCTGGTCGATCACCTCATTGCCGAGCGTGATCGAGGGCAGCGAGCAGGCGGAGTCACCGGAATGGATGCCGGCCTCCTCGATGTGCTCCATCACGCCGCCGAGGTACAGCTCCGAGCCGTCGTAGAGCGCGTCCACGTCGATCTCGATCGCGTCATCGAGGAAGCGGTCGACCAGCACCGGACGCGACGGGGTGATGTCGGTGGCCCGCTCGATGTAGGAGACCAGGGAGCGGTCGTCGTAGACGATCTCCATGCCACGGCCGCCGAGCACGTAGGAGGGCCGCACCAGCACCGGGTAACCGATCTCGTGTGCGATCTCCAGCGCTCGCTCGGCCGACTCGGCCATGCCATAGGCCGGCGCGGTCAACCCGGCGTCGGCGAGCACCGTGCCGAAGGCGCCGCGCTCCTCTGCGAGGTTGATCGCCTCCGGGGACGTGCCAACGATCGGCACACCCGCGTCCTTCAGGTCCTGCGCGAGCTTCAGCGGCGTCTGCCCGCCGAGCTGGACGATCACCCCCGCCACCGGCCCGGCGAGCGTCTCGGCGTGCACGACCTCCAGCACGTCCTCGAGGGTGAGCGGCTCGAAGTAGAGCCGGTCGGAGGTGTCGTAGTCGGTGGAGACCGTCTCCGGGTTGCAGTTCACCATCACGGCCTCGTAGCCGGATTCCCGCAGCGCCATGGCGGCGTGGACACAGGAGTAGTCGAACTCGATCCCCTGCCCGATCCGGTTCGGCCCGCTGCCGAGGATCAGGACGGCCGGCTTCGCGCGCGGCGCCACCTCCGTCTCCTCGTCGTAGGACGAGTAGTGGTACGGGGTACGGGCGGCGAACTCGGCGGCGCAGGTGTCCACCGTCTTGTAGACGGGCCGGACGCCGAGCGCCCACCGCACGCCGCGGACGACGTCCTCGGACAGGTTCCGCAGCTTCGCGATCTGCGGATCGGCCAGACCGTGCCGCTTGGCGAGCCGGAGCAGGTCCGCGGTCAGCTCCGGGGCGGTGCGCACCCGCTCGGCCACCTCGAAGACGAGGTGCAGCTGATCCACGAACCACGGGTCGATCTTCGTGACCTCGTGCACCTGCGCGGGAGTGCCGCCCAGCCGGAACGCCCGCATGACCCCGTTGAGGCGACCGTCGTGGGGACGCCGCAGGCTGGTGAGGACCTCGTCCAGGGTCTCGGTGATCGGCGAGGTGAAGTCGAAGCCGGCCTTGGCATCCTCCAGAGACCGCAGCGCCTTGCCGAGTGCCTCGGTGAAGTTGCGACCGATCGCCATCGCCTCGCCGACGCTCTTCATGTGGGTGGTCAGGGTGGAGTCCGCGGTCGGGAACTTCTCGAACGCGAAGCGCGGCGCCTTCACCACGATGTAGTCCAGGGTCGGCTCGAAGGACGCGGGCGTCTCGGCAGTGATGTCGTTCGGGATCTCGTCCAGCGTGTACCCGACCGCAACCTTCGCTGCGATCTTCGCGATCGGGAAGCCGGTGGCCTTGGACGCCAGCGCCGAGGAGCGCGAGACCCGGGGGTTCATCTCGATCACGATCATCCGCCCGTTGTCCGGGTTGATCGCGAACTGGATGTTGCAGCCACCGGTGTCGACGCCGACCGCACGGATCACTGCGATCCCCACATCGCGCATCGCCTGGTACTCACGGTCGGTGAGGGTCAGCGCGGGCGCAACGGTGATCGAGTCGCCCGTGTGCACGCCCATCGGATCGAGGTTCTCGATCGAACACACGATCACGACGTTGTCCGCCTTGTCCCGCATCACCTCGAGCTCGTACTCCTTCCAGCCGAGCACGGACTCCTCGATCAGCACCTCTGTGACCGGGGACGCCTGCAGGCCGCGGCCGGCGATCCGGCGCAGCTCGTCGGCGTCGTGGGCGAAGCCGGAACCGACGCCGCCCATGGTGAACGACGGCCGCACCACGACCGGGTAACCCAGGTCGTCGGCTGCGGAGAACACCTCGTCCAGCGTGTGGCAGATCCGCGAGCGGGCCACCTCGGGGTTCGCGCCGGGCACGTCGAGGGCGGACACGATCTCCTTGAACTTCTCCCGGTCCTCACCGGACTGGATGGCCTCGAACGACGCGCCGATCAGTTCCACCCCGTACTTCGCGAGCACACCCGATTCGTGCAGGGCCACGGCCGCGTTCAGTGCGGTCTGCCCACCGAGGGTGGCCAGCAGGGCGTCCGGGCGCTCCGCGGCGATCACCTGCTCCAGGTACTCGGGCTGGATCGGCTCGATGTAGGTGGCGTCGGCGAACTCGGGGTCGGTCATGATCGTGGCCGGGTTGGAGTTCACCAGGATCACCCGGAACCCCTCCTCGCGCAGCACGCGGCACGCCTGCGTCCCGGAGTAGTCGAACTCGCAGGCCTGGCCGATCACGATCGGCCCGGAGCCGATCACCAGGATCGACTCGATGTCGTGGCGGCGCGGCATCAGGCGTCCCCCTCCCGCCCGGAGCGCGTTTGTCGGTGCATGGCCATCATCTCCACGAACCGGTCGAACAGGTAGGACGCGTCGTGCGGCCCGGCCGCGGCCTCGGGGTGGTACTGGACGGAGAAGCCGCGTAGTTCGCCGTCCGGGCCGCGCAGCTCCAGGCCCTCCACCACGTCGTCGTTCAGGTTCACGTGGGAGACCCGGGCTTCACCCCACGGCGTGGCCGCACCATCGCGCGGCGCGTCCACGGCGAAGCCGTGATTGTGCGCCGTTACCTCGACCTTGTTGGTGGTCAGGTCCTTCACCGGCTGGTTGATCCCGCGGTGGCCGTATTTCAGCTTGTAGGTGCCGAAGCCGAGCGCACGGCCGAAGATCTGGTTGCCGAAGCAGATCCCGAAGTAGGGCAGCCCGGCGTCGAGGACCTGGCGCAGCAGGGAGACCGCGTCGTCGGCGGCGGCAGGGTCGCCGGGGCCGTTGGAGAAGAACACGCCGTCCGGGCCCAGTTCGCGCACCTGATCGATGGTCACGCTCGCCGGCAGCAGGTGCACCTCGATGCCGCGCTCGGACATCCGGGTCGGGGTCATGTCCTTGATGCCGAGGTCGACGGCGGCGACCGTGAAGCGCCGCTCCCCCACCGCCGGGGTGATCTCCGGCTCGCTCACGGTGACGTCGGCGACCAGGTTCGCACCGGCCATCTGCGGCGACTCGAGCACCTTCGCCAGCAACCTGTCGACGTCCAGCTCCTCAGTGGAGATGCCGACCCGCATCGCCCCCCGCTCGCGCAGGTGCCGGGTCAACGCGCGGGTGTCGAGTTCGGCGATGCCGACCACGCCCTGGTTGCGCAGTTCCTCGTCGAGGGAGCGGTTGGAGCGCCAGTTCGAGCGCATCCGCGAAAGGTCGCGGACGACGTAGCCGGCCACCCAGATCCGGCCGGACTCGTCGTCCTCGTCGTTCCAGCCGGTGTTGCCGATGTGCGGCGCGGTCGCGACCACGACCTGGCGGTGGTAGCTGGGGTCGGTGAGGGTCTCCTGGTAGCCGGACATGCCGGTGGCGAAGACCGCCTCACCGAAGGTCTCTCCACGCGCGCCGAACGACACTCCCCGGAAATAGCGACCGTCCTCGAGCACCAGGAGTGCGGGAACGGATTCGAGGGAGTTGACGCTGCTCGGCATGGGCATCCTTCACGTAGGCAGGCGCGGGTTGCTGTCGAACCCGGACGAGGTTACCAAACGTCGGCGGACTACCATCCGCGGCGTGACCGATGGACGGGCAACGGGCGACCTCCCGGCGGACCGGTGCGTCCCCAGCCGCGCGGCCTGGCGGCCTGACGCCCTAGCGGTCCGCTCCGCGTTCCCTTCCGGCGAGCAGGGCGGAGAGCAGCCCGTTCAGGAAGGCCGGGGAGTCCTCGGTGGAAAGCTCCTGGCACAGGGTGATCGCCTCCGCCAACGTCACGTCCTGCGGAGTGTCGGTGTGCAACAGTTCGTAGGCAGCGATCCGCGCCAGATTGCGGTCCACCCGGGGCATCCGCTCCAGCGTCCAGCCGGAAGCGAGGTGGGCGGCGATCAGCTCGTCGAGCTCACCGCGGTGGACCTCGACGCCCTCGACGAGCTCGACCGTGAACTCCCGCACCGGCGGATCGTTCTGGGCCCGGTGAGCCGCCAGCACCTCGGCGGCGGGCAGCTCGCGAAGGTCGGCCTCGTAGAGGATATCCAGGGCACGCTTGCGCGCCTTGGCGCGGGTCGGACGCCTGCCCTCCGACTCGGCCGGGATCGTCTCGACCAGTTCCAGGACGGTGCCGTCCGGCCTGGTGATCCGGGTGGGTTCGGCCACGCCGGTCAGACCCTGCCGAGGTAGCTGCCGTCCCGGGTGTCCACCTTGACCTTCTCCCCGGTGCTGATGAACAGCGGCACCTGGATCTGGAGGCCGGTCTCCACCGTCGCCGGCTTGGTGCCACCGGTGGAGCGGTCGCCCTGCAGGCCCGGCTCGGTGTAGGTGATCTCCAGCTCGACGGACGCGGGCATGTCGATGTAGAGCGGGTTGCCATCGTGCAGAGCGACGGTGGCGACCTGGTTCTCCAGAAGGTAGTTCTTGGACTCGCCGACCACGTCCTCGCTGAGGTTGAGCTGGTCGTAGGTGTCGGTGTCCATGAACACGTACGCCTCGCCGTCGTGGTACAGGTACTGCATCTCGCGACGGTCGACCTGCGCGGACTCCACCTTCGTGTCGGAGTTGAAGGTGCGGTCGACGACCTTGCCGCTGAGCACGTGCTTGAGCTTGCTGCGCACGACAGTGTTGCCCTTGCCGGGCTTGTGGTGCTGGAACCAGATCACGGTCCACAGCTGGCCGTCGATGTCGAGGACCATGCCGTTCTTGAGGTCGTTGGTGGAAACCGTTGCCACTCCGCTGCCTGCTTTCGTCCGTCCGGGTAATCGCGACCGCTCAGTCTAGCGGAGATTCCCCTTCGTCCTGACGACCGCGGATCCCGGCCAGCAGGTCTGCCTTGGCCATGGCCCGCGGCAGGGAGTGCTGCTCCATCCAGTCAGCGGTCGCCGCGCCGCCGCTCTCGCGCAGCCCGTCGATCACCTGGCCGATCACCTGGGGGCTCTTGTTCTGGCTCATCTTGGCCTTGCCCTCGACGCGCGCGAGCTGGAGCTCTACGCCCACCACGGCCCGCAGCAGCTTCGCCACGGCGCCGGGCTCGAGTTCATCGACGGACGCGTCGCCGTGGGCCGCGCTCAGCCGCCGGACGGCGTCCAGCACCCATTCGGGCTCGGTGTGCACGACCAGCCGGCCGCGCGCATGCACGGTGACGTAGTTCCAGGTCGGCACGCTCGGCGCCCCGGGAGTGCTCAACCAGCCGGCCTCCACGTAGTCGCCAGGCCCGTGCACGATGAAGAGCGCGTCGACCGGGCCGCCGCCCGCGGCGATCCGCCACTGGTCGTTGACCAGCGACAGGTGCCCGATCAGCCGGCCCGGTCCGTCCGGGGCGGGCTCATGCAGCAACGGAACGTAGGTCGCCACCGGGCCCTCTGGCCCGTTCGTGACCAGGTCGCCGGCGCGCGCGTCCGCCAGCACGGCCAGCGCCTGCGTTGCGGTCAGGGCGAAGTGCGCGGGGACGTACATCAGACCTCGTTCATGGTCAGGAACGCATCCGCCAGTACGCCCTCCGGCGGTGCGGTCACGATCCTCGGGACGCCCAGTGCCTCCAACAGCACGAGGCGCAACTGCGAGCCCCTCGCCTTCTTGTCGAGGCTCATCACGTCGCGCAGCTTCAGCCAGGCCCCGTCGGGATACCGCGTCGGCAACCCGGCCTGCTCGAGGACGCCGCGGTGCCGGGCGACGAGCTCGTCGTCGATCATCCCCAACAGCCGCGCGACCTCCGCGGCGAAGACCATGCCGATCGACACCGCGTGGCCGTGGCGCAGCAGGAAGTGCTCCTCGTGCTCGATCGCGTGGGCGAGGGTGTGGCCGTAGTTCAGTGCCTCACGGCCGATGTCACCGCCCTCGGAGGTGCGTTCGCGCAGGTCGGCCGACACCGCGCAGGCCTTCACCGCCACGGCCCGGCGGATCAGCTTCGCCTGCCGGTCACTCGCCGGGGCCAGTGCCTCCGCGGGGTCCGCCTCGAACTCCTCGAGGATCTCCGGGTCCGCGATGAAACCGCACTTGAGCACCTCGGCCATTCCGGAGCGCAGCTCGCTGTCGGGCAGGGTCTCGAAGAAGTCGAGGTCGCCGATCACAGTGAACGGCTCGTAGAAGGCCCCCACGAGGTTCTTCCCTGCGGACAGGTTGATTCCGGTCTTCCCGCCCACGGAGGCGTCCACCATGGCGAGCAGCGAGGTCGGCAGCGCGATGTAGCGGACGCCCCGCAACCAGGTTGCGGCAACGAAGCCGGCGAGGTCGGTGGTGGCGCCGCCACCAAGCCCCAGGATCGCGTCCGAGCGCGTGAAGCCGGCGCGAGCCAGCGCCTCCCAGCAGCCCTGCAGCACCTCGGCGCGCTTGCCCGCCTCCGACTCCGGCACGCGGATCGCGGTCACCTGCTGCTCGAGCCCGGCCGTGATTGCGGGGAGCAGGAACGCGAGCCCCGGCGGGTGGATCACGGCGACGCGTTCGACACCATCGAGGAACTCTGGCAGCAGCTTCGAGACGCCACGCCCGATCAGCACCTGGTAGGGCTGCTCCGTGGCGAAGTCGATCGGCTCCCAGGTCATTGCACGGCTCCTTGCTGCAGGACGGCGCTCGCCACCTGCGATGCGGACAGGCGGTCGGTGTCCACGACGAGGGTGGCCACTGCCGCATAACAGGGTGCCCTCTGGGTGAGCATTGCGTCCATGCGGTTCCGGATGGCGACCAGTGCCTCCATCCCGAAGCTGTTCATGCCTAGCCGGCGGGTCGCGGTGGCGACAGACGTCCGTAGCCAGGCCACGGGAAGGCCCGCGAGTGCGTCCCTGACCAGCGCCGATTCCACCGCGCCACTGGCCAGCGCGACGACCCCAGGGGCCTGCAGCGCCGCCAGCGAGATCCTCTCCTCCACCTCGCGGTAGAGCGTCTCTCCGTCGGCGAACACTTCATCCGCGGGGGCGCCGAGCTCCGTCTCGACGAGATCGTCCACCTCAACGAAGGGGACACCCAGCGATGGGGCGACGAGCGCGGCAACGGTGGACTTCCCCGCGCCGGGGATGCCGACCAGGACCAGGTCGGGACGGCTCAACCCAGGTGCCGTTCGGCGAGGCGGGCCAGATAGCCGGCGTGGTTTCGCCGGGTCTCCTCGAGGGAATCGCCGCCGAACTTCTCCAGGGCGAGTTCGGCCAGCACGAGAGCCACCATCGCCTCTGCGACCACGCCGGCGGCCGGCACCGCGCACACGTCCGAGCGCTGGTGGTTGGCCTGGGCGGCCTCGCCGGTGACGACGTCGATCGTGCGCAACGCCCGCGGCACGGTGGCGATCGGCTTCATGGCGGCCCGCACCCGCAGCAACTCGCCGTTGCTCATCCCGCCCTCGGTGCCGCCGGAGCGGTTCGAGAGCCGGTGGACGCCGCCCGCCGCCGGCAGCATCTCGTCGTGCGCGAGGCTGCCGCGCGTCGCGGCGAGGGTGAACCCGTCGCCGACCTCGACGCCCTTGATCGCCTGGATCCCCATCAGCGCGCCCGCGAGTCGAGCGTCAAGGCGCCGGTCGCCCTGGCTGTGCGAGCCCAAGCCCGGCGGCACGCCGTAGGCGAGCACCTCGACGACCCCGCCCAGGGTGTCACCGTCAGTCTTCGCCGCAGCGATCTCTGCGAGCATCGCCTCGCCCGCGGCGGCGTCGAAGCAGCGGACGGGATGGTCGTCGATCGCTCCGAGGTCGTCGGGACCCGGCAGCACTGACGCCGTCGACCCGACGGCTCCGATCCCCACCACGTGGCTGAGCACCCGGATACCGAACGCCTGGTCGAGGAAGTTCGCCGCCACCCGGCCCAGCGCCACCCTGGCCGCCGTCTCGCGGGCCGACGCGCGCTCAAGGATCGGGCGGGCCTCGTCCCAGTCGTACTTCTGCATGCCGGCAAGGTCTGCGTGCCCGGGTCGGGGCCGGGTGAGCGCCGCGTTGCGCGCCAGCGCGTCCAGCTCTTCGGCGGGAACCGGGTCGGCAGCCATCACCTGTTCCCACTTCGGCCACTCGGTGTTGCCGACCATGATCGCGATCGGCGAGCCCAGCGTCTCGCCGTGCCGGACGCCGGCGAGCAGGGTCACCTCGTCCGCCTCGAACTTCATCCGGGCGCCGCGCCCGGTGCCCAGCCGGCGCCGGGCCAGCGCGTCCGCGACGTCCGCCGAGGTCACCCGCACATGTGCGGGGATTCCCTCGATCGTCGCGACCAGGGCGCGGCCGTGTGACTCCCCGGCGGTCAGGTAGCGCAGCATCCGGTGCCGACCCCTACTTGCCGTTGCACTTGTCGCGGTTGGCCTGCGAGGCCATGCACCACTGCTGGTACTTCGCCTGGGCCGCCTGCTGACCGGCGAGATCCTGCGAGAACACGGTCTCGCCCGTGTCCAGGTTCACCACCATGAAGTACAACCACGAGCCATCGGCAGGATGGATCGCAGCCTCGAGCGACTTCCGCGAGGGCGAGGTGATCGGGCCCTTCGGCAGACCCTTGACGTAGTACGTGTTCCAGGCCGACTTGAGCGCGCGTTCCTTCGCCGTGGTAGCGACCCGGCCGGTGATCTTGTTCGCGTAGGCGACGGTGGCGTCCGACTGCAGCTTCCCGATCGGCCACAGGCTCGGGTCGAGCCGGTTCAGGAACACCCGTGCGATCTTCGCGCGATCCTCGTCGTTGGGCCCGGCCTCCTTCTCGATGATGCTGGCGAGGACGACCACCTGGTAGGCAGACAGGTGCAGCGCGGTCGCCCCACCCTGCAGGCCGATGTCGTCGGCCACGTTGTTGAACTGGTCGGTGGCGAGCTTCAGCACCGACTTCGCGGTCGGCTTGTCGGGGATCTCGTAGGTGTCGGGGAAGATGAAGCCCTCCGCGCCATTCTTGGCCCAGGGCGGCAGACCCAGCTTCTTCCAGTCCTTCAGCGCCTTGTTGAACTCCGCTGCGGGCACCCCGGTGGCCTTCGACATGGCCGTGACCGCCTGGCTCAGCCGCTGCCCGTCCTTGAGGGTCATCCGGTTGTGCACCATGTTCTTCGGGTCCAGCAGCATCGCCAGCGCCACCTTCGCCGGCAACTGGGTCTTCAGGTTGTACTTGCCGTAGGCGATCTTGGCCGAGTCCGCGTTGGCCGCGGCCTCCTTGGTGAACGCCTTCTTCGTCCTGACGACGTCGGCCTGGACCAGGATGTCGCCGATCTGGGAGATCGTCGCACCCTTGGGGATGTCCACCACGACCGGCGCGACACCCTCCCCGATGTAGTCCTCGGCCGTGCGGTAGTTCATCCACGCGTCGTGCGCCTTGGCGTACACGAACCAGCCCGCGCCCACCAACACCGCCAGCGACAGCACAACGGCGAAAGCGGCCCTGAACTTGTACCAGAGCTCCTTCGGGTCCAGCTTCCCGGTCTCCGGGTCCCTGATCTCCCCGGGGTATCGGCTACTCATCCGCTGGGTTCCTTCCCACTACGGACGCGGGGAGGAGCTCTCCCGGCGGCCGTCCCGTCGTGCGTTCGTGCTGCAAAGCCATCTCCAAGAGTGCCACGGCCGCGGCCTGGTCGATCACCGAGCGCTGCCGGCGGGTGTTGCGTCCGGCGCCGGACAGCTGCCGCGAGGCGGTCACGGTGGTCAGTCTCTCATCCACGAGTCGGATCGGCACGCCAGGCAGGGCCGCGCCGAGTTCGGTCGCCACGGCGCGCATCGTCACCGCGGCCGGGCCCTCTGCTCCGGCCAGATTCCGCGGCAGGCCGAGCACGACCTCCAGCGGCTCATATTCGGCCACAAGGGCGCCGATCCGCGCCACGGCTGCCGGGCCGGCCGCCACGGTCTCTACGGGGTGGGCGAGGATGCCCTCGGGATCGCTCGCCGCGACCCCGATCCTCGCCCGGCCCCAGTCGAGGGCCAACCGGACTCCCTTGCGCACCTCAGCCCGCCAGCGCGGCGCGGATGTCCGCCAGGGCCTTCGGTGCCGCGTCAGCGAGCATCCCGCCGCCCTGGGCAAGGTCGTCCCTGCCACCGCCGCGTCCGCCGAGTGCGGCGGCGCCGACGCCGACCAGTGCTCCCGCCTTCGCTCCGAGTTCGCGGGCCGCCCCGGTCGTCGCGACGATCAGGACCGGCTTGGCTTCACCTCCGACCAGTGCGACCACCCCGGGCCGTGCGCCGAAGGCGCCCCGGACCTCTGTGGCCAGCGTGCGCAGGTCGTCGCCTGTCGTCCCGGGCAGGTGCCGGGTCACCAGTTGGTACCCGCCCACCGTCTCCGCCGCGGCGACCAGGCCCGGCACGTTCCCGAGCAGCTCCCGCGTACGCAGGTCGGCGATCTCCTTCTCCGCGGCCTTCACCTGGGCGACGAGCTTCGCGACCCGGTCGCTGACCTGGTCCGGCTGCACCTTCAACAGGTCGGCGAGCCCCGCGACGAGGGCGCGTTCCTTCGCGAGGTGGGCGAACGCGTCCCGGGAAACGAAGGCCTCCACCCGCCGCAGGCCGGAGCCCACCGACGACTCGCCGAGCAGGCTGAGCAGGCCGATCTGCGAGGTGCGCTCGACGTGGGTGCCGCCACACAGTTCGCGAGACCACGGCCCGCCGAGTTCGACCATGCGGACGACCTCGCCGTACTTCTCGCCGAACATGGCCTGCGCCCCCAGCGCGCGCGCCTGGGCCAGCGGCATCTCGGTCGCGGTCACTTCGTAGTCGGCGCGGATCGCCTCGTTGCTGACGCCCTCGAGGTCCTGCTTCAGGCCCAGGCTCAGCGCCTGCGGCGCATTGAAGTCGAAGCGCAGGTAGCCGGGCCGGTTGTAGGAGCCTGCCTGGTGGGTCGACTCACCGAGCAGCTGCCGCAGCGCGGCGTTCACGATGTGCGTGGCCGTGTGTGCCTGGCACGCCCCCGCCCGGGCCGCGGCGTCCACCGCCGCGACCACCCGCAGGCCTGTGGCCAGCTCGCCGTCCTCCACCCGCACCCGGTGCACCACGAGGCCCTGGACGGGTCGCTGCACGTCCAGCACCTCCAGGCTGAGCCCGTCGCCGGTGATCAGGCCGGAGTCGGCATCCTGGCCGCCGGCCTCGGCATAGAAGGGGGTCTGGTCGAGGACCACCTCGACGACATCGCCGGGCGCAGCCCTTCCAACGAGCTTTCCTTCGGCGATGATGCCGCGCACGGTCGCGTCCGCCGTGAGCTCGGTGTAGCCGAGGAAGGGAACCTCGCCCTCCGCGCGCAGCGTCCGGTAGGCCTCGGTCGCCACGGCCGCACCCTTCTTCGCCTTCGCGTCGGCTCGGGCCCGGTCCTTCTGCTCCTGCATGAGCTTGCGGAAGCCTGCCTGGTCGACGCTCAGCCCTTGCTCCGCCGCCATCTCCAGGGTGAGGTCGAACGGGAAGCCGTAGGTGTCGTGCAGGGCGAATGCGCGGTCGCCCGAGATCTCGGTGCTGTGCTCCTCCCGCGCCTGGCTTGCCGCCAGGTCGAAGATCTGGGTGCCGGCGGCGAGCGTGCGGCGGAACGCCTCCTCCTCGCCGAAGGCCACCTGGCTCACCCGCGCCCACTGAGCGGTGATGTCCGGGTAGGACGCCACCATCAGGTCACGGCTGACCGGAAGCAGCTCGGGCAGCACCGGGTCCATCACCCCGAGCAGCCGCATCGAGCGGACGCTGCGCCGCAGCAGCCTGCGCAGCACGTAGCCGCGAGCCTCGTTCCCGGGCGTGACCCCGTCGGTCATCAGCATCAGTGCCGAGCGGACGTGGTCGCCCACGACCCGCAGCCGGATGTCCGACTGCGCGTCCGCCCCGTAGCGGATGCCGGCGAGCTCCGCGGCCTTCCCGATCACGGGGAAGATCTCGTCGATCTCATACATGTTCGCCACGCCCTGCATCAGGTAGGCGGTGCGTTCCAGGCCCATGCCGGTGTCGATGTTCTGGCTCGGCAGCGGGCCGAGCACGTCGAAGTCGTCCTTCGCCCGCACGGCGGAGAGCTCCTCGGTCTGGAAGACCAGGTTCCAGATCTCCAGGAACCGGTCCTCGTCGACGACAGGGCCGCCGTCCGGCCCGAATTCCGGGCCTCGGTCGATGTAGATCTCGCTGCAGGGGCCACCCGGGCCGGGGATGCCCATGTGCCAGTAGTTGTCCTTCAGACCGCGCCGCTGGATGTGCTCCTCCGGGATGCCCACCTTGCGCCACAGGGCCGCAGCCTCGTCGTCGTCGAGGTAGACGGTGACCCACACCTTGTCGGGGTCGAAGCCGTAGCAGCCGTCGGCCTGGCTGCCGGTGACCAGTTCCCAGGCGTAGTCGATCGCGCCTTCCTTGAAGTAGTCGCCGAAGGAGAAGTTCCCGTTCATCTGGAAGAACGTGCCGTGCCGGGTGGTCTTGCCGACCTCCTCGATGTCGAGGGTGCGCACGCACTTCTGCACGCTCACGGCACGGTCGTACGGCGCGTCCTCTGCCCCGGTGAAGTACGGCTTGAACGGCACCATGCCGGCGTTCACGAAGAGCAGGGTCGGGTCGTTGTAGACCAGTGGCGCCGACGGCACGACCGTGTGGCCGCGCGCAGCGAAGTAGTCAATGAAGCGCTGGCGAATGTCCGCAGTTCTCATGGTTGGTTGTCCTTGTTGAGGGCGGCGCGGAGCGCCGCTGGAATGTGGGTCTGTGCCTCCTGGACGAGGTCGCTGCGCGCCCGCGCGGCGTGGTCACTCGTCCAGGCCCAGAGCCTCCCGCAACTCGCCCTCGCGGGTCTCCATGGCCTCGCCCATCGTGGTGAGGAATTCTCCGACCCACTCGACCAGCCCGCTGCGGGACTTCTCGATCTGGTCGGCGACACCCCTCGGCGTGAAGCGTTCGTAGTACTCGCGCCCCTTCACCACGATCAGTGCGGTCAGCCCGGCACCGACGGCGAGCCAGAACAGGCGCTTGCCCATCACTTGGCCTTCTTCCGGCCGGTGACCGCCTGGCGCACGCCGTAGGTGAACGCCGCGGTCTTGATCAGGGGGCCGCCCAGGGTGGAGGCGAACAGGGTGGACAGCTGCGCGGCGTTCTCACTCACCACTGTGGCGTGGGCGCTCACCTTCGCGACGTCCTCTGTGACCACGCTGAGCTTGCCCAGTTCGGTGTTCGTTGCCGACACCGTGCCTTTCAGCTCCTGCAGGATCGGGACCGAGTTGTGGCCGAGGTCCCGGACCGCGAGCCGCAGCTCCTCGAGTACCCGGCCCAGCTTCAACAGCGGGACGGCGCAGAACACGACGAACGCCACCGCGGCCACGGCCGCGATCAGGCCGGCGATCTCTCCGGCGGACATGGGCAACCTCGCTGTATCGGGATGGATTCGTACGGATGACCAGACTAGACGACAAGCGCCGCGGGCGCGTCAGCGACCGGGAAGCGCGGAGTCTTGACGAGTGGTGAGGAACGAACCACGAGGATCAGACGACAAGCGCCGCGGGCGCGTCAGCGACCGGGAAGCGCGGAGTCTGCCTCCTCACTCCCTTGGCGTTCCGGCAGTCCAGGACCGGTTCCCTGCACGCGCGACGAAGAAGGCACACAGCGCTGCGCCGACCAGGGCAGCGGACGCCGGCAACAGCATGCTGGTGGCCATCGCTGAGGTGAACCCTGCCCGGAGGGCCTCGGGCAGCCGTCCGGCGGCCTCGGCACGGTTCCCCGCACCGGCGCCACCGGGAAGGGTGACCGCGAGACGCGCCTGCATCAGTGCAGAGATGGCCGCGCTGCCGAGCACCGCACCGACCTGTCGTACGGAGTTGTAGACGCCCGACCCTGCGCCCGCGTTGGCCGGAGCGAGGTTGTAGGTGGCCGTGGCGCTGATCGGCGAGAAGGTGAAGGCAGTCCCGATCCCCATCAGGCCGCTGGGCAGCAGCAGCCGCCACCACAGGCTCTCATCCGGCACCAGCCACACGGCGTACCAGGTCATCGCGGATGCCATCACGAGCATGCCGGCGGTGGCGAGGTAGCGGGTGTGCACCCGATCGACCAGGCGCCCCACCAGCGGCGCCAGGCCGCCCGAGAACAGCGCCATCGGCACCAGCTGCAACGCGGCACGCGTAGGGGTGAAGCCCAGGACGAGCTGGTAGTAGAAGACCAGCGGCAGCGAGTTGGAGGTGACCGCGACACCGACCATCGCGATCGCGCTGTTCGCCAGCGAGAAGTTGCGGTCGCGGAACAGGCCCAGGGGCAGCAGCGGTTCGCCACGTCCCGCCCGCTGCCACCAGAGGAACGCGGCCAGTACCACCACCCCGCCCACGATCAGGGCGGGGACGCTGACCGGACCCCAGATCACGCCCCAGTCGTAGCTCTCCCCCTCCTGGATGCCGAACACGATGCAGAACATCGCCAGAGCCCAGAGGAAGACCCCGGGCAGGTCGAACCGGTGGCTGTGCGTCTCCAGGTCGGGGACCAGCCGCCAGGCAAGGATGAAGCCGACGATGCCGACCGGGAGGTTCACGAAGAAGATCCACTCCCAGCCGAGGGCGTCCACGATGAAGCCGCCCAGAATGGGGCCCACCAGCGTGGCCACCGCAGCGGTGGCGCCCCACAGGCTCATGGCCTGGCCACGCCCGGTCGGAGGGAAGGTGCGGGTGATCACCGCCATCGTCTGCGGAGTGAGCAGGGAGGCACCGAGCCCCTGCACGGCCCGTGCCGCGACCAGCATCCCGATCGAGGTGGACAGCCCGCACCAGGCCGAAGCGAGGGTGAACACCACCAGCCCGATCAGGTAGATCCGCTTCGGACCGAACCGGTCCCCGAGCCGCCCAGTGACCAGCAACGGCACGGCGTAGGTGAGCAGGTATGCACTGGTGACCCAGATCACCGAGTTGATGTCCGTGTGCAGCCCTGCCATGATCCGCGGGTTCGCGACCGAGACGATGGTCGTGTCCACGAGGATCATGAAGAACCCGACGACGAGCGCCCACAGCGCGCGCCAGGGACGGTACTCCTGCGTCACCTCGCCCGGCCCTCGGTGCGGCCGAGCAGCTCCTCGAGCAGCCGGAGCCGCTCGGCGAGGACGGCCTCATTGCCGTGGTCGGTGGGCTCGTAGTAGCGCGCGCCGGCCAGTTCGTCGGGCAGGTACTGCTGAGCCGCGACGCCGTGCTCCGCGTCGTGCGCGTACAGGTAGCCCTGGCCGTGCCCGTGCTGCTTCGCGCCCGGGTAGTGGGCATCGCGGAGGTGGTGTGGCACCGTGCCGATCCGACCCGCCCTCACGTCGGCGATCGCAGCGTCCACCGCCTTCACCACCGCGTTCGACTTCGGTGCCATCGCGCACGCGATCACTGCCTGGGCCAGGTTGATCCGGGCCTCGGGCAGGCCGATCAACTGAACGGCCTGGGCGGCGGCGACGCAGGTCTGCAGGACGGACGGCGCGGCCATGCCGATGTCTTCGCTGGCCAGGATCACCAGCCGGCGGGCAATGAACCGCGGGTCCTCGCCCGCCTCGAGCATGCGCGCGAGATAGTGCAGGCCGGCCTGTACGTCCGACCCGCGCAGGCTCTTGATGAACGCGCTGATCACGTCGTAGTGCTGGTCGCCGTCCCGGTCGTAGCGCACGGCCGCCTTGTCGACCGCTGCGGAGACCGTGTCCGCGTCGATTCCGGTCTTGTCCTGGGCCGCCGCGCCGGCAGCGGCCTCCTCGAGGTAGGTCAGCGCCCTACGGGCGTCCCCGCCGGCGAACCGCAGCAGCGCGGCCCTGGCCTCCGCAGTGACGGCGTACCGCCCGGCCAGGCCCCGCTCCTCTGTGAGCGCCCGGTCCAGCAGCACACCGATGTCGTCGTCACTGAGCGGCTTCAGGGTGAGCAGCAGTGAGCGGCTGAGCAACGGCGAGATCACAGAGAAGGAGGGGTTCTCCGTGGTGGCGGCGATGAGCGTGACCAGCCGGTTCTCGACCGCGGGCAGCAGGACGTCCTGCTGCGCCTTGGAAAAGCGGTGCACCTCGTCGACGAACAGCACAGTGCCGACGCCGTGCGCGAGCGCGCGCTGGGCTTCGGCGAGGACGGCGCGAACCTCCTTCACGCCCGCGGTGACCGCGGACAACTCCACGAAACGTCGCTCCCCGGACGCCGACACCACTGCAGCGATGGTGGTCTTCCCCACCCCCGGTGGGCCCCAGAGGAACACGGACATGGCCGTCCTGCCCTCGGCCAGGCGTCGCAGCGGCGAGCCCGGGCCGAGCAGATGGTCCTGGCCGACGATCTCGTCCACCGTTCGGGGCCGCATCCGCACCGCAAGAGGCGTGTCCATGTGTCCGGCCGTGCTGAGTGAACCTCCTGGTGCCGCAGCGGCGGGTCCTTCCAGGGGGTTTCCGAACAGGTCGGTGTCCATCGCGATGACGCTACACCGCAGCGCGGACACCGGGCCTCCACCCGCACTTGCGTTCCGCGATATATCGACGTACTCTCGATATATCGATGACCTAGCGTCGATATGCACCAAGGAGAAGAATCGTGAATGACTTCGGATATGACCAGAACCAGTGGGACGACAACCCCCGCGCACGGCGCCGGGCACACCGTGCCAGCCGCCGCGCTGGCGCCGGCATGGACTTCGGGCCCGACGGTCCCTTCGGCGTCCACGGCCCGTTCGGCCCCGGCGGCCCGTTCGGCCCGGGCGGCCCGTTCGGCCCGGGCGGCCCGATGGCACCTACCGGCCGCGGCAGGGGGCGCCGCGGCCACGTCCGCACCGCCATCCTGGCCCTGCTGGCCGATGAGGAGCTGAACGGCTACCAGATCATGCAGACGCTCGCAGAGCGCACCCAGGGCGCGTGGCGTCCGAGCCCCGGCGCTGTCTACCCTGCACTGTCCCAACTCGAGGACGAGGGGCTGATCGAGTCCTTCGACAACGAGGGCCAGAAGGCTTTCCGGCTCACTGAGGCGGGTCGTGAGGCTGCGGCGGCGGTCGAGGACAAGCCCTGGGAGATGGTCAACGAGGCCGTCGCCGGCTGGGGCCCCGACCAGATGAGGAGCCTGTGGAAGGAGTTCGGCACCCTCGCCGGCGCCGTGAAGGAGATCACCCGCACCGGCAATGCCGGCCAGATGGAGGCCGCGACCACGGTGCTGGCCAGCACCCGCCGCAAGCTCTACGGCCTCCTCGCTGCGGACGAGGACGCCGAAGACGTCCACAACGGTGATGACCTGCGGTAGGAGACGACCAGTCCCCACCAGCGCAAAGTGGACCGGGATCGCCGCTGTCGGCGATCCCGGTCCGCCTCTTGTGCTGGATCAGGCGCTCTCGCCCTGCACCTTGGGTGCCGGGGCCGAAGCTGCGCCCCTGGCTGCGGGCGCGTCCACGCCGGCCTCCTTGCGTTGCCTGGCGCTGATCGGCGCCGGCGCCCCGGTGAGCGGGTCGAAACCTCCGCCGGACTTCGGGAACGCGATCACGTCGCGGATCGTGTCGAATCCGCCCAGCAGCATCACCAGCCGGTCCAGGCCGAAGGCGATGCCGCCGTGCGGAGGGGCGCCGAAAGCGAAAGCGTCCAGCAGGAAGCCGAACTTCTCCTGCGCCTCCTCAGCGTCCAGCCCCATCACGGTGAACACCCGCTCCTGCACGTCGCGGCGATGGATACGGATCGAGCCGCCGCCGACCTCGTTGCCGTTACAGATGAAGTCGTAGCCGTAGCTGAGTGCCGAGGCCGGATCGACGTCGAAGGTGTCCATCGACTCCGGCTTGGGCGAGGTGAAGGCGTGGTGCACGGCGGTGTACTTGCCGCCGGCCACCGCGACGTCGCCAGACGCCTCGGCGTCCTCGCGCAGCTTGAACATGGGGGCGTCGACCACCCAGAGGAACGACCAGGCGCTCTCGTCGATCAGCCCGCACCGGCGGGCGATCTCCAGGCGGGCCGCACCCAGCAACTCCTGGGTCGCCTCCCGGCGTCCGGCGCCGAAGAAGATGCAGTCGCCGGGCTGGGCGCCCATGGCGGCGGCCAGGCCGGCCCGCTCGATCTCGGAGATGTTCTTGGCCACCGGGCCGCCCAGTTCGCCATTCTCGTCGATGGTGACGTAGGCCAGGCCCTTGGCGCCGCGCTGTTTGGCCCATTCCTGCCAGGCATCGAAGGTGCGTCGCGGCTGCGAGCCGCCACCGGGCATCACCACACCGCCGACGTACTCGGCCTGGAAGACCCGGAAAGGAGTGTCGGTGAAGAAGCTGGTCAGCTCGCGGATCTTGGTGTCGAAGCGCAGGTCGGGCTTGTCCGAGCCGTAGTTGCCCATGGCGTCCGCCCAGGTCATCCGGGGCAGCGGGGTCGGCAGTTCGACGCCGATCAGCGCCCAGCAGGCCGCCATGACCTTCTCGGCGATGGCGATCACGTCGTCCTGGTCGACGAAGCTCATCTCGATGTCGAGCTGGGTGAACTCCGGCTGGCGGTCGGCCCGGAAATCCTCGTCCCGGTAGCAGCGGGCGATCTGGTAGTAGCGCTCCATGCCAGCCACCATCAGCAGCTGCTTGAACAGTTGCGGGCTCTGCGGCAACGCGTACCACGAGCCCGGGTGCAGCCGGGCGGGCACCACGAAGTCGCGGGCGCCCTCCGGGGTGGAGTGAGTGAGCGTCGGAGTCTCGACGTCGTAGAAGTCGAGGCTGTCCAGCACGCCGCGGATGGCGTGAGTCACCGCGGAGCGCAGCACCATGGCGTCGTGCATCCGCTGCCGGCGCAGATCCAGGTAGCGGTACTTCAGCCGGGCATCCTCGTTCACGCTGCTGCGCTCGTCCAGCTGGAACGGCAGCGGCGCGGACGGATTGAGCACCTCCAGCGAGCCGGCCGCGACCTCGACCTCGCCGGTGGCCAGGTTCGGGTTCACGGTGTCCGCGGAGCGTTGCTCGACGACGCCGGTCACCGAGATGCAGTACTCGTTGCGCAGCGAGTGGGCTCCGCTGCTCTCCAGGATGTCGTCACGGACGACCACCTGGACGATTCCGCTCGCGTCACGCAGGTCGAGGAAGGCAACCCCGCCCAGGTCTCTGCGCTTGGCCACCCACCCGGCGAGGGTGATGGTGGTGCCGACGTGCTCGGGGCGCAGCGAACCCGCCTGGTGGGTGCGAATCACGAGTTTGTTCCTTTCCGGGGCCTGCGAAATCAGGCCAGAGGCGATCTTACGACGACCGGACGCAGGTCCGCCTGCGGGGGCAGCCACGCGTCCGGATCGGCGCTCACCTGCTCGCCGGTGCGGATGTCCTTGATCTCGCCGCTACCGAACCACACGAACGGGATGCCCCTACGGTCGGCGTAGCGGATCTGCTTGCCGAACTTGTCCGCCTTGGGGGCCACCTCGCAGGGGATCCCGCGGGCGCGCAGCCGGGACGCAGTGGCGATCGCGTCGAACCGGGTCTCCTCGGAGTCGACCGCGACGAGGACGCAGGTGGGCACCGGCCGGGACGCAGCCAGTACCCCCTTTCCGACGAGTGGGACGAGGATCCGGCTGACACCGATGCTCAGCCCCACGCCGGGGTAGGTGCTGCGTCCATCGGAGGCGAGCGAGTCGTAGCGGCCGCCGGAGGAGATCGACCCCATCGACTCGTAGCCGGCCATCGTGGTCTCGTAGACGGTGCCGGTGTAGTAGTCCAGGCCGCGGGCGATCTTCAGGTCCGCGACCAGGCGCCCGGGTATGAGCGCCTCCGCAGCGGTGACGACGTCGGACAGCAGTTCCAGGCCGACGGTCAGCAGCGGGTGCTCGACACCCAGCGCGGTCACCCGGTCGACGAAGGACGCGTCTGCGCTGCGGATACCCGCCAGCTCGAGGCACTTCGTGGCCGCGAGCCGGCTCAGCCCCACCTCGTCGACGAGGAGGTCGGCGACCGCGTCAGGCCCGATCTTGTCCAGCTTGTCCACCCGCTGCAGCACGGCCAGGTGGTCCTCGACGCCCAACCCGCGGTAGAACCCCTCGCTCAGCTGGCGATTGTTGACGCTCATCGTGGCCTGCGGGACCCCGAAATCGACGTGCAGCTTCTCCAGCGCTTCCAGGGTCACCAGCGGCAGCTCGACGTCGTGATGAGCAGCGAGCGTCTCTGCTCCGACGATGTCGATGTCCGCCTGGGTGAACTCCCGGTAGCGACCCTCCTGCGGCCGCTCGCCCCGCCACGCCTTCTGGATCTGGTAGCGGCGGAACGGGAACTGCAAGTGGCCCGAGTTCTCCAGCACGTAGCGGGCGAACGGCACGGTGAGGTCGAAGTGCAGGCCGAGGTCGTCGGACGCGTCCGCGGCGGCATGCAGTCGCCGCACCACGAACACCTCCTTGTCGATCTCGCCCTTGCGGCTGAGCTGTTCCATCGGCTCGACCGCGCGCGTCTCGATGGAGCCGAACCCGTGCAGCTCGAAGGTGTCGGCCAGGCTGGCCAGGACCCGCTGCTCGACGATCCGTCCGGCAGGGGTGAACTCGGGGAATCCCGACAGCGGCTTGGGCCTCGCGCTCCGACGCTGTTCCGTGGAACCCATCTAGATCCCCGCCGCTGCCGACTGGAGGTACGGGTTGGTGACCCGTTCTCGCGCCATGGTGGTCTGCGGCCCGTGGCCGGGCAGTAGCGCAGCGGTGTCGGGCAGCGCCAGTACCACCTCGCGCAGGGTCCGGCTCATCACCTTCGGGTCACCGCCGGGCAGGTCCGTGCGCCCGACCGACCCCGCGAAGACGACGTCACCGCAGAACACGATCCGGTTGATCCCGGCATTGCGTCCGGTGTAGTCGAGACCGAGCAGGACCGACCCCTCGGTGTGCCCCGGCGCGTGGGTGACGCTGAAGTTCAGCCGCGCGATGCTCAGCTCGGTGAGCCCGTCGAACTCCTCCACGCGGGCCGGCTCGGCCATGGGCTCGGTGAGCAGCTGGCGGACCAGCGCGGCGCCGTCTGCGCCGAGGCCAGCGGCCGGCTCGGTGAGCAGGTCACGATCGGCGGAGTGGATCCACAGTGGGATGTTGTACTCGTCGGCGATCTGCGCGGCATTCGCGACGTGGTCGAAGTGGCCGTGGGTGGCGAGGACGCCCTTCGGGTTGAGCTGGTGCTCACCGAGCACCTGCCGGATGCTGGGAGCTGCGTCCTGCCCCGGATCGATGACTACACAATCCGCCACACCGGGCGCAGCGACCACGTAGCAGTTGGCCTGCCAGTGGCCCGTCGCGAAAGAAGCCAGAAACACGCGCGACAGCCTAGACGACGCGCGCCGCGGGCGCGTCAGCGACCGGGAAGCGTGGAGTCCTGACCAGGATCTTGCGCCGTCTCGACGCGCTCCCGACGGCACCGGCGGGGACAACGCCTGATCTCGATCAGGCCTCGCTGTCACAATCAAGGTCGGATCAGGCAAGATGATCCCCATGAACTCCACCTCAGGTCCGGCTGACTTCGGCCGCGTCGATCCGGACGGCACGGTCTACGTGCGTACGGCCGACGGCGAACGGGTCGTCGGTCAGATTCCCGATGTCGATGCCGGCGAGGCTCTCGCCTTCTACACCCGGCGTTTCGAGGCACTCGAAGTGGAGGTGGGATTGCTCGAAACGAGGGTGAAAGCTGGTGCCCTCTCACCCGAGGAAGCCCGACACAGCATCAACACGGTGCGTACCACGGTCTCGACGGCGAATGCCGTGGGTGACCTGGCCGGCCTCGTCGAGCGCCTGGACGCGCTCGCGCCGCTCCTCGCCGAACAGAGCGAGCAGCGCAAGGCGGAGCGGTCCAAGCAGCTCGAGGCCACCAGGGAGACGAAGGAGCGCATGGTCGCCGAGGCCGAGACGCTCGCCCTGGGCAACGACTGGCGGGGCGGGGTGAACCGGTTCCGCGCGCTGCTGGATGAGTGGAAGGCACTCCCGCGGATCGACCGGGCCACCGACGATGCGCTCTGGCACCGCTTCTCCGCAGCCCGCACGACGTACACGCGCCGCCGCAAGTCCCAGTTCGCCGAGCAGGCGGCGAAGCGCGAGACGGCACGCGAAGCGAAGGAGCAGATCATCGCCGAGGCACGCGAACTCGCCTCGTCCACGGACTGGCGCCCCACCGCCGGAGCGTTCCGCGATCTGATGACCCGGTGGAAGGCCGCCGGACCGGCTCCGCGCGAGGTTGACGAGAAGCTGTGGGCCGAGTTCCGCGCGATCCAGGACGGGTTCTTCGGTGCGCGTGCGTCCACCCTCAGCGAGCAGGACGCCGAGTTCAAGGCGAACCTCGAAGCCAAGCTGGCGCTGCTCGACGAGGCCGAGGCGACCCTGCTCCCGGTGTCCGATCTGGCGGAGGCGCGCGCCGGCTACCAGGCGTTCCTGGAGAAGTACAACGCGTACGGCCGTGTGCCACGCGAGCAGATCCGCCCGCTCGACTCCCGCCTGAAGGCGATCCAGTCGGCCATCCAGTCCGCCGAGCAGGAGGAGTGGCGCCGCACCGATCCGGAAGCCCGCGCCCGGGCGGAGGAGACGGTCCGGATGCTCAGCGACGAGATCGAGAAGCTCACCGAGCGTGCAGCGAAGGCTTCGGCGCGTGGAGACAGCGCCGCGGTAGCCAAGGCCAACGACTCGATCGCCACCTACCAGACCTGGCTCGACCAGGCGAAGGAGACCCTGGCGGACTTCAGCCGGTAGCGGTCCTCGCCCCCCGGGCCTGCCACGGCATCCCGGGACGGGGCGCGCCGTCCCGGCCTCTGCGGGGAGCGTCGCCGCCGGCGAAGGTCAGTTCTTGATCCGGAAGACGTCGTAGACCCCTGGCACCTTTCGGACGGCACCGATCAGGTGCTCCAGGTGGGTCGGGTCGGTGGTCTCGAAGGTGAACCGGAACTTGAACGTGCGGTCCTTCGCCGTGTTCAGCGTCGCGGACTGGATCGAGATGTGGTACTCCCCCATCACCTTCGTCACCTCGGAGAGGATCCCGGTGCGGTCGATGCCCTCGACCTGCAGTGCCACCAGGAAGCTGCTCGTCGAGGTCGGGGCCCAGGAGACCTCCACCAGCCGTTCGGGCTGGCCGCGCAGGTTCTCTGCATTCGCGCAGTCAACCCGGTGCACCGAGACACCGTTCTCGCGAGTGACGAAGCCGAGGATCTCGTCGCCGGGCACCGGACGGCAGCACCGCGCCAGCTTCACCCAGACGTTCGGGTCACCCTGCACCACCACCCCGGCGTCGTTGCCGGTCGACATCCGGCCGCGCCGCCTCGTGGTGATCACGGAGGTGTCCTCACCGCCGAGCTCGGCGACCTCCTCGACTCCACCGCCTGAAGCGATCAGCCGCTGCACCACGGCCTGCGGGCTGATCGACCCCTCGCCGATCGCCGCATAGAGCGCGTTGACGTCGGCAACCCGGAAATGCTCGGTGAGACCGGTCATGTGCTCGGGCGTCAAGAGCCGCTGCAGCGGCAGCCCCGCGCGCCGCAACTGCTTGGTGAGCAGCTCCTTGCCGTTCTCCACCGACTCCTCGCGGCGCTCGCGCATGAAGTACTGGCGGATCTTGCCGCGCGCCCTGGGACTCTTCACGAAGCCCAGCCAGTCGCGGCTCGGCCCGGCGTTCGCCGCCTTGGAGGTGAGCACCTCGACCACGTCCCCGCTGGCCAGCGCGGACTCCAGCGGGACCAGGCGTCCATTCACCCGGGCGCCGATGGTGTGGTGGCCCACCTCGGTGTGCACGGCATAGGCGAAATCGACGGGGGTGCCGCCCGCGGGCAGGCTGATCACGTCGCCCTTCGGCGTGAACACGAACACCTCATCGGTGGCGATCTCGAACCGCAGCGTGTCCAGGAACTCGCCGGGGTCCTCCGTCTCGCGCTGCCACTGGTTGATCTGCTGCACCCAATTCAGCTCGGTCCCGTCGACCTTGCCCTCTTTGTACTTCCAGTGCGCGGCCACGCCGTACTCGGCCTGGCGGTGCATCTCGTGGGTGCGGATCTGCAGCTCCACCGGTTTGCCGCTGGGGCCGAGGACGGTGGTGTGGAGCGACTGGTAGAGGTTGAATTTCGGCATCGCGATGTAGTCCTTGAACCGCCCTGGCAGGGGGTTCCAGCGTGCGTGCAGCGTGCCGAGGGCCGCATAGCAGTCGCGTTGGGTGTCGACCAGGATGCGCAGCCCGACCAGGTCGTAGATGTCGGCGAAGTCGCGTCCTCGGACCACCATCTTCTGGTAGATCGAGTAGTAGTGCTTCGGCCGCCCATACACCGTGGCCTTGATCCCCGCGTTCGCCAGGTCACTGCGCACCTGCTCTGTGACCACCCTCAGGTAGTCCTCGCGCAGCGGGGCCCTGGCCGCGACCAGCTTCACGATCTCGTCGTAAACCTTCGGCTGCAGGGTGGCAAAGGACAGGTCCTCCAGCTCCCACTTGATCGCGTTCATGCCGAGGCGGTGGGCCAGCGGGGCGAAGATCTCCAGGGTGTCGCGGGCGATCGCCATCTGCTTGTCCTGGCGCAGGTACCCGATCGTGCGCATGTTGTGCAGGCGGTCGGCGAGCTTGATCACCAGGACGCGGATGTCCTTGCTCATCGCCAGCACCATCTTGCGAATGGTCTCGGCCTTCGCCGACTCGCCGTACTGGATCTTGTCCAGCTTGGTGACGCCGTCCACCATGGCCGCGATCTCTGCACCGAAGTCTGCGGTCAACTGCTCCACGGTGTAGGACGTGTCCTCGACGGTGTCGTGCAGCAGGGCCGCACAGATGGTCGGCTCGGTCATCCCCAGTTCGGCGAGGATGGTCGCCACAGCCAGCGGGTGCGTGATGTAGGCGTCCCCGCTCTTGCGCAACTGGCCGTTGTGGTAGTGCTCGGCAGTGCGGTAGGCGCGTTCGAGCAGCGCGACGTCGGCCTTGGGGTGATGGGTGTGGACGATCCGCATCAGCGGGTCGAGCACCGGCACAGGCTGGTTGCGCTGCGCGCCGATCCGGGCCAGCACCTGGCGCATCCGGATCCGGGGCTGGTCTGTCGACGCGAGCCGGGCGCGCGGCTCCCCGGGCAGGCCGTCGCCCTCGCCGTACGGTCCGTGGACGCCCTGCGTCAACACCGCCTCCGCTACTGGTTGAAGTGGGTCCTCACTCTACCCGCGCGACCCGCGCCCCGGTCGCCTTGCGGATCACCACGAGTTCGTCGCCGGTGCGCAGGGTGTCCTCGCCGAGCTCGTAGTACCGGCGCAGGGTCCGGTTGCGGACGATCGCCACCACCTTCTCACCCTCGAGCTCATCGGGCCGCCGGCCCTCCTCCTCACGCCGGACCAGGCGCTGGGTGACTTCCAGCCCTTCGCCGGCAGCGAGCAGATCCTCGATCACCTCGCCAAGCTGCGGGCTGATCGAGCTGAGTCCCATCAGGCGACCGACCGCGTCCGAGGAGGTGACCACGGCGTCCGCTCCGGACTGCCGGATCAGCGGCACGTTCAGGGAGTCGCGCACCGCGACGACGACGTGCGCGCCGCGGTTGAGTTGGCGCACGGTCAGCGTGGCGAGGATCGCGGTGTCGTCACGACCGACCGTGATGATGACCTCCCTCGCCTTCGGCAACTCGGCCCTGTGCAGCAGCTCCCGGGAAGTGGCGTCACCTTCGAAGGCTGCCAGGCCGTGCCGGTTCGCCGCGGCAACGGCCAGCGAGTCGGTGTCGATCACGACGATCCGGTCGGTGGGCGTCTCCCCGCGCAGCAGGGTGGCGGTCGCGCTCTGGCCCGTGGTGCCGTAGCCGATGACGACGGTGTGGTTGCGCATCTTCTTCCTCCAGCGGGAATCCCGCAGCGCCTGGCGGCCCTGACTGGCCAGCACCTCCACGGTCGTGCCGACCAACAGCACCAGGAAGGCGATGCGGATCGGCGTGACCAGGAAGACGTTGATCAGGCGCGCGTGCGGCAGCACCGGCGTGATGTCGCCGTAGCCGGTCGTGGTCATGGTGACGGTGGCGTAGTACAGGGCGTCGATGAAGGAGACCCCGTCGCCGGCCGCGTGGTCGGCGTAGGCGTCCCGGTCGAGGTAGACGATCAGCGTGAGCACCAGCAACAGGCCCACGGCGAGCAGGAAGCGCTTCAGCAGCTCCCGCGCAGGGCTGGAACTCCGGCTCGGCAGGCGTACCTGCGCCTCACCCGACCCGAAGGTCCGGCGCACGATCCGGGGCCCGCCCTCTGCCATCAGACCGTGAGCACCGCCGAGGTGTCCTGGATCCCAAGTCCGGCCAGGTGGGCACGGCCGCCGAGGAAGCTGAGTTCCAGCAGCACCGACACGTGGATCAACTCGGCCCCGAGCCGGTTGATCAGCGCCGCTGTGGCACCCACCGTGCCTCCGGTGGCGAGCACGTCGTCGATCACGAGCACCTTCGCTCCCGGCATGATCGCGTCGGTGTGCACGGCAAGGGTCTCGTCCCCGTACTCCAGCGAGAAGGTCTGCGTGTACACGTCGCCGGGAAGCTTGCCGGGCTTGCGCACAGGGACGAAGCCTGCCCCGAGCTCGAGAGCCACCGGCCCGGCGAAGATGAAGCCCCGCGCCTCCATGCCCACGACCACGTCGATACCGGACGGCGCGCTGGCCGCAAGTTCGCTGATTGCCGCCCGGTAGCCGGCCGCGTCCGCCAGCAGCGGAGTGATGTCCTTGAACAGCACACCGGGCTTCGGGAAGTCGGGGATGTCGCGGATCAGGGAAGCGATCAGCGCCCGGTTCTGCTCCGAGGTGGGCATCGCTACTTCTTCCGCCGGCTGCGCGAATTCCGGGACGGCTGTTTGCGCGGCCCCGCGTCCAGGTCTTTCGCCGCGACCAGGCCGAGCGTGGCGGGATCGATGCTCGCCGCGGTGGAATCGCCGACGGACACCGTGCTGACGGCCTTCGGCTTGCGGACGTTCTTCTCCGCGGCCCGGGCGGCGCGGCGCTGCAGGCGCTCGCGGTGCTCGACCATGTCCGGGTCGAGTTCCCGCATCTGTGCCAGCAGCGGGGTCGCGATGAAGATCGAGGAGTACGCACCCGCGATCATGCCGACGAACAGCGCCAGGCCGAGGTCCTTCAGCGGGCCCGTGCCGAGGACGAAGGCGCCGGTGATGAGCAGCGCCGCGACCGGGAGCACGCCGATGATCGTCGTGTTGAGCGAGCGCACCAGCACCTGGTTCACGGCGGCGTTCGCCTGGTAGGAGTAGGTGTGGCGGCTGTTGGTGATGTCGTGGGTGTTCTCACGGATCTTGTCGAAGACCACCACGGTGTCGTACAGCGAGTAGCCCAGGATGGTCAGCACGCCGATCATGGTGGCTGGGGTGACCGAGAACCCGATCAGCGCGTACACACCGACGGTGACCAGCAGGTCGTGCAGCAGCGCCAGGATCGCCGCGATGCTCATCTTGAACTCGCGGAAGTACGCCCAGATCAGGATCATCACCAGGACCAGGAACACGACCAGCGCGATCGTTGCCTGGGTGGTGATCTGCTGGCCCCACGATGCGCCGATCAGCGAGTAGGCCACATCGTCGGGCTGGACGCCGGCCACCCCGGCGATCGCGGTCTTGACCTGGGTCACCTCGGTCTCGGTCAGTGGCGGCGTCTGCACGCGCACGGTGTTGCTGCCGACGGTGGTGACGGTGATCTCGTCCGCGCCGGACAGGTTGAGCCCCTGCACGGCCGAGCGGACGTCCTCCACCGTGGTGGCGGTCACCGTGATGGGGGCCTGGAAATCGGCGCCGCCGCGGAACTCGATGCCCCAGTTGAGGCCGCGGAACAGGATCGCGGCCACCGAGATCAGGAGCACGATCGCCGAGACGGTGTACCAGACCCGCCGGTGCCCGACGAAGTCGTAGGAGATGTCACCGGTGTAGAGCCGGTGTGCGATGCTCTGCTTCTTGACCGGCGTCTCCGGCGCCTGCGGCTCAGTAATCTGGTCGGTCATCACGCCTCACCTCCCGCGACTGCCCCGCGTCTGCGCTGGGAGTTGTGGAGCGGCGCCTTGCTCGCCCCCATGTGCTCGGGCTCGAAACCGGAGAACCGGTGTCCCTCGCCGAAGAACTTCGTGCGTCCGAGCAGCGTCATCATCGGCTTGGTGAAGAAGAACACCACCGCAAGGTCGATCAGGGTGGTCAGGCCGAGGGTGAATGCGAAGCCCTTCACCGCACCGATCGCGAGGATGAACAGCACCAGGGCCGACAGCAGCGATACCGAGTCGGCAACCACGATGGTCTTGCGGGAGCGCACCCAGCCGGTCTCGATCGCGGTCCGCAGGCTGCGTCCCTCGCGCACCTCGTCACGGATTCGTTCGAAGTAGATGATGAACGAGTCCGCCGTGACACCGATCGCAACGATCACACCGGCGATGCCCGGCAGGTTCAACGCGAAGCCCATGCTCGCGCCGAGCAGCACGATCATCGACCAGGTCAGCAGGCCGGCCACGACGAGCGAGAGGGACACGACCAGGGCAAGGCCCCGGTAGTACAGCATGCTGTAGATCAGCACCAGGGCGAGGCCGATCAGGCCGGCGATGATGCCCGCCTGCAACTGGTCGCTACCGAGCTTCGCCGACACGTTCTCGACGCTGGAGATCTCGAACGACAGCGGCAACGCTCCATAGGAGAGCACGTTCGCCAGGTCGGTGGCGGTCTTCTGGGTGAAGCTGCCCTCGATCTGGGCCTGGCCACCCGGGATCGCCTTGCTCACGGAGGGGGCCGAGATCACCTCGCCGTCCAGCACGATGCCGAACTGGTTCTCCGGGCTGGTCTGGGAAGCCAGATGACCGGTAACCGTCTCGAAGTCCGCGGCGCCCTGGGTGTCGAACTGCAGCGTGACCACGTAGGCGACAGAGTTCTGCGGGACCGCGGCCTGTGCCCTGGTCACGTGCTGGCCGCTGATCAGCGCAGGTCCGAGCAGGTACTTGTAGGACTTCGTCTGGTCACAGGTGATCAGGGGCTGGTCGACGACGTCCGGCGTCGGGCTGGTCTGCCCGCACTGGAATGCGTCGAAGTCGCTCGTGTCGCGCGCTGTCGGCGTCCACTTGAGCATGTCGTCCATCGTCGGCGCCGGAGTCGCCGCGACCGTGGGACGCGGGCTCGGCTGGGGGGTCGGCAGCGCAGGGAGCGGACGCTTGTTACCGGTGCTGGACGCGCTGGGCGTCGGGTTCGCGCTGGCGCTCTGCTGCGGCTGGGCGGAGGCTGTGGCGGTCGGCTCCGCCGTCGCTCCGCCCGAGGACGCCTCCTCCTTGAACACCTGGCGGAAGTACAGCTGAGCAGTCTTGCCGACCAGGCGGACCAGGTCGTCCTTCTGCACGTTCGGTGCGGAGACGATGATCTGGTTGCTGCCCGAGGTGGTCACCTCGCTCTCACCGACCCCGTAGCCGTCGATGCGCTGCTGGATGATCGTGCGGGCCAGTTCGAGGCTGTCCGGGTCGACGCTCCCCTCACCGGTCGAGTTCGCCGCCGTCAGGGTGATCGTGCTGCCGCCGCGCAGGTCGAGGCCCAGCTTCGGGGTCCAGACGCTGTTCACCGCCATGATCGTGAACAGCCCTGCGATCACCACGGCAAGGATCACCAGGGTGCGCAGCGGATGAGCGTATTTCCTGCTTGTGGTAGCCACTTCTCGCCTAGGTCGGGTCGGTCAGTTCTTCGCGGTGCCGGGGTTGTCCCAGGTGGGCTCCGCTGCCCCGGCCTCGCCCGCGGGATCCACGGCGGGCGTGGTTGCACGGGCCTCGGGCCCGGTGGCCTCGGGCTCTGCGTCCGCAACGACCGGCTCCGCGGCAGCCTCGGGGGTGTCCCCTGCGGCCTCCTCCTCGGGGGCGTCCTCGTCCGCGTACTCGAACTCGTCCACCACGGGCTGGGTGCTGATGGCACGCTTGTCGACGGTCATCTCCACCCCGGGGGAGATCTCGACCACGGCCTGCTTCTCACCCATGTACTTGATGGTCCCGATGATGCCGGAGATCAGCATCACGCGAGCGCCCGGCTCCAGCGCGCTCATGTGCGACTGCTGTTCCTTCTGCCGCTTCTGCTGCGGGCGGATCATCAGGAAATAGAGCGCGCCGCCGGCGAGCACGAAGAGCAGCACCGTCGACCAGATGTTGCCGTCACCACCCATTGGGGAATCCTCACGTTCAGAGTTCGGGCGGCACTGCCGCCGACGACGTAGCCTAGCGCCGCCAGCTGGGAATACCCATTCGGCGACTCACCGACAGCCGCCTTTGTCCCCGATCGGCGCCACGGCCCCGGGGGCGCTCACTCTCCGCTGAACAGGTCGGGAGCATCCGGCGGCGGCCCGAGACTGACCGGCGGGGTCAGGCCCAGGTGCTCCCAGGCGCGACGCGTCGCCACCCGGCCACGCGGGGTGCGCATCAGGAATCCCTCCCGGACCAGGAACGGCTCGGCGACCTCCTCGATGGTCTCCGCCTCCTCAGCGACCGCCAGCGCGAGCGTGGTCAGGCCGACCGGGCCACCGCCGAACCCTCGGCAGAGCGCATCCAGCACTGAGCGGTCGAGCCGGTCGAGCCCGAGTGGATCCACCTCGTACAACTCCAGTGCCGCTGCCGCGACCGACCGGGTGAGTCGTCCGTCCGCCTTGACCTGCGCGTAGTCACGCACGCGCCGAAGCAGCCGGTTCGCGATCCGGGGCGTGCCGCGGGAACGCGAAGCGATCTCCACCCCTGCAGCAGGGGCGAGCTCGATGCCGAGCAGGATCGCCGAGCGTCGCAGAATCCTCTCCAGGTCGACGGCGGCGTAGAAGTCCAGCTGCGCGGTGAAACCGAACCGGTCCCGCAGCGGTCCCGGCAACAGCCCGGCCCGAGTGGTCGCACCGACCAGGGTGAACCGGGGGATGTCGAGCGGAATCGCGGTCGCGCCGGGGCCCTTGCCGACGACCACATCGACGCGGAAGTCCTCCATGGCGAGGTAGAGCATCTCCTCGGCGGGACGGGACATCCGGTGGATCTCGTCGAGGAAGAACACCTCCCCCTCGGTCAGCCCGGACAGGATCGCGGCGAGGTCGCCCGCGTGCTGGATGGCCGGGCCGGAGGAGATCCGGATCGGCGCACCCATCTCGGCGGCGATGATCATGGCCAGCGTGGTCTTGCCGAGTCCCGGCGGTCCGGAGAGCAGGACGTGGTCGGGGGTACTGCCGCGGTGCCGCGCCGCAGCGAGCACGAGACCGAGCTGGTCGCTCACCCTGCGCTGGCCGCCGAACTCGGCCAGGGTCGAGGGCCGCAGCGCGGATTCGGCCGCCTGCTCGTCGACGTGGACGTACGGGTCGAGCGGGTCGGTGTCATCGGACTGCACGCCGGACACTCTGCCAGACACCGCTGCGTCCATCCTCACTTCGCCAGGGTGCGCAGCGCGGCGCGAAGCAGGACGGCGACGGGAGTGTCGGGGTTCTCCTCTGCGAGGCCGGCCACCCGTTCGCAGGCCGCCTCCGCGTCTCGCCCGGAGTAACCGAGCCCCTCGAGCCCGTCCCGCACCTGGTCGCGCCAGCCGCCGTCCACCACCACGGTGCCGGCGGGCGCCGTGGTGCCGGCCAGAAGGGCCACCTTCTCCTTCAGCTCGAGGACGAGCCGCTGCGCGCCCTTCGCGCCAATGCCGGGAACCCGGGTGAGCGCTGCGATGTTGCCGGCGCTCACCGCGGCGCGGAACTCGTCGGGGCTGAATACCGACACCACTGCCTGCGCGATCTTCGGACCGATCCCGCTCGCGCTCTGGACGAGTTCGAAGCAGTCCCGCTCGCCCGGCTCGGCGAACCCGTAGAGGGTCAGCGAGTCCTCTCGCACCACCAGCGAGGTGTGCAGCGTGATGCTGTCGCCCACTGCGGCCCGGCTCGCCGTCGCGGGCGTGCACAGCGCCTTCAGCCCGAATCCGGAAAGGTCCACGACGAGCCAGGTGCCGCCCACCGCGGCCACGGTTCCCGTCAGTTGCGCGATCACGCCGACGCTCCTCTCCTGGCCAGGGCCTGCGCGATCCGCTCCGCCCCCGCGCCCCGCCACAGGTGGCAGATCGCCAGCGCGACAGCGTCCGCCGCGTCGGCAGGCTTCGGCGCGGCGTCGAGCCTGAGGATGCGGGCCACCATGGTGCCCACCTGGGCCTTGTCGGCCCGCCCGGAGCCGGTGATCGCCGCCTTCACCTCGGTCGGCGTGTGCGTGTGGACGGGCAGTCCGGCACGCGCAGCGACCAGCATCGCGAGCCCGGCTGCCTGGGCCGTGCCGATCACCGAGAGAACGTTCTGGTCGGCGAAGACCCGCTCCACCGCGACCACGTCCGGCTCGTGTTCTGCGACCCACTCGGTGAGTCCCTGCTCGATCCGCAGCAGCCGCTGCGGCAACTCCAGCGTGCTGGGTGTGGCCACCACACCGACCGCGACCAACCGGGGCGGCCGACCGGTGGTTCCCTCCACCACGCCGACCCCGCACCTGGTCAGCCCGGGATCCACTCCGAGTACGCGCATCGCAGCTTCCGTCCGTCGAACAACTGTTCGGATCCTAGCGGCGCGCTCCCCCGGTTCCGCTGTGCCACGCCAGGGGACGGCGCGGATCAGTCCTCGGCGTCGAGCTGCGCGCTGATCTCGTCGGGGACGTCCTCGTTGCTGTACACGGTCTGGACATCGTCGAGGTCCTCGATCGCGTCCAACAGCTTGAACAGCTTCTCGGCCTGGTCCTTGCTGTCGATCGCCTGGTGGTACTGCGGCACGAACTGGACCTCGGCCGACTCGTAGTCAAGCCCCGCGGCCTGGACGGCCTTGCGCACTTCCACCACGACACTGGGGTCGCTGACGACCCGGAAGCTCTCGCCCTCGTCGGCGATGTCCTCGGGGTCGGCGTCGAGGGTCGCCTCGATCAGGTCGTCCTCGGTCAGCGTTCGGCCGCCCTGCTCCTTGGCGATCTCGACGACGCCCTTGCGGTCGAAGATGCGCGACACCGAGCCGACGTCGGCCATGGTCCCGCCGTTCCGGGTGACCGCGACCTTCACATCGGACGCCGACCGGTTGCGGTTGTCGGTCAGGCACTCGATCAGGATCGCGACGCCGGCCGGGCCGTAGGCCTCGTACATCAGTGCCGTGTAGTCGACCGCGTCGCCACCGACGCCACCGCCGCGCTTCACCGCACGGTCGATGTTGTCCACCGGCACCGAGTTCTTGCGTGCCTTCTGGATCGCGTCGTAGAGGGTCGGGTTCCCCGATGGATCCGGTCCACCGGTACGCGCGGCCACCTCGATGTTCTTGATCAGCTTGGCGAAGAGCTTGCCGCGCTTGGCATCGATGGCCGCCTTCTTGTGCTTGGTGGTGGCCCACTTGGAGTGACCGCTCATGTACTACCCGTCCGTCTTCGCTGGTGGATTTTGCGCGGCTCAGTCTAGGGCACCTAACCTGACCCGCATGAGCGAGCGCCTGCACGGGGAGTACAAGGTTCCGGGCGGCAAGCTGGTAGCCGTCGATCTCGCGGTGGTGGACAACCACCTTGCCGACGTCCGCGTCAGCGGTGATTTCTTCCTCAATCCCGACGAGGCCCTCGAGGTGATCGACCGCGCCCTCGCCGGCCTGCATGCGGCCACCCCGCCCGCTGAGCTCGCAGCCAGGATCGACGACGACCTCACCAGGGCTGGCGCCGACGGCCTGATCAGCCTGCCGGTCACGATGGTCGGCTTCGACACCCACGCGATCGCGATGGCCGTCCGCAGGGCTCTGGGCCGCTCCACGAGCTGGGCCGACCACACCTTCACCTACCTCGACCCGGGCGTCCTGGAACCCGCCGAGCATGCCGCGCTCGACGAGGTGCTCTCGCGGGAACTGGCGGCGGGTCGACGTGGGCCGACCCTGAGGTTCTGGCAGTGGGAGAGCCCGGCCGTGATCATCGGCTCGTTCCAGTCGCTGAGCAACGAGATCGACACCGATGCGGCCGAACGGCTCGGCGTCCAGGTGGTGCGCCGGGTGTCCGGGGGCGGGGCCATGTTCATGGAGGCCGGCAACTGCATCACCTTCTCGCTCGTCGTTCCCGACACCCTGGTGGACGGGATGAGCTACGAGGCCTCCTACGCCTTCCTGGACGAGTGGGTGCTCGCCGCGCTGGCCGAGGTCGGCGTGGCCGCGCACTACGCGGGCCTGAACGACATCGCCTCCCCGATCGGCAAGCTCGCCGGGGCCGCGCAGAAGCGGTTCGTCGGTGGCGCGGTGCTGCACCACGTGACGATGGCCTACGACATCGACGCGGACAAGATGATGCAGGTGCTGCGGATCGGCCGCGAGAAGCTGTCCGACAAGGGTACGAAGAGCGCGAACAAGCGGGTTGACCCGGTGCGTTCGCAGACCCGGCTGCCTCGCCAGCAGGTGATCGCATCCTTCCTGGAGACCTTCCGCGGCCGGTACCGGACCGAGCACGGCTGGCTCACCGCCGACGAACTCGCCAAGGCACGGGAACTGGCGCGGACGAAGTTCCTCGATCCGGCCTGGACCGCCCGGGTACCCTGACCGCTCCGGCGGGACGAACCGTTCCCCGCTGCCGGCAAGCGACCGGCAGCGCGGATCAGGCCTTGGGCGTCCACGCGTCGGCGGTCGCGATGTCGCCGTCAAGGGCACCCACGCCGTCACCGGAGATCCGGGCGTTGCTCGTGTACTGCCACAACGACCACCCGCCCTGGTCGGCCCAGGGGCCCACCTTCGGCTGGGAGGTCGGGATGCGCCCGTTGTCGGTGCCCCACGAGGCCACCCAGAGCCGGGCCAGCGGGGCGACGTCCGCCCAGACGTAGGCTCCGGCGACCTGCTTGGCGGCGGCGTTCGCGCTCATGTACACGTACAGGTTCGCCTGATAGCCCTCCGCGCCGAGCAGCGACTTCACCTCGTTCAGGAAGGCGGTCACCTCAGCCGGCTTCCACGCCCGCAGGCTGACCGTGTACTTCTTGCCGCCCGAGGTCTTCGTCCACGCGTGGCCGGCCTCGACGTCCAGAACCAGCGGATCGGTGCTCTTCCTGGTGTAGTGCCCGTCCGCCTTCAGCCACTTCACGAACGTCGCAGCCGAGGCTTCCGGGGTGAAGCCGCCGGCGAACAGCTGCTTGCTCGTGGTGTCGATGGTCGAGATCCAGCCGTTGAACCAGTAGTGGCCCAGTGAGATCCCGGCCGCGCTGGCCCGGTCGGCGAACTTCGCGTAGGCGCAGTCCTCGACCACGGGAGTACTTCCGGTCTTCCTCGCCTGGTTCGTGCAGGCGTCGGTGTAGGCCTGCTTGATCGGACGCGCGCCACTGCCGTTGCGCAGGATCGTGAAGCCGTCCGCTCCGACCCAGCCGATCACCTTGTCCATGTTGATCCGTGCCCCCGGCACGTACTGGTACGCCGACAGGTCCACGCCCTGGGTCAGCCCGGTCAGGCCGAACGCCTTCTCCGCGTCCTTCGCCGGCGTCTTCGTCGGTTTCAGCACCGTGAGCTTCGCCGCGCGCGAGGTGACCTTGCCGCCGGTCCCGCTGACGATCACCCGGAACCGTGTGCCGCTGGCCCACGTACCCGCCCTGGCGGTGTAGGAGCGGGATCGGGCACCCGAGATGGTCTTCCAGGAGCCTCCGGAGGGCAGCCGGCGCTGCCACCTGTAGGTGAGCTTGAGCCCCGAGGCCGCGACGGTGAAGGTGCCTTTTGTCCGGGTGCCGTAGCGACCGATCGAGAGGTTGGCCGGCTGGGTCACGATCGTGGTCTTCTTCGTCACGCTGGTCGCGGCGGTGCGTCCGACCAGGTCCGGGGCGCTGGCCGTGCTGCCGGCGCCAATGGCCTGCGCCGTGGTCGGGGAGGACAGCCCGCCGCCCGCCATCACCAGCGCGAGGCTGAGGGTCGCGACGATCCTGGCGGTGCGGTTCGCTGCATCAGTCACGGTGGGGCCTTCATTTCTCGCTCGGCGGCGCGGGTTCCGCCATGGTAAACGCCCGCGACGCAGGGAGCGCGCCTGGCGCCTGCCAACAGCAGCCAGAGCTCGACCTCGACTGGAGCCTCATCCACCGCGCCGCCAGGTCCAGGGTGTCGTGGTCGTGACCGCAACCAGCCCGGAGCGCTCCAGGATCGGCCGGCTCAACACGGTGCACTCCGCGTACACCAGGCTCGCACCGCGGGCCAGGGCCGATGCCGCCCGCGCCGCGGTCAGTGCGCGGTAGATGCCGCGGTGGCGCTGGTCCGCCCTGGTCGCCCCGCCGAACAGGCCCGCGAACCGGATACTGCGGACAACGTCGAGCCGTCCCGCGCAGACCACGGTGCCCTCGGCCTCGGCGAGCCAGAGCTCCACAGCGGGATCCGCCTCGCAGAGCTGGGCGAGCAACTGCGCGTCCAGGTCCGGGGAGTCCGGGCCGAACACCTCCCGGTGCAGCGCCCCGACGGCGGCGACGTCGGCGGCAAGGTCGGACCCTTCCCCGGCCCGCCGCAGCAGTGTGCCCTCCGGTGGCCGGAGGTCGGCGGCGAGCCGGCTCGCATCGCCGACCATGACCGTCTCCGGGTCGGCGGCAACCAGACCGGCCCGCGCCAGGTGCGTGGCCAGGTCCGCGGGGGCGTCGTGGCCGCGCGTCTTCCACTCGAAGGTCTCCACATCGGCAACGGCAGCGAAGTGCGCCACGGCAGCGCCGATCAGGTCGTCCACGGCCACACCTTCGGCGCCGTCGAGATCGCGGTACGTGACGAAGCCGCGGGTTCCGTAGCGGCCCAGCCACAACGGACCGATTCGGTGCACGTCGGTGGCGCCGGCGAGCTCAGAGCTGGTGCGCAGGTCCTCGTCGTGTGCGCGCAGCAACTCCGCAGCGTCCATCATCGGTCACCCCGAGACGGCGGCCAGCGCGTCAGCGATTGTGAAGTTCCCGACGTAGAGGGCCGTACCGACGATGGCGCCCTCCACGCCGAGCGGGACGAGATCACGCAGGGCACGCAGGTCATCCAGGGTTGTGATGCCCCCACTGGCCACTACCGGTGCGTCCGTGCGAGCGCAGACATCGCGGAGCAGTTGAAGGTTCGGGCCAGAGAGCATGCCGTCGCTGGCAACGTCGGTGACCACGTAGCGGGCGCAGCCGGCCGCGTTCAGCCGCTCCATGGTCTCGAAGAGCTCACCGCCCTCACGTGTCCAGCCACGCGCCGCGAGCCGCGTCCCGCGGACGTCCAGGCCGATCGCGATCCGGTCGCCGTGCTCGCCGATGACCCGATCGCACCAGGCCGGGTTCTCCAGCGCGGCAGTGCCGATGTTGACGCGGCGGCAGCCCGTGGCCAGAGCTCGCTCGAGGCTCTCGTCGTCGCGGATGCCGCCGGAGAGCTCCACGTTCAGTTCCATCGCCGCCGTGATCTCTGCGATCACCGCGGCGTTGCTGCCGCGGCCGAAAGCCGCGTCGAGGTCGACGAGGTGCAGCCACTGCGCGCCCGCGTCCTGCCAGCGGCGGGCGGCGGCGAGCGGGTCGCCGAACACCTTCTCCGAACCAGCGACGCCCTGGGTGAGCTGGACGGCCTGACCGCCCTGGACGTCGACGGCGGGCAGCAGCACCAGCTCGTTCATGGTTCCTTCCGGTCGAGGGTTGCGATCCAGTTCCTGAGCAACCGCGCGCCGGCCGCGCCGGACTTCTCCGGGTGGAACTGGGTCGACCACAGCGGCCCCCGCTCCACGGCGGCGATGAACCGATCCCCACCGTGCTCGGCCCAGGTGACCCGGGCGTCCATCGGCCAGTCGGGCACGGCATGGACGCCGAAGGAGTGCACGAAGTAGAACCGCTCCTCCTCCACTCCGGCGAACATGGCCGAGCCGGGTGGCGGTGTCACCGTGTTCCAGCCCATGTGCGGCAGGGGCACGGCGTCGAGCTGCTCGACCACCCCGGGCAGAACCCCGACGCCAGGCGCGGACGCACCGTGCTCGACGCCCAGATCGAACAGCACCTGGTGGCCGACGCAGATGCCCAGCACCGGTTGACCTGCCTCCAGCCGCCGCCGGATAAGGTCAGGGCCGCCGACGGCGACCAGGCCGTCCATGCAGGCGGCGAACGCGCCCACTCCCGGCACGACCAGGCCGTCCGCGGCCACCGCTGCGTCCGGGTCCGCCGTCAGTTCGACCTCAGCCCCGGCCGCGGCCAGCGCACGCGTCGCCGAGTGGACGTTGCCGCTGCCGTAGTCCAGGACGACGACCCGCGGGCCCGAGGGCGGCGCTGCAGGCTCAACCACCGAGCTCACAGGCTGCCCTTGGTCGAGGGCACCACGCCCGCGATCCGGGGGTCCAGGGCCACAGCGTCCCGCAGCGCCCGAGCGAGCGCCTTGAACTGGGCCTCCACGATGTGGTGCGGGTCTCGGCCGGCGAGCAGCCGCAGGTGGACGCAGAGCTGCGCGTTGAGCGCGAACGACTCCACCACGTGGCGGGTCATCGAACCCGCGTACGGCACGCCGGAGCCACCGATCAGGGCGTACTGCTGGCCCTCGGGCTCGCCACTGTGCACGACGTAGGGACGTCCGGCGAGATCGACGACGCAGTGCGCGAGGGCCTCATCCAGCGGGACGGTGGCGTCGGCGAAGCGGCGGATTCCGGCCTTGTCGCCGAGGGCATCGGCGAACGCCTGCCCGAGCACGATCGCCGTGTCCTCGATGCTGTGGTGGCCGTCGATGTGGACGTCGCCGGTGGTGGAGACCTCGAGGTCGATCAGGGAATGCCGGGCCAGCGCGGTCAGCATGTGGTCGTAGAAGCCGACCCCCGTGCTGATCGTGGACTCGCCGGTCCCGTCCAGGTTCAGCGAGACCCGCACCTGCGACTCGCTCGTGCTCCGCTCGCGGACAGCCGTGCGCGGACTCATCTGATCTCCTCCAGCACCTCAGCCAGGGCGTCGTAGAACGCCTGCGTCTCCGCCGGGGTCCCAGCGGTCACCCGCAGCCACCCGTCGGGGCCGGTCTCGCGCACGAGAACGCCGCGCCCCAGCAGCCGCTGCCAGACATCATGCCGGTCGGCGAACGGCCCGAACAGGCAGAAGTTCGCATCCGAGTCGATCACCTCGACCCCCAGTTGAGGCAGGCGCAGCAGCATCCCGTCACGGGTTGCGCGCAACTCGTCGACCTTCTCCAGGAGTTCGGCGGCGTGCCGAAGCGCCACCTCAGCGATCGCCTGGGTCTGGGCGGACAAGTGGTAGGGCAGCCGGACGATCCGGCACGCGTCCACGATCGCCGGCGCGGCGGCGAGATAGCCGACCCGGGCGCCGGCCAGGGCGAAAGCCTTGCTCATCGTCCGCGACACGACGAGGTTGCCGCAGTGGTCCAGCAGGCTCAGCGCGGTGCGTTCGGGGTGCCGGGCGAACTCCTGGTACGCCTCATCCACCACGACGATCGTCTCGGTACCGGCGAGCACCTCCGCGATCACCTCCACGGAGGTGGTCGTGCCGGTCGGATTGTTGGGCGTGGTGATCACCACCACGTCCGGCGTGTGCTCTGCGATCGCGGCGAGCACGGTGGCGGCATCCAGGTGGAAGTCGGCGGCCCGGGGCACGGTGACGTAGCGCGTATGGGTGTCGCGCGCGTACTCGGGGTACATCGAGTAGGTCGGGGTGAAGCTGAGCAGCGTACGTCCCGGTCCACCGAAGGCCTGCAGCAGGTGGGTCATCACCTCGTTCGAACCGTTTGCGGCCCAGATCCGGTCGGCGGTGAGCCCGTGGCCGAGGTAGCCGGCGAGGGCCGACCGCAGCGCAGTCGCCTCCCGGTCCGGGTAGCGGTTCAGGGTGGACGCGGAGAGCGCCGAGCAGATCTCGTCCCTCACCTGCGCACTCGGCGGGTACGGGTTCTCGTTCACATTCAGCCGGACGGGCACCTCCAGCTGCGGGGCGCCGTAGGGCTCCTCCCCCACCAGTTCGGGACGCAGCGGCAGACCGCCCAGCGTGACGTCCGGCCTCATCGCTGCGTCCCCGAACGCCGGATCGTCACCGCGGCGCCGTGCGCGGGCAGGTCCTCTGCCGCCGCGAAGGTCTCCACCACCGCCGCGACCTCCAGGAGGGCGTCGCGCGAGTAGTCGATCACGTGCACCTGTTTGCGGAAGCTGTGCACGTTCAGGCCCGAGGAGTGGCACGCACAGCCGGCGGTCGGCAGCACGTGCGTTGAGCCTGCGCTGTAGTCGCCGAGCGAGACCGGAGAGTAGGAACCGACGAAGATCGCGCCCGCGTTGCGAACCCGCGCGGCCACCGCGGCGGCGTCCCTGGTCTGGATCTCGAGGTGCTCGGCTGCGTAGGCATCCACAACGGCCAGGCCCTGCTCGAGGTCGTCGACGAGCACCACCGCGGACTGCGGGCCCCCGAGCGCGGCCCGGATGCGGGCGACGTGCTTGGTCGCGTCCAGCTGGGGCTCCAGCGCAGCCTGGACGGCGTCGGCGAGCGCGGCGGAGTCGGTGACCAGCACAGACGCAGCCATCGGATCGTGTTCGGCCTGGGAGATCAGGTCGGCCGCGACGAACGCCGGATCGGCGCTGTCGTCGGCGAGGACCGCGATCTCGGTCGGCCCGGCCTCGGAGTCGATGCCGATCCGGCCCCGCAGCAGGCGCTTGGCCGCCACAACGTAGATGTTGCCGGGCCCGGTGACCATGTCCACACCCGCGCACAACCCGGGCACGCCGTAGGCGAACATGGCGATCGCCTGGGCACCGCCGACGGCGTACACCTCGTCCACGCCGAGCAGCGCGCAGACCGCGAGGATGTTCGGGTGCGGCAGTCCGCCGAACTCGGCCTGCGGCGGACTCGCCACCGCGATCGAGGCCACCCCTGCGACCTGCGCGGGTACCACGTTCATCAGGACGCTGGACGCCAGGGGCGCCAGCCCGCCGGGCACATACAGGCCAACGCGTCCGACCGGGACCAGCCGCTGCTCCACGACCGCCCCCGGGGCCAGCTCGACGTGCACGGGAACGCTCGCGGCCTCAGCCTGGGCGACCGCCCGGCGCCGCGCGATCGCCTCGGTGAAGGCCGCCCTGACCTCGACCCCGAGTCCCGCGAGTGCCGCGGCGAGGGCCTCAGGAGGGACGCGGAAACTGGCCGGCACCACATGGTCGAAACGCTCGGAATACTCGGCGAGCGCGGCCTCCCCGCGCTCGGCCACGGCCTGGACGATCGGGCGCACCTGCGCCATCGCGGCCTCCACGTCGAACTCCGCACGCGGCAGGACGCTGCGGTAGTCGGCGACGGCGCTGCCGCGCAGGTCGATGGTTCTGAGCACCCGCTGATTCTACGGGCCCGGGCGCAGCAGGGCTTCTCGCGGGTGGTTCGTGGGCACGCCGCCCGGTCGGCGGGTGGTTGACTAGGCGCCATGTTCATCGGGCTCGGCACCGCGGTCAACGTCGGCACGGTACTGCTCGGCAGCGCGATCGGGGTTCTCCTCGGCCACCGGCTCCCCGAGCGGACCCGTGAGCTGGTCACGATGACGTTGGGCCTGTTCACCCTCGTACTCGGCGGGCGCGCGGTCGCGTCCGGCATCTCGGACGCTCTCGCCGCGGAGGTCGGCACCGAGGCGAGGCTGCTGGTCGTGCTGGGGGCACTGCTGATCGGCGGCATCCTCGGATCGCTGTGGCAGATCGAGCGCCGCCTCGACCGAGGCGCCGAGTTGCTGCACGACCGGTTCGCCGCCCGCAGCGAGGGCAGCCGATTCGTCGAGGGAGCGGTCACGTCGACGCTGGTCTTCTGCGTGGGCCCGCTGTCCATTCTGGGTTCGCTGTCGGACGGCCTCGGGCACGGATCAGAGCAACTGCTGGTCAAGGCGGTGATGGACGGCTTCGCCGCGATCGCGTTCGCCTCCTCGTTCGGGATCGGCGTGATGGCCGCCGTGATTCCCCTCGCGGCCTACCAGGGTCTGCTCACCCTGCTCGGCTTCGCGCTGGGCAACTTCCTGCCCGCCGCACATGTGGACGCCCTGGGTGCCGCGGGCGGGGTCATCCTGCTCGGGCTCGGGATCCGGCTGGCCGGAATCAGGCAGATCCCCGTCGGCGATCTGCTCCCCGCGCTCGTGGTCGCGCCCCTGCTGGTGGCCCTGGTGGGGGCGCTGCACTGATGGCCGGCGGCACGCCGGCCACCGAAGCGCTCAGCCGGGCGGGAATCGAGTTCGTGCTGCACGCCTATGACCACGACCCGGACAGCACCGACTACGGCAACGAGGCGGCCGGGGCGCTCGGCGTCGACCCGCTGCGCATTTTCAAGACCCTCGTTGTGGACCTGGGCCCGACCCGTCCGGAGCTCGCCGTCGCCGTCGTCCCCGTGGCCGGAATGCTCAGCCTCAAGCATGCTGCCGCCGCGCTCGGCGCCAAGAAGGCAGCCATGGCCGACAAGGCGCTGGTCGCACGCAGCACCGGCTACGTGCTCGGCGGTGTCTCGCCCCTGGGCCAGCGCACTCCCCTGCCCACCGTGATCGACGAGACCGCCCAGCTCTGGGACACCATCTACGTCTCCGCCGGCAAGCGTGGCCTGCAGGTGGAGCTCGCAGCCGACGACCTGGCCCGGGTCACCGGGGCAACCTTCGCCGACATCGCCCGCTGATCCCCGGACCGGAACGGGGATGGTTCCGAACCCGGACCACGGTGGGCAAGGTGCTGCGGATTCCCCTGGTCCACAACTCGGGGGTCAGTTCTCCAGCGCGATCGCCAGCGCGGCCCGACCACGGGCCAGCGACTCGCGCAGCACGCCGTCCTGGGCATGCCGCAAGTCGTCGAACGGCAGCCGCGGCACGCCATCGGCCACGGCGTGCCAGGCGAGATCGCCGATCACCCGCTGGGCGACCACGGCGTCCTGCATCGCGCCGAGCGCCTCGGTGACCGCCTCCCAGCGGGCCCGGCGGATCTCTGCGCCCTCCCCGAGTACCGGCACCAGCAGCTCCGCGCCGTAACGGGCCCGCTTGGCCGCCTTGCGCACCTCGTGCCACCGGGTGAGGTCACCGGGACGTGCGGACGCATGCGCATCCAGTTCCCGCACCCGGGCCACCGCCTGGTCGAACATCGGACGCAGCACCACGCGGGCGGGCTCCGCCGCCATCCGGTTCAGGCGTGGCGCAGCCAGCAATTCCTCGAGCTCCAGCTGAAGATGCTCGTAACGGGAGGTGCCCATGCTCTCCACCAGTTGGCGGTGGGCGCTCGCGTGGGCCTCGGCGAGCGCCGCCTCGATCCGTCCGCCGACCAGCCGACGATCGGCAGCAGGCAGGTCGTCCAGCGACGCGAGCAGCTTCTCCCGCAGCACCTCGGCATCCCTGGGCGCGCCCAGCTCCTCCGCGTGCCAGCGAAGCTCCGTGCGCAGGGCCTTCGTGGTGCCGGTGGAGAAGATGCCCGCGTAGGTGCGCAGCACGCTGCGCAGGCGACGGGTCGCCACGCGACTGCGGTGCACCGCGTCCGGCTCGTCGGACAGCACGGCGAGCTCGCGGTCCTGCAGGACACCGACCTGGTCGGCCAGGTACGCCAGCACCGCACCCGAGGCGCTGTCGTCGTCGTCCTGCGTCGCCGCCAGGGCCCGGTCGAGCGCCCGCCCGATCTTGGACGCCGCCTCCGCGCGGTGGATGCCCGCGCGGGCCAGCACGGCCTCGATCCGGTCGAGCAGCGCGACATCCCCTTCAACGAGCTCGACCTCTGCCTCCCACCATTCCTGCTCCTGGCTGCCGACGCTCGCGCGGACGTGATCGGTACAGGTGACCGCGAGCACGACGCCGTCCGGGGCGCGCAGCTGCTGCTCCCTGCGCCGGGTACGCAGCACCGCGACCGGGATCACCGGTGCCCCTGCGAGCGTCTCGTGTACGCGCTCGCGGAACTCGCGGGGCAGCCGGTGGTGGGACAGGGGCGCATGCAGCTCGATCCGCTCATCGGGCCTGCCGCCGGGAAGCTTGAGGTGCCAGCCCTCGTCGCTGCCCCCCGCGCGACGGCGGATCACCTGCCAGGCCCGGGTCAGCCGGTAGTCGGGAGCGTCGTAGTAGGTGGCCTCCAGCACGAATTCGGAGGCGGGGCCCTCGGTCGCAACCCCATCGAGGCTGGGCAGCTCCTGACCCTTGCGCAGGTTGTACTTCCGCTCGACCTCGACCTGGCTGGCCATGTTCAGGCTGTGGTCTCTTCGGGGCCGGTCAGCACCCCGCGCTCGTCGACGGTTCCCGTCTCTGCGCCGGGCGGCTGCTCCTGCTGCTGGTCCCGGCTCCGGCGCCGCCGCGTCGCCGGATCCTCATCGTCAGGTCCCAGGGAGGACACCAGCAGGACTGGCGTCACCGCCGCGAACCCCCACACGGCCAGGGCGGACAGCGAGCGGAGTTGCAGGGAGGCCGGCACGATGGCGCCGGGGTCGGCCGCGGCCACCCGCTCCGCCTCCGAGCCGGGTCCCAACAGTTGGCCGACCTGCCAGCACACGACCGCCGCAAGCAGCCCGGAGCCGACAGCGAGCAGCGCCGTCGGCCACCCGAGCGGACGGAACCACTTCCAGGTGACCAGCCCGAGGCCCACCCCCACCATGGCGCCCGTGATCACGAACCACACGTCGGCCGCCACGATCTGGGTCACGCCGCGCTCGCTCATCACTGCCATGCTCGTGGCTTCGTCGATCCGCCACGTCGGAACCGTCACCACCGAGGCCCAGAACATCGCGGCCAGAACGCCGACAACCGTCGACAGCCCGGCGAGCAGAAGCACCCACAACAGCACGGACGGCTCCGAGCCCGCCCGGCGCGGCCCGGCCTGCTCCTCGGTGATGGTGGTGCTCACGGATGGCAGCTTAGTAGTGCCCGCGGGCCGGTCCCGCGGCACGGGATCACGCGCTCACGCAGCTCGGGCCGAGCAGGGCCTTCAGGTCGGCCATCAGTGGACGCGACGGCGCGACCCGCAGGCCTTCGTCCAGCTTCCACACCTTCGCACCGCTCGTCGCCGAGACCAGCCGCACCCGCACCTCTGTGGGCCCGGGGTGGGCACGCAGCACGTGCCGCAGTTGTTCCACCACCGCCGGCGTGCAGCGGACCGCCGGCAGCTGGATCACCAGCGGCCCGGACGGGCCCTCGGACACGTCGGGGAAGGTCACCTCCTGGCCGGTCATCTCCAGGCTCTCGTCCTTCGTCCGGATCCGGCCCTTGATCCGTACCACCGTGTCGGTCGCCAGGGATGCGGCGACGGTCGCGTACACCTTCGGGAAGAGCAGCACCTCGATCGCCGACTCCAGGTCCTCCACCGTGGCGATCGCCCACAGGTCGCCGTTCTTGGTCTGTTTGCGGACCACCTGCGTGATCATTCCTGCGATGCTGATCATCCCGTCGCGGGGGCCGTCGTCGGCGCGCAGTTCTCCGATGCTCAGGTCACGCTGCGCCGCGAGGATGTGCTCGAGCCCCTGCAGCGGGTGGTCGCTCACGTAGAGGCCGAGCATCTCCCGCTCGAAGCCGAGCCGGACCCGCTTGTCCCACTCCGGCACGTCGGGAACCGGTGCCGCGGCGATCTTCTCCGTGCTCCCGAAGTCTCCGAACAGGTCGTCCTGGCCGTTGGCCTGGTTGCGCTTGAGGTCGATCACCTCGTCCACCCGGCGCTCGAAACACTCCATCAGGCCACGACGGGTGTGGCCCATCAGGTCGAACGCACCGGCCTTGATCAGCGACTCGATCACGCGCTTGTTGCAGACCACCAGCGGAACCTGGTCGAGGAAGGCGTTGAAGTCCGCGGCGGGTCCGCGCTCGGTGCGGGCCTCGACGATGCCCCGCACCACGTTGTCGCCGACGTTCCGGATCGCGGCCAGGCCGTAACGGATGTCCGTTCCGACCGGGGTGAACATGCCTTCTGAAGTGTTCACATCCGGCGGAAGCACGCGGATTCCCATCCGGCGGCATTCGCCCAGGTAGAGCGCGGTCTTGTCCTTGTCGCTCTTCACCGACTCCAGCAGCGCGGCCATGTACTCGGCCGGATAGTTCGCCTTGAGGTAGGCGGTCCAGTACGACACCACGCCGTAGGCGGCCGAGTGCGCCTTGTTGAAGGCGTACGCGGCGAAGGGGACCATGATCTCCCAGAGCTTGTTGATCGCCCCGTCCGAGAAGCCCCGCTCGCGCATCCCCGAGCTGAAGGGCTTGAACTCGGCCTCCAGCACCTCCTTCTTCTTCTTGCCCATCGCCCGCCGCAGCAGGTCGGCCTGGCCGAGGCTGTAGCCCGCAACCCGCTGCGCGATCTGCTGGATCTGCTCCTGGTAGACGATCAGGCCGTAGGTGGTGTCGAGGATGTCGGCGAGCGGCTCGGCGAGCTCGGGGTGGATCGGCTCCACCTTCTGCCGGCCGGTCTTGCGCAGGGCGTAGTTCGTATGGCTGTCGGCGCCCATCGGGCCGGGCCGGTACAGGGCGATGGTGGCAGAGATGTCCTCGAAATTGTCCGGGCGCATCAGCTTCAGCAGCGAGCGCAGCCCTCCGCCGTCCAGCTGGAACACACCCAGGGTCTCGCCCGAGGCGAGCAGGTCGTACGCTGCCCGGTCGGTCATGTCGCGCCGCAGCACGTCCAGGTCGAGCTCGACGCCACGGTTGATCTTCACGTTGCGCACCGCGTCGTCCAGGATGGTCAGGTTCCGCAGGCCGAGGAAGTCCATCTTGACCAGGCCGAGCGCCTCGCAACTCGGGTAGTCGAACTGGGTGATGATCTGCCCGTCCTGCTCCCGCTTCATGATCGGGATCACGTCCATCAACGGCGCGGAGGACATGATCACGCCGGCAGCATGCACGCCCCACTGCCGCTTCAGACCCTCGATGCCGCGGGCCGTGTCGACCACCCGCTTCACGTCGGGGTCGGACTCGTACAGCTCGCGGAACTCGGTGCCCTCGCCGTAACGATCGTGCTCGGGATTGAACACATCGGCGATCGGGACATCCTTGCCCTGCACCGGCGGGGTGTACGCCTTGGTGATCTTCTCTCCCAGCGAGAACGGCATGCCCAGCACCCGTCCGGAGTCCTTGATCGCCTGCTTGGCCTTGATCGTCCCGTAGGTGACGATCTGGCAGACCCGGTCGTCGCCGTACTTCTCGGTGACGTAGCGGATCACCTCGCCGCGGCGTCGGTCGTCGAAGTCCACATCGAAGTCCGGCATCGATGGACGCTCCGGGTTGAGGAAACGCTCGAAGATCAGGCCATGCGGCACCGGGTCCAGGTCGGTGATCCCCATCGCATAGGCGCACATCGAGCCGGCGCCCGATCCTCGTCCCGGACCGACCCGGATCCCGTTGCGCTTGGCCCAGTTGATGAAGTCGGCCACAACCAGGAAGTAGCCGGCATAGCCCTTCCCGATGATCACCTCTTCCTCGTACTCGGCCTGTTTCACCGCATACTCGGGCACCTGTCCACGGAACCGCTTGTCCAGGCCGGTACGCACCTCCTTCATGAACCAGGAGGTCTCGGTCTCGCCCTCGGGTACAGGGAACTGCGGCATGTACGTTCCGGTGCCCTCGGCGAAGGAGATGTTGCACCGTTCGGCGATGGCCAGGGTGTTGCTGCAGGCCTCGGGGACGTCGGCGAACAGCGCCAGCATCTCCTCCGGAGGTCGCAGGTAGTAGCCGTTGCCGTCGAACTTGAACCGGTTCGGGGTGTCCTTGTTCGATCCGGACGACACGCACAGCAGGGTGTCGTGGTCCTCGGCGTCCTCTGCCCGCACGTAGTGGGAGTCGTTCGTGGCGACCAGCGGCAGGTTCAGGTCCTTCGCGATCCGGAGCAGCCCGTCGCGCACCTTGTTCTCGATCTCGAGCCCGTGGTCCATCAGTTCGACGTAGAAGTTGTTCGCGCCGAAGATGTCGCGGAACTCCGCGGCCGAGGCGATCGCCTCGTTGTACTGCCCGAGCCGCAGGTAGGTCTGCACCTCTCCGGACGGGCAGCCGGTGGTGGCGATCAGGCCCCTGGCGTACCGGTTCAGCAGCTCCCGGTCCGCCCGGGGCTTGTAGAAGAACCCCTCCAGCGAGCTCATCGAGCTGAGCCGGAACAGGTTGTGCATGCCCGCGGTGTCCTCGGCCCAGATGGTCATGTGGGTGTAGGCGCCCTTGGCCGAGACGTCGTCACCGGTGCCGTCGCCCCACTGCACCCGCTTGCGCTCGCTGCGGTGGGTCTTCGGCGTCAGGTAGGCCTCAAGCCCGATGATCGGCTTCACCGGGGAGTTCCGGGCCGCCTTGTAGAACTCGTAGGCGCCGAACATGTTGCCGTGGTCGGTGACGCCGAGGGCGCCCATGCCCAGTTCCTCCGAGCGCGCCACCATGTCCTTCAGCCGGGCGGCACCGTCCAGCATCGAGTATTCCGAGTGGTTGTGCAGGTGGACGAACTTGCTCGACACTCTGACCCACGACCTCCGTCAGGATGGCTACGGACTCCAGGAAGAAACGCTGGGGGAAGTCAGCGAGTACTCACCATAACCCCCGCCGCCGACCATCCCTGCGACCGACTCACCACCCGATTCTCACCCACCCAGGAGCTCAACGATGCGGGTCAGGGTGCGCAGGTTGCGCGCCGTCCCCGTGGCCGGGCGCAGGGCAGCGACCAGCCCCGCGGCGAGCCTGGAGGCGGCCTGGCCGTCGGGGAAGTCGGCGTACACGTCCGTCCCCGTCCCTGCCACCTCGACCCGCTCGCGGTTCGAGACCAGCTCCGCCAGCCGCCGTGCCGCCAGCTCCCCGACCGGGCGATCGGCGCAGGCGACCACCACCCGGGACGGATCGCCGTCCGCGTAGGGATGGGCGTCCAGGAGGGCCCGCAGCTGCGCCCCCGTGCGGATCACGACGTCCACAGCGATCCCGAACTCCCCGCGCACCGCCCTGACCAGTTGCGCAGCCACCTCCTCATCGCCTCCGGCGGCAGTGAAGAGCAGGTTCCCCGACTGCAGGTGGGTCGCCACCTCCGTCCAGCCGAGGTCTCCGGCGAGATCCCGCAGCCCGGCCATCGGGATCGTCCGGTTCCCGCCGAGGTTTATGCCACGCAACAGCGCCACCCGGCGCGTCGGTACTTGCCCGGTTCCGCTGTTCATGGTGGCATCCTTGCGGCAGCGACGTCGCAGAGGAAGGGACTGGCGTGCAGCAGGTGAGCCTGATCGGGGCACCCACGGACATTGGAGCGTCACGGGTGGGGTGCCGGCTCGGCCCGCAGGCCCTCCGGGTGGCGGGCATCGCGGCGGCGCTCGCCGGCTTCGACTGCGACGTCCGCGACGTCGGCGATCTCTCCGGCCCGGACAATCCCCAGCTTCCGCCGATCGACGGCTACCGGCACCTGCCCCAGGTCGCGGCCTGGAACCGGGTGGTGTTCGCGGCGACGGCGGCCGAACTGGACGCCGGGCGGCTGCCCATCCTCCTCGGCGGAGACCACAGCCTCGCGATCGGATCGATCAGCGCCGTCGCCGCGCACTGCCGGGCACAGGGCAAGAAGCTGCGGGTGATCTGGGTGGACGCGCACGCCGACTTCAACACCGCGGAGCTCACCCCGTCCGGGAACATCCACGGGATGCCGGTCGCGTGCCTGGCCGGGCATGGACCCGACGAGCTGATCACCCTCGCCGGACCGCCGCCCGCGCTCAGCACCGACGACATCCGCCAGGTCGGGCTGCGTAGCGTGGATCCGGGCGAGAAGGCGTTCCTCTTCGCCGAAGGCGTGGAGGTGTTCGACATGCGCTTCGTCGACGAGATCGGCATGCGCCGCACCATGGTGCGCGCCCTGGCCGGGGTGGACGACAACACCCACCTGCACCTCAGCCTCGACCTCGACTTCGTCGACCCCGAGATCGCGCCCGGCGTCGGCACCCCGGTACGGGGCGGCCCCACCTACCGGGAGGCGCACCTGGCCATGGAGATGATCGCCGACACCGGCCGGCTGGGCTCGGTCGACCTCGTCGAGCTCAACCCCGCCCTCGACGTGCGCAACACGACGGCAGAACTCGCCGTCGACCTGGTCGAATCCCTGTTCGGCAAGAGCACGCTGCACCGCCTCCACGAGGGCGTCGCGCTGTAGCCCCGGGTCGCCCGATCCGGTCCGCCCGATCCCTCAGGAGCCCTCCCCGGCCTGGTCGAGATAGCTGGTGGGGGTGACCACGCCGTTGATGACCAGGTTGGTATCCGCGGCGGCAGCGATGTCGGTGTTGTGCCAGGCGACGCACAGCCAGGTTCCGTCCTCCAGTCGCTGCAGGACGACCGTCGCCACCCCGCGCCGCGCCGGGGCGGCGTCTCCGGCCGGATCGCTCTGCCCGTCAATGCGCCAGCGGGCCAGCACCACCGCGCCGTCCTCCCCCACGAGGCGCTGGCTGAGCTTCTCGACGGTGAACTCCGAGCCCTTGAACCACTCGCTGAACCCACGCTTCAGGGCCCGCCGGATCGCGCGGCGGCTCGTCCACCACAACCCGACAACGTTGACGAAGTCCGCATCGTCGGCGAAGAGCTCGCCGATCGCGCTGGCGTCCCCCGCGTTCCACGCCTTCGCGAACCGCGTCACCACGTCCAGGGGCGCCTTGATCGGCGTCGGTCCGCTCGGCAGCGGCAGTCGCACCCCGAGTTCAGCCAGCGCGCGCAGCTTCTTCAGCCGCTTCGAGGTCTTCACGACGAGTCAGCCTACCCGGGCCGGAGCGCCAGAGCAGTCCTCCTGTGCTCCGCCGCAGCCACCGGCCAACGCCACCCGGCCGTCTACGCGCGGACGCCGCGGGTCCGCTGACGCCACAGCCGGCGACGACCAGGACGGAGGGTCGAAACCTCCGACTACACGACCATCGGCCGGTCGGTGGGCATGATCGGCTTGGGCAGCCGCGAAGAGCCCTGCAGGAAGGCGTCCACCCCGTTCGCGCAGGAGCGCCCCTCCGCGATCGCCCAGACGATCAACGACTGGCCACGCCCGGCGTCCCCGCAGACGAACACACGATCGGTGCTGGTGGCGAAATCCTCGCCACGGGCGATGTTGCCCCGCGGGTCGAGCTCCAGGTGGAGCTGCTCGACCACGCCGGCGCGCTGCGGGCCGGTGAATCCCATCGCGAGCAGCACCAACTGGGCCGGCAGGAAGCGCTCCGTGCCGGGGACCACCTCGAAGCGGCCGTCGACCATGGCCACCTCGTTGACGTTGAGCCCGCTCACATTGCCGGAGTCGTCCCCGGAGAACTCTGTGGTCGAGACCGAGTACAGCCGCTCGCCGTCCTCCTCGTGGGCCGAGGACACCCGGTAGATCATCGGGTAGGTCGGCCACGGCTGGTTCGACGGGCGAGCCTGGGGCGGGGTCGGCATGATCTCCAGCTGGGTCACCGAGCGGGCGCCCTGCCGGATCGAGGTGCCCAGGCAGTCCGCGCCGGTGTCGCCGCCGCCGATGATCACGACGTCCTTGTGGTGCGCGGTGATCTGGTCCTCGATCTCCTGGCCCAGCGCCGCCCGGTTGGCCTGGGGCAGGAACTCCATCGCCTGGTGGATCCCGGCGAGCTCGCGGCCGGGCACCGGCAGATCGCGGGCCACGGTGGAACCGATCGCGAGCACGATCGCGTCGAAGCGCTCGAGCAACTGCTCGCCGGTGATGTCGGTGCCGATGTCGACGCCGGTCTTGAACACGGTGCCCTCGAGGCGCATCTGCTTCAGCCGCTGGTCGAGGACGGCCTTCTCCATCTTGAACTCGGGAATGCCGTAGCGGAGCAGGCCCCCGGGGGCGTCCGCGCGTTCGTAGACGACCACGGTGTGGCCGGCGCGGGTCAACTGCTGGGCAGCCGCCAGACCGGCCGGGCCGGAACCCACCACCGCGACGGTCTTGCCGGTGTGCCACGCGGCCGGCTGCGGGATCACCCTGCGGTCGTCCCAGGCGCGATCGATGATCGCCACCTCGACGTTCTTGATCGTCACCGGGTCGCGGTTGATCCCTACCACGCAGGCCGTCTCGCACGGGGCCGGGCAGAGCCGCCCGGTGAACTCGGGGAAGTTGTTGGTTGCGTGCAGACGCTCCAGCGCGCCGCGCCAGTCGTCACGCCACACCATGTCGTTCCACTCCGGGATCAGGTTGCCCAGCGGACAACCCTGGTGGCAGAACGGGATGCCGCAGTCCATGCAGCGACCAGCCTGCCGGGCGATGATCGGCAGCACGGCCTTTCCGGGTGTGCCCGGGTACACCTCGTTCCAGTCGTGCACCCGCTCGGCCACCGGACGCCGCTCCGCCACCTCACGCGGAGTGGTCATGAACCCCCTGGGATCAGCCATGGGAAGCCTCCATCATCAGCTTGACCGTGGTCTCCTCGTCCAGCCCGGCGAGTTCGGCGTCGGCCCTCGCCCTCAGCACCCGTGCATAGTCGCGGGGCATCAGCATGGTGAAGCGGTCGCGTAGTTCAGTGTCGGACAGTGCGAGCAGGCGTTCTGCCACTGCAGAGCCGGTCTCCTCCGCGTGCCGGCCGAGCAGGGCCCGGACGCGGCTGACGTCGTCGGCCTCCAGTGGCAGTGCGTCCACCAGTTCGCTGTTCAGGCGCTCCGGCATCAGGTCGAGCACCCACGCCACACCACCGGACATGCCCGCAGCGATGTTGCGTCCGGTCGGTCCGATGATCAGCACCTCCCCGCCGGTCATGTACTCACAGGCGTGGTCGCCCACACCCTCCACGACGGCGACCGCGCCGGAGTTGCGGACGCAGAAGCGCTCCCCCACCTGGCCACGGATGAACAGCTCACCGCTCGTTGCACCGTAGGCGATCACGTTGCCGGCGATGATCTGGTCCTCGGCCACGAACGGAACGTTCTTGTGCGGACGAAGGATCAGCCGGCCGCCGGAGAGACCCTTGCCGAAGTAGTCGTTGGAGTCGCCCACCAGCCGCAGGGTGACCCCGCGCGGAAGGAATGCACCGAAGCTCTGGCCCGCGGTGCCCCGCAGAGTGAGGTCGATGGTGTTCTCCGGCAGCCCCTGTCCGTTCGTTGCCCTGGTCACGTGGTGGCCAAGGATCGTGCCCACCGTCCGGTCCACGTTGCGCACGGTCAGGTCCGCACGAACCAGCTCCCCGCTCTCCAGCGCCGGCCGCGCGATCTCCAGCAGCTGCACATCCAGCTTCTCCGCCAGTCCGTGGTCCTGCGTGGTCACGCAGTGCAGCGGATCGCCCTCGCCCAGCTCGACCCGATGCAGGACCGGGGCGAGGTCCAGGCCCTTCGCCTTCCAGTGATCGACAGCCTGCCGGGTGCGCAGCACCTCGACGTGGCCGACCGCCTCCTCGATCGAGCGGAAGCCCAGCGCGGCGAGGTGCTCGCGCACCTCCTCGGCGATGAACTCGAAGAAGTTCACCACGAAGTCCGCATGACCGTTGTACTTCGCCCGCAGGTCCGGGTTCTGGGTGGCCACGCCCACCGGGCAGGTGTCCAGGTGGCAGACCCGCATCATCACGCAGCCGGAGACCACCAGCGGCGCGGTGGCGAAACCGAACTCCTCCGCGCCGAGCAGCGCAGCGATCACGACATCCCTGCCGGTCTTCAGCTGGCCGTCGACCTGCACGACGATCCGGTCCCGCAGGCCGTTCAGCAGCAGGGTCTGCTGGGTCTCGGCCAGACCGAGCTCCCATGGGCCGCCGGCGTGCTTGAGCGAGGTCAGCGGCGCCGCGCCGGTGCCGCCGTCGTGGCCGGAGATCAGCACCACGTCGGCCTTCGCCTTCGAGACGCCCGCCGCCACCGTACCGACGCCGATCTCGGCGACCAGCTTCACATGCACCCGGGCGCTCGGGTTGGCGCACTTCAGGTCGTGGATCAGCTGCTTGAGGTCCTCGATCGAGTAGATGTCGTGATGCGGCGGCGGCGAGATCAACCCGACGCCCGGCGTCGAGTGCCTGGTCTTCGCCACCCACGGGTACACCTTCTGGCCGGGCAGCTGGCCACCCTCGCCGGGCTTGGCGCCCTGGGCCATCTTGATCTGGATGTCGGAGGCATTGGTCAGGTAGTCGCTGGTCACTCCGAATCGGCCGGACGCGACCTGCTTGATCGCACTGCGCCGCTCCGGATCATGGAGCCGGTCCACGTCCTCGCCGCCCTCACCGGTGTTGGACTTGCCGCCCAGCCGATTCATCGCGATCGCGAGGGTCTCGTGCGCCTCCCTGCTGATCGAGCCGTAGCTCATCGCGCCGGTGGAGAACCGCTTCACGATCTCGCTGACCGGCTCGACCTCATCGATCGGCACGGGTGCGCGGCCGGCGTCGAACTCCAGCAGGCCACGCAGCGTCATCAGCCGCTTCGACTGGTCGTCCACCCGCGCCGTGTACTGCTTGAACACGTCATAGCGGCCCTGCCTCGTGGCGTGCTGCAGCCGGAACACGGTCTCGGGATCGAACAGGTGCGGCGGGCCCTCGCGGCGCCACTTGTACTCGCCGCCGCCGGAAAGGGTGCGGTGCGGCAGCGGGATGCCGTCGGGCGGATAGGCCCGCTCGTGGCGCTTCAGCACCTCGGCGGCGATCTCGTCCAGCCCGATCCCCTCCACACGGCTCGTGGTCCCCGTGAAGTACCGATCCACCAGCTCGCTGGACAGCCCCAGCGCCTCGAAGATCTGGGCGCCGGTGTAGGACGCGATCGTGGACACGCCCATCTTGGACATGACCTTCAGCACGCCCTTGCCGAGGGCCTTGCGGACGTTGTACACCGCCTTGTCCGGGTCCACGTGCACGAGCCACTCGCGTCGGGCCAGGTCTTCCGCGGACTCGAAGGCGAGGTAGGGGTTCACGGCCGCTGCGCCGTAGCCGATCAGCAGCGCGACGTGGTGCACCTCCCGCACGTCGCCCGCCTCCACGATCAGCCCGACCTGGGTGCGGGTCTTCTCCCGGACCAGGTGGTGATGAATCGCAGCGGTGAGCAGCAGGGACGGGATCGGCGCGAGTTCCGCGTTGGAGTGCCGGTCGGAAAGGATGATCGTCCGGCATCCCCCGGCGATCGCCTCGCTGACCGCCTGGCACAGCTCGTCCAGCTTCGCCCTCAGCGCTGCGCCGCCGCCCTCGACCGGGAAGAGCCCGCGCACCACGTGCGTGTCGTACTCCGGCCGCGAGCCGTCCCGGTTGATCCGGACCAGCTTCGCCAGCTGGTCGGAGTCGAGGATCGGGTACCCGATCACGATCTGCTTGCAGGAGTCCGGCGTCGGCTCGAGCAGGTTCCCCTCGGGGCCGAAGGTCGCAGACAGCGAGGTGACCAGTTCCTCCCGGATCGCGTCCAGCGGCGGGTTGGTGACCTGCGCGAACAGCTGGGCGAAGTAGTCGAACAGGAGCCGCGGACGGTCGCTCAGCACGGCGACGGGAGTGTCCGAACCCATCGAGCCGATCGGCTCGATGCCGGTGTTCGCCATCGGCGCGATGATCATCCGCTGCTCTTCGTGGGTGTAGCCGAACACCTGCTGGCGTCGGGTCACCGAAGCGTGGCTGTGGACCACGTGCTGCTGCTCTGGCAGGTCGTCGAGATCGACGCGGCCCTGCTCCAGCCACTCCGAGTAGGGGTGCTCTGCGGCCAGTGTCGCCTTGATCTCGTCGTCGTTGATCAGCCGGTGCTGCTCCAGATCGACCAGGAGCATCCGGCCCGGCTTCATCCGACCCTTCTCGACCACCTTCGCCGGCTCGATGTCCAGCACGCCGGCCTCCGAGGCGAACACCACGAGGCCGTCGTCGGTGACCCAGTAGCGGCCCGGCCGCAGACCGTTGCGGTCGAGCACGGCACCGATCAGGGTCCCGTCAGTGAAGGTGACCGACGCCGGCCCGTCCCACGGCTCCATCATCGATGCGTGGAACGAGTAGAACGCGCGGCGCGCGGCGTCCATCTCGGTGTGGTTCTCCCATGCCTCCGGAATCATCATCAGCACGGCGTGCGGCAGCGAGCGGCCGCCGAGGTGGAGCAGCTCGAGCACCTCGTCGAACGAGGCTGAATCCGACCCGCCCGGAGTGCAGATCGGGAAGACCCGGCTCAGGTCGCCCTCGATCAGGTCGGTGGCAAGCAGGGCCTCCCTGGCCCGCATCCAGTTCCGGTTGCCCTTGACCGTGTTGATCTCGCCGTTGTGCGCCATCAGGCGGTACGGGTGGGCGAGCTCCCAGGCAGGGAACGTGTTCGTCGAGAACCGGGAGTGCACCAGAGACAGGGCGCTCTCGACCCGCTCGTCCAGCAGTTCGGGGAAGACCTGCGGCAGCTGTTGGGTGGTGAGCATGCCCTTGTAGACCGTGGTGCGGCCGGACAGCGAAGCGAAGTAGACCCCCGCCTCGGTGCGGGCGCGCTGCCGCAGCGGGTACACCGCGCGGTCCAGCGCGAGGCCGGTGTCGAGGGCGACGGTAGACACGAAGAACTGCTCGAAGTGCGGCATGTTCCGTGCCGAGATCGGGCTCAGGGTCGAGTCGTCGGTGGGTACCGGGCGCCAGCCGTGGATGACCAGCTTCTCCTCGGTGGCCAGGAACTCGATGGTGCGCTTCGCCGAGGCGCGGGCGACCGGTTCGGTGGGCAGGAACGCCATGCCCATCGCGTAGTGCCCGGGCTCGGGAAGGTCGAAGTCGACGACCTGGCGCAGGAATCGGTCCGGCACCTGCAGCAGCATCCCGGCACCATCGCCGGCCGCGGCGTCGGCCCCGGTCGCGCCCCGGTGGTCGAGGTTCTCCAGAGCGGTCAGGCCCTTGGCGACGATGTCGTGGCTGGCTTCCCCGCTCAGCTGCGCGACGAAGGCCACCCCGCAGGCGTCGTGCTCGAAAGCGGGGTCGTAGAGGCCCTCCCCGGGCCTGCCGGGCATCGTCATCAACGCCATCTGATCACTCCCATCTGCGCGAGCGCGCGGGGCCGGTGCAGCCGGATCGGCCGACACGCCGACGGTGCACGCTTGGGGGGCGAGCCTACCTGACTCGGCCTTTCGCCCCGATCGTGCCGACTGAATCATGGACGCACCCGGTTACGGCGGTGTGTCCGGACCGGTGCGTGGACGAGGACTCCTGCCGGGACGGCGGCTCAGCACCGGCCGATACTGCGGCCGCTGAACGGCCCGACCAGCCACCGGTCCGACTCGTTGGTGAGGGCATAGGTGAGCCGCCACACGCGGCACCGGGTCTCGCCGGCGGAGGTCGACTCGGTCAGGTTCACCACCACCGTCGCGGACCCGGAGCTCCCCGACGCGCGGGCCGTCTCGAGGTACCCGTCGCTGTACTGGGCGCCCGCCATCTTCGCCGACCAGCGTTCGAAGCTGCCCTTCACCTGCTGCCCGCGAGCGTTGAGCCGTCGCCACGCCCCGGCGAAGTCGGCCCCGTTCACCGCGAGCCAGAACGCGTCCAGGGCTTCGAGGGCATCAGCCGCCCCCGCTGGGGCGGTGTCGAGGTTCTTGATCACGTGGTTCACCGAGTCGGGGTCGCAGGTGTTCACCGCCGAGGTGTTCGTCCGCCACTGCTCCACGAGGTCGGCGAACTCGCCCGGCTGTACCGCGTAGCCTGCACCCTGCGCCGGGACGACCCTGCCCTCGCGGCTGCTGTAGGTCAGCGCCTGCGAGCTCGCCACCCCGACGACCCGGCCGTCCGGCCCGAGAACCGGGCCGCCGCCGTAGCCGGGGTCCGTGGCCAGGTCCGTGACCAGCATGCCCTCGCGCTGGATGTTGCCGCCTTCCCCGGTGACGATGCCGGTTCCGTCCAGTCCGGTCACCGCGCCCGTCGCCACCTGCAGGTCCGTGGAGGCCTGCGGAAACCCGAGGACAGCCACCTGGTCGCCCGCGTTCGGCGGCGTCTCGGCGAAGGACAGTGTCGAGTCCGCACTGCTGTCGAGCCAGAGCAGGGCCACGTCCGTCCGCGGGTCGAAGCCCAGCACGTGCGCCTCTCCACTGGACGCGTCCGAGCTGACCTGGAATCCCCGCTGGTACTCCACCACGTGCGCCGCGGTGACCAGAAGGTGCTCGTCGATCGCGAGGCCGGCCGCCACCACCCCTGACGCAGACGAGGAGCAGCTGGTCGTCTGGATCCGGAACACCGCTCCACGGGAACGGTCGACCACGGCGGTCCAGTCGACTGCCGCTGCGGCGGAGGCCTGCGCCGCGGAGGGCGCTCCGCTGACCGTGACCGTCACGGTCACCGTGGGCAGGATCGAGCCACTGCAGCCGGCAAGGGTCGCGCAGAGAAAGGTGATCGTGCCCAGCCTGGCCCATTGCCGCATCACGCGCCGACCGTACCGCCGACGACGCCCGGACGGTGGGCGATACCGCGGATCACGCCCCGGGCGGGTCCTCAGCGGATTCCGGATCAGGGGTAGCTCCAGGGGATCCGCCGGCGTCGACAGTGCTGACGGAGGGGTCGGTTTCAGCGTCGGCCCCGCCCGGCGTCACGGTGTCGCCGGGGGGCTGCTCCGCCGCGGGAGCGCCGAACTCGACGACCTCCTCGCGTCCGGGACGGTGGCGATGCAGCCACAGCAGCAGGACGATGCCGACGAGGCAGATCAGCATCGCCATGGCGGCATTGAACCTCAACGGTCCGAAGATGTCGTAGGAGTAGTCGAGCCGCATGCTCTCGGTGAAGGTGCGGCCGAATCCGTACAGCGCGATGTAGAGCGCGAAGACCTTGCCTCGGCCGAGCTGGAACCGCCGGTCCGCCCAGAGCAGCACGCCGGCGGTGGACAGGTCCCAGATCGCCTCGTAGGCAAACGTGGGATGGAAGGTCGCGTACTGCTCGTAGCCCGGGACGCGGTGCGCAGGGTCGATCTCCAGACCCCACGGCAGGGTCGTGGGCCAGCCGTACAGCTCCTGGTTGAACCAGTTGCCGAACCTGCCGATCGCCTGCCCGACCGCGATGGCGGGCGCGAGGGCGTCGGCAAGAGCCGCGAACGCGATCTGTTGCCGTCGCGCCGCCAGCCAGGCAGCCAGGGCGCCGAAGCCCACCGCGCCGTAGATCGCGATCCCGCCCTGCCAGATGGCGAACGCCGTCCACGGGTTGATGCCGGGGCCGAAGTAGTCACCGAGGTGCGTCATCACGTGGTAGAACCGCGCCCCGACGATCCCGATCGGGATCGCCCACAACAGCACGGTCTCGAAGCTCTCGGTGCGGCCGCCGCGCGCGCGCCAACGTCGCACGCCCATGGTCCAGGCCACGATGATCCCCGTGATCAGGCACAGCGCGTAGATGTGCACGGTCAGCGGACCGATCTGGAAGTAGCTGATCGGCGGGCTCGGGATCAACAAGGTCACAGGCCCATCCTTATCGGGAGGTCAAGCATCGTGTCGAGCCCGGCGCACGCCCGAGGCGAGGTCGGCGAGCACCGCACGGAGGCCGGAGAGATCGTCGGGATTGCCGTCGGCCTCGGCCGCCAGCATCGGTTTGATGAACGCCGAACCCACGATCACCGCGTCCGCATAGCCGAGCACGTCGGCCGCCTGGTCACCGGTCGACACGCCCAGGCCGACACCCACCAGGGTCTGCGGCGACAGGGCCCTGATCCGGGCGACCAGCTCCGGCGCGGCCGTCGGGCTCGCCGACCGCGTCCCGGTCACGCCCATCACTGCCGTCGCGTAGACCCACCCGCGGCAGGCCCGCGTCGTGGACGCGATCCGCGAGTCGGTCGAGGACGGCGAGACCAGGAAGATCCGGTCGAGCCCATGCGCATCGGAGGCGTCCATCCACTCGGCGGCCTCGTCGGGGATCAGGTCGGGAGTGATCAGTCCGGAGCCGCCGGCGTTGGCCAGATCGCGGGCGAAGGCCTCGACTCCGTACCGGTCGACGAGGTTCCAGTAGGTCATCACGACAGCCGGTGTCCCGGTCGAGCGGACGGCCTCGACCGCAGCGAACACGTGCCGGGTGCGGACCCCGCGGGCGAGCGCCCGCGTCCCGGCCTGCTGAATCACCGGCCCGTCCATCATGGGGTCCGAGTACGGCAGGCCCACCTCGACCAGATCGACACCGGGCCCGTCCCCGCCCTCGCCGCACAGCGCCTTCAGCGCGGTCAGCGATCCCGGCACGGACGGGTAACCGACCGGCAGGTAGCCGACCAGGGCACCGCGGCCCTCCTCCGACGCACGGCGGAACGCGGAAGCGGAGGAATCCGGACCGGGCTGGACGGAAACGGAACCGTCCCCTTCTCGTCCGGCCACGGGTTCGGTCGCGCTCATGCCGCACCTCCGGTCGCCGAGTCCGGCTTGCCGGTGAGGCCGAAGTAGGAGATGGCGGTGTCCACGTCCTTGTCACCGCGTCCCGAAAGGCACACCACGATCGTCGGCTCGGCGTCCGGCTGCTCGACGGCGAGCCGCTGCCCCAGCCGGATCACCCCGGCGAGGGCGTGGGCCGACTCGATGGCTGGCAGGATGCCCTCGGTCCGCGTCAGCAGCTCGAGGGCTGCCATCGCCTCGGCGTCGGTCACCGCCTCGTAGGTCGCCCGGCCGGTGGAGGCCAGCCACGAGTGCTCCGGCCCGACCCCCGGGTAGTCGAGGCCAGCGGAGATGGAGTGTGACTCCATGGTCTGGCCGTCGGCGTCCTGGAGGATGTAGGTGCGCATCCCGTGCAGCACCCCGACCGAGCCGCCCTGGATCGCGGCAGCGTGGCGTCCCGTCTCCACCCCGTCACCGCCGGCTTCGAAGCCGTACAGCGCCACCTCGGGCAGATCGATGAAGTCGGCGAAGGAGCCCATCGCGTTCGAGCCGCCACCCACACACGCCGCGACCCCGTCGGGAAGGCGGCCGAACCGGGCCAGCATCTGCTCCCGGATCTCGGTGCTGATCACCCGCTGGAACTCCTTCACCATCTTCGGGAACGGGTGCGGACCCGCAACGGTGCCGATCAGGTAGTGGGTGTTGTCCACGCTGGCGACCCAGTCGCGCATGGCCTCGTTCATCGCGTCCTTGAGCGTCTGGCTGCCGGACTCGACCGCGATCACCTCTGCGCCGAGCAGCTGCATGCGGGCGACGTTCAGGGCCTGCCGGTCGGTGTCGAGGCGGCCCATGTAGACGCGGCACTCCATGCCCAGCAGCGCGGCGGCGGTCGCGGTCGCCACGCCGTGCTGGCCGGCGCCGGTCTCCGCGATCACCCTCGTCTTGCCCATCCGCCGGGTCAGGAGCGCCTGCCCGAGCACGTTGTTGATCTTGTGCGAACCTGTGTGGTTCAGGTCCTCGCGCTTGAGCAGGACCCTCACGTTCCCGCAGTGCCGACTGAACCGGGGCGCGTCGGTGAGCGGCGTCGGGCGCCCGGAGTAGTTGCGGCGCAAGTCGTCGAGCTCGCGCCAGAACGACGCGTCCCCCATGGCGGTGTCGAACTCGGCCTCGAGCTGGTTCAGTGCAGCGACGAGCGCCTCAGGGACGTAGCGGCCACCGAAGAGGTCGTAGTGGCCGCCCGCATCGGGCAGCGTGGAAGGCATCACGCCCCTATTCACTCACACTCTCAGCGTGCAGTCATGCCAGCGCTCGCAGCGCGGCCACTGCCGCTCGCGGGTCCCCGTGCCGGACGAGCAGCTCGCCCACCAGCACGGCATCGGCTCCGGCCGACCGCATCCGGGCGGCGTCCGCGGTGCTGAGGATGCCGGACTCGGCCACCTTCACCGGACCGGGCCCGATCAGCTCAGCAAGTTCTTGGAAATGGCTCAAGTCGACCTCGAGGGTCTTGAGGTTGCGGTTGTTCACGCCGATCAGCTCCGCGCCCGCGTCCAGCGCACGGTGCACCTCGTCAGCCGTGTGCGTCTCCACCAGGCAGGTGACGCCGAGTTGCCCGGCAAGGGCGAGGAAGGCCTTCAGCTGGGCCTGGCTCAGCGCAGCGACGATCAGCAGGGCCAGGTCGGCGCCGGCCGCGCGGCCTTCCCACAGCTGGTACTCGGTGACAACGAAGTCCTTGCGCAGCACGGGGGTGCGCACGGCAGCGCGCACCGCGGCCAGGTCGGCCAGGCTGCCGCCGAACCGGCGAGACTCGGTGAGCACAGAGATCGCGGACGCACCACCGGCCGCGTACTCGGTCGCGAGCGCTGCCGGGTCGCCGATCGCGGCGAGCGCTCCCTTGCTCGGGCTGGACCGCTTGACCTCCGCGATCACGCCCAGACCGGACGCACGGAGCAGGGGAAGCGGGTCGAGCGCTGGCTCCATCGTCTCCACGTGAGCGACCAGAGCCTCCAGCGGACGCCGGGCGCGGCGGACCTCGAGATCCTCGACAACACCGGCGATGATCTCGTCAAGTACCGTCATGTCAGGGCTGACCGTAGCCCATCCGCCGGAGCACGCCGCCCGTGACCAGGGACAGCACCAGGAGCACACCGGCCACCCAGATCAGGGTCCAGTTCGGCCCGAGCACGAACGCAACGGCCCCCAAGGTGAACGCAATGGCGGCAATGATGCTGCCGGCCCAGGCCGCGGGGGTACGGCCGTGGTGATAGTCCTTGGCGACAGTGCGCGTGGCCCGGTCAGCGCTTTCGATCATGCATCGCTCCCTCGAGTCAGGCTGTGGCTGCGGCGGTTGGTGAAAACAAAACCAAACAAGTCTCCATATTGGCTGTTGGGCGCGAACACCGCTACCCCAGCTACCGAGGATTGCTGGTCATTCCTTATTGACTTCTCAGGAACCCGGGCGCTCCAGCCGCAGAAGCGCGCCCGCCTCGGCGACCGCATCGAGGACGGCGGCAGCCTTGTTGCGGCTCTCGGCATCCTCGTTGGCGGGCACGGAGTCCGCCACCACCCCTGCGCCCGCCTGTACGTAGGCGACACCCCGAGCCAGCAGGGCCGTGCGGATGGCGATCGCGGTGTCGGAGTCGCCGGCGAAGTCGAAGTACCCCACCACTCCCCCGTACAGCCCTCGGCGCGACACCTCCAGGCGGTCGATGATCTCCATCGCCCTCACCTTCGGCGCACCGGAAAGGGTCCCGGCCGGGAAGCAGCTCAATGTGGCGTCCAGCGCGGTGCGGCCAGGGGCCAGGGTGCCCTGAACGGCCGCCTCCAGGTGCATCACGTGGCTGTAGCGCCGCACCTTCATGAACTCGACCACCTCCACCGTTCCAGGCACGCAGACGCGGCCGAGGTCGTTGCGGCCGAGGTCGACCAGCATCAGGTGCTCGGCGGCCTCCTTCGCGTCGGCCAGGAGCTCGGCCTCGAGGCTGGCGTCCAGCGCTGCGGTGGCACCGCGGGGACGCGTCCCAGCGATCGGGTGGGTGGTGGCCCGTCCGCCGGTCACCTGCACCAGCGCCTCCGGGCTGGACCCGACGATCGAGAAGCCGTCCAGGCGGAGAAGGTAGAGGTAGGGGCTCGGGTTCGTCCGGCGCAGGACGCGGTACACATCCAGCGGGTCCGCAACGCACGGGGCCTCGAAACGCTGGCTAGGCACGATCTGGAACGCCTCGCCCGCCCGGATCTCCTCGATCGCCTCGGACACGGCCGCCTCGTATTCCGCCGACGTCCGCTGCCGGCGCACTGGCGCGGGCAGTGCGTCGCTGGCCCGGACAGCGACCAGGGGTTCGGCCGGACGCAGCAGCGCCGCGGCCATCGCCTGGACCCGCGCGCAGGCGTCGGCATACGCATCCTCGATATGCGCACCGGTGTCATCGAAGTTGATCGCGTTCGCCACCAGCCACACCTCGCCCGAGTGGTGGTCGAGCACCGCCATGTCCGAGACCAGCATCATCACCAGCTCCGGGATGCCGAGGTCGTCGGGGTTGCTGTCGGGCAGGTGCTCCATCCGGCGCACCACGTCGTAGCCGAGGTAGCCCACCATCCCCGACACCAGCGGCGGCAACTCCGGCTCGCGTGGGGTGTGCAGCATCCCCAGCGTCTGCGCCAGCACGCTCAACGGGTCACCGTCGCCGGGCAGGCCGGTGATCGGGCGCCCGCTGAACGCCCACCGCGCGGCGCCGTCCGCCTCGGTGAGGGTGGCCACGGCGTTCACGCCCACGAAGGAGTACCGCGACCAGACCCCGCCCTCTGCGGACTCGAGAAGGAAGGTGTTCGGGCGCTCGCCGCACAGCTGGTGGTACAGCCCGACCGGGGTGAAGTCGTCGGCCAGCAGGCGGGTGTACACGCTCACCACCCGGCGCGTCGCACCCGCGGCGAGAAAGCCGGGCAGGTCCGGGGTGATCTCGAGCCTCATCCGAGATCCTCCAGCAGCACCCGGGCGTCGAAGCAGGTGGTCGTCCCGGTGTGACAGGCCGGGCCGGTCTGGTCGACCCGCACCAGCACGGTGTCGCCGTCGCAGTCCAGGCGCACCTCGCGGACAACCTGGGTGTGACCGCTGGTCTCGCCCTTCACCCAGTACTCCTTGCGACTGCGCGACCAGTAGGTTCCGCGACGCGTGGCCAGGGTACGTCTCAGCGCCTCGTCGTCCATCCACGCCAGCATCAGCACGGCGCCGGACGTCGCGTCCTGCACCACCGCAGGCACCAGGCCGTCGGCATTCCGCTTCAACAGGGCTACCACCTGCGGGTCGAGCTCGCTCACCCCGACATTGTGGCAGGCGCGTGGGTAGGGTTCCGGCATGAGCCAGCACCACCGCCCGTCCGACCAGCGCGCGGCCCTCTGCGACGCACTCGCCGCGGTCGACCCCACCGCCCCGACGCTGTGCGAAGGGTGGACGGCCCACCACCTCGCCGCACACGTCTGGCTGCGCGAGAACGACCCGGTCGCCGCCGCCGGCATCGTGGTCAAGCCCCTCGCCCTGCACACCGCCGAGCGGATCGAAGAGGTTCGCGCCGGGCAGCCCTACGCCCAGTTGGTGGACGCGATCCGTCGCGGCCCGGGCAGGTTGTCGCCGTTCCGGCTGCCGGGAGTTGAGGCGGCGGCGAACACGTTCGAGTTCTTCGTGCACTGCGAGGATGTCCGTCGAGGCGCAGGTGACCACACGCCCCGGCCCCGCGACGCAGCCCTGGAGAACCTCGCATGGCGGCGGGCTGCGAGCCTGGCGCGGTTCTCACTGCGCCGCTCACCCGTGGCGGTCTGGCTCGAGCGCGACGTCCCGCGCGGCGAGCCCGTGCGGATCGGACCCGGCCCCGACATCGTCACCCTGAGCGGCCCGCCGAGCGAACTCGTGCTCTATCTGTTCGGACGCCGCGACGCCGCTCGCGTCCAGGTCTTCGGGGAGCCGGCGGCGATCGCGGCCATGATCCGGGCCGCCGACCTCTGAGCCGGACTCAGTCGGTGGTGGCGAGGTCCCGCTGCACGGCGGACGGCGACAGGCCGGTCGGCAGCAGCACCGCGGTGATCCGCTCGGGACCATCGACCTGAACCCACCACCGGTCCGCCACGGAGTCGATCATGGTTCCGCCCATGCCGGCGCCTGGAGGCTGGTCCGCCACGGCCCTGCCGCCGTTTTCCCGCACCCTGATCCGCACGAGGTCGGAGTCGGCCGCATCCATCGTCACTTCGGCGCCGGTCGCGCCGCCGTGCCGCGCTGCGTTCAGCAGCAGCTCCCGAACCACCTCGACACCGGCATCGCCGGAGTCGGGGTCCGCGTCCAGCCGGGCGCGCGCCGCCTGGTCGATGACCAGGCGCACCGGCATGATGCCCGCCCAGACGCCGGCCACCCGCTCCAACCGGTCGCTCGCCGAACCAGGGCTCCTGCTGTCCACCTGCCCTGCGGCCTGCATCGCGTCACGGACCTGGTCGATCAGCCGGACGTCAAGGATCCCGCTCGCCGCATACTCCGCCCTGGTCCGCTGAAGCAGCAGGATGGCCGCGGTGAGGTTCGCCTGAACCCGTCCGTGCAGCGAGAGTGAGAGCCGGCGGCGCCGCGCCCACAGCTGCTGGCGGGTCCGGCTCAGGCTGCGGCCGATGAGGTTCACCACCCGCCGCGCCTGCGCGGACTCCGCGCGAAGCTGGGCCCCCGCGGCGGCCGCCCCACCGGCGATGGCGGCATAGACGGCCGGGAACAGGTGCGCGCTCAGAGGTATCTCGATCCCGGCCCATGCGTCCTGCACGAGCGTGACCAGGCCCACAACGAGCAGGGCCAGGTAGACCGCCAGGGTGACCGCGACCGCCACGGAGCGACGCAGGCGCGGCAGCAGCGGGGCCAGCCACACCGCAGCGACCGTCAGCGATCCGATCTGGATCGTCAGCCCCTCCGCGGAGTGCAGCGCGACCAGCCCGCGCTGTTCCGGCGAGGCCACCGCCAGGTCGGCCAGCACGACCGGGATCGCCAGGAGCGCCACCACGGCCGGCTGAAACGGTCGCGCCACGGGCCAGCGCCGCATCATCGCACCCAGTCGCGCCTTCGTTGACGGCCATAGCGGTGGCACCGGAACGGAGCGGAACTCGCTCGGTGGGAGGGCGAGCTCGTGGCTGGATGGCCGCACCTCCCGGTCGACCAGTTCGCCGATCCGGTCGATACAGGAGTCGAGTTCGGCCTCGGTGAGGCCCCGCCGCAGACGATTGCTCACCTCAGCGATGGCTGCCCGCGTCCGCACCACGAGCGCGCTCAGGTGCACATCGGTCTCGCACAGGACCGCCGCGGTGGTCGCCCGGGTCGCCAACAGCTGTCGGTAGGCGGTCTCCAGCCGCATCCGCTGGCCGGCAGCGCGGTTCAGCCACTCCAGCAGCCCGGCGGACACGGTGAACCACACGATCGCCCCGCACACCCGGGGCGGCAGTTGCTGAAACCACAGCATCCAGGAAGGCGACGGGTTCGCGACCACCAGGACGCTCGTCCGAACCACACCGCAGAGCGCGAACACCGCCAGCACGGTCGCGGGGCGAGGGTGGGACTCCGACGCCGCAGATCCGATCCGGGTGAGCAGCATCAGTGCAAGCGAGCCCACCACGACCTGGGTCGCAAGGGCGATGGTGACTGCGCCGGCCGGTTCGAGGTCGTGGCGCAGGTTGAAGGCCAGATCGGAGAGGAACATGCCACCGTTGGCGATCAGCATGCCCAGCGTGTCCGGAGGGCGGCCGCGGAGAGAGACCCTCAGCGCGGTCGCGAGCCGGTGCAGGCGAGCCCCCACGGCGACGTCCATCGGCTCAGGTCGGGCTCGGCCCGTGCCGGAAATAGATCCTGGCCAGTTGCACCCTGGGGTTCGCGCCTCCACCCCTGACCACGCCCAGTCGGTTGATCAGGCGCTGGACGATCTGCTCGACACCGTGGGGCGAGGTTCCCCGGCGGGCGCCGATCTCGGCGTTGGACAGTCCCGAGGCGACCAGTCGTAACACCTCGAGCTGGTCCTTGCTGAGGCCGCTCAGCAGGACCTCCGTCGTGGCGTCGTCCCGGCGTGGCGGATGATCGGCGAGGACCTCCTCGATCGTCTCGAGCAGGGTTCCGGCGTCCCGGAGCGAACGCTTGTGCAGGTAGGCGGCGCGCGAGGGGATCCGGGAACGGTCCACGCCCACCACGACGGGGGACGCGGCGTTCGTGAGTACCACGAGCGCGACCCAGGGCGTCGCCCGCTCGGTGTAGGCGAGCACCTCCGCTCCGCCGGGCCCGTCACCGAGATCGAGATCCACGACCAGCGCGTCCGGATCGAAATCACGCAGTGCCGCTATGGCCAGGTCGGCCGAGTCGACGCCGCGGGCGACGAACCCGGCTGCCGCTAGTACCGAGGTCACCAGTGACTGTGTGAGTGGCTCATCCTCGACCACAACCACGCGTCGCGCCACGCCGGTCGTCGCCGCCTCCATGAGCAATCCCCTCCGCGTCGGGCGCCCACCCGCCGCGAGGAAATCCTCGCACCGCGGTCCCCGCACGGGTGGCGCGCCGCGCAGACGAGAGGATAACCGCTTGCCACAGCAGCTGCGGCGAGGCTCTGCCACATACTTGACCCCATGAACGCAACGGCCAGCGTGATTCGAACCCCTCCGGCCGCCGGCCAGCGTTCAGAAACCGGTGACTGCGGCGCTGCCCTGCTCCCCTCCGCGGGCAGCGCCCTCACCGGGTCGGCACGGTCGATCACGACACCCTCGCACCGAATCCCCAGCGGCAACACCCCGCTCGCCCCCCGCTCGGCCGCCACCGGGAACAGCGGATTCGGCCACGGGTCCACCCGGACGACCTGACCGTCGAGGAAAGGGCCGCGACGTCACCTCCGCCGGTGATGCCGCGGCCCTTCTTCATGTCCTCCACGTGGGCGCCTCCAGGGCAGCCGTAACGAAGCTGACACAATGTCGCCCATGCGCGTCTACAACTTCTCCGCAGGCCCCGCCATGCTCCCGCTCGCCGCCCTCGAGGCCGCCCGATCGGAACTCACGGACTGGCAGGGTTCGGGGATGTCGGTGATGGAGGTCTCCCACCGGGGCAAGGCCTTCGTCGAGTGTGCGGCGCAGACCGAGGCGCTGCTGCGGGAGCTCATGGCGGTGCCCGACAACTACAAGGTGCTGTTCCTGCAGGGAGGTGCGTCCGGGCAGTTCGACGCGATCCCGATGAACCTCGCGGCCGAGGGCGACCCGGTCGCGTTCCTGAACACCGGCCAGTGGTCCAGCAAGGCCATCAAGGCCGCGAAGAAGCAGGGCCTGGTCGTGGACGTGCTCGCCGACGAGGCAGCCTCGAATTACACCACCACGCCCGCCGAGGGCAGCTTCAGCGTCGACGCCGGCGCGAAATACCTGCACTACACGCCGAACGAGACCATCGGCGGCGTCGAGTTCGGCTACGTGCCGGACACCGGCGACGTACCGCTGGTCGCCGACCTCAGTTCGACGATCCTCTCCCGGCCGATCGACGTGTCGAGGTTCGGCCTGATCTACGCGGGCGCCCAGAAGAACATGGGCCCGTCCGGCCTGTGCGTGGTGATCGTGCGCGACGACCTGCTCGGACGGGCGCGTCCGACCACCCCGGCGATCTGGGACTACCAGGCCATGGCGGACGCCGACTCGATGCTGAACACCCCGCCCACTTTCGGCATCTACCTGCTCGGCAAGATCCTCGCCTGGGTGCAGGAGTCCGGAGGGCTGAGTGGGATGGGCGAGCGCAACCGCGCCAAGGCGGAGGCGCTCTACGGCTACATCGACGCCAGCGGCTACTACTCCAACCCGGTCGCGCTCGACTCGCGCTCGTGGATGAACGTTCCCTTCCTGCAGGCCAACCCCGATCTCGACAAGACCTTCGTGTCCGAGGCTGCGGCCGCAGGCCTGACCAGTCTGGCCGGGCACCGCTCGGTCGGCGGCATGCGCGCCAGCATCTACAACGCCATGCCGCTCGACGGCGTGCAGGCACTGATCGACTTCATGACCGACTTCGAGCGCCGCAACGGCTGAGGAACAGATGACCTTCACGATCAAGACCCTCAACGCGATCAGCCACACCGGGCTCTCCCGGCTGCCCAAAGAGGAGTTCGAGGTCTCCTCCGAGATCGAGAACCCGGACGCCATCATGCTCCGCTCGGCCAGCCTGCACGGCGTGGAGATCCCCACCTCCGTGCTCGCCGTCGCCCGGGCCGGGGCCGGCACCAACAACATCCCGATCGCCGAGTACTCCGCGAAGGGCATCCCGGTGTTCAACACCCCGGGTGCCAACGCGAACGCGGTCAAGGAACTCGTAGTGGCGGCTCTGTTCCTTGCCGCGCGCAACATCGTGCCCGCCGCCGCGTTCGCGCACCGGCTCGAGGGCGACGCCGCGTCCATGGACAAGGCGGTGGAGTCGGGCAAGAAGAACTACGTCGGCTTCGAGTTGCCCGGACGCACCCTCGGCGTGATCGGCCTCGGCGCCATCGGGGTCGAGGTGGCGAACGCCGCCACCGCCCTCGGCATGCGGGTGCTCGGCTACGACCCGGGCATCACGGTCGAGCACGCGTGGAAGCTGAGCTCGTTCGTCGAGCACGTGACCAACCTCGACCAGTTGCTCAAGCGGGCCGACATCATCACGTTGCACGTCCCGCTGGTCGACGGCACCCGCGGCTTCATCGGGGCTGCGGAGCTGGAGACGATGCGAAGGTCGGCAGTCCTGATCAACTTCGCCCGCGGCCCGATCGTGGACGAGGCCGCCGTCGTGAGCGCGCTGGAGAGCGGCCAGCTCCGCGCCTACATCTGCGACTTCCCCTCTCCCGCCCTGAACAAGCGCGACAAGGTGGTCACCCTGCCGCACCTGGGCGCCTCCACCAACGAGGCGGAGGAGAACTGCGCACGGATGGCGGCCGACGAGCTGCGGGAGTTCCTCACCGAAGGCACGATCCTGAACTCGGTGAACTTCCCGAACGCGTCGCTGGCGCGTTCCGAGGGCACCAGCCGGATCGCGATCGCCAACAGCAATGTCCCGAACATGGTCGGCCAGATCTCCACACTCCTCGCCGGGGCGGGCCTGAACATCGCCGACCTGCTGAACAAGTCCCGCGGCGAGCTCGCCTACACCCTCGTCGACGTGGATGGTTCCGTGCCCGAGACCGTGATGGCACAGATCCGTTCGATCGAGGGTGTGCTGTCGGCACGCCTGATCAACTGAGCGACTGTCACCCGTCCGGGCGTCGCCCGTCCGGGGTCTGACGCCCCCCAACTCCTCGCCACTACGGTGTTCGATGTTTTGTCGATGAGGATCCGTGGGAGGGGCCCAGGATGGATCACGAACGCACTGCCGCGCGCTGGCTCGGCCATGCCCTGCTGGCGGCCGTGCTCGCGGCCGGATTGGCCGCGCTCGCGCCTGGCACGGCGCGGGCGGCCGACGCCACCGAGCCGTTCGGCAGCGGAGCGCTGAGTCGTCCCGAGCGGCCGTCCGGGGCAACGACGGTGCCCGACCTCGCCTCGATCGCGACCTCGCGCTCCCAGCCGACCAGCTCCCGTCCCGGCCTGTCCACCACGTCGGGAACCGCGACCCCCTCCCCCACCGGAGCGATCTCTGGACGCGTGAGCGGTCCCGAGGGCAGGTCACTCGCGGACGCCTACGTCGGCGCCTACTCGCGGGCCAGCGACCAGTGGGCCCAGATCGTCACCACCGACGCCGCCGGCGCGTACTCGCTGAACGGCCTGCCCGCAGGCAGTTATGTGCTGTGCTTCCAGGGTCCTGACGGCATCGACCTCGCCCGCGAGTGCTGGAGCAACGAGCCCATCCTCGTGGACAGCGAACGGTTCCTCGCGAATGCGGACCCGATCCGCGTCTGGCCCGGCCGGACCGTCACCGGACGCAACGCCCAACTCGAGCGGACCGGCCGGGTCACCGGCTACGTGACCTTCGCCGGCAAGACCGTGCGCGAAGGCCTACGGGTCTCCGCATACCTGCGGCACGGAGGATGGCACTGGACCGCCTACGCGCTGATCGACGCGGACGGCCGCTTCGAGCTCACCGGACTGTTCCCCGGAACCTGGGCACTGTCCCTCGACCAGTGCTGCGCGACGATCGAGGCCCGGGGCAACAGCAGTGCAGCGCTGGCCTGGATCGACTGGCGCGGACGCGTGCTCGCCACGGTCCACCCGTCCGTCACCGGCACACCGGTCGTGGGTGGGCTGCTCAGCGCGAAGCCCGGGTCCGGTCGCTTCTCCGGCCTCGCGCTCAGCTACCAGTGGCTCCGGGACGGCGTCGAGATCCCGCAGGCCATCGGCAGGACCTATCGGGTCGTGGAGGAGGACGTGGACGCGGAACTCAGCGTGGTCGTCACCAGTTCACGCAGCACCGACAACTCCTCGCAGACCAGCGTGTCCAGACCCACCCGGCGGGTCGCACGCACGGACACCCCCACCATCCTGGGCAGCGCGCAGACCGGCTCGACGCTGACCGCCGTGCCGGGTGAGTGGACCGACGGCACCAGCTTCGCCTACACCTGGTACGCCGACGGCAGAGCCATCAAGGGCGCCCACGCCGCCCAATACGTCGTGCCGAGCAGCAAGGCAGGCAGGCGCATCCGGGTGCGGGTGACGGGGACGCTCGCGGATCACCCGACCCTGTCCCGAACCAGCGCCGCTTCCGCACGGGTGATGCGCTGGACACGTCCGCTCGTCACCGGCACCCCGGCCGTGGGAACCGCCCTCGGGGTGCGCCGGGGGACCTGGACCGGGAGGGCCTCGCTCCACTACCAGTGGCTGCGCGACGGCACGCCCATCCCCGCAGCCACCCGGACCACCTATCGGCTCACCACCGACGACCTCGGCACCCAGGTGACGCTCAGGATCACAGGGACACGCTCGGGCTACGCCACCGTGACCGCCGACAGCGAACCCGCGGCGCGGGTCGCCCTTGCCGGCGGGCCCACAGTGATCGGTGTTGCCGCCGTCGGGGAGGACCTCACCGCCGACACCGGCCTGTGGACCGAGGGCACCGGCTTCACCTACGAGTGGCTCGCCAACGGCAGGCTGGTCGCCGCATCATCCAGCGGGAACGGCTACCGCCTTTCGGCTGCTGACGCGGGCAAGCGGATCACCGTCCGGGTCACGGGGGCGCTCGACGGCTACGCAACTGTGACCCGCACCAGCCCTGCGACGGCGAAGGTTGCTGGCGCCACTGGCTAAGGTCGCGGCATGGAACTCGTGATCGATGTCTTTGTCGTCCTGCACCTGCTCGGTATGAGCGCGATCCTGGGCGGCTGGCTCGCCATGCGACTCGGCGCTCCGCGCGGCCTGGTCCCCCTGGTCTGGGGGGCCCGTGCCCAGTTCATCATCGGCCTCATCCTGGTCGCGCTCAACGAGCTGAACCACGAAGAACTCAACAACATCAAGATCGGCGTGAAGCTCGTGGTCGCCCTCGCCGTCGTGGCCTGCGCCGAGATCGCCCGCTCACGCGAGAAGAAGGGCACCCCGCAGCCTGCGCTGGTGAACGCGGCCTTCGCCCTGGCTCTGGTCAACGTCCTGGTCGCAGTCCTCTGGAACACCGCCTCGTAACCCGTCCCCGACCGCGTCCGGGCGCGTCTTCCCTCACTCGACGGCGCCCGGACCGGTGACCCGACAGAGGAAGAGACCGTGTGCGCCGACACGAGGGTTCAGGCGCTGGCCAGCCACTGCCGGGCCAGCCGGATCCGTGCCTCCACCTGTTCGGTGGTCGCCGTGGCCAGAGGCGGTCCCCCCGCTTCCCGGCGCAGCCCCGCGTGAACGTGGCTGTGCGGCACGCCCCTCAGCCGGGCCACCTGCGACACCAGACTGTTCAGCTCCCTGCGTCGACCCTCGAGGGCACGGAACAGGCTGACCTCCTCCGAGACCCGCTCCCGCTTCTCACGACGGCTCGCCCTGGCGAGCTGGCGGCGCTGCCGGTCGGCCAACAGGGTCGCCACCTGATCGGCCTCCAGCAGCCCGGGCAGGCCGAGGTAGTCGGCCTCGTCCGCGCTGGTCGGCTCGGCCTGCAAGCCGTAGGCGCGGGCGTCGAACAGCACGTGGTCGAAGACAGCGTTCGCCTCCAGCGTCTCCTGCTCGCCCTCCAGATCGGCCGTCCGGCGGGTCCGGTTCGCCTCGGCGAGCATCGTCTCCTCCTCGCCCCACACGTCGTCGGCGTGCTTGGGCCGCCCGAGCACGTGGTCGCGCTGGCGTTCGAGCGCTCCGGCGTGGGCGAGCAGGATCGGCACGGTGGGCAGGAACACGCTGGCCAACTCACCGCGACGACGGCTGCGCACGAACCTTCCGACGGCCTGGGCGAAGAACAGCGGCGTCGAGGTCGCGGTGGCATAGACCCCGACCGCGAGTCGCGGGACGTCCACTCCCTCCGACACCATCCGCACCGCCACCATCCACCGGGCCTCCGATGCGCCGAACTGCTCGATCCGCCGGCTCGCGCCGGGATCGTCGGACAACACGAGCGTCGGCTGTTCACCGCTGATCGATCCGAGGGCCCGCGCATACGCGCGGGCCTGTCTTTGGTCGGTGGCGATCACCAGGCCCCCCGCGTCCGGCACGTGCCGGCGGACTTCCTCCAGCCTTCGATCGGCAGCCCGCAGCACTGCGGGCATCCACTCTCCCGCCGGGTCGAGCGCGGTGCGCCAGGCCTGCGCGGTGACGTCCTTGGTGAGCGGCTCGCCCAGGTTCACGGCCAGCTCGTCGCCCGCGCGGGTCCTCCACCGCATCCCGCCGCCGTAGGCAAGGAACACGACGGGTCGCACCACGTGGTCGCGCAGTGCCTCGGCGTAGCCGTAGGTGTAGTCGGGGACGGAGCGCCGAATGCCGTCGGACTCCTCTGCGTAGCGGACGAACGGGATCGGGGTTGCGTCGGAACGGAACGGGGTGCCGGTCAGTGACAACCGGCGGGTGGCGAGGGCGAACGCCTGCCCGACCGCCTCGCCCCAGCTCAGCGCGTCCCCGGCGTGGTGCACCTCGTCGAAGATCACCAGCGTCCTCGCGCTGGCGGTGCGCGCCTCGTAGGCGAATGTCGCCGCGGCCACCCCTGCATAGGTCACGGCCTGGCCCTGGAATTGCCGCGATCGTCCCCTCCGGCTGCCGCCAAGGCCCGGGTCGAGATGCAGGCCGACCTTCGCCGCTGCGTCGGCCCACTGCACCTTCAGGTGTTCCGTCGGGGTCACCACGATCACCTGCTCGACGGTGCGGGCCTCCAGCAGGTCAGTGGCCACCCGCAGCGCGAACGTGGTCTTGCCCGCGCCGGGCGTTGCCACGGCCAGGAAGTCACGCTGGCCGAGCTCGCGGTAGCGGGACAGCGCCTCCACCTGCCAGGCCCGCAGCCGCGCCGCCGTGCCCCAGGCGGCCCGTCCCGGGTAGGCCGGGGACAGGTCGTCGATCGGCACGGCTCACCTCCCCGGGCGTCGCTTGAGCAGCAGGACCGCGAGCCCGATCCCGACCAGGTCGGCCAGGGCGTCGAAGGGGTCACCATCCCGGTACGGGATGAACCGCCACTGCACCAGCTCGCTCACGACAGCGTGGACGGCGAACACCCCTGCGACCAACCCGACACGCCGGGTGAGCCGGCCGAACAGGTACACGGGTGCCCCGAAGATCAGGAAGTGAACGACCTTGTCGAGGCCCGGTAGCCAGGGCAGCTCGAGGCCGCCGCCCGGGCTGCCGGGCAGGTAGACGGCGACCAGCTGGACGACCAGCGCCACAGCGGCGAGGGCGGGCAGCCACCCTCGGGCGACGGTGCCGGCCGTGCGGCCCTCAGGCAAGCTTCGCCAGGATCAGTTCCCGCACGCGGCCCGCGTCCGCCTGGCCCCGGAGCTGCTTCATCACCTCGCCGATCAGCGCGCCGGCCGCCTGCACCTTGCCGGCCCGGATCCGCTCGGCGACCTCGGGGTTGGCGGCGATCGCCGCGTCCACCGCAGCCGACAGCGCCCCGTCATCGGACACCACGGCCAGGCCACGCGAGGCGACCACGCCGGACGGCGAGCCCTCACCTGCGAGCACGCCGTCGATCACCTGCCGGGCGAGCTTGTCGTTCACCGTACCCGCGTCCACGAGCGCCTGGAGCTCCGCGACCTGGGCCGGGGTGATGGCCAGCCCGGCCAACTCCACGCCGGACTCGTTCGCGCGCCGGGCGAGTTCGGTCGTCCACCACTTGCGGGCCGCCTGCGGGCTCGCGCCGGCAGCAACGGTCTCAGCCACCAGATCGAGCGCGCCGGCGTTCACGACATCCTGCAGCTCCAGGTCGGTGAACCCCCAATCCCGCTGAAGCCGGGCCCGGCGCAGGTTCGGCAGCTCGGGAAGGGTGCCACGCAGTTCCTCCACCCACTCCCGGCTCGGCGCCACCGGCACCAGATCGGGCTCCGGGAAGTAGCGGTAGTCCTCCGCCTGCTCCTTCGACCGGCCCGACGTGGTGTACCCCTCCTCGTGCCAGTGGCGGGTCTCCTGGTGCACCTTTCCTCCCGAGGCCAGCACGGCGGCCTGCCGCTGGATCTCGTAGGTGAGTGCACGCTCGACGCTGCGCAGCGAGTTCACGTTCTTCGTCTCGGTGCGCAGCCCGAACTGGGTGGCGCCCTTCGGCATCAGGGAGACGTTCGCGTCGCACCGCAACGAGCCCTGTTCCATCCGGACGTCGGAGACGCCCAGGCTGAGCATCAGGTCGCGCAGGAACGACACGTACGCCTTCGCGACCTGCGGCGCCTTCGCCCCGGTGCCGGTGATCGGCCTGGTCACGATCTCGACCAGCGGCGTGCCGGCCCGGTTGTAGTCGACCAGGGAGTACGCGGCATCGCCGATCCGCCCGGTGGCGCCGCCGGCGTGGACAAGCTTGCCCGCGTCCTCCTCCATGTGGGCGCGCTCGATCTCGATCCGGAAGGTCTCCCCGTCGACGTCGAGGTCGATCCAGCCGTCGTAGGCGATCGGCTCGTCGTACTGCGAGGTCTGGAAGTCCTTCGTCATGTCCGGGTAGAAGTAGTTCTTCCGGGCGAACCGGCACCACTCGGCGATGCTGCAGTTCAGCGCCAGCCCGATCCGGATGGCCGACTCGATCGCCTTACCGTTCACCACCGGCAACGAGCCGGGCAGGCCGAGACAGACCGGGCAGGTCTGGGTGTTCGGCTCGGCACCGAAGGCGTTGACGCAGCCACAGAACATCTTGGACGCGGTGTTCAGCTCGACGTGGACCTCCAGGCCCAGCACGGGATCGAAGGCGGCCAGCGCCTCGTCGTAGTCCAGCACCTCGACGCTCATCGCTCGCCTCCCACGTTCAGGTACGCCCCCGCGGGCGAGGCCGCCAGGCCGTTGAGCAGCCCGCTGCCCCAGCGCGACGCCAACTCGCGCTCCAACGCCGCACCGACCCGGTAGAGGCGGTCGTCGGCCAGCGGCGGCGCCATCACCTGGAACCCGACCGGCAGCCCGTCATCGGGGCTCAGCCCGCACGGGATGGACGCCGCGCAGTTGCCGGCCAGGTTGGACGGGATCGTGCACAGGTCCGCCTTGTACATCGCCAGCGGGTCGTCCACCCGCTCACCGATGGTGAAGGCTGTGGTCGGCGTGGTCGGCGAGACCAGCACGTCCACCTTCCCGAACGCGGCGTCGAAGTCGCGGGTGATCAGCGTGCGCACCTTCTGGGCCGAGCCGTAGTAGGCGTCGTAGTAGCCCGAGGAGAGTGCGTAGGTGCCGATGATGATCCGGCGCTTCGCCTCCGCGCCGAAGCCTGCCCCGCGGGTGAGGTTCATCACCTCTTCGGTGCTGTGCTGCCCGTCGTCGCCGATCCGCAGGCCGTAGCGCATCGCGTCGAAGCGGGCCAGGTTGCTGGACACCTCGCTGGGCATGATCAGGTAGTACGCGGCCAGCGCGTAGTCGAAGTGCGGACAGGAGACCTCGACGATCTCCGCCCCGAGGCCCTCAAGGATCGCCAGCGCCTCCCGGAACCGTTGCTCGACACCGGGCTGGTAGCCCTCGCCGCCGAACTCGGTCACGACCCCGATCCGCATCCCGGCGATGTCGCCGCTGCGGGCGGCCCCGACGACGTCCGGCACCGGGGCGTTGATCGAGGTGGAGTCGCGGGGGTCCCAGCCGGCCATCACGCTGTGCAGCAGCGCCGCGTCCAGCACCGAGCGGGCGCAGGGGCCGGGGGTATCCAGCGAGGACGCCATCGCGACCACGCCGTAGCGGGAGGTCCCGCCGTAGGTCGGCTTGACGCCGACCGTGCCGGTCACCGACGCGGGCTGCCGGATCGACCCACCCGTGTCGGTCCCCACGGCCAGCGGTGCCTCGAAGGCGGCCAGAGCGGCGGCGGAGCCACCTCCGGAGCCGCCGGGGATCCTGGTGTTGTCCCACGGGTTGTGAGTGGTGAAGAAGCCCGAGTTCTCGGTGGAGGAGCCCATCGCGAACTCGTCCATGTTGGTCTTGCCGAGCACCACCACGCCCGCGTCGATCAGCTTCTGGGTGATGGTGGAGTTGTACGGCGGTATCCAGCCCTCGAGAATCCGGGAGCCGCAGGTGGTCGGCGCGCCGGTCATGGTGAAGATGTCCTTCATCGCCAGCGGGACGCCGGCGAGCGGGCCGAGCTCCTCGCCGGCGGCGCGCCGTGCGTCCACGGCATCGGCCGCTGCGAGCGCCCGTTCGCCGTCCACGTACAGGAACGCCTGGACCCGGCCGTCCACGGCCTCGATCTGGTCGAGGTGGGCCTGCGCGACCTCTCGGGCGCTGAGCTCTCCCGACGACAGCCTCGCCGACAGCTCCGTTGCGGAAGCGGTGAGGATGCTCATGCCTCCTCCCCCAGGATCCGGGGCACGCGGAAGCGGCCGTCCTCGACCGCGGGTGCGGCAGCCAGCACAGCACCGGCGGGAAGCGAAGGGGTGACGACGTCGTCGCGGAACACATTGGTCAGCGGCAGCGCGTGCGACGTCGGCGGCACGTCCGCCCCGGCGACCTCGGTGACGCGCGCGACCGAGGTCAGGATCACGTCGAGCTGAGGCGCCAGATGGGCCAATTCTTCATCGGTGAGCCGGATTCGGGCCAATTCCCCGAGTCGGGCCACGTCGGCGGCAGTCAAGGCCAAGGCGAACTCCTGTTGCGAACCGGGGCCGGCGCCCACGGGAATCTCACAATACCGGGGAGGTTTGACACCGTTGTAACACCGATACGCCAGACTGTCGGGGTGTTCCTGATGCGCGTGGCCCTGCCAGACCGACCCGGCTCCCTGGGCGCGGTCGCCACTGCCATGGGCACGGTCGGCGCAGATATCAACGCCGTCGAGATCGTGGAGAAGTACGAGGGCTACGCCGTCGACGACTTCATGCTCGAACTGCCGGGAGGCGTTCCGCCGGACTCCCTGATCACGGCCTGCACCTCGGTCCCCGGCGTCGAGGTGGTCTGGCTGTCGCACTACCCGGAGGCGTGGGGGCTGCAGGCGGACGTGGACGTGCTCAACGCCATGACCGAGGACCCGGCGCACGCGGAGGTAATCCTCACCCGGGAGTCGCCGCAGGTGTTCCGGGTGACCTGGGCGGTTCTGGTCGACCGGGTCGCAGGTCGTCTGCTCGCGCACACCGACCTTGCCCCCGAGCTGGACGCGGAGGGCGTCCGCGCGCTCGGTGACCTCGCCTCGCCGCGCGAGGACGAACTGCCGGACGGGTGGTTGCCCGGCTGGGGCGAGACGATGATCGCGGTAGCCCCGTTCCGCAGCGACGCCACGATCGTGCTGGCCCGCCGTGGCGGGCCGGAGTTCCTCAAGTCGGAGTTGGCCCGGTTGCGCCACCTCGCCGCGCTCGCCCAGTAGCCGCTCCCCCGCGGGCCGGGTCGCCCGTCCGGGGTCTTGGGCCACCGGAGACACGGCGCCACGATGGTGCGGTGCTCCCGACTCGCTCCCGCTTCATCCTCGCCTGCGCCGCGCTGCTGCTCACCGCCGGCTGCGGGCAGGCTGCGCCCAGCGCTGCCGACCGCCCCTCCGCGACCACACCCCGGAGCTATCCCCGCCTCCAGACCAGCGAAGGGAAGGACACCAGCAGGGGTCACAACGACCCCATCGGACTCTGGGCGGCCGTCGACCTCGCCTGGGACCAGGAGTTCCCCGAGGACCCGGGCGTGCTGCTGGACCGGCAGCGGGCGTGGGCGCGTGCGATCGAGTCTGACTTCCCTCCCGGCGGCGACATCACCTGCGATCCGCGCACGTTCCTCCCGTTGCGGCACAGCCACCTGATCAACGTCGCCGTGACCGGCCCGGACCCGTCGAAGCTGACCAGCCCTGACCAGGCCCTGCTCCGGGAGGCGCTCAGCCGGGCCGGCGCGCGGATCATGATGGTCACCGGTGACGGCAGGGAGCTGACCGAGCAGCAGTACGAGGCGCTGGGCGACAACGGCGAGTCGGAGGACGACTACACCCCGAACTACGTGTCCGAGCCCGAGGGCTACACCTCGGTCGTCGGGATCAGCAACATCGACACCAAGGGCGAGCGCTACACCTGGCTCGAACGCACCGCGCTGCGGATCGTCGCGGAGGAACTCCGCACGGCGGGAGCGCTCCCCGCCCGGATCGTGCCCTACCTCGACATCGACACCCAGGCCTGGCTGCGCGAGCAGGGCGAGCAGCTGCCCACCGAGAAGGAGTTGCGCTGACGGTCCTGTGCCGGGCGCGGAGCGGCCCGGCGCCGTGGTCGGCGCCGGGACCGCACCGTCAGCGGGCTACCGCAGGCCTGGCAGGGCCCCGTCCTTCGTGCCGAGGTAGCCGATCGTGGTCTTCAGCAGGCCGTTCCACTTGCTCTCCAGCAGCGGCTGGATCTGCGCCCAGTCCGGATCGCTGCTCCCGAACTCGCCGGGATGCTGGAAGTTGCCCATGACGTAGGCCGACCCGTTGTAGTTGTCGACCACCTGCAGGCCGGTCGCCTCGGCGCCCATCGGCACGGAGAGGATGCGGGAGAGCTTGCCGGAGTCGACGTTGTAGGCCCACACGTAGTTGTTGTTGCGGTAGCTGGTGTCTTCACCGATGAACAGAGTGCGCATGGCTTCGGAGTACTTGAGGTTGTCCCCGCCGCACACGTGGTCCTGGTCGCACTTGTTCCCGCTGAGGTCCGGCGTCGAGGAGTACTGGCCGAGCAGCGCAGGCAGGGCGTGGATCCCCGTGCCCGCGTACCGCGACCCGATCCTGGCCCCGGAGCTGTCCTTCACGCCGCCGGCGAGATCCAGCTGGTAGATCGCGCCACCCTTGTTCTGGGCCAACTGGACGTCTCCCGTCGCGTCAGCCATGCCGCCCTCCACGCGGGACATCACCAGGTACACCTTCTTGTCCCGCGCATTGTGAGTCACGCCCTCGAACTTGTTGAACTCCGTGGTCGCGCCGAGCAGCGCGGCGTAACGGCGGGTCTCGAGGAAGGCCGCGGCCTTCTCCATGCCGGGCTTCAGCTTCAGCCATTCGGTCCCGGCGTAGGTGTGCACCTTTGTGAAGCCCGGGGCGCCGGGGTCGGTGTTGCTGACCTCGAAGATGTCGCTGAACGTGATGCCATTCTCGACCAGGCGGCGGATCTGCCGGTCCGAGCCGTGCCCGAGGCGGATCCAGGTCAGCTTCGCCGATCCGCCATTGGTGCCGGCCGGGCTGGTCTGGTTCCACTTGGCCGCGTAGAGAGTGCCACTGGAGAGGTTCGCGACGCGGTCCGCGACGAACATGAACATGCCGGTGAAGCCGCCGTCGTCACCCATGAAGACGGTGCGGCCGTCAGGCTGCACATCGGCGAGCTCGCGGGCGATCCGGCCGAGCGCGTAGTGCATCTGCACGGAGGTCGTGCCGTCGCGGTGCACCCGCACCTCGGGCACGAGCCCGTAGTTGTAGGCATTCGCCGTCGTCGGATCGCCGAAGAATGCCTTGCTGAACCCGTTGATGTCGGTGCCGTCCTGGCTGTCGGACGCAGCGGGCAGGCCCTCGCGGGTCTTCGCGTCCGGCTCGTACTCCTCCGAGGAGAGGTGGGTGTTCCACGGCGAAAGGGACGCAGCGCACGGCACCCACAGCCCGTTCTCTGCTGCGAAGCTGATGCTGTCGTAGTCACTCACCTTCAGGGCGCCGGTGCGCTTGTCCTGGTCGATGCTCGCCACGCTCATCGTGGCGGGCAGGCGGCTCCAGTAGTCGCTCTCGGTGAACTGGGCACCGGTCGGGGGCTTGCTGCGGTACTCGTACTGGGTGACCAGCGACAGGCCGTTGCTCGCCCGATCGGAGCCGCGCATACCGGGCACCTTGATCAGCGAGTTGCCGTCGGGGGCGTCGGAGGCGATCTGCCCGTTGTCGTCTGTGAGCGGCTGGTCGTGCACGTCGTAGAGACCGCCGACGACCTTGCCATTCACGGTCTCGCCGGTGGCCATCAGCTGGTGGTACGCCAGCTCAAGGGTCTCGGTCCGATGGTTGGCGTAGGTCACCTTGACCTTCGCGGACGAGTAGACGTCCGCCTTCTGCTCAGGGGTGGACGGGGGCTCCATGCCGATGAACTCCACGGACTTCACCGCGGCCCCGCCGCTGCCCCTGCTCGGGGACTCCCCGCCCTTGTGCCGGCCGGGGCCGGCCAGCGCCGCCTGGCCACCGGCAAGGGTCGCCATCAGCCCGAAGGCGATTCCCGCCGCCAACGCTCGCTTGGACATTCCTGTCTCCTCTCGTGTGGACGGTGCCCAGCTAGGCAGGCGAAGGTGACCCACAGTCGACTCACAGGTGAACGTCTCTCGTGTGTACTGGGGCCGGTGCGAAGAATTGCTCCCCGGATCGCCACGGGGTCAGGTCCCGCGGACGCGGATGGGCTCAGCGGATGATCGTGTAGATCCAGTAGCCGTAGCCGACGACGGCCGCGGTGACCAGAACGAGGGCCAGGATCGTCCACCAGCGCATCCGCCGCTTCTTGCGCGTCGGCGGTACGTCGAGCGGACCCCACTCGCCCATCTGCGGACGCACCCGCGGCGGCGCGCCCACGTTCAGGTTCAGGTCGGAGTTCAGGCCCTCTGGCACGGCGACATCCTAGTCGGCGGCACGAACCGCGCCCGGCCCGCCCTCCAGCAGTGCCGCGAAGCCGGCAGCGTCCAGAATGGGGACGCCGAGCGCCACAGCCTTGTCGTACTTCGAGCCGCCGCCCTCGCCGGCCACCAGGAAGTCGGTGCGCGCCGAGACCGAGCCCGCCGACTTCCCGCCGTGGCTGGTGATCGCCTCGCCAACGCTGTCGCGGGTGTACCCGGGCAGCGACCCGGTGACCACCAGGGTCAGCCCGGCGAGGGTCTGCGGCACACCGGCGTTCCCGGCCGGCTCCTCGGCCAGCCGACAGCCGGCCGCCCTCCATTTCTCCACGATCGCGGTGTGCCACTCGACGTCGAACCACTCCCGGATCGACTCGGCCAGGGTGGGGCCGATACCGGCGACAGCGCTCAGTTCCTCGACACTCGCCGCCCGCAGCGCGTCGATGCTCGGGAACGCCGCAGCCACATCCGGCGCGACCCCCTTGCCGACGTGGCGGATCGACAGGGCCACCAGGAACCGAGCGAACGGCCGGGTCTTGGCCGTCTCGAGGTTGGCCAGCAGCTTGCGCCCGTTCGCCGACAGCGCGCCATCCTTGGTGGTGAGCACCCCCGCCGCGACCAGCTTCTCCTCCGTCAGGTCGAACAGGTCGCCCTCGTCGGTGAGCAGGCCCGCACTGAGCAGGGCGTCCGCGGACTGCCATCCGAGCACCTCGATGTCGAGGGCCTGCCGGGAGGCAAGGTGGAACAGCCGCTCCCGCAGCTGCGCCGGGCAGGAGCGCCGGTTCGGGCAGCGGATGTCGGCGTCCCCCTCCTTCTCCGGACGCAGCTCGCTTCCGCACGCCGGGCAGCGGGTGGGCATGACGAACGCCCGCTCGGTGCCATCGCGCAGGTCGACCACCGGGCCGAGCACTTCGGGAATCACATCGCCCGCCTTGCGCAGCACCACCGTGTCGCCGATCAGGACGCCCTTGCGCCGCACCTCTGACGCGTTGTGCAGCGTCGCCTGCTCCACGGTGGAACCGGCGACGAACACCGGCTCCATCACCGCGTACGGAGTGACCCGCCCGGTGCGGCCGACGTTCACCCGGATGTCGATCAGCCTCGTGGTCACCTCCTCCGGCGGGTACTTGTAGGCGATCGCCCAGCGCGGAGCACGCGACGTGTGCCCCAGCTGCTCCTGCAGGCTGCGATCGTCGACCTTGACCACCACCCCGTCGATCTCGTGCTCGACCGAGTGACGGTGCTCGCCGTAGTGGGCGATGTAGTCCTTGACCGCCTCGATCGAGTGGCAGACCCGGTAATGCGGGGACGTGGGCAGCCCCCAGCCCTTGAGCAGGTCATAGCCGTGGGACTGGCGATCGAGCGCGGCGCCGGAGAAGGCGCCGATGCCGTGGACGAGGAAGTGCAGGCGACGTTGCCGGGTGATGTTGGGGTCCTTCTGCCGCAGCGAGCCTGCGGCGGAGTTCCGCGGGTTGGCGAACGGAGCCTTGCCTGCCTCGACCAGACCGGCGTTCAGCACGGCGAAGTCGTCGGTACGCATGAACACCTCTCCGCGCACCTCGACCACGGCGGGCACGTCCGGCCCGGCCAGCCGCGTGGGGATGGCCTCGATGGTGCGGACGTTGGCTGTGACGTCCTCTCCCACCGTGCCGTCACCGCGCGTGGCCGCACTGACCAGGCGTCCCTCGCGATAGACCAGATCGAGGGCGAGGCCGTCGATCTTCAGCTCGCACAGGTAGCCGGACGCCGCCACGTTCTCGCCGGCCAGCGACTCGGCCCGGGTGAGCCACTTGTCCAGCTCCTCAAGGGAGAACACGTTGTCGAGGCTCATCAGCGGCACGAGGTGGGTGACCGGGGCGAAGGTGGAACTCGCCGCTCCGCCGACCTGCTGGGTGGGACTGTCCGGCGTGCGCAGTCCGGGGTTCGCCTCCTCGAGGTCGATCAGCTCGCGCATCAGCGCGTCGAACTCCGCGTCCGACACCACGGGTGCGTCCTGCTCGTAGTAACGGTGCCGGTGTTCGGTGATCTCCGTGCTCAGCTCTGCGTGCCGGGCCCTCGCGGCGTCGTCGGTCATGGCGAGAAACTTACTGCCCCGCTCCGACAGTCGCGGGCGCGGGGATTACCGATTGGCCCGGGTCGGTGGCCTCGGATTGACTGTCGGGATGGGACGCACGATCTACTACACCGCGACCAGCCTTGATGGCTTCCTCGCCACCGACGCCCACTCGCTGGACTGGCTGCTCTCCCGCACCGCGGGCACGAGTGGACCGCTCGACTACGAGACCTTCATCGCTGACGTCGGTGCCCTGTGCATGGGTGCGAACACCTACCGCTGGATGCACCGTGAGCTCCACGACGACGCCGGCGCAGCCACCGAGCCCTGGCCGTACGCCCAGCCCTGTGTCGTCTTCACCCACCGGGAACTGCCGCCCTGGCCCGGCGCGGACGTCCGGTTCACCTGCGAACCTGTCGAGACCGTCCACGCCCAACTCGCGGCGCGCGCCGGGGACGCAGTGATCTGGGTGGTCGGAGGCGGTGACCTGGCCGGCCAGTTCCTCGACCACGGGCTGCTCGACGAGGTCGTCGTGAACATCGCGCCGGTGACGCTGGGTTCGGGCATGCCCCTGCTGCCGCGGCGGGCCGACCTGCGCCGCAGGGAGACCGTGCCGAGCGGGGAGTTCATCGCGGCGCGGTTCGAGGTGCTGCGCTAACTTCCGCGCAGCCACGGCGAGACCCGCACCACTGTGCCGTTCTTCACCTGGAAGTACCCTCCGAAGCTCTCCCGCCTCGCACCCGCCCAGCCGGCGAGGAGGATCGTGTCCACCTCCCGGTCGTAGGCTCCGGCGTCCGCGCGCCAGGTGAGTTGCGCGTGCGCCACCTCGCCGGGCGCCAGGGTGATGGCCCGCGGGGTGGCGTTCTGCCCGTCCCCATTGCCGCCATGCCTGATCTTCACCCGGACGTTGTTGCCGAGCAGGTCGGCGAACGCGACGTCGGGAAACCCTTTCAGGACGCAGCGGACCTGGCCGGTGTTGACCGCAGCGATCGCTGCGTAGCGCCCGCCCAGGCCGGCGTCCAGGCCCTGGAAGGTGACGCGAACAGCGGACGCCGCACAGCGGTGGGCGTAGGCGCCGTCGGCCACAGGGTTGGCCGGCAGCGGCGGATCGGAGGGGTCCGACGATGGCCCCGGAGCCGCCGAGGGGTGCCCGGTGGTCTCCACGGCCGACTGCGGAGGAGCAGCATCGGCCCGGTCCGCGGATCCTGCGGCCCACAGCATCGCCCCTCCCGAAGCGAGCGTGCCCAGGACCAGCGCAGAACTCACCGCCACCCGCATCACCAGGAGTGTGCCCAGACCGGACGCGGGGCGTGGCGGGGCGATCCGTGTGGTGACGACCGCAGCGGCGAACCCCCAGGTGAGCGTCCAGTGGGCGGCGGTCATGACGATGCCCGTGAGCAGCCGCGGCCACGACGGGCCTGCGGCAGTATCCGCGGCGAGCGCCATTCCCGCCGTCTCTGTGGCGACCACCAGCAGCGCACTCGCGCCGGCACAGATCCACAGCATCGCGAACCGGCGCCTCTGGCGGTCCTCGCCGATCGTGCGCAGCACGACATTCGCGCCGGCGGCGAGGGCGAAGCAGAGGGTGAAGGTGCCCGCGACCACGACTCCGGACCACCGCCCGCCGGAGGTCGGGAAGAGCGAGGGCAGCAGCACCCGAAGCCCAACCCCTTCGTTCACGAGGGCCTGGCCGACCACCACGGACAACAGCCCGGACAGGGGCAGGCTCACCCAGCCGAGTCGCCGCTGGTCCACCATGGCACCCAGTTAACCCGCGGTGCCCAACCAGGCCCTCGCCACGATCACTCCAGCTCCGCAGCCACCTGCTCACGCACCCGTGCCAACACCTCGAATCCCCGACTCACCTCGCCGGTGGTCCACCCGGCGAGACCGCACGATGGGGTCAGAACCAGGCGGTCCGAGAGGCCGCCCGGTGCCCCGATCCGGTCGAGCGCCGCCAGCGCCCTGCGCCGCACGGCATCCACACCGAGCGGACGCGTGTCGCCTGCGGTCGGCAGGCAGCCGAGGTAGAGCGTCGCCCCGGCGTCAGCGGCATCGGCCAGGGCATCCCAGTCGGCCGTGCCGAGCTGGTCGAGGTCCACCGAGACGCCGTCGAAACCGGCGGCCGTCGCATCTGCACCGAGCAGGGACCGCAGCGGCCAGCCACGGTCCCACCGGGCGCAGCTGTGCAGCACCGTGGGCACGGCCAGGCCGCGGCGGGCCGGTTCGGCCGTTACCCAGGCCAGCGCACGGCACAGCTCGGGCAGGTCCACGGCACGATGCCGGAAGAAGCCGCCGGGCGTCGGCACAGCGCCCGCAGCCACCGCCGGCAGCGACGGTTCGTCAACCTGCAGCAGCAACTCCGCCCCGGGCAGGCGCCGGGCGAGCTCGGAAAGCACCTCTCCGACGCCGTCCGCGACAGCCTGGGCGAGATCGCGCCGCGCGCCGATGTCGGCCAGCACTCGTCCGGTGTGGGCCACGCCGAGCGCGGCGGCCAACGTCCACGGGCCGGTCACCGCGACCTTGAACGGTCCGGCATAGCCGTCCGCGACCTCCTCGAGCTGGTCGAGGTCGTCGCGCCACGTGGCTCGCGCCCTGCGCTGATCGACGCCCGGGGCGTCGGCCAGTCGCCACTCCCCTGCGCCCAGCTCGGCGGGCAGTCCGGACGGCAGGCCCAGCCCGCGTCCGATCATCGCAGCCCACGGCCCTCGCGCCGGCAGCTCGGGCAGGTAGGGCAGGTCGGGCACCTTGTCGAAGGTCATCCGGGCGGCCGCGGCGAAGTCGGTGCCGGGCAGCGAGCCGAGACCGGTGAAGGTGACCATCACGCGTCCGTCGAAGAGATCGTGGCGCTGCCGACCACACGGTCGCCGTCGTAGTAGACCGCCGCCTGGCCGGGCGCGATGCCGTAGGCGGGCTCGTCCAGACCGATCCGGACGCGCTCGGCCGCCACCTCGATGGTTGCCGGCATCGCGTCCCCGTGGGCACGCACCTGGACGAGGCCCCGCCAGGCGCCGGCCACCGGCTGCTCGGTCCAGGTCGGGCGAATGCCCTCGATCACGCGCACCGCCAGCGCCCGCTTCGGCCCCACCGTGACCGTGTTCCGCACCGGGTCGACCCCGAGCACGTAGCGGGGCCGCCCGTCACCGGCCGGCACCGACAGGTGCAGCCCGTGCCGCTGGCCCACGGTGAACCGGTGCGTGCCGTCGTGGGCACCGAGTACCTCGCCGCGCTCGTCCACGATGTCTCCTGGACGCCGGCCCAGGCGCGCGCTCAGGAAGCCGGCCGTGTCGCCGGTGGGGATGAAGCAGATGTCGTGGCTGTCGGGCTTGGTGGCCAGGGTCAGGCCGCGCGCGGCGGCCTCGGCCCGCACAGCCGCTTTCGCGGTGTCATCGCCGAGCGGGAAGAGCGAGTGCCGCAACTGGTCGGCGTCCAGCACCCCGAGCACGTAGGACTGGTCCTTCGCCGGCTCGGCGGAGCGGTGCAGCGACACCCCGGCTGGCGAGGGCTCCAGGCGGGCGTAGTGACCGGTCGCGACCGCGTCGAAGCCCAGGGCCCGGCCGCGCTCGAGCACTGCGGCGAACTTGATCTTCTCGTTGCAGCGCAGGCACGGGTTGGGGGTCCGGCCGGACGCATACTCGTTGACGAAGTCGGCCACCACGTCCTCGGCGAACCGCTCGGCGAAGTCCCACACGTAGAACGGGATCCCGAGCGCGTCGGCAGCCCTGCGGGCGTCGTGGGAATCCTCCAATGAGCAGCACCCACGGGCGCCGCTGCGGTACGCCTCCGGGTTCTTCGACAACGCAAGGTGCACCCCGACGACGTCGTGCCCTGCGTCCACCAGCCGCGCGGCAGCGACGGCGGAGTCCACCCCGCCGGACATGGCGGCCAGTACGCGCATCGGTCACCTCCTCGAACCCGAGAATCCTACGTGTCCCCGATCAACGGGCAGAGCGGGCCCGCTCCACGACGGCGGGGAGGACGCCGAGCAGAGCATCGATCGCCGCCGTGGTGGTATCGGGTCCGAAGGAGAACCGCAGGCTCGCGGACGCCGCGTCGGAGCTGCGCCCCATCGCGAGCAGAACCTCGCTCGGCTGGTGCACCCCGGCTGTGCACGCCGAACCCGTGGACGCGTCGAAGCCCGCGGCGTCCAGCAGCAACAACACGTCGTCCGCGCGCAGGCTGGCGAAGGTGAGGTTCACGATCGCAGGGCTGCACGGCTCCGCGGTGTTGGCCCGGGTGTCCGGAATCGTCGCGAGCGCACCCTCGATCAGGCGGTCGCGCAGCACGGCCATACGCCGGGCCTCCGCCTCGAGGTGCCCGCAGGCGATCCTGACCGCCGCCGCGAAGCCCGCAGCCAGTGCCACCGGCACGGTTCCAGAGCGCAACCGGGCCTCCTGCCCGCCACCGAACCCCGTCGGGGTCACCGTCACGCCTCGGCGCACCACCAGCGCACCGATGCCGACCGGCCCACCCAGCTTGTGCGCTGACACGCTGAGCAGGTCCAGCCCGGACGCGGCGAAGTCCACCGGCAGGTGGCCGAGGGCCTGCACGGCATCGCTGTGCGCGAGAGCTCCCACCGCGTGCGCGCGATCGGCCACAGCGACGACCGGCTGCACGGCGCCCGTCTCGTTGTTCACCCACATCACCGAGACCAGCCCGGTTCGCTGTCCGAGGAGCTCGGTGGCGCGATCGAGATCGAGGTGCCCGGTCTCGTGCACGGGCAACACCGTCACTTCGGCCAGGCGTTGCCGAACGGCCGAGACAGAAGGGTGTTCGATCGCCGAGACCGCCACCCCCTCACGTCCCCCGGCCCGCGCCCCGAGCAGCGCGAGATTGTTGGCCTCGGTGCCGCCAGAGGTGAACACGACCTCTGCCGGCCTCGCGCCCAGGTCGTCCGCGAGTGACTCCCGCGCCTCCTCAAGGGCTCGTCGGGCCGCCCGACCCGCCGCGTGCAGCGAACTCGGATTGCCCGGACGACCCAGCTCCGCCGCCATCGCCGCTGCGGCCTCAGGCAGCACCGGGGAGGACGCGGCATGGTCCAGATAGGTACTTCCGGTCATCCGTCCGCCTCCTATGAACATCGTGAAACGATTCCCGCATCCGTGGGTCGCTAATTGGTTCTCCGCGAAGGTTAGGACAAACTATGCGGGACCGCGGTTCCAGAGGGGGAAGCTTGAGTCCGGTGAAGACATCGGCGATCGACCTGCCGGAGGGCAGCGTGCTGGCGTCCGCTGAGCTCGGCGCGCGCGTGCGCGACGACGGCACGACGTTCTCCCTGTGGGCCCCTCGCGCGACCAGGGTGGAGCTCGCCCTGGTGGATGAGCACCGCCGCCAGTCCAACCACGACCTCACTCTCACCGGTGACGGCGTGTGGACGCTGCACCTGCCCGGCGTCGGTGGCGGACAGCGTTACGGCTACCGGGTGCACGGCGCCTGGGCTCCGGAGAAGGGTGAGCGGTTCAACCCAGCGAAGCTGCTGCTGGACCCTTACGCGCGGGCGATCACCGGCGGCGTCGACTACGCGGGCCCGATCGCCGACCACACGCCGGAATCCAATTTCCTTCCCGACCTCAGTGACTCGTTCGCCGCGGTGCCCCTGAGCGTGGTGGTGGCGGACTCCGAGCCGCCCGCGCCACTGGCGAATCCGGTGCCGCTGTCGGAGATGGTCATCTACGAGGCGCACCTGAAGGGCTACACCCGGCAGCACCCCGCCGTGCCTGAGCACCTGCGCGGCACCTACGCGGGGATGGCCTACCACGCTGTGGTCGAGCACCTGGTCGAGTTGGGTATCAACGCCGTGGAGTTCCTGCCGATCCAGCACTTCGTCTCCGAGCCGTTCGTGGTGGGGCGCGGCCTGACCAACTACTGGGGCTACAACACCCTCGGCTTCTTCGCTCCGCACGCCGCGTACGCCTCTTCCACCTCGGGGACTCTCGGCGGCCAGGTCGAGGAGTTCAAGACCATGGTCTCCGCCCTGCACGAGGCAGGCATCGCGGTGATCCTCGACGTGGTCTACAACCACACCGGCGAGGGCGGCCACGACGGCCCGACGCTGAGCTTCCGGGGGATCGACCACGGCGCCTACTACCGACTCACCGACGACCACCGCAACGACTACGACGTCACCGGATGCGGCAACGCCGTCGACACCTCCAAGGACGGCGTGCTGAAGCTGGTCATGGACTCGTTGCGGTACTGGGTGACCGAGATGGGCGTGGACGGATTCCGCTTCGACCTGAACACCACGCTGATCCGGGACCGCCATCACCACGTCGACCAGAACCACCGGTTCAAGCAGCTGGTCGCGACCGACCCGATCCTGGCCGGCACTGTGATGATCGCCGAGCCGTGGGACCTGGGCCCCTATGGCTACCAGGTCGGGCGCTGGGGCCGGGGCTGGTCGGAATGGAACGACCGCTACCGCGGCTTCGCACGGGACTTCTGGCGGGGGGCGATCGGCGGTGTCCAGGAGCTGGCCACCCGGTTGTCGGGCTCCTCCGACATCTACGACCACGGCGGCCGCCCGGCGACCTCCTCGGTGAACTTCGTCACCGCGCACGACGGCTTCACGATGCGCGATGTGGTCACCTACGACCTCAAGCACAATGAGGCGAACGCGGAGCGAAACCGGGACGGGGCGGACGACAACCGCTCCTGGAACCACGGCTACGAGGGCGAGACCGACGACCCCCAGATCGTCGCCGATCGTCAGCGGACCACCCGTAACCTCATGGCCACCTTGCTGCTCAGTGCAGGGGTGCCGATGATCCTCGCCGGTGACGAGATGGGGCGCACGCAGGGCGGCAACAACAACGCCTACTGCCAGGACTCCCCGGTTTCCTGGGTGAGCTGGCTCACCCGTGAGGAGTGGTCGGCGCAGGAAGACCTGACCCGGACGCTGCTGAAGCTGCGGGCGGAGCACCCGCTGTTCCGTCCGGACGCCTGGCGTTACCACGGCGAGGTGACCGACAGCGCCGGACGCGGCCTGGGCCGTTCACCGATCGCCTGGTTCGCAGAGTCCGGCACGGAGATGACTACCGACCAATGGCACGACATGGGCCGGCATACGCTCGGCATGTACCTCTCGGACCGCACCGAGGCCTTCCTCGTCTATTTCCACGCGGGCCCGGACCCGGTGGAACTGTCGCTGCCGGGCGCCCCGTGGGCGCTGCGCTACCAGGTGGTCGCGCACACCGGTCTGGACGGCGAACTGCCACGCAAGAAGCTCGCTCCCGGCTCGACGATCACCCTGCCGGCGCAGACGGTCGCGGTGTTCAGCGCCGAGGTCCGCACCGGCGCCCAGCTCGTCCCAGCGTCCCCGATGAGCCCGTCCGAGGACGCCGCCACCGAGGCCTGATCGGACGCTCTCGCTGTCCGGACCCGGCCGGGGCCGGGGGTCCCCCGTCCCTGGGGAGTCGTACGGCGAGCGGCGGGCCCGCCCGGAAGCTCAGCTTCGCCGCGACGACCGGACGCAGGGTCATCGGCGGAACTCCGCCGCGTCATACCCCGTTCCGTGCACCCTGAACCGGCCCTCGACGCCTCGATGGGAAGCCCTGCGCATTCCCTCCCGCGCGAAAGTGCCAGCCGCTAGGTTGGGGACGTGAGCGCAACCGCAAACCCGTCCCGCAAGCGCCAGCAGCGCACGCCGGCCGCGCCGGCCGCAGCGGAGCCGTCGCCGACGCCGCCTCCCGGCCCCGCACCTGCTGCCGTGCCCGCAGCCCCGCTCGACCTGCGTCCCACGGTGACGCTGCCCCGCGGGTTCGGCCGCATTCCGGTCGCCAAGGTGAGCCCCGTCATCGAGGGCGGCGCCTACCCTGCGAAGGCGGTAGCCGGAGAGCTCTTCCCGGTCCGAGCGAAGGTCTTCCGCGAGGGACACGACGCCGTCAACGCCTCGGTGATCCTGACCAGCCCGACAGGCGAGGAGACCCGGGTGGACATGACCCCGGTCGAGCCCCGGGGGCTCGACCCCTGGGAGGCATGGGTGCGCCCGGACACCGAGGGCGCCTGGACTTTCCGGGTCGAGGGCTGGTCGGACCCGTGGGCCACCTGGCTGCACAACGCAGAGGCGAAGCTCCCCGCCGGTGTCGACATCGAACTGGTCTGCCTCGAAGGACGCGACCTGCTCGAGCGCACGGCGGTCATCGCAGAACAGGCGGGCGATCCGGTTGCGGCGTCCATCCTCAAGGCGACGGCCATGCTGCTGATCCCCGAGCGCCCTGCCGACGACCTGATCGAGGTGGCCACCGCCCACGGGATCGAGCGGGCCATGAAACGGTACGGGCCACGCGAACTGCTCACTCCGACGGCGGACTTCCCGGTCCACGTCGACCGGGCGAGGGCCCTGTTCTCCAGTTGGTACGAGTTCTTCCCCCGCTCGATCGGGGCCAGCTACGACCCCGCGACGAAGAAGTGGACGTCCGGCACCTTCGACTCCTGCCATGAGCGCCTCGAGCAGGTGGCTGCGATGGGCTTCGACGTTGTGTACATGCCTCCGATCCACCCGATCGGCACCGCGTTTCGCAAGGGCCGCAACAACACGCTGATCCCTGCGCCCGGCGACCCCGGGTCTCCCTGGGCGATCGGTGGCCCTGAGGGCGGCCACGACGCCATTCACCCCGATCTGGGCGACTGGGACGCGTTCGACCGGTTCGTCGCGAAGGCCAGGGAGGTCGGCCTGGAGGTCGCCCTCGACTTCGCCCTGCAGGCGAGCCCCGACCACCCGTGGGTCTCGGCCCACCCGGAGTGGTTCACCACCCGGCTGGACGGCACGATCGCCTACGCGGAGAATCCGCCGAAGAAGTACCAGGACATCTACCCGATCAACTTCGACAACGACCCCGACGGGATCTACCGCGAGGTGCTGCGCATCCTCAAGCTCTGGATGTCCCACGGCGTCCGGATCTTCCGGGTGGACAACCCGCACACGAAGCCGGTCGAGTTCTGGGCCTGGGTGATGCGGCAGGTCCGCGAAACCGATCCGGACGTGATCTTCCTTGCCGAAGCGTTCACCAAGCCAGAGATGATGCACGCCCTCGGCATGGTCGGCTTCCACCAGAGCTACACCTACTTCACCTGGCGCAACACCAAGGCGGAACTCCAGGAGTACCTCACCGAACTCTCCACAGGGATGGACGCCTTCTACCGGCCGAACTTCTTCGTCAACACCCCCGATATCAACCCGTTCGCCCTGCAGTCCGGCAACCCGGCGGCCTTCGCGATCCGGGCCATCCTCGCTGCAACCCTGTCCCCGTCCTGGGGTGTCTACTCGGGCTTCGAGCTCTTCGAGCACGAACCGTTGAAGCCCGGCGGCGAGGAGTACAAGAACTCCGAGAAGTTCGAGTACCGACCCCGCGACTTCTCCGCCCAGCCCAATCTGAACGTCCTGCTCGGCAGCCTCAACCAGATCCGGCGGGACCACCCGGCACTGCAGCAACTGCGCCAGATCCGGTTCCTCGACGCCCCCCACGACGGCGTGCTCGCCTTCGCCAAGCGCGACGGGGACGACGCCGTGGTGGTGGTCTGCAGCCTCGATCCCAACCAGGGAGTCGAGACCGACGTCCACTTCGACCTCGGCTGGCTCGGCGTGAGCGGCCCGACAGTCGACCTGAGGGATGAACTCTCCGGCGCCACATTCACCTGGGGGGATCGGAACTTCGTCCGGCTGCACCCGGCCAGCCCGGCCATGGTCCTGCACGTGCTGCGCCGGTGAGGTGACGGCCATGACCACAGCGGGCGCCTGGGAGACCTACCTGCGCCAGGCCCGTTGGTTCGGCGGCAAGGGCCTGGGCGCCCGGATCGCCGGCATCTCGGCCCTCCCCTGGTACACCCCCGACGGCACCTGGCCGGCGGTGCGCTCCGAGCTCGCCGAGATCGCCTACGACGACGGCCGCACCGAGATCTACCAGTTGCTCGTCGCCTACCTCCCTGCAGGCAGCGCTCCCGCCGGCCTTCCGGTCGGGCGAGCAACCCTCGCCGGACTGGGCGAGGTCGACATCGTGGATGCAACCACCCACCCGGCGGCGATGGCCGCCCTCGTCGGAGCGCTGCTCGCAGACCCACCGGCGGGCATGGCCTGGCGCGACTCCGGCCCGGTGGACGCCGGCGCGGCAATGCGCCTGTTCACCGGCGAACAGAGCAACACCACGGTGATGGTCGGCGAGACCACCCTGTTCAAGCTCTTCCGCAAGCTCGAAGCGGGACGCAACCTGGACGCAGAGGTGCTCGGCGCGCTCAGCGGCTCGGGAATCACTCCGGACCTCTACGGCCTGCTCTCGCACGAGGACTACGACCTCGGCCTGTTCTGCCAGCGCATCACCGGCATCACCGACGGCTGGGTGTACGCCACGGACGCCTGTGCCGCCGGACGCGACATCTCCGCCGAGTGCCTCCAGCTCGGCGTCGAACTCCGTGACCTCCACGCCCGCCTGGCCGACGCCTTCGGTACCGCAGCCCGCCCGGGGGAGGACCTCACCGCGGACATGGTTCGCCGGTTCGCGGAGGCGGCCGAGGCGGTGCACGAACTCGACGAGTACCGGCACGCCGCCCAGTTGCTGTTCTCCGCACCGAGCGGCCAGGCGCTGGCGACCCAGCGCGTGCACGGCGACTTCCACCTCGGACAGGTGCTGCACCGCAGCGCCCCCGCCGGCAGCCCGTGGGTGATCATCGACTTCGAGGGCGAACCGCTCAAGACGCTGGCCGAGCGCAGGGAGTTCGACTCGGTCTGGCGTGACGTCGCCGGCCTGCTGCGCAGCCTGGACTACGCCCGCAGCGCCCACGCGGATCCCGACGGACACGAGGCACGGCAGTGGTGCGCTGCGGCCCGCGAGGCCTTCCTCGACGGGTACTCCGGCAAGCACAGAGCCGAGCCGGCCCTGCTCCGCGCCTATGAGCTGGACAAGGCCGTTTACGAGGTCGTCTACGAGGTACGCAATCGGCCCAATTGGGCACACATCCCCTGGCGAGCGGTCCAAGATGAAGCAAGGAGGGTTTCATTGAACCCTCCAGCACCGAATGACAAGGAGCAGTGATGGCGCACGACGTGGCTGGCGGGCTCACCGGTTGGGACCTGGAAGGTTTCCACAACGGCGGCGACACCGAATGCTGGCGGAGGCTCGGCGCCCACGAGGTGACCGTCTTCGACGACGAGCGTGGCGAGATCCACGGGACGCGGTTCGCGGTCTGGGCGCCCAACGCTCGCGACGTGCGGCTCAACGCTGACTTCAACTGGTGGACCGGCGACGCGATGTACCAGGTGCCCGGCTCCGGCATCTGGGCCCTGTTCGTCGAGGGGGTGGGCACCGGCGCCCTGTACAAGTTCAACATCCTTTCCGCGGACGGCGTGTGGCGGGAGAAGGTCGACCCGATGGCCTTCTTCGCCGAGCAGGCCCCCGCGAACTCGTCGATCGTCTACACCAGCAAGTACCAGTGGGCTGACGATGCGTGGATCGACAAGCGCGAGCAGTCGAAGCCCCACGCGGACCCGATGACGATCTACGAGGTGCACCTGGGTTCGTGGCGCAAGGGCAAGACCTACCTGGAGCTCGCCGACGAGCTCGTCGAGTACGTCACGTGGCAGGGCTTCACGCATGTCGAGTTCATGCCGGTCACCGAGCACCCGTTCGAGCCGTCCTGGGGCTACCAGGTGACCAACTACTTCGCGCCGCAGTCGAGACTCGGGCGTCCCGACGAGTTCCGCTACCTCGTCGACCGACTCCACCAGGCCGGCATCGGCGTGATCCTCGACTGGGTGCCCGGCCACTTCCCCAAGGACGAGTGGGCCCTGGGCCGCTTCGACGGTACGGCACTGTACGAGCATGCGGATCCCCGTCAGGGCGAGCACAAGGACTGGGGCACCTACATCTTCAACTACGGCCGCAACGAGGTGAAGTCGTTCCTGGTCTCCAACGCGCTGTACTGGGTGACCGAGTTCCACATCGACGCGCTGCGGGTGGATGCGGTGGCGTCCATGCTCTACCTGGACTACTCGCGCGAGGACGGCGAGTGGGTGCCGAACATCTACGGCGGCAACGAGAATCTCGAGGCGATCGACTTCCTGCGCTACGTGAACAAGCACCTCTACGAGCGCGTCCCCGGCGTGGTCATGATCGCGGAGGAGTCCACATCCTTCGGCGGCGTCACCAAGCCCGTCCACCACGGCGGCCTCGGCTTCGGCTTCAAGTGGAACATGGGCTGGATGAACGACTCCCTGCGCTATCTCGCGCTGGAGCCGATCCACCGGCAGTACCACCACAACGAGATGACCTTCGCGATGGTCTACGCCTACTCGGAGAACTTCATCCTGCCGATCTCCCACGACGAGGTGGTGCACGGCAAGGGGTCGATGATCAACAAGATCCCCCAGGACACCTGGCGCCAGTTCGCCACGCTGCGCGCCTTCTACTCCTACATGTGGGCCTTCCCCGGCAAGAAGCTGATCTTCGCCGGCTGCGAGTTCGGCCAGCGCAGCGAGTTCAACGAGGCGACCAGCCTGGAGTGGTGGGTCTCCGACCTGTGGGGCCACCACGGGCTGCAGCGCATGTTCAAGGACCTCAACGAGCTCTACCGGACCCATCCCGCCTTGTGGGAGCTGGATTCCGAGCCTGAGGGCTTCCGCTGGATCAACGCCGACGACGCCGGCGGCAACACGTACTCCTGGGTGCGCGCCGACAAGGCGGGGAACCTGGTTGCGGTCGCGGTGAACTTCTCCTCCGAGCCGTGGACGCGTTACCGTCTCGGGCTGCCGAAGGCGGGGGTGTGGAAGGAGATCTTCAACTCCGACTCCGGCATCTACGACGGTTCGGACGCGCACGGCAATCTCGGCCAGGTGGAGGCCAGCGAGGACGGCTGGAACGGCCTGCCCGCCAGCGCGATGGTCGTCGTGCCGCCGCTCGGTGCCGTCTACTTCGAGTACACCGGGCAGGAGTGATCCGGGATTCCCTGCCGTTCGTGGTCACGGACGGCAACGCGATGGTGGACTTCGGCGGCGACGACCCGTCCGAGCGGATGCACCTGCTGCTGGTGAACACCTGCCAGTTGGCCTTCGACGAGCCCGGAGTGATCCGGGTCGAGACCAGCGTCGCGTTGTCCGACCGGGCGCGGCGGCGGGCGCTGCACCGCGCGGGGTTCCGGCTCGAGGGCGTGGCCCGGGACCGCTGGATCGCTGCGGACGGGCGTGGCGACCAGGCCTGGTATGCCCGGCTGCGGGACGATCCTGCCGAGGGCAGGGAGGCGTTCACCGCGGTGATGAACACCGTCACGGCCCGCAAGCGAGTGATCAGCCACCTGCTCCTCACCGACGAAGCCGGTCGGGTGTGCATTCTCGAGACCACCTTCAAACCCGACTTCGAACTGCCGGGTGGCATCCTCGAGGTGGGCGAGAGCCCGCGCGCCGGTCTGGTCCGCGAGGTCGAAGAGGAACTCGGCCACACCGTCAGCGTCGGGCGCCTGCTGGTTGTGGACTGGCTCGCGCCCTACCTGGGCTGGGAGGACGCCGTCGAGCTCATCTTCGACGGCCGCGAGATGCCTGCACAGTCCGTCCCGCTGTTGCGGGCCGACCTCCGCGAGATCCGCGCCGTCCACTGGCTCCCGCCGGGCGACGCCGCCGCCACGATGGCTCCATTCGCCCGGGGACGCCTGCTCGCCGCCCTGGAGGCCCGTGAGGCCGGTCGCACGCTCTACCTCGAGGCGGGCGAGCGGATCAGCTAGCGGCAGGAGAAGTACCTACCGCTGACACGAATGATTGCCATCAGCGCTACTATTTGTCTGAGGCTAACGTTCGATGACCACCGCGACCCCGACCCGACCCGCGACCGACACACCCCCGGCGCGGCGCCTCGGGCTTCTCCTTGCCGTGTACCTGCTGGGCATCTTCATGGGTGCGATCGACACCGGCATCGTCACGCCCGCCCGCACCATCATCCAGAACGACCTCGGGGTGGACGACACCGCCGGCATCTGGATGATCACCATCTACACGCTGGCCTATGCAGCCTCCATCCCGGTGATGGGCAAGCTCGCCGACCGCTACGGTCGAAAGCCGATCTACCTGCTCAGCATCACCCTGTTCGGGCTCGGCTCGCTGCTGTGCGGGCTCAGCCAGGACGTGGGCAGCTTCGAGATGCTGATCATCGCGCGCGCGATCCAGGCAGTCGGAGGCGGCGGCATCGTCCCCATCGCGACCGCGGAGTTCGGCACGTCCGTCCCGCCGGAGAAGCGGGGTATGGCGCTCGGGCTCGTCGGTGGCGTGTACGGGGTGGCGAACATCTTCGGGTCCAGCGCGGGCAGCCTGATCCTCGACCTCTTCGGCACCGCCAACTGGCAGTTCATCTTCTATGTGAACGTGCCGATCAGCCTGGTGATCATGGTCGCCGGCCTCATCATCCTGCCCAACCACAAGGTGGAACAGGTCGCGAAAATCGACCTGCTCGGGATCACCGTGCTGGTCGCGATGATCCTCTCGTTGCTCTACGGGCTGCGCAACATCGACTTCTTCGACCTCGGCGCCTCGATCACGGGGACTGACGTCTACCCCTACCTGCTCGGCTTCCTTGTCCTGTTGCCGTTGTTCATCCTCGCCGAGCGGCGCGCCGCCGACCCGGTGCTGAACCTCGGCTACTTCACCGACTTCGCCATCGTGGTGACCCTGGTGCTCTCCTTCCTCGCCGGGATGATCCTGATGGGGGTCATCTTCGTGCCGCAGTTCGCGGAGAATGCGCTCGGCATCCCCACCGGCGACGGAGGCTACTTCGTGATCATCCTCGGCCTGGCCTCCGGGATCGGCGCTCCCCTGTCCGGCACCCTCACCGACAGGTTCGGCCCGAAGCTCGTGCTGGGCTTCGGTGTGGTGGTCTCGGCGATCGCCGCAGCGGTCGGGGTGTGGTGGGCGATCCCCTCCCCGTCCTGGGCCAGCGTCTGCACCACCCTCGCCCTGATGGGGCTCGGTCTCGGCTTCACGATCGGCTCCCCGCTGAACTACATGATGCTCGACCGGACGCCGGCCGCCGAGTCGAACTCTGCACTCGCCACGCTCTCGCTCGTCCGCTCGATCGGCACCACCCTCGCCCCCGCGTTCCTGGTCGGCTTCCTCGCTCACGCCGGCGCCGACCTGCAGGGGAACCTCACCGCTGTGCTCCCCGCGCAGGTCAGCGCGCCCACGCTCCCCTACGCCGCAGAGATTCAGGCGAAGTTCGCCGAACTCAAGACCGACCCGGAGCTCAAGGACAAGCTCAAGGACGTCACCTTTCCCGACCTCGCGGCACAGACCACCATCGACATCGACGTGAACGGCGGCGGGACGCTCCCCGACGACCTGGTCGAGTTGCTGCGGACGGCGGACGTGACGAACATCACCGCCCGCACGAAGATCGTCGCCGAGCGCATGTTCGCCGAGCAGACACCGTCCGTGGTCAGTGACATCACCGAAGGAGTGAACACCGGCGTCGCCAGTCTCGACACGGCGAGAGAGGACGTCGGCAAGGCCCACGCGAAACTGGTGAAGGCGGTCAAGGGCATCGACTCCGGCATCGCTGGCATGCGGAAGGCGAGCACGGGGATGCGCTCGGGCATCGCCGGCATGACCAAGGCGATCGCCGGCATGGACTCCGGCATCGCCGGCATGACCAGGGGCATCCGGGGAATGACGACAGCGATCGCGAAGGTCGACCACGACCTCGCCGGACTGCGGGAGGCCCGCGCCGGGGTTCAGGCCGGCTATGACGCGATCATGGACGCGCTGCCGCCGGGATCCCCCGAACCCCCGCCGGCGCAGGACCTGCACGCGCAACTCGACCAGCTGGACGCGGCGATCGCCGGGGCGAAGCAGGGCACGGCGGCGCTGATCGACAAGCGGACCACCCTGGAGCACAAGCGGGCGGCCCTGGTCGCTTCCCGGGGAGGCGTCCGCTCGGAACGGTCCGCGCTGCAGGGCAAGCTGTCCACACTGGAGGGGAAGCTGGCTGCGGCGATCTCGGACCGGGCGAAGCTGGTGCAGGCCCGCGACGACCTCGCCGGGGTGAGCACAGACCTCGCCGACACGCGGCACAAACTGATCGTCCTGCGCGACGCGGTGCCGGGGGCGTTCGAGACGGCGAAGGATGACTATCTTGCTGAGATCGACGCGCTCTCCCCCACCCTGGAGGCGGAATTCCGGAACACCCTCAACGGCGGCTTCCGGGGCATCTACCTCTCCACCATGGCGGCAGCCCTGCTGGCGGCCCTTCTGGTGACCCTCTACCCGCACCGCACGAAGGCGGAGGACCAGTAGCACGCGACGACGTCGCGCCGCCTCACTGCAGCGCGGAGGTGAGCCTCGCCAGGTTGTCCAGCAGGCGCGTGGGCAGCGACTGACGCAGGTGCTCCTCGAGGGTGAGCTCGCGGCTCATCGCCCGGTAGTGGTCCTCGACCTGGCGCATGGCGTCGGTGAATGAGCGCCCGCTCACCATCATCACCACCTCGAGGTTCAGGCCGAACGATCGCATGTCCATGTTGGACGAACCGATCACTGCCACGTCGTCATCGATGGTGAAGTGCTTCGCGTGCAGGATGTACGGGGCCGGGTAGAGGTAGATCCGCACTCCGGCCCGCAGCATCACCTCGTAGTAGGAGCGCTGCGCGTGGTAGACCATCGGCTGGTCGCCCAGCTCGCTGACGAACAACTCGACCTCGACGCCCCGCTCGGCTGCGGTTGTCACGGCCGCGATCAGCGACTCGTCCGGCACGAAGTAGGGGCTGGTCAGGCTCACCCTGCGGCGCGCTCCGTAGAGCAGCGATGCGAACAGCTTCAGGTTGTTGTCATTGTCGAAGCCCGGCCCACTCGGCACGATCTGGCAGGCCAGCTCCCCCTCCCCCGGCTCCGGGATCCTGGCGGCCAGAGCGGGCACCCGGACGCCGAGCAGCTCGTCGGTCTCGCTGTACCAGTCGGTGATGAACACGGCACTCAGCGCCTGCACGACCGGACCCTCCACCCGGGTCATCAGGTCCTGCCACAGCAGGCCGCGCTTCAGGTTCCCCGGCTTGTTGTAGGAGCGGTCGATCAGGTTCTGCGAGCCCATGAACCCCACCCGGCCGTCGACCACCAGCAGCTTGCGGTGGTTGCGCAGGTCCGGACGCTGATACCTGCCCTTCAGTGGCATCACCGGCAGCATCGGCCGCCACTCCACGCCGATCCGGTCGAGGTGCGCCGTGGTGCGGCGGTAGTGGGGGACGCCCCTCGAGCCGATGTGGTCGAACAGGACGAACACCCTCACGCCACGCTGCACGGCCCGGGCCAGCGCGTCGAAGAACGGGGTCGTGGTCGCGTCCACCGCGAGGATGTAGAACTCGCACAGGACGAACTCCGTGGCTGTGTCGATCTCCGCGGCCATCTCGTGCAGCGACTCCCCGTAGTCCTCGATCAGGGTCGCAGCGTTGCCGTCGGTGAGCGGCAGGGCACCGAGGTTTCGGTTCAGCCGGGCCACCTGCTGCACCCAGCCGGCCTCGGGCGCCAGCGCGACCTCGGGCAGGCCCCGGGTGAGCTCGGCGATCCGGGAGTTCAGTTCCCGCTGCTTGGCCCGGCGCGACTTCGGCAGCTTCGGGTTCCCGATCAGCAGGAACGCGATCACGCCCACGTACGGGATCAGGAAGATCGCGAGCAGCCACGCCGTCGCTGACGACGGTCGCCGGTTCACCGGCACCCAGAGCAGCGCGGCGATCCGGACGGCGAGCCCGACCAGGTCCAGGGCGAGGCCTCCGTGCAGGAGGAGGTCAGAGAGTTGCACGGGGACAAACTAGGGCCAGCATGTGCTCAACCGCGACGCCAGAACACCGCAAGTCTGGACCTGCGGTGTTCTGGCGGTCAGAAGAGGGCGCTCATCAGGTCGCGACGGGCCTTCAGCACTGCCGGATCGGCCGACCCGACGGTCTCGAAGAGCTCGAGCAGGCGCACCCGGACGGACTCGCGCTGCGCACCAGCGGTGTTGCGGATCAGCCCGATCAGACGGCTGAACGCCGGCTCGACGGCTCCGCCCATCAGCTCCGCGTCCGCCGCGGCCAGCTGGGCGTCCACGTCTGTGGGGTTCGCTTCGGCCTTCGCCAGCACCGCTGCCGGGTCGGCGCTGCTGACCCGCTGCAGCAGCGCTGCCTGCGCGCGGCCCGCCTTCGCCTCCGGATCGTTGGGCGTGGCAGCGAGGACCTTGTCGAATTCGGAGACGGCGCGCGCGAAATCGCCCTCGGCGAGTGCTGCGTCCGCCTCGGCGAATCGCGGGTCCGGGCCGGCGTCCACGTCGATGCTCACCGGCTCGGCCCGTCCGACCACTCCGTTGGCAGAGGCGACCTGCAGGAGTTGCGCGATGTAGGCCCGCGCCTCCTCCTTGGTCTTGGTGCCCTGCCACAGCGGGGCGAGCTGGCCCGCGACGACGCCGATGACCGCGGGCACGGCCTGGATGCCGAACGCTGCCGCGATCTGCGGGCTGGCGTCCACGTCGACCCTGCCGAGCAGGTAGGCGCCACCCGCCTCGTTGGCGAGCTGGGTCATCGCTTCGGACATCGCCTGGGCGTTCGCTCGAGGCGAGTTCAGCTCGAGCACGACCGGGAACTTCGCCGATTGGGCGAGCACCGCCTCGAACATCGGCTCAGTCACGTCGATCACGTAGCTGGCGCCGGGCGGTGGCGGCGGGGCCTTCGCGGACGCAACCAGTCCGGAGAGATCCAGGGCGCGGGAGGGATTGAAGCCTGCAGGTGTCACGAGAGTGCATTCTGCCAGCCGTCCACAACCGGGGCGAATGTTGCCACTGGCGCCCCACCCGGCCCCGGCATTCGGCAAGATGGCCGTATGGCTCACGAACGCGCCGGGCAGGTCGCACTGCCCGAGGACCTCATCGACGTCGATGCTCTGATCGCCGCCTACTACGACCTCGTCCCCGATCCCGACAATCCCGACCAGCAGGTGGTGTTCGGAACGTCCGGCCACCGCGGGTCCAGCCTCGACGCCGCGTTCAACGACGCCCACATCGCCGCCACCACCCAGGCGATCGTCGAGTACCGGGCCGGGCAGGGCATCACCGGGCCGCTCTACATCGGGAAGGACACCCACGCCCTCTCCGCGCCCGCGTGGCGCACCGCCATCGAGGTGCTGCACGCCCAGGGCGTCTCGATCCGCGCCGAGCGCGACGAGGACTACACCCCCACACCGTCGGTCTCCCGGGCGATCATCGTCTACAACAAGACCCATTCCGGACCACGCGCGGACGGCATCGTGGTCACCCCGTCGCACAACCCGCCCCGTGACGGCGGCTTCAAGTACAACCCGCCCCACGGCGGCCCAGCAGACACCGACGCCACCGGCTGGATCGCCGCACGCGCGAACGAGTTGCTGCGCAACCCGGGCGCGATCAAGCGGACGCCCTACGAGCAGGCCGCGCCCGACGTGGCCCGCGTCGACTACCTGGGCGCCTACTGCGAAGACCTGCGCAACGCGCTGGACCTGGACGCCATCGCATCTGCCGGTGTCCAGATCGGCGCCGACCCGCTCGGTGGCGCCTCGGTGCAGTACTGGCAGTACATCGGTGAGCGGCTCGGCATCGACCTCACGGTGGTGAACCCGACCGTCGACCCCACCTGGCGGTTCATGACCCTCGACTGGGACGGCAAGATCCGGATGGACTGCTCCTCGCCGTACGCGATGGCCAGCCTGATCGCCAACCGCGACCGTTTCCAGATCTCCACGGGCAACGACGCCGACTCCGACCGGCACGGCATCGTCACCCCGGACGCGGGCCTGATGAACCCCAACGCCTACCTCGCCGTCGCCATCCAGTACCTGTTCAGCCACCGGCCGAACTGGCGCCCCGATGCCGGAGTGGGCAAGACGCTGGTCTCGTCCTCCCTGATCGACAAGGTGGCCGCCGACCTCGGCCGCACCCTGGTCGAGGTTCCGGTCGGCTTCAAGTGGTTCGTCCCCGGCCTGATCAGTGGCGAGCTCGGCTTCGGTGGAGAGGAGTCCGCAGGGGCGTCCTTCCTGGCCAAGGACGGCTCCACCTGGACGACCGACAAGGACGGGATTCTGCTGGCCCTGCTCGCTTCGGAGATCACCGCCGTCACCGGCAAGACGCCGAGCCAGCACTACGCCGACCTGGAGGCCCGCTTCGGCGCGTCCAGTTACGCCCGCATCGACGCCCCGGCCACCCGCGAGCAGAAGGCCAAGCTGGCCAAGCTCGATGCCTCCGACGTGACGGCCACGACTCTGGCCGGGGAGCAGATCACCGCCACCCTGACCCACGCCCCGGGCAACGGTGCGGCGATCGGCGGTCTGAAGGTGACCACGGATTCGGCCTGGTTCGCCGCCCGTCCCTCGGGTACGGAGAACGTGTACAAGATCTACGCCGAAAGCCTCTTGGGCCCGGACCACCTGGCACAGGTCCAGGCCGAGGCCAAGCAGGTGGTCGACGGCGTTCTGGCCTGACCATGAGGAATAGGATGAACCCATGAGCAACGACGACATCTTCATCTGCATCGACCACGTCGGCTACGCCGTCCCTAACCTCGATGACGCGATCAAGCTGCACACCGAGGTATTCGGCTGGCGGCTTCTCCATCGCGAGACCAACGAGGAGCAGGGCGTCGAGGAGGCCATGCTCGGGACCGGTGACCAGCTCCCAGAGAATGCCCAGGTCCAGCTGCTCGCGCCGCTGAACGAGAACAGCACCATCGCCAAGTGGCTCGAACGGAACGGCGGGCGTGGCGGCATCCAGCAGGTCTGCTACCGGGTGGCCGACATCGACGCGGCGTGCGCGAAGCTGCGCGAGCGCGGCGCAACGCTGCTCTACGACACGCCCAAGATCGGCACCGGCGGCTCGCGGATCAACTTCGCGCACCCGAAGAGCACCGGCGGCATCCTGCTCGAGATCGTGGAGCCCGCCGCGTCCACGCACTGAGCGATCTCGTACGCCCTCGATGCTGCTGACCCGGCTCTTCCGGGAGCCTGGTCAGTAGCATCGAGGAAGGACGAAGGAGGACGCTGAATGAGCGACGTGACGCCCGGCCTGGACCTGTTCGACGAAACCGCATCAGCAGTCGGCAACTTCCCGCAGACGCTGCGCGGTTACGACCGCGGCGCGGTGGACGCCTACGTCCGCGACGTCGAGGCGCAGCTCGCTCGCGCGAAGACCGAACTGCGCCACCAGCAGCGGCAGCTCATCGAGTCCACCGCGCGTGCAGGGGACACGGATTTCGCGCGGCTCGGCGGGCATGCCCGGGCGCTGCTCAAGGCCGCTGAGTCACAGGCGGACGAACTGGTCCACACCGCCGAGCGCCGGGCCCAGGAGATCCTCTCCCGCGCCCACTCCGACGCGGAGAAGGTGGCGTCCGAGGCCAAGCTGAGCCTGGACACCTCCCAGGCATCCTCCACCAGCGAGCTCGAGGAGCTGCGGCGCACGCTGAGCGAGCAGACCGCCGCGGAGCTGCAGGCCGCCAAGGATGAGGCCCGGGCCGTGCGCCAGTTCGCCGAACGACACGCAGCCCAGGTGCTCGTCGAGGCGGAGACCAAGGCGAAGGTGGTTGCCGAGGAGGCCCGCCTCGCCGCGGAGAAGAGCATCGCCGACGCTGAGCTCCAGGCGGCCGAACACCACCGCGACGTCGCCCGTGAGCGGGAGTCCGCCCTTGCTGCGCTGAAGGCGGCCCACGACGCCGCGTCCGCAGAGGTCGAGGAGCTGATGACCAGGGCGCGCAGCCAGGCAGAGGAGTACTCCGGCAGGCTCGAGAAGGACGCACTCACCTGGGACCAGCGGCGCCAGACCGCCCACGCAGAGGCCGACCAGATCATCGCGGCCGCCCGGGCGAAAGCCGACCAGATCACGACCGCGGCCGACAACGCGGCGAAGAAGGCCAGCGCGGAGGCCCTCGCCGATACGCGGGCCCGCAAGGCCGCTCTGGAGGCCGAGATCGCCGAACTGGTGGAACGGCGCATGGCGATCGTCGCGCAACTCGGTGAGCTGTCCGCGCTCGCGCGCAGCAGCGCCGACGCGCACACGGACGAAGACACCACCGCGTGAGCGACAACGAAGCCGAGCTGCCCGCGCCCCAACCGCCGCGGGCACCGTCCGCCCATACGTCCGCGTCCGCGCACACCCCGCCGGCACCACCCGCCACCCGTGGCTGGCTGCGCAAGTGGCGGCGTACCACCCAGCCAACGCCCGACCTCGCGGACGGGCTGTGCTCGGGCCTCGATCGCCGGGTCTCCCTGCTCGAACGCAATCCGTTCCAGATCGGCTTCTTCCTCGCCATCGGCGCGATGACGGCTTTCGGGCTGGTCACGCTCGTCGTGTCGCTCAAGACCGTGATCGTGCTCGTGCTTCTCTCCCTCGCGATCGCGTTGGGGCTCAACCCTGCCGTGGACTGGCTGCACCACCACGGCGTGCGCCGCGGCGTCGCAGTGCTCCTGGTCGCACTCGGCCTGATCAGCCTCCTCGTTCTGGCCGGGTGGGCGCTGGTGCCGGTCGTGTCCGAGCAGGTGAACATCCTCATGCTGCGCGCTCCGACCTACCTCGACAATCTCCGGCAGAACCCCCAGATCGCGGCGCTCGACGCACAGTTCCACGTGATCGACAAGGCCGTCACATTCCTCACCTCCGGTGAGCTGATCTCTGGCCTGTTCGGCGGCCTGGTCGGTGCGGGCCAGGTGGTGGCGAACTCCATCTTCTCCGTCGTCGTCACCACCGTGCTCACCCTCTACTTCCTGACCACGCTCCCTGCGATCAAGGAGGTGATCTACCAGCTGGCGCCGGCCTCCCGGCGAGCCCGCGTGAAGTACCTCGCCAACGAGATGTTCAAGCGGGTCGGCGGCTATGTGTCCGGGCTGTTCATCGTGGTGCTGCTGTGGATGATCGTGTCGTTCATCTTCCTCAACGTCATGGACATGGGCCAGTACGCGGTGGCTCTGGCGGTGGTTGCAGGGATCCTGGCCTTCGTTCCCCTGATCGGCACCTCGATCTCGATCATCATCCTCTCGATCGTCGGGTTTGCCTTCTCCCCCACCACGGGGCTGATCACGCTGTTCTTCTTCCTTGCCTACCAGCAGGTGGACGCCTACTTCATCCAGCCACGCATCTTCTCCCGGTCGGTGAAGATCCCCGCCGTCCTGGTGATGCTGGCCGCCATCTCTGGCGGCGTGGTGTTCGGCTTCATCGGCGCCGTCCTCGCGATCCCGCTCACTGCCGCCCTGCTCCTGCTGTACCGCGAGGTGCTCCTCCCGCACCTGGCGCGCACCTGAACCGCACACCGAGCGCCTGCGTTCGCGCCGAGCGCCTGTGCCAGGGCAGGGGCGTTCGACCGGAACGCCGGCCTTCGCTGGGCCAGGGTCAGAACAGGCGGTCCTCGGCGTTGTCCAGCCCGCGCAGGGCGTCGTAGTCGACCAGCAGGCAGTCGATCCCGCGGGTGCCGGCCAGCGTACGCGCCTGCGGCTTGATCAACTGGGCCGCGAACACGCCGCGGACCGGAGCGAGCAAAGGGTCGGCGTTCATCAGCTCTAGGTAGCGCGCGAGCTGCTCCACGCCGTCGATCTCGCCGCGACGCTTCACCTCGACCGCAACGTAGGCCCCGTTGTGGTCGCGGAACAGGATGTCCACCGGCCCGATCGGGGTCGGGTGCTCCCTCCGGACCAGGCTCCAGCCGTCACCGAAGGTGGCGGGGTTCTCGGCCAGCAGCACCTGCAGGTGGGCCTCCACCCCGTCCTTCTGCAGCCCGGGATCCACTCCGAGGTCATGGCTGGAGTCGTGGAACACCTCGCCGATCGCGATCTGCAGGGTGTCGCCGTCACCGTTGTGCACCTCCCAGACCTCGGTGAGGCCCACCTCGTCGGCCGCCGGCACCGCCTCGACATCCGCCGGCGGAGGGCTCACCGTCAGCGTGCAGGGAGCGCTCATCCAGTTCAACGGCTTGTAGGCGCGGTCGTCGGCGTGGACGGAGACCGATCCGTCCGCCTTCACCATGATCAGGCGGGTGGCCATCGGCAGGTGCGCGGAGAGTCGTCCGGCATAGTCGACCTGGCAGCGGGCAATCAGCAGACGCACCCGGACAACCTACTACTCCGCGCCCCGTCACCCGTCGGTTGGCCGACTTGCCCGAGACCCGCGCGGTGGCATAGGACTTCGGTATGGCCAGACGTCCCTCAAAGCATCTGCGCGCGCCCAGACCCCTGTCTTCGGGTGCGTTCGCGCGACTGGAGCGCCGGCAGGATGGCGACTGGATGGTACAGACCATGCCGGCCGATGCGGCCGTCAAGACCTACCAGTGCCCCGGCTGCGGGCGTCCGCTGGCCCCGGGAACAGCGCACCTGGTCATCTGGCCCCGGGAGGCGAGCATCGGTTCGCCCTCAGCGGTCGATGAGCGCCGCCACTGGCACACCTCCTGCTGGCAGCGGCGGCGCTGATGACCGCGCTGTACACCGAACTCGTGGGCTCGGGACGACCCAGGTTCGCCTTTCTGCACGGACTGTTCGGACGTGGCCGGAACTGGACACTGCTCGCCCAGCAGCTCGACGCCGCCGGCTACCCAGCGGTTCTGTTCGACCTGCCGAACCACGGCCGCAGCGGCTGGACCGACGAGTTCAGCTATGCATCGATGGCCGATGCCGTCGCCGCCGAGATCGACCTGCGGATGGGCTCCGCCGCCCAGCTGATCCTGGTTGGGCACTCGATGGGCGGAAAGGTCGCGATGCTCACCGCGCTCGCCCATCCGGGACTGGTGGCGGGACTGGTCGTCGTGGATATTGCGCCGGGCCACTCCGCCCAGGTGGACACCTTCACCCCGCTGGTCGCCGCGCTGCGCGGGCTCGACCTGTCCGGTCTCGGTTCCCGGGCCGAGGCGGACGCGCGGCTGCGCGCGCACGTCCCTGATGACGCCGTGCGGCTCTTCCTGCTGCAGAACCTGCGCCGCAAAGGCGGCTGGCACTGGCAGCCGAACCTGGCGCTGCTGGGCGATTCGCTGGACGCCATTGGGGGCTGGCCCGAGATCAGCGCAGCCCCGTTCACCGGGCCGGTGCTGTGGCTGGCCGGCGAGCGCTCGCCCTATGTCCGTCCCGAGCACGAGGCCGAGATGCATCGGCTGTTCCCTGCCGTGCAGAAGGTCGTGGTGCCCGGTGCGGGCCACTGGGTGCACGCGGACGCGCCCGAGTTCACCTTCGACGCGCTGCGGGGCTTCGCCGAGCGGGTCAGCCCGCCGTCACGGCCGTGATCACTGCGGGGGTCAGCGGCCGACCGCTGCCGTCCCCCCAGCTGCCGTCCTGGCCTCCCTCCGCGATGCCGGCCACCGCGTCGATGCCCTCGGCATCGAGATGGCCGAACACCGTGTAGTTGGCGGTCAACTGGCTGTCGGCGTAGACGATGAAGAACTGCGATCCGTTCGTGCCCGGTCCCGCGTTGGCCATCGCAAGGGTGCCCGCAGTGTAGGTCTCGCTGCCGGTGAGCTCGTCAGCGAACTGGTAGCCCGGGCCGCCAGTGCCGGTGCCGGTGGGGTCACCGCACTGCAGCACGTAGAGCCCGTTGCCGTCGACGAGGCGGTGGCAGGAGGTGTTGTCGAAGTAGCCCTGTCGCGCCAACGAGAGGAACGAGTTCACGGTGCACGGGGCATGCGCCTGGTCGAGGGTGACGGGCAGCTTCGCCTGGTTCAACTGGAGCCGGTAGGTCACCGTTCCCGTGTTCGGGACGCCGGAACCGGGCGGCGGTGCCACCTTCTTCGCCGCGGTGCCGGCCGCCTGGTAGGAGCAGGTCGTACCGCCCTGCGTGGCCGGTGCGGCCGCGGTGGAGGAACTGCAGGCGGAAAGGCCGGCCCCGACGAGAAGGAGGGACAGCAGCAGGGTGGGTCGCATCACGCCCCCACCCTGCCACAATGGGCCAAGTTCGCCCGGTAGGTTGGTTTCCATGGTCAACCTCACCCGCATCTACACCCGTACCGGGGACGCCGGCCGGACCCGCCTCTCCGACCTGTCGGAAACGGCCAAGACCGATCCGCGCGTCGAGGCGTACGGGCACGTGGACGAGGCGAACTCCCTGCTCGGCCTGGTCGTCGTCCAGCCGGACCTGCCCGAGGACGTGCGCGCCGTGCTTCGACACGTCCAGAACGAGTTGTTCGACTGCGGTGCGGACCTGTCCAATCCGCTCGCCGCCGACCCGCCCTACGAGCCGCTCCGAGTGATCCAGCCCTACATCGACCGGCTGGAGGGCTGGTGCGACGAGTTCGGCGACCCGCTGCCCCCGCTGCGCTCGTTCATCCTGCCGGGCGGCAGCCAGGCCGCGGCACTGCTGCACCTGGCGCGCAGCGTCGTCCGGCGCGCCGAACGGGCCGGCTGGGCCGCTGTCGAGGTCTACGGCACCGAGCCGGGCTCCGACGGCAGCCCCGGCGGGGTGAACCCGCTCGCGCTGGGCTACCTGAACCGGCTCTCGGATCTGCTGTTCATCCTCGCCCGTGCCGTCGGCCAGGCGGCCGGAGAGGTGCTGTGGGTGCCCGGCAAGGACCGCGAGGTCACCGAGCCTCGGGCACGGCGCCAGCGCTCCCGCATCACCGGCACGCCGGACGCTGGCTGAGCCGGGCCTGTCTCCCGGCCCTGGGTCCGGGGCCAGAGGAACGGACGGAGCACGCCGCGCAGCGCCAGGGAAGGGCTGTGGGCGGCCCGGTGCTCAGCGGTAACGCGCGCCGGGCGGTGCGGACTCCAGCCAGCTGAGCAGGCCGGTGAGGGATGCGATCGACATGGCCAGCTCAAAGGACCGACCGTCCGCGAGTTCGAGGGTGAGGATGCGCTGCTCGTCATAGAGCAACACCGACTCGATCGGGTCAGGGTCCCGCTGCGCTCCTGCACGCGCCTGCGAGCGCGGGAAGATCAGCCGGGGACGCAGCGCGATCGAGAAGACGCGGAACCACTCCAAGTTGTCACCGGAGTAGCGCGCCACCCCGAGTGCCCACCCCGAGCCGGGCGACTTGCCGGAAAGGCGCACCGAGCAGTCGAACAGCCCACCCTGCCGGGAGAGCCAACGCCGCCGGGCACCGAGGAACACCACGGGCACCAGGAGCAGCAGGACCAACGCCAGCGCCACCCACTCGGTGTAGCCAACCCAGTCCATCCGCGTCGACCCTGAGCCCTACTTCGCGCTCTGCGCCAGGTGTGCCGCCCGTACCTGGGCCTGCGCGCGCAGGAAGTGCTGCCGCGTCTCCTCGTCCAGGTCGCCGGCGTTGAGCCGGCGCTCGGCTGCGGCCAGTTCGTGCTCGGCCGCGTTCAGGTCGATCTCCTTGGCGATCTTCGCGAACTGCGACAGCAGCGAGACGCGGTTGTCGGCCACCGAGATGAAGCCTCCGTCGACCGCCACCACCTCGCGGTGCCCGTCCGCGGTCAGCACCTCGGCGGCACACGGCACCAGGATCGCCAGGAACGGCTCGTGACCCGGCATGACCCCGACATCACCTTCGACGGTGCGCGCAATCACGCTGAGCGCCTCACCGCCCCAGGCAATGCCGTCCGCCGAGACAACCTCGACTTGAAGGACCGCCACCTCAGCCTTCCTTCTGGATCCGGTTCCAGTTCTCCATCACCATGTCCATGCCGCCCACATTGAAGAACGCCTGCTCGGCGACGTGGTCGACCTCGCCGTCGCAGATCATCTTGAACGACTCGATCGTGTCGGCCAGCGGGACTGTGGAGCCCGGCACGTTGGTGAACTTCTCGGCCATGTAGGTGTTCTGGCTGAGGAACTGCTGCAGCCGGCGGGCGCGGGCGACGATGATCTTGTCCTCCTCGCTCAGCTCGTCCACGCCGAGGATCGCGATGATGTCCTGCAGTTCCTTGTTGCGCTGCAGGATCTGCTTCACCCGGGTCGCGGTGTCGTAGTGTTCCCGGCCGATGAACTGCGGGTCCATGATCCGCGACGAGCTGGACAGCGGGTCGACGGCCGGGTACAGGCCTCGCGACGCGATCTCGCGGCTCAACTCCGTGGTCGCGTCCAGGTGCGCGAAGGTCGTCGCCGGCGCCGGGTCGGTGTAGTCGTCGGCCGGCACGTAGATCGCCTGCATGGAGGTGATCGAGTGGCCCCTGGTGGACGTGATCCGCTCCTGCAGCTGGCCCATCTCGTCGGCCAGGTTCGGCTGGTAGCCCACGGCGGACGGCATCCGGCCCAGCAGGGTGGACACCTCCGAACCGGCCTGGGTGAACCGGAAGATGTTGTCGATGAAGAGCAGCACGTCCTGGTTCTGCACGTCACGGAAGTACTCGGCCATGGTCAGCGCCGACAGCGCGACCCGCAGGCGGGTGCCCGGCGGCTCGTCCATCTGGCCGAAGACGAGCGCGGTGTCCTTCATGACGCCGGCGTCGATCATCTCCTCGATCAGGTCGTTGCCCTCGCGGGTGCGCTCCCCCACGCCGGCGAACACCGAGGTGCCGCCGAAGTTGTGGGCGATCCGGTAGATCATCTCCTGGATCAGCACCGTCTTGCCCACGCCAGCGCCGCCGAACAGGCCGATCTTGCCGCCCTGGACATACGGGGTGAGCAGGTCGAGCACCTTGATGCCGGTCTCCAGCATCTGGGTCCTCGGCTCCAGGGTGTCGAAGGCTGGCGCCGGACGGTGGATGGGCCAGCGCTCGGTGATCTCCAGCTTCGAGATGTCCTCGTTCAGGCACTCCCCGGTGACGTTCCACACCTTGCCCTTGGTCACGTCGCCCACGGGCACACTGATCGGCGCACCGGTGTCGATGACCAGGCCGCCGCGACGCATGCCGTCGGTCGGCTTCAGCGAGATCGCCCGGACGATGTTGTCGCCCACATGCAGCGCCACCTCGGCCGCGATCGTGCGGGTGTGGTCACCGTCCTCGATCTCGATCAGCAGCTTGTTGTTGATGTCGGGCATCTGGCCGGCGGCGAACTCCACGTCCACCACGGGCCCGATCACCCGGGCGACCCGCCCGGTCACAGCGGCCGGTGCGGCCTCAGTCGGGGTCTGCGTCACGGTCATTGTCTGCCTCGCCTACTCGTTCTCGGTCAGGTCGGCGAGCGCGCTCGCGCCGCCGACGATCTCGCTGATTTCCTGGGTGATCTCGGCCTGCCGGGCCTGGTTGGCCTCCCGGGTGAGCCGCTCGATCAGTTGCTGGGCGTTGTCGGTCGCCGACTTCATGGCCCGCTGCTGGCTGGCCAGCTGGGACGCAGCCGATTGCAACAGGTAGAACCACACCCGGCTGCGCACGTACAGGGGCAGCAGGGCGTTGAGCACATCGTCCGGGTCCGGCTCGAACAGGTACAGCGCGTCCGGATGCTCCGGATCGGGCTCCTGCACACCCTCCACGACCTCCAGGGGAAGCAGCCGCCGGATCCGCGGGGTCTGGGTGAGCATCGACTCCATCCGGGTGTACACCGCCCAGATCTCGTCCACCCCGCCCTCTTCGGTGGGCCTGAGGAAATCGTCCAGCAGCGTGTTGGCGATCTCGACGGCGCGGTCGTAGGTCGGGGCGTCGGAGAAGCCCTCCCACTGGGCGTGGATCGGGATGTTGCGGTATTTCAGGTAGCCGATGCCCTTGCGTCCGACGACGTAACGGACGACCTCCCTGCCCTCCTGCTCCTCCTCGCGCTGGCGGAAGGCCGCGACGGTCTTGATCACGTTGGAGGAGTAGGCGCCGTTCATGCCCCGGTCGGACGTGATGAACAGCACCGCGACGCGCCGGGGATCCTCGACGTCACGGGTCAGCGGGTGGTCCAGACGCGACTTGTTCGCCACGGCCGACACCGCGCGGTTCAGCTCGCGGGTGTACGGCAGCGCCCGGGCAGCGGCCTGCTGCGCCCGGATGATCCTCGAGGACGCGATCAGCTCCATCGCCCTGGTGATCTTCTTGGTCGCGCTCACCGACTTCCGGCGCTGTCGCAGCTCCCGCAGGCTGGCTGGCATCCGATCAACCCCGCTTCTTCGTCGGGATCTTCTTCACGACGATCTGTTCGTGGTCGAGGTCCTCGTCCGCGATCGGTGCCGAGACGGGGTCACCGGTGGCCAGCGGCTTGCCGTCGCCACTCACGAACTGGGCCTTGAAGCCCTCCATTGCCTCCAGCACGATCTGTTCGGTGTCAGCGGTGAACTGACCGGTCTCCGCGATCGTGTCGAGCACCTTGGTGTTGTGGCGCAGGTAGTCGAGGAACTCGCGTTCGTAGCGCAATACGTCGCTCACCGGGACGTTGTCGAACTTGCCGGTCGTGCCGCCCCACACGCTGATCACCTGCTCGGCCACCGGGTAGGGGCTGTACTGCGGCTGGCGAAGCAGTTCGACCAACCGCGCGCCGCGATCGAGCTGGCGGCGGGACGCGGCATCCAGATCGGAGGCGAACATGGCGAACGCCTCCATGTCGCGGTACTGGGCCAGGCCGATCTTCAGGGTGCCGGCCACGCTCTTCATCGCCTTGATCTGCGCGGCGCCACCGACACGCGACACCGAGATGCCCACGTCGATCGCCGGGCGCTGGTTCGCGTTGAACAGGTCGGACTGCAGGAAGATCTGGCCGTCGGTGATCGAGATCACGTTGGTCGGGATGTAGGCCGACACGTCGTTGGCCTTCGTCTCGATGATCGGGAGGCCGGTCATCGAGCCCCCGCCGAGGGCGTCGGACAGCTTCGCGCAGCGCTCCAGCAGGCGGCTGTGCAGGTAGAAGACGTCGCCCGGATACGCCTCGCGGCCCGGCGGCCGGCGCAGCAGCAGCGACATCGCCCGGTACGCCTCGGCCTGCTTGGTCAGGTCATCGAAGACGATCAGGACGTGCTTGCCCTGGTACATCCAGTGCTGGCCGATGGCCGACCCGGAGTACGGGGCGATGTACTTGTAGCCGGCCGGGTCCGATGCGGGCGCGTGCACGATCGTCGTGTACTCGAGCGCGCCGGCCTCCTCCAGCGTGGTCCGGAGGGCGGCGATCGTGGAGCCCTTCTGGCCGATCGCGACGTAGATGCAGCGGACCTGCTTCTTCGGGTCACCGGTGGCCCAGGCGGCCTTCTGGTTGATGATCGTGTCCACGGCGATCGCGGTCTTGCCCGTCTTGCGGTCGCCGATGATCAGCTGGCGCTGGCCGCGTCCGATCGGGGTCATCGAGTCGATGGCCTTGATCCCGGTCTGCAGCGGCTCGTTCACGCTCTGCCGGTCCATCACACCGGCGGCCTGAAGTTCCAGTTCGCGACGCTCGTCGACGTTCGTGATCTCACCGAGGCCGTCGATCGGGTCGCCCATGGCGTTGACCACGCGGCCGAGGTACCCGTCCCCGACCGGGACACTCAGCACCTCGCCGGTGCGGCGCACCACCGAGCCCTCCTCGATTCCCTCGGAGTCGCCCAGCACGACGACGCCGATCTCACGGACGTCGAGGTTCAGCGCGATACCGAGTGTGCCGTCGGCAAACTCCAGCAGCTCGTTCGCCATGGCCGAGGGCAGTCCCTCGACACGGGCAATGCCGTCGCCGGAGGTCACCACGGTGCCCACCTCGTCCCTGGCTGCGGCGTCGGGCTTGAAGTTGGACACGAACGTCTCCAGCGCGTCCCGGATCTCGTCGGGGCTGATGGTCAGTTCCGCCATTTGTGCACCTTCTGCTTTCGATCTACTGGGTGAGTTGCTTGCTTGCTGCGGCCAGGCGTCCGGCGACGGTGCCCTCGATCACCTCGTCGCCGACCTGCACCCGGGCACCGCCGAGGACCGTGGGGTCCACGACGACCTGCAGGCTCACCTGCCGGCCCAGCTGCCGCTCGATCGCGGCCTGCAGCCGCTGCTTGTGCTCATCGGTGAGGGGTCGTGCAACCGTCACCGTCGCGACCGCCCGACGCCGGATCGCCGCAGCCAGGCCGAGGTAGCCCTCGGCCGTCGCCTCGAACGAGACCGTGGCCCGGGCCACCGCGCGTCGGGCGAGCGCCACCGTGTCGGCGTCCGCCTTCCCGACCAGCAGGTCGTCGACCACCTGCTGGCGGGCCGGCACCGGCGCCGTCCGGTCGTCCAGCACCTGCCGCAGGGCAGTGTCCCCGACCACCGTGCGAACGAACCGGAAGAGCTGCTCCTCCACCGTGTCCAGCGTGCCAGCCTCGAGGGCGTGCGCGAACAGTGCCCGCACGCCCTGGCGGTCGATCGCTGCGGTCAGGCCTGACGCCGTGCCCCAGCGCAGGCCGGACGCCGATGCGACCACCGCCGACGCGGCCATGCTCAGCCGCTGGCCGAACAGCCGGTCGGCGAGTTCGCGGCGCCGGTCATCCGGCACCGTCGGGTCGGCCAGGGCGTTGCGCAGCGAGACCTGCACCCCGAGCAGGTCCGCCACCGCGAAGAGCTCGGCCGCGAGTTCCGGACTCGACGTCTGGACGTCCAGCGCCCGGTCGAGTTCGGACAGCCGAGCCTCGGCGGCGGCGCTCATGCCTTCTCCGGGACGGGTTCAGCCTCGAGTTCGGCGATGAAGCGCTCCACGCTGCGGCGGGCACGCTCGTCGTCCTCAAGGGACTCCCCGACGATCCGTCCGGCGAGCTGGGTGGCCAGGCCGCCCACCTCGGAGCGGAGCTGGCTGATCACCTGCGCCCGCTCGGCCTCAATCTGCGCCTTCGCCGAGGCCAGCAGTCGTGCCGAGTCGGCCTGCGCCTGCTCGCGGATCTCCGCGGCGAGGGTCACGGCCTGGGTCCTGGCCTCCTCGCGGATGCGCCCGGCCTCCTCTCGCGCCGTAGCGAGCTGCGCCTGATACTCGGCCAGCGCTGCTGCCGCTTCGGCCTGCGCGGACTCGGCCTTCTCGATGCCGCCGGTGATCTCCGCGGTGCGCTCGGCGTAGGTCTTCTCGAACACCGGCACCACCTTCTTCGCCACCACGTACCAGATCAGCAGGAACAGGACGGCGCCGGCGATCATCTCCGAGAGGTGCTCGGGGACCAGTGGCCCGAAGTCGACCCCTTCAAGGATGAGCATGTTCGGCTGCCTCAGAGCACGAAGGCGAGCGCGATGCCGATGATCGCGAGCGCCTCAACCACGGCGAAGCCGATCCAGGCCGTGCTCAGCATGGCGCCGCGGGCCTCGGGCTGCCGCGCGGTGCCGGTGATCACCGAGGAGAAGATCCAGGCCACGCCGAGGGCCGGACCGAGCGTAGCCAAGCCGTAGCCGAGCATGTTCAGGGAGCCGTTGATGGCGATGTCCAAGGGGAGCATGTGAGCTTTCCTTTCGAGGGTTACTTGGCGTTGCTCAGTGTTCCTCGGCGATCGCCGAGGAGACGTATTGGGCGGTGAGGACGGTGAAGATGTAGGCCTGCAGGACGCCGACGAAGATCTCCAGGCCGAAGATTGCGAAGCTGAAGATGAGCGAGGCCCCGCCTGCGGCCACGAGCCCCAGTTGGCCACTCTCCAGCAGAAGGGTGCCACCGAGCACGAAGACCAGAACCACAAGGTGGCCGGCGAAGAGGTTCGCGAAGAGACGCAGGGCGAGCGTGATCGGCCGCACGACCAGGTTCGAGAGGAACTCCAGCGGGATGATCAGGATCCACAGGGCCTTCGGCACGCCCGGCGGCAGCGTTGTGCGCTTGAGGTAGCCGAAGAAGCCCCACTTCGCGACGCCGACCCCGTTGTAGAGCAGCCAGGACAGGATCGCAAGGCTCCAGGCATAGCCGATCTTGGAGAAGGTCGGGAACATGAACAGGAAGAACTCGCCGAAGAGGTTGTTCACCAGGATGAAGCTGAACAGGGCGACCAGATACGGCACGAAGCGCTGGTAGTCGTGACCGACGATGTCACGCGCGATGCCGTTGCGCAGGACGTTGTAGAGGGCTTCGCCGAGGAACTGGCGCTTGCCGGGGACGACCTTCTGGCGGTGGGCCATCCACAGCCAGAAGCCGATCACGAGGGCGGCCCCGACGACCGCCTGCACCAGATGGTTGTTCAGCCAGGCCCAGTTCTCCCCCAGGTCGGGAAACAGGGGACGCGAGCAGAAGCTCGAGACCCCCGGTGGAAACCCGGCGGCGGCACCTTCCTCCCCGTGCTCTGCACAGTCTGCCGCCCACTCCAGCGGAATCAGCAGTCCGGTCACGCCGGCCATCCAGGCTCCTGTCCGTTGATCATGTGGGTCGTCCGTACCGTGCGATGACCATGTAGACGCCGGCAGCAGCGCCGACCACTATGCCCACCGGCAGGCACCAAGAGGTCTGCAGCCAGCGGTCCAGAACCCAGCCCAGTCCTCCGTAGAAGATCAGTCCCGAGATCAGGATGCTGAGAACGCGCAGCCCTGCGTCCATACCGCTCTGCTCACCCATGGCCTTCCGCACCTTACCAGCCGGATTGCGCTCAGATAACCACTTGCCTAGCGGGAGTCCGGAGGGTGTCCGGATTCGTCGAACACCGGGATCCGGAGCGTCAAGAAGATGCGGATCTCGCCGGCCAGCCACCCCACCACGACGGCGATGGACCCGAGCGCCACAGCCGTCGGGTCGAGACCGGAGAGCCGCTCGCGGTTCGCCATCGCGAGGCCGAGCAAACCGCCCAGGGCACCGATTCGCACCGCGTAGGAGACCAGGGACGCGAACAGCACCCGACGCGGGTCGGCGTCCGCCACCCGGACCTGGACCGCCTGCCCGATGGTGAAGAACGCGAGCACGACCACACCGCCGAGCGCGGCGGACACCGCACTCCGCACTCCCCCGGCGACACCGAAGGCCACTACGCACGCGAGCCAGGCGAGATGGCCTCCGACCAGGCCGCCGAGGAGGAGTTTGCGGGCGCGCTGGACGTTCGGGCTCGGCCCGACGCCCGGCGCCGGATCAGCCACCGGCCGCCCGTACGGTCCGCCGTCCCCAGGTGAGGTAGGCCGCCAGGGCGATCCCCGCGACGAACCCCGCGATCGTGGCCGGGTAGGGGAACAGTCCGATCAGCACGACTCCGAACGCGACCAGCGCGGTCCACAGCCAGAGCAGGGCGACCGCCACGCCATGGCTGTGGCCCAGGTTCAGCATCCGGTGGTGGAGGTGCTGCTTGTCCGCCTGGTACCAGAGCTTTCCGGCCAGCGTCCTGCGGATGTAGGCCAGGACCAGGTCGAGCACGGGGAGGGCGAGTACGGCCAGGGGCAGCAGCAGCGGAATGTAGGCCGCCCAGGCGCTCCAGCCGAAGTCGTCCAGCTTGGACGGATCGATCTGGCCGGTCAGGCTGATCAGCGCCGTCGCCAGCAGGAAGCCGAGCAGCATGGCCCCGGAATCGCCCATGAACATGCGGGCCCGGTGGATGTTGTAGGGCAGGAAGCCCAGGCACACCCCGATCGTCGCGACCGTGATCAGACTGGACGTCGTTGCCCGCACCAGCTCCTGCTCGAAGGACAGCAGGTAGGCATAGGTGAAGAACGCTCCCGCCCCGATGGCCACCACGCCGGCGGCGAGCCCGTCCAGCCCGTCGATCAGGTTGATCGCGTTCACCGCGACGAAGATGAACACCACGGTCAGCGCGATCGAGGTGCCGTCGTCGAGCGACACGATCGAGTCCGGCAGCGGGATCCAGTAGACCTTCACGCCGTTCAGCACGACGACCCCCGCCGCGAGCAACTGCCCAGCGATCTTGGCCAGCGCGTTCAACTCCACCATGTCGTCCATCACGCCCACCGCGCAGATCAGGCCGCCCGCGAAGAGCACGGCACCGGCGTCGTGGGTGACCAGCGGGAAGCCTCCGAGCCAGGGCAGCTGGGCTGCGACCAGAAGCGCCGCAGCAAGTCCGAACCACATCGACACGCCGCCGAAGTACGGGATCGGCTTGGTGTGCACATCCCGCTCGCGCACCATCGCCACCGCGTTGTAGCGGAAGGCGAGGCGTCGGGCCAGCCCGCTGAGCAGGTAGGTCACCCCGGCCGCGACAAGCAGCACCAGCAGGTATTCGCGCATCAGGCCTCGCCAGGGCCTTCCGTCCCGGACTCCTGCTCGCCGGGACTGACCAGCTCTCCGTCCGCGGTCTCGACCAGTTCGACCAGCGGGTCCGGGGTTGCGGCCGCTGTCTCCGGAGTCTCTGGCGACGGGTCCGGGGCAGCGGTGGGCTCCTGGGGCTCGGCCAGCTCGGGGACCAGCGCGGCGAGGTCGGACCGCGGGATCGCGCCCTCCCGCAGGATCCGCGGTTCCCCGCTCAGGTCGACGATCGTGGACGGAACGCCACCGGCGGTGGGGCCGCCGTCAAGGTAGACCTTCACCCGCTTGCCGAGCTGGTCCTTCGCCTCGGCAGCCGTCGTGGCCGCCGGCCGACCCGACACGTTCGCCGAACTCACCGCGAGCGGGCCGGTGGCCCGGAGCAGGTCTCGGGTGAAGTCGTGGTCGGGGACGCGCACCGCGATGGTGGCGCCGCGGTCACCGAGGTCCATTCTCAGGTGCGGGTGTGCGGTCACGACCAGGGTCAGCGCACCGGGCCAGAACGCCTCGGCCAGCGCGAGCACGGCAGGACTCACCTGATCGGTGAGAGCACGGAGCATGCCCACCTCCGCGATCAGAACCGGCGGGGGCATGTCCCGGCCGCGCTCCTTCGCGTCCAGCAGTCCCTGCACGGCTGCGGCGTTCGTCGCATCCGCGCCGATGCCGTACACGGTGTCGGTGGGCAGCACGATGCACCGCCCCTCCGCCACGGCGGCCACTGCCGCGTCGATCGCCGCTTCCGGATCGGCGCTGATGTCCCACACCCTGGCCATGGGGCTCATCCTGCCAGCTTGGCGGCCCGGACGGCGGTGACGTACCGGGGGCGGTCGTTGTAGTCGGTGTGGTCGGCCACCTGGGTGAACGCGCCAACGCCCGCGAACACGCCCACCACCGATTCCGACTGCACCTCGGCGTGCTCCGCGCACACCCAGCCGCCCGGACGCAGCAGTCGTGCCGCCACCCGGGCGACGACCTTCAGTGCGTCCAGGCCGTCGGCGCCGGAGAACAGCGCCAGCTCCGGCTCGTGGGTGCGGACGTCCGCTGCCACGTGCTCCCATGCCTCCAGCGGGATGTACGGGGGGTTGGCGATGACGAGGTCGGCGGTGCCGTTCAGGTCGGGGAAGGCATCGGCCATGTCTCCCTCCGCGAGCGCCACTCCCGTCCCGGCCAGGTTCTGCTCGGCGAGCCGGCACGCGATGGTCGACAACTCGACGGCGTACTGGCGGCAGCCCGGGCGTTCCGCAGCGATCGCCGCGGAGATCGCACCGCTGCCGGCGCAGAGCTCCACCACCACCGGCTCCCCGGACAGGTCGGCCAGCCGGTCGATCGCCCAACCCGTCATCACTTCTGTCTCCGGACGCGGAATGAACACCCCTGGCGCGACCGCGACCTCCACCGTCCGGAACCAGGCGCGTCCGGTGAGGTACTGCACGGGTTCGCCCGCGGCGCGGCGCTCCAGCAGTGTGGCGTAGGCGGCCGCGGCGTCGTCAGCGACCTCGGCGAGCAGGGCGAGCCGGGACGGCTCCACGCCTGCGGCGTGGCCGAGCAGCGTGCGGGCTTCGGCCGCGGAACCGAGGCGCCGCAAACCCTCGGCGAGCAGCCCGGAGACGGCCGGCATCAGCCGTTGCCACCCAGACGCTGGGCCAGATCCGCGGCCTGCAGCGCCTCGATCACCGCCGAGAGGTCGCCGCCCAGGACGTGGTCGAGGTTGTAGGCCTTGAAGCCGATCCGGTGATCGGCGATCCGGTTCTCGGGGAAGTTGTAGGTGCGGATCCGCTCGGACCGGTCCACAGTGCGCACCTGTGAACGGCGGGCCTCGGACGCGGCGCTGGCCGCCTCCTCCTCGGCGCGGGCCACCAGGCGGGCGCGCAGCATCCGCATCGCGGACTCCTTGTTCTGCAGCTGGGAGCGCTCGTTCTGGCAGGACACCACGATGCCGCTGGGCAGGTGGGTGATCCGCACAGCGGAGTCGGTCGTGTTGACGCCCTGGCCGCCCGGCCCCGACGAGCGGTACACGTCGATGCGCAGGTCGTCCGGATCGATGTCCACCTCTGTGGCCTCCACCTCGGGCATCACCAGCACACCCGCAGCGGACGTGTGGATGCGTCCCTGCGACTCGGTGACGGGCACCCGCTGCACCCGGTGCACACCGCCCTCGAACTTCAGCACGCCGTAGGGGGCGTTCTCCGGATCGGGGCTGCCGGTTGCCTTCACCGCCATCGTGACCGACTTGTACCCGCCGAGGTCGGTCTCCTGGGCGTCGAGCACCTCGACCTTCCAGCCGCGAGTCTCCGCATACCGGGAGTACATCCGGAACAGGTCACCGGCGAACAGGGCGGATTCCTCGCCACCCTCGCCCGACTTGATCTCGATCAGGCAGTCGGCGGAGTCGTTGGGGTCGCGCGGGGCGAGCAGGCGGGTGAGCCGCTCTTCCACCTCGGCCAGCTCCGTGGCGATGCCCTCTGCCTCCCCGGCGAAGGCAGGGTCTTCCTCGGCCAGCTCCCTGGCCGCGGCGAGGTCCGCGGTCAGCTGCTCGTGGGCGGCGAGGTTCTTCACGATCGGGGTGAGCTCTGCATAGCGCCGGCCGATCCGGCGGGACGCGACCAGGTCGGCGTGCACGGCCGGATCGGCGAGCTGCTGCTCCAGCTCGGCGAACTCCTCGCGCAGGCCGGCTGCGGACTCGAACACGGCATTCTCCCTGTCTGGCTTGGCTGGCTCGGGTGCCGACGGCCCAGCCGCTCGACGCCCGGTACGACAAACGCCGGGCACCAGGAGTGACCTGGCGCCCGGCGTTGACGTCGCTACTTCTTCTTCGCCTGGGCCTGCTTCGCGTACCGCTTCTCGAAGCGGGCGACGCGGCCGCCGGTGTCGAGGATCTTCTGCTTGCCCGTGTAGAACGGGTGGCAGGCGGCGCAGACCTCGGCGTGGATCACGCCGTTCTTCGCGGTGCTGCGCGTGGTGAATGTATTGCCGCAGGTGCAGGTCACCTGGGTCTCCACGTAATCGGGGTGGATGCCCTGCTTCATGGTTTCTCCTGTTCTCGCGGACCCGGGTCGCCCATCGCTGAGGCGGGGCTGGATGAACCCCCGAGGCGTGAACCGGAACCGACCCACCATTGTGCCTGATCAAGCGCCCAATCCCAAACCGGCCGGGCGGGCGGGCCGCCACTCAGCCGACCGCGACGTCCGGCGCCAGCCACTCCAGGGCAACCGCGGCCGTCCACGACTGGCGCCGCGAACCCAGCGGCTCGGCGGTGAACGGTTCGTAGTACTCGCCGAACTCCAGGTCGGAGAGCTGGGCCAGCGCCTCGGTGCGGAGTCGGGAGAACAATCCTCCGCTGCCGCAGCGGCGGGCCTGAAAGGCGAGGAACCAGGTCAGCACGGGCCAGTTCGGGCCGCGCCAGTACCGCCGCGGCTGGAACCGGTCGGAGACCGGGGAGGTCGAACACGGGACGCCGAAGGCCAGGCCCTCAGCCCCGAGCCAGGCCGGACCGCCGAGCAACTCCTCCTGCGCCTCCCGGGTCTCCCGGTCCGCCGTGCACAGCAGCGGGGCGAAGCCCGAGACGCAAGGGACGCCCAGCCACTCCCCGGTGCGCAGGTCCCGGTCACGGGCCAGGCTGGTCGCCGGATCGATGGTCGCGTCCACCGCGGCCCGGGTGCGGTCGGCGTGGGCGCGCAACCACCGCGCGTCGTCGCCGCGGCCGAGTTCTTCGGCGAGGGCCGCGAGGTCGTCGTCCGCGACCGCGAGGACGGCGGAGAAGAACACGTCCTCGACCTGGAAGTCGCAGGCGTCCCGGGCCTGATCATCGCGGTAGCCGAGGTCCGCCAACTGCTGGACGAGCCACAGGTAGCGCCGGTACTCCAGGTCGGAGGGACGCTCGGAAGGGTCGGCCAGCCGGGTGTCGGTGCGGGTGAACGGTTCGAGGTCGCCCGGTTCCACCCGCGAATAGGGGGCATCGAACCGGGGCGAGTTGTCCATCCCCGACTCCCAGCCGTGGTGGATGGTGACCAGGCCGGACTCCCCGGCCCGCGCAGTGTGCAGCCACTCGTGCCACCCCAGCCACGAGTCGAACGTGCGCCGGAGATACTGCAGCACGGCGGGCTCCTCGGAGCGGCCCGCGGCGCGCTGCCGGATCCGGCGCAACGCGATCGCGTGGACGGGCGGCTGGCAGATTCCGGACGTCTCCACCCCTGCCGGGCTCAGCGATCGGGTGCGCCAGCGGGCCGCGTCCGGGAAGTAGCCGGTGCCGGGGGTGAACACGATGTGCGGGATCATCCCCGAACGCCATTGCGCCGCCCGGAGGTGTTCCAGCTCTGCGATCGCCCGCGGGAGGTCGAAGGTGGCCAGCCCGATCGAGATGAACGCCGCGTCCCAACTCCACTGGTGCGGGTAGAGCGCCGGTGCAGCCTTCACCAGCGTGCCGGTGTCGTTGGCCCGAAGCACCTCCCGCGCAGCCGTCGCGATCCGTTCCCGCGCCTGCTCATCCATGCACCGAGCCTAGGCCGCGCGCGCGCTCTCCGCTCGACGGGCGCCGCCCGCCTCGGTGCGCCGACGACGCTGGCAGCACGTAGCGCCTGATGGCGCCGGTGCGCCAGAGTGGGCGCATGCTTCCTGACGGCTTCGACATGATCAGCCCCGGTCCGGACCGGCTCGCCGAGGTTCTCGAACTCGATCGGTGGGCGTTCCCCACGACCGACACCCTGGAGGACCTGCTCGCCCTACCGAGCCCACTCACCTGGGAGCGCACCCGCGCCGTGATCCGCAGCGAGCGCCCCGAGGAACTGGTGGCGCTGCGCGCGTCCTATCCGTTCGGGCACTGCCCGGTACCCGGTGGACGGCTGAAGGTCGCAGGCCTCACCTGGGTGGGCGTGCACCCGCAGTGGCGGCGGCGCGGGCTGCTCTCCGCGATGATCGCCGAGCACTTCGCGCACTGTCACGACCGCGACGAGCCCGTCTCGCTGTTGTTCGCGGCCGAGGCCGGCATCTACGGCCGGTTCGGCTACGGCCTGGCTTCGCGCCAGGTGAACCTCACGCTGCCCCGTCGCGCGGCACTGCGTGACGTACCCGGCACCGACGGTCTCGGGGTCCGGATCGAGAAGCTCTCCCCGGAACGCCATGGCGGCCTGATCGCCCGCCTCCACGGCGCGGTGGAGCGTCCGGGCTGGGTGACCAGAGAGACGCCAGAACTCGCGGCGATGTGGCTGTGCGACGCGCCGATCTTCCGGCGCGGCGCCGAGGAGGAACGGATCCTGGTCGTGGAGCGTGCCGGTGAGCCGGTCGGCTACGCGTTGTTCCGCCGCAAGAGCACCTGGGGACCCGCCGGTCCCGACGGCTCCGTCGGAGTCACCGAGGCGGTTGCGTCTGATCCGGCCGTGGCCCATGTCCTGTGGTCACGGCTGCTCGACCTCGACCTGACCACAGAGCTCACCTCCGGCAACCTGGCCCTGGACGACCCGCTGCTCGACCTCCTTGTCGACGTCCGCTCGGGTCGGGCGACCAGCAAGGACAACCTGTGGGCGCGGATCATCGACCTGCCGGCAGCCCTGTCCGGGCGGCAGTACCAGGCGTCCGTCGACGTCGTCCTGGATGTCACCGACGCACTGCTTCCCGACAACGCGGGGCGCTGGCACCTGGTGGCGCACGCCTTCGGTCCGGCCACGGTGGAACGCACCGACGCCGACGCCGACCTCGCCCTCGACGTCCGCGAGCTCGGTGCGGCCTACCTGGGTGGGACGTCGCTGGCAGCTCTCGCTGCGGCCGGGCAGGTCACGGAGCTCCGGCCGGGCGCCCTGCTGCCCGCCGCTGCGGCTTTCGGATGGCCTGTCGCGCCACTGGCGAACTGGGTGTTCTGACCGGCTTCCGCAGCGGCCACCCGGCACGGCAGCTCGAGCCTCGACGAGACCGGACCGCGACGAACGGGTCGCAGCCGGCCCGTTCAGCGGAGCCGGCCAGCCACCACCGCCACTCCTGGGCCGTCCAGCTCCCCGAGGGCACTCGCCCTTCCGGTGATCCCCATCAGGATGGACTCCGCCGGGCCCGTGATCTCCGGTCCCCTGCCGTGACGCCAGTCCAGGTCGGTCGGCACCAGCCGGACGCCCCAGCCGAGCCGCCAGCCCGGAAGCTCCGGGCTGCGCACCGCGTCAGCCAGCACGACGCGCAGCCGGTCTCCCGGGATCTTGCGTGGTCTGCCCAGGGGCCGTCGGACGTCCTGGTGGTGGACGGTGACGTCGAGCAGGGCCAGCCTGCCTCCGAAGGTGGTGGCCAGCAGCCGCGGCCGCAACCGGGCCCGCAGCCGGTCGAGGAGCTCGTCGGTACTCAGCGACCTGAGTTCGTCCACGCCCACCTGGTTGACGTCGCTGAACCGGGCACGGACGGCACGGCGGAACATGGTCAGCAGGGTGACGTCGAAGCTCATCACGTGTGCAACCACGTCCCGCACCCGCCAGCCCTCGCACAGCGACGCCGCCTCCCACTCCTCGGGCGTCAGGTCCGCGAGGAGGTCGGCGAAATCGGTCCGCTCGGCGGTCGCCATCTCGAGAGCGTTCACGTCACCACCCTCTACCCGCTGGCGCTCCCCGGGAAGGATGAGATCGCCGGGACACGCATCGTGGCCCGCGGAGGCCGATGCCGGCGCCCGCGGGCCACGGTGCGGTGAGTCGTCGCGAGGCCCGCTGCGGGGTCCCCTGCGGTCACTCCGGGTTGGGGGTCGTCCGGGAGATCACCTGCAGGAACTCGCGGTTGCTCTGGGTCTTGCGCATCCGGTTGAGCAGCATCTCCAGGCCCGCCTGCGGATCCTGGGCGCTGAGCACGCGGCGCAGCTTCCAGATGATCGCGAGCTCCTCGCGCCCGAGCAGCATCTCCTCGCGCCGGGTGCCGGAGGCGACCGGGTCGATCGCGGGGAAGATCCGCTTGTCGGCGAGGTCTCGGCGGAGCCTCAGCTCCATGTTGCCGGTGCCCTTGAACTCCTCGAAGATCACCTCGTCCATCTTCGAGCCGGTCTCGATCAGTGCGGTCGCGAGGATGGTCAGCGATCCGCCGTCCTCGATGTTGCGGGCCGCGCCGAAGAACTTCTTCGGCGGGTACAGCGCCGCCGAGTCGACGCCGCCGGACAGGATCCGGCCGGACGCCGGCGCGGCCAGGTTGTAGGCGCGGCCGAGGCGGGTGATCCCGTCCAGCAGCACGACGACGTCGCGGCCCAGCTCGACCAGTCGCTTGGCCCGCTCGATGGCGAGCTCCGCGATCGTGGTGTGGTCATCGGCCGGACGGTCGAACGTCGAAGCGATCACCTCGCCCGAGGTGGTGCGCTGGAAGTCCGTGACCTCCTCGGGACGCTCGTCCACCAGGACCACCATCAGGTGCACCTCGGGGTTGTTCGCCGTGATTGCGTTGGCGATCGCCTGCATGACCAAGGTCTTGCCCGCCTTGGGCGGGGACACGATCAGCCCACGTTGGCCCTTGCCGACCGGCGAGACCAGGTCGATGATCCGGCCGGTCATGTTCAGCGGCGTCGTTTCCAGCCGGAACCGCTCCTGCGGGTACAGCGGGGTGAGCTTCTGGAACTCCGGACGGTCCTTGGCCTTCTCCGGCGCGTCGGCATTGATCGTGTCGATACGCACCAGCGGGTTGAACTTCTCCCTGCGCTCGCCCTCCTTCGGCGCCCGGATCGCGCCGGTGACGATGTCGCCCTTGCGCAGGCCCCACTTGCGAACCATGGACAGCGAGACGTAGGCGTCATTGGGGCCGGGCAGGTACCCGGTGGTGCGGACGAACGCGTAGTTGTCCAGCACGTCGAGAATGCCGGAGATCTCGATCACCACGTCGTCATCGGAGAGCACCGGCTCGGCGTCCATGCGCTCCAGGCCCAGGTTGCTTCCGCCGCTACGACCGCCCCGCCGGTTCTGACGGTCGCGGTTGCGCCGGCGACGGCTGCGTCGACTGCCGCCGCCGAACTCGTCGTCGTCGTTCACGTTGCTGCTGCTGTTGTTGTTGTTGCGCTGCTGTTGCTGCTGCGACGGCTGCCGGGGTGCGTCGGCCTGGCGTGCCTCGGCGTCGTCCTCGTTGCGTCGCCGGCTCCGGCCTCCGCCCTCGGCCTTCAGCGCCTCGAGGCGGGTCGCGACGTCGTCGCCGGATGGCAGCGCCGGCTGTTCGTCCCGGCTCTCCGCGCGCGCCTCGCCGGCCGCGGGTGCAGCCTCGGCCCGCTCCCCGCGCTGTCGCCGGGAGCGCTGCGCGCCGTTGGCCCGCTCCCCTTCAGCCGGTGGGGTCGCCGGGGCCGCAACGCCTGACGCGTCCTCCTGCCTGGGCTTCGCGTCGCGCGAACCGCCCGAGCGCGCCGGGCTCTGGGCGGACTTGATGGCCTCGATGAGGGCACCCTTGCGCATCGTCCCGGTGCCCTTCAGCCCCAGGGACGCGCCGAGCTGCTTCAGCTCAGGCAGCAGCATGCCCTCCAGTCCGGAACCCCGGCGCTTGACGTCCTGATTCGCGGCTTCGATGGTGTCGGTCACTGACTTCCTTTCGGATCGGGCGGACGCCGGCCGCCAGGCAGGCTCCCCCGCGCTCACCACAGGTGAGTTCCACACATGACATCCAGATCCGAAATGCCAGACCGCACTCTTCTACTGCGCTGGGATTTCTTGACGAATCGGTGGCTACTTCGCGTCCGTCCTGCCCGATCTGAGGGGCGGTGCGCTCTTGGCGCGTCTTCACTGTAGCACCCGGATCCTGCCCGCGGCGAAGCGCACGCCCAGGTCGGGTGCCGGCGCTCAGGCGAGCGCCGTGCTGAAGGCGTCCCGCAAGCCGGCGTAGTCGGTGACGACCGCGAACTGGGGGAACTCGGCGACCACGTTGGCGGGCGGCCGGAACAGGATGCCCGCGTCCGCCTCGGCGAGCATGGCCGTGTCGTTGTAGGAGTCGCCCGTGGCGACCACCCGATAGTTCAGGTGGTGGAAGGCGCGAACGGCCGCACGCTTGGAGTCCGGCTGGCGCAGCGTGTAGCCGGTGATCCTCCCATCGCCCACCTGCAACCGGTGGCACAGCAGGGTCGGGTAGCCGAGCTGCGCCATCAGAGGCATCGCGAACTCGTAGAAGGTGTCGGAGAGGATCACCACCTGGAACCGGGTACGCAGCCAGTCGAGGAACTCGGCCGCACCGGGCATCGGTCCCATCGCGGCGATCACCTCCGTGATCAGGGACAGCCGGATGCCGTGCGCGTCCAGCAGGCGGAGGCGGTGCCGCATCAGCTCGTCGTAGTCGGCGATGTCACGGGTGGTGAGCCGCAGCCCGTCGATCCCGGTCGATTCCGCCACCCGGATCCAGATCTCGGGCACGAGCACGCCTTCGAGGTCGAGGCAGGCCAGGTTCATCAGGCGCCCTCCACCCGCATCACGGACACGCCCGGCTCCACCTCGGCCATGGTGGCCAGGCCGGCCAGCGAGGCCTCGATCTGGGCGGCGGTGGCCCGGTGGGTCATCACGCCGAGTCGGGCCCGGTCGCCCTTGCTCTCCTGGCGAACCTCCTGGAGCGAGACGTTCTGATCGGCGAAGCACCCGGCGACCTTGGCCAGCACGCCGGGCTCGTCGTGGACGAACATGGAGACGTAGTAGCGCGAACTCACCCGCCCCGCGGGCGTGATGCTGCGGGCCGAGTAGGTCGACTCGCCCGGGCCCCGAGCCCCGCGGACGCGATTGCGCGCAGCGGTGACCAGATCGCCGAGCACGGCCGACGCGGTGGGCGAGCCGCCCGCGCCCGGACCCATGAACATCAGCCGTCCGGCGTGGCGCGACTCGATGAACACCGCGTTGTAGGCGCCCGGGATCGAGGCCAGCGGGTGGGCGAGCGGGACCATCGTCGGGTGCACGCCCACCTCGATCGTGCCGTCCTCACTCAGCGCACAGCGCGCCAGCAGCTTCACCACGCAACCCATCTCGGTGGCCGCAGCAATGTCGTCGCTGGTCACGCCGGTGATGCCCTCGCGTGCGACGTCGCCCAGCCGGACCCGGCTGTGGAACGCCAGGCTGGCCAGGATCGCCGCCTTCGAGGCCGCGTCGTAGCCCTCGACGTCTGCGGTCGGGTCGGCCTCTGCGTAGCCGAGCTCCTGTGCCTCGGCCAGCGCGGCCACGAAATCGGTGCCGTCGGTGTGCATCCTGTCGAGGATGAAGTTCGTGGTGCCGTTCACGATGCCCATCACCGCGGTCACCTCGTCACCCACCAGCGACTCCCGCAGCGGCCGGATGATCGGGATCGCGCCCGCAACGGCCGCCTCGTAGTACACATCGACCCGGGCGGCCTCTGCCGCCTCGTAGATCGTCGCCCCGTCAGAGGCCAGCAGCGCCTTGTTCGCGGTGATCACCGAAGAACCGGCGCCGATCGCGGCCAGGAGCAGGCTGCGCGCCGGCTCGATCCCGCCGAGCAGCTCGATCACCAGGTCGACGTCGGGCCTAGTGGCAAGGGCCATCGGGTCGTCGGTGAGCAGCGAGCGGTCGATCCCCGGGCGCTCAAGGGAGAGCCGCCGGACCGCTATGCCGACCAGTTCCAGCGGACGCCCGATCCGCGCCCGCAGGTCGTCGGCCTGCTCGATCAGCATCCTGGCCACCTGGGAGCCGACGACGCCGCAACCCAGCAGCGCGACCTTCAGCGGCGTGGAGTCATCCATGTCATTCCTCGAATTCCGTGATCCCGGCGTCCAGCGCCAGCAGGTCGTCCAGGGTCTCGCGGCGCAGCAGGGTGCGCACCTGTCCGTCCCGAACGGAGACCACCGGTGGCCGCGGGGTGTGATTGTAGTTGCTCGCCATCGAGCGGCTGTAGGCCCCCGACGCCGGCACCGCGAGCAGGTCGCCGATCCGCACGTCGCCGGGCAGGAACTCGTCGCGCACCAGGATGTCGCCACCCTCGCAGTGCAGGCCCACGACCCGGGAGACCACCGCCTCCGCGCGGGACGCCCGGGACGCCAGGGTCGCCGAGTACTCCGCGGCGTACAGCGCAGGACGGATGTTGTCGCTCATTCCGCCGTCCACCGACAGGTAGCGCCGGCTCAGGCCGCCGCCCACGTCCACCGGCTTCACCGTGCCGACCCGGTACAGCGCCAGCCCGGCCGGGCCGACGATCGCGCGACCCGGTTCGATCGAGACCTGCGGGGCGGCCAGCCCGAACGCCGCGCATTCGTGGGCGACGATCTCGCGCAGCCCACCGGCGAGCTCCGCGGCCGAAGCGGGATCGTCCTCCTTGGTGTACGCGATGCCGAAGCCGCCACCCAGGTCGAGCTCGGCCAGCTCCAGGCCGGTGGCCTCCCTGAACTGGGCGAACAGCTTGAGGGTGCGCCGGGCTGCGACCTCGAAGCCGTTGGTGTCGAAGATCTGGCTGCCGATGTGGCTGTGCACCCCGAGCAGTTCGAGCCGGGGGCTGTGATGGCAGCGGAACATCCCCACCAGCGCCTGCCCGCCGTTGATCGAGAACCCGAACTTCTGGTCCTCGTGGGCGGTGGCGATGTACTCGTGGGTGTGCGCCTCGACGCCGGTCGTGACCCGAACCATCACCTTCGCCGTGGTGTCGAGCTCCTCGCACAGGCGCTCCAGCCGGGTGATCTCGTCGGAGGAGTCCACGATGATCCGGCCCACCCCCCGCTCGAGGCCCAGCCGCAACTCCGCGTCGGACTTGTTGTTGCCGTGCATGCCGATCCGCGCCGGCTCGAAGCCTGCGCGCAGGGCGACGGTCAGCTCGCCGAGCGAGCACACGTCGAGGCTGAGACCCTCCTCGTCGGCCCACCGGGCGATGGTCGTGCAGAGGAAGGACTTGCCGGCGTAGTAGACCGTCCAGCCATCGAACGCCCCGCGCCAGTCCCGCGCGCGCGCACGGAAGTCGTCCTCGTCGATCACGTAGGCCGGCGTTCCGACCTGGTCCGCAAGGTCGGTGAGCCGAACCCCACCGACGGACACCACGCCGTCCGCCTCTCGCCGGGCCGTGGCGCTCCACAGCTTCGGGGTGAGCGCGTTGACGTCCTCCGGCCGGGTCAGCCACACCGGTGCCGGCGTGGTGACGTCGGCGTGGATCGAGCCCGCCACGTGCATGTGTGTCATGCCCGCAACTGTGCCAGAGTCGGACCTCGGGTGACCTCCCCGGACGCGCATCTGGACGCGCCCGCAGCCGGCCGGACCCCGACCACCGCCCGATGCGGTCACCCGCGGCAGTCTTTGCTACAGTCTCACTCGGCCCGACTGGGCCGGGCCCCCGTAGCTCAGGGGATAGAGCACCGCCCTCCGGAGGCGGGAGCGCGCGTTCGAATCGCGCCGGGGGCGCCCAGGGATTCTGTGCAGTCCAATTCACCAATTACTCATTCCCGAGATACCGCGGCGGGTACGTTCTCTGCGGCGTGGCGCGTAGGTACGATCGAGCCCGACAGCAGCCAGCCGCTGATCAGGGAAGAAGGGGATTGTGGCCTACACGCCGCAGGACGTGAAGAACGGTGCGGACACCAGTGATTTCGGAGCCAATGACTGGCTGATCGAGGAGATGCGCGAGCAGTACCTCGCCGATCCCGCCTCCGTCGACCCGAGCTGGGTCGAGTACTTCAGCCATCAGGGCGGCGCGGGCGCACCGGCCGCCGCAGGAGCGGACGCGCCGCCCGCGCCGCCCGCGCCCCTCACACCCCCCGCAGCCGCAGCCCCGACACGGCCTGCCCCGGTCACTGCTCCGCCCGTGCCGGTCCCGGTGCCCTCCACTGTGCCGAAGGCGCAGGCCGCACCCTCGCCGGCGCTGGAGCCCGCCCCCCGGCATTCGGTCGGCAAGCCCGACAGCCCCGGCTCGGGCCGCGGCGTCTCCCCCGACCGTCCCCGATTGAAGGTGGCGACGAAGGAGCAGACCGAGCCCACGCGGACACCGCTCCGCGGCACGCCCCTGCGCACCGCCAACAACATGGACGCGTCACTGGCGATGCCCACGGCGACCAGCGTCCGCGACGTGCCGATGAAGCTCGCCATCGACCAGCGCCAGATGATCAACGCCCACCTGGCCCGGTCCACCGGAGGGAAGGTGTCGTTCACCCACCTGATCGGCTGGGCGATGGTGCAGGCGCTGAAGGCCGTGCCCGAGCTGAACAACTCCTACGAGGTCGTCGACGGCAAGCCGATGCTGGTCACGCCGGCGTCGATCAACCTCGGTCTGGCCATCGACAGCCGCAAGGCCGACGGCACCCGGCAGCTCGTTGTGCCGAACATCAAGAACTGCGAGGACCTCAACTTCGCACAGTTCTGGGCCGCGTACGAGGCGCTCGTGCGCAAGGCGCGCGACGGTGCGCTGGTCGTCGACGACTTCGCCGGCACCACGGCGTCCCTGACCAATCCCGGCGGCCTGGGTACCACCCACTCGGTGCCGCGGCTGATGCGCGGGCAGGGCCTGATCCTCGGCGTCGGGTCGATCGACTACCCGCCGGAGTTCCAGGGTGCGAGCAGCACACGGATCAACCAGCTCGGCGTCTCGAAGGTGACCACGCTCACCTCGACCTACGACCACCGGGTGATCCAGGGCGCGCAGTCCGGGGAGTTCCTTCGCTACATGCACGAGCTCCTGATCGGCAAGCACGGCTTCTACGACGAGATCTTCGACTCGCTGCGGGTGCCCTACACCCCGATCCGCTGGGCGAACGACATCAGCGACGACCGGCTCGGTGCGATCCCGCGCAGCGCCCGGATCTTCTCGCTGATCAACGCCTACCGGAACCTGGGCCACTTCATGGCCGACATCGACCCGCTGGAGTACCGCCAGCGCACCCACCCCGAGCTCGCCATCGAGTACCACGGGCTCACCCTGTGGGATCTCGACCGCGAGTTCCCGGTGGGCACCTTCGGCGGCCACAGCGGCGAGGTGGCGACGATGCGGGACATCCTCGCGATGCTCCGGACGTCCTACTGCCGCACGGTCGGCGTGGAGTACATGCACATCTCGGACAACGAGCAGCGCACGTGGATCCAGGAGCGCTTCGAGCGTCCGTTCGTGCCGTGGCCGCGCGAGGAGCACCTGCGCATCCTCGACAAGCTGAATGAGGCGGAGATCTTCGAGACCTTCCTGCAGACCAAGTTCGTCGGGCAGAAGCGGTTCTCGCTGGAGGGTGGCGAGTCGACGATCGTCTTCCTGGACGAGTTGTGCGAGCGCGCGGCAGACTCCGGCCTCGAAGAGGTCATCATCGGCATGCCGCACCGTGGCCGGCTGAACGTGCTGGCCAACATCGTCGGCAAGTCCTACAGCCAGATTTTCCGTGAATTCCAGGGCAACTACGACCCCCGGCTCACCCAGGGCAGCGGCGACGTGAAGTACCACCTGGGCGCGGAGGGCCAGTTCACCGCGGCATCGGGACGGACCATCAAGACCTCTGTCGCAGCCAACCCGTCCCACCTGGAGGCGGTCGATCCGGTGGTGGAGGGCATCGCCAGGGCGAAGATCGACCGGATCGGCAAGGTTCCGGGCTGGCCGGTGATGCCGATCCTGCTGCACGGCGATGCAGCCTTCTCCGGACAGGGCGTGGTGTACGAGACCCTGCAGATGAGCCAGCTGCGCGCCTACAAGACCGGCGGCACGGTGCACCTGGTCGTGAACAACCAGGTCGGCTTCACCACCGCTCCGATCGAGTCCCGCTCCTCGATCTACGCCACCGATGTGGCCAAGTCGGTCCAGGCGCCGATCTTCCACGTGAACGGCGACGATCCCGAAGCTGTCGCGCGCGTCGCGCAGGTGGCGTTCGACTTCCGGCAGCGCTTCGGCAGGGACGTCGTGGTCGACCTCGTCTGCTACCGGCGCCGCGGGCACAACGAGGGCGACGACCCGAGCTTCACCCAGCCGCTCATGTACGACCTGATCGAACAGAAGCGGAGCGTCCGAAAGCTCTACACCGAGGCCCTGATCGGGCGCGGCGACATCTCCACCGACGACGCAGAAGAAGTGATCGCGCGATTCCGGGAGCGCCTGGAGGGTGTGTTCCGTGAGGTGCGCGAGGCCGCAGACGCCGAGGACGAGGGCTACCGCAGGGTGCCTTACTACCCCGCGAAGCTCGGCAAGGACCGCGGCACCGCGATCACCGAGGAGCAGATGGAGGCTGTGGCGGCAGCTCACCTGACGTTCCCCGAGGGCTTCACCGTGCATCCGAAGGTGCTGCCGCAGCTGGAGCGCCGCGCCAACAGCATCCGGCAGGGCCCGATCGACTGGGCCACCGCAGAGCTGCTCGCCTTCGGCTCGCTGCTGATGGAGGGGCGCCCCGTCCGCCTGGTCGGCCAGGACAGCCGCCGCGGCACCTTCAGCCAGCGGTTCGCCGCCGTGATCGACCGGGTCACCAACCGGGCCTACGTGCCGCTCAAGCACTTGTCCCCCGACCAGGGCGGCTTCCACGTCTTCGACTCCCTCCTCAGCGAGTACGCGTCAATGGGCTTCGAGTACGGTTACTCGGTCGCCGCCCCGGACGCACTGGTGCTGTGGGAGGGGCAGTTCGGCGACTTCGCCAACGGCGCCCAGACGATCGCGGACGAGTTCATCGCCGCCGGCAATGCGAAGTGGACGCAGAAGTCGGGTGTGGTGCTGCTGCTCCCCCACGGCTACGAGGGCCAGGGGCCCGACCACTCCTCGGCCCGGATCGAGCGCTGGCTCACCCTCTGTTCGGAGGGCGCGCTGGCGGTGTGTCAGCCGTCGACCCCGGCGAGCTACTTCCACCTGCTGCGCACCCACGCCTATGTGAACTGGCACCGTCCGGTGGTGATCGCCACCCCGAAGTCCATGCTGCGCTCGAAGATGGCGGTCTCGCCGCGCTCGGAGTTCCTCCAGGGGCGCTGGCAGCCCGCGATGGGTGACCCGACGATCACCGACCCGTCCGCGGTGCGGCGGATCGTGCTCTGCTCGGGCAAGATCCGCTGGGAGCTGGTGCAGGCCCGTGCCGAGGCCGGCCTCGAGGGGCAGGTAGCGATCCTGCCGCTGGAGCGGCTCTACCCATTGCCCGCACGCGAACTGGCGGCGGAGCTGGCCAGGTACCCCCAGGTCAGCGACGTGCGCTGGGTGCAGGACGAGCCGGAGAACCAGGGCGCCTGGTGGTTCCTGCAGCTCCACCTGCCGGCGGCCCTGGCTGCGTTCCTGCCCCACTACACGCTGAGCCTCACCGGCGTAACCCGGCCGGCCGCCTCCGCGCCATCGGTCGGCTCGGTGAAGGTCCACCAGGCCCAGGAGGCCGACCTGATGGCGCGGGCGCTGGCCGACTGATGTACTTCACCGACCGCGGCATCGAGGAACTCGCCGACCGGCGCGGTGAGGAGGAGGTCACCCTCGCCTGGCTGTCCGAAAAGCTCAGCCTGTTCGTCGACCTCCACCCCGAGCACGAGAATGCCGTCGAGCGGCTCGCCACCTGGCTGGCTCGCCTCGACGACGAGGAGGACTGACGTGCTCACCCAGCAGGCCATCGATGCCTTCACCGAGCTCACCGGCGCCGCGCCGGAAGGCGTCTGGGCCGGGCCCGGACGGATCAACCTGATTGGCGAGCACACCGACTACAACGACGGCTACGTGTTGCCGTTCGCCCTGCCGCAGGCCGCTTGCGTCGCCGCGTCCCGGCGCGCCGACGGACGCTGGCGCCTCCGTTCGGTCGATCTGGACGAGACCGTCGAGCTGGGTGCGGACGACCTCGTGCCGGGCTCTCCCGGCTGGCACTCCTACCTTGCCGGCGTGGTCTGGGCCCTGCGCCAGGCGGGCCACAGGGTGGACGGTGCCGACCTGGTGCTCACTTCTGACGTCCCGCTCGGGGCGGGGCTGTCGTCGTCCGCCGCGATCGAGTGCGCGACGCTGACCGCCCTGGTCGACCTCAACGGCCTCGAGATCGCGCCGATAGATCGGGCGAAGCTGGCCCGCGTCGCCGAGAACGCCTATGTCGGTGCACCGACAGGGCTCCTCGACCAGGCCGCGTCGACGCTCTGCCGGGCCGACCACGCGCTCTTCCTCGACTGCCGCTCTCTGGAGACCGAGCAGGTGCCGCTGGCGGTGACGGACGCGGGGCTCGAGATCGTGGTCGTCGACACCCGGACGCGGCACAGCCACGTGGACGGCGAGTACGCGGCCCGCCGGGCCAGTTGCGAGAACGCCTGCCGGATCCTCGGCGTCCCGGCGCTGCGCGACGTCACCGACCTCACCGCGGCGCTCGCGCAGCTCCCCGGGCTGGAGGCCTGCAGGGTGCGCCACGTGGTGACGGAGAACCAGCGGGTGCTCGACTCGATGACCGCGCTGGCGGCCGGCGACTATCCCGAGCTGGGGCGGCTGATGACCGCATCCCACGCGTCCATGCGGGACGACTACGAGATCACCGAGACCAGCGTCGACCTCGCGGTGGAGACCGCGCTCGATTCCGGTGCGCTGGGCGCCCGGATGACCGGCGGCGGGTTCGGTGGTTGTGTGCTGGCACTGGTCCGCGCCGATCGGGTGGAAGGGATGGTCACGGCGGTGCGGGAGGCGTTCGCTTCCGCAGGGCTCGGCGAACCGGTCACGTTCCTGGCTCGTCCTTCCGCTGGGGCCCGTCGGGTGGTGTGACGTCGGCCGCACCGCGTCGCAGGTGCAGGGCAGCGCTGGTCGCCGGCAACGCCGCAGCCACCACGGTCACCGCGGACACGACCACGAACCCCCACACCCAGGCTGCAGATCCGGCCACGCTGAGCCCCGCTGCAGTGTTCAGCAACGACAGGGCCAGGACCGGTCCGCGCCCGAACAGGCTCAGCCGCCACAGACCCCCGGCTGCGACCACCATGCCGACGCCGTACCCGATCAGCAGGAATGCGACTCCCCCGCTGAACTCGCCGTGGCCGGACGCGAGAGACGCCACGCCCAGCACGACCAGCGCGACCCCGACCAGCGCGGCACCGGCAGCGGCCACGACGACCGCGATCGGGCGTCGAATCGGATCGGTCGGCACGCGCGCCAGCCTAACCGTCGGGCCGACCGACTGCGTGCACCCCGTGCGGGCGCACGACGCCACATGTGCAAAATGCCGCCTATGTCTTGTGTTGGACAGCTACAGTTGTCAGTCTGGACGCCGGGCGTACTCCATCTCGCTGCGCCCGGCGACCTATGTCAGGGCTCGACCCCGGCCCACCTACTCAAGGAGCGTTACTTCATGGACTGGCGCCACAGGGCTGCCTGCCTGACCGAGGACCCCGAGCTGTTCTTCCCGATCGGCAACACGGGTCCCGCCTTGATGCAGATCGCCGAGGCGAAGAAGGTCTGCCGACGCTGTGAGGTGCGCGAGGCGTGCCTGCAGTGGGCGCTGGACGCCGGTCAGGACCATGGTGTCTGGGGTGGCCTCAGCGAGGACGAGCGCCGGGCCATGAAGCGCCGCGCTGCCCGGATGCGCACCCGCAACAGCTGATGGCGGAACGCCGGACCTGAGCGAGGTTCTCACGGGTGCTGCGCCCGCCCTGAGGCGGATCAGCCACCAGACTCACGGCCGGCTGCGATCGGGAGGTCAGATCAGCGGAACGCGGACCGTCGCGGTCGTCGCCCCGTCCTCATCGGTGGCCAGTGCGAACGTGCCGCCCAGATCCGCGACCAGGGTGCTCACGATCGACAGCCCGAGGCTGGTCGAACTGGTGATCGTGAACCCTTCGGGCAGGGGTTCACCGTAGTTGGTCACCTCCACAACGAGTTCGCCATCCTCCTGCAGGGGACGCACCAGCACCTCGCCGGACTGGTCCCGCAGGCCGTGCTCGACAGCGTTCTGGCAGACCTCGGTCAGCACCAGCGACAGGCTGGTGGCGACGTCGGCCGGCACGTAGCCGAACGAGCCCTCCCGCACCATCCGGACCTTGCCGCCCGTCGCGGCCACGTCGCCGACCATCCGCAGCAGCCGATCCGCCACGTCGTCGAACTTGACCGCCGAGTCGAACGCCTGGCTGAGGATTTCGTGCACCACCGCGATCGCGGCCACCCGCTTCATGGCGTCGTTCAGCGCACCCTTGGCCTCGGGCGAGGAGATCCGGCGGGCCTGCAGGCGGAGCAGGGCGGCCACGGTCTGCAGGTTGTTCTTCACCCGGTGGTGGATCTCGCGGATCGTCGCGTCCTTGGTCACGAGCTGGCGCTCCCGCCGCCGCAACTCGGTCGTGTCGCGGCACATCACCAGTAGCCCGTCGGCACCATCCGCGCTCGCCAACGGCAGGACGCGGAGTCGCACGTTCGCAGAGTCGGTCTCCAGGTCCAGTTCCGCGGAGCCCCCGGCCAGCGCCGCGGCGAGCGGACGCTCCACCGGGGCCCGCTCCCTCAGCAGGCCGCGGGTGACCGCGACGAAGTCCTCGCCGTACAGGTCAGAGGTGAGGCCGAGCCGCCGGTAGGCGCTCAGGGCGTTCGGGCTCGCGTACACGATCAGCCCCGACCGGCTCACCCGCATCATGCCGTCACCGACCCGCGGCGACACCCAGGGCACCCGGCGGTCCCCGCCCAGCGGGAACTGGTGCCGGTGCACCATCCCGGCCAGCACCTGCGCTGCCTCCAGATAGGCGTCCTCGAGCGCTCCGGGAGCGCGGACGCCCATCTGGTTCGTGTGCATCTCGACGACGCCCACCACCTGGTCGCCGGACAGGATCGGGATCGCCTCCACGTCGACCGGGATCCCGGCGTGCAACTTGTTTCCGCTGGTCCGGCAGATCTCCCGGGACAGGTAGGCCTCTGTGACGAGGTGCTCGGGATCGTAGGCGATCTCCTCGCCCACCACGTCATCCTCAAGCGACGTGGGGCCCGTTGTCGGACGCACCTGCGCGCACGCCCAGAACACGTTGTCGTCGGCGTCCGGCACCCACAGGATCAGGTCCGCGAACGCGAGGTCGGCCAGCAGTGACCATTCGTCGACGAGCTGGGTGAGCCATTCGCAGTCCGCGTCATTGAGGGTGCAGTGGTGACGGATCACCTGCTCCATCGTCTGCATGCCGCCACCCTACTGAACGGCCGAAGCCCTCCACGCCAGCCGACACCCGGGCGCGAAAGCCGAGTTGGTGCCTCGCCGTGCCCGCTGGCAGAATGGGTCCTCGCGCCGACCGGCGCACGACCGACGTGAGGAGTCCACGATGGGCAAGGGTGGCCGCAAGCGCCGTTCCCGCAGGAAGAGCGCTGCCAACCACGGCAAGCGCCCGAACGCCTGAGGAGCGACCTGAACCGACGAAACCCCCGCCGCGAGCGGGGGTTTCTGCTTGTCGGAACCGAGCCGAACCGGACGCCGCGCGGGCACACCTCCCCCAGCTCGGGGGCTGCCCAGGAGCAGTGGGTCAGTCGGTGGTGTCGGTGATGACGACCGTTCGGGTGTAGGTGGCGCGCACGCGCATTCGCAGTTCGTCCGGCGCCTTCTCGGCCGAGCAGCATCGCCGGATCAGGATGCGCATGGCCTCCTCCACCTGGAACCGGTCCAGGCACGGTTCGCAGGCGAGCAGGTGCGCCCGGATCTCATCGGCCTCGGCATCGCTGAGCTCGTGGTCGTGGAACTGGTAGAGGCTGCGCAGGACGTCACCGCAGTCGTGGAATTCATGCATCGTGATCGCCGCCGATCAGTCCGTGCTCCCGCGCGAAGTCCGCCAGCGACGCGCGCAGCTGGTTGCGTCCGCGGTTCAGCCGCGACATCACCGTGCCGATCGGGGTGCCCATGATCTCGGCGATCTCCTTGTAGGAGAAACCCTCGACATCAGCGAGGTAGACCGCGAGCCGGAAGTCCGGGGAGAGCGCGTTCATCGCGTCGGTCACCGCCGAGTGCGGCATCCGGTCGAGCGCCTCCATCTCCGCGGATCGAAGGCCAGTGGAGGTGTGCGACTCGGCGCGGGCGAGCTGCCAGTCCTCGACCTCAGCGCCGGAGGTCTGCGGCTGGCGCTGCTTCTTGCGGTAGGTATTGATGAAAGTGTTGGTGAGGATCCGGTAAAGCCAGGCCTTCAGGTTGGTGCCCGGCGTGAACTGGTGGAAGGAAGCGAACGCCTTGGCGAACGTCTCCTGCACGAGATCCTCGGCGTCGGAAGGGTTGCGGGTCATCCGCAGCGCAGCGCCATAGAGCTGGTCGAGGTAGGCCAGTGCCTCCACCTCGAACCGCTCGGCACGCTCCGCATCGGTCTCCGGCGCATCGAGGTCGGCGTGATCGGGAACTGTGGGCAGGTTCATCACGAACGAGCCTAGCGGGTGCCCCCGACGCACCGCGGGGACGGCGCCGCCCGGCGCGGCCTTGGCGTCAAGGGTTCCGATCACGCCACCTCAACGGACATCGGGGCTGCGATTATTCCGGGACCGGTCCGGCCAGCGGCCGCACCAGCTCCGGGCCGTCGTTGGCGACCTTGTTCACCGCTGTCGACACCGCGTGGTAGGCCAGGGCGGGGGCCGGCACGGTGAGCAGGCCGCGGGCGTCGGCGTCGAAGTGCGGGTCGAGCCAGGCGGCCCAGTTCTGCCTGGAGACAGCCATCGGCATCCGGTCGTGCAGATGCCCGACCTCATCGGTCGCCGCCGTCGTGATCACGGTCGCGGTGGTCAGCCACTCCCCGTCCGGAGCCTTCCAGAACTCGTAGAGCCCGGCCATCGCCAACGGTGCGCCGTCGGTCGGCCGGATGAACCACGGCTGCTTGGCGGGCCTCCCGTCCGCACCAGCGACGCGGTACCACTCGTAGTACCCGTCCGCCGGCAGCAGGCAGCGGCGCGCACGGAAGGCCTTGCGGAAGGCGGGCTTCTCGCCCAGCGTCTCGACGCGGGCGTTGATCAATCGCGCCGCGCCGGAGGCGTCCTTCGACCAGGAAGGGACGAGCCCCCAGCGCACCGGGGCGAGCAGCCGCCGCAAACCCTCGGGGCGCTGCCTGGCGAACACGGCCACGATCGGATCGGTGGGCGCGATGTTGTAGTCCGGGCCGGGCAACGGGCCGGCCACCTCGTCGATTTCGAAGTACTCCGCGAGGTCCTCACCGGACAGCGAGAGCGCATAGCGTCCGCACATGCCCCGACCCTACGCCGGGCCCCCGACACCGGTCAGGGGGCAGCCAGTGCGGCGCGGACGCGCTCGGCGAGGCGGGCGGGGATGACCGAGTCCGGGTCGCGCAGGCCACCCAGGGCCGACCGCACACCGACGATGCTCGCGTACAACGCCGGGCAGGTGGGACAGCCGGCGAGATGCTGCTCGAGCCGACGGCGCTCCGCCACGTCGAGTTCGCCGGAGAGGTAGTCGTCGATCCGGCTGCGGGCGTCCCAGCAGTTCAGGGGGACGCCGGCCAGCGCGGCCCGACGCTCCGCGCCACCGGCGAGTGCCGAGACCAGCATCTCCCTGCCGCGCCGGATCCGCTGCTTGGCCGCGGACAGGGACACCTGCTGCACCTCCGCCACCGCGGACGCCGTCAGCCCCTCGACGTCGTGCAGCACGATCGCGGTGCGGTACGGGACCGGCAGGCGCAGCAGGGCGTCCAGCAGCTCCTCGCGCCGCTCGGCGCGCTCGAGCACGACCTCCGCGGTCACGGTGTAGGCGTCGTCGCGCCAGTCGGCCTCCACGGCGTCGACCAGCGCCTCCTCGTCCACCGGTTCGGGGAGTCGCGCACGGGTCGCGTCGACGAACCGGGTGAACATGATCCGGTGCAACCAGGTGGCAACCGACGCGTCCCCCCGGAACTGGGCGGCCCGCTCGAGGGCGCGGACCACCGTCTCCTGGACGAGATCCTCTGCACCCTGCGCGTCGCGGGTGAGCAGGCGCGCGTAGCGCAGCAGGCCCGGCAGTTCCGCGACCAGCTGTTCCTCAGTGAAGCCCACCCTCCGAATCTAGCTGTACCCGGCCAGGACGTTGGTCACGGGCGTGGCTGCTTGAACGGGTGAGAACCT
>CAYNLD010000005.1:0-243492 GCA_964397985.1 uncultured Propionibacteriaceae bacterium | reverse complement strand
ACCACCAGCTACCGCCTCGCCCACACCCGAGCAGGTGGGGCCAACTCAAACCGCCATGGTGGGGCCAAGTCGAGTTGACATACTCACTGGCAAAGACCGGGACACGCGAGACGCAACTGTCGGCCATGACCCAACCCTAAGAACATGCCGGCAATGGTGAGCCTGACGCGCCGCGTTCAGCACCCGGTTGGTGTGCGACGCCCAGTCGTTCGTCGCTCCCAAGGTTGCCGGTGACAACGACAAAGTGAACACCATGACCCGATCGCGGGGGATCCTCACTGAGGGACTTCCCATGGATTCCCGGTGGGAAGAAGCCGTTCTATCCGCACGTGCACATGCCGTTGGTCGCGATCGACGATTTGCGAACTCATGCGGCCAATGACGAAAGGGACGCCGTTTGGCGGACATCTGCGAGGCGAAGAACAACACCTGGAACCTCGAAGCCGAACAGTACCTCCTCACCCACTGGACATGACCCAGCAACGATGACCGAGCGCTTGGCGCTCCGTCCCAGGGCAACCGCGGACGGAAGTCAAGCTCTCCCTCACCACCACCCCGCAGCCGGGCCGTACCTGGACGCCGAAGTCAGGCCGGGCGAACAGCGGATCGCAGCCTCGATGTTGAGGCGTTGATCGGCGTCCACCTCGTCCTCGATCGACGCAGGTCCGAGCGCTGCGGGTGTAATCGCTCAATCCTGGATCACGACCCCGAATGCCAACGAAGGAAATGAGGCTGCTGGGCCTCACCAGCGACCGGGAGCCCCTATCGCAGCAGTACCAGCAGGATGCCGCTCACCTTTGGTCACAACATGCATCCCATGGTGAAGGACTCCGTCTTGCATCCAACGGAACTGAACTGTACGGTTTGAACCATGACCGCCGGCACGCTCTCCAAACGCCAGGTCGCCAAGCGCGAACAGATCGCCACGGCGGGCCGGAGGCTGTTCCTCGCCCACGGCTTCGCGGGCACCTCGATGGACGCAGTGACTGCGGAAGCCGGCGTCAGCAAGCAAACCCTCTACGCCTACTTCCCGGCGAAGGTCGACCTCCTCAAAGCGATTCTCGATCGCGAACTCGCTCGCCTCGCGCTCGAAGGGCCCCTCCCCGAGCCGCAGACCCTTCCCGAGCTGCGTGGACTGCTTGTCCAGTTCGCCACGCGGCTCACCCAGACCCTGCTTCATCCCGATTCGGTCGCACTGATCCGTCTGGTGTTGGGTGAGGCCTTCCGTATCCCGGAGCTGGGCGACACGGTGCGCCAGGCTTTTCCGATGCGTGCCCTGCAGGGCATCGCTGCCATCGTCGGGCGGGCGGACGAACTCGGCCTGATCGAGGCGCCGGACATCGACCTCACCGCCCGGATGCTGCTGGGGCCGATCATGAGCTACGTCGCCCTCGACGGCTTCTTGACCGCGGAGCCCGTCGTGCAACCATCGGCGGACAAGCTCGAACGCATGGTCGATATGTTCCTCACCATGGTGGCGGTGACCCCATGAACCTTCGCTCGTTCCTTGCCGCAGCGACGGCCGGCACCTTGGCCGTCACCTTGGCCGGCTGCACGGCAGCTCCGTCCGCGCTGGTGGTGTCTGGCACCGCCGAGGACCGGCTGGAGACGGTGGCCGTTCCTGCGGTGAGCGTGCCCGCTGTCAATCTGGACGCCGGGTTCACCACCCTCACCGGGGCCACCAATCCTGTCACCGGGCGCACCGCAGCAAACCTCAGCACGGTAGGGGCCACTTATGGCTTCGGCTCGTTCGTCCGTCTCGCCGAGGTCAGCGTCAGCGTCGGCGACACCGTCACCGTTGGACAGTCCCTTGGCCGGGTCGACACCAGCGGCCTTGCTGCCCAGATCGCCGCGGCAGAGGCGGACGCAGCGGTCGCCGCAGCCCAGGTGGGCCTGCTGGGCGATGCGATCGACACCACCTACGACAAGGAGGCAGACGTCAAGGACGCCAAGGCGAAGGTCCTCGATGCGATCGACAAGATCCATGACGGGAAGAAGAAGCTCCTCAAGGCTCGCAGCTCGGCGAAGAAGACCCGCGTTGATCTGGTGGCGAAGCTGCACGCGGCAGAGGACTTGCTGGCGAACTACCCGCCCATGGTTCCGCCCGGCACCAACCTCCCGCCCAAGGAAGCCCTTCCCGGGATGATCGCCGGACTCAAGGCCGGCATCAAGAAGCTGGACGCCGGCGTCCGGAAGATCAACTCGACCCTGCGCACGCTCGCAAAGGGCCTGAAGAAGGCCACGTCGGGCCTCCGCAAGCTCAACGACGCCCTGGTCACCATCGCCGATGCCCGCGGCTCGTTGCGCGACGTGAAGAAGCTGGCGACACTCCAGGCCGATGCGCTCACGGTGTCCGTCGACCTGGCACGGCTGCAGGTCACCCTCGCCGAGCTCACCTCCCCCGTGAACGGCGTCGTTGTCTCCGCAGTCCTGGCGGGCTCCGCGCTCGCCCCCGGCGCGACGGCGGTCAGCATTCGCGCGTCCCGTCCCAGCACGGTCACGGCCTGGCTCGCACCGGATGAGCTCGCCCGGGTGTGTGCCGGTGACGCCGCATCGGTCGTCGGTGACTGGATGACCGGCGACGGCGTCCCCGCGACGCTGACGCGCATCGGCACCCGCTCCGACTACCCCCCGACCTCGGTCGCGACCGAGGAGGTCCACCTGACCAGGGCGGTCGAGGTGGAGTTCACCGCTACCGAACAGCTCCCGGCCGGTGTGCCGGTGGAGCTCCACATCAACAGCTGCCACCCGGCAGCCGGCAATTCCGATACGGACAGGTGAGGAACATGGCAGGCGAGAAGCGCAAGCACCCCCCGATCCCGGTGATCGTCGCCGTCCTGGCGCTACTGATCGGCGGCGGCGCATGGTGGTGGTGGACCTCCACGCAACCCACGACCGCCAACGCCCAGGAGCAGGTGAGCGGGTCGGTGGAGGCCAATGAGTACCAGGTCGCCGCAGCGCTCAGCGGGCGGATCACCGATGTCAAGGTCGCCGAGGGCGAGGAGGTCACCAAGGGCCAGGAATTGATCCTCCTCGACCGGTCGGCGACGAAGCTCGTGCTCGACCAGGCCAATCAGGGCGTCACTGCGGCCAAGGCTGCGCTCACCAACGCCAAGGATGACGATGACTCCACCAAGGCGGACATCACTGCGGCACGGGCCCGGCTCAAGCAGGCAGAAGCTGCGGTGAAGCTCGCCAAGGTGCAGCTGGGCTACACGGTCGTGACGGCGCCGCGGGACGGCAGGGTCGTCTCGGTCACCACCAACGCCGGCCAGAACGCCGGGCCGGGCAAGACGCTGCTCACGATGATCGATCCCACCGACCTCTTCGTCCGCATCTTCGTGCCCGAAACCGAGATCGGCAACGTCAGGAACGGCCAGGCTGCGACGCTCGTCACCGACTCCAGCACCACGACGTACCAGGGCACGGTGAGCTTCATCGCCAGCCAGTCCGAGTTCACGCCGAACAACGTCCAGACCAAGGACCAGCGCGTGAAGCTGGTCTACGAGGTGCGCATCCGCGTCAGCGACACCAGCGGCACCCTCAAGGCCGGCATGCCGGTGGACGTGACCTTCGCCTGACCATGACGACAACCACCACGGCCGCCCCGGCCATCCGCGCCGACGGGCTGCAACGCAGCTTCGGCGACACGCTCGCCATCGCCGACCTCGATCTCGAGGTGGACGAGGGTGCCGTCTTCGGACTGGTCGGGCCGGACGGGGCGGGCAAGTCCACCCTGATCCGGATGCTGGCCACCGTGCTGCGCCCGGACGCCGGCGAGGCCAGGGTGTTCGGCCACTCCGTCAGGACGCAGGCCGGCCAGGTGACTCCGCGGATCGGCTACATGTCGCAACGCTTCTCCATGTATCCCGACCTGTCCGTTGCGGAGAACCTGGACTTCTTCGCCACCATCCGCGGTGTCAGCAAGGCCGATCGCCGCAGCCGGGCCGCGAGCCTGCTCGAAGGCATGGGGCTGGCCGAGTTCACCACACGGCAGGCCCAGCACCTCTCCGGCGGCATGAAGCAGAAGCTGATGCTGGCCACCACCTTGATGCACGAGCCCGACCTGCTGCTGCTCGACGAGCCGACCACCGGCGTCGACCCGGTGTCGCGTCGCGAGTTCTGGCGCATCCTCGCCGGGCTGCACCGGGCCGGCAAGACCGTCCTCGTTGCCACCCCGTACATGGACGAGGCCGAGCGCTGCACCCACATCGCCTTCCTCGACTCCGGGCGCATCAAGCAGTCCGGCACCCCAGACGAGATCAAGGCCCGGGTGCCCGGCCGGCTGGTGGAGGTGTCCGCAACCCGGCCCCGGGCCGCGCTGGCCGCCGTCCAGGCCGTGCCCGGGGTGGCGTCGGCCCACCTGCTCGGCGACGTGGTGCGAGTGCTGTGGTCAGGCTCCGCGGAGCCTGAGCAGGCGCTCGGCGCCGCCCTCGCCGCAGCCGGGGTGGACGGTGCCGCCACCCGTGAGGTCGCGCCGGACATGGAGTCCGTGTTCGCCTACCTTGCCGACCCGGCAACCGGGGTGGCCTCATGAGGCAGGCCCTGATCCGGATCGGCGCGATCGTGCGCAAGGAGTTCCGGCACCTCGGTCGGGATCCGCGGATGCTGCTGGCCGTGGTGATCATGCCAGTGATCCAGCTGCTGCTGTTCGCCTACGCGATCAGCTTCGACGTTGACCACGTCCAGACCGTCGTCATCGACCTAGACAACAGCCCCGCCAGCCAGCGGTACCTCCGGCAGTACGAGGCCTCTCCGTTCTTCGACGTGGTAGCCCGCGGCAGGTCGCTGGCCGACGTGGACTCGGCCTTCGACCACAACACCGCCCAGGTGGCGATCGTCATCCCGTCCGGCTTCTCCCGCACCCTCGCCGCCGACGAATCCGCCCAGGTCGCAGTCATGGTGGACGGCAGCGAGCTGAACGCAGCCAAGGTGTCGCAGGCCTACTCCGTGGCACTCAACCAGCTCTACAGCCAGGAGCTGACCCGGGACTGGGCCGACGCCCAGGGCCTCGACCTGTCCAGCCTCGGCCTGCTGGAGCCGCGGATCCGCACCTGGTACAACCCCGAACGACGCTCCTCCGACTTCCTGATCCCCGGCCTGATGGCGGTCATCATCGCGATCGTCACCGTCCAGCAGACCGCAGTCACTCTGGTCCGGGAGCGTGACCTCGGCACCCAGGAGCAAATCGAGGTGAGCCCCATGCGGCGGATCGAGCTGATGATCGGCAAGCTGCTGCCCTGGACGCTGATCGCCTTCCTCGACGTCGCCCTGATCACGGTGCTGGGACGCACCCTGTTCGGCGTGCCGCTCCGTGGCGCCGCCCCGGCGTTCGCGTTGGGCGCGATGCTCTTCGTGTTCGCTTCCCTCGGTATGGGCCTGCTGATCTCGGCGCTGGCACCCACCCTGGATTCGGCGAACATGATCGCCCTGCTGGTCGCCTTCCTGCCATCGTTCCTGCTGTCCGGCTTCGCCTTCGCGCTCGACCAGATCCCGGTCTGGCTGCAATGGATCAGCTACGGCTTCCCCGCCAGATACATGGTGACGATCGCCCGGGGCGTGTTCCTCAAGGGCGCCGGGTTCACCGAGCTCTGGCCGGAGATGGCCGCCCTGGCGCTGTACGCCCTGGTGATGCTGCTGATCTCCGCCGTCCTCTACGGACGGCGGTCCTCCCGATGAGCCTGAAACGAATCCGGCTGCTGATCTGGAAGGAATTCATCCAGCTCAGGCGCGACCCGCTCCTGATCCGGCTACTGCTGATCATGCCCGTGCTGCAGCTGATCCTGTTCGGCTACGTCGTCGCTGTCGACGTGCGCAACCTGTCGACCGCCGTCGTCGACCTCGACCGGACGGCGACCTCCCGCAGCCTGGAGTCGGCCTTCAGCGGGTCGGGATACTTCACCATCACCCAGCAGCTGGCCAGCGAGAACGACCTTCGTCCGCTTCTGGACAGCGGTGTCGTGAAGGTGGCCCTTGTGATCCCTGAGGGCACCCAGGACCGGCTGGCCAGGGGTGAGGCAGCGCCGATCGGGATCATCGTCGACGGCTCGGACTCCCAGATCTCCGCTATCGGCAGCGGCTACGCTTCCCAGATCGTCGCCCAGTTCAACACCGATCGCCGCGACGCTCTCGGCATCCAGCTGGCCGCGCCCGGGATCGACGCAAGGGTCCGGGTGATGTTCAACCCAACCCTCGACCCGATCAACACGATGATCCCCGGTCTGATCGCAGCGATCATGATGATCTCGCTGCTGGCGATCATGAGCCAGGCCGTGGTCAAGGAGCGCGAGTCGGGAACCCTCGAGCAGATGTTCGTCACCCCGATCAAGGCGACCGAATACCTGATCGGCAAGCTGACGCCCTACGCGGCCCTCGCAACGGCGCAGATGCTGCTGGTTGCTGCCGGCGGGCTGTTCTGGTTCAAGGTGCCGTTCAACGGCGATTTCTGGGTTGTGTTCACAGGCCTGTTCCTGTTCATGTTCACCTGTCTCGGCCTCGGACTGCTGATCTCGCTGGTCTCCCGCACGCGGCACCAGGCGCAGCAGGCCGTGATGTTCATCATGATCCCGACCATGGTGCTGTCCGGGTTCATCTTCCCGATCCAGTCGATGCCGGCCATCATCCAGCCGTTGACGAACCTGATCCCGCTCACCTGGGCGCTCCAGGTGCTGCGCGGCGCCTTCGTCAAGGGCAGCGGCTTCGAAGCCCTCGCGGTGCCGATGCTGGCCCTGGTCGGCTTCGCCGTTATCATCTTCGGCGCAGCGATCGTCGCCACCCGCCGCCGGATCTCGGAGTAGGAGCACCCATGGCTAGCGAAACGGTCCCTGAGGAGCGTCCGGGAGCGCAGCGACCGAGCGCGTCACGAAGGGCCGAAGAGACCCCCGCGATCTCCGTCCGCTGCCTCACCAAGACCTTCGGCGACTTCACGGCCGTCGACGGCATCGATCTCGACGTGCCGCGCGGCGAGGTCTTCGGCTTCCTCGGCCCGAACGGGTCGGGCAAGACCACCACCATCCGGATGCTCACCGGCACCCTTCGTCCGAACTCCGGGAGTGCCCTGGTGCTCGGCGAGGATGTGTTCGGCCACCCCGACCGGGTGCAGCGACGGATCGGCTACATGTCCCAGAAGTTCTCCCTCTTCGAAGACATGACGGTGGATGAGAACCTGAAGTTCTACGCCGGTGTCTACGACCTGCCGCCGGAAAAGTTCGCGGCCCAGCGGGAGTACGTGCTCAGCATGGCCGACCTGGTGGGACGCGAGAACGAACTCACCCGGAACCTCTCGGTCGGCTGGCGGCAGCGCCTGGCACTGGGGGCGGCCACCATCCACGAGCCGGAACTCCTGTTCCTGGACGAACCCACCTCCGGGGTCGACCCGGTGGCCAGACGCCAGTTCTGGGACCTGCTCTACGACCTGGCCAGCCGCGGGGTGACGCTCTTCGTCACAACCCACTACATGGACGAGGCCGCGCACTGCAATCGGCTGGCCTTCATCTACCGCGGCCGGATCATCGCCGAAGGCAGCCCCGCCGAGATCCGCGCCAACCACATGGAACAGCGCATCTTCGACATCACAACCAGCCGGGCCGACCCGGCACTGCAGTGGCTGGAGACCGCGCCGGGCATCGACGAGGCCTACCTGTCCGGGGCGTCCCTGCACGCAGTGGTGCCGGCCGATTCGCCACTCGACGACGGGCGACTGCGCAGCCGCCTTGTGGCGGCCGGATTCGATGACGCCCTGGTAGCGGAGGTGGACCCGACTATCGAGGATGTGTTCGTCAACCTGGAGTCGCGGCAACGCTGAACCAGCCGAGCAGCCCGGGCAGCAACAGCTGAGCCTTAGCCGCTCGACACGTTTTCGACACAGTTGGATTCGCGGGGGAGCGTTGGGAGCAGTCGGTCATGCTGGCATTCACGCTCAGAATCGCTCTCGTCAACGCCGAAAACGACGTCCGGAACGCTTGTATCGAACTCTCAAGGCGGTAGCGGGGGTTCGAATCCCCTCGGGGCTACAAGGTGAAACCCCTTGTCAGAGGAAACTCTGGCAAGGGGTTTTCGTCGTCCTGAGCGCTGGCAGATGTCCTGACCACAGATCGGACCCACAGACGGTGCCCAGCTCCGACGAGGTCGGGCGGACACCTCCCCAGGATCGGGCGCCACGATGTCAGTGAATCGTCAAGATCGGTCAGGATCGCGTCAGCATCGTTCGCTCAGGTGGCTGGGGGATCAAGGATCGGCCTTGTGATCGAGGATCTGGTGGCCGCTGTCGTCGGCGTTGCGCTGCTTGTCTATCTTGCCTGTGCGCTGGCGCGCCCGGAGCGGTTCTGATGGGCGCCTGGATGTCGGCGGTGCTGTCGTTGTTGACGGTGGTTGTCGTCGTCGCGGCGGCTCATGTTCCGTTGGGTTCCTGGGTCTACCGGGTCTTCACCTCTGCGCGCCATACCCGGGTGGAACGCTGGGTCTACCGGCTCGTCGGTGTCGACCCGGATACCGAGCAGCGTTGGTCGGTGTACGCGCGGTCGGTGCTGGCCTTCTCCGGGGTGTCTGTGGTTGCGCTGTGGCTACTGATCCTGCTGCAGCGGTTCTTGCCGCTGTCGCTGGGCAGGTCGATGAATCTGGACACAGCTCTGAACACAGCGGTGTCGTTCGTGACGAACACGAACTGGCAGTCCTATGCCGGTGAGGCGGGCGCCGGCTACCTCGTCCAGGCGGTCGGGTTGACCGTACAGAACTTCCTCTCGGCCGGTGTCGGGCTCGCGGTCGCGATCGCCGTCGTGCGTGGCCTGGCGCGGGAGCGGACGGACCGGATCGGGAACTTCTGGGTCGACCTGACCCGCGGCACCATCCGCGTCCTGCTCCCGCTCGCCGCTCTGGCCGCGGTCCTGCTGGTTGCGGCAGGCGTGATCCAGAACATCGTCGAGCCGACGACGATCACCACCGTCGCCGGTGGCCGGCAGGTGCTGCAGGGCGGCCTGGTCGCGTCCCAGGAGGCGATCAAGGAGCTCGGCACGAACGGCGGCGGCTTCTTCAACGCCAACTCCGCACACCCCTTCGAGAACCCCAACGGGTTCACCAACCTGTTCGAGGTCGTGCTGCTCCTGGTGATCCCGTTCGCCCTGCCGTACACGTACGGACGGATGGTCAAGGATCAGCGTCAGGGCTACGCGATGGCAGGGGCGATGGCGCTCCTGTGCTTCGGGGCAATGTCGCTGCTGACTTGGATCGAGACGTCCGGCGCCAGCATGGAGGGCAAGGAGCAGCGGTTCGGGACGGCGTGGTCTGCGATCTTCGCCTCGGCGACGACCGGCACCTCGACCGGCGCGGTGAACTCGATGCACGAGTCGCTGCAGCCGCTCGGCGGCGGTGTCGCGCTGCTGAACATGATGCTCGGCGAACTCTCACCGGGAGGGGTTGGCACCGGTTTGTACTCGATGCTGGTGATGCTGGTGCTTGCGGTGTTCGTCGCCGGATTGATGGTCGGGCGGACGCCGGAACTGCTCGGCAAGACGGTCGGACGCCGCGAGATCACGCTGGTCGCGCTGGCCATGCTGATCACGCCGGCGCTGGTGCTGGTCGGTACCGCGGTGGCGCTCGTGCTGCCGGTCGCGGTCGGCGCGCTGTCCACCGAAGGGCCGCACGGGTTGTCGGAGATGCTGTACGCCTTCACCTCGGCCGCGAACAACAACGGCTCGGCCTTCGCCGGCTTGTCGGCCGACCAGCCGTTCCTGAATCTGGCCCTGGCGACCTGCATGCTGCTCGGCCGCTTCGTCCCGATCGTCGCCGTCCTCGGCCTGGCCGGCAGTCTGGCCGCCCAGGGACGCCGTCCGGTCACCGCCGGCACCATGCCCACCCACACAGTCGGCTTCACTGGCTTCCTGGTGGTCATCATCCTCATCGTGGCCGGACTGACGTACTTCCCGTCCCTGGCCCTCGGTTCGATCGCGGAGGCGCTGTCGTGAGCAGACATCCCCGTCCCGCACACCCGAGTCTCGCGGTCACCGCCTGGCACGCGCTGCCCCTGGCCCTGACCAAGCTCGACCCGCGCCACCTGTTCCGCTCCCCGGTGATCTTCGTGGTCTGGGTGGGCTCGGTGCTGACCACGATCCTGTCCGTGCTCGCCCCGAGGGTCTTCTCGGTCTCGGTGACGCTGTGGCTCTGGGCGACGATCGTGTTCGCCAACCTGGCCGAGGCGATCGCCGAGGGCCGCGGCAAGGCCCAGGCGGACAGCCTGCGGAAGACCCGCACGCAGACCATGGCTCGTAGGCTGGCGGGCGGTTCTGAGCAGCGAGTGTCGGGAACCGAACTGTGCCTCGGAGACCTGGTCGTGGTCGAGGCTGGCGAGGTGATTCCCGGAGACGGGGACGTGGTGGAGGGCGTGGCCACGGTGGACGAGTCGGCGATCACCGGCGAGTCCGCCCCGGTGGTTCGCGAGGCCGGCGGCGACCGATGCGCGGTCACGGGCGGCACCACGGTCCTGAGCGACCGGATCGTGGTGCGGATCACCGCCAAGCCGGGAGAGACCTTCATCGACAAGATGATCGCCCTGGTCGAGGGTGCTTCCCGGCAGAAGACCCCCAACGAACTCGCCCTCGGCATCCTGCTGGTCACCTTGACGATCATCTTCGTGCTGGCCGTGATGGCCCTGCAGCCGCAGGCGATCTACTCCGGCGACAGGCTCTCCCTGGTCGTTCTCGTCGCCCTGCTGGTCTGCCTGATCCCGACCACGATCGGCGCGCTGCTCTCGGCGATCGGCATCGCAGGAATGGACCGTCTCGTGCAGCACAACGTGCTGGCCATGTCCGGACGCGCGGTGGAGGCTGCCGGTGACGTGAACACCCTGCTGCTGGACAAGACCGGCACCATCACCTTCGGCAACCGCCGTGCGTCCGACGTGTTCCCCGCCGAGGGCGTCGAGCGCACCGAACTGATCGCGGCCGCTCGGCTCGCGTCGCTGGCCGACCTCACTCCGGAGGGACGCTCGATCATCGACTTTGCACGCGCCGAAGGCATCACCGAGGAGGTACCGGACGAATCGGCGCTGATCCGCTCCGGTGCCACGCTGGTGCCTTTCACTGCCCAGACCCGCATGTCCGGCATCGACCTCGCCGACGGCACCCAGGTGCGCAAGGGCGCGGGCTCGGCCGTGAGCGCCTGGGTGAGTGCCGAGGGCGGCCGGCCGGTACACGGCCTGGAAGCGATCGTGGACGGAGTGTCCGCGGAGGGCGCCACCCCGCTGGTGGTGGCCAGCCGAACCCCGGGCGGCGTCCCGCGTCCGCTGGGCGTCGTGCAACTCAAGGACGTGGTGAAGCCCGGCATGGCCGACCGCTTCGCCCAACTGCGGGCGATGGGCATCCGCACCGTCATGATCACCGGCGACAACCCGCTCACGGCCAAGGCCATCGCGGCAGAGGCCGGCGTCGACGACGACCTCGCCGAGGCCACCCCTGAGGACAAGATGGAGCTGATCCGGGCCGAGCAGGCCGGCGGCCGGCTGGTCGCGATGACCGGGGACGGCACCAACGACGCCCCTGCGCTCGCCCAGGCCGACGTAGGGGTCGCGATGAATACCGGCACGTCGGCGGCCAAGGAGGCCGGCAACATGGTCGACCTGGACTCGGACCCGACCAAGTTGATCGACATCGTCGCGATCGGCAAGCAGCTGCTGATCACCCGTGGCGCACTGACCACGTTCTCGATCGCCAACGACGTGGCGAAGTACTTCGCGATCATCCCGGCGATGTTCGTGGTCGTCTTCCCCGGACTGCAGGCTCTCAACCTGATGCGTCTTCACTCTCCGGAGTCGGCGATGCTTTCGGCGGTGATCTTCAATGCCCTGGTCATCCTTGCCCTGGTGCCGCTCGCACTGCGGGGCGTGAAGTACCGGCCGATGAGTGCCTCGGCGATGCTCAACCGCAACCTGCTCATCTACGGGCTCGGCGGCATCGTCGCGCCGTTCATCGGGATCAAGCTCATCGACCTCGTGGTCGCTCTCATCCCGGGATTGGGGTAGTCGGATGGCTGTTCTTCGCCAGCTTGTCGCAGGAGCCAGGTTCCTGCTGGTCATGACGGTCCTCCTCGGGGTCGCCTACCCGGCCGTGGTGACCCTCGTCGCCCAGGCCTTCCCGGCCCAGGCCGGCGGTTCCTTGATCCTCGATGCCCGGGGACGGGTGGTCGGCTCGGCGCTGCTCGGGCAGGCCGTCGACGGCCCCCAGTGGTTCCAGCCCCGGCCCTCGGCTTCTGACTACTCCGGGAAGACCTCAGGGGGAAGCAACCTGTCACCGGTGTCGGACCGGCAGGTCGCTGCCAGGGCCGAACGCGAGCAGGTCCTCCGGGCTGCCAACCCCGACGCCGTCGGTCCGGTCCCCGAGGATGCGCTGACCGCGTCCGCATCCGGCCTCGACCCGCACATCTCGCTCGCCTACGCACGCTGGCAGGTACCCCGGGTTGCTGCGGCCACGGGACTGTCCATCGCCGCCCTGAACGCGATGATCGACGCAGCCACCGAGCCGGCGCCATGGGGTTACCTCGGGCAGGACGGCGTCAACGTCACACTGCTCAACCTCGCCCTTTCCCAACGGTGAGAGGCTAGGACGCATGGGTCGCGGCAGGCTTCGGATCTACCTCGGGGCGGCTCCCGGGGTGGGCAAGACCGTCGCCATGCTCGACGAGGGCCACCGCCGCGCCGAGCGCGGCACCGATGTGGTCGTCGGTGTCTGCGAGACCCACGGCCGCGCTCACACCGCGGCCCTCCTGGAGGGTCTCGAACTGGTCTCCCGGCGCTCGGTCTCGTACAAGGGCGCGGTCCTCGAGGAGATGGACCTCGACGCCGTCCTCGCCCGCCATCCCGACGTCGCCCTGGTGGACGAGCTCGCCCACACCAATGCCCCCGGCTCGCGCAACGAGAAGCGGTGGCAGGACATCAATGACCTGCTCGACGCCGGGATCGACATCATCTCGACGGTCAACATCCAGCATCTCGAATCGCTCAACGACGCGGTGACCTCGATCACCGGGATCGTCCAGCGCGAGACCGTGCCCGACGAGGTCGTCCGCGCTGCCGACCAGATCGAGCTTGTCGACATGGCGCCTGAGGCGCTGCGACGCCGAATGGCACACGGCAACGTCTACAAGCCCGACAAGGTGGACGCCGCGCTGGCGAACTACTTCCGGGTCGGGAACCTGTCGGCGCTGCGGGAGCTCGCCCTGCTCTGGCTGGCCGACAAGGTGGACGCCGGCCTGGAGGGCTACCGGGCAGCCCACGGCATCACCCAAGCCTGGCCCGCCCGGGAACGGGTCGTGGTGGCCCTCACCGGAGGGTCGGAGGGCGAGGTGCTGCTGCGTCGCGGCGCGCGGATCGCGTCCCGCCTGGCCGGTGGAGTGCTGCTGGCCGCGCTGGTTTCCCGCACAGACGGGCTCGCGAGCGCGCCCCTGACCCAGGTCGCCGAGCTACGTCGGCTGACCGACGAGCTCGGCGGTGAGTTCCACACCGTCACTGGCGAGGACGCCGCCGACGCCGTGCTGGCCTTCGCTCGCAGCGTCAACGCCACCCAGATCCTCGTCGGCGCGCCGGGACTCCCGCCGTGGAGACGGGGCCTCACCCCGAGCCTCGCCGAGAGAGTCATCGCCGGCTCCGGCGACATCGACGTTCACGTCGTCACCCACGCCGGGGCTGGGAAGGGATTCCGGCGCCCCAATGGCACCGGTCTGTCCCGCCGTCGCGTTCTCGGCGGCCTGGCCACCGCGATCGTGCTGCCTCCGCTGCTCACCGGGATCCTGCTGGCCGACCCCTTCACCTCCGACCTGCCCCTCGACATCCCCATCTTCCTGCTCGCCACCGTCGTCGTCGCGCTGATCGGAGGGGTGATCCCGGCGGTGGCGGCAGCGGTCCTCGCCTCTCTGCTGCTCAACTGGTATTTCGTGCCGCCGGTGAACACCTTCACCGTCGCCGATCCTGAGAACAGCCTCGCTCTCGTCGTCTTCGTCCTGGTCGGCGTCCTGGTGGCCCTGATCGTCCACCTCAACGCGCGACGGACCGAGCAGGCGCAGGCTGCGCAACGCGAGTCCGCCGCGCTGGTTGAGCTGTCGCACACGCTTCTCGGGTCAACTGATCAGCTCCCGCTCCTGCCCCAGCGTGCCGTGGACATGTTCGGAGCCCGCTCGGCGGCTGTGATCGCGCGGCCCGCCATCGGCGCCCCGGTGGTCCTGGCCTCCGTCGGAGTATTCGACCCGACCGCGCCCAGCGACCACGAGGACGCCGACGCCGAGCATGAGCTCGTCCTCCAACCCCCCGGGCTGAACGCCGACCAACGGCGCCTCTTCGACGCCTTCGCTGCTCATGCCGGCGCGATCCTGCAACGCACGGAACTGCAGGCGACCGCTACCTCCGCCGTCGAACTCTCCCGCGACAACGAGGCCCGCAAGGCCCTGCTGTCGGCCGTCTCCCACGACCTGCGCACGCCGCTCGCAGGAATCAAGGCGGCCATCGGTAGCCTCCGTTCCACCGAGATCGCCTGGTCGGCAGAGGACAAGGAAGAACTCCAGGCTGCCATCGAGGAGTCAGCCGACCGGCTGGACGCCCTCGTCGGCAACCTGCTCGACATGTCCCGACTACAGGCCGGCGCCCTCGTCGCACACCCTTGCCCCACCGACCTCGGCGAGGTCATCCCCGCCACCGTCGCAGCGCTACCCGAACCTGGTCGGGTCGTGTGGGACATCGAGCCCGAAGCCCGGACAGTCCGGACGGACGCTGGACTGCTCGACCGCGTCCTGGCCAACCTGATCGAGAACGGGCTGCGCTACCAACCTGCCGCAGCGCCAGTCCGCGTCCACACCAGCAAGGTGGCCGACCGGGTCGAGATCAGAGTTGTCGACACCGGAGTCGGCGTTCCCGCCGCCGAACTCGAGCGGATCTTCCAGCCCTTCCAGCGACACGGGGACGCGCCGAACGGCGCAGGGATCGGTCTCGGTCTCGCCGTCGCGCGCGGGCTGACCGAGGCCATGGGGGGAGTGGTCGAGGCCGAACCGACCCCGGGGGGTGGGCTGACCATGGTCGTCACCCTCCCGACCCGTCCGGGCCAGGAGATCACCCGTGAGGATCGGGAGCAGTAATGAGCAGAATCCTGGTCGTGGACGATGACGCCATCCTGCAACGGACCCTGCGAATCAACCTCCGTGCTCGCGATCACGAGGTCCTGCTCGCTGGCAGCGGGAAGCAGGCCTTGTCCACCTTCCTCTCAGAGCAGCCGGACCTTGTCGTGCTCGACCTCGGACTCCCCGACCTCGACGGCGTCGAAGTGCTCCGCCGCATCCGTAAGGTGTCCACCACCCCCGTGATCGTGCTCTCCGCCCGTCAACAAGCAGACGACAAGGTCGAAGCGCTCGACGAGGGAGCCGACGACTATGTCAGCAAGCCGTTCAGCATTGACGAACTCATGGCCAGGGTGCGGGTCGCGCTGCGCCGCGGCCCCAACGAAACCGACGCACCCGACACCTACCTGTCCGAGGGACTCGTACTCGACTTCGCCGCGCACAGCGCCACCCGGGACGACGCCCGGATCCACCTCACCCCGACCGAATGGCGCCTCCTCGCCGAACTCGCCAGACACCTCGGTCGCGTCGTCCCCCACGAACAGCTGCTCAGGGCCGTCTGGGGGCCCAGCTACGGCAGCGAGCATCACTACCTGAGGGTCTACTCCAACCAGATACGACGCAAGATAGAAGCCGACCCGACCCGACCCAGGCACCTTCTCAATGAACCCGGACTGGGCTACCGGCTCAGTCCCTGACTCCCGATCGCCCGACCCCGGGACGTCGCGTGCCGACCCCGGGTCTTGACACAACCTTGACGGGGAACCCCTTCCATCCCACCGACCCTGGTGATTGCGTGGTGTGTATGGAGATGGCGTGGTATCGACATCACCGGGTGCTGACCCGACTGCTCGCCGTCGTGGTCCCGATCGCGGTGAGTGCCGCTCTCGCACTGGCCGTCGGGTGGATTCCCCACAGCGCATCGGCCCTGATCCTGGTGCTGTTGGTGGTCGGCGCCGCCGCTACCGGCGATCGGCTGGCCGGCGCCCTGGCGGCGGTCTCGTCGGCCGTGGGCTTCGACCTCTTCCTCACCCAGCCGTACTTCCAACTGCGGATCGAGGATCCCGAGGAGATCGAGCTCGCAGTCCTGCTCCTCCTGGTGGGGCTCGCGGTCAGCGAGCTCGCCGCCTGGGGGCTGAGGCAGAACTCCGAGGCCAGCCAGCAGACGGCCTACCTGAAAGGGGTGCTGGAGTCGGCGGACCTCGCGGCCGGAAGCGCGGATCTCGACGACGGTCTCGAGCGGGTGGCCGGTACGATCCGCGGGTTGCTCTGCGCCGAGCAGGTCACCTACGAGCACGGTGCGCACGACGCATTCGCGGCCGTCATCCAGCCCGACGGAACGCTCCGGTACCCTCTCGAGACCGGACTCTCGAGCCTCTCCAGGAGCCGTTACTCCCATATCGCCATCCCCGTTACCCAGCAGGGATCCGAGATCGGCCACTTCAGGGTTGTTGCGCCACAGTCGGATCTGCGCGACCCCGAGATGCTCCGCGTCGCTGGCCTGCTCGCCGCACAGTGGTCCCTTCGCGCATCCGCCGACACACCACATCGCTCCGGGCGTAGCAGCTAAGCACCTGCAACCTCGTACCAACCCGGCCCGACCTGCGCCAAAGCTGCTGCGCCGGAGCATCGGCTAAGGAATCCGCTGCACCGGAATGCGCAGAACGAGATCGCCATCCGGGCTGGCGACGCCGACAGGTCCTGGCCCGAGATCACTGCCCCGCGCGACACGCCATGACACGGTTCGTGCGATACGTGGTTGTCCTTGGAGTCGTGGAGGGTTGCGTTTCACGCACAGCAGAGCCTCCCGAGCATGCCGAAACCTCTCGATCAGGGTCGGGTTGAACTCTCAAGGCGGTAGCGGGGGTTCGAATCCCCTCGGGTTGCAGGGTGAAACCCCTTGTCAGAGGCAACTCTGGCAAGGGGTTTCGTCCGTCCAAAGCCGGTATCGGGTCGCTTGAACACTTCCTGGACACCGTTGCCGCTTCGGGGCCGAGGCCGATCAGCCTGTCCGCCCAGGGGGTAAAGCCCGACCGCGGCAGAACCGCGCGGAAGCACTACCCGGGCTCGCGGTCAGCATGGAGCGGGTGCCTGGACCTGGGCCAGGCACCCGCGGCCTGACTAGATCAGCTGCAGGCTGACCCGCCGCTTGTCGGCGTCGAGCTGGAGGACGCGAACGGTGACGTGATCTCCGGTGCTGAGTTGTGACGTCAACTCAGCCGTGGGGAGCAGTCCTTCCACGCCTTCCTCGAACCGGACGAAGACCCCGAAGGGCACGGTCGCGCTGACGACTCCGTCGAGGGCGCCGTCGCTGCGCGCGACGAACGCCTGCCAAGCTTCGGCAGATGGTGGCTCGTGCGTTTGGTTCATCTTCACCTCTTTCCCACGCACATGTCCGGATGAGTTGCCAGTGCGTGGGAGGCGGGCCCCTGGCCCGCCGGAAGCTCAAGGCAGAGCCGGGGAACCTTCTGTGCAGCGGCGTGTGGCCGACCCGGCAGTCATGCCCGGAAGGTTACCCCGCCCGGCGCTTGCCTCAAACCGGGGTAGACGACCATTCCTCGATCGACCGCGATAGAGACTGTGGTGGAGAAGCTGAGCACGTCCACCACCAATGCCGGGTCGGCGTGGGAATGCTCCGCTCCGGACGCCCCCGTCGAGACGGACGTGGTCAGTACCCCAGATAGCGCCCGGGCCGGTGGTTGAGCGCCAGCACGATGTTCAGCACGACCGCACCGGCCGCAGAGAGCAGCACGTTGCCCGGTGGCACGACGGTGAGCGCAACCAGGATGATCGTCACGTCCATCGCCATCTGCACGTAGCCGGCTCTCCAGCCCACCTTCTCCTGCAGGATCAGTGCCAGCGTGTTCAGCCCGCCCAGGCTCGAGCGGTGCCGGAAGACCATCAGCATGCCCACTCCAGCGAGCAGATTGCCGACCAGGGTCGCGTAGACGGGGTTCAACTGCAGGCCAGGGAACATCAAGGGGTGCAGGTACGCGAAGCCGGACACCATCGCGATCGAGACCAGTGTCCGCAACGTGAAGTCCCAGCCCTTGCTCCGGACCGCCAGAGCAAGGAACGGCAGGTTGGTCAGGAAGTACAGCACCCCGAACGAGATTCCGGTGGCATAGCTGAGCAGCAAGGACAGGCCCGCCGTCCCGCCGGTGACCGCGTGCGCCGTCTTCAGCAGGAAGATGCCAAGGGACGCGACGAACGTGCCCGTGACAAGGCCGAAGACGTCCTCGACGAGGCTGTGGCGCAGCCCGGACGGTGCGTCCTCGACCGGGTGCGTTGTCACCCGACTCCCCGTTCGAAGGCCGCGAGCACGGCGAGCACCCGGTCGTTCGTCGCCGGATCGGCCAGCGTGACCCGAACGCCGTCGCCGGCGTAGCCACGCACCAGAACGCCGGCCGCGTCGAAGGCGGCCACCAGTCGCTCCCGCTCGGCGTCGCCGCAGCGCAGCCAGAAGAAGTTGGCCTCGCCGTCCGGCACGGCCCAGCCCAGCTCGCGCACGGCGGCTTCCACCCGCGGACGCTCGGCGATCACCACGGCGGCGCGGGCGGCCACCTCTTCCGCCGAGTCGAGTGCGGCGAGCGCTGCGGCCTCGGCCACATTGCTCACCGAGAACGGCACCTGGGTGCGGCGCAGGCCCTCGGCGATCTCCGGACGGGCGAGCGCGTAGCCGACCCGTAGCCCGGCCAGGCCGTACGCCTTGGAGAACGTCCGCAGCAGGCACAGGTTCGGGTACCGCCGGTACAGCGCGAGGGTGTCCAGTTCGGTGGACCCGAACTCGCGGTAGGCCTCGTCCAGCACCACGAGCACGCTGGTGGGCACCAGTTCGAGGAAGCCGGCGAGATCGTCGAGCGCGAGGCCGGTTCCGGTCGGGTTGTTCGGCGAGCACAACAGCACCACGCGGGTGCGCGGGGTGATCGCCGACAGCATGGCGGGCAGGTTGTGGCCCTCGTCCGCCCGCAGCGGTACGCGGATCGCGTTCGCTCCGGCGATCTGGCACAGGATCGGGTAGGCCTCGAACGAGCGCCAGGCGAAGACGACATCGTCCCCTGCGTCGCAGAGCGCGCCGATCAACTGTGACAGCACTCCGACGCTGCCCGGCCCGACGGCGATCTCGTCCACGCCCACGCCGTTCGCCACGGCCAGGCGCTCCCGCAGGGTCGCGGTGGCCATGTCGGGGTAGCGGTGTACGCGTCCAGCGGCCGCGGAGATCGCCTCCAGGACCTTCGGCAGCGGCGGGTAGTGGCTCTCGTTGGACGCGAGCGGGGCGACGTCCTCGCCGGTGGCCTTGCGGCCTGCGACGTAGGCCGGCAGGGCTTCAACGGCGGCACGAGGCCGGGGGAGCGCGACGGGATCCACGGGTTCACCTTTCGACTGGTGCGGCTATGGTCGCGAACCGTCGGCAGTGTGCGCAACTGCAGTCAGACAGTATGTGCATCCTGCTTCCCTTTCGGGCCCGGACTGAGCAGGATGCTCAGCATGAGTCTGATCGATCCCCTGGACGCAAGGATCCTGCTCGCCCTCGACGACGACCCGGACGCCACCACCCTTTCCATCTCGCGCAGCCTCGGTGTGGCCCGAAACACCGTGCAGGCCAGGCTGAAGCGATTGCAGGCAGCCGGCGCCCTGCGCGACTTCGGCCAGCGGGTCGACCACGCTGCCCTCGGCTACCCGCTGGTCGCGTTCGTGTCCCTCGAGATCAGCCAGGCCAACGGCGAGGCCGCGGCGGCGGGAGTGGTTGCCCTGGCCGAGGTGATCGAAATCCACTCCACCACCGGCGACGCCGACCTGCTGGTGAAGGTGGTGGCCCGGGACACCGCGCACCTCTACCGGGTCACGAACGCGATGCTCGAGATCCCCGGCGTCACCCGAAGCAGCACCGCGATCTCGCTGGCCGAGGTGCTGCCCACCCGGATGCGCGCCCTGCTCGAGGTGGCCGCGCGTGGCTGACCCGGTACAGACGCGGTTTCGTCGCTTCGTCGGGTCCTCGAGCAAGCGGGCGCCCCTGTACGCGCAGCTCAGCGCGGCGCTGGCGGACTGGCCTGGCCTGGAGGACCTCCTCGCGGACGCACCCGACCCCGCCCGGGTGCCTGTGAACCTGTTCGCGGCCGTCCACTACCTGCTGCTGGCCGATCCCACCGATCCGCTGGCCCGGTTCTACCCGAACCTCGCCGGTGGGCGCACCGCCCCCGGCGACCCGGTGCCGAACTTCCTCGCCTTCTGCGCCGACCACTCCGCAGAGATTCGCGAACTGGTGGCGACCCGCCTACCCCAGACCAACGAGGTCGGGCGCGCGTCGCTGCTGGTCGCAGGCCTCGCCGAGCTGCCTCGGGGACCCCGGGCGCACCTCGATATCGGCGCCAGCGCCGGGCTCAACCTGATCCTCGACCGGCTCGCCTACAGCGACGGTCGCGGCGTGTTGGGTGCATCAGAGCTGGTGCTGGAGTGCACGGTACGTCCCGAGGGCCGGCGCCTGGCTTCGGAACTCCCCGTGATCACGTCCCGGTTGGGCCTGGACGCGAACCCGCTCGACCTCACGAATGCCGACGATGCCCGCTGGCTGGAGGCCTGCGTGTGGCCCGACCAGGCTGACCGGTTCGTGCGGCTTCAGCAGGCGATCGAGCTGTTCCTGGCCGACCCGGCGCCGCTGTGCCGCGGCGACGCGGTCAGCGACCTCACGTCCACCGTCGACGCGCTGGATGGCGGGGTTCCCGTGGTCACCACGACCTGGACGCTCTGCTACCTGGACGCCGGGCGGCAGCACGAGTTCGCCGCCGTGCTGGCCGACCTCGGGGCCGAACGCGATCTCGACTGGGTCTGGGCGGAGTCGCCGTTCGTCGTGGCAGCCCTTCCGGCTCCGCCCGGCCTGGTGGGCAGTGACCCCACCCTGCTCGGGTTCTCGAGCTGGCGGGGCGGCCGCCGTACCGACCGCGCGCTGGCGCAGTGCCATCCGCACGGCTACTGGCTCACCTGGTTGTGAGGTTTGGACGGGTACCAGCGCGGGTACCCGGTCCTGGACAACCGGATGAAGGAGCCTGACCAATGTCCACAACCACGGGAACCGGAATCGCCCTGCTGGTGATCGGTGCCATCCTCAGCTTCGCCGTGAGGGATTCGATCTCTGGCGTGAACCTCACCCTGATCGGCTACATCTGCATGGGTGCCGGCGTCCTCGCCGTGATCCTCGGCCTCGTCACCAACGCCCAGGCCACCCACCGCACCAACGTCGTCGAGCACCGCGACGAGCAGGCCTGATCCCCGGAACGGACGAAGCCGCCGGACCAGCAGGTCCGGCGGCTTCCTGCGTGTTCAGGCGGGTCAGGCCTCGCCGCCGTTGCGGCGGAGCACCTCGCTGAGCCGCTCGGCTGCGGCGATCACCGCCGGGGCGTGCAGGCGCCCCGGCTGCCGGGAGAGTCGCTCGATCGGGCCGGAAACGCTGACCGCAGCGATGACCTTGCCGCTGGGGGAGCGCACCGGAGCCGAGACGGAGGCGACGCCGGGCTCGCGCTCTGCGACCGACTGCGCCCAGCCGCGGCGGCGGACGGTGGCCAGAGCCACCGCAGAGAAGGACGAGTTCTGCAGGCCGCGCTGGATCCGCTCGGGGTCCTCCCAGGCCAGCAGCACCTGGGCCGCCGATCCCGCGCCCATGGTCAGCTGCGTGCCGACCGGGATGGTGTCGCGCAGGCCGGAGGGACGCTCGGCTGCGGCTGCGCAGACGCGCATGTCACCCTGACGGCGGAACAACTGCGCGGACTCGCCGGTGATGTCACGCAGACGGGCCAGCACCGGACCGGCAGTGGCCAGCAGGCGGTCCTCGCCGGCGGCGGAGGCCAGCTCGGTGAGGCGTGGGCCGAGAACGAAGCGTCCCTGCAGGTCGCGACTGACCAGGCGATGGTGCTCGAGCGCGACGGCGAGGCGGTGCGCGGTGGGTCGGGCGAGCCCGGTGGCTGTGACGAGGCCGGCGAGGGTGGTCGGACCCTGCTCGAGGGCGGTCAGCACGAGAGCCGCCTTGTCGAGGACTCCGACGCCGCTTGAGTTGTCCATAGGATAAGACTGCCGTCTCGCATCATGATATGCAAGCTGATACTGTTGCGGAGCGAAAGCCCACCACGCTGCACTGATGGAGGTCCGATGGGCAAAACCCTGAGTGACAAGGTATGGGAGAAGCACGTCGTCCGCACGGCGGAAGGCGAGCCCGACCTGCTGTACATCGACCTGCACCTCGTCCACGAGGTCACCAGCCCCCAGGCCTTCGACGGGCTGCGGCTCGCCGGGCGGCCGGTGCGGCGCACCGACCTGACCATTGCGACTGAGGACCACAACACGCCGACGCTGAACATCCTGGCGCCGATCGCCGACCCGGTCTCGAAGCTCCAGGTCGACACCCTGCGCAAGAACGCCGACGAGTTCGGTGTCCGCCGGCACTCGCTGGGCGACCTCGACCAGGGCGTCGTACACATCATCGGTCCCCAGCTGGGTCTGACCCAGCCCGGCCTCACGGTTGTTTGCGGCGACTCGCACACCTCGACCCACGGCGCTTTTGGTGCGCTGGCCTTCGGCATCGGAACCTCAGAGGTCGAGCACGTGCTGGCCACCCAGACCCTGCCGCAGGCTCGTCCCAGGACGATGGCCGTCAACATCAACGGCACCCTGGCCGAGGGCGTCACCGCCAAGGACATCGTGTTGGCGCTGATCGCCAAGGTCGGCACCGGCGGCGGCCAGGGCTACGTCGTCGAGTACCGCGGTGACACCATCCGGAACCTCTCGATGGAGGGCAGGATGACGATCTGCAACATGAGCATCGAGTGGGGGGCCAAGGCCGGCATGATCGCGCCCGACGAGACCACCTTCGCCTACCTGAAGGGACGTCCGCACGCCCCCGAGGGTGCCGAGTGGGACGCCGCCGTCGACTATTGGCGCACTTTGTTCAGCGACGAGGACGCCGTCTTCGACCGGGAGGTCGACATCGACGCTTCGGCGCTGACCCCGTTCGTCACCTGGGGCACCAACCCGGGTCAGGGCGTCCCGCTGGGTGCCGCCGTGCCGTCCCCGGACGACTTCACCGACCCGGTCGACCGGGCAGCGGCCGAGCGGGCGCTGGAGTACATGGACCTGACTGCCGGCACCCCGATGCGCGAGGTGCGGGTGGACACCGTCTTTCTTGGCTCGTGCACCAACGGTCGGATCGAGGATTTGCGGCTGGCCGCCTCGGTGATCGAGGGACGCAAGATCGCCGACGGCCTGCGGATGCTGGTCGTCCCCGGCTCGGCCCGGGTCCGGCTGCAGGCGATGAGCGAAGGCCTGGACAAGGTCTTCACCGACGCCGGGGCAGAGTGGCGCGAGGCGGGCTGCTCGATGTGCCTGGGCATGAACCCCGACCAGTTGGCGCCGGGTGAGCGCTCCGCCTCCACCTCCAACCGCAACTTCGAAGGCCGCCAGGGCAAGGGCGGACGCACCCATCTGGTCTCGCCCGCGGTGGCTGCCGCCACCGCGATCCGCGGCACCTTGAGCTCTCCGGCCGATCTGTAAGGAATCAGAAATGGACAAGTTCAGCTCGCACACCGGCATCGCCGTCCCGCTGCGGCGCAGCAACGTGGACACCGACCAGATCATCCCGGCCGTCTACCTCAAGCGGGTCACCCGGACCGGTTTCGAGGACGGGCTGTTCGCCGCCTGGCGCGGCGACAGCGACTTCGTCCTCAACAAGGAGGAGTACAGGGCCGGCTCGATCCTGGTCGCCGGACCCGACTTCGGCACTGGCTCCTCGCGGGAGCATGCCGTCTGGGCCCTGCAGAACTACGGCTTCAAGGTGGTGATCGGCTCGCGCTTCGGCGACATCTTCCGTGGCAACTCCGGCAAGGCCGGCCTGGTGATCGCCACCGTGTCGCAGGATGTCGTGGAGAAGCTGTGGGACATCGCGGAGAGCGAGCCAGGCATCGAGTTCACCGTGGACCTGCGGCACCGCACGGTCGAGGCGGCGGACAACGTCTTCGAGTTCCGCATCGACGACTACACCCGGCAGCGCCTGCTCGAGGGGCTGGACGACATCAGCCTCACCCTGCAGCACGAGGCCGAGATCGCCGCGTACGAGGCGAACCGGCCGGCCTGGCTGCCGCGGACCCTGCCCGTGAAGACCGCGGGGTGACCACCGGTTCGGCTTCCGGGCCCTTCGAGGCCGTGTCTGCGCGCACGCCGCTGAAGGTGGCCAACCCCACGCCGGTCCAGCCCACCTACCGACGGCTCGCCCGGTTCGCGGGCTGGCTGCTGCGGCGGATCACCGATCAGGACTGGGACGGCGCGGAGCACCTCCCCCGCACGGGCGGCGCGATCCTGGTCAGCAACCACATCTCCTATGCCGACCCGCCTGCGCTCGCGCAGTACCTGATCTGGCACGGACGCTGGCCCCGCGCGCTCGGCAAGTCGGACTTGTGGAAGGTGCCGGTGATCGGTCGGCTGGCCCGGGCAACGGGACAGATCCCGGTGGAGCGGGGTACGGAGCGGGCCAGGGACGCCCTCATCCACGCGCAGGAGGCCCTCGAGGCGGGTGAGCTGATCATCGTCTACCCCGAGGGCACGATCACTGCCGACCCCGACACCTGGCCGATGACCGCCCGTCCCGGCGCGGCACGGCTGGCGCTGAAGACCGGCTACCCGGTGATCCCGGTCGGCCAGTGGGGTGCGAACTTCATCATGCCGGGCAAGCGGCCGGGCTGGCCGAGGCTGTGGCCGCGCCGCACCCTGATCTTCCGCTGCGGGGCGCCGGTGGACCTGTCCGACCTGGCCGGGCGCACCGATTCCGAGGCCGTCGTTGCCGCGGGCGCACGGATCATGGACGCGGTGACCGCGCTGGTTGCACAGATCCGACGGGCAGATCCGCCCGAGAATGTCTACGACATCAGGGTGGGCGCGAGGGTACCGCGCAGCTAGGTAGGGTGAGCGCGTGACGAATCCCCCCAAGGTACGGGTAGCCCTCATCTTCGGCGGGGTGAGCTCCGAGCACGAGATCAGCTGCCTCACCGCTGGTGGGGTGGCCCGGGCGATCGATCCCGAGCGGTTCGAGGTGATCGGCATCGGTATCGCCGGCGACGGCTCCTGGGTGCGGATCCCGATCGAGGAGTTGTCCGGCTACGAGATCAGCGACGGACGGCTGCCTCGAGTGGCGACCGATCGCCCCGAGGCCGTCCTGCTGCGCTGCGCCGGCGGCGCCGAACTGGCGACCAGGGAGGGCGACCGCCTGGCCGACATCACCCGGATCGACGTCGCGTTCGCGCTGCTGCACGGTCCGTGGGGCGAGGACGGCACGATCCAGGGTCTGTTCGAGATGCTCGGCGTGCGCTACATCGGCGCGGGGGTCGCGGCCAGCGCGATCGGCATGGACAAGGACCTGATGAAGCGGGCGATGTCCGCCGCGGGCCTTCCCGTCGGCCCGTGGGTGGCGATCACACCCGCGCAGTGGAGCGAGGATCCGGTCGGCTGCCTGGCCCGGGTGGACGCCGAACTGGCCTACCCCGTGTTCGTGAAGCCCGCCCGTGGCGGCTCGAGCATCGGGATCGCCCGGGTGGAGGACGCGTCCGGACTCAGGCAGGCGATCCTCGACGCCCAGCGCTACGACCCCAAGGTGGTCGTCGAGCAGGGCTTCGTCGGCGTCCGCGAGATCGAGGTGGCGGTGCTGCAGGACCTGGCCGGGCCGCCGCGCACCTCGCTGCCCGGCGAGATCCTGATGCACACCGATGATGCCTTCTACGACTTCGACGCCAAGTACCTGCCCGAGGAGCAGGTGACCCTGGAGGTGCCCGCGAAGCTCACCCCGGAGCTGCTGGCCTCGATCCAGGATCTCGCGGCGCACACCTTTGCGTCCATGTCGGTCGAGGGCCTGGCCCGGGTCGACCTGTTCGTCACCCCGGACGGCACGCCATGGGTGAACGAGCTGAACACCATGCCCGGCTTCACCCGCACCTCGATGTTCCCGATGATGTGGGCCGCGAGCGGGCTGGAGTATCCCGATCTGATCGCCACGCTGGTGGAGCTGGCGCGGGCACGCCCGATGGGGCTGCGGTGACCCGGGCCGAACCACCCCACTCCGGCAGCCCGGGCCTCCCTCGGGATCCGGCGGGAAGGGCGGGGCAGACGATCGGCGAACTCGGCGAGTTCGCCCTGATCGATCGTGTGACCGAGGGGCTGGCGGCGTCCGGGCCGGTGCTGCTCGGTGTCGGTGACGACTGCGCTGTGCTGCGCCTCGCCGGTGACCTTGCCGTCTCCACCGACACGATGGTCGAGGGAGTGCACTTCCGGCGCGACTGGTCCAGCGCGGAGGACGTCGGACGCAAGACAGTGGCGTCCTGTGTCGCGGATGCTGAGGCGATGGGCGCCGTACCGATCGGCCTGGTGATCAGCCTGGCCGCGCCGGCGTCCACGCCGGTGGAGTGGGCGACCGGCTTCGCCGCCGGGGTGAAGATCGAGTGCGAACTCGCCGGCGTGCAGCTGGTCGGGGGCGACACCACGTCGGCCGAGCAGATCGTCGTCACCGCGACGGTTCTCGCCGACCTGGGCGGCCTGCCGCCGCTGACCCGCGCCGGCGCGCGACCCGGCCAGGTGCTCGCAATGGCCGGACGCCTCGGCTGGGCGGCCGCCGGGGTAGCCGTGCTCGGGCGGGGCTTCCGCTCGCCCCGGGCCGTTGTCGTGGCGCACCGGGTTCCCGAGCCGCCGTACGGGCAGGGCCGGGTGGCGGCGGAGGCCGGAGCGTCGGCGCTGATCGACATCTCGGACGGGCTCCTGGCCGACCTCGGCCACGTCGCCCGGGCATCCGGCGTGACTCTCGACGTGGACACCTCGACCCTCGAGGTCGCCGAGCCGCAGCAGGCTGTGGCGGCTGCGGTCGGCGGGGGCGATCCGTTGGTCTTCCAGCTCACCGGCGGCGACGACCACGCCCTCGTGGGAGCCTTCGACGCCGCACGGGTGCCGGCGGACTGGCACGTGATCGGACGCGTCCTGCCGGGTGAGGCCCGGGTTCTGGTCGACGGCGCGGCCTGGAACGGCTCCGCCGGCGGTTGGCAGCACTTCGCCTCCTGAGCGCACAGGGCGGCGTCGGTTACGGTGACCCCGTCGCGGGTGGCGTCGTGGGGCCGCAGCGGTCGAGCCGCGGTTCCCCGGCGTGGGGGCTCGGGAATGTCGCCGGGATCGCCTAACCTTCGATCCATGGCGACCCGCGCGTCTTCCCCTTCGCGGAGCCGCAGCAGCGCGTCCGCGCGCAGTAGCAGCGCCTCCCGGAGCACAGGAAGCAGGAAACGTACGTCCCGGAGCCCGGCACGAAAGCAGCCGCAGGGTTCCGGGCTGAGCCGGATGCTGTCCGGGATCGGGCGCGGCATCTCGGCGGCCTGGCGGGGACTGGCGACTGTCTTCGGCTCGGCGGCGCGGGCCGTTCCGCCCGCGGTGAAGGATCTCGAGCCGGAGGCGCGTCACGACCGCACCGGCCTGTTCCTGGTGCTGCTCGGCCTGCTGGTCGCCGGCGAGTTCTGGATCGGCCTGCCCGGGGCGGCCGGCAACGGGGTCCAGCTGGGCGTGACCACCCTGTTCGGGTCGTTCTCCTACGTCGTCCCGCTGCTCTGCTTCGGACTGGCCTGGCGGACGCTGCGCCACCCCGAGCGCCACGGATCAGCCGGGCGTCAGGCCGTGGGCTGGCTGTCGGCGCTGTTCGGTGTCCTGGGCCTGGTCCACATCGCCAAGGGCCTGCCGCGCGGGAACCACCCGGAGCTGGTTCGGCAGGCGGGTGGATTCCTCGGCTTCATCTCGTCCTCGCTGACCGTCGACCTGCTCACTGCCTGGCTTGCCGTGCCGGTGCTGGTCGCGCTCACCGGCTTCGGCGTTCTGGTCATCGCGGGCGTCCCGATGAGCGTCCTGAAAGAACGGGTGAGCGCGCTGCGCGAGCGGATCCGTCAGCCGCAGAAGCCTGAGATCGAGTACGGGGCCCAGCACCGCGCCTACGACACCCCCCTGGTGGACGAACCCGAGCCGGCCCAGCCCGAACCGGACGATGAACTCACCATCGCGCTCACCGCCGAGCGCGCAGCCAGGCCCGGCAAGCCCACCCAGCCCCCGCTGGAGGCTCCGGTGATCTCGCCTGGCCCCCTGCGCGCGGAGCAGCTCCCGATCAGCGGCGACATCGTCTACAAGCTGCCCGAACCGGCCATCCTGAAGCCCGGCACGGTGCCGCGTGCCCGCAGCCAGGCCAACGACGCGGTCGTGCAGAGCCTCACCGGGGTGCTGCGGCAGTTCGAGATCGACGCCACGGTGACCGGCTACACGCGTGGCCCGACCGTGACCCGCTACGAGGTCGAACTCGGCAACGCAGTGAAGGTCGAGAAGGTCACCGCGCTGGGCAAGAACATCGCCTACGCGGTCGCCTCGGCCGACGTGCGGATCCTCTCCCCGATCCCGGGCAAGTCCGCGATCGGCATCGAGATCCCGAACGCCGACAAGGAGATCGTTTCCCTCGGCGATGTGTTGCGCTCGCCACGGGCCCGCAGCGACCACCACCCGATGACGGTCGGGCTCGGCAAGGACGTCGAGGGCGGTTACGTTGTGGCCAACATGGCCAAGATGCCGCACCTGCTGGTCGCGGGTGCTACCGGCTCGGGCAAGTCGAGCTTCGTGAACTCGATGATCACCTCGATCATGATGCGGGCCACACCGGACGAGGTTCGGATGCTGCTGGTGGACCCGAAGCGGGTGGAGTTGACCCACTACGAGGGCATTCCGCACCTGGTCACTCCGATCATCACCAGCCCGAAGAAGGCCGCGGAGGCACTGCAGTGGGTGGTCCGGGAGATGGACGCCCGCTACGACGACCTGGCCGCGTTCGGCTTCCGCCACGTGGACGACTTCAACAAGGCCGTCCGGGGCGGCCAGGTGAAGCTTCCTCCGGGCTCTGAGCGGCAGCTCGCGCCCTACCCCTATCTGCTGGTGATCGTGGACGAACTGGCCGACCTGATGATGGTCGCGCCACGCGACGTGGAGGACTCGATCGTCCGGATCACCCAGCTGGCCAGGGCCGCCGGCATCCACCTGGTGCTGGCCACCCAGCGTCCGTCCACCGACGTCGTGACCGGCCTGATCAAGGCCAACGTGCCGTCCCGGCTGGCCTTCGCGACCAGCTCGATGACCGACTCCCGGGTCATCCTGGACACTCCCGGCGCGGAGAAGCTCGTCGGCCAGGGCGACGCGCTGTTCCTGCCGATGGGCCAGTCCAAGCCGCTGCGGGTGCAGGGCGCCTGGGTGACTGAAGCTGAGATCCGTTCGGTGGTGAAGCAGGTCACCGAGCAGATGGCACCGCAGTACCGCGAGGACGTGGCCGCTCCCGCCGACTCGGGCAAGGCCGTAGCGGAGGACATCGGCGATGACCTCGAACTCGTCCTTGAGGCCGCGCAGCTGGTGGTGAGCCTCCAGCTCGGCTCGACCTCGATGCTGCAGCGCAAGCTGCGGGTCGGGTTCGCGAAGGCCGGACGCCTGATGGACATCCTCGAAACCAGGGGAGTGGTCGGCCCGTCCGAGGGTTCGAAGCCGCGCGAGGTGCTGGTCAAGCCCGACGACCTCGACGAGGTGCTGGCCGCCCTCCGCGCCGGCTGAACGCCTGCCGCGCGATCGACGCGCCACAGCACCGGCCGGCTGGTCCCCGGGACCACCCGGCTCGACGAATGACGGCCTGCGTGAGGTAGCGTGGCGCGGGTGAGTCCGACGCCGGTGCACCTGATCAGCCTTGGTTGTGCACGCAACGAGGTCGACTCCGAGGAGCTTGCCGGGCGCCTCGCAGCCGGGGGGTTCGCTCTGGTCGACGACCCGGACGACGCCGATGCGATCATCGTGAACACCTGCGGCTTCATCGACGCAGCGAAGAAGGACTCCATCGACACCCTGCTCGACGCCGCCGACCACAAGACCGCCGGCGGCCGGACCAAGGCTGTCGTCGCGGTGGGCTGCCTGGCCGAGCGCTATGGACGCGAGTTGGCCGAGTCTCTTCCCGAGGCGGACGCCGTCCTGGGCTTCGACGCCTACCCCGAGATCGCGGCCAAGCTGGAGTGGATCCTCGCGGGCGGGCAGGTCGAGGCCCACCTTCCGCGCGACCGCCGCGGCCTGCTGCCGGTGACACCGGTCGCGCGTCCGGCCCGCGCCGCGGACGTGTCCGTCCCGGGTCATGCGATCCCCGGCCACGCGTGGATCCCGAGGCATCGGCTCGCCAGCGGGGCGTCCGCGCCCCTGAAGATCGCCTCCGGCTGCGACCGGCGCTGCGCGTTCTGTGCGATCCCTTCCTTCCGCGGCTCCTACCTCTCCCGTCCGGTCGAGGAGGTGGTCGCCGAGGCCCGCTGGCTGGTTGAGCACGGTGTCCGCGAGGTGGTCCTGGTCAGCGAGAACTCGAGCGCCTACGGCAAGGACCTCGGCACCACCCTCGAGCGGCTGCTGGTCCGCCTTGACAGCGTGGACGGGCTGGACTGGATCCGGGTCTCGTACCTGCAGCCGGCCGAGGTTCGGCCGTCCCTGATCGAGGCGATGCTTGGACTGGAGCGGGTGGTGCCCTACTTCGACCTGCCGTTCCAGCACGCTTCTGCCCCGGTGCTGCGCCGGATGCGCCGGTTCGGGGACGCCGACTCCTTCCTCGACCTGATCGGCCGGATCCGTGATGCCCGCCCCGACGCCGGGATCCGCAGCAACGTGATCGCGGGCTTCCCCGGTGAGAGCGAAGCGGACGTCGATGTGCTGGCCGGCTTCCTTGCCGCCGCCCGGCTCGACGCGGTGGGCGTGTTCGGCTATTCCGACGAGGAGGGCACGGAAGGGGCGAGCCTGGACGGCAAGGTCGACCCGTCCGCGATCGATGAGCGGGTGGACCGGCTGGCCACGCTGGTCGACGAGGTGTCCGCGGACCGCGCCTCCGAGCGGGTCGGCGAGCGGACCCAGGTGCTGGTGGAGGCGATCGCTCCGGACGGCACCCGGTCGGGAAGATCCGTACACCAGGGGCCGGAGACCGACGGTGGTACTACGCTCGGACCAGCAGATAACGATCTGGTCACGGGCGCGCTCGCCTGGGGCACGGTCACGGCGACGGACGGCGTGGACCTGGTCGTGGAGCTGGAGGGGTGATGACGCAGCACGCGCAATCCGCCGACGTCGGCGTGCCCGCCTGGCTGCCCAATGCGCTGACCGTGCTGCGACTGATCCTGGTCCCGGTGTTCCTGGTCCTGCTGTTCGTCCACCCCGATCAGTTCACCTGGCGGCTCGGGGCGACGCTCGCGTTCGGCGTCGCGATCCTGACCGACCTCTTCGACGGCAAGATTGCGCGTCGCTACAACCTGGTGAGCGATTTCGGGAAGATCTGGGACCCGATCGCCGACAAGGCCCTGACCGGTGCAGCCTTCATTTCGCTGAGCATCCTGGGCGAGTTGCCGTGGTGGATCACGATCATCATCCTGGTGCGCGAATGGGGCATCACCTGGATGCGCGCGGCGATGCTGAAGTACGAGGTGATGGCGGCGGCCGCCGGCGGAAAGCTGAAGACCGTGCTGCAGTCGATCGCGCTGATCATGTTTTTGCCGTACCCGATGCCCGCACTTCGCGACCTGCTCCCGTTCTGGTTCTGGCTGGCGTGGCTGGTGATGGGCGCGGCGTTCGTGCTCACCCTCGTCACCGGCGTCATGTACGTCCGCGACGCGCTGAAGCTCAAGGCCCAGGCAGCGGCGAAGGGCCCGGGTGGCCAGTCCTGACCCGGACGCGGCCGGGATCATCGCGACGCTGTCGGCGCGCGGACAGAGCCTGGCCACTGCGGAATCACTCACCGGCGGCCTGATCGGGGCCGCGCTCACCGCCGTCGCCGGCGCCTCCGCCGCCTACCTTGGCGGTGTGGTGGCCTATGCGACCACGCAGAAGGCTCGGCTCGCCGGGGTGCCTTCGGAGCTGCTGGACGCGCACGGTCCGGTATCGCCCCAGACGGCGGCGGCCCTGGCCGTGGGGGTGCGGGCGGCAACCGGCGCGGACTGGGCGATCGCGGCGACCGGGGTCGCAGGGCCCGACCCGCAGGACGGGCACGAACCGGGAGAGGTGTGGCTCGGCCTTGCCGGGCCCGGCGTTCCCGCGCGGGCCGTTCGTCACACCTTCGCAGGGGACCGCGCGGAGATCCGCGCCGCCACCGTTGCGGCCGCGCTGGATCTGCTCGCTGCGGCGCTCGAGGATGCCGGCTGAGCGGACCCCTGCACCGGGCGAGGCTGCGCGGGCCGAGTCGGCGCCGTGCTGTGGCCGGTCGGCCCCCGGAACCTCGACCACGACTTCAGGGAACAAGGACGCGTCCGCGTGGCGTTGTACCACCGTCGGAGACGAGCCCGGCAGGACAGGTAGAGTCGAGCCATGATTCAGGAAGTGCGCGAGCGGCCGCTGCTGATGCGCGAGCTGCTCGGTGAGTCGCTGCGGGAGCTGCGCACGTCCTCGAACCTGACCCTTCGCGAGGTGTCGGGCAAGGCCCGGGTCAGCCTCGGCTACCTCTCGGAGATCGAGCGGGGCCAGAAGGAGGCGTCCTCGGAGCTGCTGAACGCGATCTGCGGTGCGCTCGACGTGCCGTTGTCGAACGTGCTGCGCCAGGTCTCGGACAAGATCGACGATCACGCCGGCGTCACCCCGTTGCTCGTGCGCGGCCCGCACATCGCAGCGGCCTGACCCGATGCGCGAGGCGGACCTGAAGGCGAGGCTGGCGTCCCACCTCGGCGGGAGTTACTCACTGATGTGGTCGGACACGGTCGTGCTCGAGGCACTCGGGCACCGCACGGTGAGCGAGGCGCTGGCCGGTGGGATTCCGTGCAAGAAGGTCTGGCTGGCCGCGTGGGCTGCCCTCGAACTGCCCCTCGCGGACCGGTGACAGCGCGCCTCTGCTGAGCCGTCCCGAAGCCTGTGGCCGAAAAGGGGACGGTTCTCCTTTCCGTCCACCTGGCCCACGCGTGTCGCCCACATATCGAACATCTGTTCGGCTAGCCTGTGGACAGTTGCCCGGCGCGCGTGGAGATATCCACACCGACGCCACCACCTGACCGATTGTCAGTGGCGTTGCCTAGGGTGATGGCGACAACGACGGAAGTGTCGAGTGAGAGGACGCGACAGATGGCGGTAGCGGACCGGGAGAAGGCGCTCGCGGCGGCGCTGGCCCAGATCGAGAAGCAGCACGGCAAGGGATCGGTGATGAGGCTGGGCGAAGATGTCCGGCAGCCCATCGAGGTGATCCCCACAGGATCGATCGCACTCGACGTTGCGCTCGGCATCGGCGGCCTCCCGCGCGGCCGGGTGGTGGAGATCTACGGTCCCGAGTCCTCGGGCAAGACCACCGTCGCGCTGCACGCGATCGCGAACGCGCAGGCCGCCGGCGGCATCTGCGCATTCATCGACGCCGAGCACGCCCTCGACCCCGACTACGCGGCGAAGCTGGGCGTCGATACCGACGCACTGCTGGTCAGCCAACCTGACAACGGTGAGCAGGCGCTCGAGATCGCAGACACGCTGGTCCGCTCCGGCGCCTTGGCGCTGGTGGTGATCGACTCGGTTGCGGCACTCACGCCGCGGGCCGAGATCGAGGGTGAGATGGGTGACAGCCATGTGGGCCTGCAGGCCCGCCTGATGAGCCAGGCGTTGCGCAAGATGACTGGTGCACTGTCCGGCGCCGGTACCACGGCGATCTTCATCAATCAGCTGCGAGAGAAGATCGGGGTTATGTTCGGCTCGCCCGAGACGACCACGGGTGGCCGCGCGCTCAAGTTCTACTCCTCGATCCGGCTCGACGTGCGTCGCATCGAGACCCTGAAGGACGGCCAGGAGATGGTTGGCAACCGCACCAGGGTGAAGGTGGTGAAGAACAAGGTCGCGCCGCCGTTCAAGCAGGCCGAGTTCGACATCCTCTACGGTCAGGGGATCAGCCGCGAGGGCAGTCTGATCGACCTGGGCGTCGACTGCGGCATCATCCGCAAGGCGGGCGCGTGGTTCACCTACGAGGCCGATCAGCTCGGCCAAGGCAAGGAGAACGCCCGCAACTTCCTGAAGTCCAACCCCGAGGTTGCCGCCGAGATCGAGCGACGCATTCTCACCCAGCTGGGAGTGGGGGCGTCCAAGGACATCCCGGAGGGCGTCGACCCGGTTACCGGAGAGGTCGAGTTCTGAATCGCGGACAGAAGGACGATCGGGACGAGGTCGCCGGACTGTCGCCTGACGAGGGGCAGGACGGTGACCCGGTCTCGGTCGCCCGCGAGATCGCGCTGCGTCAACTCACGGTGCGGGCGCGAAGCCGGGCTGAGCTCGCCCGCGCGCTGTCCCGGAAGCACGTGCCCAACGACGTCGCCGACGTGGTCCTCGACCGACTCGCCGAAGTGGGGCTGATCGACGACGCGGAGTTCGCGCGCGACTGGTTGGCGGCAGGGGAGCGCCGGCAGAAGAGCCGAAGGGCGCTGCTGGCCGAATTGGGGGAGAAGGGCGTCGATCGCGACGTCATCGAAGCGGCGGTGGCTGACCTGGACTCGGACCGGGACTACCTGGTCGCCCGCGGCTTCGCCGAGCGGAAGGCCCGTTCACTGGTCGGGCTCGACCCGCAGGTGCAGTATCGCCGTCTCGCGGGCGCCCTCGCCCGCCGTGGCTTCGGCGCGTCCGTTGTCGCCCAGGTGACCCGCGAGGTCCTCGCCGAGACGGCAGAGCTTGCGGAATGACCCCGGTCGGCTTAGCCTGCCGATGGGTGCGCTAGCGAACCCTCTCCTGAGCGACTGATTGACCATCACTGGGGACTGAACCCCGCGATACTGCAAGGCCCGGCTCGGCCGGGCCCGACCTGCCACACCCATGGCCGTGCTGGCCGTGGCCGCTTGAGGACTGGGTTGTCAGCGTCCCCTCGAACGCTCAAGGAGGACGCCATGAATCCGACCGTCTTGCTGACCGTGTTGGTGGCCGTTCTGGCGCTGGTCACTGTGGCCCTGGTCGTCCTGTTTGTCCTTCTGGTTCGGGGGGGCGTGCCAGGGGGGCGCCCGGCCGGAGCGCGTCCCGCAACGCGACGGGGGCACCCGGGACCTCGTCGGCCCGCGCAGCCATCTCCTTCGTCCGGTCCGGTGCAACCCGCCCAGGACGAAGAGCTGCGGGCGCGGCGGCAGGCGGTGGACCGGCGTGAGGAACTGCTCGCCGAGCGGGAGGACCGGCTGAACCGCTACCTCGAGGAGGTGCACACCCGCGAGGCGCACCTCGACCAGATTGCCGCAGGGCTGGACGACCGGGAGGCCCAGCTCGACGAGGCGGAGCGCGAGCGTGTCGACGCCCTCGCCGAAGTCGCAGGGCTGTCTGCCGAGGACGCCAGGGCCGAGCTGATGGCGCACGTGGAGAAGGACGCCCGGCTGCACGCCGCACAGCTCACCCGCGAGATCGAGTCCGACGCGCGTCGCAATGCCGACGCCACCGCACGTCAGATCATCGTGACCAGCATCCAGCGGCTCGCCGCCGAGCAGACCACCGAGTCGGTGGTGGCGACCGTGCCGCTGCCCGGCGACGAGATGAAGGGCCGGATCATCGGACGCGAGGGGCGCAACATCCGGGCCTTCGAACAGATCACCGGCGTGAATGTGCTGATCGACGACACCCCGGAGAGCGTGCTGCTCTCCTGCTTCGACCCGGTGCGGCGCGAGACCGCCCGGCTCACTCTGACCGAGCTGGTCGCGGACGGGCGGATTCATCCCGCCCGGATCGAGGAGGTGCACGAGCGCAGCAAGAAGAGGGTCGACGAGTTGTGCGTCCGCGCCGCGGAGGACGCGCTGATCGAGATGGGAATCACCGACCTCTCGCCGGGTCTCCTGCCGATCCTCGGCTCGCTGCAGTACCGCACGTCCTACGGCCAGAACGTGCTGCGACACCTGGTCGAGTCCGGCCACATTGCCGCGCTGCTGGCCGGCGAGCTCGGTCTCGACATAGAGACCTGCCGACGCGCCGCGTTCCTGCACGACATCGGCAAGGCGCTGACCCACGAGGCGGAGGGGTCGCATGCCAAGGTCGGCGCCGACCTGGCCCGGCGACACGGCGAGCACCCCGACATCGTCCACGCGATCGAGGCACACCACAACGAAGTCGAGCCGCGCACAGTCGAGGCGGTCCTGACCCAGGCCGCGGACGCGATCAGCGGCAGCCGCCCCGGTGCCCGCAGGGAGAGCCTGGAGATGTACGTGAAGCGCCTGCAACGTCTGGAGGACATCGCCAAGGAACACGCCGGCGTCGACAAGGTGTTCGCGATGCAGGCGGGGCGCGAGGTGCGGGTGATGGTCGCCCCGGAGCTGGTGAACGACGCGCAGTCCCAGACGATCGCACGCGACATCGCCAAGCGCGTCGAGGAGGAACTGACCTACCCCGGCAGCATCAAGGTGACGGTGGTGCGCGAGTCCCGGGCGGTGGCCCTGGCCAAGTGAGCGGGTAGAGTACCGCTCTGCTCCGCCCGTCCCCCGGCGGACGCCGGGATCCGCCGAGGCCGAAGGAAGTTCAGCACCGTGTCAGAGCGCACTTTCGAGGTCGTCACGTACGGCTGCCAGATGAACGTCCACGACTCCGAACGAATCGCTGGCGTCCTGCTGGACGCCGGGTACGTGGCCGCGGAGGACGGTGCGCAGGCTGACGTGGTCGTGTTCAACACCTGTGCCGTGCGGGAGAACGCCGACAACCGCCTGTACGGCAACCTCGGCCATCTGGCCCCGGTGAAACAGGCGCACCCCGGGATGCAGATCGCCGTCGGCGGCTGCATGGCGCAGAAGGACCGGCAGATCGTGGTTGACCGGGCTCCGTGGGTGGACGTCGTGTTCGGCACCAACAACCTCGGCTCCCTTCCTGTGCTGCTGGAGCGGGCGCGGGTGCAGCAGGAGGCGCAGGTCGAGATCCTGGAGTCGCTGGAACGCTTTCCGTCCACGTTGCCCACGCGGCGCGACTCCGCCTACTCGGCGTGGGTCTCGATCAGTGTGGGCTGCAACAACACCTGCACCTTCTGCATCGTGCCGGCGCTGCGTGGCAAGGAGACGGACCGGCGGCCCGGCGACGTGCTCGCCGAAGTGCGGGCGCTGGTCGAGGCGGGCGTCCAGGAGGTCACCCTGCTCGGTCAGAACGTGAACACCTACGGCGTGGAGTTCGGTGACCGGGGTGCGTTCGCGAAGCTGCTGCACGCCTGTGGCGAGGTGGAGGGCCTGGAGCGCGTCCGGTTCACCTCGCCGCACCCTGCGGCGTTCACCGACGACGTGATCGCAGCGATGGCAGAGACCCCCAACGTGATGCCGAGCCTGCACATGCCGCTGCAATCCGGCTCCGACGCGGTGCTGAAGGCGATGCGCCGCTCCTATCGCAGCGAGAAGTTCCTCGGCATCCTCGATCGGGTCCGCACGTCGATCCCGCATGCGGCGATCACCACCGACATCATCGTCGGCTTCCCCGGCGAGACCGACGCCGACTTCGAGGCGACCATGGACGTGGTGCGCGCCTCCCGGTTCTCCGCGGCGTTCACGTTCCAGTACTCGATCCGGCCGGGCACGCCGGCGGCCACGATGCCGGACCAGGTGCCGCACGAGATCGTCCAGGAGCGCTATGAGCGGCTGGTCGACCTCGTCGGCGAGACCGCCTGGGCCGAGAACCGCAAGCTGGTCGGGGAAAGGGTGGAGGTGTTGTTCGCCGACGGTGAGGGACGCAAGGACGCCGCCACCCAGCGGATGTCCGGACGGGCCAGGGACAACCGGCTCGTGCACGTGCGCGTCCCGGACGATCCGGGACGGCGTCCGCGCCCCGGTGACCTCGCCGAGGTGGCGATCACCTATGCCGCTCCGCACCACCTGAACGCCGATGACGGGCTGATCGGCCTGCGCCGTACCCGCGGCGGGGACGCCTGGGAGGCCGGCCGAACGGGCCCGGAGGAATCCTCGGGTGACGAGACGGGTCGTAGGGCGGCGCCCACCGTGCTGGGGCTGCCGCGGCTGGCCCGCGCCTGAGTACCGGAACGCAAACGCGCCGAGGGGCCGACCTCTCGGTCGACCCCTCGGCTTTCGTCGTGGTGCGGGAAGTTCGTCCCGCGTCCAGATCTGTGGGCTACAGGATTACTTGGCCTCGCCACCCAGCTGGTCCTTGAGGAACTGCTGGGCCTGGTCCACCTGGTCCGCGAACTGGCCGCCGGTCTTCTCGTCGACGAAGTCACCCACCTTCTCGATGCCTTCGACAACTTCAGCTTCGTGGCCGGCCACGGCACCTTGGATCTGTCCGACGATGTCCATGCGACCTCCTTTCTGCCACCGGCGCCGAGTCTCTCCCGGCTGCGACCTCCATTGTCTGCCGCCCGGTGGGCGCTGCCAAGCATCCCGGGTCGAGAGTTGAGACAATGCCGAACGTGACCATCCCGGTTGTGGCGCTCAATGGCCCCACGGCAAGCGGAAAGACCGCTGCGGCCGTGGCGCTCGCTGGTGCGCTCGGCGCGGACGGGATCGTCGCAGAGGTGGTCAGCGCGGATTCGATGCTGGTCTATCGCGGAATGGACATCGGCACGGCGAAACCGACCCTGGCCGAGCGTGGCGGCGTGCCGCACCACCTGATCGACATCATGGACGTCACGCAGTCGGCCAGTGTCGCGGACTTCCAGTTCCTGGCCAGGTCGGCGATCGCGGACTGCCGTGCCCGCGGCGTCGTGCCCTTGCTGGCTGGAGGGTCGGCCCTCTACGTGCACGCGATCCTCGACGACTTCGACTTCCCCGGCACCGATCCGGCCGTGCGTTCCCGGCTGGAGAGCGATCTGGCCGAGTTCGGTGCGCCTGAGCTGCACCGTCGCCTCGCATCCGTCGCCCCGGAGACAGCGGAAGGCATCCTGCCCGGCAACGGCCGCCGGATCGTCCGTGCGCTGGAGGTGATCGAGTTGACCGGTAGCTTCCGGTCCACGCTGCCCAGCTGGAACTACGCCCTCGACGACGTTCTTCAGTTCGGGCTCGACCTCCCTCGCGACGTGCTGGACGCGCGGATCGAGGCCCGCGTGGAGCGGATGTGGGCCGACGGGCTGGTTGCTGAGGTGGAGCGCCTCGTCGGGCGGGGTCTTCGGGAGGGCCGGACGGCCTCCCGCGCGCTCGGCTACCGGCAGGTGCTGGCGCTGATGGACGGCGAACTCACCGAGGCCGAGGCGATGCAGGCCACGATCACGGGCACCCGGAAGTTCTCCCGAAAGCAGTTGGGCTGGTTCCGCCGGGACCCCCGGATCACCTGGCTTCCCGCCGGGCCGGAGAGCGCCGCGTCGATGGCCTCCGCTGTCCGGGGTATCGTGGCCGGAGCCCGAGGGGAGTGAGCATGCAGATCGAGTTCGCGAAGGGTCACGGCACCCGCAATGACTTCGTGTTGTTTGCCGACCCCGACAACCTCTACGCGCTCACTGCTTCCGAGGTGGCCTTCCTCTGCGACCGGCGCGGTGGGATCGGCGCGGACGGCGTGTTGCGGGCGGTGCGCGCGGAGTTCGTGCCGGGCTTCGAAGGCGAGACGGATCGCTGGTTCATGGACTACCGCAATGCCGACGGGTCGGTGGCGGAGATGTGCGGCAACGGGCTGCGGGTCTTCCTGCGCTATCTGGCCGAGGAGGGCCTGGTCTCCGGTCCGGAGGTCACGGTCGCGACCCGGGCCGGTCTGCGCACCGGTACTTTCCGCTCCGACGGGCGGATCGCTGTGACGATGGGTCCGGCGACGACCGGCGAGGAGGTGGTGCTGCGGCTCGGCACCGAGAGCTGGCGCGCGAGGAGCGTCGACGTGGGAAACCCGCACGCGGTCGCCGTGCTCCCGAGCGCCCGGGCGCTGCGTGACCTCGATCTCACCCACGCTCCCACCTGGCACCCCGCGGAGGCCTTCCCGAACGGCGTCAACGCCGAGTTCGTGGTGCGCGAGGCGCCCGGACGGATCCGGTTGCGCGTCCACGAGCGTGGGGTGGGCGAGACGGAGTCGTGCGGCACCGGTGTGGTGGCTGCCGCCGCGGCCATGGGGGATGCCGACCACTACGTCGTGGATGTGCCGGGCGGAACCCTCGATGTGGACCTGTCCGGCGAAGAGGCCGTGCTGGTCGGGCCCGCCGTCGTGGTGGCCCGCGGAACCTGCACGCTGGGTGAGGGCTGAGCGTTGACCTCCCCGTACTCCACGCCCACTCCGGAAGAGCCCGACTTCGATGGCGACCAGCAGGACCTCGCCGATCGGCTCTCGCTGCGCCGCGTGGCCGGCATGTCGACCCAGCTGGCCGACATCACCGAGGTCGAGTACCGCGAGCTTCAGCTCGAGCGGGTCGTGCTGGTGAGCGTGTGGACCACCGGCAGCCAGGTCGACGCCGACAACGCGATGGCCGAACTGAAACTGCTGGCCGAGACCGCGGGCTCGGAGGTGCTGGAGGGCCTCGTGCAGCGCCGCGGCACGGCGGATCCGGCGACCTTCATCGGCCGGGGCAAGGTGGAGGAGCTGCGCCAGGTTGTGATCGCCACCGGCGCTGACACCGTGATCTGCGACGGCGAGCTCGAGCCCGCCCAGTTGCGCAACCTGGAGGACCGGGTCGGCGTGAAGGTGATCGACCGCACGGCCCTGATCCTGGACATCTTCGCCCAGCACGCCAAGAGCGCCGAGGGCAAGGCGCAGGTCGAACTGGCCCAGCTCCAGTATCTACGGCAGCGGTTGCGTGGCTGGGGCGGCAACCTTTCCCGCCAGGCGGGCGGGCGCGCCGTCGCGGGCGCGGGCATCGGCGGACGCGGTCCGGGCGAGACCAAGATCGAGACCGACCGGCGCCGGATCAAGACGCGCATCTCGGTGCTGCGCCGACGGCTTCGCGAGCTGGAGTCCGTCCGCGAGACCAAGCGCTCCCAGCGCACCCGCAACCAGGTGCCGAGCGTGGCGATCGTCGGCTACACCAACGCCGGCAAGAGCTCCCTGCTGAACCGGCTCACCGGCGCCGGGGTGCTGGTCGAGGACGCACTGTTCGCCACCCTCGACCCGACCACGCGCCGTTCCCAGACGGAGGACGGGCGGGTGTACACGCTCACCGACACCGTCGGGTTCATCCGGCACCTGCCGCACGACCTGGTCGAGGCATTCCGGTCGACGCTGGAGGAGTCCACCTCTGCAGACCTGCTGCTGCACGTGGTGGACGGCTCCGATCCGGACCCGTTCGGCCAGATCTCGGCCGTGCGGACGGTGCTGGCCGACATCGGAGCCTCCGACGTGGCGGAGCAACTGGTCGTCAACAAGACCGACACTGCCGAGCCGGACACCCTGCTCGCGCTGCGCGGGCGCTACCCGCATGCAGTGTTCGTCTCGGCCCGCACCGGCGCAGGGGTGCAGGAGCTGCGTGAGCGGGTGGAGCAGCGGCTGCCCCGTCCGGAGCTCGAGGTGCGGGCGCTGGTGCCCTACGACCGCGGTGACCTGATCAACCGGATCCACCAGAGCGGGGAGTTCGTCAGCTCCGACCACACCGAGCACGGCACGCTCGTCGTGGCGAGGGTCAACGCCGATCTCGCCGGGGAACTGGCGCGCTACGCCACCGATGCCTGAGCGGCTGGCCGACCGGATCCTGGCTGCGGCCGTGGCGGGTATCGGTGGTCAGCAACGCCCCGGACAAGGCGTGATGGCAGGCGAGGTCACGCGCACCTTCGACACCGGCGAGCACCTGCTCGTGCAGGCAGGAACCGGTACCGGCAAGTCGCTGGGCTACCTCGCCCCGGCACTGGCCAGCCTGGTCGAGAACCCTGACCAGCGGATCGTGATAGCCACAGCCACGCTGGCGTTGCAGGCGCAACTGGCGACCAAGGACATCCCGGCCGCTGTGGAGGCGTGCGAACGGGTGTGCGGGGAGACGGTCAGCCACGCGATCCTGAAGGGACGCAGCAACTACGCGTGCCTGCTCCGTGTCCGTGAGGGGCAGGGGGCCGAGCAGGACGCGCTGCTGCCCGAGCCCGGCGAGGCCACTGGGGTGGGCGCGGAGGTGGTCGCGCTGCGGCGATGGGCCGAGGACGAAGCCGAGGCGGGTCGACTCGCTGACCGGGACGACGCTCCCGCCCACACGCCTGCGGCCTGGGTCCAGGTGTCGGTACCCGTGCGGGAGTGCCTGGGCGCCCAGCGCTGCCCTTTCGGGGTGGAGTGCCTGGTCGAGAAGTCCCGGGTGCGGGCGCGCGAGAGCCAGTTGGTCGTGACGAACCACGCCCTGCTGGCCGTCGACGCCCTGCACGGTGGCACCGCGCTGCCAGAGTTCGACGCGCTGGTCATCGACGAGGCACACGAACTGGTCAGTCGGGTCACCGGGGCGGCGTCGGTCGAGCTCGGGCCTGCACAGGTGGAGCGGGTCGCCCGGCGCTGCCTGAGCTGGCTGAGTGACGACGTGGGGGTGGAGTTCCTGGAGGCGGGCGACGCGCTGCAGCTGGGTCTGGATGCCGCAGAGGTGGGTCGGGTGACCGATCCGGACGGTGAGCTGACCGCTGCACTACGGGTGGTCCGCGCTGCGGCCCGGGCTGCGGTCACCGGACTGGCGGGCGGCAAGGACGACGAGACCGAGCGGCGGCAGGCTCAGGCTGCGGCCCAGGAGATCTTCGACATCGCCGAGCGGATGGCGAAGCTGGACGAGCGCGACGTGATCTGGGTCTCGGAGTCGGAGCGGCTGGGTCGGCAGCTGAACTGCGCGCCACTGTCGGTGGCCGGTCTGCTGCGCAACCAGGTGTTCGACAACCATCCTGTGGTGCTCACGTCCGCGACCCTGAAGATCGGTGGTGACTTCCGCTCGGTCGCCGCGTCCCTGGGACTGGGCGCCGAAGGTGCCGATGACTGGCGCGGGGTGGACGTCGGCTCTCCTTTCGACTACCGCACCCAGGGCATCCTTTACGTGGCCAGGCAGCTGCCGCCGCCCAACCGTGACGGGACGAGTCCGGAGGTGCTGGCCGAGATCGCCGAGCTGCTGTGGGCTGCGGACGGGCACACGCTGGGCCTGTTCGCGTCCCAGCGCGCGGCGGAGGCTGCTGCGCGGTACTGCCGCGAACACGTGCCCGAGCGGCTCGTGCTCTGCCAGGGGGACGCCCACCTGACCAGGCTGACCACGGAGTTCCTGAACGATGAGGAGGCGTCGCTCTTCGGCACCCTCTCGCTGTGGCAGGGCATTGACGTGCCCGGCGACACCTGCCGGCTGGTGATCATCGACAAGATTCCGTTCCCGCGCCCGGACGACCCGCTGATGCAGGCGCGCCAGCAGGCGGTGGCCGAGGCGGGTGGCAACGGCTTCATGGCTGTGGCCGCCACCCACGCCGGTCTCCTGCTGGCGCAGGGCTCAGGGCGGTTGATCCGGACCCTCACCGACCGCGGGGTGGTGGCGGTGCTGGATCCTCGGCTGGTGACTGCCCGCTACGGCAGCTTCCTGAAGGCGTCGATGCCCGACTTCTGGATGACCACCGACCGCGAGACCGCGATCGGCGCCCTGCGCCGGCTCGGCGGGTCAGCCGGCGGAAGTCGGAGCGGGTAGCTTCGGCTCAGCCAGCACTACCCCGGCGTCCGGCGGCGATCCGGGAACTCACTCGGCCGGCTTCGGCACCTTGTCCACCACGTCTTCGTAGCCGGCTGCTGTGGGCAGGTCGGCGGGTGCGTACTTCAACCACAGCACACCGGTAGGGAAGCTCGTGCTGGAGAGTAGCCGCAGTGGCTGCACTGCGGCGCCGGGGTCAAAGAGGTGTCGCCCTGTGCCCGCGACGACGGGGTGCACGAGCAGGTGCAGTTCGTCCAGCTCTCCCGCGGCGAGGAGTTGCTGCACGATCGAGATCGAGCCGGCCACGAGGATCTTCTCCACGCCGGTCTCCTCGCGCAGTTCAGCCACCCGCGCCACCAGGTCCGGGGTGGTCTCCACGTTGCGCCACCCGGGATCCCCGGTGCCGCGGGTCGCGACGACCTTGCGGGTGTCGCCGAGCTGCTTGGCGAAGCCTGCGTCCTCGCCGCCGGCGGCCTCACGCCCGGGCCAGGCGCCGGCGAAGCTGTCGTAGGTGACCCGGCCGAGCAGCAGCACGTCCACGCCGGCGTAGTCCTCGGTGACGGCGGCTCCCATGGCGGCGTCGAAGTACGGGAAGTGCCAGGCCGGGTCGACCTCGGCGACGCCGTCGAAGGACAGAAAGTGGGTGGAGACAACAGTGGTCATTCCCGGACCTTCTCAGGCGTCAGTGAGGGTGCGGAAGCGATCGGCGCACTCATCGGGTACTTCTACCAGCTTGGTGCGGCTGGTCGCGCCGGAGACGAGCGTCACCTCGGCCGCACGACAGCCGAGCGCCTTCGCGAGTGCCCTCAGTGCTGCCTCGGTGGCGCGTCCGTCGACGGCCGGTGCCTGGACAGCCACAACCAGGGTGTCGTCGCCGTAGCGACCGCCCACCCTGGTCCTCCCGGCCCCGGGCCTCACCCGGATCTGCGCCCGGATGGCTACATCCTGCGCAGCACCGCGACCACCTTGCCCATGATCGAGGCGTTGGTGCCGTCGATGGGCTCGTAGGCCGGGTTGTGGGGGAGCAGCCACACTGCATCGTGGGTGCGCTTGAGCGTCTTCACGGTGGCCTCGTCGTCGAGCAGGGCCGCCACGATCTCGCCGTTGCTGGCGTCGGGCTGCTGCCGGACGACCACGTAGTCGCCGTCGCAGATGGCGGCGTCCACCATCGAGTCGCCCTTCACCTCCAGCAGGAACAGCGTGCCCTCGCCGACCAACTGGCGGGGGAGTGTGAAGACGTCCTCGACGGCCTGCTCGGCCAGGATCGGCCCGCCGGCGGCGATCCGCCCCAGGATCGGCACGCTCACCGACGGCGCGCTCGGCACAGGGAGGTCCGGCTCGACCGGTTCCAGTGCGGGTGCGCCATGCACCGAAAGGGTCTCGGGAAGCCGCACTTCGAGAGCACGCGGGCGGTGCGGGTCCCGGAAGATGAACCCCTTGGCCTGCAGCACCTTCAGCTGGTGCGCGGCCGATGAGGAGGACGCGAGCCCGGCCCGGTCGGCGATCTCGCGCACGGTCGGGGGATAGCCGCGGCTGACCAGGTCGTCGCGGATCACCTCCAGGATGCGGCGCTGGCGGGGCGTGAGGCCCTCAGCATCCACCGGGCCGTCGGGAAGCTGGGTCACCTTGGTGCCCAACTGTGCCGCGATGTCTTCCTTGCGCGGACGGCCCCGCTTGCGGGCCGGGGGTTCTGCCTTCCTTGCCATGTCCGCCACGCTAGCCCTGGCGTGGTCCGGAATCAAACACCTGTTCGACGTGTCGCAGGGACTGCCGGCCACCGGGCGTCTGCTGGCGGTGGCAGAGGAGTCCGGCGGCGTCGGGAGCGCGCGTCCGGAGGGCGGGCGTCCGAGCCGCCGCGCCGAGTGGTCGGTCGGTGTCCGGCGCAGGCCCGGCCGCGCCGGCCTACGGAGTCAGGAGCTCGACGGTGCCGCGGGCGCCGTCCACCCGGACGCGCGCGCCGGTGGCGAGCCGGCGGGTCGCGTCCCCGCAACCGACGACAGCAGGAATGCCGAGCTCACGGGCGACGATGGCGGCGTGGCTGAGTGGCGCGCCGATGTCGGTGACGATGGCCGCGGCGCGCGGGAAGACCGGCGTCCAGCCGATGTTGGTCAGCGGGGTGACGAGCACCTCGCCGGGCTGTAGCGATTCGGCGTCCTCGATCCGGTCCAGTCGGCGGACGATCCCTTCGACCACACCGGAGGAGCCCGGTGCGCCGTGCAGGGCACCCGCTGCATCGGAGGCGGGCCCCGCGTCGGCACCGGCGACGAAGTAGGTGGTGCGACGGTCGTCACGGGTCGCCCATTCGAAGGGGTCGAACCGGCCGACGATGAATCCGGGCAGTGGCGGCAAGGACCGGTACCGCTCCAGCAGCCGTCGGCGTACCCCGACGTGCGCGTAGGCGGCGGTGTGCCCGGCGAGCGCGTCGAGGAGTTCGGGCAGGGTGAGCCAGAACACGTCCTCGCCGATGCCGAGCAGGTGGCCGGCCTTGAGCGCGAAGCTGCGGCTCACTCCGGTCCACCGGACCGCCTCCGAGCGCACCTGCTCGCGTCGCGCGGCCCGGACGGCTCGCTGTCGCAAGCGGCGTTCCAGCGCTGGCGCACGCCGGGGCTGGTCGGCGCGAAGCCGGGCGAGGGCAGCCTGGAAGGCCGCCTGCTGCCTCGACTGGAGGCCCTGCACGTCGGTGGACGCGGCGGCGGCGAGGGCGCGGTCAAGCCAGCCGGGGTCCTCCGCCGGGCGCGGCCAGGCGAGCTCTGCCTCGTTGTGGCCGCGGTGCCCGAACCGCTGGAGGTACTCCTCGCGGGAGAGGGTCCCGGCCAGTACCCGCTGCAGGCCGGCGGCCGGTCCCAGGCTCTCCAGGCCACCGGCCAGGCCGGCGATGTTGGACAGCAGCACGGCTGCGTCGTCGGTGCCGACCAGTTCCCGCAGTTCGGCCTCGATCGGGTCCGCCTGGTTGCCGGTGGCGGCGACCACCGCCCAGAACGAGTGCAGGGACGCCGGGAACACCTCCGCCGTCCACAACCGGAGGAGGTCGGCCGGTGTGGTGCAGTCCTCCACCCTCCCGGTGAGCTCGCGGCAGGCCGCCGGGCTGGTCGCCAGGAACCGGCGCAGGCCCAGCCGGTGCAGAGCCAGCCGCACGACGGCGCCGAGCAGCCTCGGGCCCTCTTCCCGCCAGTCGGCGCGGCTGACCGGAAGCAACGGGACCGGAACGGCATCGGGCAGGACGCCCCACAGGGCCTCCAGCTTTCGATACGCGGCCCTGGGGTCGGCGAACACCCTCGGCCCCTGCGCGCTGAGCTGCACGGAGAGGTTGGCGTACGGGCGGCCACCGATCGTTCCGGCCATCTCCCGCCCGCGCACCTTCATCGACGGGCCACCGTGGTTCTGCTGGTAGGCGACCGCGGAGATGGTCAGCGGCGTCTGGGGCTCGGGGTTCGCCTCGGAGAGGTTGGTCGCCGACCACAGGCAGGTGCCGGTGAGTGAGTCGTTGCGCTCGGCGGTGACCGGGTCCCAGCCGGTCATGGTGGTGATCGGGCGGGACTGCAGGATGTAGACCCGGCCGTCCGCCACAGCCCATTCGATGTCCTGGGCGATGCCGTCGAAGAGCGACTCGATCCGATCGGCGGCGTCGTGCAGCCTGGCGGCGTTCGGGGCGAGTTCTGGTGGGCCGGCGTAGGCGCCGTCGGGGCGGTGGAAGGTGAACGGCGCGGCGTCCGACGTGCCCGAGACCAGCGCCTCTCCGCGGCCTGCGACGAGGTTGCCGTGCATCCGGTCGAGGTCGCCGGTGAGCGGGTCGACGGTGAACAGGACGCCGGCGAACTGCGAGGACACCATGCGCTGGACGATCACCGCGACCTCGCCGTTGTGGGCCACGCCGCGGGCGTCCGCATAGCTGTTCACCCGCGGGGCGTGCCGAGAGGCGCGAACCCGGTGGACGGCGCAGGGCACGTCGGGCGCGTCGACGTCCAGCACGGTCTCGAAGGCGCCGGCGAAGGAGGCTGTCAGGGAGTCCTCCGCGACAGCGGAAGACCGGACAGCGAAGGGGCCGTGGCCGAGCCGGGCCAGCAGGCCGTCCAGGGCGTCCCGCCCTTCCGCGGTGAGTTCATCTCCTTCGAAGGCGCGGGGGAGCAGCACGAGTGCCGCAGGGACCGGGTGACCCGCCCGGGTGAGCCGGGCGAGTGCGCGCGCCTTGCCTCCTGCGTGGTCCGCCTCAGCGGGTGGCAGCGCAGCCAGGCGGTAGGCGAGTCTCCCCGGCGGAGCAAGCCGTGCGCGGTCGACGGCGCGTAGGGCCGCCCTGCCCAGTGCGCCGCCGAGGAGATAGCCGGCCGTGCCGGCGAGGACGCTGAGTGGCAGGAGCGCGGGCCCGGGCAACCCGGACCACAGGATGAGGGTGAGGGCGGCGAGAGGGGCACCCGCATTCGCACAGAAGGCCGGGACGGCGCGGCGGGCGCGCTCACTCATCGGCAGGCGACTCGGGAACGCCGAGGATGCGCGCCAGCCCCGGCACCCTGGCGATCACGTCATCCGCCCTGCCGAAGGCGAGTCCGAAGGCGAGGTCGCCGAAGACGAGGAGCTTGTCGCCGACCTGGATGCCGAGGTCGCGACGTGCCTCCGCCGGGATCACCACCTGGCCTCGATCGCTCACCGTGACCGTGCCGTAGAAGCGTCGGTTCGGATCGTTCGGGTGCGCGTGCGCCATCGGTGTACCTCCATCTTGAATACAAGACATATCTTACCTGAGCCCCGTAAGCCCGAGGCTCACGCGGGAAATGTCAGAGGCGGGTGCGAGGCTCTTCCCAGCTCGACACGCGGGCGAACAGTTGTTCGAATGTTCTTGATCCGGCCGCCGGGTTGGGATAGAACAGATATCGAACACCTGTGCGAGACGAAGGAGAAGCCATGAGCGCGCTGCTGGTAGATGACCTGGTCGTCACGGTCCCTGACCGCCCGCAGCCGGGGCGCTGGCGCCACGTGGATGGCGGCCCGCAGGCGCGACCCCGGGTGGTCGGAATGCCGGGTGGGCGTCCGGAGGGTGTTGCCGCGCCGCAGGTGCGGCCCGCGCCCAGGGCGCACACGATGCGTCCGACGGTGGCAGCGGCGGATTCCTGGCGGCTCACCGATCGCGGTATCGCGGTGGCGGTGGTGCTCTTCCTGACCGTGGTGGCGGTGGCGGCGGTGGTCCTGGTTGGGGCGTTCCTCTCGGTGAGCGACGCGCCGATCCCGACTGCGCCACAGGCGCCCGTGGCCGCCGCGGCGCAGGGCTGATCCCGGGGGGGACGCCACGCCGGCCGGTCCTGCTGACCGGCCGGCGTGCGCAATTCGGGCCATCCGCCGCGACACGCGCAAGAGCAGGTCTTGCCAGTCGGCGGTTCGCGGCATAACCTCTACATCTAGTAGTTACAGCGCTGTGGTTCCTCCACAGATTGTGGTCGCGACTCAGAGAGTTATCCACACAACCATCCACCGGATGATCCCCAGAAAGGGGTCAGGACAGTGCACTGCCCGTTCTGCCGCCACACCGACACCAGGGTCCTGGACAGCCGGGTGGCAGAGGACGGCACCAGCATTCGCCGGCGCCGCCAGTGCCCGGCCTGCGAGCGGCGCTTCACCACCCTCGAGCAGATGCAGTTGGTGGTCGTGAAGCGTTCCGGTGTCGTGGAACCCTTCTCCCGCGAGAAGGTCGTGACCGGTGTCGCCAAGGCGTGCAAGGGCCGTCCGGTCTCAGAGGCCGACCTGGCCCGGCTGGGACAGCGCGTGGAGGAGACGCTGCGGGCCAGCGGACAGGCGGAGATCCCGGCCGACGAGGTGGGCCTCGCCATCCTCGGCCCGCTGAGCGAACTCGACTCGGTGGCGTACCTGCGATTCGCCTCGGTCTACAAGCACTACGACTCGGTCGAGGATTTCGAGGCCGAGATCGAAACCCTGCGCCGTTCGGCGCTGGTCACGAACTGACCACTCTCCACCCTCCCCGATAAGCGAAAGGCAGCCCAACCATGACCGAGACCGCGAAGGCACCCGCCAAGGGTGGCCGGAAGTCGCCGGGCCTGAAGATCAACCGGGTGTTCACCACCGCCGGCGTACACCCCTTCGACGAGGTCACCTGGGAGCTGCGCGATGTCGTGCAGACCAACTGGAAGACCGGCGAGCACGTGTTCGAGCAGCGTGGGGTGGAGTTCCCCGACTTCTGGAGCCTGAACGCGTCCACGATCGTGACCACGAAGTACTTCCGTGGGGCACTGGGCACCCCGCAGCGGGAGGCGAGCCTGAAGACGCTGATCGACCGGGTGGTGAAGACCTACCGGAAGGCCGGCGAGGAGAACGGCTACTTCGCCTCCGGTGAGGATGCGGAGATCTTCGAGCACGAGCTCACCTGGATGCTGCTAAACCAGTACTTCAGCTTCAACTCGCCGGTCTGGTTCAACGTGGGCACCGCCAGCCCGCAGCAGGTCAGCGCGTGCTTCATCCTGAGCGTCGACGACTCGATGGATTCGATCCTGAACTGGTACAAGGAGGAGGGGTTCATCTTCAAGGGCGGTTCGGGGGCCGGCCTGAACCTTTCCCGGATCCGTTCCAGCAAGGAGCTGCTGTCCTCCGGCGGCACCGCGTCGGGTCCGGTTTCGTTCATGCGCGGAGCGGACGCGTCCGCGGGCACCATCAAGTCCGGCGGCGCCACCCGGCGCGCGGCGAAGATGGTGGTTCTCGACGTGGACCACCCCGATATCTACGAGTTCGTGGAGACGAAGGCGCGCGAGGAGGACAAGATCCGGGCGCTGCGTGACGCCGGCTTCGACATGGATCTGGGTGGCAAGGACATCGTCTCCGTCCAGTACCAGAACGCGAACAACTCGGTGCGGGTGAGTGACGAGTTCATGCGTGCGGTCGAGGAGGGCTCCGAGTTCGGGCTCCGCGGCCGGATGACCGGTGAGGTGATCGAGACCGTCGACGCCCGCGACCTGTTCGGCAAGATCTCGCAGGCCGCCTGGGAGTGCGCGGATCCCGGCCTGCAGTACGACGACACGATCAACGCGTGGCACACCAACCCGGAGTCGGGCCGGATCACGGCGTCCAACCCGTGCAGCGAGTACATGAGCCTGGACAACAGCTCGTGCAACCTGGCCAGCCTGAACCTGCTCAAGTTCCTCCGTGATGACGACACCTTCGACGTGGAGTTGTTCACGAAGGCGATCGAGTTGATCATCACGGCGATGGACATCTCGATCTGCTTCGCCGACTTCCCGACCGAGCCGATCGGAGAGACCACCAGGAACTTCCGCCAGCTGGGCATCGGGTACGCCAACCTGGGCGCGCTGCTGATGGCCGTGGGCCGCGGCTACGACTCCGAGGGCGGACGTGCACTGGCTGCTGCGATCACTTCGCTGATGACCGCGGTGTCCTACCGTCGATCGGCCGAACTCGCGGCCGTGGTGGGCCCCTACAACGGCTACGCCCGCAACTCGTCGGCCCACCAGCGCGTGATGCGCAAGCACCAGGCCGCCAACGACGACGTGCGCACGTTCAATGGCCTCGACACCCCCGTGCACGCCGCCGCCGGCGCGGAGTGGGCGCAGGTCGTGGCACTGGGGGCGAAGAACGGCTTCCGCAATGCTCAGGCCTCCGTCCTTGCGCCCACCGGGACCATCGGCTTCATGATGGACTGCGACACCACCGGCATCGAGCCGGACTTCTCCCTGGTGAAGTTCAAGAAGCTGGTCGGCGGCGGGTCGATGCAGATCGTCAACCAGACGATCCCGCGGGCGCTCCGCAAGCTCGGCTACGCGGACGAGACCGTGGAGGCGATCGTCGAGTACATCTCCAGCAACGGTCACGTGGTGAACGCCCCGGGCCTGAAGCCGGAGCACTACGAGGTGTTCGACACCGCGATGGGGCAGCGCTCGATCAAGCCGATGGGCCACGTCCGGATGATGGCCGCGGTGCAGCCGTTCCTTTCCGGTGCGATCTCCAAGACGGTCAACCTGCCGGAGACCGCCACGGTCGAGGACATCGCCGACGTCTACCTGCAGGGCTGGAAGCTGGGCCTGAAGGCGCTCGCGGTGTACCGCGACAACTGCAAGGTCGGCCAGCCGCTGAGCGATGCGAAGGCGGAGGACAAGACCGAGACCAAGGCGGAGCCCGAGGTAAGGGTGGAGTACCGGGCACGCCGCAAGCGCCTGCCGAAGTCCCGGGTCAGCCGCACCACCTCCTTCTCCGTCGCCGGCGCCGAGGGCTACATGACCTCGGGCCAGTACGACGACGGATCACTCGGCGAGGTCTTCCTCAAGCTCGGCAAGCAGGGTTCCACCCTTGCCGGTGTGATGGACGCCTTCTCGATCGCCGTCTCGATCGGCCTGCAGTACGGCGTCCCGCTGGAGCAGTTTGCGCAGAAGTTCACCAACCTCAAGTTCGAGCCGGCCGGCATGACCGACGACCCGGACGTGCGGATGGCGCAGTCGATCATGGACTACATCTTCCGCAGGCTGTCCCTGGACTACCTGTCCTTCGATGAGCGCGCAGAGCTCGGCATCTACACCGCGGCCGAGCGGGCCCGGTACGTCGAGACCGGCAAGTACCTCTCCGAGGAGGAGGAGGCCGAGGTGATCGAGTCGGAGTCGCTGAAGAACGACGAGGCCGACAACGTCCGGGTGCACGAGGACGGGCCGAACCAGCCCGCTCTGGTGCCGGTGGAGGCGCACTCCACCGCAGAGGTGCTGGAGAAGCTGTCCGGGATGAGTGTGGACGCCCCGCTGTGCCTCACCTGCGGCACGAAGATGCGGCGCTCCGGCTCCTGCTACATCTGCGAGGGCTGCGGAGCCACCAGCGGCTGCAGCTGAGCCAGTTCCCGAAGCACCGGCCGGTCCCTGCGGGGCCGGCCGGTGTGCGTCTCAGGACCCGATCAGGCGGAGGGCGACGGAGACGGGATCACCGTCCGTCAACTCCTCCGAGCGCCGAACGGAGGCCTTCACCGGCAGCACATAGGCCCCGCGTCCTGCGGAAGGGAAGAGCGACGTCCGCCACGTGGTGGCACCCACGCTCACTTCCACCCTCACCGCACCGAAGCCTGTCGGCGGACCGGACTCGAGCCGGATCACGTCGGAGAGGTCGTCCGGCACTGTGACGAATCGCCACGAACCGCCGGAGTCGCACCACAGCGGGGCGGTGAATGCCAGGTCGTCCACCACGCTCAATCCTCTTCGGGCTCGGTCACTTCCCGCCTGGTCACCTGCAGCGACACCCAGGAGGTCGTCGCCGGCGGCTCGGGCTGTGGGGAGTGGGACGAGGATCGCGCCCCGGGCTGGTTCGGCCGCACGGGCTCGCCCATCGCAGCCTTCAGGGCCTGCGCGATCGCATTGCCTGCGGCGGGGTCGAACTTGCGGATCTCGGCCATGGCTGAACCCTATGCGACCGGGCTGTCAGGCGCGTGTGTCTCGACTGTGGCCAGAGTCCGTCGTCGGACCTGCCAGAGCAGGTAGCCGACGATCGCCGCGACCGCGGCGATGACCAGGCCGACGGCCAGGAAGGGGGAGACGGCCCAGAGCCGTCCGACCAGATCGACCCCGACCGTGCCGAGAGTCGCGTACAGCAGGGCCCAGGCGATCGAACCGATGGTCACGGCCGGTAGGTAGTGCCGAAGCTTCATCCCGGTCGCGCCGGCGGCGAGGTTCGCCAGTGTCTGGAAGCCGATGGTCAGGAAGGACGCGGCGATCGCGGGCGGCCCGTACCGGTCGATCCGCTCGGTGGCCCGCACGTAGCCGGGGGAGTCGAGCAGGTGTACCAGCCGAGTCCGACGGGCCCCCGCCGTGCCCAGCCGGCCCAGCCAGTAGGTGCCGTTCGCACGGAACATCACAATCACGAACAGCGCGACGACGATGAGGGGGAACGGCACATCCCAGCGGGTTGGGTCCATGCGTCCTCCAGCCGTGCGGATGAGCGCCCAGCTTAGCCAGCCGGCCGGGGTGGGACGAGGACGCTAGGCAGTTGTCGCCCGGCGCAGCAGCACCACACCGAGGGCGAACAGCGCCACCGCCGCGACGGCCGCGGGGTCGGCGGGATGCAAGACGGCGCCGAACTGCCACACGGCCCAGGTGCCTGCGGTGAACAGCGCATAACCCGCCTCGGCAAGACCTCGCGGCGCAGGCCCGGGGCCCCGCCGGGGGATGCAGCGTGCGTCCAGCCGGGCGATGCCGGGCACAGCGAGCGCCAGCAGCCCCAGCACGACCACGATCAGGACGAGCTGGTTCATCAGCACCGGCGCCAGTGCGGGAAGCAGCAGCGAGAGGCCGACCAACACTCCCGCCCCGACCACGATGGCCAGGACCTGCCACAGGTAGATCGTGAGCAGGAGGGCGTTGGTGAGCCGAACGATGTCGGCGGCGCGCCGGCCCAGCCGGGCCGCCGCCCCGGCGCGCTCCAGCAGCGCAAGGACGCACGTCTGCGCGAGCCCGAGTGCGAGGATGGCCAGGGTGGGCGGCAACAGGTTCGCCACCAGCACGTCCGCCCACGCCGGCGCCGCGGGAGGGTAGCCGAGGCCGAGGACGAGGAGCGCGACCAGCGCCACCGATCCGGCGAGGACGGCCAGGACCCGCCCGATCGGCCAACCGCGGAACCAGCCCCGGTGGTACGCGACGCCCCACTGGTGCGCCAGCGGCCAGACGAAGGCCAGGTTGACCCACTGCAGGCGAAGGTCCCCGGTCGTCCGGACCGCCACGTCGACGGCGACGGCGCCCACCAGCAGCGGCAGCATCGCCCACGCGCCGAACCGGTCGTGCAGCCACACCGCCAGCGGGGCGGCAGCCAGGAGCAGCTGGTAGACGACGGCGAACCAGAGCAGTTGGGCGAACTGGGCGCTGCGCAGCATGGCGTCCGGGAGCCAGCCGGCCCACGCCGCGATCGTGCCCAGCCCGGCGAACATCACCATGAACACGGTCATCGGTCCGAGCAGCCGGCTGCCCCGGTGGGTGAGGAAGGCCGAGTACGGCCGGCCGGACGCCCGCCAGGTATCCACCACAACCGCATTGGCGTAGCCGGCGGCCACGAAGAAGACCGGGACGATCGTCGCGACCCAGCTGACGCCCCAGAAGACCGGCCCCGGTGCCCAGGGCACCACCTGCACCTGGCCGTCCACAAGCAGCACCTGCCACAGCAGGGTGTGGAACACGACCACGATCAGCATCGCCGCGATCCGGGCGATGTCGATCAGGTGATTGCGTTCGGGCACCGGCACATCCTAGGCACCGGGCGGGCAGTGTCCGCGCCGGCGGACGGCGGCGGATCGCGCCACCCTGGACCGACGGCTCGGGCCGGAGTCCGGACGGGGCGGCCGGAGGCCTACGCTGACGGTGTGCAGGCGGCCCTGAGCGGATACCTCACCATCTGGTCGGTGATCGGGGTCGGCTGGGTGGTGGCGCACTTCCGCGTCCTGAACGAGAACCACCGCCGCATGCTGAACCGAATCGCGTTCACAGTGACGTCGCCCGCACTACTGTTCGCCCTGGTCGCACGGGCCAACCTCGGGCACCTGTTCAGTGCGACCCTTGCGGTCTCGGCACTGGCGATCGTGGGCAGCGCGGGTGCGTATCTGGTGCTCTCCCGGGTGCTGTTCGGACGCGGGGACCTGCCGGGCCGGGTGGTCGGAACGCTCTGCTCGGTCTACACCAACGCCGGCAACCTCGGCCTGCCGATCGCGGCCTACGTGCTCGGCGACATGACCTGGATGGCGCCGATCCTGTTGTTGCAGATCGGCATCATGCAACCGACGGCCCTCGCCCTTCTCGACCTCGCCGCGGCACGCAGGGAGCGCCGCCGGCTCAGCTGGGTGCGCTACGCGACGCTGCCGCTGCGCAACCCGATCACTGTCGGCACCGTTGCGGGACTGGCCGTGAACCTGCTGCACGTGGAGGTGCCGGGCGTGGTGTGGCAGCCGATCGAGATGGTCGGCCAGGTGACCGTCCCGGCGATGCTGATCGCCTTCGGCATCTCGCTTCGGCTCGATCCGCTGCCCGGTCGCGGCCCGGACGTCGGCGAGCTGGCCCTGGTCGCGCCGATCAAGGTGCTGCTGCATCCGGCGCTCGCCCTGGCCCTGGGTGCAGGAGTCTTCCACCTGCGTCCGGGCGACCTGCTGGCCGTGACCGTGATCGCCGCACTGCCGACGGCGCAGAACATCTACCTGATCGCGAGCCGCTACCACGTGCGCACCCTGCTCGCGCGGGACGCGATCTTCGTCTCGACGCTCGCGTCGATCCCTGTGATCGTCGCCGCGTCCACCTGGTTGCGCTGAGCAGACGGAACCAGGACCGTCCCAGAGCGTGCGGTGGCGGTTTCCCGCCGGCACTTCGGCGGTTCCCGAGGCGGTCGGGACGCGGAGCCGCTAGCATGCGCCCGATGGAAAGTGGCCATTTCACCCGACTCTCCGGGGACGAATGCCGTCACCTGGTTCGCGGCCACAGCGTCGGCCGGGTGTGCTGGCTGTCCGGAGAGGGCTTGCAGGCGCTTCCGGTCAGCTACGTCGTCTCGGGCGACCGGGTCTTCTTCCGGGTCGATCCTGACTCCGTCCTGGGTGAGCTGGCGGGCACGGTGCCGGTGATCCTCGAGGTCGACGACATTGACGTGCCGACCGCGACCGGCTGGAGCGTGATCGTGCGCGGCGACGCCAGCGAAGCTCCGGAGCCGCACGATCCGGCAGTGCCCGCCCCGTGGGCCCCGGGCCACAGGACGCTCACCGTGGTCGTCACGCCGACCGCCTACTCCGGCCGCGCCGTCTCGGCCGACCACCCGAGGAGTTGAGATGCTCAAACCCTACGTAGGTCCGGCCCGCGTCGTGGTCGGCTTCGATGGCTCGGACGACGCCACCAGTGCACTGGCGCGCGGCATCGCGGAGGCACGGCAGCGGAACGCGGAGCTGGTGCTCGTGCACGCCGTCGACGACACCGTCCTGAACAGCGCCTGGGGGGTCGTGTTCGACCCCGAGGAGATCAAGGAGGGTGCTGCCGACATGCTCGGCAAGGCCGTGGAGAGCGCCACCGCCGCCGGCCTCCCGCGGCAGCGCGTCCGCACCGAGGTCGTGCTCGGCAATCCCGCGGCCGCACTGGCCCGGCTGAGCGAGCAGGCTTCACTGGTGGTGGTGGGACGGCGCTCCACGGATGCGGGGGAGAAGCTCTTCGCCGGATCGACGGCTGTCGGGATCGCGGGCACGTCCCGCTGTCCGGTGATCGTGGTCTCAGCGAACGATGTCGTTCACGAGCAGCCCACCGGTGTGATCGGCGTCGGCGTCGACACGGCTGCGCGCGGCGCGGTCGCTCTCGAATGGGCGCTCAGCGAATGCACGACCCACGGCGGACGGGTCGTCGTGATCAGCGTCTGCCGTGCCCCGCAGGGACGCTGGTTCAGCGGTGGCCACCCGACTCCGGAGCAGGAGCAGGCGGCCGTTCAGGTCACGCAGGCCCGGATGACCGACATGGTCTCGGAGATCACCGAGGACTACCCGGACGTCGACGTCACCCTCGAGGTCTCCTACGGCAACCCTCTCGACGTGCTCACCACCCGCAGCGAGGAACTGGACCTGCTCGTCGTCGAGGTGCACGCGTCCTTCCCGACCTACTCTGTGGGGGGTCTGATCCGTGGTCTGCTCAGCCACGCCCGCTGCCCGGTCGGTGTGATCCGGCCCAAGGACAGCCACGGGTCCTGAGCTGGCACCTTCACCATCCGGGCCCCGCTCGCGGCAGCTTCCCGAGGGCGCCGAACGAGCCCGGCGGCACCGGCGTAAACTTGGCCGGCTATGACCCCTGACCAGCCCGTGATCGCCTTCGACGAGGCGCTGCCGATCAGCGCGCACGTCGAGGAGATCACCGAGGCGCTACGCCACCACCAGGTGCTGGTGGTCGCGGGTGAGACCGGGTCCGGAAAGACCACCCAGTTGCCGAAGATCTGTCTTCTGGCGGGGCGGCAGCGGATCGGGCACACCCAGCCGCGCCGGATCGCCGCGCGCAGTGTCGCCGCCCGGATGGCGGAGGAGTTGGGCGAGGAACTGGGCCGAACGGTGGGCTTCCAGGTGCGCTTCTCCAGCCAGCGCAGCCGGGAGACCCGCGTGAAGGTGATGACGGACGGCATCCTGCTCGCCGAGATCTCCCACGACCGCGACCTGCGTCGCTATGACACGATCATCATCGACGAGGCGCACGAGCGCAGTCTGAACATCGACTTCCTGCTCGGCTATCTCAAGCAGCTGCTGCCGCGGCGTCCGGAACTGAAGGTGATCATCACCTCGGCGACCATCGACACTGCGCGCTTCTCCGCCCACTTCGACGACGCCCCCGTGATCGAGGTGTCCGGACGCAGCTACCCGGTCGAACTGCGCTACCGGCCGGTCAGCGCGACCGCGGAGGATCGCGACCGCGACCAGCTGGACGCGATCTGCGACGCGGTCAGCGAGCTGTCCGGGTCGCTGGACGGTGACATTCTCGTGTTCCTGTCCGGGGAGCGCGAGATCCGGGACGCTGCGGAGGCGATCAACGGTCTCGCGTTGCGGTTCACCGAGGTGGTGCCGCTGTATGCCCGGCTGTCGGCCGCGGAGCAGCACCGCGTGTTCACCCCCCATACGGGACGGCGGATCGTCCTCGCCACGAATGTCGCGGAGACCTCCCTGACCGTGCCCGGCATCCGGTTCGTCGTCGACCCCGGCTTCGCGCGCATCTCCCGCTACTCGGCACGCACGAAGGTGCAACGCCTGCCGGTCGAGCCGATCTCGCAGGCCTCGGCCAACCAGCGGGCGGGCCGGTGCGGCCGACTCGGTCCGGGCGTGTGCATCCGGCTGTACAGCGAGGAGGACTTCACGTCCCGGCCGGAGTTCACCCAGCCGGAGATCCTGCGCACCAACCTGGCCTCGGTGATCCTGCAGATGGCGGACGCGGGGCTGGGCGACATCACCCGGTTCCCGTTCGTCGAGCCGCCCGACGCCAGCCAGGTGCGGGACGGACTGCGGCTGCTCACCGAACTCGGTGCGATCGACGCAGGGAAGAAGCAGGCGCACGGCACCGTCCGGCTGACGAAGACCGGACGCACGCTGGCCCGCCTGCCCGTGGACCCACGGCTCGGCCGGATGCTCGTGGAGGCCCACCGCCTGGGCTGCCTGCGGGAAGTGCTGCCGATCGTGGCCGGTATCGCCATCCCCGATGTCCGCGAGCGTCCGGTCGAGCACCAGGCTGAGGCCGACGCTGCGCACCGCCGGTTCTGGGTTCCGCTACGCGGAACCGGGGCTTCCTTGTCTTCGGAAGACGCCGCGCAGGATCGGCTCTCCGCCCGGACTGCGGCGCCAGCTGCCCCGAGGGAGGGTGCGCAGGAGGCGTCGCCGGACGGCTCCGACATCGCTGCGCTGCACCGGCTGTGGACCTACCTGCGCCAACAGCGCCACCAGCTCTCCGGCAACGGCTTCCGCCGCCTGTGTCGTGCGGAGTACCTGCACTTCCTGCGGGTGCGTGAGTGGCAGGACCTGCACACCCAGCTGCGCGAGGCCTGCAGCGAGGTCGGGATGCGCCGCAACGACGCCCCCGCCGACCTCGACCGGATACACACCGCCGTCCTGGCGGGCCTGCTCTCCCACGTGGGGCTGCTCGACGAGGCCAGCCTCGCCAAGCCGGCGCGCGGGAAGCGTCGCGGCCCGGCCGAGTACCTCGGAGCGCGGGGCGCCCGGTTCGCGATCAATCCCGGTTCCAGCGCGGCACGGACGAATGCGCCGCTGGTGATGGCGGTCGAGCTGGTGGAGACCAGCCGGCTCTGGGCTCGCACCGTGGCCCCGATCAGCGCGGAACAGGTGGAGGCGGTCGCCGGACACCTGCTCAAGCACACCTACTCTGAGCCGCACTGGTCGGCGAAGGGTGGGCAGTGCGTGGCGTACGAGCGAGTCACGCTGCTCGGCGTCCCGATCATCGCGCAGAGGCTGGTCAGCTACGCACGGATCGACCCGGCTGTGGCGCGGGAGGTGTTCATCCAGTCCGCCCTCGTCGAGGGGGAGTGGCGCACCCGGCACCACTTCTGGGCGCGGAACCAGGCGGTCCGGGCCGAGGCGGAGGAGCTGGCGGACCGGAACCGTCGGCGGGACCTGCTGCTGGACGATGCGGCGATCGCGGCGTTCTACGCCGAGCGGATTCCTGCGGACGTGGTCACGGTCGCCCATTTCGACCGGTGGTGGCGTGACGCCCGGCGCGGCGACGAGCACCTGCTCGACCTCACGCTGGCCGACCTGACCGTCCCGGACGCCGACTTTGACACCGGCGCCTACCCTGACCGATGGCCGGCTGCGGGTGAGGAACTGGGCGTCGACTACGCCTTCGACCCGGGCTCCGGGCACGACGGGGTGACCGTGACCGTCCCGCTGGCGCTGCTCACCCGCCTCGACGCCGCCCCGTTCACCTGGCAGGTGCCCGGGCTCCGCGCGGACGTCGCCACCGAACTGATCCGCGGGTTGCCGAAGGCGCTGCGCACCCAGCTCGTCCCCGCACCCGACACTGCCCGCCGGGCTCTGGCGTGGCTCGTCGACCACCCCGGTCCCGACACCGAACCAGTCTGGACGGGCCTGGGACGGGCGGTGCTCGCCCTGACCGGGGTGCAGGTTCCTCCCGATGCCTGGCAGCCGGACGCCGTGCCGGACCACCTCCGGGTGCGGTTCCGGGTGGTCGCCGACGGCGCGCAGCCCGTGGTGGGGCGCGACCTCGCCGAACTAGCCGCGCAACTCGCCCCGAAGGTGAGCCGGACGCTGAACGCTGCGGCCACCCACCTCACCCACCCGGGGGCGAAGCGGTGGGAGTTCGGCACCCTGCCGGAGCGGATCACCGAGCCGATGCCCGGCTTTCCTGCGCTGGTCGACCGCGTGGACCGGGTGGGCGTGCAGGTCTTCGCCGACCGGGGCGCCGCCGTCCGGGCGCATCGTGACGGGCTGCGCCGGCTGATCACGCTGACGACGGTCGACCCGACCCGGTCGGTGGTGTCCCGGATGGGGAACGCCACCAAGCTCGCGCTGGCCACTTCTCCCTACCCGGACGTGCCCGCGCTGCTGGCCGATGCGCGGTTGAAGGCCACCGGCGACCTCGCCGGCGCGATCGGCGGGCTGGACGAGATCCGTGACGGGGAATCCTTCGACCGGCTCGCCGATGCCGTCCGGGCCGACGCGGCCGCGGCGATGCAGCGCACGGTCATCCTCGCCGGGGAGATCCTGCAACTGGCCGGTGACGCCCGCCGTGCGCTGGCTGGCGTGCCGGTCGCGACCCGCGACGATGCGTCCGAACAGCTGGACGGGCTGGTCTACCGCGGCTTCATCGCGGCAACTCCGGCGACGGCATGGCTACGGCTGCCCACCTACCTGAAGGCCATCCGGCGACGGCTCGATGCCGCGCTGACCAATCCCCGCCACGAGGCCGAGGGGCTCGCCGTGATCGCCGACCTTGAGGACGAGTACGCCGAGCTCTGTGCACGCTTCCCCTCCGGTCCGCTCCCGCAGCGGGTGGCGGACATCGGCTGGCTGCTGGAGGAACTCCGGATCGGCCTGTTCGCCCAGGCTCTCGGCACGGCCGTGCCGGTCTCGGCGAAGCGGGTCCGCTCGGCCCTGGCGCTCGCCGCGCCGTAGCCGGCGGGTGTTCCGGTGCGCGACGGATGCGCGGAGTCTCACCAGGGAAAGAAGGGCTTGCGAACTGCCTGAATTGCCGACGGCGCCGTCCTCCCGGAACTAGGCTCATCCCTGTACGCCTTCAATGATGAGGGGGTCACTGATGGTGCGCTTTCTATGACGTTCCCCAACTGAGGAACCTCACCGAACTTGCCGAGCGGGGGGCCGACAGGTACGGGACACGACCCGCGTTCCGCGAACTGGGACCGGATCGGGCCGTCCACGAGTACTCCTACCGGTCGCTGCGCGACGATGTCGTGGCAGCAGCTACGGCGCTGCTCGACCAGGGGCTGGCCGGCGGCCATGTCGCCATGGTCGGCGAGAGCAGCTACGCCTACGTGGTCTGCTACCTCGCTGTGGTCTGTGGCGGCGGCGTGATCGTGCCGCTGGACAAGGAGCTCACCGACGCCGAACTGGCCGACCTGATCGTCCGCTGCGACGCGGACGCGGTGCTGTACGGCGATGAGCTGCACGCGGACATCGCAGGCATCCTCGCCCACTGCCCCCGGGTGCGCCTGACGGTGAACATCAGCCGCTACGCGCCCCAATCCCACCGGCCCGGCTTCGACGCCCTGCTGGCCCGGGGACGGCAACTGCTGGCCGCCGGAGACACCCGGTTCGCCGAGGTCCGCATCGATCCGGACGCGCCGGCGGCGATCCTGTTCACGTCCGGGACGACCGGGCCGAGCAAGGGAGTGATGCTCTCCCAGCGGAACATCGTCACGGTGATCCACTCGGCGTTCTCGCTGTTCCGGTTCCCGCGGGTGTGCCTGTCGGTGCTGCCGATCAACCATGCCTACGAGTTCAACCTGAACGTGCTCGGCTGCCTGTTCGACGGCATCACGCTGTGCTTCAACGACAGCATCATGCACGTGCGCGAGAACCTGGGACGGTTCCGCCCGGAGATGTCGCTGATGGTTCCGATGATCGTCGAGGCGCTCTACAAGAACATCTGGAAGGAGGCGGAGAAGAACCACATGACGGGGTACCTGAAGTACGCCGTCGCACTGTCCAACGGGCTGCGCACCATCGGCATCGACCTGCGCAGGGTCTTCTTCCGCCCGATCCTTGAGCACTTCGGCGGGCGATTGCGGGTGGTCGTGTGCGGTGGCGCTCCGCTCGGCCCGGACGTCGTCGCCGGCCTCACGTCGTTCGGCATCACCGTGTACAACGGCTACGGGATCACCGAGTGCGCGCCGCTGATCTCCTCCAACTGCACCGTGCGCAGCGTGCCCGGATCCGTGGGCGTGCCGGTGCCCGACCTCGAGGTGAGGATCGGGGAGCCGGACGCGGACGGCACCGGGGAGATCCAGGTGCGCGGGCCGGCGGTCATGCTCGGCTACTACCGCGACCCGGTCGCGACCACGCAGGCGTTCACCGAGGACGGCTGGTTCCGCACCGGCGACCTCGGCCACCTCGGCAAGCGCGGCGCGCTGTTCATCACCGGGCGGCAGAAGAACCTGATCATCCTTCCGAACGGCAAGAACGTGCAGCCGGAGGAGATCGAGGAGGCCCTGCTCGGCGGCATCGCGTACCTGCGGGAGGTCGTGGTGCACGAGCTGGTCGACCAGACCGGTGCGCCGCGGATCGCCGCGTCCGCCTATCTCGATCCCGACTGGGTCGGCGGGGTCGGCTTCGAGGGAGCGCGTGCCCGCTTCGAGGCCGACGTGGCTGCCGTCAACCAACGACTGGCCGTCTACAAGCGGGTCTGCCTCACGAACCTGCGTGAGCAGGAGTTCGAGAAGACATCGACCAGGAAGATCATGCGTCACCGAGTCGAAGGAGCCCTGGCATGACGATGCTCGGCGCGATCACCAAGCTGGTTCGGGAGTACGTCGACGTCGACGACGACCAGCTCACCCGCGACACCGATCCGGTGCGCGACCTGCACCTGAACTCCTACGACCTGATGAGCATCATCGGCCGCCTGGAGTCCGACCTCGGGATCGAGATCGGCGAACGGGATGTCCGCAGGCTGGTCACCCTCGGTGACCTCGACGACTACATCCGCTCGAAGCTGGCGGCGTGATCACCGCAACCCTGTGCATCGACGAGTCGCTGGACTCCCCGCAGCGGCGGGAACGGGTCGCCCGGCGGCTGCTCCGCCGTGACCTGGTGGCCGGGTTCGGGTTGCCCGACACCGAGCCCGTGCTGGTCCGCAACAGCTTCGGCAGACCGTCGCTCGCGGACCACCGCGGAGTGCACGTGAGCATTGCCTACTGCACGGGCGGCGTCGCGGTGGCGTGTGCGGACGATCGGATCGGGATTGACCTGGAGAACCTGCGCCGACGGGACCGCCACGCGGCGGCCCGGATGCTGGGTGCGGACGAGTGGGGCGCGGTTGAGCGTGCGCCGGATCCCGACCGGGAGTTCCTCCGCTACTGGACGCTCAAGGAGAGCTACGTGAAGGCGCTCGGGGTGGGCCTGTCCTATCGCGTCCGACGGCTCACCGTGAGGATCGACGCTGACGGCCGTGCCAGCCTGGACCGGCCGGGCGCCGAGGTGTGGCTCGACGAGCGCCGGCCGGGGTTCGTCGTGGCGCTGTGCCGGCTGCGCGGGGCGCCGGGTGCAGGGCGGGCGGGCGTCCGGCACGTGCGGTTGGCCGAGTTGTAGGAGGTCTGGGGTGGCGGACTACGTGGCGTTCGACGAGGTGCGCAAGACGTACCGCATGGGCGACTACGACATCGAGGCGCTCGCGGGGGTCAGCTTCGGCATCGAGGAGGGCCAGTTCGTGATCATCGCCGGGGCGTCGGGCGCAGGCAAGAGCACCATCCTGAACATCCTCGGCGGGATGGACGTACCCACCTCGGGCAAGACCTTCTTCAACGGTGCGGAGGTGAGTTCCTACTCGGACAAGCAGATGGTCGAGTACCGCCGCTACGACGTCGGCTTCGTGTTCCAGTTCTACAACCTGATTCCGAACCTGACCGCGAGGGAGAACGTCGAACTGGCCTCGCAGGTCAGTCGCGATCCCCTGGACATCGACGACGTCATGGCGAGCGTCGGCCTGGGCGAGCGGATGCCGAACTTCCCGTCGCAGCTGTCGGGGGGCGAGCAGCAGCGGGTCGCGATCGCGCGGGCGGTCGCGAAGAACCCGAAGCTGCTGTTGTGCGACGAGCCCACGGGTGCGCTCGACTACGAGACCGGGCGACAGATCCTCAAGCTGCTGCAGGAGACCTGCCAGAACCGCGGGATCACCGTGGTGGTGATCACCCACAACCCGGCCCTGATGCCGATGGGGGACCGTGTGATCAAGGTGCGCAGCGGGCGCATCGACGAGATCGTCGACAATCCGGTACCGGTGGGCATCGACAGTCTGGAGTGGTGATGCTGAGCCGCGCTCTGATCCGGGACGCGCTGCGCGAGGTGCGCAACAACCCCGCCCGCTTCGTGTCCATCCTGGCCATCGTGGCGATCGGCGCGGGCCTGTTCGTCGGGATCAAGGCCGCGGCTCCGAACATGAAGTACACGGCCGACCAGTACTACGACGCGCAGAACATGATGGACATTCGCGTGCTGTCGACGCTGGGCCTGGTGCAGGATGACATCGCGGCCATCGCGGCGACCGAGGGCGTGCGCGCGGTGCAGGCCGGCTACTTCGCCGACGTGATCACGACGGTCGGCGGGGTCGAGTACGTGTTCCGCGCCCACTCGCTGCCGGAGACTCTCGCCGGAGACGGCGACTCCACGCCGATGAACCTGCCCAAGCTGGTCGACGGACGCCTGCCTGCGGCGCCCGACGAGTGCGTCGTCGAGGCCAACCGCAACGTCAGCTTCCCGCTGGGGATCGGCGACACGATCGAGCTGACCTCGGGCACCACGGCTCCGGTGTCGGACACGCTGCACCACAACCGCTACCGGATCGTCGGCACGGTGGTCTCACCGGTCTACCTCACCTTCGATCACGGCGAGTCGAGCATCGGTGGGGGCCGGGTGAACCTGTTCTTGATGGTGCCGCACTCGGAGTTCGCCTACCCGGTGTACACCGAGGCCCTGATCACCGTGCAGGGAGCTCGGGAGCTCGACTCGTACTCGGCCGAGTACCGGTCCCTGGTCGGCCGGGTGGTCGGACGGCTGCAGAACCTCGGCGAGGAGCGAGCTCCGCTCCGCCTCGCCCAGATCAAGCGGGAGGCCCAGGCGAAGCTCGACGAGGCCCGCAGCGAGCTGGACGCCGAGCGGGCCCGCTACGACCAGGAGATCGGGGCCGCGGAGAAGAAGCTCGCCGCGGCCCAGGACCAGATCGTCTCCGGACAGGCTGCGCTCGACGCGCGCCGTCAGGCGTTCGCTGAGCAGATCGCCGCGTCGGAGGAAACGATCCGGCAGTTCGACGCCCAGCTGCGCAGCGCGCAGGCCGTGTTCGAACAGAGCACCTCGAGCTACCACAGGCTGCTGGACCAGGTCGCCACCATTACCAACGGAGCCAAACAGGCGAAGGCGCAGGCCGAGGAGGCACTCGACGCGGCGGTGGAGAGCATCGGGCAGCTCCAGGACCTGCTCGACGACGACAACCTGACCGATGAGCAGCGGTCCGCGCTCACGTCGGTGTTGGGCCAGCAGGAGCGGATCCGGGACGGAGCGCAGTCCGCGATCAAGGCCTCCAACCGGGTCGTGGCCGCTGCGGACAAGCAGGTCAGCAAGGCCAGGTCCCAGCTGAACTCGGCGAAGCGTCAGCTGGCGGCTGCCCGTGCCCAGCTCGATCGCGCCAAGGCGCAACTGGCTGCGGCGAAGTCGAAGGCGAACGCCGAGTTCGCCGCAGCGCAGGACCGGCTCGACGAGGCCCGTGCCGAGTACGAGGCCGGCCTGGCCGAGCTCGCCACGCAGAAGGCCGAAGGTGCGCAGAAGTTGGCCGACGGAGAACGGAAGCTCGCCGCGGCGCAGGACCAGATCAACCGGCTGAGCGCACCCACGTGGTACGTCCTCGACCGGGCGAAGCTGGCCAGCTACGCCGACTACGCTGCGACCGCCGAGCGGATGGACGCGATCGCGCTGCTCTTCCCGGTGTTCTTCTTCGCAGTCGCCGCCCTGGTCTGCCTGACCACCATGACCCGCATGATCGACGAACAGCGCACCTCGATCGGTGCCTACAAGGCACTCGGCTACGACCGAAGGGCGATCGCGTTCAAGTACGTCGCCTACGCCGCCCTGGCGAGCGCGGTCGGCGGCACGATCGGCGTGGCCGTCGGCATCAATGTCTTCCCACGGGTGATCTTCGACTCGTGGGCGATGATGTATCAGCTGCCACCGATGGAGCAGGTTCCGCAGGCACCCCTCCTGGTTGGTGCCGTCCTGGTGTCGATCGTGCTGGTCAGCGCCACCGCGTACCTCGGCGTCCGCAACGAACTCACCGCGGTCCCCGCCACGCTGATGCGGCCCAAGGCGCCCCCGCCAGGGAAGGTGATCTGGCTGGAGCGGATCCCGGAGCTCTGGCGGAGGCTCTCGTTCAGCCAGAAGGTGACCATGCGCAACATCTTCCGGTACAAGAAGCGGTTCTTCATGACCGTGATCGGGGTGGCCGGCTGCGCGGCACTGCTCGTGGCCGGGCTGGGCCTGAGCGACTCGATCGGGAGCATCGTGCACCGCCAGTACGGCGAGATCTTCGGCCAGGACATTTCGCTGCGGTTCACGCCCACGTCCACGCCTGTGGCCCGCACCTCGGTGCTGGCCGAACTCGGCGTCGACCCTCTGGTGTCCTCCACCCTGGCGGTCTCCGACGTCAACGCAACCGTGAAGGGGCCGTCGTCGGACTTCGCAGCGTCACTGGTCACGCCGATCGATGCCGACGACTTCGGCGCCTTCGTGTCGCTGCGGACGAGGGAGGGCCAGTCCCCGATCGCGCTTCCGGCGCAGGGCGCGGTGATCACAGAGAAGCTGGCCGCCGAACTGGGCGTCGGTGTCGGCGACATGATCGCCGTCGACCGGGGCACGGGGGCATACCGGCAGGCTGTGGTCGCGGGCATCGCGGAGAACTACATCTTCCACTACATCTACCTGAGCCCTTCGGCCTACCGCGAGGTGTTCGGGGCCGACCCGGAGTGCAACGGAGTGTTCGTGAAGCTCGCCGGCCATGACCGGGGCGCGGAGACCGCGCTCGGCACCAGGCTGATGGGCGGCGGCACGGTGGCGTCGGTGAGCTACTACTCCGACGCGGTCACGAAGTTCAAGGACACGATCAAGAGCCTGGACACGATCATCTGGGCGATGGTGATCTCGGCCGGGTTGCTCGCGTTCGTGGTGCTGTACAACCTCACGATCATCAACTTGAGCGAGCGCACCAGGGAGATCGCGACCATCAAGGTGCTCGGTTTCTTCAACCGTGAGGTGTCCAGCTACATCTACCGGGAGAACATCCTGCTCACCATCATCGGCGCGCTGGCCGGGCTCGGCGTCGGCGTGGGCCTGCACCGCGCGATCATGGTCTCGATCGAGCAGGAGAACGTGATGTTCGGCAACTACGTCTCCGGCTGGACTTTCGTCATCGCGTTCCTGCTCACCGTGGCGTTCGGCCTGGTCGTGAGCGTGTTCACCTACCGCAAGCTGACCGTAGTGAAGATGGTCGAGTCCCTGAAGTCGATCGAGTAGGAGAGCCGTGCCCACGCGAACCCTGTACGAGCTGACACCGTCCCAGCAGCTGTCCATGCTGAACCGGCACTGGACGCTGCACAAGTCGATCGTGAACATCGCCACGTCGGTGACCATCCACGAGCGTCTCGACACCGCTGTGCTCTGCCAGGCCGTACGCGTGTGCGTGCTGCGGTGGGACTCCTTCGGGCTGCGCTTCGTCAAGGAGCACGGCGAGTACCGCCAGTACTTCGGGCCGCGCGACTGCCTCTACGTCGAGCAGCACGACTTCGCGAGCGCGGCCGAACAGGAACGCCTGTTCGCCGAGCGAGCGGCCCGGCGGATCCCGCTCGCCCACGCGCCACAGGCCGGGTTCATCGTGTTCACGACACCCGAGGGCCACACCGGCATCTTCAGCGTGATCAGCCACCTGATCATGGACGCCTGGGCGATCGCTGCCTTCTACCGCGATGTCGTGGACGTGTACGCGGCGATCGTGGCGGGGGAGCCGCTACCCAGGCCGCCCCGGGACCATGAGCCGGTGCTGCAGCGGGAACTGGAGTACCTGCGCTCCGAGCGGAGCGAGGCCGACCGGGCGTTCTGGCAGGCGGAGTTCTCAGGCTCCGAGCCACAATTCACCAGCCTGAAGGGGGTCACGCCGCTCGAACGGTACCGGCGGATCACCCGGCGCCCGGACGCGCGGCAGTGCTGGACGCAGCACCTGCGGACGAAGGCGGACCACGTCGTGCTGGTGGTGGACGCTGCCGACGTGCGCGCCTTCCAGGCCTTCCTCGACCGCGAGCATCTTTCCTCGATGAGGCGCTGTTCGTGATGGGCCTGCGGCTCTACCTGGCGAAGGTGAACGGCCGGGCCGAGGACATCACCCTCGGTGTGAACGTGGCGCGGCGGGCGACGCTCGTGGAGAAGAACTCCGGCGGGTGCCGGGTGCAGAACCTGACGTTGCGCATCGTCATGCCGGAGAGCATGACCTTCCGGGAAGCCGTGGAAGCCGTGGTGGAGAAGCAGGACACGCTGTTCCGGCACGCGGACTTCTCGAGCATGGAGATGCTCGACCTGCCGCACGAGCTCTACCGCGACCAGGGCTCGGTGCCCGGGACGGGATACTACGACGTCCTGCTGACCTTCCAGCCGGTCCCACTGTCGGTGGGGCACGGCTACACGTGCACGACGGACTGGACCTGCAACGGTGCGTTCAGCCTGCCCGGCTACCTCACCGTGATGGATGACGACGGGTCCGGGGGTCTGCGCTGCTACTGGGAGCGCCAGGTTCACTACCTCCCGGTGTCGCTGATCCGGGACTGCCACGCGTTCATGGTGCGGGCGCTGCGGGCCGGCGTGGCCAACCCCTCGGTCACGCTCGGGGAGCTGATGGACCTCTGACGGCGGCGCCCGTCGATCGGGGGTGACGCTGGAAGAACTCCCAGCTGAGCCGGGTGGCGTCGGGTCGGGCAAGAGTGGGGCCAGTGATCACTTCGGGGAGCGGCACGCCTCCCGGCCAGGTGTGCCCGCCGTCGGCGAAGGCGTACCAGACGACCTCGCAGTCCTCGCGTCCGCCGGACCACGTGGTCCGGCGGACGCGCGCACCGAGGTCCTCGGTCGTCGATGCCGTGCAACCGCAGTGCCGGGCGTAGCCGTCCAGCCAGTCGCGGGCGTCGGGCACCTGCCGTCCGAGGCGCCGGACGCCACCGGTGATCGGGATGATCCGGTCGAGTGCACCGTGGAACGCGATCAACGGCACGGGCCGCGGGACGGCGGGTCCCGCCGGGGCGAGGGTGTAGAGCCCGGACACCGAACTGGCGGCCGCGAAGGTGTCGGGCAGGGTGAGGACCAGGCTCGCGACGAGTCCGCCGCCGTTCGACATGCCGGAGGCATAGATGCGGTCACGGTCAATCGGGTAGCGGGACGCGAGGTGCTCGATCAGCGCAGCGATGGCGTCGACCTGCCGGCGGGTGGCCGGGGTCTCGCCGGCGTCAGCCGCGTCCCAGTGCGGTGGGATGCCCTGCCCCAGCGGGTAGACAGTGAGGAACCCCTCGCGCGCCGCGAGGTCGTCCCACCGGCTCATCTCGCGCTGGTGCCCCGGCGACTGGAGGAACCCGTGCAGGACGACGACCAGCGGCGAGGGACGGGTGAGGTCGTGTCCCGGCGGCACCTGGAGGAGGTAGCGCACCGTGCCGTGGGGGCCGGTCAGGGAGTGGTTGACGCGGTAGAACCGGCGCACCCGCACCAGCCAGAAGCCGAGCACACTCGTCGCGGCAGCGAGCGCGACCAGCGCGGCCCGGCCGGCCTGCCGTTCGGGAGCGTGGGATCCAGTCGTCGCCCCTCCTCACACGTCTCCCAGCCTAGACGTCAGGTGCCTTCGGGTGCGTCAGCGGCAGCGAAGCACCCGGGCCGAGGAGTGATGGGGGAAGGCGGAACATCTGGCGAGGAGCCGGATCGGGGCCAGGGAACGAGCCGCGATCACCAGATCCGGCGACACTGCCGGACCCTCTGTGTTCCGTGGGGCCCCGGGACAGCGGGGCCCCACGGTGGCGCGTCGACCTGCACGGGGGAGGGGGTCCCGGGGTCGTCGCTCTGTCCGGCGCGCCGGACAGCGGTCAGTAGCTGGCGAGATGGGTACGGATGGTTTCGCCCTCGGTCAGGGCACGGCGGAACCAGTGGCGCCGGTCAACCTTGCGCCGGTAAACGGGGGTCGGTTCAATCTGGCGAGCGATTTCGAGGTCCTCGACGAGTCGCTCGCGGTCCCGATCGACAACTGCGTAGCTCAACATGAGTCAATTCTCCCGCCGAAGTTTGTTCGGGACAAGCTGAATAACCCGAACGATCATGCGGTGAGGCCGTATGATCCTGTCATGCTCGATCTGAACCGCCTGCGCATTCTGCGTGCCGTCGTGGCCAGCGGATCCGTGAACGACACCGCCCGGCGGCTGGGCCTCACCCCTTCGACCGTGAGCCAGCACGTCCACACCCTCGAGAAGGAGGTCGGATTCGCTCTCGTCGAACGGGTCGGGCGGGGGATCCAGGTCACGCCCGCCGCGGTCGCGCTCGCCCGGGCGAGCGCAGAGGCGCTGCATGCGATGACCGACCTCGACGTGCTGGTCCGCGAACTGAGGGAGGGCGTGACCGAGCGGCTGACGATGCGCACGTTCGCCTCCGCGGCCTACACCTGGGTACCCGCGGTCGCCCGCGCGCTGCGGCAGGAGTTCCCCGGCCTCACCCTGGAGATGTCCATCAACGAGACCGACACCGCGGAGAACTCCGGTCAGGCGGACGTGGAGATCCACACCGAACTCCCCTACGAGGAGCCGCGGGTGCCGCCGGCCTACCGGCGGGTGGAGCTCGGCCTGGACGACTTCCTGGTTGCGCTGCCCCCCGACCACCCGCTCGTCGAGGCGGAGTCCGCGGACCTCAGCGAGTTCAGTGAGGACGACTGGGTGCAGTACGACTTCGGCGACGACATCGCGACCAGGCTGGTCGCGCACGCGTTCGCGGGGGCAGGGTTCACGCCGCGCTACGTTGCGCGGGCGCAGGACCACGTCACCGGCCTGGCCTTCGTCGCCGCCGGCGTGGGCCTGGCCCTGGTCCCGCAGCTCGCCGTCGGGTGGTCGGGCTTCGACGTCGGCTACGTGCGTCCGACCAACCCGACGCCGTACCGCCGGATCGTCGCGCTGATCCGCGACGGCGCACGGACCAACCCTGCAGCGGGCCGGACGATCGAGCTGCTCACCGAACTGGGTTCCCGGCTGGGCGAGTTCAACCCCACCATCCGGGGCCGCGCGCCCGGCCCGAACTGGTTCCGGCTCACCCACGGCTGAGCCTCGGCGCGGCCGTCAGCCCACAGCGCAATGCGCTGGTCGCGAGCAGGCCTCGGGGTACAGTGGCCGGGTGCTGGATCCTCGGCTGCTGTACACGTTCAACCCGGACCTCTGGGAGGCGGTGCGGGGTACGGCGCCTGCCATGCTGCACCTGCTGGACGGCTACATCGATGCCGGCTCGGTGACCCACGGCGCGGCCCACTACCTGCTTGAGGTGTGTGAGCACGAGGTGCTCGTCGAGTTCGATCACGACCAGCTGCACGACTACCGTTCGCGCCGGCCACAGATGGTCTTCGACACCAACCACTGGGTGTCGATGACGGACTACTCGCTGGTGATTCACCGGCTGCTGGACGCGAAGGGCACGCCCTTCCTGATGCTCACCGGGCCGGAGCCCGACACGCAGTGGAACCGCGCCAGCGCCGCCGTCCTCGGGATCGCGGAGCGGCTGGGCGTTTCGCGGCTGGTCACGGTGTCCGGGGTGCCGATGGCCGTTCCGCACACGCGTCCGACCCTGGTCACGGCGCACTCCACCGATCCGGAGACCGTGAGCGGCAACCCGGTGTGGATCGATCGCGTCCAGCTGCCCGGCAGCTTCTCGCACGTCCTGGAGTTCCGGGCCGGAGAGGCCGGGATCCTCGGCCAGGGCTTTGTCGCCCACGTCCCGCACTACCTGGCACAGGCTGCGTTCCCGCAGGCAACGGAGGCGGTGCTTCGGCGCGTAGCGGAAGCGGCCGGGCTGGAGTTCCCGATGGAGACCCTGACCGAGCGCTCGGCCGCCAACCTGGCCGGCATCGAGTCCGAGACAGCGGAGGACGCGGACTTCCCTGCGGTGGTGCAGGCGCTCGAGGAGCAGTACGACCGGTTGAGCAGCAGTGGCGCCGCTTCGGTGCCCAGTGCCAACGAGATCGGGGCGGCCGTGGAGCAGTTCCTCGCCGAGCAGGACCCGCCGACCGACTTCCGGCGGTAGCTGTGCCCGGCTCCGTCGACGAGCTGATCGGGATTCTCGACCTCGACCGCACCGGCGAGAACACCTTCCTCGGTCGTGATGCGGGCTCGTCCCGCCAGCGTGTGTTCGGGGGTCAGGTGCTCGCTCAGGCCCTCACCGCCGGCTACCGGACGGTCCCCGAGGGCCGGGTGGCCCACTCGCTGGGCGCGTACTTCCTGCGCGCGGGGGAGTCGGGAACGCCGATCTGCTACACCGTCGAGACCACCCGGGACGGTGCGAGCTTCTCGGCGCGCCGGATCGTGGCCGACCAGGGCGGCCGGGTGATCTTCTCCGTGGTCTGCTCCTACCACGAGCTCGAGCCGGGCCTGGACCACTCGGACGCCGCCCCGACGCAGGTGCCCCCGCCGGAGGCCTGCCCGCCGCTTTCCGAGGTGCTCGGTGCGCGGTCGCGGCGTGCCGCGGAAGCCTGGCGACAGGAGTGGGGCGTGCTGGAGACCCGGTTCGCCTCCGACACCTCGACCCTCAGCGCGGCTGGGCACTCGGATGCGGAGATGAAGGTGTGGGTGCGCGCGGAGAGCGAGCTTCCGGACGACCCGCAGTTGCACCAGGCGTTCCTCGCCTACGCCAGCGACCTGACCCTGCTCGCGGTCAGCACCGTCCCGCACCCGGTGGAGTTCGCCGGGCCGAACATGCAGGTGGCGTCGATCGACCACTCGATGTGGTTCCACCGGCCGGCCCGGGCCGACCAGTGGCTGCTCTACGACCAGGTCTCGCCGTCGGCATCCTCCGGCCTCGGGTTCAGCTTCGGCCGCCTGTTCCAGGCCGGGCGCCTGGCGGCTTCCTGTGCGCAGGAGGGGCTGATCCGGCTGGTCGACACCGACTGATCCGTCGGTCCTCCCCGCCGAGGGCCAGCCTCCGTGCCGAGGGCCCGGACCCTGGGTGGGGCGCGTTTGGCTCCCACGCTGGTCCTCGGCGGCCAGGAGGGCCCCAGGTCGTCGACCTGGGGCCCTCCGGCTCGTGGGGTGGTGTTGGATCCTGGTGCTCAGGCGGCCTCGGAGTCGCCGCGCAGCTTCGAGATGGCGTGCCGTTCGATCTGCCGGACGCGCTCAGCGGTGATGCCCCACACCGCGGCGATGTCGGCCAGCTTGGCCTGGCGGCCGTCGACGAGACCGTAGCGGCGACGCACGACGTCGGCGGAGCGCTCGTCCAGGCTGGACAACATGGCGTCCAGGCGCGCCCGGTCCTCCGCGTCCAGGACGACCTCGTCGGGCCCGGGCGACATCTCGCGGGCGAGCAGGTCGCCGAGAGCGGTGTCGCCGTCCTCCTCGACCGGAGCGTCCAGGCTGACGTGGTCGCGGGAGAGCCGCAGCAGGTCGACGATCTGCTCCTCGGGAACGCCGAGCTCGTCTGCGATCTCCCACAGTTCGGGCTCGCGGCCGAGACGGCGTTCCAGCGTGCGACGTACGGCAGAGACCTGGTTGACCTGCTCGGCGACGTGCACGGGAAGGCGGACGATCCGGCCCTGCTGGGCGATGCCGCGGGAGATCGACTGGCGCACCCACCAGGTGGCGTAGGTGGAGAACTTGAAGCCCTTGCTGTAGTCGAACTTCTCAACCGCGCGGATCAGGCCGGTGTTGCCCTCCTGCACGAGGTCCAGCAGCGGCATCTGGGCCCGGCCGTACTTGCGGGCCACGGAGACCACCAGCCGGAGATTCGCTGTGATGAACCGCTGCATGGCCGCTTCGCCCTCGCGGGCGATCTGGCGCAGTTCCTCCTCGGTGGCATCGACGCGACGCAGTGGAGACTCGTCGTCGTCCAGCGTGCCGTCGAGGATGGCCTGGGCGTAGCGCCCGGCCTCGATCAACTTCGCCAGCTGGACCTCCTCCTCTGCGGTCAGCAGGGGGGTCTTCGCGATCCCGTCCAGGTAGAGACCAACCGCGTCCTTGCCGTCGATGCCGTCGGTGGTGCGGACTCGATGTGCCGTTGCGATCATGCGTGCTTCCCTTTCGCTCGTGATCAGTACAACGTGCGGGAGGGCCTTTTCGCTGCCTGCGAAACCCCTGATCAGCCCCGGAACACAGGCCTCAGGGCCAGATCAAGACCACGGTTGTACTCGACCTGTGACCGTGGGCTGTAGCGCACCGTCCAGCTCTCAGCAGCCGTACGGGATGCTCTCAGGAAGCCGGGCTGGTGGCGTCGATCAGCCAGGCCAGCTCGAACGCCGTGTCCCGCCAGGCCTGGTAGCGCCCGGACGCGCCGCCGTGCCCGGCCACGAGCTCGGCGCGGAGCAGGATCGGGCGGTCCGACCCCGAGTCGTGGCGTAGCCGGGCCACCCACTTGGCCGGCTCGGTGACCTCCACCCGGGTGTCGTTCAGGCTCGTCGTGACCAGGATCGCCGGGTACCGACTGGCGCGGATGTTCTCGTAGGGCGAGTAGCGGCGCATTCGGGCGTAGGCCTCGGCATCGTGCAGCGGGTCGCCCCACTCCTCCCACTCGCTCACGGTCAGCGGCAGGTCGGGCTGGAGGACGGTGTTCAGCGCGTCCACGAACGGGACGGCCGCGTGCACGGCGACGAAGGCGTCCGGCGCCAGGTTGATCGCCGCACCCACTAGCAGGCCACCCGCGCTGCCGCCCTCCGCCGCGAGCCGGTCGGGGGCGGCGTAGCCGTGCTCGACGAGGTGCCGCGCGCAGGCGAGGAAGTCGGTGAAGGTGTTCTCCTTGGCTGCCAGCTTGCCGTCGAGGTACCAGTTCCGGCCGAGCTCGCCGCCGCCGCGGACGTGCGCGATCGCATACACGTAGCCCCGGTCGAGCAGGCTCAGCCGGGCGATCGAGAAGGTGGGCGGCGTGCTGATCTCGTAGGCGCCGTACCCGTACAGCAGGCAGCCGGCCGTCCCGTCGATCGCCGTGTCGGCCCGGTACACGATCGAGATGGGCACACGAGTGCCATCAGGGGCGACCGCCCACTCCCTGCGCTGCACGTAGTCCGAGGGGCGGTATGGACCGAGGGTGGGGTGATCGAGCACCGGACGACGCCGGAGCAGCTTCCGCGCTCCGTCGGAGAGGGAGTACTCGATCACCTCGTCGGGGGTCACCATCGACTGGTAGTGCAGCCGGATCCGGTCGGTGTCGGGCTCGTCGCCGTCGTCGGAGTCCACGTGGAACAGCGGCTCGTCGAACGGGATCGCCACCTCGGGACCGACGTCCCCGGCCTGGTCGCGGTGCCGCAGGGCGACCACCTGCAGACCGTCGCGTCGCAGGCTCAGCACGAGGACCCGGTCGTAGGCGGTCACACCCAGCAGCCGGACGCCGGGCTCGCTCGCCCGCAGCTCGCGCCACTGCTCGGGTGAGGTGGCCTCCAGCGGGGCTTCGGCGAGTGCGAAGTCTGGCGCGCCGTCGTTGTGCACGATGAACAGGCGGTCGTTGGCGATCTCGACGTCGTACTCGACGTCATCGCGGCGCGGGGCGACCGAGCGCAGCCTGAGCTCCGCAGCCGTGGTGTCGAGCAGCCAGACCTCGGTGCTGGTCTTGCTCGCGGCGCCGAGCTGCACCCAGCGGTGGTCCCGCGAGCAGTCCACGCCGAGCCAGTAGCGCTCGTCGGGCTCGGTGTACAGCAACTCGTCGGTGTCCGTCGTGCCGAGCCGGTGCAGCCACAGCTGGTCGGGTCGCCAGGCGTCATCGACGGTCAGATAGCAGAACGCCTGGTCCCCGGCCCAGCAGCCGCCGGCGGCGACCTCGGCCACACCGTCCGGGAGGAGCTCGCGGGTGCCGAGGTCGAGGAAGTACAGGCGGTACCGTTCATCTCCGGCGGTGTCGACCGAGTAGGCCACCCGCCGCCCGTCCGGCGAGATCTCGAAGCAGCCCAGGGCGAAGAACTCCTCGCCCTCGGCGAGGGCCTGCACATCGAGCAACAGTTCCTCTCCCGGCGGCACGCCGACGGCCGGATCGGGGAGGGCGTCCCTGCCGTTCGCGGGGCAGCGGTGCAGGCTGGGGTAGTCGAGGCCTTCGGTGGTGCGTGCGTAGTACCAGAACTCGCCCAGACCCGGGTGACGCGCGAACTCGGGCACGCTGAGGTCGGTCTGCTTGGTCCGGGCCGAGATGTCGGTGAAGATTTCCGTGCGCAGTCCTTCCAGGCGTCCGGTCGCCTGCTCTGTCCAGGCGTTCTCCGCGGCGAGGTAGTCGAGCAGCGCGGGGTCGTCCTTGTCGCGCATCCAGGCGTAGGGATCCTCGACCCGATCCCCGTGGTGGACGCGGGTTTCGGGCCGTCGTGGAGCGAGCGGCGGCTGGACGGGTTCGGGCATGGGACAAACGATAGGCGGTAACCCTACCCACGGGCTTGGGTGTCGGACGCCTTCGTGGCACAATGGTGCTCGCGACTATTGACAACCCCCGGTTGTCGTGCGCCCTTGAACGCTCTGTTGAGAGGTCCTGCCTGTGACTCCACGTGCCCAAGCTGCCGCCGTTTCCGCTTCTGAAGAGGCTGTTGTCGAGGCCTCGAAGCGCAGGGGCCGTAAGCCAGCCGGCTCCCCGGTGAAGGCCGTCCCCAACCCGGAGCCGGCGTCGCCGGTGACCCCGGACGAGGACGCGGAGCCGACGGAACTGGTTGACGAGGACGTCGATGACGTAGAGGACGTCGAGGACGACGAGGACGATGTCACCGTCGAAGAGGTGCTCGACCCGAAGAATGTCGAGAAGGTGAAGTTCCAGCGGGACGGTGACGACGTGGTGCTGACCGTGGGCGGCAAGAAGCGGAGCCTTGACGAGGTCGACGAATCCGAGTTCGAACCTGCCGAAGAGGCCAAGACCGAGAAGGAACTGACCGAAGACGAGGGGTTCAGCCTCTCCGACGCCGACGACGCCGACGAGCCCGAACAGCAGGTGCTCGCTGCCGGCGCCACGGCCGATCCGGTGAAGGACTACCTGAAGCAGATCGGAAAGGTCGCTCTGCTGAACGCAGAGCAGGAGGTCTCGCTCGCCAAACGGATCGAGGCCGGGCTGTTCGCGGAGGAGACCCTGAACGAGGGCAGCGTCGCGCCCACTGACCAGGACGACCTGGAGTGGATCGCGGAGGACGGGCGTCGCGCCAAGAACCACCTGCTGGAGGCCAACCTGCGACTGGTCGTCTCGCTGGCCAAGCGCTACACCGGTCGCGGCATGCTCTTCCTCGACCTGATCCAGGAGGGCAACCTTGGACTGATCCGTGCGGTCGAGAAGTTCGACTACACCAAGGGCTACAAGTTCTCCACCTACGCGACCTGGTGGATCAAGCAGGCGATCACCCGCGCCATGGCCGACCAGGCCCGCACCATCCGCATTCCGGTGCACATGGTCGAGGTGATCAACAAGCTGGCCCGAGTGCAGCGCCAGATGCTGCAGGATCTGGGCAGGGAGCCCACGCCGGAGGAGCTCGCCAAGGAACTCGACATGACCCCGGAGAAGGTCGTCGAGGTACAGAAGTACGGCCGCGAGCCGATTTCCCTGCACACCCCGCTGGGGGAGGACGGCGACTCCGAGTTCGGCGACCTGATCGAGGACTCCGAGGCTGTGGTGCCCGCCGAGGCGGTGAACTTCACCCTGCTCCAGGAGCAGCTGCACGACGTGCTGGACACGCTCAGCGAGCGCGAGGCAGGCGTGGTGAGCATGCGGTTCGGGCTCACCGACGGGCAACCGAAGACGCTGGACGAGATCGGCAAGGTCTACGGGGTGACCCGGGAGCGGATCCGGCAGATCGAGTCCAAGACCATGAGCAAGCTGCGCCACCCGTCCCGATCCCAGGTGCTGCGGGACTACCTGGACTGAACCTCAAGACAGCGCCCCCCGTCCCTCGGGACCGGGGGCGCTGTCTCGTGCAGACGGTCGTTGCGACCTGATCGTAATCCCGATTTCGTAGCGGATCGCGGCCGGAATCGGTAGTTTCACTGGATGGGAGCAGCCGAAGCCGAGACGCAGGCCGCTGTGGGAGAGCCGCTCGTGGTGCTGTCCGGCGTGAACAAGCACTTCGGTACCCTGCACGTCCTGAAGGACATCGAACTGACCGTTCACAAGGGCGAAGTGGTGGTCGTGCTCGGCCCGTCGGGATCGGGGAAGTCCACGCTGTGCCGCGCGATCAACCGCCTGGAGACGATCGGTTCAGGGACTATCACGATCGACGGCGTGCCACTTCCCGAGGAGGGCCGCGCGCTCGCCCGGCTGCGGGCGGACGTCGGCATGGTCTTCCAGTCGTTCAACCTCTTCGCGCACAAGACCGTGCTGGAGAACATCACCCTCGGCCCGATCAAGGTGCGCGGGCTGAAGCCCGCCGAGGCCGGCCAGCGTGCGATGGAGCTGCTGGAACGCGTCGGGGTCGGCGACCAGGCCGACAAGTACCCGGCCCAGCTGTCCGGCGGCCAGCAGCAGCGGGTGGCGATAGCGCGCGCCCTGGCCATGGATCCCAAGGTGATCCTGTTCGATGAGCCCACCTCAGCGCTCGACCCGGAGATGGTCAACGAGGTGCTGGACGTGATGGTCACCCTCGCCAGCGGCGGCATGACCATGATCGTGGTCACCCACGAGATGGGCTTCGCCCGCAAGGCCGCCGACCGGGTGGTGTTCATGTCGGAGGGCCAGATCGTCGAGGAGAACACCCCCGACGAGTTCTTCACCAACCCGCACACCGATCGCGCGAAAGACTTCCTGAGCAAGATCCTGACCCACTGACTTTTCCCCAACTTACGAAGAGGTTCCTTACGAAGGAGGAGAAGGATGAAGTACGGCAAGCCCCTCGGGGCCCTCGGTGCGGCGGTGATCCTGGCCATGAGCCTGTCCGCCTGCGCCAGCGGAAGTGCCGCCGGTGGCGATCCTGGTACCGGCGGCAAGGTGGTCATCGGAATCAAGTTCGACCAGCCCGGACTCGGCCTGAAGGAGGGCGACACCTACACCGGCTTCGACGTCGAGGTTGCCAGGTACGTCGCCAAGGATCTCGGCTACACCGACGTGGAGTTCAAGGAGACCCCGTCGGCCCAGCGCGAGACGATGCTCCAATCCGACCAGGTGAAGATGATTTTCGCCACCTACTCCATCACCGATGACCGCAAGAAGAAGGTGTCCTTCGCCGGACCCTACTTCATCGCCGGCCAGGACCTCCTGGTCGCCGCAGCCAACAGCGACATCACCGGGCCGGACAGCCTCAACGGCAAGAAGCTGTGCTCGGTGAAGGGTTCGACCTCGGCGAAGAAGATCCAGGACGGCTTCGCCAACCAGGTGCAGTTGAAGGAGTACGACACCTACTCCAAGTGCGTCGAGGCACTGGCCTCGGGCGCCGTCGACGCCGTGACCACCGACAACGTGATCCTCGCGGGCTTCGCCGCACAGAGCCAGTACGCGGGCAAGTTCAAGGTGGTCGGCAAGACCTTCAGCGAGGAGCGCTACGGCGTCGGCATCAAGCAGGGCGACACCAAGCTCTGCACGGCCATCAACGCCGCGCTGGGGAAGATGGTCTCCGACGGCTCCTGGCAGAAGGCGCTGGACGACACTGTCGGCAAGTCGGGCTTCCAGGTGGACACCAGTGTGAACCCGCCGAAGCCGGACGCCTGTGCATAGGAACTGAGCCACGGCCGGTGGCCCGCCGGGCGGGCCGCCGGCCACGACGACCCACGGAGGAGGGTGATGTCGGGTTTCGAGACGCTGTTCGGCGAGTACAACGTGCTCGGGGCGTTCTGGGTGACAGTGCAGTTGACGGTCTGGGGTGCGCTCGGCGCCCTGCTGCTGGGCACCGTCGTGGCGGTGTGCCGCGTCTCCCCTGTGGGTGTGCTGCAGCAGTTCGGCGCGTGGTTCGTCACCCTCGTCCGGAACACGCCGCTGACCCTGATCGTGGCGTTGTGCTCGCTGGGCATCTCGGACGTGATGAAGGTCTACCTTGCCGACCCGGACTCGAACACTTTCATCGTCGACAACAGCTTCCGCTGGGGTGTGGTGGCGATCGCCGTCTACCACGCCTCCTTCGTGGCCGAGGCGCTGCGCAGCGGCATCAACACAGTGCCCACCGGACAGGCCGAGGCGGCCCGCGCGATCGGCCTGGGCTTCGGGCCCACCCTGCGGCACGTGGTGCTGCCACAGGCGTTCCGGGGAGCCATCGCACCGTTGGGCAACACACTGATCGCGCTGACCAAGAACACCACCGTGGTGGCCACTGTGGGGGTCGCCGAGGCGGCATACATGATGAGCAACATGATCGAGTTCAACTCGTCGCTGCTCTACTGGATCTTCGCAATCATGGCGACGGGCTTCGTCATCCTTACCCTGCCGACAGGGCTGCTGTTCACCTGGCTGTCCAACCGTCTGGCGGTACACCGATGACTGCCGCGAGCATCCTGTTCGACGTGCCCGGGCCGAAGGCCAGGGTCCGGCACCGGATCGTCGCGGCGGTGAGCGTACTGGTGCTTCTCGCCCTCCTCATCGCCATACTGGTGCGGCTGGGTGACCCGGCCAACAACCAGCTCACCGCGGAGAAGTGGCTGCCGTTCCTCACGCCGGGCGCGTGGACGTCGTACCTGCTGCCGGGCCTGGCCGGCACCCTCATCGCCGCGGCCATCTCGGTCGTGCTGGCGATCGGTTTCGGCCTGCTCCTCGGCATCGGACGCCTGGTGCAGGTGCGATGGGTGCGCTGGGCCTGCGGCGGCTTCGTCGAGTTCTTCCGCTCGGTCCCGGTGCTGATGATGATGCTGTTCGCGTACTACGCGGGTCTGTTCGGGCTGGGCATCTCCGGATCGGTTCTCCCGCTGTTCGGCGTCGTCGTGGGCCTGACTGTCTACAACTCCTGCGTGCTGGCCGAGCTGGTGCGTTCCGGGGTGAATGCGCTGCCCGCCGGCCAGCGGGAGTCCGGGCTCGCCATCGGGCTCACGCCGCTGCAGACGCTGACCACGATCCTGCTGCCGCAGGCGATCACCGCGATGCTGCCGTCCATGCTCAGCCAGTTGGTGGTGATCCTGAAGGATTCGGCGCTCGGCTACATGATTTCGTACCTGGAGCTGATGCGGTCCGGGACCTACCTGGCCACGGCGTTCGCGAACCTGATTCCGACCCTGATCGTGCTGGCAGTGATCTACATCGTGCTGAACAGTGCGCTCACCCGGGTGGCCGGTCTGGTCGAGCAGCGGCTGCGCAGGGCTCCCCAAGCTGTCGCCACCCAGCACGTCACGGCGGGCTTCGTGCCGGAGACAGCCGCCGAACCGGACGTGCCGTTGACGATCATGCCGCCCCCGGACCCACGTCCGGGACGGGAGCGGCCGCGCCACGGCCACTGAGTCTGGTCAGCGGGCGAGCACGAGATCCAGCACGTGGCGCAGGTCATCGACCACCGGCGCCCCGAGGGACGCCAGGTGGGCACGGGAGTGGTGGCCACCGCTGAACAGGATGCAGTGTGCGCCGAGTGCCTCTGCGATCTCGAAGTCGTGTTCGGAATCGCCGACGAACCACACCTCGGTCGGGTCGGCGCCGGCCTCACTGAGCCAGCGCCGCGCCAGTGCTTCCTTGGAGGCGGCGTAGATGTCCTCGATGCCGTGGGCGCCGTCCAGCCAGGCGTCCAGGCCGAACGGGCCGAGCTGGTCCCGCAGGTTCTGCTGCTCGGAAGCGGAGATCACGACCTGGCGGGTGCCGCAGGCGTGCAGGCTTCGGAGCACATCCGTAGCGCCGTCGTGCAGCCCGCAGGCGGTCGATGCCGCCCGGTAGAGCTCCAGGTAGCGGTGCGCAGCCGCGGCGAAGTTGCCCTCCGGAGAGGTGTCGAATCCGAGGTCGGCGTAGTAGTCGGCGATCGGGAACCGGAACACTGCCTGGTAGCCGGGCACTCCGGCCAGGGCGGGCAGACCGTACTCGTCGAGGAGTTGGTTGACCACGTCCACACAACAGTGCAGGTCGTTGAGGAGCGTGCCGTTCCAGTCCCAGACCACATACCTCACGACAGGTCACCGGTGACGGACGCGGGAGTGAAGCCGTGGACGCGGCCGAGGAAGGCGAGAGCGTGTTCGGCGGTGGCGATGATGTTCTGGGCGCGGCGGAAGCCGTGGCCCTCGCCCTCGAAGATGACCAGCTCGACCGGGAGCCCTTTGGCGCGTACCGCATCGGCCATGGCCACGGCCTGGTTCGGCGGCACCACCTTGTCGTCGGCTCCCTGCAGGATCAGCATCGGGCAGCCGAGCCGGTCGAGGTGGTGGATCGGGGAGCGTTCGAGGTAGATCTCCCTGCCCTCGGGGTAGGGAGCGACCATGCGGTCGAGATAGCGGCTCTCGAACTTGTGGGTGTCGGTGGCCAGCATCTCCAGGTCGCCGATGCCGTAGAGGCTGATCCCGGCGGCGAACACGTCGCTGCTGGTGAGCGCGGCGAGCGTGGTGTAGCCGCCGGCAGAGCCGCCCCGGATGCTGAGCCGGGCCGGGTCGGCGAGACCGGCGGCGGCGAGTGCGCGAACACCGTCGACGCAGTCGCGGACGTCGACCACCCCCCAGTTGCCCTTGAGCCGATCCCGGTAGGCGCGGCCGTAGCCGGTCGACCCGCCATAGTTCACGTCGAGAATGCCGATGCCACGCGTGGTCCAGAACTGCACCGACACCGCGAAGTCGGGGCCGGAGAAGGCGGTCGGGCCGCCGTGGCTCCACACCTGCACCGGGGGCAGCTCGCCGGGGAGTCCGGTGAGGTCGCCGTTGGCGGGAGGGTAGAACCAGGCGTGGACGGGACCCTGCGGGCCGACCCAGGTGAACGGCCGGGCACGTGAGACCAGCTCGGGGGGGGAGGTCGACGCCGGAGGCATGCCGGAGCGTGCGCGCGGTGCCGTCCGTCCAGTCCAGGTCGACCAGCTCGGCGGGCCGGTCGGCGTAGCCGAACAGGGCCAGCGTGTTCGATCCGATGCCGCCCACCTCCGCGGTGACCGCATCGTTCGGGATCTCGAGGAGGCGTCCTGGACCGCTGCCGGCGGGATCGAACGCAAGGACGCCGAGGTGGCTGACGCCGTCGGCGAGCCAGGAGCAGCCGATCCGCCCGGCATCGATCACGGTGTAGGGCACGGGCGTGAGCACCCACAGCGGACCGCAGAAGTCGTGCGGGGCCGGGTACAGGTCGCGGATGCCCTGTTCGGGCTCCCAACGCTGGAAGTTCCAGTGGCCGGACGCATCGCTGAGCAGGAGCAGGCCACCGTCGGGCGCCCAACTCGGGTAGAGGGCGGATACCCCGGCACCACCCGCAACGACGCTTCGATCCGTGGGATCGGCAAGGGGGGCGATCACGATACGGGTGCTGTCCCACGGCATGTTCGGGTGATCCCATTCGCACCAGGCGAGCCGTCCGTCCTGGCCCAGTCGGGGATGGGCGTAGAAGTCGGCGCCGGAAACGAGGACGCGGCCGCCATCCGGATTGTCGGAGTCGAGATCGAGGGCGACGATCGTGGTGACCGGCTCGGCTCCCGGGGAGCTGTGATCCTCGCGAACCGCGAGGAGCAGGCGCCGGGCAGGATCGAGGGAGAGCGCCGCGTAGCGGTACGGCGCGCCGGCGGCGATGCCGCGGACGGCACCGGACTCGAGCAGGTGGACGGCGCCGTCGGGCCAGGAGCTGTAGGCGAGCAGGTCGCCTTCCACCGCCCAGGCGCCGCCGCCGTACTCGTTCACCCCGGTGCGGACGTAGGCATCGGGAGTGAGCTCTGTGGGCTCCTCCTCGGGCGCCTGGCGCCACAGGCCGATCCGTCCGCTCTGCTCGGGATGACCCTCCGCCCAGTACCGCACGCCGTCGACGACGTGGCCGGGGGAGAGCCCTAGCGCGGCGCGGGTGAGATCGGAGGGGGCGATCGGGGACGGCCAGGAGCCGTAGGGGAGAGCGTGGCTCATGCGTCCAGTCTCCCCAGTTCGGTCGCGAACGCGTCGTACAGCCTCTGCGAGAACAGCACGAACCGCACCCGATCGATTCCGGCGCGGGGGTGCGCAGCGACCGCGCCGACCGCTACTCGTGCGGCGGTCTCCGCGTCCCAGCCGTAGACACCGGCTCCGACGGCGGGGAAGGCGACGGTGCGGGCACCCAGCTGGCCGGCAACGTCGAGGGAACGGGTGTAGCACGACGCGAGCAGCCGTTCGTCGGTCTGGCCGGCAGCCCGGTTCGGGCCGACCGTGTGGATCACCCACCGCGCCGGCAGCTCACCCGCAGGGGTCGCGACGGCATCGCCCACCGGCAGGCCGTCGGGCCATTGTTCGGCGCGCACCTTCCGGCAGGCGGCCAGCAGCGCGGGCCCGGCAGCGGCGTGCAGGGCGCCGTCCACCCCGCCGCCTCCGAGCAGGCTCGAGTTCGCAGCGTTCACCAGTGCGTCCGCCGGTTCGGTGGTCAGGTCTCCCAGGACGGCATCGATGGTCATGGCAGCGAGTATCGCAGCCACCGGCGACAGGAAAGGCGAAGGGCCCCGGGAGACTCCCCGGGGCCCTTCGCTGAAGCTTCGCTCAGCTGAGCTTGCCGGTCTCGTCGTGGATCTTCAGTGCGACCTGGGTGAGCTTGGCCGAGTGGGCCTTGCTGTGGTGGCCGCAGAAGAGGAGTTCGCCGCCGGAGGTGAGGGTGACCCGTACGTATGCCTGGGCCCCGCAGCGGTCGCAACGGTCAGCTGCGGTCAGCGGTTCGGTAACGGTAGCGCTCATCAGGTCCTCACTCTCTCCCCAGGCGACTCGACAGATCGACTCGCATCCGGCACAACGCGGCTGCTGCCCTCGTTTGTTCCCGGTGCCATCAGTGTAGGCAGCAACCCTGTCAATCCAAGGCACCGTTCGACACCGTCACGCGAATGCAAAGAACTGTTACCCGTCCGAGATAATCTCGGCCGGTGACGACGACGAAGGCCGGCGAGGGCAGAGAGTACGAGGCGAGGCACCTGCTGGTGCTCGAGGGGCTCGAGGCCGTGCGCAAGCGTCCGGCGATGTACATCGGCTCCACCGACACTCGCGGCCTGATGCACTGCCTGTGGGAGATCATCGACAATGCCGTGGACGAGGCGCTGGCCGGGTACGGCGACCGGATCGAGGTGCGGCTCGATCACGACGGCAGCATCCTGGTCACGGACCGGGCCCGCGGCATCCCGGTCGACATCGAGCCACGGACTGGATTGACCGGTGTCGAGGTGGTGTACACAAAGCTGCACGCCGGCGGGAAGTTCGGCGCGGGCAGCTACAACGCCACCGGTGGCCTGCACGGTGTGGGCGCGTCGGTGGTGAATGCGCTCAGCGCGCGGCTGGACGTCGAGGTGGATCGCAACGGCGCCACCCATTCGATGAGTTTTCGGCGGGGCGTGCCCGGCCGGTTCGCCGGACCGGGCCCGGACGCACCGTTCACCCCCGACAACACGCTGGTGAAGTCCGGACGGGTCGGGAAGAACGTGACCGGCACCAGGGTCCGCTACTGGCCCGATCGCCAGATCTTCCTCAAGGACGCCCAGCTGTCCCGCACCCAGCTCCTGGCCAGAGCCCGGCAGACCAGCTTCCTGGTCCCCGGCCTGGAGTTGCGGGTCACCGACGCGCGCGCAGAGACCGAGGAGGTGGAGGTCTTCAAGCACGACGGCGGAATCGGCGAGTTCTGCGACTTCCTGTCCACCGGTACGGCGGTCACCGAGGTGCTCCGGCTGCAGGGTAGCGACCAGTTCACCGAGACCGTGCCGATGCTCGACGACAACGGGGCCATGACCCCGACCGATGTCGAGCGGACCCTCGACGTCGACATCGCACTGCGCTGGGGCAACGGCTACGACACGCAGGTCGTGTCGTTCGTGAACATCATCGCCACGCCGAAGGGCGGTACGCACGTCTCCGGCTTCGAGCGGGGCCTGACCCGGGCCTTCCAGCGGGGCCTGGACGGCACCCGGTTGCTCAAGGCCGGCGAGGAGATCACCAAGGAGGACGCCCTCGAAGGCATCACCGCCGTGGTCACGGTGCGCCTGGCCGAGCCGCAATTCGAGGGCCAGACCAAGGAGGTCCTGGGCACGCCGCCGGTGACCCGATTGGTGGCAAAGATCGTCGAGGCAGAGCTGGGTGACTTCCTGACCTCGAACAAGGCCTCCCAGCGTCCGCAAGCCCGCGCCGTGATGGAGAAGGTGGTCTCGGCCTCCCGCACCCGCGTGCAGGCCCGTGCCCACAAGGAGGCGCAGCGGCGCAAGAACGCGCTGGAGTCGTCCACGTTGCCGGCCAAGCTCGCGGACTGCCGCAGCACGGATCTGGACCGTACCGAGCTGTTCATCGTCGAGGGTGATTCGGCGCTGGGTACCGCAAAGCTCGCGCGCGACTCGGAGTTCCAGGCACTGCTGCCGATCAGGGGCAAGATCCTGAACGTCCAGAAGGCCTCGGTCGGCGACATGCTGAAGAACGCAGAGTGCGCGGCGATCATCCAGGTGGTGGGCGCAGGCTCGGGCCGCACGTTCGACCTGGACGCCGCCCGGTATTCGAAGATCATCTTCATGGCCGACGCCGACTCCGACGGGGCCCACATCCGCACGCTGCTCGCAACGCTGTTCTTCAAGTACATGCGTCCCCTGGTGGAGGCGGGGCGCGTGTACACCGCCGTCCCGCCGCTGCACCGGTTCGAACTGACCAACCCGCGCAAGGGCCAGGACAAGTACATCTACACCTACAACGAGGCCGAGTACCGCAGGAAGCTCGCAGAGCTGACCAAGAAGGGCCTGGGTTTCAAGGAACCGCAGCGTTACAAGGGCCTGGGCGAGATGGACGCACACGAGCTGAGCGACACCACGATGAACCCGCGGCACCGCACCCTGCGCCGGATCACGGTGGACGACACTCTCGCCGCGGAGGTCACGTTCGAGAAGCTGATGGGCAACGACGTGGCGCCGCGCAAGGAGTTCATCGTGGAAGGTGCCTACGCGCTGGACGCCGAGCGCATCGACGTGTAGCTGGACGAAAAGAGAACCGTCCCCTTATCGTCCGCGGACCAGAAGGGGACGGTTCTCTTTTCGTCCAGGCTCAACAGATCCGTTCGAGGAGGCCGGTGTCCACGTCGTAGTGGAATCCGCCGACCTCCGCGCGTCCGGCGATGAGCGGATGGCTGGCCACGAGGGCCACGTCCGCGCGCAGGCGGCCGACCTGGTCGGGGTCGGCGCCGAACTCGCAGCCGGAGGCGTCGCGCCCACTGGCCTGCGTGATCCGGCGCTGGAGGTCCTCGTCGTCTCCCGAGGCCATTGCGCACCGGCTGTGGCTGACGACGAGGATCCGGGTCACCTTGAGCAGGTTCACCGCAAGGATGCAGCCGTTGAGGGCGTCCTCACTGACATGGCCGCCGGGCGTGCGCAGGATCTTCGCCTCGCCGAGGAACAGCCCGATCATCTCCAGGGGCTGCAGCCGGGAGTCCATGCAGGTCACCACCGCGATGCCGGCGTGGGCATAGCCGTCGAAATTGCGCGGTGCAGAGGTGGCGTAGCGGCGGTTCGCCGCGAGCAGGTCGTCGAAGGTGTCGTCCACGTCGCCACCTTAGCCAGCCCGGCACAGACGGCGTCCAGCCGCGGTCCACGCCCACCGACGGTTGGGGGCAGACCGGCGCGGCCGGCTCGTCGTAGTGTGCTGGGGTGAAGTTCGGCGCGGAGGTGGACCCGTTCGGGTCGCGGCGGAGGATGGCCCTGTTCACCGTGGCCACTCTGGTGGCCGCGATCGGGATCGGACTGCTCGGCGGTGCGTTCCGATGGTGCCTGGAGCAGGCGGAGTTGCTGCGCATGACCCTCCTGGACTGGGCGCACGGGCTTTCCTGGGGGTGGGTCGTGCCGATCGTGGTGGTGGCGGCCTGCGCGGCGGTCGGCCACCTGTTCACCCGGCTGGCACCGCGGGCCTCCGGGAGCGGCATCCAGGACGTCGAGGCCGTCTGGCACGAGCAGGAGGAACTCCCGGGCGCGAGCGTGCTGCCGTCCCGGTTCCTCGGCGGCGTGATCGCCATCGGCTCCGGGATGGTGATGGGACGCGAAGGTCCCAGCGTCCACCTCGGTTCGACGATCGGCGCCGAGGTCGGGCGCTGGTTCCGCCTGTCCGACTACGAGCGCAAGCTGCTCTACACCACGGTTGGCGGTGCCGGGCTGGCCGTCGCCTTCAACGCGCCTGTCGGCGGGGCACTGTTCACGATCGAGGAGGTGACGAAGTCGTTCCGGGTGCGGGTGATCCTCGTGACCCTGATGTCCACCTCCCTCGCCGTGTGGGTGTCACGGTTCATCGTCCCAGAGCACGCCGACTTCACCGTCGCCCCGATCGCATCGCCGGACGTCGCCGTGCTCGCGGTCTACGTCCTGCTCGGTCTGCTCTCGGGTGCTCTCGGGGTCGCCTACAACGCGCTGGTGATGGGCCTGCTGCGGCGCACCGACCGGATGCGGATGCACGCGACCACACGGGCGGCCCTGATCGGAGGCCTCATCGGTGTCCTGCTCTGGTTCGACCCGCTCGCCGCCGGAGGCGGAGCCGACGTGGCCCAACTGGTCCTCGGTGAGCAGCCGTTCACGTTGTGGACGCTGGTGGCGCTGCTGGCCGTCCGCTTCGTGGCGGGGCCGCTGTCCTACGCGTCCGGGACGCCCGGCGGCCTGTTCGCGCCGCTGTTGGCGCTGGGCGCACTGTGGGGAGCGCTGTTCCACACCGTCGCACTGGCGATCGGCGGAGCGGGCGCGGCCGATCTCCTCGGAAGCAGTCTCGTGCCGTTCGCCCTGGTCGGGATGGTGGCGCTGTTCACCGCGTCCGTTCGGGCGCCACTCACCGGCATCGTGCTGATCACCGAGATGACGTCGACGGCCTCACTGACCCTGGCGATGTTCGCCGCCGCGGCGGCCGCGCTCTTCATGACCACGGCGCTCAAGGGTCGCCCGATCTACGATTCGCTGCGCGACCGGATGCTGGAACTGAGGGATGCGCGCGCCGGGGCCGCCACTGCGGAGGTGCCGTGACCGGCCTCGGCAACGGCGACGACCCGCGCGGCGCGCGGTTCGAGGACGTCGACCTGAGCTAATCCCCGGACGAGAGAACCCGTTCGACCCGTCGGTCCGGCACGAACCAGAGCACGGCGACGGCGGCGATGCCCACGCCGGACACCACCACGCCCGCCGCCCCGAAGAACGGGGCGACGATCGCGACCAGGTAGACGCCGATGGACACAAGTCCCTTGCGGTCGGCGCCGGCGGCGCGGGCGGCGCGGGCGTTGCTCTCGTGGGCGCGAACGGCCACTTGCTGGAGGATGGTGTAGCTCACCGCAGCCATCAGGGCGACCGCCGCGTAGCAGGTCATCGGTACGGCCGCGAAGTGGCTCTCTCCGGCCCAGCCCGTGACGAACGGGAACAAGGACAACCACAGCAACAGGTTCAGGTTGGCCCACAGCACCGCACCGTTGACCCGCTCGACCAGCTGGAACAGGTGGTGATGGTTGTTCCAGTAGATGCCGACGTAGACGAAGCTGATCAGGTAGCTCAGCACCTTCGGCCACAGGGCCAGCAGGTCGCTCCACTCATGACCGGAGGGCACGGCCAGCTCCAGCACCATGATCGTGATCACGATCGCGAGCACACCGTCGGAGAATGCCTCGAGCCGTGAGGTCCGCATCGGTCTCCTTCCGCCAGGCAGATCAGCCTAGGCCACCCCCGCCGCGCGTCGTCGACAGGGGACGAGCCCGATCGAGCTCGAGGCACCGGGTCCGTGCGTCCGCCTCGGGGCGGAGGCGGTGGTCGCGATGCCGAGGTCTAGGGTGGCGCCGTGAAGATCCTCGGCCTGTGCTTCGTCGGTTCGGCGACCCCGCACCGCGCGGAGATGTCGGACTTCCTCTCGTCGGTGTTCGAGCTCCGGCAGGAGGCTCTCGACGGCGCCGGTGCCGACTTCTTCGCCCTACCCGACGGAAGCTACTTCGCCGTCGCATCCCCGGGGGAGATGGGCGAAACGCGCCGGTCGATCGGATTTCTCGTGGACGACCTCGACCAGGCGATCGCCGAACTCTCTGCGCGGGGCGTCCGGGTCGACCGCGGGCCGGCAGAGAACCAGTCGATGCGATACACCCACTTCGTCGCTCCTGACGGCCGTCTCTACGAGCTCATCGAACACAAGCCGGCGGACTGACAGCGATCTCCGCAGCGCCGTGCCGCCCGCAACCGCGCCGCCTCAGGCGTGGTAGCGCGAGCCCACCGCGGCGATCGGCTGGGCCACGGCGACCCCGGACATGTCTCGACGCAGGTCCGGGGCCGGCAGGTCGATCGGGGTGCCGGACGCCGCGGCAGCGATCGCAGGGTCGGGCCCTGCCCAGGCGAGCAGCAGCCCGTCCTCACCCTTCAGCAGGCGCTGACAGCGCACACCACCGGTCGCGCGGCCCTTGCCCGGGTACTCGGCCAGCGGGGTCACCTTCACGCTGCCCGAGTCGGTGCCTGGGAGCGCAGCGGACGAACCGGCCACCGTCACCACCGACGAGTCCGCCAACGGCGTCGCCCCGAAGAACACCACGCGGGCGTCGCGGGCCAGCTTGATCCCCGCCATGCCGCCTCCCGAGCGTCCCTGCGGTCGCACGGAGGACGCAGGGAAGTGCAGCAACTGGGCATCGCTGGTGACGAAGACGAACTCCACCAGGTCGTGGGTCAACTCGACGGCGCCGACCACCTCATCGCCGTCGTCGAGCCTGATCACCTCCCACGCGTCCTTGCCGATGATCTCCGGATTCACGCGTTTCACGATGCCGTTGCGGGTTCCGAGCGCCCAGCCGAAGGTGTTCTCGCCGAGCGTGCCGAGCCCGAGGACGCGTTCACCCGGCTCGAGGGCGAGCAACTCGACAGCGGGGGAGCCGCCCTGGAGGTTGGGCGCGGCCGCGGTGACCGGCACGGACGGCACGTCGATCGCCTGCGCGCGGAGCAGTCGCCCGCGGTTGGTGAGGACACAGAACTCGCCGCGCGCCGTGGTCCGGACTGCAGAGCTGATCACGTCGTGGGTGGCGCGCGGCCCCGACGTCGGCAACGGCTCGTCGTTGTCGGTGCGGGCCAGCAGGCCGGTCGAGGACAGCATCACCCAGCACGGATCGTCGGCGATCTCCAGGAACGCGGCTGCGGTCCTGGCCGCGGTCACCTGGTTGCCGGCCGAGGCCAGCAGGATCGTCCGCCGCGGCGTGCCGTGGTTGCGGGCCACCTCGTCCAGCTCGTGGGCGGTCACCTCACGCAGCCGGTGGTCGGAGTCGAGGATGCCCTGCAAGTCGTTGATGGTCAGCCACAGCTTCTCCCGCTCCGACTCCAGTTCGATCGTCGAGAACTTCGTCAGCCTGCGTAGCTGCATGTCGAGGATGTAGTTGGCCTGCACCTCGGAGAGTTCGAACGCGTCGATCAGCCGCGAGCGGGCCTGCGCGGAGTCGTCGGAGGATCGGATGATCGCGATCACGTCGTCGATGTCGACGATCGCGATCAGCAGGCCCTCGACCAGGTGGAGCCGGTCCCGGGCCTTCCCGAGCAGGAACGCCGAGCGCCGCCGGATCACCTGCAACCGGTGCTCGAGGAAGACCTCGAGCAGGCGCTTCAGGGAGAGCGTCTGGGGCTGGCCCTCGACCAGGGCGACGCTGTTGATCGCGAATGAGTCCTCCAGCTTGGTCAGCCGGTAGAGCTCCTCCAGCAGTGCCTCCGGGTTGATCCCGTTCTTCACCTCGATCACCAGCCGGGTGCCGTTGGCGAGGTCGGTGAGGTCCTTGATGTCTGCGATGCCGGTCAGCTTCTTGGCCGTGACCAGGTTCTTCACCTGGTCGATGATCCGCTCGGGGCCGATCAGGTAGGGCAGTTCGGTGACCACGATGCCCTTGCGGCGCGGGTGTACCTGTTCGATCCGGGCGGAGGCTCGGACGCGGAAGCTGCCCCGTCCGGTTTCGTAGGCCTCCCGGATGCCGTCCAGGCCGATGATCTTGCCGCCCTCGGGGAAGTCCGGGCCCGGGACGTAGCGCATCAGTTCTTCGACGTCCACATCCGGGTGCCACAGCAGGTGCTTGAGGGCCTGGACGACCTCGATCAGGTTGTGCGGCGGGATGTTGGTGGCCATCCCGACCGCGATTCCTGTGCTGCCGTTGACGAGCAGGTTGGGGAAAGCGGACGGCAGCACCGTCGGCTCGGTCTCTTTGCCGTCGTAGTTGGGCCGGAAGTCGACGGTGTCGGATTCGATGTCGGCGGTCATCGCCACGGCTGCGGGCGCCATCCGGCACTCGGTGTACCGCATCGCGGCCGGGCCGGAGTCCAGCGAACCGAAGTTGCCGTGGCCGTCCACGGTGGGCAGGCGCATCGCCCAGGACTGACCCAGCCGGACCAGGGCGTCATAGATCGCGGAGTCGCCGTGAGGGTGGTAGAGGCCCATGACCTGGCCGACGACCCGGGAGCACTTCACATGCGCGGAGTCGGGGCGGATCCGCATCTGGTCCATCGTGTAGAGGATCCGCCGCTGCACCGGCTTGAGCCCGTCCCGCGCGTCCGGGAGGGCCCGGGAGTAGATCACCGAGTAGGCGTACTCCAGGAAGCTGGTCTCCATCTCCTCGGACACGTCGACGTCGACGATCCGCTCGACGGGTTCCTCTTCGAGTGGCGGCTTGGCAACCATCTGGTCCTGGTTTCTCTTTCTCTCTTCGTTCGTCACAGGGGGTCGGGCAGCGCGCGGAGGCCGGACAGCAGTCCGCGTCCGTCGGGCGCGACCACCCAGGGAGTGTCGGCCACGGCGTCCTGCTCCTCGGGCAGGACCGACATGGTGCCGTGCGCAAGTACCTGCTCGGCCGCCGACAGTTGCCGGATCGCGATCGCACGGACCCGGTCCGGTGCCACATGGGCGAAGTTGGCGTAGATCATCGGGTCGTGCTGGCCGTCGTCCCCGACCAGCAGCCAGGAGATGTGGGGGAAGTCGCGGGTGAGCTGGAGCAGGGTGTCGGCCTTGTGTGCCATGCCTGAGCGGAACCAGCCTGTGTTCGTCGGGCCCCAGTCGGTGAGCAGCATCGCGCCGTGGGGGTAGCCGTGCTTCTTCAGGAACCGGGAAAGGAAGCCGTGCGTGTTCCACGCGCCCGTGGAGATGTAGACCACGGGGGAGCCGGGATGTTCGGCCAGCAGGGCTGTGTACATCCTGGCCATGCCGGGGACGGACTGGCGGGCCGACTCGTCGCGGATGAACGAGTTCCACGCCGCGATCATCGGCCGGGGAAGCCAGGTCGAGATGATCGTGTCGTCGATGTCGGAGACCACCCCGAAGGTGACGTCGTCTGCGATCACGTGAACGTCGGCCGCTGCGGCCTCTGACGTTCGGCTGCGCACGTGCACCTGCTGCCAGCCGGGAGTGAGGTTGTGGTTGCGGATCCGTTCGTCGATGTAGCCGCCCCGGTCGGTGCTTGCCTTCACCGTCTGGTCGCCGACCGTGATGGTCACCGGGACCCGGACGCAGGCGGCGCTGACGAAGTTCCGGAAGCCGCGGCGCTTGATCAGGTCCTCGGTCATCTTGCCGATTCCGCCCCGGGCGCGCTGCGGCACGAGGACGACCCGTCCGAGCACCCGGATGCTCTCTGTGCTGCCGTACCCGGTGTAGCAGATCACCTTCTCGCGCCAGCCCAGCGCCCGGAGAACCGCCTCGATCCGGCGGTCGAGGAACTCCTCGACCCGCGCGGCGATGAACGGGCGGGTACTCACGGCACCCCACACTAGATGACGAGGCCCCGCGGTCGCGGGAGCGGCGCGGGGCAGAGGAAGCCCGACGCGGTCGCCAAGCGCGAACAGGGAGGAGCAGGCGGAGGCTCGCCGCACACGCCGGAGCGCGTCGTCGACGCCGTGCGGGGGTGATCGCCGGGGCGCAGGGAGTGGGCGGCTGCCCGGCCCCTGTGGTCGGCGCGCCACCACGCAACGATCGCCGCAGGCGTCCGACAAGTCGTTGCAGGGGTGAGAAGATGTCGCAATGACGCCACGTCCTGCGCTGCATCTGCCGGCCGGCCTGCGGGCCGAGATCCAGACCTGCGGCTACTTCCCCGAACTGGTGTCGGACGCGGTGGCGCTCGCGCTGGGCCCCGAGGAGCCGGTAGCGCACCTTGTGCAGCTGGAGGCGACCTTCAACCGCGAGGAGATCCAGCGTCACCTTTCCGTGCTCGTGCTGACCGCCTCCCGGCTGATCGTCGCGCACACGGACGAGAACGAGAACCCGGGCGAGCCGTCGCAGGCACTGACGACCACGGAGTCGGTCCCGCTGCGGCAGGTGAATTCCGTCGCCCTGAGCCAGGTGGTCTCGCATCCGGAGCACCACGGCTCGCGTCGCTCGGAGGTCGCCGAGGCGTGGCTGACCATCACGTGGGGCACGATGCGCCGGATCGACCTGGAGCCGGCCCACTGCGGCGACCCGGAGTGCGACGCGGACCACGGACTCACCGGCATGCTGGCCGGCGACGACCTGACCGTCCGGATCAGCGCGACCGGGGACGGCGCGGCGAAGGTCGCGCAGCTGATCGCCTTCACCTCGGCCCTGCAGCTGGCCACAGGCACGGTCGGGTGACGCAACTGCTGCCCCGGTACGGCCGCTCCACGCTGGCCGACCTGCTGCCGAGCCTCGGCTCCCACCTGGGGTTGCCGGGTGCAGAGGACGTGCTGGGGCTGCCGGACGCGCCCCGCTACCTGGTCGTGCTGATCGATGGGCTCGGCCGCAGCCTGCTCGACGACTACGCCGCGCACGCGCCGTTCCTGGCCGGCCTGGGGGACCGCACCATCACGTCGGGGGTGCCCAGCACGACGGCGACCTCCATCACGAGCCTCGGCACCGGCCTCGCCCCCGGCGCGCACGGAATCGCCGGCTACTCCTTCTGGTACCCGCCCGCGCGCCAGGTGCTGCAGACGCTGCGCTGGCCGGCCGGCATCGACGGCCTGGACGTGCAGCCACAACTGACCTACTTCGAACGGCTGGAGCGAGCCGGCGTGCGCACGGCGACGATCGCGCCGGCACACTTCTCCGGGAGCGGGCTGAGTGTCGCGGCCCTGCGCGGTCCGGCGTTCCTGCCGGTGACCGACGAGGCGGACCATGCCCGGCGCGTCGAACTGGCGGTCCAGGCCGCCAGCGCGGGCGAGCGGACGCTCGGCTATTTCTACGAGCGCCAACTCGACCATGCGGGCCACGAGCGCGGGGTGGGCTCAGGGTCGTGGCTGCGTGAACTGGGACGTGTGGACGCGCTGGTGGCGCAGTTGCGGGACGCGCTCCCTTCGGACGTTCGCCTGGTGATCACCGGTGACCATGGCATGGTGAACGTGCCCCGCTCGCTGCGGCTGGTGGTCGAGGACGAGCCCGACCTGATGGCGGACGTCTCGGCGTTCGCCGGCGAGGGCCGCTTCCGGCAGTTGATGACGGGAAGCCCGGAGTCGGTGGCGCGGCGGTGGCGGGACCGGATGGCCGCCCGGGCCTGGGTGCGGACGAGGGACGAGGCGATCGCGGAGGGCTGGTTCGGGGAGGTCTCGCCCCGCCTGGCCGGCCGGTTCGGTGACGTCCTGGTGGCGATGGCCGACGACGGCGCGGTGATGAGCCGTGCACTGGCACGGGAGTTCCAGCTCGTCGGGATGCACGGCTCGCTGACGAAGTCCGAACTCGAGGTTCCGCTGCTGGTTGCCTGACGCGAGGAGGGGGAGCCGCCCCGAGTCGCGTCAGCGACGTCACCAGAGCGGGTGGATCGCCGCCCGGAGCAGGTCGTCGTAGACCTCGTGGACGGCCGCGTCGAAGGCGGCCAGGTCGAATCCGCCGTCCAGCAGGGCACCGGCGTCGGCGTTGCCCTGGGCCTGGCGCACGTTCCTGGCCCCGGGAATGACCGTGGTCACGCCGGGACGGGACGCGATCCAGGCGAGGGTCGCGGCCGGCAGCGAGACCCCGTCCGGCACGGTGGCGGCGAGCCGCCGGGCGGCCGCGAGACCGACCGCGTAGTCCACACCGGAGAAGGTCTCGCCGCGATCGAACGCCTCGCCGTTGCGGTTGTAGCTGCGGTGGTCGTCCGAGGCGAAGGTGGTCTGCTCGGTGTAGCGGCCCGACAGCAGCCCTGAAGCCAGCGGTACGCGGGCGAAGACGGCCACCTGCGCCGCCTGGGCTGCGGGCAGCACCTCATCGAGCGGCTTGAGCCGGAACGGGTTGAAGATGATCTGGATGTTGGTGAGGTTCGGCCGGGAGAGGGCAGCGAGGGCCTGCGCGCAGGTTTCGACGGACACGCCGTAGGCGGCGACGACTCCCTCCGCGACCAGATCGTCGAGGGCGGACCAGGTGTCATCGGCGGCGATCACTGCCGACGGCGGACAGTGCAGCTGGACCAGGTCGAGGGTGTCGACGCCGAGGTTGCGGCGGGAACGCTCGGCCCAGGCGCGGAAGTTGTCCGGGTTGTAGTTCTCCGGGTCCTGGGGCAACCGTCGGCCCATCTTCGTAGCGACGGTGATGCCGTGCTCCGGTGCGGCGGCGAGGAACTCCCCGATCAGGGACTCGCTGCGTCCGTCGCCGTAGACGTCAGCGGTGTCGAACAGGGTGACGCCGTGGGCGGTGGCGGCGCCGAGCACGGCGAGGGCGTCGGTCTGCGAGACCTGACCCCAGTCGGCGCCGAGCTGCCAGGTGCCCAGCCCGATCGCGGAGACGCTGCGTCCAGTCCTGCCGAGCGGCCGGGTCTGCATGATGTCCTTCCCCGCCGACGGCCGTCCCGCCGGCTCCTGCCCAGGACTCTACCGAGCCGGGACCCTGCGGACGGTTCGGTGCGGAGCGCCCGGGTGGGCGAGAATGGCCCGCGTGGCGGAACTGACCTACTTCACCGGTCCGATGGACTGCGGCAAGTCGACCCTCGCGCTCCAGGTGGCCTACACCGAGTCCAGCGCCGGTCGCCAGGGGCGACTGTTCACCATGCTCGACCGCGCCGGCACGTCCACGATCACCTCCCGGATCGGGCTCGCTTCGCCCGCGGAGGAGGTCACGGCCGACCTCGACTTCTGGCGGTACGTCGTCTCCGAGCTCACCGGTGGGCGCCGGGTCGACTTCCTCGTCTGCGACGAGGCCCAGTTCTACTCCCGCAAGCACATCGACCAGCTCGCGAGAATCGTCGACGAACTCCAGATCGACGTGTTCTGCTTCGGCATCCTGACCGACTTCCGCACCGAGCTGTTTCCCGCCTCGCAGCGTCTGGTCGAGCTGTGCGACCGGATGGAGCTGCTGCAGGTCCGGCCTCGGTGCTGGTGCGGCGAGCCCGCGACCCACAACGCCCGCACCGTCAACGGGGTGATGGTCACCGAGGGCAGCCAGGTCGTGGTGGGGGACACCGACTCGGCCGAGGTCGCCTACCAGGTGCTGTGCCGGCGCCATCATCGGCGTCGCGTGACCGCGCAGGTCGCGGCGGTCACGCTCAGTCCCGAGCCGCTGCCCTTCGAGCCTGCCTGATCAGCGCTTGCCGGGGTTCTTCGGTGACCCGAACATGATCTCGTCCCAGCTGGGGACGGACGCACGCTTGCGCCGGGGCCGGTGCGGCGCGGGTTCCGGCGCCGGCTCTTCCTCGACCAGGGCGGGTTGTTCGGGCTCTGCCGGTGCCGCATCGTCCTCGGGCGGCGCCTCCGGGCCCTCCAGGTCGGGTTCCTGCGACCGCCGGACGGTACGCAGGCGCGGGGCAGTGGTGGGCTTGGGCGGCTCCTCAACTACCGCGACGTCGTCGAGGTCCTGGCCGTCGTCGGGCACCTCGTCCAGCACGGGACGGGGCCGGGGCCCGTCAGCCGGACGGATCAGCCCGGCGTAGATCTGAACCGAGTCCTCGTCGAAGCTGGAAAGCATGTCGTAGAGAACGTCGAGTCCCGAGTCGGAGGCCGGGACGATGTCGTAGACGCCATCGACCTCGGCAAGTTCTCCCTCCGCATAGGCGTCGTCGAGTTCGTCGATGTCCTCCAGCGGCAGGGTGTCGTCAGGATCGTCCGGCTCGTCCGCGCGTGGCTGGACGACGCGCACGAGCGCGAGGTCGTCGTTGAGGTCGACGGTCGGCTCCGCCTCCTCCTCGCGGCGGCGGCGCCCCGGCTGCGGGCCGTGCGATGCGGAGTGCAGGCCGAGCAGCCAGCGGGCGTCCTCGTTCTCGGCCACCGAGAACCGGCTGCCGGCGTCATAGGTGAACAGCGCCTCCCTGTGCGCCTTGCCCGAGTCGTAGTCCACCCGGACCGCCCAGCGCCGTCCCTCAAGCTTCCATGCGTCCCAGACGACGGTGTCGAGGTCGACCCGGCGGGACGCGAGGCGGTCGCTGACCACCTCGCCGAGCGTGCGGTGGGCAATGGTCTCCGAACCGCGGCGTACGGGATGGCCCTGCGCCTGGCCGGCGATGAACTCACGCTCCGCGATCACGGGGCCGGCGAACGGCTCGACCCAACCCACATCCATGCCGGCGGCGCGGGCGACATCCTCCAGGCTTTGGCCGGCACGGACGCGTGCCTGGATCTCCCGGGGGGTCAGCGCGCTGTCCATGTCGATCTCCAGGTGGGTGGCCTGCGGCGCTTGGCGCACCGGACCCCTGGCGTTGTCGACACGGTCTCGGTGAGTCATCGCCCCTGCTTCGTTTTGTGTCTGCAGGTAACCTACCAAGCCGACCCCACAACCGGATGTCGGCACGGCCGCGGCCTACCGCATCGATCTGGGCGAGGGGCAGGCAGTTCTTGCGCGATGTGATATGCATTCCTCGCACCAGATGCCCCCCAACAGCCGCCAACGCGGGCACCGCGGAACGGAGATGGACCGAAAGACATGGCGACCGACTACGACGCCCCTCGCAAGACGGACGAAGAGAACGAAGACTCGATCGAGGAACTCAAGACCCGGCGGAACGACAAGAACTCCGGAAAGGTCGACGAGGACGAGGTCGAGGCTGCGGAGACCTTCGAACTGCCCGGCGCGGACCTGTCCCACGAGGAACTGACCGTCCGGGTACTGCCCCGCCAGGCTGACGAGTTCACCTGCGCATCGTGTTTCCTGGTCAAGCACCGCAGCCAGGTTGCGGAAGTCCGCAACGGCCTGACCTACTGCGTCGACTGCGCGGGCTGATCGCACCCCGCGCCCAGACGCCGGGTCGACCCGGCGCCCGGGCGCGGCTCAGATCCGCAGCGTGGTCTTGTTGAAGCCCGGTGCGGGTGTGCCCATCACCCTCGTCCACTGGCCGGCGGCGAACCGGTTGACCAGGAGCTGGGAGAGGCCGATGCCGATCCCGCTCGCGACCGCCCACGCCAGTGCACGCCGGAGGGGCACCTCCGGATCGTTCGGCTCTGGTGGGACGTCGCCCGTGGCGAGCTCCCAGCCCTTGTTCACCGCCTTCACTGCCAGCACCGTGGTGAGGGCGCCGACGGCTCCTGCGTACAGGTTCCAGAGCAACTTCTGCGACGTGTTCACGTGTCCTCCTGCTGCCATCCTGCCAAGCCTGGATAGCGTGGATCAATGACGTACCGTGAGCGACTCGCCGTCCCGGCCAGTTGGTGGGTGGTCGGGATGTTCTTCGCACTGACCTTCGTCACCGCGGTCGGGTTCTACTCCGGGCCCTGGGTGGCGGCCGGGGCGGGCGCGCTGACGGCGGCGGCGGTCGCGGCCTCCCTGGTGTGGTACGGACGCCTGCTGGTCGTTGTCGACGAGGTTGGCCTGCACGCCGGCGGAGCCGTCCTGGAATGGCCCTACCTCGGAGAAGTGCTCGTCCTGGACCGCGCGGCGACCCGTCGTCGCCTCGGCCCGGACGCGGACCCGGCAGCCTGGTTGCTGGTGCGGGGCTTCATCCCAGGGTCCGTGGAGGTGGCGGTGGCCGACCGGTCGGACCCGCACCCCTACTGGCTGGTGTCCACTCGCAGGGCGGCACAGCTTGCCGCAGCGATCGGCGAATCCCGGCCCATCTCGCCGACGGGGGAGGGGTCGTCCGCCCCGGCTAGACTGCCGCAATGACTTCGGCCACCCCGGAACGGGTTCGGGTCGGCCTGACCAGGCTCGACCCGGGGATGCCCGTACCCAGGTACGCGCATCGGGGCGACGCGGGTGCGGACCTGGCCATCGCCGAGGACTGCGTGCTCGCCCCGGGGGAGCGCCGACTCGTCGGCACCGGCATCGCGCTCGCGCTGCCGCAGGGCTGGGCCGGCTTCGTGCATCCGCGTTCGGGACTCGCGGCTCGTGCGGGCCTGACGATCGTGAACGCGCCCGGCACCGTCGACGCGGGCTATCGCGGTGAGATCAGGATCTGCCTGCTGAACACCGACGTTGCCCGTCCGGTCCGGCTGGCCCGGGGCGACCTGATTGCGCAGCTGGTGGTGCAGCGGGTCGCCGAGGCCGATTTTGAACTTCTCGACCAGCTTCCGGAGAGCGACCGCGGCGATCGCGGCCATGGCTCCACCGGAGGGGTCACGGAATGGGCGACCCCGCAGGCCGCCGGCACGACGACAGAGGTGGACAAGTGATCTTTGGGCGCAAGCGCAATCCGGGCGGCTCCGACCCGGCGGACACCGAAGAGGAGGCGCTGGAGATCGTCGGCGCGGACGCCGGCGAGCACGAGGTGGACATCGACGAGAGCGTCGATGAGGACGCCCCGCGTGACCCGGACCTCGACGAGTCGGCCCTTGCCGAGGCCGAGATCGAGGCGGCGGAGGACGAGTTCGACGATGCGGAGGAAGCCGAAGCGGTGGACTGGCGCGCCGACGGACCTTTCGACTCGGAGGAGGTCGAGCTCGGCGATGAGGTGACCCGGATCGACCTCGGGTCGCTCGTGATCACCCCGTGGGACGGCCTGGGGCTGCAGCTTCAGGTGAACGAGGCCAGTCGTGCCGTGCAGGCGGTGACGGCCGTGTGGAAGAACTCGGGACTCGAGGTGGCGCTGTTTGCCGCGCCAGCCAGCGGCGGTCTGGCCGACGAGCTGCGGGAGGACGCGGTCGACGAGGCCGAGCAGGGCGGTGGCTCCGCAACCCTCACCGAGGGCCCCTTCGGCACGGAGGTGCGTCGCGTCCTCCCGCAGGAGGGACCCGGCGGCGAGCAGATGTTCCACGTGTCCCGGATCTGGTTCGCTGAAGGTCCGCGGTGGCTGCTGCGCGGCACGCTGTTGGGCGAGGCCGCGATCGGGGAGGCGGATGCGCCGCTGGTCGCGCCGTTCGCGGAGTTCTTCCGTAATCTGGTGGTGCGTCGCGGCTCCAGGCCGATGGTGCCCGGCGAACTGATCCCGATGACATTGCCCGAGGGGGCCGGGGAGGGCTGATGGCGACCACGAATCCGATCCTGCGGGCGCTGCGGCGCCTGGGCGCGTCCAACGCCGAACTGGAGTCGGAAGAGCGCCAGAAGATCGTCGCCTCTGCGGGCGCGACCCGGATCAGCGAGCTGAACGACCGCCAGTGGGCGAGCCTGCGTGGCTCGATCGTGGTACTGACCATGAAGCCGCGCAGCGGCACGCCCTGGCTGGAGGCGGAATTCGACGACGGCTCGGGTACGGTCACCCTGATCTGGATGGGCCGCCGTTCGATCCCGGGGATCGCCGCGGGCCGCGAACTGATGGTGAGCGGGCGGGTCTCCTACGTGGACGGTCAGCGCCGCCTGTACAACCCGTACTACGAGCTGATCGCCGACTAGGCGACCGGAGGGGGCGCCGCAGCGACGACGCTCCGGCGCGCCCGTCGCGATGCGATGACACCCGCCATCACGGTGCCGATCAGCATGGACAGGCTGGCCACGGCCACCACCACGTGCACGATCAGGCTGTCGGAGCTGTCCCACGTGGCATGCAGGGCGACCGCGACGGCGAAGGCACCCAGCAGCACGAGGCCCTTGCCCTTGCGGGTCGGCTCGGCGAACCGCCACAGGGCAGCGCAGACCGTTCCGGTCCACGCGACGTGATTGGACGGCGACAGCAGGGCCCGCAACATCAGCGTGTTGTCCACCGCCGCGAGGTCCCCCTGGCTGGTGAGCAGCGCGGTGAACCCGTAGCCCATGGTCTCGAGGACGGCGAACCCTGCGCCGGAGGCGATCCCGAGCACGACCCCCAGACCCGGCGTGCGGCGTCCGACGACCAGGAAGATCACGAGGGGAACGATCATCTTGACCGACTCCTCGATCACCGCGACGGCGACCATGCCCAGGCCCGGCATCGCCCTCAAGGTGGAGTATTCGAGCTGGCCCGCGGAAATCACCCCGATCACCCCGCCGATGACCGCGGCGACCGCGACGAGGGCGCCGTGCTGGCCGACCCGGTGGCCGAGGCCGTAGGCGAGTAGGAGGATCGAGCTGGGGACGGTGATCGCACCGATGAAGAGCAGGGTGGGGAACAGGTTGGGATTCTGGGTCTCGACCATCGTGCGCAGGACGATCACGTAGGTGGCGACACCGAACGCTAGCGTGCCGAGCCAGGCGAGCCGCACGAGCCAGCTGCGATGGGGCTCGGCGGGGAGAGCGCCCGGCGGGGTCGGCTCCGGCCACAGCGAGGTCTCGGTCCAGAACACCCAGCCCTCCGGTGCCGGCGGCCAGGTCGGATCGGGTCTCCACCCCGCGGCCGGACGCCAGCCGTCGGGGGCTGCGGGCCAGCCGGGCGGGTTGTGGAAGGTGCGGCTCACCACGCCATCATCGCACCGGCGCGGAACGGAGGGCAGCCTCAGCCGACGTCGACCGAGCGCAGGCTTCGCGGTACCAGGTACTGGGCGAGGTCGGCCTCGTACACCGGGTCGGACACGAACAGCAGCTCGTCGTTGGCCTCCAGGGCAGCGTCGCGTTCCGGGGCGCGCGCCGCGCCGTCCCGGATGATCGTGACCAGGACGGCGTCGCCGGGAAGGTTGAGGTCGGCGATCCGCGTACCCACGCGGGGCGAGGCCTCGGGCAGGGTCATCTCCACCAGGTTCGCGTGACCGCCGCGGAAACTGAACAACCGGACGAGGTCGCCGACGGTGACGGCCTCCTCGACCAGCGCGCACATCAGGCGGGGCGTCGAGACGGCGACATCGACACCCCAGAGATCGTCGAACATCCACTCGTTGCTGGGGTGGTTCACCCGGCCGACCGTGCGTGGCACGCCGAACTCCGTCTTCGCGAGCAGCGAGTGGACGAGGTTGGCCTTGTCGTCGCCGGTCGCGGCGATCGCCACGTCGCAGCTGTCGAGGCTCGCCTCCTCGAGGCTGGCCAGTTCACAGGCGTCCGCCAGCAGCCACTCGGCCTCGGGGACGCTCTCGGGCTTGATCGCGTTGGGGTCGCGGTCGATCAGCAGGATCTCGTGGCCGTTGGCGATCAGCTCTCTGGCGATCGAGCGGCCCACGTTGCCGGCTCCGGCGATGACTACACGCACAGCTGGTCCCTGCCCTTCAGTGTTCTACCGGCGGCCGGCCCAGGATGTCCTCGACATCGGGCACCTGCTCGTTGGTGACGGCTGCGTAGACCAGGTCGCCGTCCTGGAAGACCGTGGCATCGCCGGGGACCATGCCGGCGCCGAAGCGCATCAGGAACGGGATCCGCGACCGCGATGCGGCTTCCATGGCGGCCACCTTCGTGCCGACCCAACCGGTGTTCACGTGCACCTCGATCAGGCGGACGCTGCCGGAGGGGTCGCGCCACTGCGGCTCCGACCCGGACGGGAGCAGCCGGCGCAGCACCTGGTCGGCCGCCCAGCGAACCGTGGCGACGCTGGGAATGCCGAGTCGTTCGTACACCTCGGCACGGTTCTGGTCGTAGATCCGGGCGACGACGTTGTGCACCTCGAAGGTCTCCCGAACCACGCGCGCGGCGAGGATGTTGGAGTTGTCACCGCTGGAGACCGCCGCGAAGCCGTCGGCCCGCTCGATGCCTGCCCGCTGCAGGACCTGACGGTCGAACCCGACACCCTTGACCGTCTTGCCCTGGAACTCCGGGCCGAGTCGGCGGAAAGAGTCCTGCACGATATCGATGACGGCGACCGAGTGGCCACGTCGCTCGAGTGCCCGGGCCAGGGACGCGCCCACGCGCCCACAACCCATGATGACGATGTGCACCGGCCCTGCCTCCACTCTGCGTCGGTACTGCCGCGGAAGACCCTATCCGGGCTACGCCCCGCGATGAAACCGACGCTACACCGGCACTTGCCCCTGCACAGGGCGCAAAGGGCATAGGGTTCCGTCTCGTGAACGCCCGCGACTTCGTGAAGCGAATGCTGGTCGGCCGCAAGCTCGCCAGCGCTCAGCTGGGAGAGACGCTGCTACCGAAGCGGATCGCGCTCCCGGTGTTCGCGTCCGATGCGCTCAGCTCGGTGGCGTACGCCCCGGACGAGATCCTGCTCACACTGTCCCTGGCCGGCATGGTCGGGTTCGCCTACTCGTGGCAGATCGCCGCGGCGGTCGCCGTGGTGATGTTCCTTGTGGTGATGTCGTATCGCCAGACCGTGCACGCCTACCCGTCCGGTGGCGGCGACTACGAGGTGGCGACGGTGAATCTTGGCCCCACGTGGGGTCTGGTGGTGGCGAGTGCACTCCTGGTCGACTACGTCCTGACGGTCGCGGTGTCGGTGTCCTCCGGTGTGCAGAACGCGAAGGCGATGTTCCCCTTCCTGCAGGGCAACGAGGGCCTGGTCGCCGCGTTGATCGTGGTCGTGCTGATGACGATGAACCTCCGCGGGGTGCGGGAGTCGGGGTCCTTCTTCGCCATCCCCACCTACGGCTTCATGATCGGGGTGCTGGGCATGGCGGCCTGGGGCCTGTTCCGGATCTTTGGCCTGGGCACGCATCTGGAGGCACCGACCGCGCAGTACACGGTGGTGGGCTCCGATCCGTACCAGGGACTGATCGGGCTCGCTGCGGTGGTCCTGATGGCACGCGCGTTCTCGTCCGGCTGCGCGGCGCTGACCGGAGTCGAGGCGATCTCGAACGGCGTCCCCGCCTTCCGGGAGCCGAAGAGCCGCAACGCGGCCACGACCCTTGCCCTGCTCGCCACGGTGGCCATCACGATGTTCGGCAGCATCATCCTGCTGGCGAACCTGACCGGGCTGAAGCTGATCGATCCGGACGGCGGGTCCCACTTCGAGCAGGCCGGCGTCCCCGTCGAGATCGCGCACGAGACCGCGATGGGGCAGTTGGCGCGGACGATCTTCGACACCTTCCCTGTGGGGTTCTACTTCGTGATCACGATGACGATGGTGATCCTGTTCCTTGCCGCCAACACCGCGTTCAACGGGTTCCCGGTCCTGGGTTCGATCCTGGCAAGGGACGGCTTCCTGCCGAAGGCGTTGCACACCCGCGGGGACAGGCTGGCCTACTCCAACGGCATCCTGATGCTGGCCACCGCGGCGGTCGCGCTGGTCCTGGTCTACAACGCGAACGTCACCTCGCTGATCCAGCTCTACGTTGTGGGCGTGTTCGTCTCGTTCACGGTCAGCCAGTTCGGCATGACCAGGCACTGGACCCGACACCTCAAGACGGAGAAGGACCCGAAACGCCGCGCGCACATGCAGCGCTCCCGGGTGATCAACACGATCGGCCTGACCGGCACCGGGGTCGTGCTGGTGATCGTGCTGGCGTCCAAGTTCATCTACGGCGCGTACCTCGCGGTGCTGGCGATGGCCGTGGTGTTCGTGCTGATGCGCAGCATCAATCGGCACTACCAGAAGGTGGCCCGCGAGGTGGCTGTCGGTCCGGCGGACGCCCGGATGCTGCCGAGCCGGGTGCGGGCGGTGATCATGGTGCAGGAGGTGAACAAGCCGACCATGCGGGCGGTGAACTTCGCCCGGGCGACGCGCGCCAGCAGCATCGAGGCAGTGCTGGTCTCGGTGGATGAGGCCGAGACCCGCGCGATCGTCGCAGAGTGGGACGCGCAGCAGCTCGAGATCCCGCTGAAGGTGATCGCCTCGCCCTACCGGGAGGTCACCGGACCGTTCCTGAACTACGTGAAGGGGATCCGCTCGGACAACCCGCGCGACGTCGTCTGCGTCTACATCCCGGAGTACGTTGTCGGACATTGGTGGGAGCGCGTCCTGCACAACCAGACCGGCTTCATCCTGAAGGCCCGGCTCAACTTCATGCAGGGTGTGATGGTCACCTCTGTGCCGTACCAGCTGGCGTCCTCGAAGTACGCGCTGAGCCGGGCCCAGCGCAACACTGCAGCGGCCTGGCGGCGACCGGGCTCCGGCCAGGTACGGATGGGTGACTCCGGCCGCGAGCCCGCCCGCCGCGAGTGAACGACCTGCGCCCCGGACTCCTGGTCGCCGGCCTCGAGATCGGGCCGGTCGCACACGGAGGGCACTTCGTCGCCCGCCACGAGGGCCGGGTGATCTTCGTGCGGCACGCCCTCACCGGCGAGGTGGTGGACGCCCGGATCACCTCGGTGAACCGACGTTTTGCCCGCGCGGACGCGGTGGCTGTGCACCGGGCCAGCCCACACCGGGTCACGCCGCCCTGCCCGATCGCGGCTCAGTGCGGTGGCTGCGACTTCCAGCACGTCGAGCCGACCCATGCCCGGGAGCTGAAACGCCAGGTGGTCGCAGAGCTGCTCGGGCACCTGGCCGGCTACGAGTTCACCGGCGACGTAGAGGAGGTGCCTCCGGCTCCGTTCGGCTGGCGACGGCGCATGCGGTACCGCCTGGACGCGGACGGGCGTCCGGGCCTGCGCGCGCACCGCTCTGCCGAGGTGGTCGTCCTGCCTGCGGACGGCTGCCGGATCGCCGACCCGGCCATCGCCGCACCGCCCACCGATCCTGGACGACCAGGGGGCGAGCTGCTCGGCGTCGCGGCCGCCAGCGGGGCGGGATTCCTCCTCCCCGGTGCGGACGGCATCGTGACCGAAGAGGTGGGAGGGCAGTCCTACCTGGTGGCTGCCGATGGCTTCTGGCAGGCGCACGCAGGCGCGCCGGGCGTGCTCGTGCAGCGGGTGCTGGCCGGGCTCGCCCCGCGCTCCGGCGAGACCGCTCTCGACCTGTACTGCGGTGTCGGCCTCTTCGCTGGGGCGCTGGCGGTGCGTGGCGTGCGCGTCTGGGGCGTGGAGGGCGACCGGCGCGCCACAGAGCTTGCTGCACGGAACGTCCCGGACGGAGAGTTCGTGGCCGGCGATGTGGCTCGCAGGCTGCCCCGGCTGCCCGGCCAGGTGGACATGGTCGTCCTCGACCCGCCCCGGACCGGTGCCGGAGCCGATGTCCTCGCCGGGGTGGCCGCGAGGAGGCCGCGCGCGATCGCGTATGTGGCCTGTGATCCGGCAGCTCTCGGCCGGGACCTGCGCATCGCAGCCGGACTCGGCTACGAGCCCAGCTCCGTGACCGCCCATGACCTGTTCCCGCTGACCCACCACGTCGAGTGTGTGGCTATCCTCGAAGCGAGATGACCAGCACCGAGGCCGCACCGCGCCGCACCCGTCCGGAAGCGAAGTGTCCGCTGCGTCCGGACGAGTCCTGCAACCTGTGCCAGATGAACGTCACCGGTCCGCACGACTGCGGGCTGGTCTACCTGGTCATGTCCGATCCGGATCTGCGCAGCGAGTGGGGCGAGCGACGCCACGCCGCACGCTGAGAGTCCGGCCGGAACACGCGCTCCCGGAAGACCGGCTCGGCTAGCCTCGTCTGGTCGAGTGGGATAATATCTCGACATCAAGATATCTCTGGCGACCTCGGGAGGACCGATGGGCATCAACAGCTACTCCGCAGCGGACGAACTCAGCGTCGCCGGAACGACCTACCAGATCTTCCGCGTGGACGCGGTCGAGGGCTCGGCGACCCTGCCGTTCAGCCTGAAGGTTCTGCTGGAGAACCTGTTGCGCACCGAGGACGGCGCGAACATCACCGCAGCGGACATCGCCGCTCTGGGAGCTTGGGACCCTGAGGCTGAGCCGAACCGGGAGATCCAGTTCACCCCTGCGCGGGTGATCATGCAGGACTTCACCGGTGTTCCGTGCGTGGTCGACCTGGCCACGATGCGGGAGGCGATCGCAGAGCTCGGTGGCGACGCGACGAAGGTCAACCCGCTCTCGCCGGCCGAGATGGTGATCGACCACTCGGTGGTGGCCGACCTGTTCGGAACCCCGGACGCCTTCACCAGGAACGTCGAGCTCGAGTACCAGCGCAACCGCGAGCGCTACCAGTTCCTGCGCTGGGGCCAGACCGCGTTCGACGACTTCGTCGTGGTGCCCCCGGGCACCGGCATCGTGCACCAGGTGAACATCGAGCACCTTGCCCGCGTGGTCTTCCCGCGCGAGGTGAACGGCGTCCTGCAGGCGTATCCGGACACGTGCGTGGGCACCGACTCCCACACGACGATGGTGAACGGCCTCGGGGTGGTCGGCTGGGGCGTCGGCGGGATCGAGGCCGAGGCGGCCATGCTGGGCCAACCGGTGAGCATGCTGATCCCGCGGGTGGTCGGCTTCAAGCTGTCCGGCAGGCTGCCCGAGGGCACCACCGCGACCGACCTCGTCCTGACCATCACAGAGATGCTGCGCCAGCACAAGGTGGTCGGCAAGTTCGTCGAGTTCTACGGACCGGGCGTCGCCGAGGTGCCGCTGGCCAATCGGGCCACCATCGGGAACATGAGCCCCGAGTACGGCTCCACGATCGCGATCTTCCCGATCGACGACAAGACGATCGACTACCTGCGCCTCACCGGACGCAGCGCCGAGCAGCTGGAGCTGGTCGAGGCCTACGCGAAGGCCCAGGGACTCTGGCACGACCCCGACCACGAGCCCCGCTACTCCGAGTACCTGGAACTCGACCTGTCCACGGTCGTGCCGAGCATCGCCGGCCCGAAGCGTCCGCAGGATCGCATTCTGCTGAGCAAGGCGAAGGAGTCCTTCGAGGAGGTCGTGCCGGGCTACATCTCGGAGAGGTCGAAGCCCGCCCAGGTCAGCCTGGCGAGCGGGGAGGAGTTCGTGCTTCCCAACGGTGCGGTCACGATCGCGGCGATCACTTCCTGCACGAACACCTCCAACCCGAGCGTGATGATCGGTGCAGCGCTGGTCGCGAAGAAGGCAGTGGAGAAGGGGCTGAAGCGCAAGCCGTGGGTGAAGACGTCACTGGCCCCGGGCTCCAAGGTGGTCACCGACTACTACGCGAAGTCGGGCCTGGACACCTACCTTCAGGCGCTGGACTTCGACCTGGTCGGGTACGGCTGTACGACGTGCATCGGCAATTCGGGACCGCTGATCCCTGAGGTCTCCCAGGCCGTCAACGACAACGACCTCGCAGTCACCTCCGTGCTCAGCGGCAACCGGAACTTCGAGGGCCGGATCAACCCCGACGTGAAGATGAACTACCTGGCCAGCCCCCCGCTGGTCGTGGCGTACGCGCTCGCCGGGACGATGGACATCGACCTGACCACAGAGCCCCTCGGCCAGGACGAATCCGGCAACGACGTCTTCCTGCGTGACATCTGGCCCAGCCAGGCAGAGGTGGACGAGGTGATCGGCTCCTCCATCTCGGCGGACATGTTCACCTCCCGCTACGCCGACGTGTTCGCCGGCGACGACACCTGGCGTTCCCTGCCGACGCCGACAGGGGAGACCTTCGCCTGGGACGGCGACTCTACCTACGTGCGAAAGCCCCCGTACTTCGAGAACATGCCCGCCCAGCCCGTCCCCGTCACCGACGTGGCCGGCGCCAGGGTCCTGCTCAAGCTGGGCGATTCTGTGACCACCGACCACATCTCGCCGGCCGGCTCGATCAAGGCCGACAGCCCGGCAGGGAAGTACCTCACCGAGCACGGTGTCGAGCGCAGGGACTTCAACTCCTACGGTTCGCGTCGCGGCAACCACGAGGTCATGATCCGGGGCACCTTCGCCAACATCCGGCTGCGCAACCAGCTCGCCCCCGGCACCGAAGGCGGCTTCACCCGCGACTTCACCCAGGCCGGCGGCCCGGTCTCGACGGTCTACGATGCGTCGGTCAACTACGCCGCGACCGGGACTCCGCTGGTGGTGCTGGCCGGCAAGGAGTACGGCTCGGGATCGTCCCGCGACTGGGCGGCCAAGGGCACAGCGCTGCTCGGGGTGACGGTCGTCATCGCGGAGAGCTACGAGCGGATCCACCGCTCGAACCTGATCGGCATGGGTGTCCTCCCGCTGCAGTTCCCCGAGGGGGAGACCGCCAGTTCGCTGGGTCTGGACGGCACCGAGTCGTTCACGATCGAGGGCATCACGGCGCTCAACGGCGGCACCACCCCGCAGACGGTGCGGGTCACGGCTTCCGGCGCCGGCGAGCCGGTCGTCTTCGATGCGGTGGTGCGCATCGACACTCCCGGCGAGGCCGACTACTACCGGCACGGCGGCATCATGCAGTACGTCCTGCGGTCGCTGCTGACCAGGTAATGACCCGACGACGGGCGCGCGTTCCGTCACGCCCCGCCGAGGCGCGGGACGTGATGCCGGTCTCGGCGCGGGTGGCCTGGTCGTACCTGGCCGCCGTGCTGGCAGCCGTGGGCGCGGCGCTGGTCGTGGTGCTGTCGAACCAGACCCTCGCGGTGTTCCTGTGCAAGGGCGCGGGAACGGCCGGAGACGCGCTGGCGAGCTGCAAGCTCGGCTGGGCGATCTGGGCCGGCCTGATCGGGTTCGCGCTGTGCCTGGTCCCGGCGCTGCTGGTGCTGAAGCTGGACGGGTGGTTATGGGCGGCGATGGTGGCCGGCATGGGCTTCCTGATCGCCTCCGACGCGATCACCGAGTGGTGGTGGTGGGCGGTGGCCGCCTTCGTGCCGGCTGTGGCGTCCCTGGTCAGCGCGAATTGGCAGCGGGGGACGGCCGTGCGCCGCCTCCAGTTGGCTGTCGTGCTGGTCCTCGACCTGGCGGCGGCCGCAGCGCTGGTCTGGTGGTACGCGAACGGCTGAGCCGGGTGCGCGCGGGCCGGTGGCCGGTCGCGCTCATCCCACCGACCCGGCCAGGCCGTCCGGGGTCTGGTCGGGCTGCCACTGGCGCCGGATCGCGATCAGCGGCGCGACCAGGCCGAGCGTGACCACGGCGAGCGCGAGCAGGACGGTGTGTGCCCGGATCTCGATGGCCGGGATGATCCCGAAGCCCTGGCCCAGGTAGCTGCCCGTGGCCGTGCCGGCGAAGGCGGCGGCGACGCTCTCCGCGATCACGACCCCGGCGGACACGGACAGGTCATCCAGGCCGTCGCCGGCGGGCGGGGGAGTGAAGATCACGTTCAGCGTGTCCACGTAGACCAGGCCCATGCCGACGCCGCTGATCGTCCAGGCGATCGTCATCAACCATGGAGTGGTGGCACGACCACCGTCGAGCACGGCGAGCCAGCCGATGCCACCGAAGAGCAGGACGGTGCCCGTCGCGGCCCTGCGCACGTAGGCGCCCGGTGTGGCGGCGGGACGGGCCCCGCAGGCCAGCCCGGTGATCGCCCAGCCGAGCCCGCCGGCCGTGAGCAGGATGTTGAGTTGCGTCGGGGTCATCGCGAAGACGTCGTGCGCGATCGGGGTGAGCACGGCGTCGGTCCCGAAATAGGCTCCGCACAGGACGAGGAGGACTGCGAAAGCGCTTCGCCGGCGGGAGAGCAGACCGAAGGTGCCGACCGGAAGCAGCGCGCGCAGCGAGACCAGCATCAGGGCGCCGGCGACGACCATCAGGGCGAGCTGGACCAGCCCGGTCAGACCGGGAACGGTCAGGGCCGCCATGGCCAGGCCGAGCAGGAGGGCCTGCCGAAAGTCGATCGGCGCGGACGCCGTGGTCTCGGTCGCGGGCAGGTGTGCGGCGACGAGCATCCGCGCGGCGAGGACGACGGGCAGGTAGACGACCAGCGCCCACCGCCAGCCGAGGCTGCCGGTGACACTGGCAGCGTAGGTGGGGCCGACGAGCGCCGCGATCACCCACATGCCGGCCATGCCCGCCAGCACCAGTTGCCGCGTCCGGCCCTGGAGCCCGACGACGAGAGCACTCATTGACACCGTGGCCAGCGACCCGCCGGCGACGCCGCGGACGATCGTTCCGAGGAGGTAGACCCACAGCGTCGGGGCCAGGGCAGCGAGGACGGAGCCCCCGATCAGGACCACGGTGGCGAGCACCAGGATCCGGCTGACGCCGAGGCGCCGGCTCAGGCCCACGCCCAGCGGCATGCCGACGAACGTCGCGATCCAGCCGGCCGCGATCACGACGCCGTACTCCTCGCGGGCTGCCAGCTCGTCAGCCATGAACGGGAGCACGGTCTGAGAGAGGTAGGTCTGGATACCGGCCACCAGCTCTGTCACCAGCAGGCCGGAGGCGAGCAACCACGAGCGGCGTCGGTGCCGCAGTCTGGCGAGTGGTCCGGTCAACGCGGTCCCCTGGTCGGGCGAACTCCTTTCGGCCAACGTAGCAGCCGGGTCGCTGCCCGAGCTACGGCAGGGCGCCTATAATCGAACAGGTGAGCGATAGAGGGTGGAGCGTGGCTGCGGGTCGGGCGTACGTACCGCCGGGGTGGCCGGTGCAGGTGCTGCGGCCCGGGTGTGAGGAGTGGGAGGTGAGTGCGGCGGCGTTTCTGCTCGACTGCTGCCCTTCCGACTACCGGTCCTACGCCGTGCTGCGGCGACACCCTGTGGTGCTGGCGGGGTTTGCCGCGGCCTTCGTCGGTGCCCAGGTGGCGGCGAGCAGGGACGCGCTGGCGGGGGTGCGGCGGAGCCTGGAGGAGGTGGTGCCCCCTGATGTCGTCCAGGCGGCTGTGGAGGCGTGGGAGGAGCAGTCGGCGCGGCTGCAGCGAACGCTGCGCGAGGTGGGCCTGGTCGAGGAGGCGCTCCGCGGGCGGGTGTTCGTGCCCCGACTCGGGACATAGACTCGACCGGTGCCCCTGCTCGACGCGATCAACGGTCCGGAGGACCTGAAGGCCCTCAAGCCGGCGCAGCTGCGTCAACTGGCTGAGGAGATCCGGGCCTTCCTGATCACCAACGTGAGCCGCACCGGCGGCCACCTCGGACCGAACCTTGGGGTCGTCGAGGTGACTCTCGCGCTGCACCGGGTGTTCGACTCACCGCGCGACGCGATCGTCTTCGACACCGGCCACCAGAGCTACGTCCACAAGATTGTCACGGGGCGGCGTGACGGCTTCGGCACGTTGCGCCAGGCCGGCGGGTTGTCCGGCTACCCGAGTCGCTCGGAATCGCCGCACGACTGGGTCGAGAACTCGCACGCATCGACGTCGCTGTCCTGGGCCGACGGTCTCGCCAAGGCGTTCCGGTTGCGCGGAGAGGACCGCTTCGTGGTCGCCGTGGTGGGCGACGGAGCGCTGACCGGAGGGATGGCCTGGGAAGCCCTGAACAACATCTCGGTCGACGCGGACGAGAAGCTGGTCATCGTCGTGAACGACAACGGTCGTTCCTACACCCCGACCGTGGGCGGGATCGCGACCCAGCTCTCGGTGCTGGGCAAGCAGCTTTCCGCGATTCGCACCGACCGACGCTACGAGCGCATGCTGCAGCGGATCAAGGACCTGGTACGCCGGGCCCCCGTGATCGGGTCGGCCGCCTACGGGTTGCTGCACGGCTTCAAGATCGGGGTCAAGGACGTGCTGGCGCCGCAGGGCATGTTCAGCGACCTCCGACTGAAGTATGTCGGCCCGATCGACGGCCACGATCTCGGGGCGGTCGAACTCGCGCTGCAGCAGGCGAAGGGCTACGGGGCACCGGTGCTCGTCCACTGCATCACCCAGAAGGGACGCGGGTTCAAGGCGGCGGAGGACGACGAGCAGGACCGGTTCCACGCGGTGGGCCCGATCGACGAGGTCACCGGGGAGCCGCTGGCCGTGGGCGTGCGCACCTGGACGGACGCCTTCGGCGAGGAGCTCGCCCGGATCGGGGCCACCGACGAGAGAGTCGTCGCGATCACTGCGGCCATGCTGCACCCCACCGGGCTGGATCGGTTCGCCCGGCACTTCCCGGATCGCACCTTCGACGTGGGGATCGCCGAGCAGCATGCGGTCACCTCCGCTGCGGGCCTCGCTGCCGGCGGACTGCACCCGGTGTTCGCCGTCTACGCGACCTTCCTGAACCGCGCCTTCGACCAGGTCCTGATGGACGTGGCGCTGCACCGCCAGGGCGTCACCTTCGTGCTCGACCGCGCCGGAGTCACCGGGCCCGACGGCCCCAGCCACAACGGAATGTGGGACGGCTCGCTGCTCGCGCTGGTGCCGGGCCTGCGCCTGGCCGCACCGCGCGACGAGCCACGACTCGGCGAGGCGCTGCGGCGGGCGGTGACCGTGGACGACGCGCCGACGGTGTTGCGCTACTCGAAGGAGCGCATCCCCGAGCCGCTGCCGGCGATCGCGCAGCGGGGCAGCGTCGACGTGCTGCTCGCCGGCGAGCGTCCGCGCGTCCTCGTGGTCGGCTATGGACAGCTCTGCGGCATGGCCGTGGAGGTGGGTCGCCGGCTCGAGCAGCAGGGCATCGGAGTCACCGTGGTCGACCCGGTCTGGGCGCTGCCGGTCGCGGCAGATCTCCTCGACCTGGTCGCGAGCCACGAGCTGGTGGTGACCATCGAGGACAACGGGGTGGCCGGCGGCCTCGGTGCGACCCTGTCGCAGGCGGCTCGGGACGCGGGAATCGACACCCGTCAGCGCGAGTTCGGAATACCGCGGGAGTTCCTTCCGCAGGCCAGCCGGGCTGAGCTCCTCGAGGAGATCGGGTTGAGCGCGCAGCGGATCGCCCGGGTCGTGACCGAGCTGGTCGCCGCAGGGGAGAACCCGGAGCAGGTCACCACTGCGCGGTGATCACCGGTACGGCAAGGTGCCGTTGCCAGGGTCGGGCGCCGAGCTCGGCGAGACGAGCGTCGACCTCTTCGGCCGTGATCTGATCGGGGGAGTTCCACAGCAGGCGGCGCAGATGGTCCGGCGAGAGCAGGTTCTCGACCGGCACCTCGAGTTCGCCGGCTCGCTCGATCAGGGCGGGGCGGGCCCGGTTGAAGCGTGCGAAGGAACTCGGCCAGCGCCGCTCCCACGAGCGCGGCATGGGCGGGCCGTCGGGGGTCACCGAGCGGGGCGGCAGCTCCGCCCGCGGCAGCGACGCCGCGCGGTCGAGCGCGTCGAGCCAGTGCGACTCGAAGCGAGCCGCGACCCGGTTGCTGAAGCCCCGGACGGAGCGCAGGTCGGCGCGGGTCAGCCGGGTCTTGTGATCAGTTTCGAGCCGTGCGGCCAGGTCGGTGATGGCACGGTCGGGGACGACCCGGCCGGGCGAGCGGTCCTCGGCGCGGGCGAGCGTGTCGCGGACCTGCCAGAGTTCGCGGACGACGGCCAGGGCCGCCGGGCTGTTCAGGCCGTGCAGGCCGGAGGTCCGGCGCCACGGGTCCGTGCGCGTGTGCGGCGGATCCGTGGCGTGCTCGGCGAGGTAGGCGAACTCCTGGTGAGCCCACTCGAGCTTGTCGGCGGCGGTGAGTCGCTCGATCAGCCATTCCCTGAGTTCGGCGAGCCGTTCGACGTCCAGTGCGGCGTAGGCGAGCCAGTCGCTGGGGATCGGCCGCCGGGACCAGTCCGCCGCGGAATGCTCCTTGAGCAGGGTGATCCCGAGCGCCTGCTCCATCAGGGCGCCCAGGCTCACCTTGTTGAGCCCGAGCAGTCGCGCGGCGAGTTCGGTGTCGAACAGGTGCGTGGGCAGGAACTGCACCTCGGCCAGGCAGGGGAGGTCCTGGCTCGCAGCGTGCAGGATCCACTCGGCCTCGGCGAGCTCGTCGGCGAAGTCGTGGAAGTCCGCGCGCGGCTGGCCGTCCTCGAACGCCGTCGGGTCGATCAGGTGGGTGCCGGAGCCGTCGCGCCGCACCTGGATCAGGTAGGCCTTGGCGGTGTAGCGGTAGCCCTGCGCACGCTCGGTGTCGATGGCGAGGGGCCCGCCGCCGTCCCGCAGCGCTGCCCGGGTGGCCGCGAGTGCCTCCGGGGTATCGACGACGTCGGGGATTCCGTCCGCAGGGACGGCAAGTACGGGGTAGCCCTGCTCGGGCGGCGCAGCGCTGCTCACCTGAGCCACGTTCCCGAACGGCGCGGTGCAATCGGCACGACGCCGTCGGGCAGTGGCGGCAACCCGGCGGTGAGGCACAACAGTTCGGACCAGGCCCGCAGGTGGCGGACCACATCGTCGGCGGTGGCGACGGAGGGCGTCCAGGACGCCCGTAGCTCGACCTCCGCGCGAGGCGGGTCGGCGGCGATGCCACCGAAGGAACGACTGGACACAGCCGTCACCGTACCGCTGGGCGAGCAGTACTCGGCGTGGTTGCGTTCGAGCGCGTCCATGAGCCAGGACCAGCCGACCTCCGTGAGCAGGGGGTCGGTGATCATTTCGGGATCCACGTCGGCGCGTGCATAGGTGACGCAGCGGAAGTCGCCGTCCCACGACGCGTTGCCGGCCGGGTCGTGCAGGAGCACCAGCCGCCCGCTGCCCAGCTCGACCTCGTCCAGCTCGAGGTCGGCGCTGATCGCGACGGCGTAGGGCGCGATCTTCTGGGGCGCCGGGATCTCCTCGACCTTGAGCTCCGAACGCCACGTCATGCTGAGGATCGCCTGCACCGCTGTCTCGAACAGAGGCGGGGTACTGGGTTCACGCCGGGCGGCCACGAGGCGAGCGTACTCATCAGGCGTGGTCACCCGGCGGTTGGCGCGCCGTCAGGGGCGCTCGGGTTCGAACTCGAGGCTGACCGAGTTGATGCACCAGCGCTGGTCGGTGGGGGTGTCGTAGCCCTCGCCGGAGAAGACGTGCCCGAGGTGGGAGTCGCAGGCGGCGCAGCGGACCTCGGTGCGGGGGTGCCCGGGCAGGCTGTCGTCCTGTAGCAACCGGACCCGGTCCTGCGCGGCCGCGGTGTAGAAGGACGGCCAGCCGCAGTGGGAGGAGAACTTGTGCTCGCTGCGGAACAACTCCGCTCCGCAGGCGCGGCACTTGTACACGCCGACCCCGGTGTGGTCGGTGTACTCGCCGGTGAAGGGCGCCTCGGTGCCGGACTCGCGCAGCACCCGGTACTCCAGCGGGGTGAGCTGGGCACGCCACTCCTGCGGGGTCTTGATCACCTTGAGTTCCATCGGTCCTCCTCTTGGGCAGTTCTACGATTCGGGCCCGCCCGCCCACCGTAGCGCCGGGACGGGACAGTAGCCTGACGGCCATGGCGACGGTGGCGGCAGTCATGGACATCGATGGACGCGAGTTGCGCATCTCGAGCCCGGACAAGCCGTACTTCCCCGACCTGGGAGTCAACAAGCTGGGTGTGGTCGGATATTTCCGGGCGGTGGGCCCGGGGATCGTCACCGCGCTGAAGGATCGTCCGACGGCGATGGAGCGCTGGCCGGGCGGGGTGCGGGACGACGTGGTGGTCGCCACCCGCGCGGACGGCAGGGGAGAGGCGTTCTACCAGAAGCGGGCACCGGCGAACACGCCGGAGTGGGTGCAGACCGCGCAGGTGCGCTTTCCTTCCGGGCGAACCGCCACCGAGGTCGCGCCGGCGGATCTCGCCAGTGTGCTGTGGATGGTGAACCTGGGCACCGTCCGCTTTCACCCCTGGCCGGTGCGTGCGGCGGACACCGATGCGGTGGACCAGTTGCGAATCGACCTCGACCCCCAGCCCGGCGTGGAGTTCGCGACCACCGTGCGCGCCGCCGAGGCGCTGCGGGTGGTGCTGGCCGATGCGGGCCTGACCGGGTTCTGCAAGACCAGCGGCGGACGGGGCGTCCATGTCTTCGCCCCGATCGTCAGCTCGGACTTCATCGACGCCCGGCACGCGGCGATCGCCGTCGGTCGGGAGCTGGCCCGGCGGTTGCCGGGGGACGTCACCGTGAACTGGTGGAAGGAGGAGCGCGGCGAACGGGTGTTCGTTGACTTCAACCAGATGGCGCGGGACCGGCTGATGACGTCCGCCTACTCGATCCGGCCGACCCCGCGCGGGTTGGTGTCCGCGCCGCTGGAGTGGGACGAACTGCCCCGGATCGCGCCCGCGGACTTCACGATCCTGACCATGCCGGAGCGGTTCGCCGAGCGTGGCGACGTCTGGGCGGCAATGGACGCCACGGAGCCGGGACGCCTGGACATCGCGCTGGAGTGGTACGCACGCGACGCGGCGGACGGGGAGGGCGAGCTGCCGTATCCGCCGGAGTACCCCAAGATGCCCGGCGAGCCGCCGCGCGTACAGCCGTCCAGGAAGAACCCGGCGAACTGGGAGTGAGCCGTCGCTCGGTACTGCCTGCCCATCCTGGCTCTTCGTGGGCGTCGGCCTGCAACACCGTTGCGAGCCCGGGATCCGGTCAGGAGTTGCCGGCGAGGACCTCGGCGAGGTCGTAGCCGACCACCTCCTCGAGCTGGGCGAACGTGCACGACTCCGGCTCCCGGTCGGGGCGCCAGCGGCGGAACTGGGCCGTGTGCCGGAACCGGGTGCCCTCCATGTGCTCGTAGCCGACCTCGGCCACGAGCATCGGCTGGATCAGGTTGGTCTGCCGGATCTCCGCGCTCCAGCGGCTCACCATGCCGGGACGGCGTCCCTCCACCTCGAAGGCGCGCCACGGGTGCTCGCCGGATCCCTCCGGGAGCGTGACAGGCATGAACTGGGTGGCCAGTTCGGCCCGGCGCGCGTCCGGGAAGGCAGCGGCCACGCCCACGAAGTGCAGGACGCCGGCCTCGTCGTAGAGGCCCAGCTGTAGCGAGCCCAGCAGGGGCCGCTGGGGTGTCGAGTTCTTGTGCTCACGCCAGCCGGCGACCACCACGTCCGCCTCCCTGGCGTGCTTGATCTTCACCATCGCGCGCTTGCCGGGCTGGTAGGTGCCCTCGAGCGGCTTCGCGACCACTCCGTCCAGCCCCGCGCCCTCGAACCGGGTGAACCACACCCTGGCCTGCTCGAGATCGAGCGTGAGGGGAGTGATGTGGACGGGCGGCTCGGCGTTCACGAGGGCCCGCTCCAGCAACCGGCGGCGCTCTGTGAATGGTCGTTCGAGCAGGGGGGTGTCGTCGAGGGCGAGCAGGTCCCAGCAAACCAGCGACGCCGGCGTCGTGGCCGAGAGCAGGTCGATCCGCTTCTGCGCGGGGTGGATCCGCTCGCTGAGCCGGACGAAGTCGAGCCGGTCGCCGGCGACCACGACGAGCTCGCCGTCGAGGATGCAGCGCGGCGGCGTATTTGCCAGGACGGCCTGGACAACCTCGGGAAAGTAGACCGACAGGTCGCGGCCGTTCCGGCTGGTGAGCGTGACCTCGTCGTTGTCCCGGAAGACCAGGCAGCGGAACCCGTCCCACTTGGGCTCGTAGGCCATGCCGGGCGGGATCGTCGCCTGCGAGCGGGCGAGCATCGGCTCCAGCGTGGGAGGCAACGGAAGCGACATTGGCCCATCTTGGCACCATTCCCGCCGGGTGGGTCCAGACTGTGGCAATGACCAAGCACAAGGATGCGATCGACCTGGATGCGGTTCCGCTGTCGGACCGGCTGAGGCTGCCCCTGGGCCCGGTATCGATGGCCGGGCTCGACCCGTCCGCCGCTCCCGGCTATCCCGGTGACGGCAAGGATGACGCCGAGCGGTACACCGCGGCTCTCGCGCCGAAGTTGTCCGACCTCCAGGAGATGCTCTACGCCGCCGGTCGCAGTGTGCCCGAGAAGGCCCCCCGGGTTCTGGTGGTGCTGCAGGGCATGGACACTTCGGGAAAGGGCGGAGTGATCCGGCACGCGATCGGCCTGGTCGACCCGCAGGGCGTGGACATGACCGCGTTCAAGGCACCGACTGCGGAGGAGCGCAGGCACCACTACCTGTGGCGCATCCGCAACGCCCTGCCCGGCCCCGGCAAGATCGGGATCTTCGACCGATCACACTACGAGGACGTGCTCGTCGTGCGTGTCGACAGCCTCGTGCCGGAGGACGTGTGGAGCAAGCGCTACGACGAGATCAACGAGTTCGAGGCGGGTCTGGTGGCGGACGGCTACCGGCTGATCAAGTGCATGCTGAACGTCTCCTTCGATGAGCAGCGGCAACGGCTGGCCGAGCGGCTCGCGGACCCGAGCAAGTACTGGAAGTACAACCCCGGGGATGTGGACGCACGGCTGAAGTGGCCCGCCTACATGGAGGCGTACGAGGCGGCTCTGGAGAAGTGCAACACCGAGGCCGCGCCGTGGTACGTGATCCCTTCGGATCGCAAGTGGTACCGGAACTGGGCCGTGGCGGAGCTGTTGCGCGAGGCGCTCTCCGGCATGGGGCTGGCCTGGCCCGCGGCCGAGTTCGACGTCGCTACCGAGCAGCAGCGCGTGGCAGCGAGCTGAGTGGGGCTGCCGCCCGCGGGACAGCGAAGCTCCCGATCCGCGTTGGGGTCGGGAGCTTCGGTGCGTTCAGGGGTTCACGCGCTGACGACGCTGAGGTGCCGCTCGGGCTCGGCCAGTTCCTCATCCATGCCGAAGTCGAGCAGGTCCATCGCGGCGAAGGCGTAGCGGGCGAGCACGAGGTCGAGCACCTCGCGGCAGGCTCCGATCGGATCGCTCACGGAGACCGCACCGTACCGGTAGGCGACGTCAGACTGGGTGTGGTAAGCCTCGTCCGGGCCGAGGAAGAAGGATCCGACGGCGATGTGGCGACGTCCCTGGGCACGCAACCCCATGATTGCCTGGGCGACGGAGGGACCGGAGTCGTCGGCGACGGCGGTGAGGCAGGGCAGACGGTGGTGGGTCGACCACTGACGCGCCCGGCGGGCGAGCAGCGCGCTGCCACGAACGTCGCCGGTGCAGGCGGCGGAGAGCACCAGCCCGTCGAGTTCGAGGCACCGGGCCTGGCTGAGCGAGGCCCGCAGGCGCTGGTCGAGAATGGTGAGCAGGCTGATCTCGGGCCCGATCGGGCGGGACAGGGTGAAGCGCAGGCCGGGGTAGTTCCTGCGGGCCCGCGTGAGCAGGTCGCCCATGCCGGGTTCGCACTCGACGGCGTGGGTCAGTTCGAGCGGAACCAGCACGACCTCATCGGCTCCGGAGGCGGCGAGCTGGTCGATCACCTGACTCGCACTGGGCGGGCTGGCCTGGAGGAAGGCGCCATGCACCGTCATTTCTGGACGCATCTGCTGCAAGCCACGGACGAGCTGGTGGGTGACCTGCGCCACCATGGGGTCGGAGCTGCCTCGAGCCACCATCACGAGTGCTGGGGCGGTCATGGGCGTGCCTTCCTGTCCGAAGGAGCCGGCTCCGTTGCCGTGTTTGTCACACAGAACTCTTGCCGTTACCAACTCGTGATGCAATTTTGCTTATCGGATGGCGAGACGGATGTCCAAATACTGGGATTTCGGGTTACCGCGGCGTTACGGAGGCGGGGGAGTCACGCACAAAGAGGACCATCTGTCTCACGTATTGAGAATTGTCATTCCGAAGTCTGAGATCTCGGCTGAGGCGGGTGGTGGGCGATACTGGGTTCGAACCAGTGACCTCTTCGGTGTGAACGAAGCGCGCTACCACTGCGCCAATCGCCCGCGGAGACCAACCATAGCCGAGAGGTGGCGAGCCCGTCACATCGGGAGCGGTAGCCTCAGGGGGACGAGGAGGCCTGGTGGAGCAGGAACGCACGCAGCCCGGGACGCCGGGCGGCGGTTCCGCGTTGGTGACCTCCGCGCAGGTGGGAGCCGAACTGCCGGTGGCGCTCGGGATCGCGAATGTCGGGTTCTACGTCGCCAGCATCGGCGTGGTGCTCGTCGTGCTCGCGGGCGACCTCGGCATTGCGCCGGAGCGGTTGTCGTGGCTCGGCTCCGCGTTCGGCTACGGGCTGATCGTGATGGCGATCGCCGGACCCTTCGCGCTGCGGGCGGGGGAACGCCTTGTGCTGACCGTGTCCGCGGTGATGCTGGGGGTGGGCAGCCTGCTGGTCGTGATCGCCCCCGGAGAGCTCGCACTGTATTCCGGCGCGATGCTCCAGGGGCTCGGCGCCGCGGGCATGGTGCTGGTCGCCCCGGGTCTGCTGCACGGTCCGGACGCCGCGATCAGGCTGACCCGAGTGAACGCCGTGGCGAGCGTGGTCGCGGTGTCGGCGCCGATCCTGCTCGGGCTCGCCGCAACGGTGGGGCTGGGCGCGCGGGTGCCCCTGCTCCTGATCCCGGTCTCGATGGTGGTGCTGATCGTCGTTACGCGACGGCTCCCCGCGGGTGGTCCGCACGCGGCAGCCCGGGCGAAGGGTCGTTCGACCGCGTCCTGGCCACAGACGTTGCGGCGCTGGCTCGCGCTGGTCTGCTCGGTATCGGTCGAGTTCGCTTTCGTGGTCTGGGGTGTGGCCCGGCTCACCGCCGCCGGGCTGGAACCCGGCCTGGCCGCGGTCGTGGGAGCCTCCTTCCAGGTCGGGATGGCGCTGGGCCGCGTGGCCGGTCCCCGGTTGATCACCCGGCTGCCGATGGTGCTGGTCGGATCGCTGGTGGCCGCGGGGGGATCGTTGCTCGTCGTGCTTGCGTCGGTCTGGCCGCTGGTCGGACTCGGCGAGATGCTGGCGGGCTTCGGTGTGGCCACGCTGTATCCCCTCACTCTCGCCGCACTGATGGCGACCCCGGGGCTGCGTCCGGAGTTGGGCGCCTCGCTCGGCGCCCTGGCCTCAGGGACGGCGATCACGCTGGCGCCGGCGGCGCTGGCCGGTCTCGCCCTGGTCATGGACCTGCGGGTGGCGTTCCTGGTTCCGCTGCCCATCCTGACTGTGCTCCTGCTGCTGCACTACGAGCGCCGTCGCCCCGGCGCGTAGCTCCACCTGGCCGGGTCGGCGTGTGCGTGCGGCTCGTTTTGCGGGCGGGTCCGGGGCTGGGTTATGGTTGCTCTCGCACTCGCGCCGGGAACGGGGTGGGACATGCTGCGGACGTGGCTCAGTTGGTAGAGCATCACCTTGCCAAGGTGAGGGTCGCGGGTTCGAATCCCGTCGTCCGCTCGGAGAAGGTCTCAACGATCGACTTCGAGACCGGCTCTGGCCGGTGGAGTGGCCGAGAGGCGAGGCAACGGACTGCAAATCCGTGTACACGGGTTCAAATCCCGTCTCCACCTCGGGCGGCTGGCGCAGCGGTAGCGCGCTTCCCTGACACGGAAGAGGTCACTGGTTCGATCCCAGTGTCGCCCACCGAAACCTCTAGTCACAGCGTGGCTAGAGGGTTTTCTTTGTCCCGAACACGGACGCGTCTGCGCTTCGCTGGGCCGTGGACGCGGTCAGCCGGTCGGTCGGAGGCAGAGTGCTGGTGGCGAGAACGCCGGGGGCTGACGCCCGTCCGCGGGGCTCAGCGGTAGCGCAGCCCGTGACCGAACCGGAACAGCGGGTCGGCGGTGTCGAAGGGTACGTCGGGCCGGCTGTCCCGGACGGCGTCCATGCTGCGGGGCAGGTCGAAGGGCAGCGAGCCCTTCGACTCTGAGGCTCCGAACAGCACGTCCAGCAGGGCGGACGGGCCGGCTCCCCAGTTCGCGGTGATCGCCGCGACGTCGTCAACGAACGGGGCGAGAATGGCGGGACGGTCCAGGAAGATGTCCACCACCGTGGGCACCGCCGCCGCGACGGCCTTGAGGTGCGCGACCTGATCGGCGGGGAAGTCGAGCGAGCCTGCGTGGAAGAAGTTCTCGAACCGCGTCCGCCTCTGTTCGAAGGGAGCCGCGATGCGCAGGACGGCGACGTCGGCAGCCTCGGGGGAGGCGACGACGTCGCCGTAGGCGGCAGCGATCCCTGGCTCGATCCCTTCGACGTACAGCTTGCTCCCGCGCGCCAGCGGCAGGGTCTGCTCTGTGTTCGTGATCAGCGTGATCGACGCCCGTTGCGCGGCCTCTCCGGCGGCGCGGAACTCTGCGCAACCCACCGTGGCCCTGGCCACGTCGACATCCACGTACCGCTTCTCGTCGAACAGGCCGAGGACGAACTTCTCCCGGAGCAGGCGCCGTGCCGAGACGTCCAGCCGCTCCTCGCTGACGCGTCCGGAGCGGACCAGTTCGACCAGCAACTCCGGGCAGGCCTCGCCACCGAACTGGTCGACGCCGGCGTCCAGGACCTTCACCATTCGCTCGGCCGGGTCCAGATGTTCCACGCCCCAGGCGCGCGCAGGGAACGGCTCGCCCATCACCTCGGCGTCGTTGATCAGCCCCCAGTCGGTGCACACGATGCCGTCGAAGCCGTACCGCTCGCGCAACAGGCCGGTGATCACGCTCTTGTTGAAGCCGAAGCCGACCTCTTCGTGCTCGGTGCCGACAGGCATGCCGTAGTAGGGCATGATCTGGCTGGTTCCGGCCTCGAAGGCCGCCTCGAAGGGCTTCAGGTGCAGGGCGAACTCTCCGCCCGGGTACAGCTGCTCACGCCCGTAGGCGAAGTGGGGATCCTCCCCGTCGCGCTGCGGCCCGCCGCCCGGGAAGTGCTTGGTCATGGTCGCGACGGACTCGTGCCCCAGCTCGACGCCCTGGAAGCCCCGGATGTAGGCGGCCCCGAGCCTGCTGGTGAGTTCGGCGTCCTCTCCGAAGGTCTGCAACTGGCGGGCCCACCGCGGCTCCGTGCACAGATCGACCTGGGGGTGCAGGGCGACCCGGATCCCCACAGCGGTGTACTCCCTGCGGGCGATGTCGCCGAACTGCTCTACCAGTGCCTCGTCCCTGGTCGCGGCCAGACCCAGGGTCTCCGGCCAGATCGAGAAGGCGCCGGCCAACAGCGCCGCCAGCGGGTTGTCGCTGTAGGAATGGCGCGGATCGGTCGACAGTGTGACCGGAATGCCCAGTCGGGTGGACGCGGCCAGCTCCTGGAGCCGGTTGTGCCATTCGGCCATGGCCTCGGCGGTCGGCGCGCCCGCCAGGAGGTTGAAGTGGCTCATCAGCCGGCCGTGGACGTACTCATCGGTGCCGGGCAGGCCGAAGGCGTCATCACCGTCGCTGAGCGTGCCGTCGGGGTTCATCGCGATCATGGTCTGGAAGAACAGGCCGGCCTTCTCTTCGAGGGTCATCTGCCCCAGCAGGTTCTCCACCCTGGCCTCGATCGGCAGGCTCGCGTCGGTGTAGGTCCGATCGATGTCGGTCATTGCCACTGCACTCCCTTGACTCGATGGCGAGGCGCCTCGCCTGGCAGCACGCTACCTCAACCCTGAACGGGTGGTAACTGAAACCGGCACGATCGGTAACAGTAGGATCAGGCGTCGGAGGAGGACCATGAGCGTGGTTGATCGGGCACAGTCGAGCGAGCGGACCCGCGAACTGATCATCGAGGCGGCCACGAGCCGTTTCGCTGCGCGCGGCTACCGCGCCACGTCGCTGCGCGAGATCGCCACGGCCGCGGGGATCAGCCATCCGGGACTGCTTCGCCACTTCACGAGCAAGGCCGATCTGCTCGGGGTCGTCGTTGACCGGCTCAGCCAGGCCGTGATCGCCGAGGGCGGTGAGGACGCACCGCGCCTGCAGTGGTTCGTCGACGCGGCCCGGCGCAATGCGGCGACTCCCGGCTACGTGGAGCTGTTCAGCGGGCTGCTCGGCGTCGGTGTCGGCGCGTCCAGTCCGGTCCGCGCCGCCCTGGCTGCGCGCTACGCAGGGGTGCGCACCGCCATTGCCACGGTCCTGGCGGGCGCGGGCGCGCAGCCGGGCCCCTCCGCCGAGGCGGCCCGTCTTGCGGCTGCGTGGGACGGCCTGCAGTTGATCTCCCTGTACGTGCCGGAGGTGAGCGTTCCCGATGCTCTCGCGGCGGGCCTGGCCGCCCTCGGCGGCCAGGTGGATGCGGCACTCCCGGTTGCGCGGATCGCGCCGTCCGAACCGTCCGAACCGATCGGGACGCCCGGGGGCTACTCGGCGGGACGGCGCCGCCGCGACCAGATCCTCGAGGCGGCCACGTCCGCCTTTGCCCAAGCCGGCTTCCACGGCGCCAGCCTGCGGGAGATCGCCGAACTGGCCGACGTGAGCACCTCGGCGTTGCTGCACCACTTCTCGTCGAAGCGGGAGTTGCTGCTCGCCGTGCTCCAGCGCAGGGACGCCGATGCCGCCGCGCTGGCGGGCACTCCCTCCGACACCGATCCGGTCACTCGACTGCGCCGTGCCGTCGAGGTGGCCCGCAGGAACCAGTCGGAGCAGGCGGGGCTGGTCGAGCTGTACGTGACGCTGTGCGCGGAGGCTGCGGCCCCCGATCACCCCGCCCACAGCTACTTCGAACGCCGGTTCCGTAACACGATCAACGCATTCGGCAGCGCGTTCGCCGCGGTGGCTGCGGGCGGTGGGCTCACGGAGGGCAGGGACCCGTGGCTGGAGGGGCTGTGGTGGGTGGCCTTGTGGGATGGGCTGCAATTCCAGTGGAGCTTCGACCACGACCAGGTGGATGTCGCGGCGCTGCTGCAGGCTCACTTGGATCGGGTGCTGTCGCCGGCGCAGTGACGGCGGCAGTCAGTCGCTGCCGCGCGCCTCGTGGCTGACCAGGGCAAGCTGCAACTCCAGCCGCGACTGCGGGTCGTCGAGGGCGTCGCCGAAGAGCACTCGGAGCTGGTTGACCCGGTAGGCGACCGTCTGCGGATGGATCGACAGCTCGGCGGCGACCTGCTGCCGCTGACCCCAGTGCCTCAGCCAGGACGCCAGGGTCGCGGTGAGCCGTTCGCGTTGGGCCGGACGCACCGAATCGAGCGGCTCGAGGGCCAGCCCGCGGAGGGTCTCGGCGACCTCCGGTGCACCGCGGGTGAGCAGGAGCGGGAGCTGGTCCACCGCGTGGACCGACCGTTCGCCGGCCTCGGGAACGAGCAGCGCGCAGACCAGGGAGCGCCGGGCGTCCGTGGGAGGTACGGATGGACCGATTCGCAGCGCCGCGCCGGCGCCGTCGAGCGCCTGGGCCAGGTGGTGGACGGTGTGGGGGAGCGTGGACGTCGCGTCCAGCACGGCCACGGCCACGTCCTCGCGCTCCAGTACGAAGCCATGGCCGGCCAGTGCCGCTCGTGCCTGGGTGATCCGCTCCGCCGGGAGGATCGCGACGGCGACCTCCGCCGGCACGGTCCAGCCGACCTGGTGGGCGACCGTACGGATGGCGTCCTCGTCACCCGCGAACAGGGCGTCAGCCAGCCTGCGCAGCCTGCGCTCGCGCTCGCCGGCGTGGGTCGTCACCTCGTGGGCGTAGCCCTCTGTGCTCTCCGACTGGAGCGCGTCGCTGAGGGTGAAGACGGCTTCCCCGAGCGCGAGTTGGGCCTCGGGGGACGGGTCGAGGTCGGCCAGCGCGCGGGCGACCTCCGTGTAGAGCACCCGGGTGCCGATCCGGTACGCCGCGAGCAGGTCCTCCAGGCCCCGGCCCTCCCGGGCCTCGCCTGCGCCGAGATCGCGGAGCTGGGCGCGCTCCGGCGCGGTCAGCGGGGGTTCGGTGGTGCCGATCAGGCGGACGAAGCGCACCAGCACCGTGCGCGTGGCGCGACCGAGGTCGGCGCGCACCTTCGCGTCTCCGACCCGACCCGCCCACTCCGGCTGGGAATCGATCAGGTCGAGGATGTCCGCCTGCAGTCGGCCGACCTCGGGGGCGAGAGCGGCGGCGAGCTGCTGCGGCAGACGTGCCCATGGTGCAATGGGCGCAGAGATTGTCACACGGAGATAGTATCCGGGTCCTGCTTTCTGCCGATGCGCCAGAGAACTGTCAGCCGGTGATGATGGAGAATGTCGGCATGGAATTCGCCGCCAGTCGTGAGCACGTCCTGTCCATGTGTCGCACCATGCTGGATCGGGGGTTCCTGAAGGCCACCGAGGGCAACGTGTCCGTCCGCGTCCCGGGGCGTGAGCTCTACGCGGTGACGCCCAGCAACTACGGCTACGAGAAGATGCGGGCAGCGGACATCTGCGTCCTCGATTTCGACGGGAAGGTCATCGCCGTCGAGGGAGCTTCCGAGCTGGCCCCGTCGGTGGAGGCGGGGATGCACGCGACGATCTACCGCGAACGACCCGACGTCCACGCCATCGTGCACACTCACCAGCCGTTCGCCTCGGCGCTGTCCTACCTGCGCAAGCCGATCCCCGCGCTGTCGGACGAGCAGAGCCGCTTCCTCGGCGGCGAGGTGCCGATCGTCGACTACGCGCCGGCCGGCACCAGCTTCCTGGCCAGCAACATGCGCAAGAAGCTGGGCTCCGGCGGCAATGCGTTCATCCTCGCCAACCATGGCGTCGTGGTGCTCGGCACCGATCCCGAGCGTGCGGTGTTCGCGATGGGGCTGCTCGAGAAGGTCTCGATCGCCTACCTGATGGCGCTGGTCACCGAACCCGACAAGGTCTACACGGTGCCGGCGCCGATCCGTGAGATCGCGATCTCGAAGCTCCGCTCCGAGCAGAAGCGGATCGCCGAGCAGGTGACGAAGTCCATTCCTGCCGAGCCCGTCGGGCCCGCCCCGCTGCCCAGCGCGGACGCGGTCGCAGCGCGGGTTTCGACAGGCTCGACCAGCGGTTCGGCCTCGACGATCGACGCGAACCCGACGGACGCGCGGAGCGACCTGCCGGATGCGGCCACGCTCGGCTACGCCATCACCACCTACCCCGATGTCGCCGACGTCTACCGGCGTCTGGACGCGCTCGTCGACCAGCCGGTCCGCGCGCCTCGGCACGACGCGATGCTGGAGGTGCTGGGGCACTTCGAGACGAGGTGCGCGGGCAGCAGGAAGATCACCGACCGTGCGAAGAAGCGGATCCCCGGCGGCGTCCAGCACAACCTCGCTTTCAACTACCCGTTCCCGCTCGCGATCACGAAGGCGAAGGGTGCACACCTGACCGACGTGGACGGCAACACCTACATCGACTTCCTGCAGGCCGGCGCGCCCACGATCCTGGGCAGCAACTACGCACCGGTCCGCGAGCGGGTGGAGGAACTCGTCCGCGAGTCCGGTCCGGTCACCGGGTTGTTCCACAAGGCCGAGTTGGAGCTCGCTGAACTGATCCACCACTTCATGCCGAGCATCGAGGTGTACCGCTCGCTGGGCTCGGGAACCGAGGGCGTGATGGCCGCCGTGCGCGGCGCCCGGGCGTTCACGGGCAAGCCGATGGTGATCAAGATGGGCGGCGCCTACCACGGTTGGTCCGACACGATGGTGGTCGGGCTCCGTGTGCCCGGTACTTGGCGGATGAACGCTAAGGGCATCCCGCTCGGCGCGACCGCGGACACCCGCGAGGTGTTCCCCGAGTCGCTGGGCGAACTGAAGCGCAAGCTGATCGAGAACCGGCTGCGCGGCGGCACGGCGGCGGTGATCGTCGAGCCCGTCGGGCCCGAGAGCGGCACGCGTCCGGTGCCCCACGACTACAACGAGAAGATCCGCGAGCTCTGCGACGAGTTCAAGGCCCTGCTGATCTTCGACGAGGTCGTCACCGGTTTCCGCCTCGGCATGGGCGGGGCGCAGGGTTACTTCGGCGTCCGGCCCGACCTGACCGTGCTCGGCAAGGCGGTCTCGGGCGGCTACCCGATGGCCGGTGGCGTCGGAGGCCGCGCCGACGTCATGGCCGTGTTCGGCTCCGGCCTGGACGGCAAGGCCGGCGCGCACGTCCAGGTCGGCGGGACGCTGTCGGCGAACCCGTTGTCGTGTGCGGCCGGAGTGTTCGCGATCGAGGAGATGGCCCGCACCAACGCTCCGGTGATCGCCGGGAGCGCAGGGGACCGGCTCGCAGAGGGGCTGCGGCGGCTGGTGGCGAAGCACGGGCTGCCCTACGTGGTGTACAACCAGGGCTCGATCGTGCATCTTGAGTCGACGGGGGTCATGATGCTGTCGATGCGCAATCCCGCCAAGCTGCTGAAGGAGAACGGCATTCGCAAGACCGTGATGGAACAAATGGGCGCCGTCTACGCCGCCCACGGCATCATCACGCTCGCCGGCTCCCGGCTGTACACGTCGATGGCCTGCACCGATGCTGTCATCGACGACGCCCTCGAACGCTTCGATCAGTCGTTCGCCCTGGTCGAGGGGGCCTAGGCGTGGGAGTGGGCCCGGGGACGGCGGTGAGTTCACCCGGCGCGATCGCGCCGCAGGTGCTCGCGGCTGACCTGGGCACCTCGGGGATGAAGCTGGCCCTCGTCGGCGCGGACGGCCGGCTGGTCGGCTGGGAGAGCGAACCGGTCGACCTGGTCATTCTGCCGGGCGGCGGGGCCGAGCAGGCACCCGCCCAGTGGTGGGAGGCGTTCGGACGCTGCGCCGCACGCCTCGCGGCGAAGCACCCCGAGCACTACGCTGCCGTGACCACGGTGTGCTGCTCGACGCAGGGCGAGGGCACGATCCCCGTGGACGCGAACGGCGAAGCCCTGACCGACTGCGTGCTCTGGATGGACATGCGCGGCGCACCGAACTTGCGCCGCCAGTTCGGCGGGCGCCCGGCCATCAACGGCTTGGCCGCGTCCCGCTACGCGGCCTGGATCCGGCTCACCGGGGGCGCCCCGTCCCCGACCGGTAAGGACCCGGCCGCGCACATGCTGTGGGTGCGGGATGAACTGCCCCAGGTGTACGAGCGCACCGCGGTGTTCCTGAACGTGCTCGACTACCTGAACCTGCGGCTGACCGGACGGGTCGTCGCCACGGTCGATTCGATCCTGACCAGCTGGGTGACCGACAACCGGAACCCCGGGCGGATCGCCTACGACCCTGATCTCGTCGGGGGCAGCGGGATCGATGCCGACAAGCTGCCCGAGATCGTCGCCTGCACCGATGTGATCGGCACGCTCACCGGTGCTGCCGCCGAACACCTGGGCCTGCCCGCGTCCGTGCAGGTCGTGGCCGGAGCGATCGACGTCACGGCGGCGGCGATCGGCGCGGGGACGGTGGCGAACGGCGACTGTCACCTGTACCTGGGCACGTCGTCGTGGATCGCGGGGCACGTGCCGGCGAAGAAGACCGATGTGATCCACAGCATCGCGTCCGTACCGTGCGCGTTGCCCGACCGGTACCTGATGATCGCCCTGCAGGCCACCGCCGGGGGCAACCTCGACTGGCTGCGCGACAACGTCGTGGGCGCCGGCGACCCACTGGTCGCGGCCGACCTGAGAGGCGAGTTCTTCGCTGCGTCCGACCAGATCGTTCCGACGGTGCCCGCCGGGTCGAACGGCGTGATCTACACACCGTGGATCTACGGTGAGCGGGCTCCGGTGGATGATCTGGCCCTGCGTGCCGGGCTGTTCAACGTCTCGCTGCACAACACCCGCGCCGACCTGCTCCGCGCGGTGTTCGAGGGCATCGCCCTGAACACGCGCTGGCTGCTGCGCCCGGTCAATCGCTTCCTGCCCGCACCAGTGACCTCGATCCGCCTGGTCGGAGGGGGAGCGCGGTCGGACTCGTGGACGCAGATTCTCGCCGACGTGCTCGGCGTGCCGGTGCACCGGGTGGCTCAACCGGTGGCGGCCAACGCCCGTGGAGCTGGGCTGATCGGCGCTATCGGCGTGGGCGCGATCACCGCCTCCGACGTCCCGGGCCTGGTCGAGGTCGCGGACGTGCACGAGCCGAACCCCGGCGTGCGAGCGGTCTACGACGAGGCGTTCGGCACCTTCGTCGATCTCCACCGCCGGTTGGCGCCGCTGTACCGGAAGCTCGCGAAGCGGGCCTGACCACCTTCCGAGTCATCCCGGGTTCCTACCGCGCAGCGCTTGTTGAGGCTGGGTATCGCGAACGGACGACGTGGACCGACGTGCCATTCGACCGGATCTGCCGATCTGCGGGCATTCCACGGTTGGCTGTTTGGGCAGGAGCGGCCATAGCTCACGGCTCGCGCCTTGGTGGACTGTCGGCAGCACATTCGCTTTGCAGGGTCGGCGCATCCGAGGCTGATCAGCTGAGCGAATGGCAGTTCAACCCCGAATTCTTGGTCGGGAGGCTCCAGGTGGGCACAGGCGCCCGAGCAAGTTGTCGTACGGGTCGGTCGCGGGACGCAACAAGCCGCCGGGCCCTTCGGAAGAATGGGGACGACCGCCAGCACTAGCAGGAGGAGGCAAACGTGGATCGACGCCTGCCTGCACAAGGGTGGCCACCGAGGAGGGCAGAAACGAAGCGACACTGCGGGTCCCCGCGATCCCCTTGGTCGTCGACGTGCCAGTTTCCATAATTCTTGGCGGCTGGCTGCAGTCGGGCCGGTTTGTTTCTGTCAAGCCCACATTGGGTGCATGGCTCGACCTGAGGCTCGGTCGGCTTCGAGTCGTACCTTGGCCCGGTTCCAGACAAGTTCCAACGACTTCGCAGCAAGAAGCGCCATCTCGGCACGCTCGTCGCTAAGGCCCCTATCTGGCGGGGCGCTGTCTCGTGGCGGCGACCAGAAGTCGTAGGTCTGATCCGGGTGGTACTCGATCTCGAACCAGCTACGGATAAAGTGGACGAGGCTCGCCATGCGGGCGGCTGCGGGAGGGTGGGACCCGATGATCGCGTCCATCGCGAACTCGTCACCGACCTTCAAAAGCGAATATGAGCGGCTCAGGACGTCCAAACACGACATGGCGAACGCCGCGCCTGAAAGGGTGATGTCAGGCGGTAACGCGTCATAGTCGGCGGCCGAGTGTACGGCGAGCATTATTCCTATAGAATCGGCCATGTACTCCTTGGCCCAGGACTTGCTCATGCCGTCTCGGGGCTTGATCGGAGCGGGCATCAATGCATGCCCGTATTCGTGAGCGACCACGAATCGTTCCGCTGTCGTCACGAGGATTGAAATGGTGGGCTGTTCAATCTCGGGAACAGCTTCAGGGCCCGAGGCGCGCGGGTAGCCGTGGAAGTAGTAGGCCTCCAGTGACTCGTACAGGCGGTTGGCTGCCCCGTCGTCTTCGTCCAGATGCTTGCGTATCGTATCGGGGCTCCAGTCAATCCGCGTCAGACCCTTCTCGTCCCCTTTGGTCTTTCTCGGACGGGCCGCCTCGATAAGGGCTTTGGCAGCCTGGTAGATGAAGTCCACCAACCCGGCATGCAAGGCGATCACCGTGTAGGAGCCGGTCGCCGTGCGCTGAGAGAAGGCGTTGACAATCGCCGCCGGAACTGTGCCGAGGATGAACCGAGTTGGAGGCGCACACTCCACGCGTGAGGCGAGGGCAAGTTCGATCGACGCTGCGTGCTGAGCGAGTATCGAGAAGTAGGCGGGGTCCTCGCCGTCGATCGGGTCGACTCTGCGGATGATCGCCTCCCCTCGCGCGATCCGCTCGGCCTCGAGTTGGGGGTCGTACGTGAAAGGTCCACGCCGCCACCGCCCCGTGTCCGGATCCGGCGTCCATGCGTTGAGGGAGTCGTACTTGGCAAGGGCGCTGTCGATAATCGACCTCGCCGGTGCTGCGCCCAGGTTGACCTGTCTCGCGCGAAGCGTTTCGCGGGCAAGGAGTAAGTCGGCGTCGGGGAGTGCTGACGCGGGGTCAGCCGGACCGCCGTCCATGCTAGATCTCGAGCTGGGAGATATAGCCCTCGCGGAAATCGGCGACCTTCTTGGCGATGTGGTCAGCTTCCAACGAGAGCGACTCAACCGTTGTCAGGAAGCGCGCAGTGGTCTGCTTGAGCGTCGCTTGCTGGACGTGCACCTTGAAGAAGAGCACCTCGGTGAAGACCGCAGAAGCATCGACGGTCATCGCCACGAGGAGAACGCCAACAGAGTCATCGACAGGGTAGGCGTGGGAGACTTGGAACCTGCCGGTGACACTCTTCGACTCGCGCTTGAATATCGTAATGGCAGGACTGCCGTCCCCCAGTCTTTTGAGTGCTCCCACCGCGGCAGCCACAATTGCGACGGTGGTCGTGGCCGCACCGCCGACGATCGCCGCGATGAGCTCCAGGAGGGCCTTCTCAACGTCTCCTTCGATTGCGGTAGATCGCTGGAAGACATGTGCCTGTTCGTCCGAGATCAGCCCGAGCGCCACAAGCGTCTCGAAATACGACTCATACCATGCGACGGTGTTGTTGGGAGCAACCTTCTTGGCGTGCAATTGCGCCAGCAGCATTGCGTTCTGCAGCGCCAATCTCGCAACCGAGGGCACTCCTGGTGCGAAGGATTGCAGTTCGTTTCCGACCACCGCCGCCTGCTCTACGCCCGGCGAGGGTAGGAATCCTGAGGTGGCAGTGAAGTTGTCCGTGGCGTAGGTCTCCAGACCTTCGAGATCCACGCTGTCTAGGAAAGTGCTGATACTCATGGGGTGTCTCCCATTCCGCCTGACAGCAGCAGCCGAGGATAGCTCAAGTCTTGCACTGGCCCTGAACCATGTCTACAACAGGATGTCGTTTTGCCTGTCTGACTCGTCCGGCTCCTGCCAGCAGATTCCCCGATCACCCCTCCAAGGCGAACAGAGTCGGCCAGGTCGCCTCCGCGGCTCCAACAGCGTCCGACGACATCGCATTACCGCATGGTGGGCCGGCTCACCCAACTCGAGTTGCCGGGGAATGGCACTCTTCGGCTCCACCGCCACGTCCTCATTTAGCCGCGGTGTGCGAGGGTAGCCTTCGGCTTCGGCCTCCCGAGCACGACCGCCCACAATTGCCGCAACCGGCGTGGTCTGATCGTGCCGATGATCGAGTCTCGCTGTGGCTTCTTTGAGTGAGCGTGCTGGTGTTCGGGGAACTTGTCTGGGGTCGCGGTGCGTCTTTGACGGCGATGGCCGCGACGTAGGGTCGTGTTCTCCCATACTGGTGCTCAGCCTTCGCGGAGACGTCGGATGGGAGTGGTGCTGATGTATCGCCGCCCGCGTCGCGCGCTACCTCTTGTGGTCGGGGTCGTCGTTGTCGCTCTGTTGGCCGTGTATGGAATCGACCGGATGATGGTCGCTCTTGTCGGGGTGGGCCCGCTGTCGGTGTTCAGGGTGCCCTTGCCCGTTGTGCGGGACGGCTGGATCGCGGGCGGGGAGCGGCAGGCTGCGATTGAGGCGGCAGGGGAGTTCACCAGCACGCTTGCGCCTACTGGGGCGACTACGGCGGCGAAGGTCACCTTCTCGACGTGCTCGGAGGGGAGCAACAGTTGGAAACGGCAGGACGGGTACCGCCTGTCCTGCCGGGCTGGGCTGATCACCTATCAGGGGTGGTCGGGCGATTTCGCGACGACGCGGGATCAGGTCCGGGCCTCGTTGACGGCGACCTGCTCGGGGCCAGAGCCGGTTCTGGCGGATATCACGCCTCATCAGGGCAGCATCGGGTCTGAAGCCTACTCGTGCGGCTCCGGCATCGAGGTTCGGGCGAACTTCGGCACCTCGAACGGGCTTGTCGTCACCGATCCGGCAATCCGGGCGAGTCAGGGCGACGGATTCACCCGGCAGATCTCAGGACCGGGCGCCGATGAGATCGTCGATGCTCTCTCAACGTACCGGTGGTTCGTCGTCCTAGACGTCCACGAGACCTACTATCAGGACCAACCTTGAGACGGCCGATTCGCTGAATCGGCCCAATCGGCATAACCGCCAGGACCGGGCAGTGCCCGACCTGCTGGATCGCGCCGCAGAACGCACCGATCTGCCGCACCGAGGTGGATTCTCGTCGGCGGGGCGGTTCGCCCGCCGGGTCTTGCCCATCCTGAGTTTCGTTATACGATTTGTGTGTGGTCAGTGACGAGCAGGTCCAGAAGTGGGCAGACGAGGCTGAAGCCGGCTACGACGTCGCCGAGTTGAAGCGTCGCGGGCGCGGCCGTCCGGGGCGCGGCGCGGAACCGGCGCAAGTGGTCGCGGTACGTCTGACCGCTGAGGAGTTGGAAGCTCTGGACGCTGCCGCGCGGCGCCACGACTTGAGCCGCTCGGAGGCGATCCGGGCCGCCCTGGCGCATTTCGCGGCGTGAAGGTCCACGCCAGCGCTCTCAAGCACGGGATTGCCGCCGAGGATGTCGAGCAGGCCGCTGAGTGGGCGCTGTGGGTTGAGCCGCTGGACGACGGCCCACGCTCCGCGAGCTGCGGCTCGGGTTCGACACCCATGCGAGGTTGCTGGAGACCGTGGTCTTGGTGTTCGAGGGTTGCGAAGAGATGGTGATCCACGCGATGCCTGCCCGCAAGCAGTATTGGGATCTGTTGCCCTGACGCCGTGCCCGATGTGCGGGGGACGATCCGGGGATGAGTACTCAGCCTGTTCTGTTTCCTGTGTTGCTCGCAGCCGATACCGATCCGCTGGTGCGGGCGGTGGCTGCCTATCTGGCCAGGTTCAAGGACGCCACCCGCGTCCACACCGAGTCCGATCTGCGTGCCTTCCTCACTTGGTGCACCGAACGGCGGCTCCCGCCGCTCGCGGCGCAACGGGTCCACATCGAGCTGTACGTCCGCTGGATCAGGAAGTCCGTCGGTTCAAGCCCTCGACAGTGTCGCGGCGGATGTCGGTGGTAGCCGGGTTCTACCGCACCTGTGTGATCGACCAAGTACTGGCCACTTCCCCGGCGGACTACGTGCGCCGACCGAACGTGCCACCGAATCGCCAACGCTAGGGCTGTCGCACCTGCAGTTCGAGGCGATGCTGGCCGCGGCCAGGGACTCAACCAACCGCAACGACTTCGCGTTGGTCGCCATGCTTGGTCTCCTGGGGCTAGGGATCTTCGAAGCCTGCGGCGCGAACATCGCCGACCTCGGTGAGGAACACGGTCACCGATTGCTGAAGGTACACGGCAAAGGCGGCAAGGTCGTCCTCACCCCACTCCCACCCGCCGTCGCCAGAGCCGTGGAACGAGCCGTCGCCAGCCGTGAACAGGGCCCGATCCTGCTGAACCGGCGCGGGGCACGAATGGACAGGCATGCGGCCACCCGCCGGCTACGCAGGCTCGCCCTGGCGGCGAACGTCCGACTGCCCAGGATGCACCCGCACATGCTGCGGCGCACCTTCGTCACGACAATGCTCGACGCCGGGGTCGACCTGCGTGATGTGCAGATCGCTGCACGACACGCCGACCCACGCACGACCATGCGCTATGACCGGGCCCGCAAGAATCTCGACCGGCACCCCAACTACATCCTCGCCGCCTACATGGCCTCCGGGACCTAGAACCATCCGACTTCGCCGCGGCGGGCGTGCGGCCATTAGTGGGATGGTGAACACAAGTTGCGCCGGTAGTTCGGGCGGCGGCTCTTGGAGGGCTCGAACTGGCGGGATTGTGGAGCCCGTACACGCCGGGGCGGTTCACCGTGTTGGGTTCATGGCGCTGCGGACGCAGTGGCGGGCTGGATTCGGGATCGGATGAGAGCGGCGAAGGCATCGACTTCCGGTCCCGGGCGTCTGGGGATGGCCATTGAGGTACGTGGACCGGTGTGAAGGAAGTAGTAGTCGGCGGTCTGATCGAGGGTGAGGTCCGGCCAGCGGTGCAGTCGGGAACCCTCCTGGTTGGTTCCGCGGACACCGTCGGGCTCGATACACAGGCGAAGCCGTTCGCCGCTGCGCTGGTACGCGATGCAGGCGCGTCGGGTTCGGAGGGCCCGAAGGTATCTACCGGCGGCGACCCAGCCCGCGACACCGGTCAGGCCAGCAACAACCACGGCCACGATGGCGGCTCGCAGAGGCGGTTTGCCCATTGCCGTCTCGATGGCGGCGACGACCAGGAGCACGGCCCCGCTGGCGGGTAGCAGCCAACGCGTCCGGTAGCGGTTGAACGCCTTGTCGCTCGGGCGTGTGGCTCGAGGAGCCCGTTCCACGGCCCGATAGTCCTCGAAGGTCAGCAGAACCTCGAGTGTCCGCGTTGTGGCCGGGTCGGGCGGATCGAACTGGGCGCGTGCCGCTCGAAGACCGGCGGCAAGCCATTTCACCTCCGCCGGCCCGGCCCGTCTGGGGACCACGATGGCCTTCGTGGGGGAGGTGAAGAGGAAGACATGGTCCGAGGTCTCGACCACTTCCCGGATCCTCCTGGGAGCGATGGCCGACTGCCTGCCGGACCCTTCGATGTGCAGACCCTCACCATCGAGCCAGACCTGGACCGGACCCCGAGCGATGAACCTGCGGGTCGACCGATTCCGCGCCGACCAGCGAAGCACACGGTCCCGGATCGCGGGAACGAGCAGGTAGAGCGCGCTCCACGCCAGAACCAGGAGCGGCGCTGCCAGCGCAGCCAGAGCAGAACCCGGCTCGCGTCCGAAAGCCTTGGTCATCACGAACGCCACTGTCCCAACGCTCACACACACGACGACACCCACCAGCCAGAACCGCAGCTGGACAACCTCAGCACGCCCGCTGCGATGCCACAGCAGAACGATCAATGCCGCGTGATCATCCGACGTCAGGGTGTACTCAACCATCATCGCCCGTCGCTTCGGCACAACCCGCGTTCTTCACGAACGTCGAGCGTATCGATCAGCGATCCTCCAGGAATCCGGTCCGCGAACGACACCGAAGCCGGGGCACTCCACACACTGCCCACAGTCACCCGAGGATCGTCCCACCACCCCAAACGGGGATGCATCCGGACATGCCGCGTCGGGCGTGGTCCGATCGTGCCGATGAGGGCGAGTGTCGGAGTGTGCGCGGCTCCTGCGCGGGCGCTGCCCGCCGCACAAACGCCGACGTGTCCGCAGTCCGACCGAGTTCGTACATCCTGACATATTGACGGCCGCAGGGCTTCACGAGAAGCTCCTGGTGTCATTTCCCACCCTGGAGGCACCAAGCATGACTCTTCTTTTGCGCCGCGCGCTTGCGCTGGCCGTAACCTCGATCGCATTGCCCCTATTTGTGGGAACAAATGCGGCTGCGGAGACTGTCGATTCGAGTAGCGCCGATGCCGCCACGATCGATGCTTCGGGCGCGAAGTACGCAGCGCTTGCTCGAGAATGCGCCTATTCTACCCGAATCGTTGCCGTGCTTGACGACGATCCCACAACGTCCCGGGGGTTCGACGCATGATCCGCCACCGTGACGACCGCTGGGCCTCAGTCGCGCGGCTATCTTTGTGATGACGGCTCGGCGGTCGCGTCGGTCCAGGATTCACAGCAAGTCGCGGCGGGAGCAGCGCCGGCGGCATCTGTTGTCCTTGGTACCAAGACCTTCCTACCTTCCAAGCCGACTTTCGCCTTCCGTAGCGATGAGGCGGACTTCAACGCGCAGACCAACTTCCTTTCATCCGGCTATCCGACCGCTTTCAGCTACCAGATCAACAACGTCCTCACGGGCATCGCCACCGGGCCTACGGAGATCGCCTCCGTGGTGAGAGCTCCAGCGAACTGCACTTACAACAAGCCTGGCGTCTCGGTCGTCTACCTCTTCCACTGGTCCTGCTCGGGACAGAAGACCGGGACAGGCTACGTGCTTACAGGCCATTGGCGGTTCCCCGTGAAGTTCGGCACGAAGCCGGGTCACATAGACATGTATTGGACGTTCAACTACATCATCTATACGCGCATCAACTAACGGGCCTGTAGTCCCTGATAGCAGCCCATCGAGAATTAGTCGATAGAGCGGCAGGCGCGGTAGCATTCCCATGAGTGAACGGCCGACCAGTCGGTGAGGCGTGACACGGGTCGATCCTGAGAGGGTTCGAGAAGGGCTGGAAGTAGACCCCGGTCACGCGCCGTTCGCGACACGTTGAGGGCGAATCGCCATGACCGCTCCGCCCGCAGGCGAAGACGCACCCCACCGCCGCTTCTGCCATCAGCGGACGATCTGGTCACAGTGACCTGCTCACCTGCCGCAGGTAACAGGCCGTCAAGGCCACGAAGCGGCAGCCATCGAGGACGAATCCAACCGAAGGCAATCGTCGCGAGCTTCTCGCCGCCCCCGTCTTCTTGGCGAGCATGATCGCCACCGGCATCGGCCACCGCGGGGCCAGAGCATCGCGCTCCACCCCCAGCCTACGCAATCGCACCTCACGATCATGCCGCCGTCGGCTAGTGCCATTTCGCGAGGAGTTCGGCGGCTCGCTGGTAGGTGGTGGTGCCGCTGGCGAGTGCGATGACCAGGTCGTAGGCGTCGTCGTCGGGGGCTTCGAGGGTGATGTTGTTGAGTCCGTAGAACACGACGGTGGCCAGCCAGCCGATCCGCTTGTTCCCGTCGACGAGGGCGTGGTTGCGAACCAGGGATTCGAGCAGGGCCGCAGCCTTGGCGTCGATGCCGGGGTAGGCATCTTCACCGAAAACGCTGACTCGGGGCCGGTGCACGGCCGAGTCGAGCAGGCCGATGTCCCGGATCGGGCCAACGCCAAGGTCCTCGATCAGGCTGAGGACGTCTTCCAGGGTGAGGTACTCGATCACTGGCCGAGTCGGTCGAGCAGGTCGGCGTAGCGATCCCGGGCCGCAGCCGATAGCGCGGTGACCTTCTCCCGGCGCAGCCGGCGGGACGCTGCCTCGTGGATCGCGCGCACGGTCGCCTCTTGCTTGCTGACGCCCTCGGCCTCCGCCAACTGGGTGAGTGCCTGCTCGTCGTCGGGAGTCAGTCGCAGAGTCATAGCCATGAAGCTATGATACCACTTTGGTATCGCGCACTCATGCCGCACCCGGCGGTGATCCGGTCATGGCGCGGGGTTTCACCGCCGTTGCTGGAGCCGCTTGGCGAAGTGGGGGACGAGGAACGGTGTGGCGCGCTTGTACTCCAGGTATTCGACGCCGAAACGGGCTTCCAGTTCCGCTTCTTCGAGGGCCTTCGCGTAGACCAGAAGGAGCGCGGCGATGACCAGCACAAGGGTGATCGCGGAGAGTGAGCCCAGCCACACGGCGACGCCGAAATAGGCGGTGGCTGTGCCGAGCACCATCGGGTTGCGGCAGTACGTGTAGGGCGGAGAAACGACGAGGCGCTGGGTGGGCGCCATCGGCACCGGGGTGCCGCGGCCGAGCCGTACCTGGACAAGCACTGACCACAGCCCGAGGCCGCCGCCACCGATGACGAGCAGCACACCTGCGATGGTCGCTGCTGGGCTGCCGAACCCCGGCAGTCCGAGCGCCCGGTCCATCCGGTCTGCCGCCCCGGCGATCAGCATCGGCACGCCGGCCAAGAAGACGCCGCCCGCCAGAATCAGGATGAGTACGAGCAGTCGAGTGCTCGGCCTGCGCCGGGCCCACTCCAGATACCTGCTCACGGGACACATCTCCTACGCAACCACCTCCATGGTGGTCCGCACGGACGCCGTGGCCAAGCCCTGAACGCGGCCTCAGTCGTCGAGGCCCGGTCGCTTCACCGTTCAAGGAGACCCCGCGTCGGCGCCGCATCTGCCGCCGCGGACGGGTAGCCTCACGGCTGCCTCATCTGTCGCGAGGTCGGCGGAGGATCCATACCGGTCAGCGGGGAGCGGCGACGATCACCCAGACCCCGACGACCCCTAGTACGAGGTAGAACACGAACGGTGGGATGTCCCGGGTGGCCACGAACAGTGCGGTGAAGGCCGCCGCGCTGGCCCACAGCAGGATCGCCACCCAGACCGCCACGCCGAAGCAGGCGAACCCGAGGACAGCGAGGCCGGCCAGAGTCAGCCAGACATACCCGAGCCACGACCCGGCAGGAAGCGTGCCGCGGGCGAACTCCTCGATCCTGCGGCCGCGCCGAGCGCAACTCACGCTCCACAGCACCGCACCGATGAACATCGCCCCGCCCGCGACCCCGGCAAGCACACCGGCCGATCCCGGCCAACCCGCCGCGAGGACGGCCACCCCCAGGGCCGCCAGAAGGGGGCCGGCTGCGTAGAGCCACTGTGCCGAGCGCCATGCGTCTTCCCGTGCCCGAAGGAGTGCGAGCCGTTCCTCGGCACCGCGTGCACCGAACACGCGCGGGACGCCGTAGGCCGCACCGACGAAGAACACGAGCGAGCCAGTCACGATCAACCACCCGCCAACGCCGACCACAGCCACAGGCTAGGCCGACGGCGCGACCTCGATCCTACGCAGTAATGACCGTCGCACAGCGGTGGTCGACCCGAGGACGGGCCACGACAACGCACTACCACGGAGTCACCGAGAGTGACCTTCTCCGTGCCTTCCGCCACTCCCGTTCCGCCCGACACCTCCGGACCCAGGCGCGAACGAGCCGTGTCAGGGACACCCCGGTCCGGGAAGGTCGTTCGCCGCGATGTGTGGTGGGATGAGGCGATGGCCCGGCGTGCATCCTGGTGGCAGTACCGCGATTCCATCGGCGACCGGTCGGAGTTGTTCGACGCTATCGCCCGTACCTGGCCGATCCAGCGGGCGCTCTACCCAGGCAGCTACGTCGACCTGTCCCCGTCCACCGCCATCCCGACGGTGACCTACGTCGACACCGACGTCCGTGCAGCGAAGTACTTCGCCGACACCCAGCGGGTCCAGGCCGAACTCTCCCGAACCTCCCACCCGGTCGCGGACGCCGAGGTCATCTTCCTCGCCTCCGACTACACCGGGACGCTCCCGATCGCCGACCACAGCACGGACCTGGTCATCTCCCTGTTCGCAGGACCGGTGTGGGACCACTGCCGACGCTATCTGCGACCCGGCGGATGGCTGCTGGCCAACACCAGCCACGGCGACGCCAGCCTCGCAGCCCTCGATCCGTCGCTCCGACTGGTCGGTGTGGCACACCATCGCGAGGGCCGCCATCGCCTGAGCACCGACCACCTCGACGAATACCTCATGCCCAAGCGCGCAGAGACCGCCGACCCCGAGCAGATCCGACGTACCGGACGCGGGATCGCCTACACCCGCTCCGCGTTCGCCTACGTCTTCGAGAACACATGACAACCCACCAGTTCGGTGGCTGAGCGTGCGCTACACGGTGCTGTCGACGAGACGCGTGAACTCGGTCATCGTGTCGATGCTGTGGTTGCCACGGCCCATCATGAAGCCCCCGCCTGGCGACGATTGGGAATGAGGTGTCCAGCGTCGGTCATTGCGTAGGCGATCACGGCTGGGCGACCCTCGGCGGTGAAGGTGACGCGTCGGCCGCCCGCGCGATGAGGTCCGTCAGCGGAGGTGGCCTCCACCCAGTGCCGTTCGCGACCTCCGACGATCAGGGTGCGGTTCGTCAGGATCAGCCCAGCCTCTGCCCGCCTGCGTGTGCTCTACCAGATGCTTGAGAGCCTCAAGTAAAGGAGTGCCATGCCGGCGAGCCAGGCGGAACTGCTGTACACGGCTGCGGCCGCCGTCGATGCCATCGCGCAGGCCCACCGCGCCGTGGCGGCGACGTCCCTGCGCGACCTCGGGGTGAGCGACTCCACGGCCGGACTGCTCTGGCTGTTGAGCGACGAGGCCGGCTGCACGATGAGCCGGGCGGCCGAACGGCTTTCCTGCGACCGGTCCAATGTCACCTTCCTCGCAGCCCAGCTGGAGAAGCGGGGATTCCTGGAGCGAACGGCCGACCCGGACGACGGGCGGCGGCGAAACCTGCACCTGACCGCTGCCGGCGAACGGGCGGCAATGAGGTTGCGCGACGCCCTTACGAGCGGGTCGCCGCTGCGTCACCTCACGGCAGAGGAGTGCGGCGAGCTTGTGGCACTACTGCAGACCTCGCTTGCGCCCCTGACCTGAACGACCGCTCGCGATAGATCGCCAGGCCGCTGAGGGGAACCCCGCCCGAACACGGGCGAGAGATGCGGGCATCCGCGCCGGCCGGTGGAGTCAGGAAGGTTCCGCCGTCTCCAGGTCGCCCGGGACGGGGGAGTCCAGCGTCGGCTCGGGCTGGCGCCACATCCACAACCCGATCACGGCCAGCAGCACGCCGAGGATCACGAAGCTCCACACGAAGCCGCCCTCGGGAGTGCGGGCCGACTCCATGAACAGCACGACCACGAACGAGGCCTGACCGACCAGCTGGAACAGGCCGGACGACGCTCCCTCCGGAGTGGGCGCGGCGATCTCTGACGCGTACTGCATGCCCACCGGCATGGCGCCGGTGAGCAGGAAACCCACCACGAAGGAGCACACGCCCACAACCACCATCGACAGCCCCGGGAGCACGAACGCCGCCATCAGTGGCGCAGCGACGACCATCGGGATCGCGGTCCAGGGCACCCGCCTTCCGCTCCGGTCGGACGCCGCACCGAGCGCCAGGGCACCAATCACGCCACCGGCAAGCAGGCTCTCCAGGAGCACTTCGGCCGCGCTCTCGGGCAACCCGATCGCCGAGACCATCTGGAGGGCCCAGGTGGACAGCCCGTTGAACACGCCGAGTGCCACGAACAGCGCGGCGAGGAACACCTGGAACGGCCGCTGGACAAGGGCGTGGCGCAGGCCGCCGAGCTGGAGCGCACGGGCGTCGGTCGCGTCCGAGATGCTGCGGTCGGCGTCCCGGGCGAACCCGAGGTAGAGCACCGCCGTAAGGGTGGCTGCACCCGCGTAGACCCACAGCACGCCGTCGATGGTCAACCCCGCGTCGAGCAGGGCCGGCGTGACCGCGGTCCCCACCGCGACGCCGACCATCATCGCCAGAGTGAGGACCGACACCACGGTGGCCCGCTGATGGCGAGGGAACCACTTGCCGGCAACGGTGGTCCAGGCGTTGAAGAGCAGGGGTTGCGCGACCGCGGAAAGGAACGTGCCGGCCAGCGCCCAGCCGAAGGAGGGTCCCGCGAACGCCCGGACGGTGGCACCGACGGCGACCAGGACCGATCCGAGACCGACGGCGACCCGCAGGCCGTACCGGTCGACCATCCAGGCGGCCGGGATGGACAGGGGGATGAACACCACCATGAAGATGATCGAGAACCAGCCGATCTCTGTGGTGGAGACACCGTAGAACTCCGCGGCAGTCGTGCTCACCGGCGACATCGAGATCCACTGCAACTGGATGGTGATGTTGACCAGCACCGAGACCGCGAGGACGACCCAGCGGTACGGCGTGCCGGCGACGGTGTTCACAGCGCAGACCCTAGTCAGGATCGGGCGGTTTGGGGCGGAGTCCCGAGAGCGGGCGTTGCGCTCCGCGCGGAGGTCACGCCGACCCGACGGGCTCGGTGTGCGTGGTCACCCAGAACCGTGCGGTCACGACGACGCCCAGCGCGAGCAGGCCAGAGGTGAGGATGAACGGCCAGGTGCGATCGATGCTCGACAGCCAGCCCGAAATCCAGCCGAAGGGAGCCGTGGCCAGCATCACGACTGTTCGCTGGATGGCCATCACGCGCGAGCGCTCGTGACGGTCCACGTGCAGGGCGACCAGCGACTCGGCCAACATGTAGAGGATGCCCGCGCCGAAGGCGTCCAGAACCAGGCACACCGCGAGCAGACCGTAGGTGCCGGCGTTCGCCGCGCCGTCCGGAGCAGGGATCGACACGAGCAACGCCTGGCCGGCGAGGTAGACGCCAAAACCCCACAGCGTGGGAGCCCTGAGGTGCTTGCCGTGGGTGAGTGAAGGAATCACCGTGAAGAACAGGAGAACCGACAGCAGCGAGCGCACCATCGGGAAGAACGGCAGCAGCGGGTCAGGGACGCCCAGTCGCTGGTTGATCACCACCTGCCAGAACGTGCCGTTGACAAGCTGGACCGCCCCCACGATGGCCGCGATCGTCAGCGAGAAGATGGTCCCCTTCGAGTGGATGATCAGGGGCAGCACGCCGCGGTACTCCGACAGCGATCGCCAGATGCTCACGTCCTTCGTCAGCTCCATCCGCAGCCGCCCCACCTCGGTCTCGGTCGACCAGCGGTACAGGATGAGGATCTTCGCGGTCATGATCACGAAGGCATTGACATAGAGGAGACGCACGGCGGGCACCAGCCCGAACTGCGCGACGAGGACTGCGGCGATCGGGGCGAACAGTGCCGAGAACTCGGCCGCAACTTTCACCAAGGAGTACACCTTCGTGATCTCGCCACGGTCGACGTCCTCGACCAGAAGGCAGTCCCATGAGTTCTGGGTCACCTGCCAGGCGCCGTTCACCAGCGAGGCGACCAGGAAATACCAGAAGTTCTGTGCGACGGCCCAGATCAGGCACGGGATGACCCAGGCGATCACGTCGAAGACGGCCGTGGTCAGGCGGCGTCCCAGCTTGTCGGTGATCACGCCGCTGAGCAGGCCGAACCCGACCTGGGACAGCATCGATATCGTCGCGAGCAGGCCGATCTGCACGTCGTGGATGCCGAGGGCCAGCATGAAGACTGATGCGTAGGGCAGCACGAGCATCATCGACAGGCCCCACAGCGGTTCGGTGTACACGCACGCCCGCCCGTTGCCCCGCAGGTTCACCAGGCTGTTCAGCAGGGGGTTGCGCACCGTCGCCACCGGATCAGCAAAGCAGGTGGAACGGGCGAACTGCAATCGCTCCCACGCGTGCGGCGAGGTTGCCCTCGGCCGACGCGTGGGAACGGGCCCGGTTCAGCTGTTCCAGCGGAGAATTGCCGGCGACTCCTTCTCCCTGCCGAGGACGGACACGCTGCCCACCTCGAGCGGGAAGCTCTGGCCGAAGATGATCGGGAAGTCGAGCCAGCACAACGCCAGCACCCGGGACGCGTGGCCGTGGCCGAAGCAGATCGCCCGTTCCACACCGGAGGAGCGCACGCGTGCCACCACGCGGGTGAGCCGTGCCCGGACCTCCTCGGCGGACTCGCCCCCCGGACAACCGTTGAACCAGATCCGCCAACCCGGGAAGTGCTCGCGGATCTGCGGGCTGGTCATGCCCTCGAAATCGCCGTAGTACCACTCGGCCAGGTCGTCGTCGACCTCGTAATCGGTGAACCCGGCCAGCTCAGCCGTCCGGCGGGCGCGCAGCCGCGGACTGCTCAGCACGAGGCCGAAGTCGCGCGGGTCCAGCCGCTCGCGAAGGGACGTCGCCTGCGCGATCCCGGTGTCGGTGAGGTCGAGCTCTGTGACCGAGGTGTGCTGCCCGGACCGACTCCACTCGGTCTGGCCGTGACGAACCAGGTAGAGCAGGGTCATTCGTTGTCGCCGCCGGTCGCACGGGCGGCGGCCTTGGCTTCCGCCGTCGTCGCGCCGGCGTCCGGCCAGACCCAGTCGGCCACCTCGGGGATGTCGGTGCCCCACTGGTAGGCGTAGGCCTTGGCCTCGATCCGGCGGTCGACCATCTGCTGACGCAGGGTGGCGTAGCGGGCGCGCAGGGTGGGCACGCGGTCGATCACGTCGATGACGAGGTGGAAGCGGTCGATGTCGTTGCGCATGCACATGTCGAAGGGGGTGGTGGTCGACCCCTTCTCCTTGAATCCGCGGACGTGGATGTTGGCGTGGTTGGTGCGTCGGTAGGCGAGCCGGTGGACCAGCCAGGGGTAGCCGTGGAAGGCGAAGATCACGGGACGATCCGCGGTGAAGATGGTGTCGAAGTCACGGTCGGAGAGGCCGTGCGGGTGCTCGTGCTCGTCCTGCAGCCGCATCAGGTCGACCACATTCACCACCCGCACCCTGAGCTCGGGGATGTGTTGGCGGAGCAGGTCGGCCGCGGCCAGGGTCTCCAGTGTCGGCACGTCTCCCGCGCAGGCCAGCACCACGTCCGGTTCTGCCCCGGCAACCTCGGTGCCGGCCCATTCCCAGATGCCCAGGCCCCGCGTGCAGTGCGCGATGGCCTCCTCCATGCTCAGGAAGACGGGCTCGGGTTGCTTGCCTGCGACCACGACGTTCACGTACTGCTTGCTGCGCAGGCAGTGGTCGAACGTCGACAGCAGGGTGTTCACGTCCGGGGGCAGGTAGACCCGGATCACTTCCGGGCTCTTGTTCATCACCACGTCGAGGAAGCCAGGATCCTGGTGGCTGAAGCCGTTGTGGTCCTGGCGCCAGACGTGCGAACTGAGCAGGTAGTTCAGTGACGCGACCGGGCGCCGCCAGCCGATCTCGTTGGTCGACTCCATCCATTTGGCGTGCTGGTTGAACATCGAGTCGACCACATGGATGAACGCCTCGTAGGAGCTCATCATCCCGTGCCGGCCGGTGAGCAGGTACCCCTCCAGCCAACCCTGACACTGGTGCTCGGAGAGAACCTCCATCACCTGGCCCTGGCGGCGCATCGGGTCGGGCGCGTCGCTGGGCAGGTAGTCGCCGAGCCACTGCTTGGGCGTGGCCTCGTAGACGGCCTGCAGGCGGTTGGACGCCGTCTCGTCCGGGCCGAACACGCGGAAGTTGTCCGGGTTCCGGCGAGCCACCTCGGCGAGGAACTCACCCAGCCTCCGGGTCGACTCGACCACGGGCCCACCGTGGCCGTCGCTGTCGGGTTCGACAGCGAAGTCGCGGAAGTCCGGCATGATCAGGTCCTTCAGCAGTTGGCCCCCGTTCGCGACCGGGTTGGCCGACATCCGCCGCTCCCCGGCCGGACGCAACACGTCGAACCGGGCGTCAAGGGCCCCACGCTCGTCGAACAACTCCTCGGGCCGGTAGCTGGCCAGCCAGTCCGCCAGCACCTGCAGGTGCTCCTCGGAATCCCGGGCGTTGGCCAGGGGCACCTGGTGGCTGCGCCAGTGCGCCTCGGTCTGCTTGCCGTCCACGCTCGCCGGTCCCGTCCAGCCCTTCGGGGTGCGGAACACGATCATCGGCCAGCGGGGCCGCTCGACCGCGTCGGCGTCGACGGACCCGGCGTCGGTCTTGATCGCCACGATCCGGTCCAGCACGTCGTCGAGCAGGCGGGCGAAGCGCCGGTGGGCCTCGAGGTGGTCGTCACCGGGCTGGGCCTCGAAGAAGTACGGGTCGTGCCCGTAGCCGCGCATCAGGTCGGCGAGCTCGTCGTCCGGGATCCTGGCCAACACGGTCGGGTTGGCGATCTTGTAGCCGTTCAGGTGCAGCACCGGCAGGACCACGCCGTCGGTCCTGGGGTTGACGAACTTGTTCCCGTGCCACCCGGTCGCCAACGGCCCGGTCTCCGCCTCGCCGTCGCCGACCACGCAGAACGTCAGTTGGGTGGGGGAGTTGAACACCGAACCGTACGCGTGGGACAACGAGTACCCGAGCTCACCTCCCTCGTGGATCGACCCGGGGCACTCAGGCGAAACGTGCGAGGGGATCCCACCCGGGAACGAGAACTGCTTGAACAACCTGCCCAGGCCCGCCTCATCACCGGTGATGCTCGGATAGACCTCTGTGTAGGTGTGGTCCAGATATGCGTTCGCAACCAGCCCGGGGCCCCCATGCCCCGGACCCGCCACATAGATCGCGTTCAGGTCGCGCTCCACGATCGCCCGATTGAAATGGGCGTACAGGAAGTTCAGACCCGGCGTCGTGCCCCAGTGCCCGAGCAGGCGACGCTTCACGTCGTCGCGATCCAGCGGACGACGCAACAGTGGATTGTCCAGCAGGTAGATCTGACCCACCGACAAGTAGTTCGCCGCCCGCCACCACCCCTCGATGAGTTCCGCGGTCTCGTCACTGATCAATTCCGGGGCCTCCTGCGGCCGGCTGCGCCAGGTGAGGGTACGGGTGTTGGGCGCTGACATTTTGCTCCTGTCACGGCGGGTTGACGATCACCATCATTGTTGCCCACCCCAGCGGTATCAGCACCGCCCCGGCGTGACTCTCACGCGGCGAAGCGATGAATTCTCTCCGGTCCGGAATAGACGGGATGATCCGCGGTGTTCAGACCTGCTGAGGCAAAGACTGCCACCCGGTCAACGGAGGAGACAGGGGGTTGGGCGTGGATCGAGGTCAGCGCGCAGTCGTGATTGTCGGGCTGCTGGCCGAGGCCGCCGAGGCGCTGGAGGCCGAAGCGGACGTCGAGCAGGTGATCTGTCGCTACCTCGCGCGAGGGCTCGAGGCGGACGTCGCAGCCTGCTTCATCCCGGGCCAGACCGCGGGGGAGAAGGTGCTGACCTGCCACCCGGATCGCGACGCCGCGGCCGAACTGGTGGGCATGCTCAACCGGCTCGAGGCGGGCGTCAGCGGCCAGGCACCGGTGCGGATCGAACACGGCCGGCTCGGCGACGTGCTGGTCGTCGCGCCGGCGGGGCTCGAGCCGGATCAGGTCGAGGATCGCAGGGCCCTGGCTTTCGCCAAGCGGGAAGGATTCGCCGACCACCAGCTGCTCCTGCTGCACGAGGCGGTCCCGCCGCTGGTGGCAGTGCTGCCGCACGCCGTGCTGGCGACGCAGCGGCGCGCACGCGCCCGCGCAGGGGAGGACGCGGCGCGAGAGTACGGGCTCACCACCCGCGAGTTGGAGGTGCTCGAACTCCTCGCCCAGGGGTTGCTGGCGACGTCCATCGCGTCCCGGCTGTCGTTGTCGCCGCGCACCGTCCACAAGCACCTGGGCAACATCTACGACAAGCTCGGCGTACACGACCGGTTGGTCGCGGTCAGCCTGGCCCGGGGAAGGGGCCTGGTCGCGGCCTGACCGGCTCCGGGCGTCGGCGCGAGCCCGAACCCGTGTGCCCGCTGGTGCGGGAGCGACTACGGCTGCTCGGCGAGCGTGATCGTGGTCTGGTGGCCGGTGCCGTCCCGGAAGTACTCGACCGGAATCGCCTCGCCGATCCCCGCGCTGACCAGCAGCCAGGCGAGCGAGACAGCGGTCGCCGCCTGACCGTTGATGCTGGTGATCACGTCGCCGGCCTGGAGCCCCGCCGCGGCCGCGGGGCCGCCTGCGGTGACGTCCTGGACGAACAGTCCGGCCTTCGTGCCGAACCGGTCGGCGGTGTCCTGGCTGATCTCAGCGGTTTGGGCGCCGATCCAGGGGTGGGTGGCCCGTCCATTCGCCAGCAGTTCATCCACGATCCGCTGTGCCGTGCTGGCCGGAACAGCGAAGCCGATGCCCACGCTGCCGCCACCGGCCACACCACTGGCGTTCGGGACTGTCGAGATCGCGGTGTTCACCCCGACCAGGCGGCCCTCGCAGGTGACCAGCGGGCCGCCTGAGTTGCCCGGGTTGATGGACGCGTCGGTCTGGATCGCTCCGGCCAGCACCGTCGTTCCCCCGCTGGCCTTGGGGACGGGCACGTTGCGCCCGAGCGCGCTCACGATGCCACTGGTGACGGTCCCGGACAGTCCCAGCGGCGCCCCGAGCGCGACCACCGGCTGGCCGACGGTGAGCTGCTCGCGCGGGGACAGCAGCAGCGTGGGGAGCTTGTTGCGGTCGATCTTGAGCACAGCGAGGTCGGTGATCGGGTCCGTCCCCACGAGGTGGGCGTCGAGCTTCTCGCCGTTGTTCAGCAGCACCTGAATGGTGCCGGAGTCGGTTGCCGCGGCGATCACGTGGTCGTTGGTGAGGATCACACCGTCCGCACGGATGACGGCGCCGCTGCCGGAGCCCGAGCCGGCCGATCCGGTGACGAAAACCGTGACCACGGAGGGCAGTGCAGCGGTCGCGACCCGCGTGGTGTCGCACGACCCGGGCGCAGGGGAGAGTTTCAGGGCGGCGAAGGCGCCCAGCCCTCCCGCGATCAGGGCCAGGGCGAGCGTGAGCCCAATCAACTCCAGCCAGTTCAGCGCCGGACGCTTCAGCCACCAATTCGACGTCGCGGGCACGACTCCTCCTACTCCACCAGTTCGGGATCCGTGGTCAGTTCAACATTGGCCCAGATCTCGTACCCGAGGGGCTCCAACGCGCCGATCAGCCTGCGTCGCACGCGATCCTCGTCGGCGACATCCCACTGGCCGGCCGCGACGATGTAGTCGATCTCGACGTAGACCCGGCGTCCCAGCTTGGTCGCCCGCACGATCGGATCGCCCAGGCCGAACTCCTCGGACGCCTCGGCGGCCGCCTGCGCGATCGCCTCGCGGACGGCCGGGGGTGGGGCAGCCTCGAGGATCTCGCGTCCGCCCGAACGCAGCAGCCGCCACGGCACGGGGGCGAGGACCACGACCGCGACCAGTACCAGGACAGGATCGGCGTAGGGCACGGCACGGTGCCAGCCGAGGGCTGCGGCGCCCCAGGCGGCAGCCGCGCCCACCGCGATGATGGCGCTGAGCAGCGCGCCCGCGCGCCATTGGTCGGCCTCGGCGGAGGCCAGTTCGGAGCGCGGGGCGAGCCGGGGCAGTCCGAACGCCACCACCAGCGCGACCACGAGCGTGACCAGGCCGTAGCCGATCACGCTGGTCGGAGCCGTGTCGGATCCCCCGGCGAGGATGAGCGAGACCGAGTCGATGGCGGCGTAGAGGAGGGTGGCCGTCAACGCCGCCCCCTGGACGACGATGGCGACCGGGATGACCGCCTCGCGGCCGAAGGGGTAGCGCTCGTCGGGAGCCAGACCGGCGGCCCAGGCAGCGACCAGGGAGAGGGCGGACAGCGCTGTGCCGAAGATCGTGAACACCCCGTCGAAAAGCACGACCCGGGAGTCGGCGACGAGGCCCCACACGACTCCGACCACGCCGACCAACAGGGACGCCCACACCGAGAGGCGCAGGGCCCGCGCCTCACTCATCCGACGGACCTCGACGCCGTGGTCGGGGCCGTTTCCTCTCGGGTGATGGCGCGGGAGGCGGGAGCGTGGTGAAGTAGTTGATGCAGAACACCGCGATCAGGATGTCCCGCCGCGGTCACGAAGCCGGTGCGGGGCAGCATCCGCCCATTGTCGCGCGTCATGGACAAACGGTGCCACGCCGCATGGTGTGCCGCCACCACTCTGGCGCGGCTGGACGTTACGGTTGGGACGAAGGGGGGAGGAGGGGAGATCTGCATGCCCGGACGCAGCGTCCTGCGCACCCGCGGCCTCGGGGTGTTGATCGGGCTGGTCGCCATCCTCACCGGCGCCGGAGCGGTTGGTAACGGCGCTCAGGCGTCTCCGCCCGCGAACACCGCCGTGCCGACGGCCGGTGCCTCGAGCACGTCTCCCGACCTCGCCGTGGATGCGCCCTCGGGAACGGCTCCGACCAGGCCACAGTCGAGCCTGCGCCCGGTGGTCGTGGCGGGTGACCCGCCGGTGATCACCGGCGAGACCCGCTACGGCGAGGAGCTCACGTTCGCCAAGCCCGCCTGGCGTCCGTCGAATGTGAAGCTCGCCTACCAGTGGCTGCGTGATGGCGCCCCGATCCCCGGCGCAGCCGGCCGGCGGCACCGCCTGGTCGCCGGTGACATCGGCCACTCGCTCTCGGTGCGGATCACCGGGAGCCGGTCCGGGTTCACCAGCACCGTCCAGGAGTCCGCGGCAGTCGGGCCGGTGGTCGGCTCGCGGCTCACCGCAGCGAACCCCTGGCTGTACGGGACGGCGCAGGTGGGCAAGACCCTGGCCGCCGGAGTGCGGCCCTGGGGGCCGGGCAGCGTGAGCCTCGCCTGGCAGTGGTACCGGGACGGTGAGAAGATCGCCGGCGCCACCGCCACCAGCTACGCGCTCGCCGCCGACGACGCTGGTCACACGATCGCGGTCGGCGTGAGCGGTAGCGCCCCCCGGTTCGAGACCACCACCCGCTTCTCCGAGCCGACCGCGGCGGTCCGCCCGGGTGTCCTGCATCCGACGCCGGTTCCGCTGTACTCCGGTGTGGCCCGGGTCGGTGAGACGCTGACGGCGCTGCCACGGCAGTGGGGCCCCGGTACCGTCACCCTGACCTACCAGTGGTACCGCTCCAGCGCCACAGGGGACGTGCGGATCGCCGGCGCGACCCGGGCGAAGTACACCCTTGTGGACGCGGACGCCGGCGCCCGGCTCAAGGTGCGGGTGACGGGAAGCGAACCCGGCTTCACGACGGTGCGGATCTCCTCGGCATGGACGAGCACGATCCGCCCGGCCGCTCGAACGACCGACTCCTCCACCACGCACGGCTGACCGGTTCGTCCACGCCCATGAGGTGAAGCCCGCCCGCAGGAAGGGGCAGAATGGTCCGGGCCGGCAGGTGGCCGGCCGTCGTTGAAAGGAATCCCTCCGTGTCTGTTTCCCTCACCGTGGTGCGTCCAGAGTCGCGCGAACCCCGGGTGGTCGAGACCGGCACGACCGCGCTCGACCTGTTCGGCGAGGACCGGACGATCGTGGCAGCCCGGGTGAACGGCAGGATCGTCGACCTGGCGGGGATCCTGAATGACGGGGACGAGGTGGAGCCGGTCGCCGCGTCGAGTGATGAGGGCCTGGCGATCATCCGGCACTCGTGCGCGCACGTGGCTGCCCAGGCCATGCAGCGCCTGCACGCCGAGGCCAAGCTCGGCATCGGGCCGCCCATCACCGACGGCTTCTACTACGACTTCGACGTGGCCGAGCCGCTGACTCCCGAGGCCCTGAAGGCGATCGAGAAGGCGATGGCAGGGATCGTCAAGGAGCGTCAGCGGTTCGTGCGCCGCGTCGTCGGTGACGCCGAGGCCGCCGCAGAACTCGCCGAGGAACCCTACAAGCTCGAACTGATCGGGCTGAAGGGCGCCGCCGCGTCCACAGAGGGTGCCTCGGTAGAGGTCGGAGCGGGCGAACTGACCATCTACGACAACGTCCGCCGCGACGGGAGTGTCGCCTGGAAGGACCTCTGCCGCGGGCCGCACGTTCCGCACACCGGCTACCTCGGCAACGGCTGGGCGCTCACCCGCAGCTCCGCGGCGTACTGGCGCGGCGACCAGCGCAACGCGCAACTGCAGCGGCTCTACGGCACAGCGTGGGCCTCGAAGGAGGACCTGGTCGCCTACCAGGAGCGACTGGCGGAGGCCGCGCGCCGCGACCACCGCAAGCTGGGCGCGGAACTCGACCTGTTCAGTTTCCCCGAGGAGCTGGGCGCCGGCCTGCCGGTGTTCCACCCGAAGGGCGGCGTGATCAAGCGGGCGATGGAGGACTACGTCCGGGAGGCGCACATCAGGGCGGGATTCCAGTACGTCGGGACGCCGCACATCTCCAAGGAGGGGCTGTTCCACACCTCCGGGCACCTGCCGTACTACGCAGACGGCATGTTCCCCCCGATGGACGACGACGGGCAGAACTACTACCTCAAGGCGATGAACTGCCCCATGCACAACCTGATCTTCAAGAGCAGGGGCCGCTCGTACCGGGAGCTCCCACTGCGCCTGTTCGAGTTCGGCACGGTGTACCGCAACGAGAAGTCCGGGGTGCTGCAGGGGCTCACCCGCGTCCGGATGATCACCCAGGACGACTCCCACTCCTACGTGATGGCCTCGCAGGCTGCGGACGAGGTCAAGCACCTGCTCACCTTCGTCACCAACCTGCTGGAGGACTTCGGCCTCGACGACTACTACCTCGAGCTGTCCACCCGCGACAACGAGGGCGCCAAGTCCACCAAGTTCATCGGGTCCGACGAGCAGTGGGAGAAGGCGACTGCCGTGCTCGAGCAGGTGGGACGCGAGTCGGGGCTGGACCTGGTACCCGACCCGGGTGGTGCTGCCTACTACGGGCCCAAGATCTCGGTCCAGGCCAAGGACGCCATCGGGCGCACCTGGCAGATGTCGACGATCCAGTACGACTTCAACCAGCCGGCGCGGTTCGGGCTGACCTACACCGGCCCGGACGGGCACCCTGCCGAGCCGGTGATGATCCACTCGGCGAAGTTCGGCTCGATCGAGCGGTTCATCGGCGTGCTCACCGAGCACTACGCCGGCGCCTTCCCGGCCTGGCTGCACCCGGTACAGGTCGAGTGCATCCCGGTCGCGGCCGAGTACGAGCCGTACCTGGCCGAGGTCGCAACGAAGCTGGCGGCTGCCGATGTCCGGGTGGAGGTGGACTACTCCGACGATCGATTCGGCAAGAAGATCCGCAATGCGCAGACCCAGAAGGTGCCGTTCATGCTGATCGCCGGCGAGCAGGACGCTTCCGCCGGTGCGGTGTCGTTCCGCTACCGCGACGGCACCCAGAAGAACGGCGTGCCGGTCGCCGAAGCGATCGAAGAGATCGTGGCGGCGACGCGTCCGCCCAAGCGCTAGGTCCATCGGCGATGGACTCAGTACCGATCGAGGACGCCGGGTCGCTGCCCGGCGTCCCCGATGCCTTCCAGCGGCTGTGGACCCCGCACCGGATGGTGTACATCGAGGGCGAGAACAAGCCGAGCGATCCGGGCGAGGCGAGTTGCCCGTTCTGCCGTGCCCCTGGACGCGACGATGCCGACGGCCTGATCGTGCGACGCGGCGAGCTCGTCTACGCGGTGCTGAACCTCTACCCGTACTCGCCCGGCCACGTGCTGCTGTGCCCGTACCGCCACATCAGCGACTTCACCGAGTTGACCACCGACGAGGCCGCGGAGCTGTCCGCTTTCACCGCCCAGGCCATGACCGTGCTCCGGGCGGTGTCGCACCCTGCGGGCTTCAACCTGGGTCTGAACCAGGGCGAGGTCGCCGGTGCGGGTATTGCCGGCCACCTGCACCAGCACGTGGTGCCGCGCTGGATGGGGGACGCCAACTTCCTCCCCGTGGTGGCGCAGACCAAGGCGCTGCCACAGCTGCTGGACCAGACCCGGCAACTCCTTGCCGCGGCTTGGAGCCGGCTGTGAGCCCGATCGCATAGTCTGGCCCCCGTGGCTGGCGAACCGTATGACACCGAGCGGGTGCTGACGGTCCCCAACATCCTCAGCTTCATCCGGCTGCTGGGCGTCCCGTTGTTCCTCTGGCTGCTGCTGGAGCGCCAGTCGGACGTGTGGGCGGTGGTCGTCCTGGCCGTCGGTGGTGCCACGGACTGGCTGGACGGCAAGCTCGCCCGCAGCTGGCACCAGCGGTCCCGCCTCGGACAGGTGCTCGATCCGATGGCGGACCGGGCCTACATCCTGGCCACCCTGATCGGGCTGGCGATCCGGGGGATCGTGCCCTGGTGGCTCGTTGTGCTCCTGGCCGCGCGGGACATCATGATGGCCACCACGATCTGGCCGGCGTTGCGTCGGCGTGGCTTCGCGAGCCTTCCGGTGCACTTCCTCGGCAAGGCCGCAACCTTCGCCCTGCTCTACGCCTTCCCGCTGGTCCTGCTGGGTGCGGGTACGGAGCCCTGGCAGGCCACGGCACGAATCATCGGCTGGGCCTGCGTGATCTGGGGCGCGGGGCTGTACTGGTGGTCCGGGCTGCTCTATGTCGGGCAGGGCGTGGACGTGATCCGCCGGATCCCGGTGGGGCGTGGCGGGCCGGCGGGCCGAGAACCGGCCTGACCAGCAGCGTGGGCCGGGCGTCCAGACGATAATGTTGGGCATGTCGACGGGCAGCGCCGCTGCCGAGAAGGAGTGCACGCGTGTTCCCCGATGATCTTCGCTACACCACCAAGCACGAATGGGTGCGCCAGGGCGCTGGCAACATCGTGAGGGTCGGCATCACCGACTACGCCGCGGAGGCCCTGGGCGATGTGGTCTACGTCTCGCTTCCGCAGGTCGGCGAGGAGGTCGCCGCTGACGACGCCTGCGCGGAGGTGGAGTCCACCAAGAGCGTCTCGGACGTCTATTCCCCGGCCAGCGGCGTGGTGACCGCGGTCAACGAGTTGCTCAATGCGACTCCCGAGACGATCAACTCTGACCCTTACGGTGACGGTTGGATCTTCGAGCTCGAGCTGTCCGAAGCCGGCGAGGTCGAAGATCTTCTGGACGCGGACGCGTACGCCGACCTCGTCTCGGGCTAGGCTGAAGGTCAACCTGTCGTTGAGCCTCGGTCGGGGGGAGGGCTCACCAGCCGCGCACGAAAGGTGGCCTCGATGATGCAATGCCCCGCCTGCGGTCACGAGTTCGCCGAAGCCGCGAACTTCTGTCCCCACTGTGGTGCGAGCCTCGCGAAACTCTCCGGTGACACCACTCGGGTGATCCCTCCGGTCGTGGAGGAGTTCACCCTCGACGAGTTGAACCCTGATGATGCCGAGGCGATCGAAGCGCTCCCCGGCGGGTCCGCCCTGCTGCTGGTGCTGCGGGGCACTCAGGCCGGTGCGCGATACCTGATCGACGCCGACGTGATCACGGCCGGCCGGCACCCGCGATGCGACATCTTCCTCGACGACATCACCGTGTCCCGTCACCACGCCCGGTTCACCCGGCGGGACGGCCAGGTGTGGGTCAGCGACGAGAACAGCCTGAACGGCACCTATGTGAACCGCACCCTGATCGATGGCGACGTCGCGTTGCGCCGCGGTGACGAGGTACAGATCGGGAAGTTCCGCATGGTGTTCTTCGCCGGGCTGGACTGATGGCGCTCGGGCTTCGCAGCATCGGCCAGGTCCTTGCCATCCTGAAACCCGAGTTCGAGGACATCTCCATCTCGAAGATCCGCTTCCTGGAGTCGGAGGGACTGATCTCGCCGGAGCGTGCTCCGTCCGGCTACCGACGCTATGCCGAGTCCGACATCGAGCGGCTGCGCTACATCCTCGACGTGCAGAAGAACCACTACCTGCCGTTGAAGGTCATCCGCGAGCACCTCGACATGATGGATCGCGGGCAGGAGCCGCCGGCCCTCGGCAACGGGCGGACGGGGCCCGGCGAGAGCGGCGAGGCGGAGGTGCCGGCCACCCAGCAGCCGCGGCCGCCCAAGCGGGCGATCCGGATCACCCGGCGCGAGTTGCTGGAGCTGAGCGGGTTGAGCGATCCGGCCCTTGCCGAACTGGAGAAGCACCAGTTGGTGGTACCCCGGCGCGGCACGATCTACTACGGGCGGGACGCGCTCACGGTCGCGGTCATCTCGCGCAAGCTGGCCGCTTTCGGCATGGACGCCCGCCATCTGCGGGTGGTGAAGCAGGCGGCGGAGCGCGAGGTGGGCCTGATCGAACAGGCGATCGCGCCGCACCTGCGCCGGAATCCTTCGAACCGGACGCTACCCGCGGAGGTGATGCAGCTCGTCCTGCATGCCCACGCGGCGGTCATGCGCTCCCAGCTACCGCAGTGAGGCCGGGGTGCGCGAACTGAAGATCGTCGAGATCCGCGTCTCCACGGGGGACGCGGTGCCCCTGGTCGTGCTCGCCGAGGTGGGTGGACGCGAACGCCTGCTGCCGATCTGGATGAGTCACGGCGGCGCCTCCGCGATCTTCAGCGCGACCGAGGACCCCGACCCCGAGCGTCCGGCGATCCACGACCTGGCCTGGCGGCTCGTGCAGGCCTCCGGCGAAACGCTCGATGCCGTGCGACTGACGGCCTACTCGGACGGGCAGTTCTTCGCCGAGCTCGTGGTGGGAGGCGAGAGCCTGCCTGCCCGGGCCAGTGACGCGATCGCGATCGCGCTGCGCGCGGGGTTGCCGATCGAATGTGCGGACGAGGTGCTGGATCAGGCCGGAGTCGCCAGTGGCGAGGCGGCAGCGGATGCCGCCCCTTCGGAGGCGGAAGTGGAGCGGTTCCGCGAGTTCCTTGATTCGGTGACACCGGAGGACTTCACCGGCGAGGGTGACGAACAGCACTGAGTCCCGCTCCTCGCCCGGCGGACGCCCGATCAGCGTCAGGCGCAGACGCGCTCGCGAACCCTGAGGTAGTGCTTCAGACTCGGTGGCTGCCGAAACCTGCCCTCGGCGTGTCGTTGACCCTCGCGACCGGCCCGGATTACCGTCGTAATCCCAACGCGGTGATTCCCCGGCGATCGAGAAGAGGCAGTGATGAACGCTCAGCACCAGGTGCCGAACCAGGACCTGCTGTTCGACGGCAACTTCTCGCCTCTGCCCGACGATCTCGGGTTCCGCGGCCCGGTGGCGTGTCGCGCGGCGGACATCACCTACCGCCAGCTCGACTACTGGGCTCGCACCGGTCTGGTCGTCCCCGAGGTGCGCGCCGCCGGCGGCTCCGGCACCCAGCGGCTGTACAGCTTCCGCGACCTGCTGATCCTCAAGGTGATCAAGCGGCTGATCGACGCCGGCATCTCGCTGCAGCAGATCAGGACGGCGATCGACCACCTGCGTGCCCGCGGCGTCGAGGACCTCACGACCGTGACGCTGATGAGTGACGGCGTCTCGGTCTACGAGTGCACCTCCGACGACGAGGTCGTCGACCTGCTTCGTGGCGGCCAGGGCATGTTCGGCATCGCCCTGGGCGGCGTCTGGCGCGACATCGAGGGCACCCTGCAGGAGCTGCCCGCCGAGCGTGCCGACGAGTCGGGCCACCACGACGACGAGCTCGCGCTTCGCCGTCGCGCCCGCGCGGCCGGCTGAACATCCCTGCCACGCCCGGACGGAGCCGGGCGATGGGCGCGCGCCGGGGATAGGTTGTTCCTGCGATGAACGACTTCACCCGACGCCACGTGGGCCCTTCGACGCCCGACCAGATCCAGATGCTTGCGACGCTCGGCTTCGCGAGCCTCGATGAGCTGACTGATGCGGCCGTGCCTGCCGCCATCCGCCTGACCGAACCGCTGCAGTTGCCCGAACCCCTGAGCGAGTTCGAGGTGCAGCGCAGGCTGTCCGGGCTCGCCGCGCGAAACGTGCCCGGCACGTCGATGATCGGGCTCGGCTACCACGGCACGATCACCCCGCCGGTGGTGCGCAGGATGGTGCTGGAGAACCCCGCCTGGTACACCGCCTACACCCCGTACCAGCCGGAGATCAGTCAGGGCAGGCTGGAGGCGCTGGCCAACTTCCAGACGATGGTCTCCGACCTGACCGGCCTGCCGGTGGCCGGTGCGAGCCTGCTGGACGAGGGTACCGCCGTCGCCGAGGCTGTCGCCGTGGCGCACCGGGTGTCCCGGAAGGGCGGGGTGGTCGTCGTGGACGCCAACCTGCTCCCGCAGAGCCTGGCCGTACTGCGGACGCGCTGCCTCGCGACCGGGATCGAGGTGGTGGTTGCCGGGGAGTCGCTGGCCGACACCGTCCGCGCCCACCAAGCGTTTGCCGTTGTGGTGCAGGTGCCAGGGGCCGACGGGCGGTTGCCCTCCGCTGCCGGGCTCACGGAGTTGGCCACGCTGGCCCACGACAACGGTGCGCAGCTGATCGCGGCCGTCGACCTGCTCGCGCTCACCCTGATCGGCTCCGCCGCGGCGTGGGGCGCGGACATCGCGGTGGGGTCGGCCCAGCGATTCGGAGTCCCGTTGTTCTACGGCGGTCCTCACGCCGGCTACATTGCCGTCCGGCAGGGGCTGGAGCGGCAGCTGCCCGGACGCATCGTCGGGCTGAGCAAGGACGCGGACGGAGTGCCCGCCTTCCGGCTCGCCCTGCAGACCCGCGAGCAGCACATCCGGCGCGAGCGCGCCACCTCGAACATCTGCACCGCCCAGGTCCTGCTCGCTGTGGCGGCGAGCTGCTACGCGGTGCACCACGGCCCGGAAGGGCTGGCCGGGATCGCCCGTGCCGTCCACGAGCGGGCGCGCAGGCTGGCCGCGGCGGTGCAGGCAGCAGGTTTCGAGCTGGCGGGGGAGAGCTTCTTCGACACCCTCACCGTGACCGTTCCGGGTAGGGCCGCAGAGGTCGTCGCCGCCGCTCGCGCCGACGCCGTGCACCTGCGCCTGGTGGACGCGGACCACGTTGGCCTGAGCGTGGGGGAGGACACCGACGAGACTGCGCTGGCGATGGTGGCCCGAGCCTTCGGAGCGAGCCTCACCGAGGCCGGCATCGGCGGTCTCGGCGACCACACCCGGGACGGGGATTACCTGACCCACCCGGTGTTCGCCCGCTACCGCAGCGAGACCGAACTGATGCGCTACCTGCGCACGCTTGCCGATCGCGACTTCGCGCTCGACAAGGGGATGATCCCGCTCGGATCGTGCACGCTGAAGCTCAACCCGGCTGCGGCAATGGAACCGATCAGCTATCCGGGCTTCGCCGGGCTGCACCCGTTCGTCCCGGAGTCGGACGCGAGCGGGTACGCGGAACTGATCGGTCAGCTGTGCGACTGGCTCGCCGAGATCACCGGCTACGACCGGGTCAGCCTCCAGCCCAACGCCGGGAGCCAGGGCGAGTTCGCCGGGCTGATGGCGATCCGGTCCTACCACCTCGCGAACGGGGAGCCGCACCGCACGGTCTGCCTGATCCCGGCTTCGGCACACGGCACGAACGCTGCGTCCGCGGTGCTGGCAGGAATGCGGGTGGTGGTCGTGGCGACCGCCGATGACGGCTCGGTGGACCTGGCTGACCTGGCGGCGAAGATCGCGCAGCACGCGTCCGAGCTGGCCGCGGTGATGGTGACCTACCCGTCGACGCACGGGGTCTTCGAGGAGACCATCACCGGGATCTGCCAGCAGGTGCACGATGCTGGAGGTCAGGTTTACGTCGACGGTGCGAACCTGAACGCGATGCTGGGCCTGGCCCGTCCCGGGAAGTTCGGTGCGGACGTGAGCCACCTCAACCTGCACAAGACGTTTGCGATCCCGCACGGCGGCGGAGGGCCGGGGGTCGGGCCGGTCGCGGTGCGTGAGCACCTGGCGCCCTACCTGCCGAACCACCCGCTGGTGTCGGCAGCGGGCCCCGCGAGCAGCTACGGCCCGGTCAGTTCCGGCCCCTACGGTTCGGCTGGCGTATTGCCGATCACCTGGGCCTTCATCGCTCTGATGGGCGCGGACGGGCTGCGGCTCGCCGCGCAGTCGGCGATCCTCGCCGCCAACTATGTGGCCCGGCGCCTCGGCGGGCACTTCCCGGTGCTCTACACCGGGGCCTCCGGGCTGGTCGCCCACGAGTGCATCCTCGACCTGCGCGAGCTGACCCGGAAGACCGGGATCACGGTGGACGATGTCGCGAAGCGGCTGGTCGACTACGGGTTCCATGCCCCGACGATGAGCTTCCCCGTGGCCGGAACGCTGATGGTCGAGCCGACCGAGTCGGAGGCGAAGGCCGAGCTGGACCGCTTCTGCGACGCCATGATCGCGATCCGGCACGAGATGGACGCCGTCGCGGCCGGCACCTGGCCTGCGGACGACAACCCGCTGCACAACGCCCCGCACCCTGCGTCGCGGATCGTGGCCGACGAGTGGGTACATCCCTACAGTCGGGAGGTGGCGGCCTATCCGGCGGGCGTGCGTCCGGGACCGGTCGGTTCCGGCGGACGCGACAAGTACTGGCCCGCCGTGGCCCGGATCGACCAGGCCTACGGCGACCGGAACCTGGTCTGCACCTGCCCGCCGACGGCCGCCTACGAGGAGTAGGACGAAAGGCACGCCCATGCTGCAGTGGTGGACGGAGTTCTCGCAGAAGCCCTTCGTGGCGCATCTGCTGCGCGCGGTAGCCCGGTTCAACGTCCGCGGTGGGGCGCAGCTGGCGGCGGCGATCACGTACTTCTCGGTGCTGGCGGTCGTGCCGATCCTGATGCTCGCCTTCTCCGCGCTCGGGTTGACCCTCACGGTGCTACGCCCGGAGGCCCTGAGCGAGATCGAGTCCTGGATCCACTCCCAGCTGGACGCCGATTCCGGAATCGGCAAGAGCGTGTACGAAGTGATCGCCGGTGCCCTGAACAACTGGGCATCGATCGGCCTGTTCGGCCTGGGTATCACCATCTGGGTCGGCTCGGGCTGGGTGGGCAACCTGAAGCGCGCTGTCCGGCTGCTGATGCGCGAGAGCGCGGACCGGCCCGGTAAGCAGCTCCCGCTGCCCCTGGACGTGCTGGTCAACTTCGCCGGGCTGGTCGGCCTGCTCGTCGGCGTGGCGGCCACGTTCGCCGCGTCCGCGGTCGCGACCAGCCTCGGCGGCACGGTCGGGTCCTGGCTCGGCATCGGGGACAGCCTGTGGTGGAGCTTCGTGCTGCGCCTGCTGGGCCTACTGAGCGCGCTGGCCGTCGGCGCGGTGTTGTTCCGGCTGCTCTTCGGCTGGTTCAACCCGCACCCGGTGCCGAGCCACCTGGCCTGGGTCGGTGCGGGCATCGGCTCCCTGGGCCTGCTTCTGCTCCAGGTCGCGGCGGGCTACCTGTTCGGGGCCTTCTCCCGCAACCTCAGCACGGCGGTGTTCGGCTCGACCATTGTCTTCATGCTGTTCCTCAACCTGTTCGCCACCCTGCTGCTCTACATCGCCGCCTGGCTGGCCACCTCCGAGATGCCGGAGCAGGAACGGACGCCGGAGCTGGAGGCACCGCCCGAGCCGGTCCGGCCTGAGGAGAGCAAGCCGGGCGAACTCTACGTGTCGAGCGAGGTTGCCCAGCGTTCCCTCGGCATCGGCCTGGGCACCGGCTACGTGGTGGGCGCGGCGACCGGCCTGGGTCTCGGCGCGGCGATCGCGTCCGCGCTCTCGAAGCTGTTCGGACGGCGCCGATGATCCGGCCGTCGTCGCGGGGGCTGACCGAGCCGTTCCACGTGATGGAGGTCGTGAAGGCGGCTGCTGCCCGGCAGGTCAGCCATGGCGACGCGATCCTGCTCTGCGTGGGCCAGCCGGGCACGCCCGCGCCCGCACCGGTGCGGGAGGCCGCAGCGGCAGCAGTCACCGGCGAGGTGCTCGGCTACACCGTGGCCACAGGGATCCCGGAGCTGCGCTGGGCGATCGCCACCGAGTACGCCCTGCGCTACGGCGTGCCGGTGGACGCCGAGGAGGTGCTGGTCACCACGGGCTCATCGGCCGGCTTCCAGCTGGTGGTGCTCGCCGCGTTCGAGGCAGGGGACGCGGTGGCGATCACGCGTCCGGGTTACCCGGCGTACCGCAACACCCTGCTCAGCCTGGGGTGCCGGGTGGTGGACCTCGACGTGGGCCCGCAGACCCGCTACCAGCCGACGGTCGCGATGCTGGAGGCCCTGCCCGAGGTGCCCGCAGGGCTCGTCCTCGCCTCGCCGTCCAACCCGACCGGAACGATCATCGACGCCGCGGAGCTGGCGGAGGTCGCGCAGTGGTGCGAGGCGCACGACTGCCTCCTGATCAGCGATGAGATCTACCACGGGATCTCCTACGGGCGTACCTGCGCGAGCGCGCGGGAGTTCGGGACCGGGGCTGTCGTGCTCGGTTCGGTGAGCAAGTACCACTCGATGACGGGCTGGCGGCTCGGGTGGTTGCTGTTGCCGCAGGCCCTGCGCCGACCGGCCGAGCTCCTGCAGGGCAACCTCGCCATCTGCGCGCCCGCGGTTTCCCAGGCTGCGGCCCTGGCCGCGTTCACGGCCGAGGCACGGGAGGAACTGGACGGCCACGTGGCCCGCTACGCCCGGAACCGTGAACTCCTGCTGCGCCGGCTGCCGGAACTGGGCATCACCAGCTTCGCGCCACCGGACGGTGCGTTCTACGCCTGGTGCGACGTCAGCCACCTCACCGATGACAGCCGCAACTGGTGCGCGGAGGTGCTGGACGCGACCGGGGTGGCGCTGGCCCCCGGCATCGACTTCGACACGGCGCAGGGGCACCGGATGATGCGGCTCAGCTTCTGCGGCGACACCGCGGAACTGGACGAGGCGCTCGACCGACTCGTCGTTCACATCGACCGCTGAACGCGCCCTGCCTGGCCGAGGGCCAGCCCTCGCGCCGACGGCTCGACCCCTGGTCGGGGTCCTCGGCGACAGGACTGGCCCTCGATGGTGTGTGGCGGGTCTGCCTCAGTGTTCGGCGGGCGGAGCAGCGACCGGAGCGGGCTGGCCGATCTCCGCGAGCAGGTCGAGATACCACTGCTGCGAGATGTCGAACGGCTTGCCGCCCTTGATCCGGTCGAAGGCGATCACGCTCAGCACGTCAGCGGCCTCCTCGTCGTGGCCGATCACGCCGGGGTTCCCGGCGAGGGCGGAGTCCACGGCGAGGTCGGTCATCGACTTGATCAGGGCCAGGTCGAACGCATTGGCCGCCGCGGAGCGGGAGTAGTAGCCCGACTTCTGCACGAGCACCTTCTCCGCCTTCAGCATCGCGGCGAACTGCTTGGCGAACCAGGCTCCGGGGTTGATCCGCTCGAGCCGGATGTGGCCGAAGGCGTCCCGGGCGACCTCCTGGCCGGCCTTCTCCATCTCGGCGACGATGTCGGCGATGCCGGCTCCTTCGGAGAGGAAGATGTTCACGCAGCCGACCTCGTCCATGACCTTCAGCAGGCGGGCCGCCTCGGCCTCGATGTCGATCACGGCCTCCGGGACCAGGATCGCGTGCACATCCCATGCCTCCTTGCTCAGGCCGATCTCGGGCAGCCAGTCCACACTCTCGACCCATTCGTGGTACTTGCGCGCGGTGGCAGCGGTGAGCCAGCCGCAGTTGCGGCCCATCACCTCGTGGATGATCAGAATGCGGGTGCCCGCGTTGTGCTCGGCCATCACGTTTCTGGCGAACCGGGCACCCATCTCTGCGGCCGTGTCCGCGCCGAGGGACTGCCGGATCGGCACCACGTCGTTGTCGATGGTCTTCGGCAGGCCGACGACGGTGAGCCCGTAGTCGTGCTCGGCCAGGTAGGCGGCGAGGTCGGCGGCTGTGGTGTTGGTGTCGTCGCCGCCGATGGTGTGCAGGACGTCCACGCCGTCGGCGACAAGCCGGTCGGCCGCGACCTTGAGCGGATCCTCACCCTTGGCGACCAGCCCACGCTTGACCAGGTCCGCTGCGTTGGTGAGCTTCACCCGGGAGTTGCCGATCGGCGAGCCTCCGTACTCGTGGAGCAGGCCGGCCTTGGCCCTGACCACGGGCGTGACCGTGTAGAAATCCCCCTGGAGCAGGCCCTGGTAGCCGTTCTTGTAGGCGATGATCTCCACCTCGGGAGCCAGCTCGGTGTACCGCTCGATCAGGCCACCGACGGCCGAGGACAAGCAGGGAGCGAAGCCCCCTGCGGTGAGCAGTGCGACTTTCTGGACCATCGTTGCCATTCCAATCGTGTGCGGGTGTCTCGAACAGCTTCAGCCTATCGAGAAATGAACCACGACCCGGGCTGTGCACAACTCCTGTGGAGCGTCGCGGGGAGGGGCACAATGATGCCCACGAACGGGGGTGTGGATGGTGGCGGGGAACCAGCGCGGGGTCTCCCTTTCGTCGTTCTTCGCCGTGGTCGTGCTCGCCCTGCTGCTGGTCGCCGGCCTTGTCGTGGACGGGGGTGCGCAAGCCCTTGCCTCCCGCCGGGCCGAGCTTCTCGCGTCCGCAGCGGCCCGGGCCGGCGCAGACGCCACCGCGACATCCAGACTCGCCGGGCAGGCGCCCGACGTGGCCGCGGCCGTGGCCGCAGCCCAGCGCGTGCTCGCTGCCGACGGCGAGGTGAGCGGCGAGGTGAAGGTGGTCGCCGGCCGGATTCGGGTCACTACCACCGGCGCGGCCCGGACGGTCTTCCTCAGCCTGATCGGGATCCCGCGGCTGGAGGTGCGCGGGTCTGCGGAGGCCGAACTCGTGCCCAACCGCTGAGACCGGCGGGAATCTGCGCGGACGCAGCGCGTTACAGGTGATGTGAAGCGGATTGGATTCCTGTCCTTCGGACACTGGTCGGACGCGCCCGGCTCTCAGACGCGCACGGCAGCCGACGCCCTGCTGCAGTCGATCGACCTGGCCGTCGCCGCCGAGGAGCTCGGAGCGGACGGCGCCTACTTCCGGGTGCACCACTTCGCCCGGCAGCTCGGCTCGCCGTTCCCGCTGCTGGCCGCGATCGGCGCCAAGACGTCGAAGATCGAGATCGGCACCGGCGTGATCGACATGCGTTACGAGAACCCGCTGTACATGGCCGAGGACGCCGGCGCGGCCGACCTGATCTCTGCCGGACGACTTCAGCTCGGGATCAGCAGGGGATCGCCGGAGCAGGTCGTCGAGGGCTACCGCTACTTCGGCTACGAGCCGGCCGAGGGCAGCACGGACGCCGAGATGGCCCGCACCCACACCGACGTCTTCCTTGAGGTGCTGAAGGGTGAGGGATTCGCCCGGCCCAGCCCCCGTCCGATGTTCCCCAACCCGCCGGGCCTGCTACGCATCGAACCGCACTCGCCAGGGCTGCGGCAGCGGATCTGGTGGGGCGCCGGCACCCGGGCCACCGCACAGTGGACCGCGCAGAAGGGGATGAACCTGATGAGTTCGACCCTGCTCACCGAGGACACCGGGGTGCCGTTCCACCAGCTGCAGGCCGAGCAGATCCAGCGCTTCCGGGACGCGTGGGCGTCCGCCGGGCACGACTGGACGCCGCGCGTCTCGGTCAGCCGGAGCATCTTCCCGCTGGTGGACGAGCGCGACCACGCCTACTTCGGCGGCCAGGGCGACGACCAGGATCAGGTCGGCTACATCGACGGCGGCAGCGCCCGGTTCGGACGCTCCTATGCGGCCGAGCCGGACAAGCTGATCGAGGAGCTGGCCGAGGATGAGGCGATCGCCGCGGCCGACACGCTGCTGCTGACCGTCCCGAACCAGCTGGGCGTGGACTACAACGCCCACGTCCTGGAGTCGCTGCTCACCCACGTCGCGCCGGCGCTCGGCTGGCGCTGAGGCGTGCGCTGGCTCAGCCCTTCAGTCTCTCCTGGCGCGAGAACCCGGCGATCGGGACGCGGCTCACACCGACGCAGCCATCCGGCGAACTCCTTCGACGACGAGCTCCGGTGAGCAGGCGAGGTTGATCCGTACCCACTGCCGGTGGCTCCGGGCGAAGTTGGCCCCGGGCGAGAAGGCGACCCTGCCGACGTCCAGGAATTGCCGGGACGGGTCGGCCAGGCCCAGCGCCGAGCAGTCCGCCCAGGCCAGGTAGGTGCCGTCGGCGGGTGCGTAGCCGACCTCGGGCAGGTGCGCCGCGAGCTCGCGGGCAAGCGCCTGTTTGTTCGTGGCGATCTCACCCGCGAGCTCATCGACCCAGTCCTGCGCGTGGACCAGCGCGGCGGTGTGCAGCAGGTTGCCGAGGTGTCCGCTGGACTGTTGCGCCAGCGGGGGGAGGGCGCCCAGGACCGCGCTCGCATCGGTGCCGGCGATGATCAGTCCGGCCTTCACCGCGGCCAGGTTCCATGCCTTGCCCGCGCTGGTGACACTGATCGCGCGCTCGCCGCCGGGCACGGTGAGCAGCGGGACGAAGTCTGCGCCGGGGTCGACCAGGCACGCGTGGATCTCGTCCACCACCACCCGGACGTCGTAGTGCGCGGCGAGTTCCATCACGGCGGTGAGCTCGGCTGCGGTGTGCACGGCGCCGGTGGGGTTGTGCGGCGAGCAGAGCAGATAGGCCCTGGGGTGGTCCGGGCCGGCGAACGCGGCCTCGAGCGTGGCCAGGTCGAGCCGTCCCGCAGCGGTGAGCGGCGCCTCCGTGATCGTGCGCCGGTACCCGGAGACGACCTGCTGGAAGGGCGGATACACCGGCGGGTTGATCACGACGGCGTCGCCCGGGGACGTGGTGGCCTCGAGCACGGCGAGCACGGAGTTCATCACGTCGCCCGCGCGGCGCACCTGGGCGGACACGTCCAGCTGCCAGTCCCAGCGGGCCGCGGCCATGGCGGCGAACGCCTCCGCGTAGGCCGTACCGTCCGGGTAGCCGGTGTCGCCGCGATCGATCGCCACGAGCAGGGTCTCGCGCACGGCGGGGTGCATTGCGACATCCATCTCGGCAACCCACATCGGCAGCACGTCGGCGGGGTAGTGGCGCCACTTCAGACTCGTCCGTGTGCGTAGTTCGTCGAGGGACAGCGAAAGGAGGGCCATGACCGCACCCTATCCGGCGCAGGGGCTGGTTCCCGTGCGTCGATCCCCCGTAGGACAGCCGCTGCCGCGGAGGCCGCCGTTCGTCATCTACGCTCGGTCCATGGCCCGCTACTTCGATGTCCATCCCAGCAATCCGCAGCCGCGCGCCCTCACCCAGGTTGCCGATCTGATCCGCGGCGGGGGACTGGTGGCCTACCCCACCGACTCGGGCTACGCGCTGGGCTGTCGGCTGGGCAACCGCGACGGGCTGGACCGGATCCGGGCGATCCGCCACCTTTCCGACAAGCACCACTTCACCCTGGTCTGCAGCGAGTTCGCCCAGCTCGGGCAGTACGTGCAGATGGACAACGACGTGTTTCGCGCGGTCAAGGCCGCCACCCCGGGCGCCTACACGTTCATCCTTCGGGCCACGCGCGAGGCGCCGAAGGCGATGCTCCACCCGAAGAAGCGGACGGTCGGCGTCCGCGTCCCGCAGCACACCACGGCGCTGGCGCTGTTGCACACCCTCGGCGAGCCGCTGGTGTCGTCCACGCTGATCCTGCCCGGGCACGACGAGCCGATGACCGACGGCTGGCAGGTGAACGACGAACTGGGCGCCCAGCTGGACGCGGTGCTCGACTCGGGCGACTGCGGCCTGGAGCCGACCACGATCGTCGACCTCTCCGACGACGAACCGGAGATCACCCGCTACGGTGCCGGCGACCCGGAGCCGTTCGAGGTCTAGGCCGGACGAGGATCAGTCCACCTGCACGTCGATGATGTGGTAGCCGGTCGGACCGTCCGGCAGCACCGGCCGCACGGTGCCGGGCTGGACGATGCCGGCGCCGTCCCAGGCCCTGGCGGCGATCCGGTGCGTGCCGGATGGTGCCTGCCAGGGCAGGTACCACTGGCGCCAGTAGTCGAGGCCGACGTCCGGGCCGAGCTTCGCGTCCTGCCAGGCACCGCCGTCCACCTGTACCTGTACGCGGCTGATCCCGCGGTGGGTGGCCCACGCGACACCGGCGATCACAGTGGGCCCGGCCAAGATCCCGCCGTGCGGGGTGTCAATGCGGGTCGCGGTCTTCACGGGAGCCTGCTCGGCCCAGCCTCGGGTGGTCCAGTAGGCCTGGTCGGCGGCGAACGTGGTGACCTTGAGCCGGGTCAGCCACTTGGTCGCGCCGACGTACCCGTAGAGGCCAGGGGTGAGCAGGCGTGCGGGGAAGCCGTGCTCACGCGGGAGCGGCTGCCCGTCCATGGCGACAGCGATCATCGCGTCCCTGCCGTCGAGCAGGACGGCGAGTGGGGTGCTCGCGCTGAAGCCGTCCGACGAGGTGCTGAGCACCTGGTCGGCCTGAGCGGACGGACGGGCGCGCCGCAGCAGGTCGGCCACGCGCACCCCGGTCCACCGGGTGCTGCCGCAGTAGGGCCCGCCGATCTCGTTGGAGACGCAGGTGAGGGTGATGTCCCTCTCGATCAGCGGCATCGCTACGAGTTCGTCCCAGCCGATGCTGAACGGCGCCTCAACCAGGCCGTCCACCCGGAGCTGCCAGCCGGCGACGTCCGGCTGTGGCACGAACAGTGCGGTGTCGATGCGGTAGAAGTCCGCGACCGGGGTGCGCAGCGGAGTGATCCCGGGAACCGCCGAGTCGAGGCCGACCGGGAACGCGGACGGGGTGGACTCCGGGGGCGGGATGGTGGGCACGGCGGCCGGCGGCAGCTGCGTCCGGCTGCCGGGCAGAGCGGCGGTCGCGAGCGCGGCGATGATGCCCGCGCCACCGCTCAGCAGCAGCCTGCGGTCGAAGCCGATCCCGTCCGGGCGGGGGCCGGCCGGGGCCGACCAGCGCAGCTGCCAGCGCAGGAGCACCGCGGCCACGACGGCGGCGAGCACGCTGGGCAGGGCGGCAGGGAGAGCGACCCCGGGTCGGGTGAGCGCGGCCGCCACGCCGATCGCTGCGAGCACGGCGTAGATGAGGTCCGCGACGAGGACGCGCCGGGCCGAGGCGATTCCTGCGACGGCCCCGAGCGCGATCACCGTGATCAGTACGGTGAGCAGGAGCAACGGTTTGTCCGCGGTGCCGACGGTGCTGACCGCCCACTCCTTGAGCTGGGGCGGGGCGAGGTCGATCACGGCCGACCCGACCGCCACCAGCGGCGCCGAGACAGGATCGAGCAGGACACCGAGGAGTTGGCCGGCGGCAAGGCCCAGACCGGTCGCGGCGACGCCGGCGATCGCCCGCTCCGTCCGGCTCATCCGGTCAGTATGGCTCGACCACCCGGGGGTCCGGCGCGCGGTGCGCACTGTTGCCCATCGGGCGAGCCGGCCTCAGCGCGGCACAGCGGTGGTGGATGCCCGCACGATCAGCTCCGGGCGGAACAGCAGCTCGGTGCGTGGACCGGGGTTGCCGTCGATCTCGCCGATGACGGCAGACACCACTGCCTGGCACAGCGCCCCCACCGGCTGATGCACCGTGGTCAGCGGCGGGTCGACGAAGGCGATCAGGGGCGAGTCGTCATAGCCGATCACGGACACGTCGCCCGGCACCTGCAGGGCCTTGCCGCGGACACCGCGAATCGCGCCCAGTGCCATCAGGTCAGAGCCGCAGATCAGCGCGGTGTGCCCGCTCTCCAGCATCCGTTCCGCCGCGGCATGGCCGCCCTCAAGGGTGTACAGGGTGTGGAAGATGTGCTCCTCCGCATCGGAGATGCCGAGGTGATCGGCAAGTGCCGTGCGGAATGACGCGATCTTGCGCTGCGCGGGCACCAGTCGGTCGGGACCGATCAGCAGCGCGATGCGGGTGTGGCCCAGCGAGGCGAGGTGCCGCACGGCGTTGTCCATGCCCGCCGCGTCGTCGGTGGCGACGAAGGTGCCGTCCACCCCTTCGGCCCATCCGTTGATGAAGGCCAGCGGGATGCCGCGGGAGCGGAGGTTGCGGTAGCGCTCGGTCGAGGCGGAGGAGTCGGCGTGCAGTCCGGAGACGAAGATGATTCCGGACACGCCCTGGCCCAGCAGCAGCTCGATCGCCTCGTCCTCCGTGGTCCCGCCGGGGGATTGGGTACAGAGCAGGGGAGTGTAGCCGTGCTGTGCGAGCCGGAATTCCAGTCCTTGGGCGAAGGCAGGGAAGATCGGGTTGTTCAGCTCCGGCACCACGACGCCGATCAGGCCAGCGGTCTTGTGGCGGAGGATGGCCGGACGCTCGTAGCCGAGCATGTCCAGGGCGGCCAGCACTGAATTGCGGACCTCCTCGCCCACGCCGGGCTTCCCGTTGAGCACTCGGGAAACCGTTGCCGTGCTCACCCCGGAGACCTCGGCGATGTCGAGCAGGCGCGGCTTCTTGGCGCTGGCTTCGCGGTTCTTGCTCATCTCGCCTCCTCGTGGACGACGCCGTCCGGCGCGAACCTATCGGATCGCGGGGTTCACGTGTGAATCCGATGGTCTCAACTCGGTAACGAATTGCGCAACGCATTGCAACACAGACGTAACGGAGTACTAGTCTCTGTACCAGCGGACGCCCATGAGGCCCCCGCACAGCCCATTCAACGAAGAGGAGCATGATGCGCAGGAGCATCGTCAGTCTTGGAGTCGCCACCGCGATCGTGGCTCTCAGTGCATGTTCATCGGGCGCAGCGCCGAGTTCTGCGCCAGCCAGCACGGCGGCCAGTTCGGCCGCCGCGGCGGACTACACCGGCACCACACTCACCGTGTGGGTGGACGACACCCGCATGGCAGCCACCCAGGCCGCCGCGCAGGCCTTCGAGGCCGCCACCCACGCGAAGGTGAACCTGGTGAAGAAGAACTTCGCGGACATCCAGTCCGACTTCACCTCGCAAGTGCCCACCGGCAAGGGTCCGGACATCACGATCGGCGCGCACGACTGGCTGGGCAACCTCATCCAGAACGGTGTCGTGGCCCCGATCGAACTCGGCGACAAGGCGAACGACTTCGAGCCGGTCGCGATCCAGGCGTTCAGCCAGGACGGTCAGGTCTACGGCGTCCCCTACGCGATCGAGAACATCGGGCTGATCCGCAACACCAAGCTCGCCTCCAGCGCTCCGGCCACGTGGGACGAGGCACTTGCCATGGGCAAGAAGGCCGGCACCAAGTACCCGATCCTGCTCCAGGTCGGCACCACGGGCGACCCGTACACCGCCTACCCGCTGCAGACCTCCTTCGGCGCTCCGGTGTTCACGCAGAACTCCGACGGCTCCTACTCGAGCGAGCTCGCGATGGGCGGCACCAACGGCGAGAAGTTCGCCCAGTGGCTGGCAGCCCAGGGAAAGGCGGGCACGCTGGACACCTCGATCACCTATGACATCGCCGTGGACGCGTTCTCGAAGGGCAAGTCGCCGTTCATCATCGGTGGCCCCTGGATGCTGGAGAAGTTCAAGGGTCTCGACCTGTCCATCGACCCGATCCCGTCGGCCGGTGGCCAGAAGGCCTCCCCGTTCGTGGGCGTGCAGGGCTTCTTCATCTCGTCCAAGTCGGCCAACCCGATCGTTGCGAACGACTTCCTGACCAACTACATCGCCACCACTGACGTGCAGTACGCGATGTACCAGGCCGGCCAGCGCACGCCGGCGCTGAAGAGCGCGTCGGAGAAGGCGGCCGGCGATGTCCTCACCGCTGGCTTCGCGAAGGTGGCGCAGGACGCCGTGCCGATGCCGTCGATTCCCGAGATGGCCGCCGTGTGGACCTACTGGGGCGTGACCGAGGCGAACATCATCTCCGGCAAGCAGCAGGCGGTGGCCGGCTGGCAGAAGATGATCTCGGACATCCAGGCCAAGATCAAGAAGTAGGTTGCGGGTCAGGGGGGCGCCGGGTCGATCGGCGTCCCCCTGACCAGCATCCAGGCGACCCACGATCATGGTGGACCTGAAGCAGGCGGCGGTCCCGGAGACCGCGAGGAGCAAGCCCAAGGCCTGGAACTCGCTCGATTTTGGCGTGGGTTTCGTGGTCAAGCTGGTGCTGATGGCACTGGTCAACGCTCTCGGCGTCTACGTGCTGATGGCGGCGTGGCACGAGGAGTCGTGGTGGGTGTTCGGCGGGATGCTGGTCATCCTGGTCGCCCTCGACTACGTCTACTTCTCGCGCAAGCACACGCTGCCGGCGAAGTACGTCGCCCCGGGCATCGTCTTCCTGATGGTCTTCCAGGTCTTCGTCATCCTCTACACGGCCTACATCTCGGTGACGAACTACGGCGATGGCCACAACCTGACCAAGGAGGACGCGATCGCCGCGATCCTCGCCCAGAACGAGAAGCGGGTTGAGGGCTCGGCGTCGTATCCGCTCACCGTGGTCTACCACGGATCCGACCTGGGCTTCGCCATCATCGACAAGGGGGCGGTCAAGGTCGGCACGGCCACCCAGCCTCTGGAGCCGGCACCGAGCGCCACCATCGCAGGCACCCGGGTCACCGGGATCCCGGGCTACGCCATCGCAACCCAGCAGCAGATCTTCGGCAATCAGGAAGCGGTGACCAATCTGCGCGTGCCGTTCAGCAAGGACGCGGCAGCGGGATCGATCCGCACCCAGAACGGCACCGTCGGGTACCTCTACAAGTCGACGTTCACTTACGACGCCGCGTCGGACACGATGACCGACACCAGCACCGGCACCGTCTACACCGCCACGAACCGCGGGCAGTTCGTCGATCAGGCCGGCAACGCTCTGCCGACCGGGTGGCGGGTGATGGTGGGCCTGGAGAACTTCACCAAGGCCGTGACGGACGGCCAGTACGCCGGGCCGTTCTTCCGCGTCCTCGGGTGGAACCTCGCCTTCGCCCTGCTGTCGGTCCTGACCACGTTCCTGCTCGGGTTGTTCCTCGCCATCGTGATGAACGAGGAGCAGCTGCGCGGCCGCAGGATCTACCGCACGCTCCTGCTGCTGCCCTATGCGCTGCCGGGCTTCCTGTCGGCACTGATCTGGTCGGGTCTGCTCAACACGAAGTTCGGCTTCATCAACCAGGTGCTGCTCGGCGGCGCCGAGATTCCGTGGCTGGACGACCCGTGGCTGGCCCGGCTTTCTGTACTCGGGGTGAACCTGTGGCTCGGCTTCCCCTACATGTTCCTGGTCGCGACCGGCGCCCTGCAGGCCCTGCCGAACGACATCAAAGAGGCGGCGAAGGTGGACGGTGCCGGCCCGCTGCGCACCTGGCTGTCGGTGACCGGTCCGCTCGTGCTGATCACCACCGCACCGCTGCTGATCGCCAGTTTCGCCTTCAACTTCAACAACTTCACCCTGATCTACATGCTCACCAAGGGCGGGCCGCGGTTCGGCGACACCTCGGCGCCGATCGGGGCCACCGACCTGCTGATCACGATGGTCTACTCGATCTCCGGCGTGGACGGCTCGGCGCCGAAGAACTACGGCCTCGCCAGCGCGTTGGCCATCGTGATCTTTGTCATCGTCGCGGTGATCTCCGGGCTCGGATTCCGCCAGACCCGCAAGCTCGAGGAGGTGCTCTGAGGTGACCGCCACAAGGACCAACGAGGCAGCAGGGCTGCCCGGGCACCGGCGCAGGACGCCGAGGCAGTGGCTGGGCAGGCTGGGCTGGCGGCACCTGATCGGTCTGCTCGCCGTCGTCTATGCGGCCTTCCCGATCGTCTACGTCATCTCCGCCTCGCTGACCGTCGACGGCACCCTGACCGGGTCGAACCAGCTGTTCGCGTCCCTCTCCCTGGCGAACTTCCAGGCACTGAACGGCACGAAGTTCTGGTTCTGGATGGGCAACACCCTGCTGGTCTCGGTGATCACGGCCATCGGTACCGTGTTGATGGGGGCCGCAGCCGCGTACGCGTTCTCGCGATTCCGGTTCACCGGACGTCGCACGGGCCTCACCGCGCTGCTGATCATTCAGATGTTCCCGCAGGTGCTGGCGTTCATCGCGATCTTCCTGCTGCTGCTCGCCCTCGGCAACGTGGTGCCTGCGCTGGGCCTGGACTCGCGGCTCGCGCTGATCCTGGTCTACTTCGGCGGCGCCCTGGGCGCGAACACCTTCCTCATGTACGGGTTCTTCAACTCGGTGCCGAAGGAGATCGACGAGGCGGCCAAGATTGACGGCGCGTCCCACACGCAGACGTACTGGACGATCATCCTGCCGCTGGTGGTTCCGATCCTTGCCGTGGTTGCGCTGCTGAGCTTCATCTCGTCGTTCGCAGAGTTCGTGGTGGCCCGGGTGGTGCTGCAGAGCGAGGAGAACTGGACCCTCGCGGTCGGCCTGTACAGCATGGTGTCGTCGCAGAAGGACGCGAACTGGGGGCTGTTCGCCGCCGGTGCGGTGCTGGCCGCGCTGCCGGTGCTGCTGCTGTTCCTGTTCCTGCAGCGCTACATCGTCTCGGGCCTGACCGCCGGAGCGGTCAAGTAGCGTCGAGCAACTCCTGCTGCTCGGCGAGCAGGTTGGTCCGGGCCCTGACCAGCCACCGGTGGCGGCCGGTGGCGGTGTGGAACAACGGTTCGCTGGTCAGGAGCTCGGCCAACCGGGCCAGCCGCGTCTCCCTCCACACGTCCTCGGGCGTTCCGGTGGCCTCGGCGCGCAATGCAGCCACCGACGCGGCATAGGCGGTCGCATCGGAACCGAGCACGGCGAGATCCGCGTCGCTCACCCTGGCTCCGGCGGGATCGTCCGGGGTGGGGGAGTGGTGCACCGTGACCATCACCAGCCGGCACACCTCAGACACCTCGTGGCGGGCAAGACCGGCCACGAGCAGGCGATCACCGGCCAGGCGTGCGGACGCCGTCTCGTCGACGCCCGGACGCCCGCTGTGGATCGCGTCGTGGAACCAGATTGCGAGTCGTTCCACGCGAGCGGTGCCGCCCAGTTCCGTGAGGGCATCGAGCGCAGTGGCCAGGTGCGTGGCGTCGTGGTAACGGCGGTGCGGCTCGCTCCAGCGGGCGAGTAGCTCCGCACCGAGGGCGGGCTGGCCGGGTAACAGCTCCGTCCAGGCGTCCTGCAGGTCGACGCTCACCACAGGCCGGTCAGCCACCAGGCGAGTCCCGCGCAGGCCGCGGCGAAGAGCACGCTGGTGAACGTGCCGATGATGAACCGCTCGGCCGCCCCGGTCGTGGTTGCCTTGAGGTCGGGGTAGCGGGCCAGGCCCTTGATGGCCAGCACGATCGCGATGCCTTCGCCGAAGCCGACGAGGATGCAGCTGTAGACCGCGAGCCGTTCGAGCAGGCCAATCCAGTGACCACCCTGCAGCTGGGCCGACGCGGCCTGGATACCGGGGGATCGCTCGGGTTCTTCGCTGGAGGACTCTGCGTGAGCCGTGGGGCGTCGCGGGGTATCGGCGAGGCGGAGCACCGTGCGGACCAGGGGACTGCCGGCGAGGGTCGTGACCAGACCGAGCACGAGCACGACGGCGGTCTTGAGCAACACGGCGACGACCGGGTTCATCGGGCCTCCTCGTCCGCGGTGGCCGCGTCCTGCAGGCGGGAGAGCAACCGGACGCAGAGCTCGGCTCCGCGGCGGCTCTCCTCGCGCGCCGCGCGGGACAGTCGCTGGCTGACCGCGGACGGGCTGACTCCGAGCCGTGCGGCGGCCTGTGCGCTGGTCAGCCCGTCGTCGAGGAGGTCCATGAGCTCCCATCCTTCCTCGCTGCGCCTGGCCAGCACCGAGCGGAGCAGCCAGAGTGCCGCTTCAGCGTCGCGGGCGGCTTCGGCGTTCTCACCGTAGCGGTCCCGTCCGACGCCGCCGTGCACGGCGAGTGCGAGGTCCGTGGGCGCATGCCGGGCCGCGGTGATTGCGGTGCGGGCGGCGAGGTACGCCCCGCCGCGCGCGGCGCGCGTGGAGTCGGGCAGTGGGATCTCTACCGGCCCGATGCCGATTCCGAGCCGCCAGCCGTCGAGGCGGGTGAGCCGCCCGACGGCGTCGACCACGCTGCGCGGGGCTGCTGCGAGGCACTGGATCTCATCGCCCGCCGTCCGCTCGAACGGCAGGGTGAGGGGGAGCCCGGCAAGGGCGCCGAGGGCGGCCGGGACGCGGTCGGAGGCCGCGCGACTCGCCATCTGGTCAGCCATCACCACAAAACTGAAGCTCATGGACTTCATTTGCTTAGATTAAGGCACAAAGCTTCATAACTCAAGCCCATCCGCCGAGCACAAAGGGGAGCAGGAAGAACAGGCCGAGCGACCAGATCAGGTGAATGATGATCGGGCCGAGGACGCCGCCGGTGACCCGGCGGTGGATGCCGGCGACAAGGCCCACCAGCGCTGCGGCGAGCACCATGAGTGGCACACCGCTGGGGATCGTCGTCAGCGCGTACACGAGGGTGGTGACGAGCAGGGCCTGGCGGCCGCCGACGGCGGCCCACAGTGCACCACGGAAGAAGAGCTCTTCGCCGATCGCGATCAGGGCAGTGAGCACGGCGACGAGCGGGGCGATGCCATAGCGCGCGTGGAGGAGCAGCCCGAGCAGCGGATCGCGCAGGACCGCAACCGGTGCGACGAGGGCGGCACCGGCAAGGAAGACGGTGAGCAGTGCACAGCCGATGATCACGCCCTGCAGCACGCCGCGGCCGGACTCCGTGCCGGCTCGGGTGTGGGCGTTGCCGAGGTAGATCTTGCCCGAGATCAGGCCTCCCACAATCCAGACGGCGGCGAGCGCGAGCGTTGCCGCGTAGAAGGCGGGGTCGCCGGGGGCGAGCCGGAGGGTGAAGGCGAGCATGAAGGAACCGACGGCCAGAGTCACAGAGGAGATCCAGCGACGCTGGACCAGCGCCTCTGTGGACTCGATGTGCTCGCGCTGGACCGGCTCGAAGAAGGCGGCGGACACGAAGGAGCGCAGTTCGGTGACAGGGTTGATCACAGAGCCGCTCCTTCGAGGGGTCGGGGCGTTGACGCACATGCTAACGGTCGCAGTGCCGTCGCGGGGCCGCGGACATTGCCCGATACCCGGTTGTTGGCGGGGAGGACCACGGTCCGAGCCCGCGGCGCGTGTCCGGCCAAGGTCAGTTGCCCGGCTTCGCCACGTCGGAACAGAGGTCGGCCAGGGTCGCGGCCGGGGAGAGCGCGACCAGGTCAGCGGCGGCGATCTCCACCGTGACCGAAGGCGTGCCGCTGCCGCAGTACAGCACCCGGTGATCGAGCAGCGTGTGGTGCAGGACGCGGAGTACGCGGGCGTCGTCGCAGATGGGGCTGACCCCGCCGGGCTCCATGCCCAGGTCGGCCAGTGCCTCGGGCGGTGCCGGACGCAGGGCCGCCCGCGGCACGCCGAGGGCGCGGGCGAGATTGCCGTACCGGAGCCGCGCGGGTCCCGGGACGGCGGCCAGGACAAGGCGTCCGTCGTCGAGGCGGAAGGCGAGGGTCTTGGCTGAGCTGTGGATGTCGAGGCCGGTGACGTGCAACTCCGCCTCGGTCCGGGCTGGAGGGTGGTGGTGCAGCCGGTACGCCACCCCGGCACGGGACAGGACTTCCGCGGCCACGGGAACCTCGTCGGGTCTCACGCACCGCAGTCTGGCAGAGATCCGGGGCGAACACGGGAGCCCCACCGTCCCATCCGGCGGTGGGGCCAGCGGACCTCAGCGTCCGATCGGCACGGCGACCCGGACCGGCGCGGGCGAGAGGCCCGCGGCGAGCGGGCGACGCGTCGGAACGGACGCGGCTGCCGGCGGCTGGGCCGGCGCGCCTTCGTAGACCACGACGCCCTGATATTCGGGGTGGCAGCGAAGCACGTGCTCGATGCCTTCGGAGCGTGAGTGGAAGCGGTCGTCGCACGCGGCGCAGATGAAGCGGTCATCCGTGGCGACCACTCGGTCGAGCCAGCGGTCGAACCTGGCGACCAACCTGGCGGTGATGGTGCTCATGTGCCTTGTCCGATCAGGAGTGGGGGGATGATCCCCGAGGGGATCGTTGGTGGATCGGAATGTCATAATGTACCTTATCGGACATCCTGATCCGGGTCCGGGGGGACTCGGGGGCCTGGCAGCCCCGCCGCTCTCGCCTGCTCTCTTCTCCCGATCTGGCGTGCTGGGAACTGGGGCCAGAAGCCGGGATGGGTGTCGCGGAGTGGGCGGCGCGGCGGACTACGGGTGGAAGGTGGCGAAGAAGTCGGCCACCGGCTTGAACAAGCCGAGCGTCGACGTACCGAGGGCCGTGACCCCCGCGATGATCACAGTGGCGATGAAGGCGACGAAGATGCCGTATTCGACGGCCGTCGCGCCGCGCTCGCGCTCCCAGTTCCCGATAACCATAACCCAGATCCTAAGCCCGCTGCGGTGCCCATGAAAAGGCATTTCAGGAAGTTCACGAGTGATTCTTGGGCCCGTTCTGTCCCCCCTGCGGGCGACATTTCGCGACAAATGTCCCCCATCCGGAGGACATTTGTCACCCGAACGGATGACACGACGATCCGGGGAACGGCTAGGGGAGGCGCGGGGTGCCGGGAGAGAAGCGAGTCCCCCCCTCCCCCGTCGGCAAGCCCGGCAGAAGTGTTCGAGACGCGGTCTGCCCGCGGCCAGGAATTAGCATGAAAGGCGCGAGATCGCGGCATTCTGGAGCCACCCTCCTGAGGAACATTTCACCTGGACAATATGGCAGCGCCACTGCGCAGGCCGTACCGATGGAAGGAAAAGGGCCCCGCAACCACTGGTTGCGGGGCCCCTCGACCCGGGTCCGGGTGACGGCTACAGGTTGATCATGTGGCCGGCGATGCCCTCCACGGCCTCCTTGAGCGCCTCGGAGAGGCTGGGGTGGGCGTGGATGTTGCGCCCCACCTCGTCCGCAGTGAGGTCCCACTGTTGGGCGAGGGTGAGCTCCGGCAGCAGTTCGGAGACGTCGGGTCCCACCATGTGCGCGCCGAGCAGCTCGTTGTAGCGGGCGTCGGCGACGATCTTGACGAACCCGGTCGCGTCACCGAGTCCGTGGGCCTTGCCGTTGGCGCTGAACGGGAACTTCGCCACCTTCACCTCGTAGCCGCGCTCCGCTGCCTGCGCCTCGGTGAAGCCGAAGGAACCGATCTGCGGCTGGCAGTAGGTGGCTCGCGGCACCATGTCGTAATTGATCGGCATCGTCTCTGCTCCGGCGATGGTCTCCGCCGCGACCACGCCCTGCGCCTCTGCGGTGTGGGCGAGCATCAGCTTCATGGTGACGTCGCCGATCGCGTAGATGCCGGGGACGTTCGTGCGCATGTAGTCGTCAATGGCGATGGCGCCGCGTTCGGTGAGCGCGACACCGGTGGCCTCCAGGCCGTAACCCGTCGTCCGCGGCGCGAAGCCGAGCGACTGCAGGACCCGCTCGGCCTCGAGCACCTGCCCCTCTCCCCCGGCCGCAGGGCTGACCCGCACACGGACGCCGTCCGCATGCTCCTCGATGCTGTCGACCTTGGTGCCGGTGAGCACCTTCACGCCCATCTTCTTGTAGGCCTTGAGCAGTTCCGCCGCGACCTCGGGATCCTCGTTGGGGACCATCCGGTCGAAGTACTCCACGATCGTCACGTCCACGCCGTAGTTGGCCAGGACGTAGGCGAACTCGGTGCCGATCGCCCCGGCGCCGCAGATCACGATCGAGGTCGGCAGCTGGTCGGAGAGGATCTGCTCCTCGTAGGTGAAGACGCGCTCGGAGCGCTGGGTGCCGGGCAGGAGCTTCGTGGTGGCACCGACCGCGATGATGCAGTTGTCGAAGGTGACGGTCTCCTCGCCGGCGTCGGTGGCCAGCCGGATCGTCCGCGCATCGACGAAGGTGCCCCAGCCGTTGAGCTCGGTGATCTTGTTCTTCCGCATCAGGAAGTGGACGCCCTTCACCATCCGGTCGGAGACGGCGCGGCTGCGGTCGAACGCCGCCTTGAAGTTGAATCGCACGTCGCCCTCGATGCCGAAGGTCGCCGCCTCTGCACCGAAGATGTGCGCGAGTTCCGCGTTGCGCAGCAGCGCCTTGGTGGGGATGCAGCCCACGTTCAGGCACACCCCTCCCCACCACTGCTTCTCGATGACGGCCACGCTCTTGCCCAGCTGGGCGGCGCGGATCGCAGCGACATAACCCCCGGGACCAGCACCGAGGACAACGACATCGAAGTGTTGGGTCATGGCGGTCACTCTAGCGTTGTCGCCGGGCGGATCGACTGCCGTTCCCGCCCTCGCGGGGGGTCCCGCATGTTCCTGCACGATGACTGTCGGGCACAGCCGGACAGGACCCCCGAGTCCCGTTCATATCCCATATGAGATAAGGTGATGCCCGTGGCAGACCTCCTTCCGAGCAGCATCGGCACCCTGATCAGGGATGCGCGCAAGCAACGGGGCCTCACCCAACAGGAACTCGCGGACGTGCTCGGCACATCGCAGAGCGCGGTACACCGGATCGAATCCGGGGGCCAGAACCTGAGCCTCGACATGATCAACCGGATCGCCGGCGCGCTCGACTCGCCGCTGATCCACGCCGGCCCCGCCGGACCGACCCACCTGCGCATCCACGGCCCGGTCAAGCTGCACGGATCGATCGCGGTGCGCTCGTCGAAGAACGCCGCGGTCGCCCTCCTGTGCGCGTCACTGATCAACCATGGGCGCACCGTTCTGCGCGGCATCGCCCAGATCGAGGAGGTCAACCGGATCCTCGAGGTGCTCGTCAGCATCGGCGTCCGCGCCACCTGGTCGGCCGACAAGTCCGAACTCGAGCTGGTCCGTCCCGCCCGGCTCGACCTCGACCGGATGAACGAGGAGGCCGCTCGCAGGACTCGCTCGATCATCATGTTCCTCGGCCCTCTGCTGCACTCGGAGGAATCCTTCAACCTGCCCTATGCGGGTGGCTGCAACCTCGGCGCCCGCACGGTCACTCCGCACCTGCAGGCACTGCGCCACTTCGGGCTCGCCGTCCGCACCACCCAGGGCGTCTACCACGCCGAGGTGCACGCCACGCCCCAGCCGGAGCGCCGGATCACCCTCACCGAGCGGGGCGACACGGTGACGGAGAACGTGCTGATGGCCGCTGCCCAGTTTCCGGGAACCACGGAGATCCGCAACGCCTCGAGCAACTACATGGTGCAGGACCTGTGCTTCTTCCTCGCCGAACTGGGCGTCCGGATCGACGGCATCGGCTCCACCACGCTGATCGTGCACGGCCTGGACCGGATCGAGGCGGAGGTGGCGTTCTCGCCGTCCGAGGATCCGATCGAGGCGATGAGCCTGATCACGGCGGCGATCGTGACCGGCTCGGAGCTCACCGTCGAACGGGCGCCGATCGAGTTCCTCGACATCGAGCTGGCGATCCTCGCCGAGATGGGCCTGGACTACTCGCTGACCCCCGAGTACCGCTCGGGCAACGGGCAGACCCGACTCGTCGACGTCACCGTCCGTCCGTCCGTGCTCAAGGCTGCGACCGACAAGATCCATCCGATGCCGTTCCCCGGGCTGAACATCGACAACCTGCCGTTCTTCGCGGTGATCGCTGCCGTGGCGGAGGGTCGCACGCTGATTCACGACTGGGTCTACGAGAACCGGGCGATCCACCTGGTCGAGTTGAACAAGCTCGGGGCAGACGTCCAGCTGCTCGACCCGCACCGCGTGGTCGTGACCGGACCCACCCGCTGGCGCGGGCAGGAGCTGGTCTGCCCGCCAGCGCTACGGCCCGCCGTGTGCCTGTTGCTCGCCGCGCTCGCCGCGCGGGGCACCAGCGTGCTGCGCGACGTCTACGTGATCAACCGCGGCTACGAGGACCTGCCGAACCGGCTCAACGCCCTCGGCGCACGGATCGACGTGTTCCGCGACTGAACCTGCTGCACGGAACGCTGATCGCGCCGACGCACGCGAGAGCGCGCCACGACCGGGTCAGCCGATCGTGTGCAGCGGGGTCGAGCTGAGCAGGATCGGAGTCGCTGACAGCGGCACCGCCACCCGCCCGCTCGCCCATGCCGGAACCGGCACCGCCGTGGCGAACGCGTCGGCCACGTGCAGGCCCGGGTGCACCCACTGCCATTCGAAGGCCTCGTGCGCCGTGGTGTCGCCGGCGAAGGGCTCGGCTGCGCGCCACAGGATCTGCAGCGCCCGCCCCGACCCGGGCGGGAAGACCACGTCGAAAGCGCGAACGTCGGGCCGCTCGCCCAGTGGGATCCGGCGGACGCCGTCGGCCTCGCGGAGAGCGGCGGCCAGCATCCGGAACGTGGCTGCGGCCGGCTGGGCGTCGGTCAGGGCACCGTCCCGGAAGTCGAGCAGTGCCAGCCGCGCCGAGACCAGACCGATCAGGCTGAGCGGATCGGAGTACCCGGCGAGTTCAGGGGCGAGGTGCCAGCAGAACGTGGCGGCCGCGCCTTCGGCGAAGGCGGTGACGTTCCTGGTGACGACCTCGCGACAGGCGACCCGGTCCCGCCGCGCCGCGACCGCTGGCGGGCAGTCGTCGAGAAACTGGCGCAGCTCCGCGGGGAGCTCGCCCAGCCTGTCGTAGAGCCTCCGCATCACGCGACGGTCCGGGGGCTGTAGCCCATCGGCCGCGGACGGGTCAGCCATCGCCTCCGTCGTGGCCTGCTCGATGGCGCGAACCGCCTCCGGGAACTGGAAGAAGGTGGGGCCGCCGTACTCGCCCACGACCAGTGGTCGTGCACAGCCGAAACGCTCGAGCAGGCTGCGCACCGCTGCGAAATGGTCCGGGATCCGCTGCGGGTCGTCGTAGGTGTGCACGTCGACGAGGTCGAACGAGGTGGGGGCGGCGGCGAGGACGGTCTCGAAGAACCGCCCACTACACGTCGGCGATCTCGTTCTTCCTGCTCCTGATCGGCGCCGTGTGGATCAACAGTCGCAGGACGCGGGGCAACGCCGACCTGGCCAGACTGCCGGTCTCCGCCTACCGCCGGATCTACCGGACGATCGCTGTCGCGATGGTGGCCGCGATCGGCGTCGGCGTCGCGGTCTTCCTGCTCACCGGCAACCAGAACGCCGTGGTGGGCGACCGTTTCCCTGTGGTCTTCTGGATCGAAGCAGTTCTGCTGCTGCTCTTCGTGACCTACTGGGTCTTCCAGACCGTCGAACTGTGGTTCATCACGCAGCCGCAGGGCTGATCGTCAGTGCGGCGGCGGCGGAGGCATGGACGCCAGGCCGGGCGCGCGTCCGGGCCAGACCAGCACCACGCGGCACGGCGCATGATCCACCACGAAGCGGGTGTGCCGGTCGAGACTCTTCGGGCCCAGCCTGGACAGGTCTCCGTCCCTGGCCAGCACGAGGACGTCCGCGGCGGCGGCAGCAGCGGTGACCTCCCGCTCCACCCTGCCCTCGCGGAGTTCGGTCGTCGCGGGGCGGCCCAGCCGGTCCGCCGCCGCGTCCAGCATGGCGAGACCTGCGGTGCGGGCCAGTTCGGAGACCCGGTCTCCGGGATCGCGGCCGCTCCCGCGTCCCCACAGGCCGGAGCGGGCACCCGAGACCTGGGCGGCGGCGTCCCCCACCGCGGCGAGCAGGTGCACCTGGGAGTCGGGGAACATGTCGTTCACCGCGTCGACGCAGGCCGGCCACGTGCCCTCCGCGACCCACACCAGAACCTTCACAATGCACCTCCGAACAGTTGCAGTGACGTCCACAGCGCGACCACGGCCGCGACGATTGCGAGAGGGGTGGCCAGCAGCCCCAGCAGGGTGAACTCGCCGAGGGGGGCCTCATGGTCGTGGGCGTGCACGATCCTGCGCCACAGCAGGGTCGCCAGCGAGCCAACGTAGGTCAGGTTGGGGCCGACATTCACCCCGATCAACACGGCCAGCACCGGCCCCGCTCCCCCACTGGCCGCCAGCGGCAACAGGATCAGGACGGCCGGAAGGTTGTTCACCAGGTTCGCCAGTACCGTGGCGAGCCCCGCCCAGCCGAGCAGCGCGAGCAGCGAGTCGCCCGCCGGCACGATCTGGGTCATCGCGCTGGCCAGGCCGTTGTCCACCACTGCCCGCACGACGATGCCCAGTGCGAGCACGAACGCGAGGAATGGCAGATTCGCCGCGGATGCGATCTGGGCCCCTCGCGCCTGTCGCGTCCACACCGCCCGGACGGCCAGCACGAGGGCGCCGGCAGCTGCCACCCAGGCCACCTCGACGCGAAGGAAGGACGCCGCGACGAACCCGGCGAGGGTGAGGGCCAGCACCGACGCGCTGAACCGGGGCAGGCGCCGTCGCCCGTCCGTGGTCTCCCCCACTCCTGCGGCAACGCTCAGGTCGCCGGCGAAGTACCAGCGGAACGCCACGTACTCGACCGCCACGACGGCCAGCCAGGGCAGCAGCATGACCAGGCCGAAGTTGACGAAGCTGATCCCCAGTGCGCTCATCGCCAGGAGGTTGGTGAGGTTGGACACCGGCAGCAGGAGGGAGCCGCCGTTGGCAAGGTGAGTGCAGGCGTACACATGCGGCCGGGGCCGGACGCCGACCCGCGAGGCGGTCGCGAACACCACCGGGGTGAGCAGCACGACGGTCGCGTCCAGGCTGAGCACTGCCGTGGTGAGGGCGGCGACGGCGAACACGAGAACGAGCAGCCGGTGCGGGTCACCCCGGCTGCGTCCGGCCATGAACTGGCCCGCCCACTCGAACAGCCCGTCGCGCGCGCACAGGTCACTGAGCACGAGCACTGCGGCGAGGAAGGCCACCACCGGCAACAGGGTCAGGCTCTCCTGCGCGGCGCGGCCGAGGTCGATGCCCCCGCTCGCCAGGACGAGCAGGGCAGCGGGCACCGCGGCCACCGCCTCGGGCAGCCCCTTGGGGCGGACGACCGCGAAGACGAGCACTGCGAGCAGCAGCAGTGCGGCGAGCACCTCGACCCCCACCGGGTTCACCGCAGGCGCACCACGTCGAAATGGTGGCTCGGGCTGACCAGCTGGTCCTGCGCCCGCACGAGCAGCAGCTCGTCCGAGCCGGCCTCGGTCGTGGCCAGGAGCAGCGAGTACACCACGTCTGCGGTGCGGCCCATCGCCACCCCTGCGTCGTCACCCTCGAGGTAGTGCGCGAGGAAGAGGGCCGCGGTGAGGTCGCCGGAACCGGTGAAGCTGCGCTCGAGCCGGGGCGTGGTCACCTGCCAGGCGCCGTCGGCGGTGTCGACCAGCATCAGGATCTCGTCGGGGTTGCCGCCAGCGAGCACGGTCGAGGTGACCAGCACCACGTCCGGGCCGGTCGCGCGCAGGGCATCCGCAGCCTCGAGGACCTCGGCGACGGTGTTCGTCTCCCGCCCGGTGAGGAGGTCGAGCTCGAAGTGGTTGGGCGTGACGATCTGCGCGCGGGGCACGACCTGGTCGCGCATGAACTCGGGAATTCCGGAACGGACGTAGACGCCGCGCCCCACGTCGCCGATCACGGGATCGCAGCAGTACACGGCCCGCGGGTTGCGCTGCCGCACCAGCTCCACCGTCCGCAGCACCTCGGCGCCCACCTCCTCGGCACCCTGGTACCCGGACAGGACCGCGTCCACGCGTCCGAGCACTCCGCGCTCGTCGATCCCTCGCACCACGTCGGCGACGTCCTGGGCGGAGAGCAGCGGGCCCCGCCACGCCCCGTAACCGGTGTGGTTGGAGAAGTGCACGGTGATCACGGGCCACACCTCGACGCCGATGCGCATCAGCGGGAAGGTTGCGGCGCTGTTTCCGACGTGGCCGTAGGCGACGCTGGACTGGATGGACAGGATCGTGGTCACCGGGCCATTCTCCATGGCTGCCGTGTGGTGAGGCGACTCCGTTCCGCCCACGCGCCGTGGACCGGAATAGCCGCCGGCCAAAGATAGTTACCATCTGTGAACAAAATCGCCACCGGCGGCGACCCGTCGCCGTCAGGTCCGGTCGCGGGATCTGCCGGGGAAGGATCCGGAGGTACTGTCCATGCGCAAGGCATTCCTGCCCGCAGGCCACCCGCGCTACCGGTGGGTTGCGTTGAGCAACACCACGCTCGGCATGCTCCTGGCGACCATCAACGGCTCGATCGTGATGATCTCGCTTCCGGCCATCTTCGATGGCATCCGGCTCAATCCGCTCGACTCGGGCAACGTCAGCTACCTGCTCTGGATGCTGATGGGCTACATGCTGATCACCGCCGTCCTCGTGGTGAGCTTCGGTCGGCTCGGCGACATGTACGGCAGGGTCAGGATCTACAACCTCGGGTTCGTGGTGTTCACGATCGGTGCCGTCGCCTGCGCGGCGGTCCCCTTCGAGGGCAGCGCCGCGGCCCTCTGGCTGATCGGCTGGAGGCTGTTCCAGGCCGTCGGCGGCGCGATGCTGTTCGCGAACTCCACCGCCATCCTCACCGACGCCTTCCCTCCAGATCGTCGCGGCATGGCGATGGGGGTGAACCAGGTCGCTGCCATCGCCGGCGGCTTCATCGGGCTGGTGGTCGGTGGCGCGTTGGCGGTGGTGCACTGGCGATGGGTGTTCCTGGTCTCGGTGCCGATCGGCATCATCGGGACGGTCTGGTCCTACGCGTCCCTGCACGAGATCGGCGAGCGGAACCCTGGACGCCTCGACTGGCCCGGCAATGTCACCTTCTTCCTCGGCCTGACCAGCCTGCTCACGGCCATCACCTATGGCATCCAGCCCTACGGCGGCCAGCCGACCGGCTGGACCAGCCCCTGGGTCCTCGGCGGCCTGTTCGGAGGGCTCGCGTTGCTCGTGCTCTTCATCCTGGTCGAACTGCGCACGCCCGCCCCGATGCTCGACCTGCGCCTGTTCCGGATTCGCGCGTTCAGCGCAGGCAATCTGGCGGCGCTGCTGGCCTCCATCGGTCGCGGCGGCCTGCAGTTCATGCTGATCATCTGGCTGCAGGGCATCTGGCTGCCGCTGCACGGCTACCAGTTCGAGGACACCCCGCTGTGGGCCGGCATCTACATGCTTCCGATCACCATCGGGTTCCTGGTGGCCGGGCCCGTCTCCGGCATGCTCTCCGACCGGTTCGGGGCCCGCGGCTTCGCATCGGTCGGACTGGTCGTCGTGAGCATCACCTTCGTGCTCTACCTGCTGATGCCCGTCGACTTCGAGTACTGGCAGTTCGCCGCGGTCTCGCTGCTGTCCGGGATCGGCTCGGGCATGTTCGGAGCGCCGAACCGCACTGCGATCATGAACAGTGTGCCGCCCAACGAGCGCGGTGCGGCGTCCGGGGTGGCCGGGACGCTGCAGAACGCCGGGTCGTCGCTGTCGATCGGCATCTTCTTCTCCCTGATGGTGGCCGGGCTCGCGTCCACGCTGCCGGACACGCTCAAGGCGGGACTGCTGGCGCACGGCGTACCGGCCGCAGCCGCGCAGCAGGTGGCGAGCCTGCCGCCGGTGGGCAGCCTGTTCGCCGCGTTCCTCGGCTACAACCCGATCGAGGCGCTGCTCGGGCCGAGCGGAGTGTTGGCCGGCCTCGACCCAGCGGACGCGGCGGCGCTCACCGGCCACGAGTTCTTCCCCCAGCTGATCTCCGGGCCGTTCCACGACGGGCTCGTGATCGTCTTCGTGGTGGCAGCGGTGATGTCCCTGATCGGAGCGGTGGCGTCGCTCAGCCGAGGCGGCCGCTATGTGCATGACGAGGTGGCCGGCACCGGTCCGGCCGGGGACTCCCCCGTGTTCGCGCCCGTGCTCGCGCGGGCGAGCGCGCCCACCGCCTCCGGGAAGGAGAGCCGACGATGACCGGGCAGTCCGGCACCCGACTCGCACCAGCGGGCGCCAGTGCTTCGACGGCCGAGGTGGCCGCCCGGCTCGGACCCGTCGTGGTCAGACTGAGCCGACGGCTGCGCCCCGCCAGCGGTGAGCTGTCGGCCGGGCACTTCTCCACCCTCGCCACCCTGCACCGGCACGGTCCCCAACGACCCAGCGACCTCGCCCGGATCGAACGGCTCGGCCCCCCGGCGGTGGCGCGCGTGGTGAGCGCACTGGATGAACGCGGCCTCGTTCGGCGAAGGCCGAGCCCCGACGACGCCCGGTCGATCCTGGTCGAGATCACCCCGGACGGCGCCAGCCTGCTCGAGGCGGCGCGTCGCGATCAGGCCCGGGTGATCCGGGAACTACTCGCCGACCTCGACGAGGACGAACTGGCCCTCGTCAGCGCGGCCCTCGGACCACTGGAGCGCATCGTGCTCCGGCGCACCGACGACCCTTCCTTCTGAGCAGGCACCCATGTCGTACTCTGGTCGCGCCGCGCGGCGCCCGTCGTAGCCGGCACCCCGGCTGCGCCGTGGCCGGGACCCCGAGCGCGATGAGGGTGTGCAGTGCCCGTGGCCGAGAGTGAACGCCCCGTCTTCCTTGGCCGACGTTTTGCCGCAATGGCCCACCGCGGCGGCTGGGTGGATCCGGCCGATCAGCCGAGGGAGAACACCCGCTACGCCTTCGGACGGGCGCTGGCCCAGGGATTCGAGTTCCTCGAGACCGACGTGTGGGCCACCGCCGACGATCAGCTGGTCGCCTTCCACGACGACCGCCTCGACCGGGTCACCGACGGAAAGGGCCTGGTCAGCGAGCACACCTGGGCCGGGCTGGAAGGCGTCCGGATCGGCGGGCTGGACCCGATCCCCCGGCTGGTCGACCTGCTCGAGGAGTTCGACGCGGCGCGCTTCAACATCGATATCAAGGACGACCGTGCGGTGCGGCCGCTGGCCGACGTCATCGCGCGCTGCGGCGCGGAGAACCGGGTCTGCGTGGCCTCGTTCTCGACCGCCCGGCTGAAGCAGTTCCGCCGGCTCGCCCCCGGCGTCCCGACCGCGGTCTCTCCGGCCGGTGTGGCCGTGGCCACTCACGGGTTCGGACTGCGGAGGCTGCTTCCGGACGCAGGGAAGGCGCTGCAGGTCCCGGTGCGCCATGGCGGCGTCCCGCTCACCCTGATCCGGCCGGATGTGATCCGCCTCGCGCACGCTGCGGGGCGGGTCATCCATGTCTGGACGGTGAACGAGGAGGCGGAGATGCACCGGTTGCTGGACCTGGGAGTGGACGGGATTGTCAGCGACGACATCACCACATTGAAGCGGGTGCTGGTCGGGCGGGGACTCTGGGAGGGGGAATCGTGAGGAGCACTCGCGAGCAGCGGGCCTGGTACTGGTACGACTGGGCGAACTCGGCGTTCTACACCACGACCGCTACGGTGCTGATCAGCCCCTATCTGGTCAGTCTGGCCAGCACGGCTGCCTGCCCGGACGCCACCGGCGATGCGACCTGCACCAACCCCGTCCTCCTGCTCGGGCTGTTCCCGGTGCTGCCGGGCGCTCTGCCGTCCCTGCTCGCCACGCTGAGCACGCTGGTCTCGGCCGTGGTACTGCTCTTCATCGGAGCTGCGGCCGACCGTTCCGCGCACCCGCACCGCTGGCTGGGTGCGACGGCCTGGCTCGGTGCTGCCGCAGGCTCGCTGATGTTCCTGCTGATGGGGAGCGACTGGGAGCTCGGTGCGTGGCTGATGGTGATCAGCCTGCTCGCCTTCGGCGCGTCGATCGTGGTGTACGACTCGATGCTGGTCCGGATCGCCGGGCCGGACGAGCGCGACCGCGTCTCCAGTCGAGGCTGGGCCTGGGGCTACGTCGGCGGCGGCCTGCTGCTCGCGATCAACTTCGCGATGATGACCTTCTACGACGACCTCGGCATCACCAAGGGCATGGCCGTGCGGCTCTGCCTGCTCTCAGCGGGCCTGTGGTGGGCAGGGTTCACCTTCATCCCCGTCCTGGGCCTGCGCCGGCTGCCCAGGGACGTTCCCGCGGAGGTCGCCCACCGAAATCCGTTCCGGCAGCTCGCCGCCACCTTCGCGGAGATGCGCCACTACCCCCAGACCCTGGCGTTCCTGCTCGCCTTCCTGTTCTACAACGACGGCATCCAGACGGTGATCGTCTCCGCGAGCGTCTACGCCAGCAGGGAACTGAGGATCGACGACAACCTCGTTCTCGCCACCTTCCTGCTCACCCAGTTCGTCGCGATCCTGGGCGCACTCGGTTTCGGGCGCGTCGCGGCCGTGATCGGGGCGAAGAAGACCGTCCTGGTCGGCATCGTGATCTGGTTGGCGGTGGTCCTGGTGGGGTTCCTGATCCCGTCCGGAGTCGTCGGTGCACTCTTCGGTCTCGGGGCGGCGATCGGGCTGGTCATGGGAGGCACCCAGGCGTTGTCGCGATCGATGTACAGCCAGCTGATCCCGCTGGGTCGCGAGTCGGAGTACTTCAGCTTCTACCAGGCCATGGAACGGGGCACCAGCTGGTTGGGTACCCTCACCTTCGGGCTGGTCTTCCAGTTCACCCAGTCCTACCGGCTGGCGCTGGTCGCGCTGGTCGCGTTCTTCGTTGTCGGCGGCCTCCTGCTGGCGAGGGTCGACATGCGCAAGGGAATCATCGACGCGGGCAACGTGTTACCCAAGGTGCTGTGACGTCCCCGCTCCGCACGGGTACGCACAGACCAGGACTTGGGCGGGTCGCTAGCGTTGGGGACGGAAGGTTGGTGCGATGGCTGAACGTGCGTTGAGGGGTTCGGGGCTGGGCAGCAAGAGTCACGCCGACCCGAGCGGGGTCGAACTCGCACCCCGTCAGGAGATCGGTTTCGACTGCCCACGGAGCCACCACTTCACGATTGTGTTCGCCGAAGAGGCGGAGCTCCCCACCGAATGGGAGTGCCCCCGTTGCGGTGAAACCGCCCGCAGGTCGGACGGTGTCGAGCCCGAGGCCAAGGAGACCAAGGCGCCACGCACCCACTGGGACATGCTGCGCGAGCGTCGCTCCATCGAGGAGCTGGAGGACCTGTTGGCCGAACGGCTGGGCGAGATTCGCGGCGAGGAGCGCTGAGCGCTGTCGGCAGACGCTGCCTTCGGAACCAGGGCGTGTCTCCCAATCCTGAACGCGCTGCGGTGCACCCGGTGCGCCCGCTCGCTGCGTTGTCATCCTCGGCGATAGGCCCACTATCGACTCGTCTTCCGCCTTGCGAGCAGACGCACCGGGCACGTCCTCGCCAGCGCCCGGGATTGGGAGACACGACCTAGTCCTCGATCTCTCCGCTGATCACCGGAGGGTCGGAGGGCGGCTCGGGATCGTCCACGGCCTCACCCGGGACGACCGTCCCGCTCGCGTAGGGCGAGCGCACCGAGGTGATGTCGAATCCGCTGCTGGCAGCGGTGCGGGCGACCACAAGGCCGATCGCGCGCCTGGCCGTCGGCCGCGTCCAGGGCAGCAGGCAGATCAGGCCGAGGATGTCGGTGAAGAAGCCGGGCAGGATCAGCATCATCCCGCCGACGAGAACCAGTGCGGCGTCCGCCAGCTGGCCGGACGGCATCCTGCCGGTCGTGTAGGCGTCCACGAGCGCCCGCCAGGCCTTGTTGCCCTCACGTCGCATCAGCCAGGCGCCGAGCACGGCCTCGCCGATCAGGATCGCGATGGTCCACAGGACGCCGATCTGGACACCCACCCAGGTGAGCCCCCACACCTCGAGCACGGAGATCACGACGAAGACGGCGACGAGGACCGGCACCAGCCACCGGCGACGCGCAGGGTCGGGGCCCGTCACGAGGCACCCTTCCGGCCGAACAGGCCCTTGAGCTGGCTGAGCCGGTAGGCGAGGCCCCACCGGGTGGTCAGCAGCATCGCCTCGACAACGATCTTTCCGCTCATCTTCGAGTTGCCCAGCTCGCGCTCGACGAACTCGATCGGCACCTCGGCGATGGTGAAGCCCGCGCGAATCGCCCGGCGCACCATCTCCACCTGGAACCCGTAGCCGGCGGCCTCGATCCCGTCCAGGCCCATGCCCTCCAGCGTGGTCGCGCGCCAGGCGACGAAGCCGCCGGTGGCGTCCTTGACCGGGAGCCCGAGCATCAGCTGTGTCCACAGGTTGCCGCCGCGGGAGAGCAGTTCACGCTGCACCGGCCAGCCCTTGGTCGAGCCGCCCTTCACGTAGCGGGACCCCTTGACGGCGCCAGCGGTCCTCAGGCGGTCGAGGATGGCGGGCAGATATTCGGGCTGGTGCGAGCCGTCCGCATCGTGCTCGACCAGAACCTGGTAGCCCTGGGCGAGACCCCACCGGAAGCCGGCGATGTACGCCGCTCCGAGCCCCTCCTTGCCCTTGCGGTGCAGGACGTGGAGGTGATCGTCCGCCGCGGCGAGCTCGTCGGCGATCGCGCCGGTGCCGTCGGGCGAGTTGTCGTCCGCCACCAGGATGTGCGCAGCGGGGACCGCCGCGCGGATCCGGGCCGTGATCGGACGGAGGTTCTCCGACTCGTTGTAGGTGGGGATGATGACGAGCACCCGCTCAAGCGGGGCTGCCGGGTCGGTCATTCGCTTCTCCCGTTCCGGAATCGGTCGGCGCCCATTCTGCCGTATCGCAGGGACGCCACGAGGGCAAGCCCGGCGAGAATCGTGATCGCCAGCTCCAGCGGCGACGCCAGCCAGGTGGCCGGCGTCAGGCCGGAGCGCTCGGCCAGCGCCACCACGCCGGAGGCACCGACATGGTCCGGGGCCGTGAAGGCGACCGACCCGTCCGCGTTGATCAGACCGCTGACGCCGCTGGTGGTGACCACGAGGACATCGCGACGAAGCTCCATCGCCCGGGCGCGGGTGATGGCGAACTGCTGCTCGATCTGGCCAGTGCCCTGGTACATGGCGTTGCTGGACTGCACGAGGATTACCTGGCCGCCGTAGCGGACGGTGTCGTAGGCGAAGTCGTCGTAGACGAGGTCGTAGCAGATCATGATGCCGAGGGTGAGCGGACGCCCGTCCGGCAGGCTGACGGGCAGGGCGCCCGGCTGCGTCCCCGGGATCGACTGTGCGCCCACGAAGGCCAGCTCGGGGATGAGCGGCAGCAGCAGCGAACGCAGCGGCACCCACTCGCCGAACGGGACGATGCCACGCTTGATGTAGCGCCCGGTCTCGCCCTTCCCGGGCTCCCACCACAGGGATGCGGTCTGCCGCTCGTCCACGCCGGGCCCGTCGAGGATCACACCGAGCAGCATGGGCAGGTCGAGTTGCGCGGACATGGCGGCGACCAGACCACCGGTCTGCGAGTCGGTGAAGGGGTCCATGTCGGTGGTGTTCTCGGGGAGGACGACGAAGTCGGGCCGGGGAACCTCGCCAGCGTCGATCTTCGCCCGCAGCTTCACCGACTCGGCGAGGTGGTTGCGGGAGGTGGTGCGGGCCTCGCCGATCCCGTAGACGCCGCCGCCCGGCGCGCCGCCCTGCACCCAGCCGACCTGCACCGTCCCGGTCTGGGTGCCTACCGGTACGAGGGTGCCGCCTGCGGCCAGCAGCGCGATCGCGGTGACGCTGGCGGAGGTGACCACCGCGCGGCGGCGGGAGAAGCCGGTGACCAGCCAGACCAGCACCTGCGCGAGCAGTGCCGTGACGAAGCCGAGGCCGGCCACCCCGACCAGCGGCAGCACCCAGGCCAGCGGGGAGTCGACCATCGCGTAGCCCAGGCGCATCCAGCCGAAGCCGTCGAACGGGAAGCGGGCGTAGGTGAACTCGACACCGGTCCAGCAGGCGGCAGCGACGAGCGGCCACCAGCGGGTGCGGACCGCAACCTTCAGCAGGGTCCCGAACAGACCGAAGAAGCACGCCTCGATGGCGACCAGGGCGACCATGGCCTGAACGAAGATCGCCTGCATCCAGCCCACGCCGAGAAGCAGGAAGCCGACCCCCCACAGGTAGCCGAGTCCGGCCGCGCCGCGCACCCGGCGGGCAGCCAGCACGACGACGGTGAGACCGGCGACCCCGAGCGGCACGAGCGGCCACCAGCCGTAGGGCTGGAAGCCGAGCGCGGTCGCCACCCCGGTGAGGATCGCGATCGCCGCCCGCAGGCTCCAGTGCCGTGTGGCGAGCCAATCGACCACGGGCCTCCCTTCGACAGCCCGCCCAGCTTAGCCAGCCCTTCTGTGCTGCCCTGCGTGCCGTGGTTGTTCACCACGGGGTGGCCCGGAGCTGGCCGTCGGGGTGGCGGTGCGGCAGCATGGGGCGATGGCCGAGCCCCGACTGATGCTGTTCGACACCGCGTCGCTGTACTTCCGCGCCTTCCACGGGCTGCCGACGAGCCTGCGGGCTCCAGACGGGCGCCCGGTGAACGCGGTGCGCGGGCTGCTCGACTTCATCGCCCGGTTCGTCACCGACTACTCCCCCAGCCAGGTCGCGTGCTGCTGGGACGACGCCTGGCGTCCGGCGTGGCGGGTGGCCCTGGTGCCGTCCTACAAGGCGCACCGCGTGGATCACGACGACGTCGAGCTGGTGCCGGAGGAGTTGGTGGCCCAGGTGCCACTGATCCGCGAGGTGCTGGACGCCGTGGGCCTGCCCGTGGTGGGCGCGCCCGACTGCGAGGCCGACGACGTGATCGGGACGCTCGCCGCCCGCTCGGGAATCCCCGTCGACGTGGTCACCGGTGACCGGGACCTGTTCCAGCTCGTCGACGACGCGCGCGGCGTCCGGGTGCTCTACTGCGGGCGCGGCGTCGCGAACCACGACCGGGTGGACGACGGCTGGCTCCGGGCGAAGTACGGCATCGACGGCGCCGGCTACGTGGACTTCGCTGTGCTGCGCGGGGATCCGTCCGACGGCCTGCCCGGTGTCGCGGGCATTGGCGAGAAGTCCGCGGCGAGGCTGATCGAGGCGCATGCCGATCTCGCCGGGATCGTTGCGGCTGCGTCGTCGGGGCACCTGCCGGCGACGATGACCGCCAGGCTGGCCGCCGCCATTGACTACCTCGGTCCGGCCCGTGAGGTGGTCGCCGTGCGGACCGACGCGGCGGTGCCCGACCTCGACCTCAGGATCCCGGTGAGCCCCGTCGATCCGGCCCGGTTCGCCGAACTGGCCGAGGAACTGAACCTGGGCGGTGCCGCCGAGCGGATCGTGAAGGCGCTCGCCGGCACGTCGTGAGCTCCGCCCCTCAGCCGCCGTTCGTGTGCAGCACGTACACCGCGGAACCGCCGACCAGGTTGTACAGGCGGTCTCCGCTGCGCAACGGGACGCCGGCAGGGCTGAGCACGACCCGCTGCTCCACCGTGAGCCCGAGGCTCGCGAACAACTGCTCCAGTTCCACCAGGGTGGTGTGCCGCAGGTTCGGGGTGTCGTACCAGGCGTGCGGGATCTCCCGCGACATCGGCATCCGCCCGCGCAGCAGGCGCAGGCGGTGCCGCCAGTACCCGAAGTTCGGAACAGAGACGATCAGCCGTTCCCCGATCCGCCCCATGTGGTTCAGCACCTCCACCGGCCGGTGCAGGGTCTGCACGGTGCGGGAGAGCACGACCACGTCGTAGGAGTGGTCGGCGAACTCCTGCAGTTCGGAGTCCAGATCCAGCTCGATCACCGGGACGCCGGCCGTGATTGCGGCCAGAACGGAATCCGGGTCGATCTCGACGCCGGTGCCGCGGCAGCCTGTGCTCGCGATCAGCGCTGCCAGCAACTCGCCCGAACCGCAGCCGAGGTCGAGGACGCGGCTGCCCGCAGGAATCAGGCCGGCAACGAGGGCGAGGTCGGGACGCAGGGTCATGCCCGCACCTCCTTCAGCGCCCGGTCGAAGTAGGCGCGCAGCGTGGCGTGGTACGGCTCGACCGGGAGCAGGAACGAGTCGTGGCCCCAGGCAGAGGGGATCTCACGGAAGGTCACCGGCTGCCCTGCCTGCTCGAGCTTGCGCACGATCCGCCGCGAGTGCTCGGTGCCGAAGCGCCAGTCGGTGGCGAAGGAGAGCACCAGCCACTTCACCGGGTCCGCCGTGACGGCGGCGAGCGCGTCCGGAGCCGCGAACGGGTCGAAGTAGTCCATCACGCGGGTGAGGTAGAGGTAGCTGAGCGCGTCGAACCGCTCCAGGAACGCCTGGCCCTGGTGATCGAGGTAGCTCTCCACGGCGAAGTCGATGCCGAAGCCCGGGTGCTGCCGGTCCGGGTGGGGCTGGCGTCCGAACTTCTCGGTCAGGGCATCCTCGGACAGGTAGGTGATGTGTGCCATCATCCGCGCGATCGCCAGGCCGGTGTCCGGGTTCACGCCGCCAGCGGCGTACGCGCCGTCCGCGAAGTTGGGGTCGGTCATGATGGCCCGGCGTGCGACGGCGGAGAACCCGATGTTCTGCGCGGTCAGCCGGCTCGACGCGGCGACCACGATGGCGTTGGCCACCTCCGTGGGGTGGTCGAGCGCCCACTGCAGCACCTGCATGCCGCCGAGCGAGCCGCCGAGTGCGGCGAGCAGGCGGCTGATCCCCAGGTGCCTGACCAGGGCCCGGTGCACCTCGACCAGGTCGCGCATCATCAGCAGCGGGAAGTCCAGGCCGTAGGCCTCGCCGGTGGCCGGGTCGGTCGAGGAAGGGCCGGTGCTGCCCTGGCAGCCGCCGATCAGGTTGGCCGAGATGACGAAGAACCGGTTGGTGTCCAGCGGACGTCCGGGGCCGATCAGGTTGTCCCACCAGCCCGGACGCTTCGCGCCCTCGTGGAAGCCCGCGGCGTGTGCGTCCCCGGTCAGCGCATGGCAGATGAACACGGCATTGTCCGCTGCCGGCGAGAGCGACCCGTAGGTCTCGTAGGCGACGTCGATCGGTCCGAGCGAGCCGCCGAGCTCGAGCATGAGCGGGGATTCCGCGGTGAACAGCCGGACGGTCTTCGTACTGACCAGCCCCACCGAACCCGGCTGTGCCCCATCCGCCATCGAGAACCTCTCCCCTGCTGTCCGGGGCCTCAGCATAGTCAGCCCGCCCCATCCGGCCTTCCCGGGCCCGGGTCGTGTCATCCCGGCTCGCGGCGGGGACCGTGAGCCGGGCCGAACGGCTCGCGTGAGAGACTGGTGTGGTTTGCGCGGAAAGGATGACGATGAGCGAACTGAAGGACACGATCCAGGCCGACATGGTCGCGGCGATGAAGGCCCACGACGAGCTCACCAAGTCCACCCTGCGGATGGCGGTTGCGGCGATCAAGAACGAGCAGGTCGCCGGCACCGAGGCCCGCGAGCTCAGCGACGACGAGGTGATCTCGGTGCTGAACCGCGAGGTGGCCAAGCGACGCGACTCGGCCGAGGCTTACACCACGGGCAACCGTCCCGAGCTCGCAGCCAAGGAGCTGGCCGAGGTCGAGGTGCTGCAGCGCTACCTTCCTGCCGCGCTCACTGAGGCGGAGCTGGACGCGATCGTCGCAGAGGAGGTCGCCGCAGCGGCAGCGCACCTGGGCGCGGCTCCGTCGATGAAGCAGATGGGTCTGGTGATCAAGGCCGTCAACGCCCGCGCGGCCGGACGCGCGCAGGGCGCGGCCGTCGCCGCCAAGGTGAAGGCCGCCCTGGCCTGACCCCGATCCGGGTGGGGCGGGTTCCTCGAGCGCTGAAGGTCCTGAGAATGGACGGAAACGGGAACCGTCCCCGTTTCCGTCCACGGACGCACCTCACCACCAGCCCTGGCGCTTCGCCCAGCGCAGCAGTACCAGCGACAGTGCGATCATCACCGCCAGCAGGATCCCGAGCGAGGGCCAGTCGGTCCGGTCGTTCACGATCACGTTCATGCCCAGCACCGAACTGATCGCCGTCACCGGCAGCGTGATCGCGGCGATCACCGCCAGTCGCTCCGCCGCGATGGTCATCTTCGTGTCGGTGCGGGCCCGGTAGTACTCGGTGACGCCGGACAGGTACTCCAGCTGGCTGCCGGCGATCCGGCTGAGCCGGACGTAGGCATCCTTGCTGTCCCGGAGGAACTCCCCCGCCCCGGCGTCGCCCAGCAGCCGAACGGCGCGTCCGTAGATCTCGGCGGCCTGCCCGGCCATGGTGCCAAGGGTCAGCAACATGTGCCGGGTGCGGAACAGGTCCTCCAGCAGTGCCTCGGGATGGGCGTCGCTCCGCTGCGCCATCACCCGCTGCTCAAGCCCGCCCACGTCCCTGGCCAGCCCGTTCACCTGCCGCTCCTGCGCGATCGTCAGCGACGAGACGATCCAGTGGGACGCCTCCCACGGCCCCGACGGCACGCGCCGGCCGGAGAGCATCCGCTCGGCGAGGTCCTCCGTCTCCTGCAGGAGGAGCTCCAGAGGCACCACCGGATTGCGGGGTCCGTGCGTGGTGACCAGGAATCCCGGCCCGACCAGCTGGTCGAACTCGAGGTAGTGGATGTGGCCGCCCTCGCCCGCCAACGGCCGTTGCAGGATCAGCAGCAGGGTGTGGCCGTACACGTGCAGCCGGGGAACATGGTTCCGTTCCAGCACGTCGGCGACCGCTGCGGGATGGGCGCCGAAGGCCTCGCTGAGCAGCACACCGGTCTGCTCGTCCGGCTCGGGGACGTCGAGCCACAGCCACCCGGACGGGTCGGCCAGCATCGCCGGGATGTCGGCGGCATCGCGGCGGACGGCTGTGCCCGACGTCCGATCGACCCACAGCACCCTCTGGACGGCCATGCCCTCGACGTTAGGCGGGCCGGTACCTCCGGAACGCGGGCACAATTGCCGCCACCAGTGCGGTCAGGGCGATCACGAGCAGTCCACCGCCGGCGGTCGTCCAGGCGGTGCCGAGCAGCCCTGCGGCGTAGCCGTGCAGGGTGTCCGCGATCCGCGGCCCACCGGAGACGACCACGATCAAGACGCCCTGCAGGCGACCCCGTACCGCGTCGTCGGCGGCGGAGAGCAGCATCGACTGCCGGAAGGCTGCGGAGGCCATGTCGGCGCCGCCTCCGACCATCAGGAACGCGCAGGACGCCACCAGCATCGGCAGCGGCCAGCGCGGAGCAAAGCCGACCGCCAGCCCGAGCAGGGCGATCGCGGCGCCCCACAGCACGATGCTCCAGATCACGGCCCTGCCCTGCAGCCGGACCCGCGACACCCAGCCCGAGAACACCCCGCCGATTACGGCGCCGACCGGCATCGCGGCCATCAGCAGCGCGAATTCCGTGCCACCCTCCAGCGGCCCTCCGAAGGACTGGTGGGCGATCTCGGGAAAGAGCGCCCGGGGCATGCCGAAGATCATCGCGATCAGGTCCAGCAGGAACGACGTCAGCAGCACGGGGTGCAGGCGCAGGTAGGCCAGCCCGTCGATCACCGAGCGCAGGCCCGGCGCACCGACCCGGTTCTCCACGGTCAGGGCCGGGAGTCGCCACACCGCGGCCAGGGTGGCGAACAGGGTGAGCGTGTCCACAAGGTAGAGCCAGGAGTAGCCGAGGACGGGGATCAGGATCCCGCCGATCATGGGACCAACGATCGCGCCCGCCATCATCACCGTCATGTTGAGGGCGTTCGCCGCGGGCAACTGTGCAGCAGGCAACAGTCTCGGCAGCACCGCACTGCGGGTGGGCTGGTTCACGGCGAAGAACGCCTGCTGCAGGGCGAACAGGCCGAGCATGAGCCAGACGTTGTTGACGTTCAGCGCGGCCTGGATCCAGAACAGCCCGCTGGTGGCGATCAGGCCGAACGTCGTGACCTGGAGGAGCAGCCGTCGATCGAAGTGGTCCGCGAGCGCGCCGCCCCACAGCCCGAAGACGACCAGCGGCACCAGTCCGAAGACACCGGTCAGTCCGACGTAGCCGGAGTCCCCCGTGATCGCGTAGATCTGGGCCGGCACCGCCACGACGGTCAGCTGCGCCCCGATCACGGTGATGATGTTGGCCTGCCACAGACGCCGGAAGTGAGGGTTGGCCAGCGGCGCAGTGTCGGCGAACATTCCCCTGATGGCAACCACGAACGGATCTCCCCCGCTCAGCCGGCGAGCGGAAAGCTGCGCAGGTTCTCGTAGCCCGCGCCGCCGGGCAGCAGCCGGGAGCGGAAGAGGACGAACGCCGCCACGCCCCAGGCCTGCTCGGGGATCGCGTCCAGGATGGTGAGCCAGCGGCGGGCGGGGAACGGCCTGGTCCGCGCAAGGGTCAGGTGCGGACGGAACCGCCCGCCCTCTACCTCGACGCCACAGCCGGCGGCCGCGGTGCGACACCGGTGGGCCAGGCGGTCCAGGTCCCCGGAGCCTTCCGTGACGCCCAGCCAGAGCGCCTTGGCCTTCGTCGCGTCCGGGAAGGCGCCGGCGCCGGCGAGGCTCACGGCGAAAGGCGCGGTCCGTCCCGCCACCTCCTCGAGCGCAGCCTCGAGCGGCTCGACCCGCGAGGGGGCCACGGCGGGCAGGAACGCACAGGTCAGGTGCCAGCCCTCCGGGACCGTCCACCGGAACCCCGTCCCGGCGTCCCGGCGCGGCTCCAGGAAGGCGTCGATGGCATCGAGCACCGACGCGGGCGGGACGACCGCCACGAACAACCGGTCGCTCACGACATCAGCGCCAGGAGTTCCTCGGGCCTGCGCCGCAGTTGCAGGGCGCCGAAGACCATCACGATGCCGATCACAAGCACGAAGATCCCGACGGTGACGGTCAGGAACGCCGCCCCGACCTCGGGATTGACCAGGAAGTACAGTCCGAGCAGGGCCGTCACGCTGCCGGAGATCAGGACCCACAGCCAGCTGCGCTGTCCCTGTCCGCGCAGCTGCCAGGCCATGGCCACCTGAAAGAGCCCGATGATCAGCGCCCACATGGCGAGGAAGACCACGATCACGGCCGCGACGAGGTTCGGCCGGAGCAGCGCGATCAGCCCGATCACGACACCTGCGGACCCCTGGAACATGGTCCAGCCCCAGCTGGTGCCGCGAAAGAAGATGCCGGTGCCGAGCGCCACCACGCCGTCAACCACGCTGAAGGCGCCGAACAGCATGAAGAAGCCCTGGACGGTGAGACCCGGCGAGAAGACCGCCACCAGGCCGAGCGCGATGCTGATCACGCCGCGAAGCAGGGTCAGCCACCACAGCCGTTTTGCGATCGACTCCGGATTCGAAACTGGCATCTCCGTCCTCTCCCCCCGTGCTCCATCGCTCCGGATCCTAGACGACGGGCGGATCAGCCGTCTGCGCCGGCGATCGGGTCGCTGGACGCACGCTCCCTGCGCGCCAGCCAGGTGAACGGCAGCGCGAGCGCGTACACGCCGGAAGCCACCAGGTAGGACGCGGCGTAGCCGGACACGTCGGCCACCCTGCCCAGCACGGGCTGCACCACGACGCCGCCCGATGAGCCCATCAGGGAGTCGAACGACAGCACCGTGGCCCTCTGCGCGGATGGGATCAGGCCGTTCAGGAAGGACTGCCGCAACGGTGACGTGGCGGCGCCGACCAGCGACCAGAGGCCGATCAGCACAAGCGCGATCCACAGGGAGTTCGCCACGGCGAGCCCGGCGAGCAGGAGGACCCCGATCAGCCCGCCCAGCACGAGCGCGTCCGTGCGGCGCCGGAACAGGCGACGCACCCGACCGACCAGAAGGCCTCCGCAGATCTGGGCTCCCGCGGAGAGGGCGGCCGCGGCTCCCGCGATCGCGTAGGCGTGCGGGTCGCCCGCGAGCTGGAGCAGGTAGGGCTGGAGCGCATAGAAGACGTAGATGCCGGCACCGGCGGTGAACGGGGCTGCCAGCATGAGCCATCGGACGGGCCGGTTCCGCAGGCCGCCGTCGATCGAGCCGGCCAGTACGACCCGGATGGCCTGAGCGGCCGAGCGGCCACGGTCCGGGGTGAAGCCCCGGTCGTGCATCGCGGCCGCGGCCACCACTGCGGTGACGGCGAGCAGCCCCGACCGGACGAGGTAGGGGACGCCGAGGTCGCTCGCCTGCGCGATCAGGCCTCCGGCCAGCGATCCCGCGAGCAGGGCGGCTCCCGCGGCCACCTGGGCCCGTCCGAACACGCTCTCCAGGTCGTCCGCGTGGCCCGTGTCTGCGAGAGCGTCGACCAGCCAGGCCTCGGTGGCGCCGGAGAAGAAGGTGAAGCCGAGTCCGATCAGGAGGGAGGCGAACAGCCAGCCGGCGAAGGGGGCCCGTACCACCCACATCCACCAGTACAGCAGCGTGGACGCCAGCAGCACGACCGTCCCCAGCAGGAAGGAGAACCGGCGTCCCCTCGTGTCCGCCACCACCCCGGTGGGGATCTCGAAGAGCACCATCCCCAGCGTGAACGCGGCATTCGCGGCGAACGCCTGGGTGTTGTCCAGCCCCGCGTCGAGCAGGAACAGCGTGTTCACGCCCCAGATCGACGACGCCGCCAGCGTGGTGAGCACGGTGAGGGCGAGGTAGGTCCGCTGCACGGACGCCGCGGAGTCGCTCATCGGCTCAGGGTAGGCGCCCCCCGGCGTCGGGTCACGGACGGGCCGACGACGTTCGTGCAGGACGTCTTCCCTGCCGTGCACGATTGCGCACGATTCAACGCGTGGCGCACCTGTATGACAGTGTATGGAAATCCATCTCAGGGGAGTTTTCGCATGCCCAACCGCAGCTGGCCGGCGCACGCCGCGCTGTCCGTGCTGTGGGGGTTCGCCATCACGCTCGTGTGCGGGGTCGTGCTGGGCTTCGGCTGGGCCGCGGCCGCCACCCTGACCAGCCTCAGCGCAGCCGTCGCGATCACGGCTTCCGTGCGGCTCGACGGTCGGCGGTTGGCCCGACCCACCCATATCCGGCAGATGGTCATCCTCGCCGGGGCGGTGGCCGTCCAGAACGTCGGGTTGTGCTTCGCCCTCGCCCACGTGGGGATCGCCCTGAGCGCCATCGTGCTGGGGTCCATGCCGCTCTTCGCCACCCTCTTCGGCCAGATCTGGGGCGTCGACCGGATCACCGCAGCCGCGGCCGGAGGACTCGCCACCGGCTTCACCGGGCTGCTGCTCGTCGTGGTCTTCCCGGTGCAGGGCGACAGCTGGGCATTCCTCGCCGGCATCTTCGCTGCCCTGCTCAGCGCCGTGGCGGGCGGGTTCGCGATCCGCTACGGCACGCTGCGGCTCGCGGGCGAACCGGACGTCGCGGTCGGCTCGCACGTGATCGCCGGCCTGGCGACGCTCCCGCTGGTCTTCGTGTTCGGCGGCCGCGGGAGCGGATCAGTGTGGGCCTACCTTGCGCTCGCTGCGCTCGTGGTCGTGATCGGGCTGGCGTCGCCGGTGCTCGACCTGCACATGCCGAGAACCGGCCAGGGCGCCCGCGCGGGCATGGTGAAGACCCTGGGACTGGTCGTCGCGGCGACCGTCGGCGTCCTCTTCCTTGGTGAGCAGGTCGATTTCGGACAGGTCCTGGGGATGCTGCTGCTGGTGCTGGGCGCCGCGCTCGTGCTCGAACTGCTGCCGTCGCGCTGGTCGCTTCGCTGACCCGTCCCGGGGCGCGGCTTCGCGGCCAGCAGGGCACCGAGGCCTTACGCTGCTCGCATGGCCGAACCAGAACAGCCCACGACGGGTGAGTCCGGGGCCGTGAGCCCCGACCCAGCGCCGGACGAGACCGGATCGCCCGCCAGGTCCGGACCGACCTCGGCACCCTTCTCCGCCTGGAAGTCGCTGCGCACGCGCAGCCTTGCCGTGGACCTGGGGCATCCGTTCGCGTGGGGGTTCACCGCCACGGTGGGCGCCCTGGTGGCGATCTCGCTCGGCGGCGCCATCGTCTCGCTGTCCACCGTGATGGTCTCGATCGGCGTGGCGCTGTTCATCGCGCTGGCGCTCGACCCGATGGTGCGCTGGCTCGAGAGCCACCGGATGTCCCGCAGCCTGAGCATCGCGACCGTCATGGTTGGCTTCGTCGTGATCTTCGGTGGCCTGATCGCGCTGGTCCTGCCCACGGCCATCGTCCAGGTCACCCAGTTCGCGCTGGCCGTGCCCGGCTACATCACAGGCATTCAGAATTCGGACTGGTTCAACAACCTCGTCGCGCTGACCGGGCAGGCAGACCTGTACGACACCGTGCTGACCCAGATCCGCACCTGGCTGTCCAACCCTGCCAACCTGCTGGCGATCGGTGGCGGGGCGCTCGCCGTCGGCACCGGGGTGGTGAACGCCGTCTCGGGAACGCTGATCGTGTTCGTGCTCACGCTCTACTTCCTCGCCTCGCTGCGCACGATGCAGCACGCGCTGGTCCGGCTCGCTCCCGCACACGCCCGCCCCCAGCTGGAGAAGATCACCGACCAGATCACGGAGTCGGTGGGCGGTTACGTGTCCGGAATGGCCATCCTCGCCGCGGCCAACGCCGTGTTCTCGTTCATCCTGATGACCATCCTGCAGGTGCCGTTCGCTGCCCTGTTGTCGTCCCTCGCGCTGGCGATCACGATGATTCCGATGGTTGGGCCGGCCCTGTTCTGGATCCTGGCCACCGTGGTGATCCTGTTCACCAACCCGTGGGGCGCGCTGATCTTCGCGGTGGTCTACTTCGCCTACATGCAGGTCGAGGCGTACGTGATGACTCCGCGGGTGATGACCAAGGCCGTCGACATCCCGGGGTCGCTGGTACTGATCGGGGCCATGGTCGGCGGGACCCTGCTCGGCCTGCTCGGCGCGCTGGTGGCGGTGCCCGTGACCGCGTCCCTGCTGATGATCCTGAACACGGTCTTCGTGCCGCGCCAGGACGCGAAGGTCACCGCCGACGGTTGAGCGCAGCCTTGCTGCCGCGTCGTAGCCTGAACCCGGATCCACGAGGAGGAACACGATGGAACTCGGCATGGTCGGACTCGGCAGGATGGGCGGCAACATGGTCGCCCGACTGCGCGCGGCAGGACACACCGTTCACGGCTACGACACCAACCCGGAGCTCTCCGAGGCCACCAGCCTGGCCGACCTCGTCGGGCGCCTCGAGCAGAAGCCTCGCGTCGTCTGGGTGATGGTCCCGGTGCAGTTCCTGGACGGGGCGGTCGACGAACTCGCCGGGCTCCTGTCCGAGGGAGACATCGTGATCGACGGCGGGAACACCAAGTGGACGGGAGACCAGGCCAGAGCCGACCGGCTCGCCGCCCACGGCGTGCACTTCATCGACTGCGGGGTGTCCGGAGGCGTGTGGGGCAAGGAGCTCGGCTATGCGCTGATGTGCGGCGGCGACGAGGCGGACGTCGCCGCAGTGCAGCCGATCTTCGACGCGCTGAAGCCCGACGGCGAGTTCGGCTTCGTGCACGCGGGCGGGCACGGCGCAGGACACTTCACCAAGATGGTGCACAACGGCATCGAGTACTCGATCATGCAGGCCTACGCCGAGGGCTGGGAGCTGCTGGAGAAGGCGCAGTTGGTGCACAACGTCCCGGAGATCTTCGACAGCTGGCGGGAGGGCACCGTGATCCGGTCCTGGCTGCTCGACCTGATTGCCCGTGCGCTGTCCGACGACCCACACCTGGAGAAGCTGAAGGGTTACGCCGACGATTCCGGCGAGGGCCGCTGGACGGTGGACGCAGCGATCGACCTCGGAGTCCCGGTGCCGGCGCTGACCTCTGCGCTGTTCGCACGGTTCGTCTCGCGGCAGGACGAGTCGCCGGCCATGAAGCTGGTCGCCGCCATGCGCAACCAGTTCGGCGGGCATGCGGTCCAGGCCGAGTCGCCCAGCCTCGGCGAGGTCTGACGCCGTCAGAGCGTGGCGACCACGATGCCGGCAGCGGCCGGCACCGGAGCGTCGAGCGCCATCAGCGCCGCTCCGGCCCCGGCCAGGTCGACCACCCTGCCGACCAGCGATCGCGGGTCGAGCGTGCCCGCGGTGATCAGGGCGAGCAACTCGGGGTAGTCGACGGCCGCCATGCCGTGGCTGCCCACGACCTCGAGTTCGTGCGCGATCACCGGACCCCACGGCAGCGGTGCGTCCGCGTGCCGGTCCAGCATCAGGCCCACCTGTACGTGCCGTCCGCGGCGGCGCAGGCCGAGCACGGCCGACGCGGCGGTCTCACCGGTGCCCACGGCGTCCAGGCTCACGTGGGCGCCCCCTCCGGTCACGGCGCGCACGGCCGCCGGATCGGCGAGCGACAGTACGGACTCGGCACCCAGCTCTGCCGCCCTCGCCCGGGCCTCGGGTGAGGGATCCACCGCGAGCACCCGGGCGCCCAGGGCGACCCCGACCATGACTGCGGACATCCCGACCCCACCACAGCCCACGACCAGCAGCCACTCCCCCGCCGCGAGCCGGCCCTGCACCGTGAGCGCGTGGTAGGAGGTGGCGAAGCGGCAACCAAGGGACGCGGCAGTGACGAAGTCGACCTCGTCAGGGAGGCGGACCAGGTTGAAGTCGGCGGCCCGCACCACCACCTGCTCCGCGAACGACCCGGCGTGGGTGAAGCCGGGCTGGGTCTGGTCGGGGCACACCTGCGCGTGACCGGCCAGGCACCACTCGCAGCGTCCGCACCCATTCACGAACGGGGCGGTCACGCGGTCGCCGACCGAGAACGCAGAGACGAGCGGTCCGGTCACCGCCACGACGCCGGCGAACTCATGGCCCGGCACCATCGGCAGGGGCACCGGGTCGTGGCCGCGCCAGGCGTGCCAGTCCGAACGGCACACGCCCGTGGCCCGCACCGACACGATGACTCCGTCCGGCGGGCACTCCGGCCCGGGCAGGTCGACCAGATGGAGTTCAGCTCCGTACCCGGAGTACTGGATTGCGCGCACGGGACCGTCCTACCAGATCGCGCGGCGATCGGGACGCGTCAACTCGTGGCCGGACCGGGGTCGCAGCGGCGACCTGGGCAGCGAGCCAGTCGCCGAGCAGGCTCACCGTGTCCGGCATGAAGTCGTCGGGCTGGGTCCGGATGGCCTCCTCTAGCCCGGCCGGGGTCATCCACTCCCCGTCCGCCACCTCCTCGGGCTGCCAGTGGATCTCGCCGTCCCAGACGACCGTGTAGCAGAAGCCGTGGTAGGCGGTGTGGTCGTCGGCGTAGTAGCCGCGCCGCAACGGGACCGGTGTCACTCCGGTGATGCCGAGTTCTTCCGCGAGTTCCCTGACCGCAGCCGTGTCCGGGTTCTCCCCTGCCGTGATCACCCCACCGGCGGCGAAGTCGCGCCGGCCGGGGTAGACGTCCTTGGTCTGGGTGCGCCGGTGCACATAGATCTGATCCCGCGAGTTGCGGACGACAACCGCCGTCGCCCCATGGCGGAGGTTCCGGGCGCGCATCGCCGATCGCGGGGCGGTGCCGCTGGGGCGTCCCTGTTCGTTCAGGAGCAGGACCAGTTCGTCCGGGGATGTGCCCGGTGGCGCCGGCCGCTTCCTGACCCGGTCGAGCTGGCGGTTGTACCAGGTGCCGATCACCAGCAGGAGCACGCCGACGGCCAGGAACGCGATCGCCCGGACGAGTCCCGGCAAGGTGGCCAGGTCGAAAAGGAACAGTTTGGCGACCGCGGCCACGGCGAGCGCGATCGCCAGCCGCACCGGCACCATCGCGTCCGCGTCACGGCTCAGGCCAAGCCGGAGCAGGACCACACAGAGCAGCAGCCACGACACGGTCGCGGCGGCGTGCGCTGCCTGGAACCACACCGCGGTGGCGTGGAGGCGCTCGCCGATGATCGTGCCGGCGAGCACCAGCGCCACCGTGCCGAAGCCGATCGACAGTGCCCAGGTCGTGTAGGTGAGCGCGGAGCGACGTGCCGGGAGGAAGGCGCGCAGCGCCCACGCGCCGAGCAGGGTCGCCAGCAGACCGAGCAGCGACTCGACCACGTCAGGGACGCCGTGACCGGCGGCCAGGTCGACCGCGAACGGCGTAGCCAGCAGCGGCGCCCAGTGGAGCACGCCGAGCGCCGCCAGCACGAAGCCCACCACCAGGACCGGCCGGAACCGGGTCTGCCGGGCGAGGGCGAGGTACGCGGCGGCCAGGCCGAAGAAGATGTACCCGTCGTAGCCGCCGTCGGCGATCCGCAGGATCGCAAAGGCGACGAAGGTTGCGCCCAGCGGGACGGCCGCAGAGCGGACGAGGTCGGTGACCCTCCGCTCCAGGAGGCCTGCGGTGGCGAACGCCGCACCGACCGCCGCCGCGGCGACCGCCCCCTGCGCGATCGTGCCGAACCAGACGGACAGCATCAGCGGTCCCGCCATCAGTACCATCGCGGCGGTCGCGGCGATCTGCTCCGCCCGACCGGAGCGCTGGTGCAGGATCGCGAGAACCAGTCCCGCGGCGGCGAGCAGCGCGGCGAGCCCGATGGTGGCGAGCGGGAGCGCGACCACGCTGGGGTCTGGCAGGGCGACCGCCCAGAGGAAGACCACGCTGGTGGGCACCACCCGGGCGGCCAGCTGCCACAGCCATGACCGTCCCGGCTGGAACGCCTCGGTGACCAGCGTCATCACCACCATGAACGCCAGGCACCAGACGAAGTTCTCGCGCACGATGTAGGGGGCGAGCACGAGGCTGCCCAGGATGGCCAGCACGGCGAGCCACTCGCTGTTCCACCGCCGGGCGATCCAGACCCCACCGACGCTGACCACGCCGGCAAGCGCCAGACCGGGCAGTTCGGGGAGCATGCTCCTGCCGTCCGGGCCGGTGAACAGCACGGTGACCGCGACGATGCACAGGAACGCGGACGCGACGCCGGTGGCCATCAGTGCCTGGGCGCCCACGTTCTTCGCGTCCCTGGCGTGCTGCCACAGCGCCGCACCGACGGCGGCCAGCGCGAGCACAGCGCCGATCACGGTGCGCGGGACCGGGCCGAGCACGCCGTCCTGGGGCAGCACGAGGACGAACGCCACCCCGATCAGGGTGATCGCAGAGCCGAAGATCGAGAAGATCTCCGCGACGCTCACCGGCCGACGTTGCCTGGGCGGGTGCGTCGGGACCGCGGACGTCCGCGGCAGCGGCGCGGCGACCGGCGGGGCCGGAGCTCGCGGTGGGACGACGGCGGAGGGAGGCGCAGCGGCGGGCGCGGGCGCGGCCGCCGTGGGGAAAGGCGGCACCGTGGCGGCGGGTGGCACACCGGGCCCGGCCAGATCCTGGTCCGGCCGCAGTCCGGGAAGGGCCCGGGACAGTTGCTGGAAGTCAGCAGCGAGCCCGGCCAGCCGACGGGACACATCGTCGAGGTCGGCCTGCACCTTGCGCAGCAGCTCCTGGGGACGGTCGTCGGTCATCGGGCCTCTCCGGGTCGGTTGCCAGCCATTCTGGGGCAGTGCGAGCGGTGCCGGGCTCGGGCCCGGCGGAATTCAGCAAGTCCTTCGGGTCGGCGGGCCCACGGTCGCCGCGCAGGTGGGACAACCCGCTTCGGCAACCGGGTTGCCGTCAGGGATTGTCGGAGTACCCCAGCTGCAGGATCGTCGCCGTCGCCCCCACCGCGAAGGTCGCCACCAGCACGGTGATGCTCCCCCAGGTCAGGATCGTCGGGTCCGCCCCGGCGAGGAGCACGATCGACCATGGCATCCACTCGGCCCACCCGGTGTGCCCGAGCAGGTCGCCCAGGAGCAGGGTGCCGAACGCGAACGCCACCGCGCCGAGGGCGCTGCGGGTCGCAACGGTGACCCAGGCGGTGAGCGGGACGACCAGGAAGCTGATCCCCGCAGCGAGCAGGGTCGTGCCCACGGCCTGCGCCATCGCGCCGGGAGTGCGGCCGGGCAGGTCGAGGACCCAACCCAGCAGCAGCCCCTCCGCCGCGACGGCCAACGCCAGGAGCGCCCACCACACCAGGGCGACGGTGAGCTTGCCCAGCACGAACCAGTGGCGTCCGACCGGAAGGGCGAGCATGTTCTTGGCTGTCCCGTCTGCATACTCGCGTCCGAACAGGTAGGCCAGCACGAAGCCGAGCAGACCGAGCCCGCCGCCGCCCGCAACCATTGCGAGGTAGCCGGAGAAGGCCGGCCAGGTCGCTTCCAGACCGGCGAGGTTCGCCTTGGTTCCGAGCAGGCCGAGGGTGGCGGCGGTCTCTGGGTGCTGGACGATCCACATGAACAGCGCGATCCCGCAGGGCGCGAGCAGCATCACCCCGAGGGTCACCCACGGCACCACGGATCGCTTCAGCTTCAGGAACTCGGACGCCACAACCTGCGACATCATTGCGGCACCTCCGCGCCGGTCCGGGCCAGGAAGTAGCGCTCAAGGTCTGCCGTCAGCAGCGCCTCCTCCCGCTCGGACGGGGTGAAGGCGTCCCGTACGTACTCACGTGCGCGGGAGGCGAGCACGTCGCGCGGCGCCTCCTCGAGGAGACGGCCGGCGTGCACGATCCCGATCCGGTCAGCCAGGTGTGCCACTTCGGCGAGGATGTGGGACGACATGAAGACCGTGGTGCCCTCCGCTGCGAGTCCGCGCAGCAACTCGCGCACCTCCACGATCCCTGCGGGATCGAGCGCGTTGGCGGGCTCGTCCAGGATGAGTACTTCCGGCGCATGCACGAGTGCCCGGGCGAGCGAGAGCCGCTGCTTGTTGCCCAGAGAGAGGCGCCCGGCGCGCCGATCGGCGTAGGGTCCGAGCCCGAGCCGCTCGATCCACTCCGCCACGCCCGAGACCGGCGCGCCGGTGAGTCGGCGTTGCAGGTCGAGATTCTCGCGGACGGTGAGGTTGGGGTAGGCGGTTGCGGACTCCACCAGGAACCCCACCCGCCGCAGCCACTCCTGGTTGTGGCCGATCGGCCGTCCGAAGACCCGGACGGCGCCGGCGGTCGGACGGATCAGTCCGAGCAGCATCCGGATCGTGGTGGTCTTGCCCGCACCGTTGCGACCGAGGAAGCCGTACACCTCGCCGCCGCGCACCTCGAGATCGATCCCGTCCACGGCCCGCACCCCGCCGTAGTGCTTGGCAAGTCCCTGCGTGCTCAGCACGATGTCACCGTCCATCAGGCCTCCTGCTCCCCAGGACGCGCAGGGAGAGTCGCAGGGCCTCTTCGAGCGCCGCGGGCATCTCGTCCATCGGCGTGCCGGCGAGCTCGACCGAGCGCAGGCCGCCGAGGATGAACCAGGCCGCGGCCCGCGGGTCGGGCACGTCGAAGGAGCCGTCGGCGATCCCGTCACGGATGAGCCCCTCGACGACGGGCAGCAGCCGCGGCACGAACTGCTCGGCGAACCGGTCGTGCAGGCTCGCGTTCTCTGGGCGGTGGATGAAGGCCGCGACGTCCGCGACCGACTCGTCCAAGCTGCGATCCGCGAAGCCTCCGACGAGGGCCCGGAGCCGCTCCACGGGCGTGCCGGGCGCCTGCACGGCCTGGGCGAAGCCGGTCATCATCTGCTCCGCGACGTCCTCCACCACCGCGAGGATGACGTCGTCCTTGCTCTCGAAGTACAGGTAGAAGGTGCCCTGCGCCACTCCGGCCATCCGCACGATGTCCGAGACGGACGTGTCGTTCACACCCCGCTCGGCGAAGACGCGGGCCGCTGCCGACACCAGTCCCGCCCGCCGCGCGGCCCGGTCGGTGGTGCGTGGGCTCACTTCTCCTCCATTACTGACTGATTGTCAGTCAGTAATCTACCCTGCCGTGAACGGAAAGGGAACCGTCCCCATTCCGGTTCACGGGGACGGTTCCTTCCGGTTCACGGGGACGGTTCCTTTCCCGTTCACGGGGACGGTTCCTTTCCCGTTCAGGCGTCGCGAAGGGTGCCCTGGTGGTAGACCGCCTGCCAGCCCTCCGGGGTTCGGGTCCAGACGGTGCAGCGGCGGCTGCGCCGCCCGCCCTGGTCGAGGTCGTAGGTCACCAGCCACGTGTCGCCCCCGAGCGGCCGCGCGCCGAACTCGGACACCTCGAGGGGCGCCTCGACGCTGCCCTCCGCGTACCGCTGGGCGACGGTCGCCAGGATGAACTCCCGGTCGTAGGCCTGGCCGGATGCGCCCACCTCCCAGAAGTCGGACGCGAGCATCGCCTCGAACACGTCCCTGCCCGAGCCCTGCGGCGAGCGGTGGAAAATCGGCTCCAGGCTGCGCAACTGCGCGGTGACGCCGGTCTCGCCGGCCACGCGGCGAGCCAGCACGATCGAGTCCTGCAGGACGGCCGGCTGCCCGTCGGGTCCGACCGCGTCGCGCTTTCTCACCTCGGCGAGCACAATCTCCCACTCCCCTTCCACCAGGCCGAGGGCCGCGACCTCCTCCGCAGGAGTGGCCTCGTGGTGGGGAGGGTGCCCGTGCGCCCCTCTGGCCCACGGCGGCGGCGCCGCGTGCGAGACCAGCAGGACGTACCCGCCGGGCGCGACACTGGCTGCCGCCCTGTGCAGGATCTCCCGGCGCGGCAGTTCCATCGGCGACTGCAGGAAGAAGGCGCTGACCAGGTCGTATTCCTGGTCCGGTTGCCAGTCGGTGAGATCCTGGGCGATCCAGCGGATCCGGTTCTCGGGGAGTCCGGCCTCACGCGCCGCCGTGCGGGCCCGCGCGATCGCCGTCGCCGAGATATCCACGGCGGTCACCTGCCAGCCCTGCTTTCCGAGCCAGACCGCGTCACCGCCTTCGCCGCAGCCGAGGTCGAGGGCTCGACCGACCGGCAGCCCCGCGGTCAGCTCCGCCAGGCCGGGATTCACCCGGCCAGACCACACCTTCGGGCTACCCGCGTAGCGCTGCTCCCAGAACTCTGCGGCCGTCATGTCTTCTCCCTGCTAGACCGTGGTGAGCGCGTGGTGAGGTTCTGCGGGCAGTTCGACCGTGACGGGGTCGCCGGCCCGGACCGTGCCACCCCGCGACACGATGCCCATCACGCCGGCCAGGCGCTCGACCTGACCGTCGTCGTTGCGGTGCAGCACCTGTTTGAGCAGGCCGGGGCGGAACTCCTCGATCTGGTGGCACGGATTGCGAAGCCCGGTGACGGTGACCACGGCGGCGCCGAGGTGCAGTCGGGTCCCGACCGGAAGTCCGAGCAGGTCGACACCGCGGGTGGTGATGTTCTCCCCCAGTTGCCCGGGGGCGACGTCGAACCCTGCGGCGGTGAGCTCGTCGAGCAGTTCCGCGTGGATCAGGTGCACCTGGCGCAGGTTGGGGCGGCCGGCATCCTTCCGGACCTGGTGCAGGTGCTGGACGGTGGGGCCGCTGTGCGCGTCCCCTGCCACGCCGACACCCTCGATGAGTTCGACCGAGGACACCGGTGGCTTGCTGAACGAATGGGTGGCGCTGCGGGCCACGGCGACGACTGCGGGCACGGCCGCCATGCTACGTGAGCAGGCCCGGCCGGTGCCTGTTCCCGCGCCCCGCCACGTCCCTGGCGTAGGGTGCGAGTGAGTCGAAGGGAGTCGTCGATGCAGCGCTCGATCGTGATCAATCGAGAGTTCGGCAGTGGCGGGCGGGAGATCGGACGCATGATCTGCCAGCGCACCGGCATGGAGTTCTACGACACCCGAATCCTGCAGGAGGCGGCCACCAAGCGCGGCTTGCCCCCCGACCTGCTCGAAGGCTTCGACGAGCGGATCGTGACCGGGCAATTCTTCGACCTGTCCATCATCGGCGGCACCGACCCGGAGACCATCTCGCTGCCCTATCGCATGTACGGCGCGATCGCTGAGGTGATCACCGAGGCCGCCAGGACGAAAGCGTCGGTGTTCATCGGCCGCTGCGCGGACAAGATCCTGCGCGACGCGGAGGTGGGCTTCCGCAGCGTGTTCATCTACAGCACGGACAAGGAGCGCAAGGCCGAGCGGGCCATCCGGGTGGACGGCGTCGCTCCGAAGGACGCAGAGAAGTACATCGCGAAGATGGACAAGACCCGCGACCGCTACCAGCAGTTCTTCACCGGCACGAAGTTCGGCGACCGCCGCGAGTACGACCTGTGCCTGAACAGCGGACGCCTCGGCTACGAGACCTGCGCCGACCTGATCCTCGCCTCCGTCGGCTAGAAAGCCGATCGGGCGCGCGCCCGAGTGATCTGTGACAGTCTGGAGAACGCTCCCATCAGGAGGTTATGGTCGGGCTTGTGGACGGCACCCCCGCTGTCCGCGGTCCCTCAATGGAGAGGATGTTGCATGACCCTGACACCCCCAACCCACCGGTTCCGAAGGCTGGCAGCAACGCTGGCCGGAGCGGTTCTCCTCGCCGGTTCGTTGACCACCATGACGGCGCAGGCCGTCCCTGCGGGCGGCCACGCCAAGCCTGTCGTCACCACCCCCGACCTCGGCCCGAACGTCACGATCATCTCCCCCGACATGTCGGTGTCCGAGATCAAGAGCACGCTCACGGCGATCTCCGACAAGCAGCTCAATGACGAGATGGGCACCAACCGCTACGCCGTGCTGTTCCTGCCCGGCACCTACGGCACCTCGGCCGAGCCGTTGCACTTCACGCTCGGCTACTACACGGAGGTCGCAGGACTCGGCGCGAATCCCGGTGACGTCACGATCAACGGCAGCATCGACGTGTACAACCGCTGCCTGGGCGAGAACAACACGAACTGCATCGCACTGGACACGTTCTGGCGGACGCTGTCGAACCTCACCCTGAAGATCGACAAGTCCGACGAGGCGGACGGCTGCAAGGCCAGCGCGGACTTCTGGGCGGTCTCCCAGGCGGTGTCGATGCGCCGGGTCGACATCAGCGGCGCGAACCTCTCGCTGATGGACTACTGCTCCGCGGGGCCGCAGTACGCCAGCGGTGGCTACATCGCCGACTCGAAGCTGCCGTTCGTGATCAGCGGCTCGCAGCAGCAGTGGCTCACCCGCAACAGCGAGGTGTCCGGCTGGAGCAACGGTGTGTGGAACCAGGTGTTCTCCGGCGTGGTCGGGGCGCCCGACGACTCCGCGTTCCCCAACCCTCCCTACACGACCGTCGCGAAGACCCCGCTGAGTCGGGAGAAGCCGTACCTCTACGTCGATGACTCCGGTACCTGGTTCGTCCGGGTGCCGTCCGCGCAGCGGAACACGTCCGGCATCTCCTGGGCCGACGGGATGACCGCGGGACGCAGCATCCCCCTGTCGAAGTTCTACATCGCGAAGCCGACCGACCCGGTCAGCCGGATCAACGTGGCGCTCGCCCAGGGCAAGTACCTGCTGTTCTCTCCGGGTGTCTACGACGTCGACCGGACGATCCTCGTGCAGCGTCCCGACACTGTCGTGCTCGGCCTCGGGCACGCGACCCTGACCGCCCAGAAGGGCGCCACGCCGCTCCGCATCGCGGACCGGCCCGGGATCGTCGTGGCGGGGCTGACCGTGGATGCGGGGCCGAAGCTCTCCCCCGTCCTGCTGCAGGTCGGCCAGGCCCGGGGGCACGCGTGGGGGCGGACGAGCAGCACTCGCGACCCGATCACCCTGAGCGATGTCTACTTCCGGGTCGGTGGCCCGCACGTCGGAAAGGCCGTGACCGCACTGGAGATCAACGCCGACCACGTCCTGGTCGATCACACCTGGATCTGGCGCGCCGACCACGGCGTCGAAGGCTTCACGGAGGGCGAGATCGGCGACACGGATCGCTGGAACACCAACATCGGCCGCTACGGGCTCGTCGTGAACGGCGAGGACGTCACCGCAACCGGCCTGTTCTCCGAGCACTTCCAGCGCTACAGCACGCTCTGGAAGGGCAACGGCGGCCGGGTGATCTTCTACCAGAACGAGCTCGCCTACGACGCGCCCACGCAGGCCGACTGGACGCAGCCGGACGGCACGCTCGGCTATCCCGGCTACAAGGTCGCCGACACCGTGCGCACGCACAGCCTTGTCGGTGGCGGCGTGTACGTGTACAGCCGCAACAACCCGGACAACGTCACCACGAGCGGATTCGACGTTCCAGATCGGGCCGGCGTCACGCTGCACCACATCCTGACGGTGAACCTGGGCGCCGGCACGATCACCCACGTGGTGAACGACACCGGTGGTCAGGTCGACAACTCGAACACGGGTACGCCGCAGTACGTGGTGGACTACCCCACCCCGTGATCGACGCGGCGTAGTTCGGGCAGCCGGTCGCGTCCGCGGATCGTTCCGCGGCCGGCCGGCTGCTCCGTCTCCGGACGGATCGGCCTGCGAGGACCAGGAGTCCACCCGCGCCGCGAGCCTGTCGCGGCCTCAGAAACCGCTGTTCGCGATCGCATGGGTGAGCATGAAGGCCGCGATCGCGAAGTGCTGGTCGGGCCAGGTCCACGCCCTCCGGGACGCCTTCTCGCGCAGCGCCGCGATCGAGCGGTCCCAGTCCCTCGATGCCGCCGCGAAGACCGTCCCGTTGACCGTGGTGGCCGTGGTCAGGTGCGGCGTGCTGGTCGGGACCGGGCTGATCAGCGGCTTCTGCTCCGGCATCGGGCCGTGGTTGTACAGCCGGATGATCGCCGCGTTCGCCGGCACCCCCTTGTACCAGTCCAGGAGGTGCGGCATCAGGTCTGCGAGCACGATGTTGTCCGGATCGAACAGGTAGCACTCCTTGACCGTCCCGGTGAGAAACGGGTGACCCTTGTTGTTCTTCAGCAGGTTGAGCAGGTGCCAGTGGCTCGAGCTGAACGCACCGACCGCCACCCGTCCGAGCGTTCCCGGTGCCTTGGCACCTCCCCGCGCAGCGGCGAGCGCCTGGATCTCGAGCAGCAGGTCGCGAACGAAGTCGGCGCTGGTCCAGTCGCCGAACTGGGTCGACTTGTTGTTCGGACGCGCTGTAGGACAGGCGACGATCGTCACCACCTTCTTGCCGGAGGCCTCGATCTGGTAAGGGATGCCCTGGCTGTAGGGCAGCAGGTCCGGGGAGAACGAGTACCACAGACAGGTGAGCAGGCAGAAGTAGACGTAGTCGAAGCCGTAGGGGTAGCCGTCCAGGGTGTTGCTGTACTTGCCTACCATCAGGTCCGTCTCCTGCCGCGGAGCATGCCGGTAGTAGACGTACATGGGCGCGGGCTGGTCGCGCGGCACGTCATCCGGCCAGCTCACTGCGATCGTCTTGGGCACGTTCCCGATCCCGGCCACTTCGACCACGAAGGTGTCGTTCGCCGGCGCGACAGCCCCGACCGTGAACGTCAGCAGTCCTCCGGAGACCGGCGTGGCCGGGTCGATCATCGGGAGCGGGGACAGGGACGGCAGGTGCAGCTTCTTGCCGGCCACCGGACTCGTCCCGCTGATCAGGCTCCGCACCGCCAGCTGTCGCTCGGCGTTGGTGTTGGCGATCATCGCTGCCAGCGCGCGATCCCCCGGCTGGGGCGGGATCTGGGGCGGGACGCGGTCCGGGGTCGTGACGGACGCGACGACCTGGTCGGTGACCACCTTCACCCGGGACAGGCGGATCACCACCTTCGCACCGGCGTAGGCGCCCGTGACCAGCATGACGATGTCCACGGCGGCCGCGTCGCCGCGGTCCTTGACCTTCAGCGTGCCACCGGGGTCGACGGTGAGCACCACGTCCGCCCGCCACCACTGATCCGGCACGGGGAGGACGGTGATCGTGACCTCCGTGGTGTTGTCCGGGATGGTGAACAGGTCCGGCGGCCCGGGCGTCGCCTTCAGGTCGAGCCCGCCGGACGTCTCGACGGAGACCAGCGACTCGACGCTGCTTGACGCATCCCACGTCGTGGTGGGGACCAGCACGCTGATCACGCGAACACCCCCTCCTCGTCATCGGACGGCGGGGGTGGTGAGAGGAACTCGTCCGCAGGCGAGGCAGGCTCCTCGCCATCCTCGACGGAAGCCGGTGGAGTGGCCGGCGGCGCGGCCACGTCGGCGAGGAACCCGTCGAGGTCCACCTGCTGGCCGCCGGCCGCCAGGAACGCCTCGCTGAACTCCTGGATCGCGCTCGGCACAACCGCGTCCGGGTCCGTCGGCGCGGGCTCCGGCGAGCCGTCCGCAGTGGGGGCCGGCGCGGGTCCCTTGGCCGGAGCATTCTGGGACGCGAACGACACCGTGCGGTACTGCGCGGAGTTGGCGACAGACACGTCCACGTCGATCACCGAGGCGAGCAGCGCGATGTTCATCGTCGGCCAGTTGGGGTCACTCTGGTCGGTGTTGCCGGGCGTCATGTCCGCGGCGGTAATGACCAGCGGCACGGTCGTGTCATCGTCGTCGGTGGAGCTGATCACCGCGCTGCGGGCGGGAAGGACCGTGCCGAACGCGGTCTTCGCGACCGAGAACACCTCGTCGAAGAAGAAGGTGTCCTTCGTCGAATCCGCTGTCGCGCCGCTCGCCGCAGCGCGGATGATCGAGCCGGACGCGATGTCGGTGATGTACTTCACGTCGGTCTTTCCGATGAACGTGCTGCGCGTGGTGGGCCAGCCGGCGGGCTGGGTGGCCTCGATCGAGGTCTTGCCCCACAGCACCGACCACGTGCGGGCGAGCCGGTGCTGCACCTTTCCGTCCTTCAGCCGGAAGACCGCCACCCGGATCGGCGCAGACACGTGCGCGGGCGTCCCGAACAGCTCCCCGAGCGCGGTGAGGAACGCCAGGTCGCGGCCGACGTCGCAGCCGTACAACACAATCCGCGTCTTCGAAGTGATCGCGCCGCTGCCGGGCGGCTGCAGCGATCCGGCCGTCTTCGCCCGGGCGGCGAGGACGGCGTTGGTGAGAGTCCCGCGCATCGTGACACCGCCCCTGGCCTCGTCGGTCTTCGGCAGCGGCATGTCCATCCCGCCCATGCCGGTGGCGTGGCTGACGATGCTGATCGTGTCGAAGACCGCAGGAGGGCTCGCCGCAGCGCGCCGGGTGAGCTCGGCGAACACGCTCTCCAGGCTGAGCGCGACCTTGCCGGTGGCCGGGCCCACGACAGGGATCGACGCGTCCCGCTGCAGGAAGAATTGCCTGGCCAGCCCGTAGTACTTGTTGGTCGCGGTGGCCGGCTCGGTGCCGGCGAGGAACAGGATCTCGCTCACCACGCGCCGCCTTCCTCGAGCGCGACGTCGAACTCCAGGCCGCTGGACGCCGGGCCGCGGCCGGTCCGCACGGCCCGAGCCACCCAGGTGTGCCGCCCGCCGTCCGCCGAGCGGGCCAGGAACCACCGTCGCGACACGACGACGCCGTCCGGGGGCACCTCCTCCTCGTGGACGGGCGCGCCCCGCAGTTCCTGCAGGACGCTGGAGCGCGGCTCCACCGTGACCAGTTCGCCGGCGGAGTCGGGCCGCGGCAGCACCGCCTCAACGAGGACGACGGCGCGCAGCGACCCCTCGTCGTGCACGGGGACGAACGGAACCCAGTGCACCGGGACGTCGGTCATCAGCCGGTAGAGCAGCTCAGCACCGTCCGGCCAGGCTGTGGCGCTGCCGGCACCGGCTGTGTACTCGGCGACGAGGTCGTGGGTGTCCCCGACCGGGTCGGTGACGACCTTCTCCAGCCCCCAGACCAGGTTCGCGTTCTCGTCGCGCACGAAGGCGACCTCCTCGACCACCGGGCCGACCAGTGCTGCCGGCGCGGTCGCGGGGAGCACCAGACGCGCCCGGTTCGTGCCGGGCCCGCTCGGGGTGAACATCGCCCAGGCGGACAGGTCGGCGGGGGCGATGAGCTGCTGCACGCCGAACGTGTCCACCACGACCAGGTCGTCCAGGGCGGCGATCGTCCCTGGCCTCACCGGGGTCGGGAACACGAACCAGTCGTTGCCGTACACCGTGCTGAACTCGACCAGCGCGAGCCGCGACAGGTCGTGGGTGGACGCGTCGATCCTCGCCAGGGACAGCCGGGCGTCCTCGAAGGTCCAGTAGCGGTCGTCGGGCATGCCCGGGAACCGGATCGCCGTCGGGATGCGATGGACCACCGGCGCGTCGGCGGACGGCTCGAGCGCCGCGCCTGCATCGGCGAGGTCGAGATCGGGCACGTCCACGCTCTCGCTGGTGTGCTCGGGGGCGGTGAGGACCAGTTCCTCCCCGCTCGCCAGCCCGAAGTGCCGCTCGAGGCGCCTCGGGTCCCAGCAGGACGGTCCGATCCCGAAGGTGGTCTCCGCCCACCGGGCGACGTCTCCGAGGGCGTCGCCGGCCTGGGCCCACTGGCCTGCGGTGAGCCCGAGCGCCTGCGCGCCGCCGCCCGGTGGCGCACCGAGGAGGGCGAGGGCAACGGCGAGGCCGTCGCAGAACCGCCCGGAGGCACCGGCGAAGAGGAGGTCGTCGGTGGCCGAGGTGTCCAGGGCGAAGCGCGTCCGCAGCGCATCGTTCACGGCGGTGCTGACCGCGGCCGCGATCCTGCGGCCGGCGTCGATCCGGTCCCGCAGGCTGTGCGACGGCCCGGCGGACTCCCCGGCGACCACCGCCTCCAGGACCTGCGAGATCGGGTCGTAGGGCAGGACGGTCGCGCCGTCGGCGCTCCAGCCGTCGATGGGGTGGGAGGTGAGCCGGAAGTCCACGCGGATCGGGCTACCGGCGTCCTCACCGGTCAACTCGCCGTACTGGCGTTGCCGGGCGAGCATCCACAGCGGGTCGGCCACGACGGCGGCGAGCCCCTCCCCAGGGTCGCCCTGCCGGCTGATCGGCTCGACGCGGTGCAACGCATACGTGGTCATGACGCCGCTCCCGTCCACCGCCACCGCGGGGTCTCGAACGCGCTCGCAGCGATGATGTCGCGCCACGGCCGCCCGTCGTCCTCGTCGTAGTCGGAGATGTAGATCGCCGGCAGCAGCCGCGGGATGCGCCTGGCTGCGTCGAGATCCACCAGCCGGCAGTCGGCGAGTTCCAGCGCTTCGTCGACGAGGCCGAACAGGGCACCCCGCGTCCACTCCCCCGTCCCTGGGATGCCGAGGAGGATCGTGTTCGGGGCGCGCGAGTTGGGCGCCGCGAGGTTGGCGCTCACCGCACCGGAGGCGACCCGGTCCGGGACGACCTCCGACCACGCGTCGAGTTCGATCCCGGTGACCTCGCCGTCGAGGACTCCCGAGCCGATCGCGACCACGCTGGTCACGGGGGTGCCGCCGAGTGGGAGCGGCTGGACGCCGCCGACCCAGGCGCGCGTCGAGGCGACGGCTTCGCGGTACGGGAAGACCGGCTCCTGTGCCGCTGCCAGTTCCACGGCCGATGCGCCGGTGAGTTCGTCGAGCAGCAGTGCCTCGTCCAGCTCGCGGGCGGCGTCCCGGACGCGGCCCGAGTCCTGCAGCCAGCCGGACAGGCCGGCCCGGTCGACACCGAGCGCAGGCTGGTCGGCCACGCTGGTCCGGATCGACTCCGGCACCGCTGCGCTTCCCTCGACCACCGGTGCGTCACCGAACATCGCCGTCGCGGCAGTGACGGGGTCGGCTGCGTCGTCGGCTGCAGCCTGCCGGCGCGCGACCTCTGCGTCCACCTGCGCCCCGGGCGCGAAGATGCCGAACAACCTTGCATCGGCCGCGGTGAGCCGGGCCCGGACCGCGGCCACCGCGGCCGGGAGGCCCTCCGGGACGGTCGGGACCGAGGCTGCACCCTGCAGGCTGAAGCTCGTCGACGAGAGCGGACGGCGGCCCGCGAGCGCACGGTGCCACGCGGCTGCCCTGCGCAGCAGGGTCAGCAGGTCGGGATCGCGGAGGGTGTCCATGCCGATCGCCGTGGCCACGGGTCCACCGTCCGGGGCGGACGTCGGCAAGCCGGAGACGGCGATGGCGGTGGCGCTGAGCAGCGGGAACAGCGGGGTCCGGGTCTGGGCGGCGTCGGCGGCCAGGTCGAGCGCCGACAGCCCCAGCGAGGCCACGGGGAGTGAGCCCAGTTCGTAGCCGTTCTGGTCGAGGACCCGCACCGGGATGCCGTCCAGCGGTCCGAGGCGGCTGGCGACGAAGGCGTCCGTCCGGGGTGCCAGCAGCGCGCGCGGGGTGGAGTCCGCGTAGCCCGCGGGTCGGGTCTGGTCGCCGGGAACCAGCAGCAGGCGCTGCTCGATCCCGGTCCCGGCCCGCGGCGTGGCGACCACGTCGTAGCTGTCCGGGGGCGGGGCGGCCCGGCCGATGGCGTCCGTGGCCGCGGCGGCGCGCTCGAAGTTGGAGCCGCTCAGCTGGAACAGCGACTCGCCGAGGTTCAGGTCAGCGAAGGCGTCGAGTGCCGCGATCGCCACCGCGACCGCGTCGGCCAGCGCGTTTCCCGCGGCACTGACCAGGCCCGCCCTCTCTCCGGCCGGGGCTGCCGCGTAGGCGTCCGAAATCGCCGGCGCGAGCTTCGCCGCGACGGAGCCCGCGGTGGCCAGCTCTTCGTCGGCGAGCGTCCAGCCGTTGACGACGAGGCGTTCGTCGGCAAGGTTCGCCGCAGCGTTCTCCAGCGTCCGGACATGCAGGGGGTACTGCCGGCGAAGCTCGAAGACCAGCCAGTCGGCCTCGACGCCGCGTGCACTGAAGGCTTCGTGTAGGGAGCGCTCGATCCGGTAGCCCAGCAGCGCGCCGAGCTGCTGTCCCTGCCGCATTCCCTGCGCAAGGCCGAGCGCGAGCCGGACCCGATCGGAGTGCAGGTCCACCGCGAAGGGGGCGGTGCCCGAGCCCGCTCCGTGCTCGCTCCACGCGGCGCGCAGTACGCCGGCGGTCGCCGCGTGCCGCACGGACGGCGCGAGCACCCAGCCGCGGTTGCGGGGGTCGGTGAAGACGCCCGGACGGTCCGGCACCTCAGCGAGTCCCTGAGCTGCGAAGCCGCTGACGTGCCCCCAGGCGCCGAGCTGGATGCCGGCGGGCCGTGCGCTGCGCAGCGCGGCCAGCCGCCGGGTCGCCAGCGACGTCACCCACGCGTCGTACCGGTGGGAAGCCGAGTCGATGACCTGCCCGGCGATCAGCCCTCGCAGGCCCGCCGGGATCGCCGCCACCTCGGCCAGCGACGCCGAGAAGGCACGGACGGCGTCCGCGGCCAGGTAGCTGCCGAGGTCGATCGGGTGGCGCACCAGGTCGATGTCCGTCACGAGCTGCCCCACCCAGTCCGCGACGGAGCCGGTGGCACCGTTGGCGAGGGTGACTGTTGCGGCGAACTTCTCCGACATGGTCATCGGGGCGCTGACCGCAACCTCCGCCGTGGTGCTCACCGCGGCCCGGGCCAGGGTCGGGAACGACGCCGCCAGCGGGCGGACGATCTGGACCTCGTCGAAGCGGTGGGACGCGATCAGCTGCTCGTTGACGGCGTTCTCTACGACCTGAACGGCTGCGTTGCGCAGCAGCAGGCCGAGGACGCTGGTGGCGTCCTTGGGTCTGGGGTCGCGGACGTCGAATGTCGTTTCGCCGTCCGCCGACATCGGCAGGCGCAGCGGGGCGGTCGCGGCGGCGAAGTAGTTGCGCGCCGCCATCGGCACGGCGGTGCCCGTCAGGCCGAGTTCGGCGACCAGGAGCAGGTCCGCTGCGTTCTGGGTGGCTCCCCCGCCGGGCAGGATCCCGGCGGCCTCCAGGGCGACGTGCGAGTACTGGGCCACGGCGCTGCGTACCCGGACACGGCTGGAGGCGGGCTCGTAGCCGAGGATGTCGAGCCCGTGGGGCGCGTCGGGCCGCCCCGCCAGCCAGAGCGGACGCAGGCCGGGCAGGAACCCGGTGAGCCAGCGGACGAACGGATCGGGGTCCGCGTTCCGGGCCGCGGGCGGCTGGATCGGCAGGATCCCGTACGGCTGGCGGCCGAGACGCAGCACCGGCAACGGCCCGCCGGGACGGAGGTGCTCCGTGATGTGGCGGTACACCGAAGGGATCTGGGCCGGCGTGAAGGCGGGCACGGCCTGCTGGCGCAGGTACGGCCCCCACGTGGCCTCGAAGAGGGCCCGCTGCATGGCGGCCTGGCCGGCGACCGCATGGGCATCCGCCCCGGGAAGGGCAGCCAGGGTGTCGATCGGAAGCCCGAGCGCCCCCGCGAGGACGGCGGCGTCCGACTGCGCGGCCGCTGCGGGCGCCGCGGTCGGGTCGAGGCTGGCGGCCGGTGGGTGGAGGTCGAGGCCGGACGGGCTGTCGGACAGGTTGTTCGTCGGCGTCCCGGGAGCGATGATGCCGGCGCCGTGGCTGACCCGCTGGTCTGCGATGAGCCCGGAGAGCAGGGTGGCCGACTCGTCCGCCGTCAGCGAGACGGTGACCCCGACGACGGTCACGTCGAGGATCCGGGTTCCGCCCTGCAGGTCGATGTCGATCGCGAGCCCGGCCTTCACGGCAGTGTCGAAGTCGGACAGCCAGGCGAGTCCTCCCTGCAGGGCCCCGTCCCCGTCGATCAAGCCGGAGGTGGTGCCGCTCCAGTCGACACCGACGTCCACCTCATCGGGCACGGGCAGCCCCTGGGCGTGCAGCTCGCCGTTCTCGGTGCGCACCCGGGCCAGGAACAGGTCGGGCAGTCCGCGGGCGACGGCCGGCCTGGCCGTCCCGGTCGGGCGCAGTTCCAGCGGTGGCGTCGCGCCGTCGGCACCCGGACGGGTCTGCTCGCGCACCCACAGCGCCCGGTACAGCCCGACCCGGCCGGTGAGGCGGTTCCAGGCCCCGTCGGCGACGTCGCCTCCGGCGGCCACGTCGGTCCAGTACGTCGTGCCGGCGGCGTACTCGCCCTCGTCCAGGAGGGGTTGGTGGTCGTCGACGTGCAGGTCGTCGGGGAAGATCCGCAGCAGCAGGTGCCCGTCGCGCAGGCGGGTCTCCAGCCGGACCGGCAGCAGTGCGATCGGCACGGCCTCGTCCACGCCGTCCAGGGGGACCTCGGTCGCCGGCTGCCCGGCGACCGGTCCGATGAAGATGGGGGTGTCCCGGATGCCGCCGGTGAACCGGTCGGACGCGGCCAGGACCGTCTCCCGCGCCTTGTCCAGGGCGGTGACAGCGTGCGCACGCGCCTGGGAAGCCCGGGCGATCGCCTCCGCGTCGCCGACGCGACGGGCATCGGCCAACTGTGCGTCGAGGCCGGCGAGGGCACCGCGCCGGGAGTCGAGCGCTTCGCGCGCCGAGGCGAGATGGGAGCGGAGCTGGCTGAAGTCGGTCATGCGTTCTCCCGCGGCGGAAGCAGGTCGACGGCGGGGATGCCTCGCCGGAAGGGGAACTGCAAGGTGATCCAGGCCTGCGTCGCCGCGTCGGCACCCCAGGTGAACGACGGTCCGCCGCCGGTGCCCTTGGGCAGCGACCGCGCGAAGCTGGACGCGCCGAGGAACCTGCCCCGCTCGAGGGTGGCCCCGGCCCAGGACGCGTCGTTCCAGGTGTTGCCGGTCCAGGCGGGACCGTCCGGGTCGTCGAGCCCGAAGCGGGGCTCGGACACGTGCTCGGAGAAGAAGAACCACCAGGCGGCGTCCGGGTTGTCGGCAGCGGCGAGGACGATCGGCAGGGTCAGGCCGGTGAACCCGACGACCAGGACGTCCGGCTCGAGCAGTCCACGGAAGTCCGGGTCGATCGCGGGCTCGACCAGGTGCCGGGTGCCGTCGCCCGCCACCGTGTGGCCCGCCTGGACGATCACCGAAGGGTACCGGTGGATCAACTCGCCCTTGATCACCAGCACGAGGGGGTCGTCCCCTGCGGTCCCGGACACGGTCTGCAGGCCGGCCAGGGTGAGGCCGGCCGCGCGGTGCAGTTCGTGCTTGAGGTCGTCGTGGTCGCCGGCTTCTCCGTGAGCCGGTGCGACCAGAACTGCCGGGCGTAGGTGCCGCGCTGGTCGGTCGGGTACTCCCGCCACAGCAGTTCGCGCGCGAGTTCGTGGTTGACGCCGACGAGGAAGGCACTGATGAAGCTCCGGTTCGCCGCGGTCAGGGTCGTGGTGTCCGGGGGCAGCGCGTCGAGCCCCGGAAGCAGCCAGTCGTGGGAGATCGCGGCGAGGTCGTCGTAGGTGGGCTCGGACAGGTCCGGGGCGGGCATGATGTCGGCGAACGAGCCTTCGAGCGCTCCGGGCAGTGCGGCGATCCGGCTGTTCACTGCTGCGCGCAGGGTCGTGCGGGGGTCGAGCGCGGTGAGGACGGTGGCGCGCAGGCCGTCCAGACCGCCGGCGAGCGGCTGCGGTCCGTCGTTGTCGGGACGGGGCCGGACGAACCGGTCGGTCAGGTCCTTCAGCGCACCGACGATCTCGGTGCGGACGGTCGACTTCGTCGCTGCGCTCAGCCCGAACGACTCGACGGCCTGCTGTGCCGGGGTGAAGGTGCCGGCGACGATCTCGTCCAGCACCTGCGGCTTCAGTGTGGTCGCTGCCGTCCCGACCGACGTGAGGTCGTCCAGCGCGGCGACGTCGATGACCACTCGGTCGCCCACCGTCCGCACGATGGAGGTGTTGTCGCGCAGCACGTCGATCGCGTCGCTGGCACTGATCGTCTGCAGCTGCCGCTCGAACGGGATCGTGATCGCAACGCGCGCCTCGAGCGGGGACGGAGCCGCGTGCGCGGGCCGCTCGACGTTCTCGAAGCCCCCGACGCGCCCGATCCGTTCGACCGCACCGCCGAGGTGCGGCGGGTGGTGCGGCGCCCGGCCGTGGCCGCCGACGGGGCCCGTCGGTGGGACCGGTTCGGTGACGGCACCGCGCACCACGCTGGCCGGAAGCAGCCCGAAGTTGGAGGCCAGGGAGTCGGCGTCGAGCGCAGGGCTGGCCAGGGCGGACGCGACCGCCGCCTCGTCGGGAAGAGCGAAACCCCGGGTGCCGCCGAGCGCGCCGAGCTTCGTCCCGGCCTCTGCCGGGGTCACGGCGGCCACGTCGAGATCGGGGACGAGGGTGCCGAGGAGCTGTGTCAGCCGGGTGCCGGTCCAGATGGTGCCGGGCTCGGCGAGCCGCTGGATGCCGTCCAGTTCGCGCGCAGTGGAGTACGGCTGGAGCGTGACCGCGCGGGCCGCGACGGCCCGGACGGAGATGGCACCGTTCCACGCGGGGGAGGCGAAATTCCCGCGCGTCCGGCTCTGCCGGCGCAGTTCGACCGAAACGGCCGACGCCGTGATGCTGGAGGCGGCGAGGGCGCCGCGCACGGTCTGCCCGGCCGAGACGGCGATCTTCGGCAGCACGGGGGCCGCGGTGGTCAGCAGCGTGCCGGCGTCGAGGGTGGCGACCCACCTCGTGTAGAGCCGAAGGCTCGCCCCGAGGGAGAGTTCGGCGCGGCGCCGCAACCTGTTGGCGGCCAGGACGTCCCCCACCTGTTTCCAGGCCGACTCCGCGTAGTGCTCCTGGTCACGGCGGACGATCTCCGCGCCCAGGCCGGCGGCAACCCTCAGCCGGGGGTCGACGTTGAGGTCGGCCAGCCACGGCGGGGCGGTTCCTGCGCCGATGGCAGCGGCGGAGCCCCCTGCACCGACAGCGAGTTGCCCGTACGCGGGCGGTCCGACCCTCGGCGCCGGGGCGTCCGGGCCGGTGACCAGGGCCAGGTCGTAGCCCGCGTCCGCGAGCCGCGACAGCAGGGCGGTCACGTAGTCGGGCCCGACGAGCGGACGGATGGGCTCGTCCTCCTCCTCCGGCGGACGGAGCGCGACGTGCATGACCAGGTCGCCCGCGACCGCCGGATCGTCGGGAAGCGGGGACGGCAGGCCGCTGAGCGGGTGGTCGATGCGCAGGTGGCGGCGTCCCATCCCGTCCGGGAGCGGGATGCCGTGCAGGCGGCGGACGAGCGCCTCGAAGTCCCCGTTGTCCCCGGTGGAGAAGCGGAACGAGTGGTACGCGGGCAGCACAACGCTCCCGGCGCCAGGACTCCAGGCGTACTGCCGCGAGGTGCGGATCGCGTCCGCCTGGTCGGTCTCGCCGACCCCGGCCAGTCGCGCGCTCTCCAGGATCGGCACCACGCAGGCCAGCCAGTCCCGGTCGGGGTCCAGCCGTCGGGGGCTGACCAGCCGGGCCAAGGATCGGGCCGGGTCTCCCGGGACGGCGTCGTCGCCGAGGAGCTGGACGTGGCCCCACAGCCAGGACCCGGACGGATCGGGCAGCGCGTCGGTGTCGACGGTGAGCCGCATCCCGGTCGCGGATGGCTGCAGCGGCAGGTCCGCCGGAGCCACGCCAGTGACGTCGACCACCACGAGCGCCAGCCACGGTTCGAGCCGTCCGTTCTGCGCGGGACGGCTGAACAGCCACGGCACGTCGGGCGAGTCGAACTCCACCAGCGGCAGGTAGTTCGGTTCGACGCCGCGGGAGCCGTCCCTGGGCCAGCTTCGGATCACCTGGGTGGCGGGGATGCCCACCACATCCGCTGCGGTGAGCATGGCGAGCGAGCCCTTCGCCTGCCCGTCCGAACCGGGGACGGTGACGACGAGTTCCGCGACTCCCGCGTCGGTGGGCTGGAAGCCGCGAGTGGCGAGCGGAGCGTAGGTGTAGCGGGCGAGACTCATCGGTGCATCAACTCCGCTTCGTAGTCGGCGAAAACGGCGACATCGGCGTCGCGGATGGTGGACATGCCGAGGAGGTCGGCTGCGGCGCCGAAGGACGCACCCGCTGCCGGACCGCTGCTCGAGGGTGCCGCGGCGAACAGCGGCTCGCGCACCCCGATGCCCAGCGGGCGGGGCTCGTGCAGTTCGGAGAGGTGCGCGACGCCTGCTGCTCCCACGTGGTTCCAGGCGAAGACGGCCGCGTCGATCGTCACGAACCACCGCGGATGCGCGGGCGCGGGGGCACCGATCTCCTCTTCGTAGACGACGTCCACCGAGATCGTGGGCCCGACCCGCCAGGCGAGGTCCTGGACGACCACCCCGGACGCCATGGGGACGAAGGCGGCGGTCGAGAGCCGCTCGTCGTCGCTGAGGTCGAAGTACTGCGCGCGGGCGAAGCTCTCGGTGACCGGTGTGGACGGCAGCCCTCCCGACGCGACCGAGAGGGTGACCGGGTTCGGGCCGGTGACCGGGTTGGTGCCGAAGCGGTCGAGGGTCACCTCGAGCGGTGCGACCGTCTGGCTGAGCCGGACCGCGCCGAGCGGGTGCAGGCCCGTGGCCCGGTCGCGGACGCGGACGACCTCCGAGCCCTGCGCCGGGGCGAGCGCGGTCCAGCCGGCCTGGGGATCGCCGGCACCCGCTGGGGCGGGACCGGCCAAGCCGGCCAGCACCTTCTGGGCCACGTCGACGGGCGGTCCGGCAGTGAGCGGTGCCGTCGCGTCGCCCACTCGATGTCGAGGGTGCCGGAGACGGAGAAGAACAGGATGTCGATGCTGACGTGCGCCCGGGCGTGCCAGTGGCCTGGGCCTTCGAGCAGGACGCTGATGTGGACGCCGAGGAGGTCGTCCCCGTCGTAGGTCAGCGCGAAGTCGCCGATGAGCTCTGCGATGAAGGAGAACCGGGGCTCGGTGTGGATGAGGACGTCGGCGGTGAGCGCACCGCGGGCACCGAACGGGCCGAGCGTGGCTGTGATCGATAGCGCCCCGCCGAACCGGACGGTGGACGCGGTGAGCGCGAAGTACGCCTCCGCGCGGATCGACAGGACGGGCGATGGAGCGAACGACACCGACAGGCGCCGCAGTTCACCCTGCGGCCGGGGGCCGTCGTAGCGGGGGTTGAAGCCGCCGGCGGAGAAGATGAAGCCCTGGGACCCGGCCTGGAGGAGCAGGTCGCCCTGCACCTCGAACATCGCGATGTGGGACTTGACGAGGGACGCGGCGAAGAACAGGTCGCCGGTCGTGAAGTCGATCACTCCCGCGAAATTGGCCCGGATGTCGATGATCGCGACATCCGGGGTGGGCAGGGCGACACGGACCGTGCCGATGATGGCTCCGACGACCGGATCGGGGAAGGTGAACACCACCCCGACGGAGATGGTCACGAAGGGGGTGGGTCTCCCCCAGCCCAGCTGCAGGATCGGGCCGACGACGTACTGGTCGCGGCGGGCGGGGAAGGCGCTCTTGACGCTGGCGATGATCTCGGTGGCCCGGGCGGCGAGGTCGTCGGGGAACATGATGTCCTCGAGTTTCCCCGCGCGGACCAGGTCGGTCAGCGCTGGTGGGTCGAGCGTCCGGTTGAAGCCGAAGATGCCACCGACGCCGGTCAGCTGGAGGCCGAGGAACAGCTCGATCCCCGGCTGGAACGACATTGAGATGACGACGATGAACGAGATCTGGCCGTCGACGGTGCCGAAGACGCCGACGGCGCGGACGGTCACCTGGACCGGTCCGAGCTTGAGGGCGAGTTCGAGAGCACCCTCCGCCCCGTCCGGTGTGATCGCGAGGAAGCCGCCGCCGGTGACCACCGGGGTGTCGATCGCGACGCCGATGCCGGTGGGCATCTTCAGCGACGGGGCGGCGACGTCGAGCAGCCCGAGGTTGCCGCCGCCGTCCTCGCGGGCCGCGATCGGCAGGGTCAGCCCGAGCCCTGCGATGCTGACGTTGAGCGGTCCGAGCGCGACGGCGATCGAGCCGGCCGTGCCGAGTTCGAGGCGTCCGGACGCAGAGGCGATGGTCGTGGTCAGGGACGTGATCGACAACCCGGGCAGGCGGACGGTGCCGGGCCAGGTGACCGAGAAGCCGACCCCGCCCTCGAAGTGCAGGCCGTGCTCGTCCGCGACGACGACGAAGGACCCCAACAGGTGGACGCCACCGGACGGGAGCACGACGCCGAGCACAGGGCCGAGGAAGGCTGTGGACAGGCTGGCGTCGAGCGTCCCAAAGCCCGCGCGCAGGCCCCAGGTACCCGCTCCGGCGTCCAGTGTCGCCTCCAGGACGGGCTTGCCGAACTCGATCCGCAGCGAGCCGGCATCGCCGAAGGCCCAGGAGGTGGCGGCGTTGTCGATGCCCAGCCGCACCGTCGGGCTGAGCCCGAGCGCCTTCACCGTCCCCCACCCGGTGATCGCGAGCCCGACGTCCTGCGCACCGTCGACGGTCAGCGTCGCGAGGGAGCCGACGTGCAGCGGCTGGGTGATGCCGGGGACGCGGACGACGGCCGCGGCGAAGCCGGGTGGGTCGGCGGCCGTGCCGTACAGCTCGACCGTGATCGGGAACGGCTCGTCGTAGGTGTCGGCCGCGAACCGCAGGATGATCCGCTGCAGCAGCACGGCCGCGGTGGGCGCTGCGGCCGTGACCTCACCCGGCAGGGGTGCGTCGACGACGGGGATGGTCACGATCGAGCTCGTCCGGACGCCGGTGAGGATGCCGGCGACGGTGATGTCGATCGTGCGGCGCAGCGTGCGGACGCGCTCCCACAGGAACGCGGTGGGGTTGTCGATGACGGACTGGGCGAACGCGATCAGCGGCAGGTCCGGCGCGGAGAGCCCTGCGCCCCGGAGGAATGCCCACGCCGACGGCGCGAGGCCGCGGATGGTGTCGTCGAGGGCCCCGGCGAGGACGGTCTCGAGGAGCGCGCCCACGTCGGTGAGGACGGCCACTCCCCCGATCCGGGCGAGTTGCGCGAGGTCAGGCGCGTCCGGGGCGGCGGGCAACGGGGGCAGGGCCACCTGCTCAAGGGAGTCGATGAGGCCGCTGATCCCCTTCCAGGCCTGCGCCACCGGACCGATCAGCTTCACCGCGTTCGCGTGGCCGGACTCCAGTTCGGTGACGGCCGACGCGATCGCGGCCGCGATGGTAGTGATGTCGGCCCGGCTCCCCCTCAGCGCGACGGCCGCCGTTTCGGCTGCGTCGCCGACGAGGCCGAGGCGGGCAATCAGGTCGCCGATCCGGGCGTCGTCAGCGAGCGACCGGGTGAAGGAGTCGATCGTGCGCGTCAGCAGGGCGCCGGCGGCGCCGTCCAGTCGCTGTGCGTCACTCGCCATGACCGGCCGCCGGCGGTCGCATCAGGTGTCCGAGCGCGGTGTGGGTGGGCGCGTCGGGAGCATCGGCGACCTGCGGCTCCTGCTGTTCACGACGCACCCCCTGGCCTGAGCATCAGCTCCCCGTCCAGCAGGCCGGTCACTGAATTCGCTGTGTCTGTCGCTAGGAACTCAAGCTACGCGCAACCGCGGACGGTGCGCTTGTGGAGAATTGCCCATCCCGTTCGGCGGGCGGGTCTTGGTGCGCCGCGGTCCGGCGCGTCTCCGGGTCGCGTACGAGGCCGCTCTGCGACGGATCAGGGATGGTCGGTGAGACCCCGCTGGGGGCGCAGGATCGAGAGACTCCCCCGGCTCGGCGACGACGCTGCGCGTAAGCTGGCATAGCGGGTTGAGCAGTGTTCCCGAGGACCCGTCCCGAGGCGTCGATCGGAATCGCGATGTGGGTCTACGTGGTTGTGGCGGTCTTGCTTGTGGCCCTGCTGGGCCTATCCCTGCGAATCGTGAAGCAGTACGAGCAGGGCGTCCTGTTCCGCTTCGGACGGGTGATCGCGGTGCTGCAGCCCGGGCTGCGGATGATCATCCCGTTCGTGGACGTGCTGCACCGGGTCTCCACCCGGATCGTGACGATGCCGATCCAGTCCCAGGGGATCATCACGAAGGACAACGTCAGCGTGGACATCTCCGCCGTGGCCTACTTCCGGGTCATCGACGCGAAGAGATCCGTGCTCGCGATCGAGAACCCGAAGGCCGCGATCGACCAGATCGCCCAGACGACGCTGCGGAAGGTGGTCGGCCAGCACACGCTGGACGAGACGCTGGCGGAGACGAACCGGATCAACCTGGACATCCGGGAGATCCTCGACATGACCACTCTCGAGTGGGGCATCGAAGTGACACTGGTCGAGTTGAAGGACATCCAGCTGCCGGACAGCATGAAACGGGCGATGGCCAAGCAGGCCGAGGCCGAGCGGGAGAAGCGGGCCAAGATCATCAGCGCCGAGGGCGAGCTGATGGCGGCCGGGACGCTCGGCGAGGCGTCGGACATCATGATGGACCATCCGATCGCGCTCCAGCTCCGCAACCTGCAGAGCCTGGTGGAGATCGGGGTCGACAAGAACACCACCGTCGTGTTCCCGTCCCCGATCATGACGACGATCAACGAGTTGGGCTCCTTCGTCGAGCAGGAGCGGGCGGCCGCGCAGCGTGGTCCCGGGCACGCGGCCGGCGCGGCACGTCAGCAGGCCGAGCCGCTCAGCCTGGAGCCTTCCGACCCCGCCGCCCTCGAATCATCGGCGAGGCCGCCGGATCCAGCACCGGTGGCAACCGCGCCCGTCGAAACCACGCCTTGATCGACGGGCGACCCGCCTGCACGGATCGCGTGGCGCACCGTGCGAGGTGCACCTCGCACACCTCGTCGCTCGCTCAGCCAGTCGTGCCCGCGGCGGCCGCCGCGGCCGGTCGGCTGCGCCGTCGCCGGGACGTGAACCTCTCCTTGACCACCGGACCGGCGGTCTGGACGAGAATGACCAGGATCAGCACCAGGCCCTGGAAGGTGTCCTGGATGTCGGCGCTGAGGGCCGGGATGCTGACGATGATGAAGTCGATCGCCGAGTAGGACAGCGCGCCGAACAGCACGCCCGCCATGTTGCCGCGGCCACCGGCCATGGCGATGCCGCCCAGCACGACCGCGGCGATCGCGTACATCTCGTAGGAGCGTCCCGAGGAGGCAGGGGTGATGTTGCCGACCTTGCAGGCCTGGATGATGCTGGCCACCCCGACGAGCAGACCGGTCACCATGAACACCGAGGCCTTGATCCGGTCGACGTTCACACCGGCGAGCCGGGCGGCCCTGTCGTTGGAGCCCACCGCGTAGACCGCCTTGCCGTACTTCGTGTTGCCGGCGATCACCACGAACAGGGCCACGCAGAGCAGGAACAGGATCGACACGTACGGAATCGAGAAGCCCGCGATCCGCAGCGAGCCGGTGCCGAACGCCATCCGGAGGAACTCGTAGCTGGCCGAGCCCGACTTCATCGCGAACTGGCTGGAAGAGGAGCCACTGATCTCCGGCGGGATCTCTCGCACCGCCCACAGCGCCAGCGAGCGGTAGATCAGCATGGTGCCGAGGGTCACGATGAACGGAGGGATCTTCGCGTACGCGGCCAGCACGCCGTTCACCGCACCGAGCAGCAGACCGGAGCCGAGCGCGGCGAGCACGGTGAGCAGGATGTTGTCGGTCATGTTGAACACGACGATCGTGACGCCCGAGCACAGCACGAGCGCTGATCCGATCGAAAGGTCGATCTGGCCGGTGATGATCACCAGCGCCATGCCGATCGCCATGGTGCCCACGATCACGGTGTTCTGGCTGGACAGGATCGAGGAGATATGGCCGGAGGTGAAGCTCTTGCCGTTCATCTGGATGGTGACGGCGTAGACGATCAGGATGACGATGAACACGAAGATGTAGCTGTGCTCGCGCCACAGCGACGAGACCGCCCGCCACACCTTGTTGCCGGTCTTCGCTTCCACCTCAGTCACCCTTCGCTGCATTCATGGCGTTGGTCGAATAGAGCATCACGTCACGCTCGTTGATCTGGTCGTGATCCAGCACAGCCACGACGTCGCCCGCGTAGAGCACGACGCAGCGGTCGGAGACCTTCTGGATCTCGGGGATCTCGAGGGTGTTGATCACCACCGTCTTGCCAGCGGTGGCGAGTTCGAGGATCAGCCCGTAGATCTCCTCCTTCGCGCCGACGTCCACGCCCTGGGTGGGGTTGTCGAGCAGGAGGATGTCGGCGTCGGTGTTCAGCCAGCGGGCCAGGAACACCTTCTGCTGGTTGCCGCCGGACAGGCTGTTGATCGCGACGCCCGGACCCTGCGTCCGGATGTTCAGCGCGTCGCGAAGGTTCTCGTACTGGGCGATCTCGCGGGCGTTGTGGATCCACTGGCGCCGGGCGGAGAGGCTGTGCTCGGCAAGGTACAGGTTCTCCAGGACGCTCACGTCGGGGATCACCGAGTTCTCCTTGCGGTTGGTCGGCAACATGCCGATGCCGCGCCGCATGGCCGCCCGGATCGACCCGGACGCGGGCTTGCCGTGGGCGCGGATCTCCCCGCCCAGCAGCGGGATCGCCCCGAACAGGGCCTGCATCAGTTCGCTGGCCCCGGACCCGGCCAGGCCGGTGAGGGCGACCACCTCGCCGCGGCGCAGGGTAAGGCTGACGTCCCGGAACGACTCCGACGTGAGCCGGTCGAGCTCCAGCACCACGGGCCCGAGTTCCCTGGCCCGGTAGACGTCCTCGTCGGCGTACTGCTCTCCCACCATGTCGCAGGTGATCGAGAACGGCGTCGCGTCCGCGACCGCGCCCGAGCTGATCAACTCGCCGTTGCGCAGCACCGTGTAGGTGTCGGCGATCTGGAAGACCTCGGGCATCTTGTGCGAGACGAAGATGAACGAGCGCCCCTCGGACCTCAGCTGTCGCAGAATCGAGAACAGGTGCTCGATCTCGTCGTTACCCAGCGCCGTGGTGGGCTCGTCGAGGATCATCAGCTTCGCCTCGGCGTGCAGCGCGCGGCAGATCTCGAGCAACTGCTTCTGGCTCGTCTTGAGTTCGCCGACCTTGCGGGTGGGGTCCATGTCGACCCCGAGCCGCTCGAACAGCTTGCGGGTCTCTGCGATCATCTCGGTGCGCCGGAGCAGGCCGAAGGAGTAGGTCAGCTCGTGGTTGAAGAAGATGTTCTCGCTCACCGTCAGGTCGTTGACGACGTTGAGCTCTTGATGGACGAAAGCCACTCCGGCCCGCTCCATCTGCGCGATGGTGGCGTGCGGGTAGCGCGTCCCGTCGAAGTGGACGTCTCCCGCGTCCCTGGGGATCACGCCGGCGAGGATGTTCAGCAGGGTCGACTTGCCGGCGCCGTTCTCACCGAGCAGGGCGTGGATCTCACCCTGCTCCACGCTGAAGTCGACGCCTTTCAGCACCCGGTTTCCGTCGAACGACTTCGAGATCCCGGTCATCTCCAGGATGCTCACGCCGCGATCACCCCCTCGCCTGTGACGACCCTGCCGCGGGGCACGCGTCCTTAGCGCACCCCGCGACAGGGTTCAGCTTCCTCCGTGGTCAGTAAACCGGATCAGTGACCGGTGAACCCCTGGAACTTGCTGACGTTGCTCTTGTCCACGATGAACGTCGGCTCGTACTCGCCGTCGCCGGCCTTGTACTTCCAGTCCTTGCCGTCGAGGTACTGCACCATGTAGTCGATCGCAGTGGTCATCATCTTCGGCGAGAAGTACATGCTCATCAGGCCGTCGAAGTACTGGTCGGCGATCTTGGACTGCGGCGCGGTGCCGGCCATCACGTCGTACAGCTCCTGCATGCCACCGATGGCGGAGATGTAGACGTTCATGTCCGCGAGTTCCTTCTTGGCGGCGTCGTCGAGCGTGTTGCCCTCGAGCAGGTTCATGAACCCGAAGGTCATCTCGTCGTCCATCGAGAACACGTAGAGGTTGCCGCCGCTGGACTTGGCGTCCTTCATGATGTCGGGCAGGGTCTGCTCGAGGTACTGGTAGGCGGCGTCGGCGCTCCAGTCGCAGACCACCTTGTACTTCGACGTCAGGGCGCTGACCTCGTCCGCGGTCCAGGCCTGGCTGGTCTTGTAGGTCTGCCCGGTCTCCTTGTCGGAGTAGTCCTTCTCGCCCTTCAGGAACTGCTCGAAGCCCTCCTGGCGCCGCGAGCTCACGGTGCCGTTGTCGCCGATCAGCGTGACGAGCGTGTCACCGGGCTTCATGCCGTTCTTCTGCAGCCAGTAGCCGATACCCGCGCCGACGGCCCAGTTGTCGCCGGAGAAATTCAGGATGGCGGACTTGTCCGGTCCCTCGATGATCCGGTCGAAGGAGATGAACGGGATGTTGGCGCCGATCAGCGCCTCCTGCCCGGACTTCGCCGAGTCGTCGAGCGCGAAGAACACCACGCCGGCCGCGTCGCCATTGGCGATGATGTTCTGGACGAGGTCGTTCTGCGCCTCGCCGTCCGAGGACGCCTGGTACTCGGCCTTGTAGGTGCCGGCGGCGTTGATCTCCGCGACCTTCTTCTCCGCGTAGCTGCCGGCCTGGGCCGTCCAGCCGTGGTCGGGCGTGGGGCCGAGCACGTAGATGGTCTTGCCGGCCGCCGCGCCTGTCTCCCCCGGGGTGGACGAGGTGCTGCAAGCTCCCAGCGTGATGACCAGCGCAGCGCCCAACAGCGCCGCGATCGTCCTTCTCATGAGTGTTCCTTTCTGCTGTGCCTCGGGTGCTGCTGTGCACCGTTGAGAGCCGATTCCTGGTTTCGATGCCCACGCCCTGCACGTGGGTCGGGGTCGTTGGCGGGCGTGGGAAGGGCGCTCCCGCGGGGCCGCATCGCTCGGGCCGGGCGTGCCGTCGTGAGCCCGGGCCTCACGGGGCCACCGCCGTCCACTGCCGGTTCGAGGCCGAGGCGAGCACGGCATCCACCAGCCTCAGGGAGCGGGCGCCGTCGTCGAAGGTGGGCAGCCCTTCGGGCCGCGCGCCGCCGATCGCCGCGTAGACGTCGCCGACGAAGTTCTCGAAGCAGGCCTCCCAGCCCTGCACGTGGCCAGCAGGGGTGAGGGTGACCCGGCGCGCATCCGCGGACTCGTGTCCGGGATCGCGGGAGAGGATCCGGGATTCACCCTCACCACCCAGCCAGACCGTCTCCGGGTTCTCCTGGTCGAAGACCGCGGACTGCACGGCCCCGTCCAGTTCGAACCAGAGTCGGTTCTTCCGCCCGGCCGACACCTGGGAGACCGTGAGGGTGCCGGGGACACCGGAAGTGGTGCGGAACAGGATGTTGGCGACGTCTTCGGTGCGAACCTGGACGCGGGGCAGGTCGTCGGCCCCACGGGAGAAGGTGGGCCCGGTCTCGCCGGGGCGTTCGGGAACGGCGATCGCGATGTCAGCGACCAGTTCGGCGATGCGCTCGCCCGACACCCACTCGACCAGGTCGCACCAGTGCGAGCCGATGTCGGCGAAGGCGCGGGAGGTGCCGCCGAGGGCGGGGTCGACGCGCCAGCTGGACGCGTTCGGCGAGAGCAGCCAGTCCTGCAGGTACGAGCCGTGGACGAGGTGCATCTGGCCCAGCTCGCCGGCGAGGCGGCGATGCCGGATCTCCCGCACCAGCGGGTGGTAGCGGTAGGTGTACGGGACGGCGGCGACGAGGCCGCGCTCGCGGGCGGTGGCGGCGAGTTCGGCACCTTCGCCGGCGTCCAGGCAGAGAGGCTTCTCGCAGATCACGTTCAGGCCGGCGTCGAGGCCGAGCCGCACGAACGGGGCGTGGGTGACGTTCGGGGTGCAGACGTGGATGACGTCCGGCCTGGTCGCGAGGGCGTGCTCGAGGTGGTCCCAGGCATTCGGGACTCCCCATTGCCGGGCGGCGGACAGCGCGCGGGCCGGGTCCTTCTCGACGACGCCGACGACTTCGGCACCGTTCAGCAGCGCCGCGCGCCGGTGGATGTTGCCGATCAGTCCGCTGCCGACGATGACCGCGCGGAGCCGCTCTCCGGACCCGTGTGTGCCGTCGGACATCCGCCGCCTCCCCGTTGAGTACGTCGTAAGGATTGAGCCACAAGATTGCTCGAAATGAACGTAACAGGGGTGCTAGCGTGACGCCGAGAGCCTGAATAATGTCATTCGCGACAGAATTGGACGGATCCAGGACATGACTGAATCGCCGAGCCGGCCGGAACTCCCCACCGCCCGTCTGGCGGTCCCCCCGATGGTCCGGCTCACCGATCCGTCCGTGGTGATGAGTGTTGTGGCGCAGCTGATCGCGTCCGGGACGGCGACGACGCGTCCCGAGCTCGCCCGGGCAACAGGGCTGGCACGCTCGACGATCGGCACCTGCCTCGCGGGGCTGGAGAAGCGCGGTCTGGTCGTCTCGAGCGGGGTGGTTCCGCGCCAACGCGGTGCGGGGCGTCCTGCCGAGACGCTGTCGATCAACCCCGACGCCGGGGCGGTCCTCGTCGTGGAACTGACGCCGCACCACATCCGGGTGGTGGTGGCGCGAATGGACCAGAGGTTCCTCGCGCAGCGCAGGATCGAGTTCCCGGCCGACTCGGGTCCGGTGGCGACGCTGGAGGCGACGGTGGCGCTCGCCCGGGAGATCCTCGACGAGCTGGGCCTGCCGGACGAGCGGCTGCGGATCGCGGTGGTCTCGTTCACCGGGCCGGTGGATGCCAAGCGCGGGGTGCCGGTGCGTCCGCCGATCATGCCGGGCTGGGACGGATTCGGGGTGGCAGCACACCTGCAGGCCGAGTTCGGCTGCCCGTGCCGGGTGGACAACGACGTGAACCTGATCGCGATGGGCGAGGCGAGGGTGCTCCCGGAGGACCAGTGCCCGCTGCTGGTGGTGAAGGTCGGCACGGGGATCGGCGGCGGGCTGATCACCGAGAGGGGCCACGTCCATCGGGGTGCGGATGGTGCGGCGTGCGACATCGGGCACCTGTCTGTCGTGGGCGCGGAGGACATCATCTGCTCGTGCGGCAACACGGGCTGTATCGAGGCCGTCGCGTCGGCCGAGGCGATCACAAAGAAGCTGCGCGCGGCGACGGGGAACCCGGACCTCACCCAGACGGACCTCCGCCAGGCCGCCCGCAACGGCGATCCGGTCGCAATCCGGCTGATCCGGGACGCGGCCGCGCTGATCGGCAGCACGGTGGCGTCGCTGGTGCACGTCTACAACCCCGCCCGGATCGTCGTCACCGGGCCCTTGACGGAGGCGACCGACGACCTGCTGGCCGGCATCCGGTCGGTGGCCTATCAGCGGGCACTCCCTCTGGCCACCCGCAATCTCACCCTCGCGCACTCCGTGATCGGTGAGATGGCGGGTATCGTCGGCGCGATCGCGTTGGGGATCGAGACGGTGCTGGCGCCGGAGTCCTTCGCGTAGTCACGGTCGAATCCCGGGGACCCTTCCGGTGGCTGCCGCGCGCCCTCGTGGACACCCGGGATGGATCCCGCCACCGACCGGATCCTCCTCAGCGCGTCCGCTCGACCCGGGCTTCGTCCCACACCGGCCGGTCGGACTCGTACACCTCACCGTCGCTGCCGAAGATCAGGAACCGGTCGAACCCGCGCGCGAACCAGCGGTCGTGGGTGACGGCCAGCACGGTGCCATCGAAGGCGGCAAGTCCATCCTCGAGGGCCTCCGCGGACTCGACGTCGAGGTTGTCGGTGGGCTCGTCGAGCAGCAGCATGGTGGCGCCGGACAGTTCCAGCAGGAGGATCTGGAAGCGCGCCTGCTGGCCGCCGGACAGCAACTCGAAGGCCAGTTCTGAGGCTCCCGCGAGCTCGTACCGGTCGAGCGCGCGAGCGGCGGGCTCACGTCCGAGACCGGCGCGACCGCGGCCGTCCGGAGTTGCGTCGCCGCGGTGCAGGATGTCGAGCAGGGTGCGTCCGATCAGCTCGGGGTGCTCGTGGGTCTGCACGAACCAGCCGGGGCGGACCCGGGCCCCCAGCCGCGCGCGTCCGGCGTGCTCCACCGGACGCACGCTGTCCACTCCGCCCACCGGCTCGTGCTCGAGGTCGGGCAGCGAGCCGCCGCGGGCCAGCAGTCGCAGGAAGTGGGACTTCCCTGATCCGTTCGAGCCGAGCACGGCGACCCGTTCGCCGTACCAGACCTCCAGGTCGAAGGGCTTCATCAGGTCCAGCGAACCTGCCTCATCGGTGGGCGGAAGGCGCAGCTCGAGGCGTTCGCAGACCAGAGCCCGCTTGCCGGTCCGGCCGCCGGAGAGCCGCATCCGGAACTTCTGCTCCCTCGGCTGCTCGACGGGCGGGCCGGCGTCCTCGAACCTGCGGAGCCTGGTCTGTGCAGCCTGGTAGCGGCTGGCCATGCCGTCGTTGTAGGTCGCCTTCTGCTTGAGGGTCTGTACCAGGGTCTTCAGCTTCTGGTGCTCCTCGTCCCAGCGTCGCCGCAACTCGTCGAACCGCTCGAACCGGTCCCTGCGCGCCTCGTGGTAGCTCGAGAACCCGCCGGGGTGCGTCCAGACGCGGTTGCCGGCGGCGCCGAGCTCCACAGTGACCACGCGGGTCGCGGTGTTGGCAAGCAACTCGCGATCGTGGGAGATCAGCATGATCGTCTTTGGGGATTCCCGGACGCGCTCCTCCAGCCACTGCTTGCCCGGCACGTCCAGGTAGTTGTCGGGCTCATCCAGCAGCAGGACCTCGTCCGGACCGCGCAGCAGGTACTCAAGGACGAGCCGCTTCTGCTCTCCTCCGGACAGCGTTCTCAGCGAACGGTGCCTGGCGCGGGAGTACTCCACGCCGAGCGCGGCGATCGTGCAGACGTCCCACACCACTTCGATGTCGTAGCCACCGGCGTCGCCGTACTCCGCGAGTGCCTCGGCGTAGGCGAGCTGGAGGGAGACCTCCTCGCTGTCCATCAAGGCGCGTTCGCAGGCATCGACCGCGGCTGCGGCCGCACGGACCCGGGGTGGGGCGACCGACAGCAACAGGTCGGCGACCGTGGGATCTTCCGTCGGGCCGGACGGATCGGCGATCCCCTGCCCGACGAACTGGCGCATCACGCCGAGCCCGCCCGAGCGCGTGATCACGCCCCCGTGCGGGACGAGTTCGCCGGTGATCAGCCGCAGCAGGGTCGTCTTCCCTGCGCCGTTCGCACCGACCAGCGCAACCTTGGCTCCGTCCCCCACACGAAAGGAAGCGTCGTCGAGCAGCACCCGCCCGTCCGGCAGCTCGAAGCGGACGCCCGCAACGTCGACATGACCCATGATGGGCAACGGTACCGGTGGTCGGCGACCACGGCCTGCGCTCCCCCGGCTGCGCGACCCCGCCTCCAGGCAACCGCACGCCTAGGGTGACCACATGCTTGTTGTGGTCTCGGGCACCCATGCCAGCGGAAAGAGCACACTGATCGCCGACTTCGCGGAGCTCCATCCGGACTTCGAGGTGCTGCCAGATCCGTTCGAGTTGCTCGACGACGCGGACGTGGAGCCCGGCACCGACTCGTTCTCTGCCCAGCTCCAGCTCGCGGCCGCTCGGCTCACCGAGCAGAGGCGAGGCGTCCCCCGCATCGCCGAACGCGGGCCGCTGGACTTCCTCGCCTATCTCGACGCACTCGTCGCCCTGCGCCGGCCGGGCGGCGCCCCCACCTTGTTCCGCAACGGCCTCTCGGTGACGGCCACCGCGATGGCGCACGTCGACCTGCTCGTGCTGCTTCCCCTGACTGACGCCGACGGTATCGAGGTGCCTGCCGATGAGGACCCGGAATTGCGGGCCGCCATGAACGACTCCCTGCTCGAACTCGCCGACGATCCCGACCTCGTCGGGAATGCCCGGGTCGTCGAGATCACGGGATCGCCAACAAGGCGGCTGGCACAACTCGAGGACGCGATCCAGAGTCTGCACTGACTCGCGGACTGAACCGCCCCGGCGTGTCCGGAGACTCCAAACCTTGGGAAGGTTGGAGTCATG
>CAYNLD010000004.1:0-291435 GCA_964397985.1 uncultured Propionibacteriaceae bacterium | reverse complement strand
GAGGCAACCCACCAATCAGCCGTCTGTCACCAACCTGATGGCCGGGTACAACTAGCCGGCCCGGCTCCGGTGACATGCTGGAGTCATGACCCGATCGAACGAACTGAGCTGGCAACTCGACGGCATCACGATGTACGGGACGTTCACGAGGCCCGACGGCGCCGGTCCCTGGCCCGCCGTGGTGATGGTCGCAGGGAGCGGCCCGACCGATCGGAACTGGAACTCCCCGTTCCTGCCCGGCGACAACGGCAGCGCCCGGCTCCTCGCAGAGGTGCTGGCGGAGGCGGGCATGGCCAGCCTGCGTTACGACAAGCGCGCGTCGGGCCCGCACGTCGCGCAGAACCTCCCCGCGATGATCGGACGGATCAGCATGCAGTCCCATCTGGACGAGGTGGTTGCTGCGGCCGGGGTCCTCGCCGCGCAGGAAGGGGTCGACGCCGCGAGGATCGCGGGCCTTGGCAACAGCGAGGGCTGCCTCCACGTGCTGCACTACGCCACGCGTCCCCAGTCCGTCCCATGGGTGGGCCTGGTGCTCACCGCGCCGCCAGGGCGGCCGGTCGGCGACGTGCTGGCGACCCAGTTGGCCCAGCAGCTGCGTCCACTGCCGAACGGCGAGGCGCTCCTCGCGATGGTGCAGGCGGCGGCGGCACGCTACGCCGACGGCCGTCCGATGGATCCGGATCCGGGGTTGCCCGAGAACGTCCGCATGGTGCTGTCCAGCTTCGAGACCCCCGCGAACCTGCCCTTCGCCCGCGAACTCTGGGTGGAGGGTGCGGACCGGGCACTGCCCGACGTGCGGGTGCCGGCCCTGGTGGTGATCGGCCGCAGGGACGTGCAGGTCGACGCGGACCTCGACGGCGGTCCCCTGCAGGACGCCGCAGCCGGGATGGCCGATGTGAGCTTCGCCTTCCCCGCGCACGCGAACCACGTGCTCAAGGAAGAGACCCGCAGCAGCGCAGAGGTCGTCGCCTCCGGCGACCTGCGCTACAACGACGCGGATGCCCACCTGGATCCGGAGGCCTCCGAACTGATCACGTCCTGGCTGTGGGGCGTGCTGGCTGCGTGAAGCCCGGACGACTCGCCGGTCTGCGTCAGGACGAAGGGTCGGGCCGAGTCCCGAGCCTGCGGGCACGCACCACCCACGGCAGGTAGAGCATCGTCCACACGATCATGATCAGGACGATCAGGACGGGAACGTAGAAGCTGCCGGACAGGTCCTGGATGCCCTGTAGCGGCGACCCCGGCGCCCCCGTGTTGAGGAACCAGAAGTTGGTTCCCCACGCGTGGTTGGCGAGCGCACCGAGCGTCGCGAACACCGCGGTCAGCACCGCCACCCGCCACAGGTTGCGCAGATCGGGAACCAGGTCACCGCCGACCAGGAGCATGAGCACATAGCCGAGGATCAGCGCGTGGATCGAGAAGCTCTGCCACGTGTAGATGTTGAGGATGGGACGGTCGGCCCAGTCCGGGAACAGGTCGGCGGCCAGCGCGCCCCACCAGCCCACGGCGTAGAGGAAGTCGCCCGTCCACCGGTTGGGCCGCAGCGCGTCCATGAAGACGGCGAACGCGGCGATCCCGCAGACGTGCAACGGCAGGATGTCGGCCGTGTACGAGCCGCTGGCCAGGTAGGAGATCTGACGCAGCAGTTCCAGCATCAGCACGGTGCACCCGACCACGACGCGCAACCGGCGGCGTTCCCCGGCCCCCGCCCGGCGATAGCCGACGACCAGTACGGCCAGACCGACGGCCAGCAGGGCGAGAACGCCCAGGTGGACGGCGGAGAACAGGCCGAAGCCGGTGCCTTCGGCGGCCGGCTGGTTCTGCCGGAGGAAGAAGCCCTCCCAACTCCACCTCACCCGCTCATTGTGCAGGTTGCACGGGTCGGTGGAGGGCTACTCGCCGGTTGCCCCGTCGATCGCCTCCCGGATCAGGTCGGCGTGGCCGTTGTGCCGGGCCCATTCCTCGATCAGATGCAGATAGAGGGCGCGCACCGACCAGGTTTCCCCGTGGCGGTCGAAGGTGTGATCCAGGTCGTACCGCGCGGCCACTGCGTCCACTGCGGGCCACTCCCGGAGCAACTGCTGGTAGTCCTGTGCGGCCCGTTCGGGATCGAGCGCGTCCCACTCCTCGTCGTCGGCGTACAGGCACGGCACGTCCTCGCCGGCGACGCGGTGCCGCCACCAGTGGCGTTCCACCTCCGCCATGTGCCGCGCGATGCCGAGCAGGGTCAGATTCGAGCTCGGGACCGCGCGGGTCGCCAGCTGCTCACCGGTCAGCCCGGCCAGCTTCCACAGCAGGGTCTGCCGGTGCCAGGTGATGAACGCCTGCAGTAACTGGCGCTCGGGCAGGTCGAGTGGGAAGTCGTCGCGGGTCACGCTCGGGGCTGTCCAGGTCATGCGTCCATCCTCACCGATCGCCCGACCGCATCACGAGTCGAGGAGCGTGTTGAGGTCGGGCAGGTCGGCGAAGGCGGAGAAGGTGCCCTGCTCGGCGATCTCGGTCGCCGCAGCGAGGAAGCCCCGCCACGCGGTCTTGGCCAGCATCCCGCCCACGCTGATCCGCCGGACGCCGAGAGCTGTAGCCTCCGCCAGGGTGATGAAGGGCTTGTTGACCAGCAGGTTCACCGGCTTCGGTGCGACCGCAGCGACGATGGCGGCCACGTGCTCGTGCGAGCTGATCCACGGCGCGTAGAGACAGTCCGCCCCCGCCTCGGCGTAGGCGCTCAAGCGCCGGACCGCGTCGTCGATGTCCGGACGATCCCAGACGAAGCCCTCCGTGCGGGCGGTCAGCACCACTCCCGTCCCGCTGCTGTCGATCGCGGCCCTGGCCGCACGGATGCGATCGACGGCGAGCTCCGGCCCGAACAGTGGATCGGCCGGGTCACCGGAGAAGTCCTCGATCGACAGCCCGGCGACGCCGGTCTGCACCGCCAGGCCCACGCTCGCTGCCACCCCTTCCGGGTCGGCGGCGAACCCACCCTGGAAGTCGGCGTTCACCGGCAGGTCGACGGCACCGGCGATCACGCGCAGGTGCGCCAGGGTGTCTTCGCGTCCGATGCTGTTGTCCGGGTGGCCCGCCGACCACGCGAAGCCCGCGCTGGTCGTCGCGAGCGCCCTGAACCCCATGCCGGCGAGCGCACGCGCGCTGCCGACGTCCCAGGGGTTCGGCATCACGAAGCACCCCGACTCGTGCAGCCTGCGGAACTCGGCGATCCGCGCGTCGACCATGGCACACCCCGTTCTGGAACCCCTCGCAGCGTAGGTTCGGACCCCTGCCGCGGCATAGCGGCAATTCGGCCCATCGCCGGGGCCTCGGCGCGGCGATCAGAACAAGCCGTGGCCGGTCAGCGCCGAGACCAGGACAACGAACAACCCAGCGACCAGGCCGACCAACCCCAGGACGAGGAGGAACGCCACGAGGAAGGTCGCAATGCTGCCGCCGAGAAGGGCGGACAACGCGGTGCGGAGGGGTCGTCGGGGTGGGCGGGACGCGGCCTCGTCGGCCAGAGTGCTGGGGTGTGGCACGCCTCCACGCTACCTGCCCGATCGGGCCGCCCCCTCACCAGGCATGTCCGAGAATGTCGCCGAACAGCTCCTCTGCGTCCACCTCCTTGCCTCTGGCCGTGAACCACGCAGCCATGTTCGTGCAGTCACGGTGCAGGAACTCGTAGGCGTTCGGGTTGGCGGCCAGGTCCACCAACTGCGGCACGTCGATGATCACCAGCCTGGGGTCCGGATCACTCGCGCCCGCGACCAGGGTGTTGTACGGGCTCAGGTCGCCGTGGACAACGCCGAGCCCGGCCATCGTCCGGAGAGCCCCCAACAGTTGCGAGAACAGCGAGTCCAGCTCCGAAGCCGTCGGACGGGTCTGATGCAGCCGGGGCGCGGCCGTCTCCTGGTCGGTGATGAACTCCATCAGGATCTCGCTGCCGTCGATCTGGACCGGGTACGGCACCGGGACACCGGCCGCGAACAGCCGTTTCAGCGCGTCCCACTCGGCTCGTGCCCACAAGCCTGCTTCGACCTCGCGGCCGTGGCTGGACTTGCGGGCCATCGCGCGGGTGTCACGGCTGTTCCGGATGCGGCGGCCCTCGGTGTAGCCGGTGTCACGGTGGAAGAGCCGGTGGTCGGTGCTGCGGTACCGCTTCGCCGCCAGCAGGCAGGCCTGCCCGGGATCGCCGGGGACGGCTCGTTCCAGCAGGGCGACGTCGGCCTCCTTGCCGGTCTTCAGGACGCCGAGATCGGTGTCGATCGCTGCGGAGGAGGTGACCAGCCAGGCTGGTCTGGGTTCGGGCCCGCGGCACAGACGCTCGACGGAGCCCCAGGTGGACCACCGCTGGTCGGCGGCGAGGTCCTCGGAAAGCGCGCGGAACTGAAGTTCGTCCCACTCGAAGGACGAAGAAAGGTGTGACAAGGGTTTTCTCCTACAGGAGGAGGCACCCGGCGATCAGTCAGGCAGCGGGAGCCTCGGATGAATGGGCGATCGAAAACGACCCCACGACAATGGGTGACATCTCACGACCTCCCTTCAACGAGGCTCAACAGCGCCTTTCGCGCACACCGGAACGCTAGCAGCCCGCCGCTGCCGGCGACCACCCCTAGGGCGTGTCTCCCAATCCCGGGCGCCTGGCGAGGACGTGCCCGGTGCGTCTGCTCGCAAGGCGGAAGACGAGTCGATAGTGGGCCTATCGCCGAGGATGACAACGCAGCGAGCGGGCGCACCGGGTGCACCGCAGCGCGTTCAGGATTGGGAGACACGCCCTAGGTGAGGCACAGACAGAACGGGTGCCCGGCCGGATCGAGGAAGACCCGGAACGTGGTGCCCGGCTGGTACCCGGCCTTGGTCGCGCCGAGCGCGAGCACTGCGGCCTCGCCCTCGTCGAGGTCGTCCACCACGAAGTCCAGGTGGAGCTGCTGGGGCACGTCCTGGCCCGGCCAGACCGGCGGGCGGTAATCATCGACGGACTGGAACGAGATGCACTGCCCGTCCTCGGCACGGAGGTCGACCCATCCGTCGTCGAACTCGGTCTTCCATTCCAGCATCGCAGCGTAGAACCGGGCGAGCGCCTCCGCGTCGGGACAGTCCAGCACCACGCTGGGGAATCGTGCGATAGCCATGGGCGGCATCCTAGGCGGACGCACTGACACTCGTCGTGAGCACAGATGCCCCGGGTCGGACCCTTGCGCACCGCCACCACGGCCGCGCGACACTGTCTGGCATGCACGTCCTCACCTCCGGCCACGGCCTGCTCGAATCGCCGCGTTGGCACGCCGGCATGCTGTGGTTCGCCGACTGCACCGCCGGCCGAATCCACCGACTGCGACCGGACGGCAGGGTCGAGGCCATGGCCGAGCACGCCTCGCTGCCCCTGTGCTTCGACTTCCTCCCAGACGGCACGCCGCTCGTCGTCTCCGCTGCGACCCGCAGCCTGCTCGCGCTCTCTCCGGACGGAACCCTGACGCCATACGCTGACCTGCGGGCGCTGTCCGAACTGGGTGCCAACGACATCGTGGTGGACGGGCGCGGCAACGCCTGGGTGAACAGCCCCAATGCGCCCTTCGGCACCACCGCTCCCGAGGGCGGGCCGGCGTCCGGGCGGATCGCTGTGGTCACCGGTCCGGGCGAGGTACGGGTTGTCGCCGATGACCTCGACTTCCCCAACGGGATGGCGATCAGCCCCGACAACCGCACCCTCATCGTCGCCGAGTCGTACCGGCAACGCCTGACCGCGTTCACGATCACCGCCGAGGGTTCACTCACCGACCGCCGGGTGTTCGCCGATCTCGGTGAGGATCCTCCTGACGGCATCACGATGGACGCGACCGGCGCGGTCTGGTACGCCGACGTCCCGCACTCGCACTGTGTCCGGGTCGCCGAGGGCGGCACCATCCTCGACCGGGTCGGGTTCGACCGGGGGCGTTCGCCTGCATGCTCGGCGGAACCGACGCGGCCACGCTGTTCGTGGTCGGAGCCAGCTGGCCGGGCGCGGCAGGGCTCGGCCGGCAGCAGGACTGGCACGGCACCGTCTGGTCGTCCCCTGCGCCCGCACCGCGCGCGGGCTGGCCGTCGAACTGAGGCCTCAGCCGAGGACGAGCCGGTAGACGCCGTCGTCGCTGCCGTTGGAGGTGGTGAAGTACAGGGCGCCGTCCGGCCCCTGCTGCACGGTCCGGATCCGACCGTGATCGGTGACGATCCGACCCAGCTCCGCGACCTTGTGCGTGGCAGACACCCCGAACAGCAGGATGCCCTGGCCCTTCAGCAGCCCCACCGCCAGGACGCCGTCCCAGGCGCCCCACTGGGGTCCGGACAGGAACGTCGCCCCGCTCGTCGCCACCGTGGGGTAGCCAGACCTCCACGCCGCCCGGATCGCCTTCGGGTAGCGCTTGCGGTCGGTCATCGACCGCTTCTCGTTGTAGCCCGGGGTCGGGCTCCAGCCGTAGTTGCCCCGCTTGACCACGAGGTTCACCTCGTCGTCGCGGTTCGTGCCGTGCTCGACCGACCACAGCGTGGTGGTTCCCGGCTGCAGGGCCAGGCCCTGGATGTTGCGGTGCCCGTAGTTCCACACGTACCGGGCGTTACCGCCCTTGCGGTAGTAGGGGTTCGACCTCGGGATCGTTCCGTCGCTGTGCACCCGGAGCACCTTGCCGCCCAGCGACTTCAGGTTCTGCGGGTTGGTGCCCTTGGCCGCGTCCCCGGTGCCGATGTAGAGCAGGTCGCCGGAGCGGAACCGCAGCCGGCAGCCATTGTGCCGGCCGTACCCGATCGGAATCCCCTTGACCAGGGTCTTCACCTTCACTGCAGTGGTGTCGCTGGTCAGCTGCCACTTCCAGACCTGAACGTCGGACGCCTTGCCGGTGCTCTTCGCGACCGACATGCAGGTGTAGAAGTAGCCGTTGACGGCCGCGTCCGGATCCGCGACCAGGCCGAGCAACCCGCCCTCGGAGTGGACGAACAGGGGCGGCAGCGGCAACTCCACCGCCTGTGGCGCTGCGTCCCCGCGCTTCGACCACAGGCGTCCGGCCCGTTCGTCGAAGAGCATCAGGTCCCCTGCCCAGGTCACGTCCCACGGGATCGAGAGGCCGGTGACCACGGGTGTCACGGTGTAGGTCGGCTCGTCCGCGACAGCGACGGACACGGGCGCCACCGCAGGGACGCTCAGCGCGAGCAGCAGGACGGGCAGGGCGAGGCGGAATGGCAGCGGCGTGACCATCGGGGAGACCTCCAGGGGCGAGGAGCGGCCTCAGGCTAGCCCCGCCGGATCGCCGCGGCCATACGCAGGTCTGTCCCCGGCCCGCCCGCTGGCCCACCCGGGCGGCGCCTGGTTCAGGCCTTCAGCGTGAAGATGTGCACCTTCGTGCCGATCGGGGTGTGCTTGAAGATCCAGATCGCGTCGGTGAGGCTGCCCACGTTCACGCAGCCGTGGCTGGAACCCGCATAGCCCACCGCGTGGAAGCCGGGCGAGTAGTGCACGTACATGTCGGGGTAGAACATCGTGCTGTACGGCATCGCGCCCGAGCCGTAGTTCTCGGACGCAGGGTCGACCTGCTTGTCGAAGACCTTCCAGGTGCCGTTGGCGGTCGGGTAGACCCGCCACTCGCCCTTCTTCTGGTCCTTCTTCTTCAGGTAGTTGTAGCCGCCCAGCCGCACCTTCACGGTCTTGACGACCTCACCGTTCTTCAGCCAGAACAGCTTGCGGTGGGACTGGTCGACGCAGATGACAATGCCCTTGGCCCGGCACGTCTTCGGCAGGGTGACGGGCAGCGCGGGAGCTTTGGACGCGAGGGCCAGCCAGGTCTTCTTCCTCACGAATCCGGTCGGGGTCAGCCCGCGCGAGCGCTGGTAGTTCAGGATCGCGTTCGCGCCCGCGGTGGAGTTGATCCGGTTCGTGGTGGCCCACGGATAGAACTTGGCGGCCTTCAGCTTCTTGATCACCAGCAGCGCGCAGGCGCCGGAGGATCCCGGACCGACGGTCTTGTCGATGCAGCCCTTGAACTCCTTCTTCGTCTTCTTGCTCAGTGCGTCCCAGGGGTCCGTGGGCGTGGGCTTCGGAGTCGGGGGGATCGTGGACGGCGGTGTGGGTGCGATCGGGGGCGAGAACGGAATCACGCTGGGGGTGGGCGAGGCCTCCTCGGCGCTTCCGAACGCGCCCTGCGTCGGTCCGACCGGGGTGCGGGCGCAGCCGGCCACGAGAAACGCCGAGGCAACCGCAAGGACGGCGACGGTGCGCCGGAGGCGGCGCCTCTCGGGCCTGGCAGTCGGGCTCATGGGGTCCTTCCGGGCAGGGTCGGCCGGTGGCCGGGAAGCGGGTCGCTCCTGCGTCGTTCGAAGGGAATCGTACCTGCCGCACGTGAACGGCAGGTTGCAGGCATCCCTGCCGGGTGACGGGCAACGTTGCGTACCCGGACCGGGTTCCGTCGGCTATGTGGTGATGTCGGCGAGGTAGCTGTCGGAATAGTCGGTCTGGACCTGCACCCAGAGCGGACTGTGATCCGACATCTGCCAGGTGCGCCAGCGCTGGAAACGCGCCAGGGGTGTCGGCCCCTTCAGGGTGTCCGGGATCTCGGCCAGGTAGAGGTCCAGATCGTCGTCGGTGAAGACGTCGGCGTAGACGTCCACGATGCCGCCGTCGGTGGTGAGGAACCGGGGATCCTTCACCCGCACGGCGACCTGGTCGTAGAAGTGGTTGCGGTCGGGCAGGTGCTCCGCGTCGATCTGCTCGGGCACCCTGAACCCTTTGCGGAGCAGGGCCGCCATGGTCTCGTGCTGCGGGCTGACCACGTTGAAGTCACCGAGCAGGATGTAGTTCTGGGCGGACTGGGGCCTTTCCAGCCCACGGTTCTCCGCGTCCTGCCGCCGGGCGAGGAAGTCCACCAGCGCCCTGATCTCGCCGATCCGGCGCTGCAGTCCCGCCCCGCTCTCTGTGCCGTAGTAGATGTGCACGGTGCAGAGGTTGAACCGGAACCAGCCGGCCTGGAACGCGACCAGGAACGGAGTCCGGGCGAATTGCTGGCCGGCGTCCGCCCCGCTCGCATCGGACGCGGGGTCGTTCGGGTCGGCCTGGTCGGGCGGCATCACCTTCTCGCCGGAAACGATGGTCTGGCCCTGGGGCAGCACGATCTCGCCGGCGATCCTGGCGAAGCGGACCTTGTCCCTGCGGTACAGGAACGCCATCCGCTCGCCGTTGCCGGAGGTGCCCTCTGTGGTGTCGGTCAGGAGATAGTCCCAGGCCGGCCCGAGGATGCCGACCAGCCGCTCGAAGTCGGTCAGCCTCCGGTTCACCTCCTGCAGCGCGACCAGGTCGAAGCAGGACACGATCTCGGCCAGGTAGAAGAAGGTCTCCGGCAGTCGCGGGCTGGGATTCAACCGCCCCGCGCCGAAATCGCGGATGTTCCACGTCGCCAGCATCAGCGTGGAGTCCGACCGACGGGCCCGCAGCGGGGCCAGCCGCTGCCGCATCGCGAGCAGGCGCTGCGCGCAGCGGTCCCGTTGGGTCTGGTCCTGGATCCTGCGGATCCCCGAGTACAGGTTCGACATTGCGCCCCCTCACGTCGCCGGGTACCACCTCCAGCCAACACCCGCGGGGGCCGACGGAACAGGTCCGCGGGCTCGGCACAACTTCGTGCTCGCGCAGCAGTTGCGCGGCCCGTACCGGGTTCAGGGACGGGAGTGCTTCGCCTCCGCGAGCCACTCGGTGTCGAGGGCGAGGTCGAGCTTCTCCAACCGGGCGATGTCGGCTGCGATGTGGTCACAGATCCTGCGCACGTCGGGCTGGCCGGCGGCGAGCCCGTTCAGCTCGTGCCAGATGCCCTGCAACTCCGCGATCAGGCTCCGGTTGGCCTCGATGGCGCCCACCCGGAGCCGGGCCGCCTGGGCCTTCAGTTCCTCGACCCGACCGTTCGGTTCGTCCATGTGCTCATGCTAGACACGCACCACCCCGGTGGGCGACAACTCCGTAGCGAGCCTGCCCGGGGCCGCACTGCACGCTGATGGACGATGATTCCGGGAGCCCCTGCAGTCGCCTGCCCCCGCGTCCACACGACCTCAGTGGAAGTCGCGGGAGCGGTGTACGACCATGATCGGCAACGGCTCGAGGTGGTCGGCGACCACGTTCACCACGCCCTCCCCGGAGCGTTCCAGCTTGCCGCGCACCACCAGCGCCGGCGAGGAGCGGGCGACCCGGCGGAACCGCTGCCACACCCCCACCGAGCAGACCACGTTCACCAGGCCGTGCTCGTCCTCGAGGCTGAGGAAGGTGATCCCGGACGCGGTCGCCGGACGCTGCCGGTGCGTGACCAGCCCGCCGACCTCCACCCGGCGGTCCGGCTCGGCCGTGGCGAGATCGGCCGTACTCAGCACCCCGCGCGCGGAGAGCTCGGTGCGCAACTGGCCGATCGGGTGGTCGCCCGTGCTCACCCCGGTTGCCCACAGGTCGTCGGCGAGCACCTCGACCGGAGACGGATCGTCGAACAACAACGGCTGCGACTCCACCAGCGTGCCGGGCAGCGAGCCCGGCTGGTCCAGCGCCGCGCTGCCCGCGCGCCACAACGCCTGCCGCCGGGTCAGGCCCAGGCACTCCAGCGCCCCGGACGCCGCCAGCGCCTCCAGGTGCTCTGCAGTCAGCCCGGTTCGGCGGACCAGGTTCTCCATCGACGCGTAGGCGCCGTGCGCCTCCCGTTCGGTGACGATCCGGCCCGCCACGTCCCTTCCGATCCCCCGGACGCCGGCCAGCCCCAGCCGGACGGCGAAGCTGCCGTCCCTTCGATGGGCGGCAGAGGTGTCGGGAGCGGACGCATCGAACTCCCCGACGGGTGGCTGCTGGCGCTCGAGGCAGGAGTCGAGTCCGGTCGGCCGTTCAGCTGGTCGTCCGCGATCCCCCGCGGGGCGACCGTGTCGGGATCCGGCCGTGGGTTCGAGCTCCAGCCCGGCGTCCACCCCGGACCAGACCAGGTCGGGACGCAGCACGTTCACGCCGTGGCGCTTCGCATCGGTGACCAGGGTGGCCGGGGAGTAGAAGCCCATCGGCTGCGCGCGCAACAGCCCGGCGAGGAACGCTGCGGGGTAGTGCAGTTTCAGCCAGCTGGAGGCGTAGACCAGCAGCGCGAAGCTCAGCGAGTGCGACTCGGCGAAACCGAAGTTCGAGAACGCCTGGATCTGGGCATAGAGGTGGTCGGCCTCCGCCCCGACCAGGCCGTTGCGGGCCATGCCCTCGTACAGCTTGGCCTTCAGCGACTCGATCCGCTCCAGGCCGCGTTTGGAGCCCATCGCGCGACGCAGCAGGTCGGCGTCCTCGCCGCTGCAGTCGCCCACCGCCATCGCCATCTGCATCAGCTGCTCCTGGAACACCGGAACGCCCAGCGTCCGTTTCAGCACCGGCTCCAGTCGGGGATGCGGGTAGGTGACCGGTTCACGGCCCAGCTTGCGGCGCACGAACGGATGCACGGCACCACCCTGGATCGGGCCGGGACGGATCAGCGCGATCTGGATCACCAGGTCGTAGAAACGCCTCGGCTGGAGCCTCGGCAGCAGCCCCATCTGGGCGCGTGACTCGACCTGGAACACCCCGATCGAGTCGGCCCGGCAGAGCATGTCGTAGACGCCCGGCTCCTCCTTCGGCAGCGTCGCCAGCTCCCACTCCTCACCGGTCGCGCCGCGAATCGCATCGAAGCTGTGCTGCATCGCGGCGAGCATGCCGAGCCCCAGCAGGTCGAACTTCACCAGGCCCATCCAGGCGGCATCGTCCTTGTCCCACTGGATCACCGTGCGGTTCTCCATCCGGGCGTGCTCGATCGGCACCACCTCTCCCACCGGGCGCTCGGTGAGCACCATGCCGGCGGAGTGGATGCCCAGGTGCCGGGGAGCTTTCAGCAGCTGGGTGGCCAGGTCGGCCACCGGCCCGGGTAGCTCGTGCGCGTCCGCGGCCAGCGACGACCCCCACCGTTCCACCTGCCTGGCGAACGCGTCGCCCTGGCCAGGGCTGTAGCCCAACGCCCTGGAGATGTCACGGACGGCGTTCTTCGGCCGGTACTGGATCACGTTGCAGACCTGCGCGGCGCGCTCACGTCCGTAGCGGTCGAACACCCACTGGATGATCTCCTCGCGCCGATCGGAGTCGAAGTCCACGTCGATGTCCGGCTCCTCGTCCCGCAATGCCGACAGGAACCTCTCGAACGGCAGGTCGAAGGCGATCGAGTCGACGGCGGTGATGTTCAACAGGTAGCAGACCGCCGAGTTGGCCGCGGACCCACGTCCCTGGCACAGGATGCCGCGGCGGCGGGCCTCGGCGACGATGTCGTGCACGATCAGGAAGTAGCCGGGGAAGTCCTTGGCCTCGATCACAGCCAGCTCCCGCTCGATCCGCTCTGCGTTCGCCGTGGTCAGCCCCGGATACCGGGACGGGACCGCCTGCCAGACCAGGTGCCGCAGCCAGCTCATCGGGGTGTGGCCGTCGGGCACCTCCTGCTTCGGAAGGGCCGGCTTCGCCCTGCGCAGCGGGAACGCCAGTTCGTCAGACACCTCCACGGTGCGCGCCACAGCGCCGGGAAAGCGGGCGAACCGGGCGGCCATCTCCGCTCCGTTGTGCAGGAAGGCTGTCCCTGCTGCCGGCAGCCAGCCGTCCAGGGCATCCATGCTGCGATTGGCCCGGACGGCCGCCACCGCCTGCGCCAGGGGATGCTGCGCCGGGGTGGCGTAGTGGACGTTGCCGGTGGCCAGCGTCGGCAGCCCGCGGGCGGCGGCCAGGGCGGCGAGCGCATCGTTGTGGGTGGAGTCGAGCGGGGCGCCGTGATCGAAAAGCTCGACGAACACCCGCTCGCGGCCGAAGAGCGTGACCAGGTCGTCCAGCTCGCGTCCGGCGCTCTCCACCCCCTCCCTGCGCAATGCCTGCCGCACCGCGCCCTTGCGGCAGCCGGTCAGCACCACCCAGTGCCCGCCGGCGCGGGCGGCGAGGTCGTCCAGGTCGTAGGTGGGCCGCCCCTTCTCACCGCCGGCGAGCTGGGCGTGCGTGATCGCCGCGGCAAGCCTGTGATAGCCCTCCTCCCCTGCCGCCAGGACCAGCAGGTGCGAACCGGCCGGGTCGGGCTGCCCGGCCTGCGGCGCGGGCAGGTCGAGCGAGAGCTCGGCGCCGAACACGGTCTTCAACTGCATGGTCTCGGCGGCCTCGGCGAACCGGACGATGCCGTAGAGGCCGTCGTGGTCGGTGATCGCCAGGGCGTGCAGGCCCAGCCGCTCGGCCTCCTCGGCCAGTTCGGCCGGACCGGAGGCACCATCCAGAAAGGAGAAGGACGAGTGGGCGTGCAGTTCGGCGTAGGGCACCGCGTCGTCCGGACGCTCAATGGGCGGCGGCACATAGGGACCTCGCCGCCACGAGACCGGAACGTCCTGCGCCGGCACCTGGTTGTGCCGGTCCGGGCTGCTCAGCGTGCGTTCCAGGGTGCGCCAGGTCATCGGCGGGTTGTTGAAGCCCATCAGTCGTACCGCCCCTCTGCCCACCAGTGCACCCCCTGAAGCACCAGCAGCCACGCCGTACCGGTTCCGTCGACCACCTGGCACCGGCTGGCCCGCCGGTGCCGGACCGGATCCCAGGACCGCTCGTCGATCGCCCACGGACCGGCCCAGCCGATCACCGTGCGCCGCTCCTCCCCGTCCCGCAACTGGGTGGGCACGCCGTGCAGCATGCCGCGGTCGTCGACGGCCACTCCGCGTCCGTCCGCGGTGAGCAGTTGCACCGGTCTCGGCTCGGCGAACACCGTCGTCGGCAGCGGGTCGGGAAGGCTGCCCGGCCAGGGAGCGGAGGATGAGTCCTGCGATGGCCGATCGCCCCACGGCACCAACTCCTGGCGCTCGGCGAGCCAGCGTCCGCCGCCGATCCGGGGGGTGAGCACCCCGTCATGGCCGAGCATGCCCTGCACCCGGGACAGTACGTGGTGCACGCGCTCGTCGGTCCCGGTGCCGAACAGCCCGGGCACGTGGTTGGCCAACGCGTCGACCACCACCGGCTCCAGCCGCAGCCCTGTGACCGCGCTGCCCAGTTGGTCACCCGCCGCGGCCTGCAGCTGCCAGCGGATCCGGTCGATCACCGCGGCGGCGTCGAACATGCCCGGGGTGCCCCAGGTGCGGGCGACGAACTCGTCCAGGTCGCCGGTCAGCTCTATCCTCAGCTCGGTGCAGGCCAGCCCGGCGGCGGAAAGGGCGGCGATGAACTGCTCCACGGTCGAGCGCGCCGTGAACGCCACCTGGTCGATCCGGGACAGCGGCGGCTCGAACGCGATCTGCCGAACCAGTTCGGGCGGCGGGACGCGAGGCTGCACCATCCGTGGGTCCGCACCCGAGGCCAGCGTGTGCAGGCGCAGTCCGTGCTGGCCGAACCGGTCCCGGACCGCGGCGGAGCCGAGGGCGGCGAACTCGCCGAGGGTATGCACGCCGAGCCGCGGCAACAGCGTGGTCAGCGTCTCGTCGCCGAGTCGGCTGACCGGCAGCGGGGCGAGGAACGCCGCCGACTCCCCGCACGGCACGACGCGCACCGGATCACCGGCGTAGGCGGCCTGCAAGGCGGCGAACACGCCATCCGCGATCCCTGCGCGGCCGGTGGTGATGCCCAGCACTGTGACAACCGATTCCAGCAGCACCTCTGCAGCCTCAGCCTCGCTGCCGACGTAGCTGGCGAATCCGCGAGAGCGCAGCGCACACACCCCGGGACGGATCACCTGGACCCCGGGCACCAACTGCTCGACACAGTCGAGGACCGCGGCGAATTCCCGGTTGTCCCTCGCCTCGTCGGCGGGCAGCACCCGCAGGGTCGGGCACCGGGACTGGGCCTCCCTGCGCCGCTGGCCGGTCACCACGCCCTCCGCGGACGCCTCCGGGGAGCAGGCCACCACCCGGTTCGCCACCATCACCGCGAGCGGCTGGTGGACGTCGGCGCCCTCAGACAGCGCCCACGCCGTCACCGGCCAGCCGGGAAACCACAGCACCAGACAGCGGTCGCCCGCACGGGCGCGCCCGGAATACGGTCCCGCTCCGGCAATTCCGGGCACTGCTTCGATGTTCGGGAGCGTCTGTGCCGATATCGGCAGCGATCCGGAGGCGTTCATCAGCCCACTGCCCGCAGGACGGCCGCGGGCTCCACCGCTGCCGGACGTTCCAGCGGAGCGAGCCGCCCGTCGGGCGACGGCAGCACGAGCCTGACGCTGCGGGCCGCAGGGAGTCGGCGCGAGCTGACCGTCACCGTCACCTCCCGGCCGTTCAGGTAGCCGTGCCCGGCCCCGACACCGGACCAGAGGGCATCACCGAGCGCCAGCCGGGCCTCCGCACGCGGCCAGGCACCGTCGACCAGCAGGACGGAACCCCGGTCGCGCAGCCGGGACGCGAGCCGGGATGCATCCGCCTCGCGCACCCGCCCGCACGGGCGGACGGCCACCACCGGCACTGCCTCGACCAGGGCAGCGGTGACGGCCAGCCACTGGTTCGCGGGGTCGGGCACCAGCGCCAGCCGGTCGAGCACCACCCCGGCGTGCCCTGCGGCCTCCGCGCCGAACTCGGGGACGCCCACCACCCCGCACCAGTGGCCGTCGGCGGACGGGCCGGCGAGCAGTGCTGACAGCAAGGCGCCGGAGGAGTCCAGGGAGTACGCCGCCCCGGGTTTCAGGCCGCCGTCCAGCAGCCCGGCGAGTTCCGCCGGCGCCGGGTACAGGGACGGCCGCAGGCGCACCTCCCGCGAGGCCACCTGGGCGCGCAGCCGCTCCAGGAGTTCACCCTGGGAGAGGTTTGCGTGCGTCATCTATCGATGATCGAACACCCGTTCGATTTCGTCAAGCGGCAGGATCACCGATAACCGGGGCGCGGCGGCAGCTCGCGTCCGGTCTGCAGGGCGACGAGCATCGCGTCCACGTGCAGGTCCACCACCCGGGAGTCGTAACCGCCCCGTCTGGCCAGGCCGAACCGCGCAGAGTGGGCCAGTTCCAGCGCCCCGGCCCTGCCCTCCTCGCTCGCGGCGAGGCGGTAAACCCGGTCCATCAGGTCGTCGACGTCGCCAGGGTCATAGCCATTACGCCGCACTGTGGGAAACCCGTTCCGCAGGTCGATCCGCATGGTCGGGCCCAGGGAGAACCGCCTCGTCCGCGCCCAGAACACAATCAGGACGAGGATCAGGGCCGCCACCATGGCCACCCCGATGATCCCGCTCTGCATGGCCCGACCCTAGCCGGGTGGAGTACCGTCAGCCGGCCTGCGCGGCCGTGTCGTCGCTGACCGCACGGATCCGGTGTCGCAGTTCGACCGCCCAGGCGGCCTGCTCGGAGCGGCCCCGGACGGCGCTGATCACGTTCATCGATTCACTGTCGGAGCGGTAGCGGATCATCGTGCGCCGGGCCTCCTGCGGGGCAAAGCCCGCACCGGCGAGGGCCGCGGCCAGCTCGGCCTCGTCCGGGTGCACCCCGGCGTCGAGCCACTGCTGCACCTCCGGGGCGGTCAGCCCGGTCGCCCGCCAGGGCGCAGCCAACTCGTCGACGTACTCCAGGGTCGCACCCTCGGAGAAGAACACGCGCTCGTAGGCATCCAGCTTCGCCCAGATCGCGGGCGTGGAGGACCTCCTCCCCCCACCGCGTTGCCGCGCAGTCCCGGCAACGTCCGACCGCGGTTCCGGAGCGGGCACATACCCCTCCAGCAATTTGCGCAGCAGGTACTCCTGTTCGGCGTCCACGCCACCCCCCGTTTCGCGGCCGTCCCCCCGAACGGCCACAACAGAAAGCTCTCATTCCTCGCGGCGAGTCTGGTGGAGACGCGCCGATGGCGCTCCAGGATCGTTGGTTCCGGCTACTCCGCGGCCATGTGCGGGTACTCGATGGTCCTGGGCGGAAGCAGGTTCTCCTTGATCGAACGCGGGCTCACCCATCGCATCAGGTTCCACAGCGAGCCGGCCTTGTCGTTGGTACCGGACGCGCGGCTGCCGCCGAACGGCTGCTGCCCGACCACGGCACCGGTCGGCTTGTCGTTCACGTAGAAGTTGCCGGCCGCGTGCCGCAGCGTCCTCGACGCCGCCTCCACGGCGGTCCGATCGGTCGCGAACACTGCACCGGTCAGCGCGTAGGCCGACGTCTCGTCCACCATCTGTAGTACTTCGTCATACTTCCGGTCATCGTAGACGAAGATCCCGAGGATCGGCCCGAAGTACTCCGTTGTCAGAACGTCCTGCCGCGGGTTGTCGGTGGTGACCAGCGTCGGACGGACGTACCAACCCTCGCTGCGGTCGTAGCTGCCGCCGGCGAGGATCTGTGCGTCCGACGACGCCCGGGCGCGCTCGATCGCCCCGGAGAGCTTGTCGAACGCGCGCTCGTCGATCACCGCGGAGGTGAAGTTCGAGAAGTCGCGCACGTCGCCCACGGCCAGGCCCTCCACCTCGGCCACCAGCGGATCGCGGATCGCATCCCACAGGCTCTTCGGCAGGTAGCACCGCGATGCGGCGGAGCACTTCTGGCCCGAGTACTCGAAGGCGCCGCGGACCAGTGCTGCAACCACCGCTGTCGGGTCTGCGGACGGGTGAGCGACCACGAAGTCCTTGCCACCGGTCTCCCCCACCAGCCGCGGGTAGGCGTGGTAGCCGGAGATGTTCGCCCCGACCTCGGCCCACAGGCCCTGGAAGACCCGGGTCGAGCCGGTGAAGTGGATCCCCGCGAGGTCGGGGTGCTTCAGTGCCACCTCGGACACCTCGGCCCCGTGGCCCGGCAGCATGTTGATCACGCCGTCAGGCAGTCCCGCTTCGGTGAGCAGGTCCATCCAGAACTGCGCAGAAAGGGACTGGGTCAGCGCAGGCTTCCAGATCACCGTGTTGCCCATCAGGGCGGGTGCTGTCGGAAGGTTGCCGGCGATCGAGGTGAAGTTGAAAGGAGTGATCGCGTACACGAAACCGTCCAGTGGCCGGTAGTCCATCCGGTTCCACATTCCCGGCGCCGACATCGGCTGGTTCGCGTACAGGTCGCGGGCGAACGCGACGTTGAACCGCAGGAAGTCGATCAGCTCGCACGCGGAGTCGATCTCCGCCTGCTGCGGCGTCTTGCCCTGGCCCAGCATGGTCGCGGCGTTGAGCAGGTCGCGGCGTGGTCCCGCCAGCAGGTCGGCAGCCCGCAGGAACACCGCGGCACGCTCATCGAACGGCAGCGCCGCCCAGCCGGCCCGCGCCGCCTGCGCGGCGTCGATCGCGGCGGTCGCGTCCGCGGCGGAGGCCTGCCGCACCCGGGCCAGCAGCGTGGAGCGGTCCGACGGCATCCGCACCTCGTGGACGGGCGCGCCGGGGTCCGCCCGCCAGTCGCCGCCGATCGCTCCGAAGATGTCCACCGGCTCCCCGGCGAGGAAGGTCAGTTGCTGCTTCAGACTCACCGTCTCGGCCGTGCCGGGGGCGTAGGAGTGCACGGGCTCGTTGACCGGCTTCGGTACCTGGGTGATCGCGTCCATCCCCCGACTCTACCGCCGCCCGAGGTCCCGCGATTCCACCGCTTCACGCGCCCGGATCGGGGCGAACCGGGTCCGGGGGACGGTCAGCTGGCCGCCTCAGCGCGCCGCGCCTTCGCCGCCTCGACGGACGCTCGGAGGGCTGCGACCAGGTCGACCACCTGGGCCTCCTTCGGCGCCTCCGGAGAGGCCGGAAGCTCGACGCCGTCCAGCTTGGCCTCGATCACCTTCTCGAGGGCCTCGCGGTAACCGTCGGTGAAGGCCGAAGGGTCCCAGTCGCCGGAGAGCTGTTCGATGAACGCGCGGGCCATGCCCACCTCGGCGTCGTTCACCCTCACCTCGTCCGCCGGAGCGGCGAAGTCGCCGTCGCGCAGTTCGTCGGGCCACAGCATCGTGTGCATGCGCAGCACCTCTCCGACCGGGCGGATCAGCGCAAGGGTCTCCCGGGAACGCAGCGCCACCTTCACCACCGCAGCCTTCCCGGTCTCGGCGAGCGCCTCCCGCAGCAGCACGTACGGCTTGGTGCCCACCTTCTCCGCCTCAAGGAAGTAGGTGCGGGCGAAATAGGTGGGGTCGATCTCGTCCACGTCCACGAACTGCACCACCTCGACCGCCTTGCCGTCGGCGGCGGGCAGGTCGGCGAAATCCTCCGGCTCGAGGATGGCCAGCCGTCCGTCAGCGGACTCGTAGCCCTTGACGATCTCCGCGAACGGCACTTCCTCTCCGCAGGCCTCGCAGACCCTCTTGTAGCGGATCCGGCCCTGGTCGGCGCGGTGCACCTGCCGGAAGCTGATGTCCTTTTCCTCGGTGGCCCCGTAGACCTTCACCGGGATGGTGACGAGCCCGAAGGACACCGCACCCTTCCAGATCGACCTCGGCATCGCACCCTCCTCCGCTCGACATCCCGGTTAGCTCAACCGGTACCCAGATCCCGCCATTCCCCCGCCCCGTGCCAGAGCAGGTCGGCCTGCGCGAGCAGGGCGGTCACCGCGGGATCCTCCCACGCCAGGGACAGGGGCAAGCCTGCCGCAGCCCCGGCCGCCGCCGTAAGTCCCCCCACGTCGGACTCGTCGGCGAAGAGGCTCTGCACCGCTGTCCACGGCAGGCCGGTGACCATGACCTCCCCGAAGTCGGGGTCGCCGTCGCGGTCAGCCCGGGCGGTGCCCTCTGCGACCGCGACCAGGCGGTAGCCGGACGCGGCCAGGGACGCGACCGATGCGACCAGCAACGCGATGTGCTCGGCCTCCTCGTCGTCCTCCGGCCCGAAGGCTGCCCTCAGCCCGGCCGTGACGGCGAACCCACGACGCTGTCCGGGGAGCGTCCCGGATGTCGCCCATTCGGCCAACTCGACGAAGGTCACCGGGACGAACAGCAGCGCCATCACACCTCCGCCCGGAGCGCGCCGAGTTCGGCGCCGATGTCCCGTGCCCAGCAGCGCAGCGGGGCGATCGCCGTGGCACCGAGGGTGACCCGGCCGCGGTAGCTCGTCACCGAGATGTTCAGCAGCTCGTCGTCGGTGGTGGCCGTCAGCGCGTACACCTGCCGCAGCTTCGCCCGTCCGAGGTACCGGGCTTCGGCCGGGCCGGGCACGTTGCTGACCATGGCGGTGTGCGGACGTCCGGCGGCGACCGTGCCCGCCGCGACGGCGTGCAGGGTGGGGGGCGCGAAGCCCGCGAGTTCGGTGAGGTCTCGCGCCGGCACGCTCTGCCCGGAGTCGATCCTGGCCCTGGTGAGGGTGGCGATCGCCCGGAGCCGGTCGGCGGGAGAGCTCGCGGTGACCGGCAGGCCGAGCCAGGACGGCGCGACGCGGCAGCCGATCGCACTCTCCAGAACCGCCGGTTCGGCGACGGCGAGCGGCACCAGCGCGACCGGATCGGCCAGTTCCCTCCTGTGGTCGACGAACCAGCCGCGGACGCCCGCCGTGGCCAGCGCCAGCAGCACGTCGTGCGTGGTGCACCCGAAGGCGGCCCGCACGTCGGCGAGCACGTCCAGGTCAACCTCAACCCCGGCAACATGCTGAGGACGCGGGCTCGCCGCCACCGCCCGTACGGCGTTCTCCACCATGCCGAGCAGGCCGGTCGCAGCCCCGGACACCGCGCGCAGCGGATCGCTGAGCCCGGTGAACAGGTCACCGAGGCCGGGAGGCTGGGGCTCGGCCGGCTCCCAGTCGTCCACCCTCGCGTCGATCGAACCCGGTTCGGTGTCGAACAGTTCCTGCAGCAGGTGCACGTGGTCGTAGCCGTCCACCAGCGCCGGATGCACTCGCACCACCAGAGCCTGGGTACCGGGAGCAATGCCGCCGACCAGGGTGGCGTCCCAGAGCGGGTGGGTGCGGTCGAGGCTGTGGCCCAGTTTCGCCGACAGCCAGTCCTCGAGCCGCTGCCCTGTGGCGAGGGTGTCGGTCCGCACGTGGCCGCCGATGCTGAAGTTCGTGTCGTCGACCCAGCCCGGGACGGGCCAGCCGCCGACCAGGCGCCGGAACCGGGGCGAGTACTCGATCCGGTCGGCGATCCGGTCGATCAGTTCGTCGCGGGTCAGCGGGCCGGACAGCACCGCGACCACCACCTGTTGCCAGGGCTGCGACTCCTGGTCCCGGGCCAGCAGTGCGGCCTCGGTCACGCTCACCGGGTCACTCACGCATCCACCCTACTTGCGCACCGGGCCGGCTCGATGCCGGGCCGTCAACGCGGCCGTGCCAGTCCGGCCTGGATGCTCCGGATGATGTCAGCGAGAACCCCGGACGCCAGGAGCCCCGATCCCAGCGGACCAGCGGGATCCTCCCCCAGCGCAGGCAGGCGACGAAGTGCGTCCCGGACGGGATCCGAAGCGTGCTCCAGCTGCCAGCGAATCTCGTCCGAGGTCGCGCCGGTACCGTCGGCCTTCGCCAACCCGGCCGCCTTCGCGGCGTACGCGGCCGCACCGAGCGCGTGGGCGCCCATGTGGGCCACGCCCGAAGCCTGAGCGGCGGAGCGGGCCGCCGCCACCGCGGCCGGTCCGGAGACGACCTTGGCGGCACGCCCGGCGACGAAGCGCCTGCGTATCTCTCCGGCCGCATCCAGCTCGCCCCGGCCGAACGCCCGGGCTCGTGCGATCGCGTCCGAGGGTCTCCCGTCGGAGGGCGCCTCGGCCTCGAACAGGGGCAACACCCGCTCGGCACAGTCCGCCGCCCAGGTCGCGACGATCCGGCGGTCGGCCTCGCTGAGTGTCTGGGGAGAGGCCATAGCAGACACCATCGTGCACACGCACGGTCGAGGCAACCCGGCCGGAGCCCTACTCGACCAGGAACGGCGGCGGCTGAAGCCCCAGGTCCTGCCAGACGAACCGCGGGAAGCGGCCGAGCCAGCCGCGCAGCGCCTCCTCGCAGGCGTCCACCAGGAGCAGGTCGTGCCGGGGTACCTCGACATCGACCACCGACCCGGTCACGCTCCAGCCGTACGGACGCGTCGCGAGCAGCCACTCCATCATCCGCGGGTGCGTGACGTCCGAGGCGAACCTGGGGTTGTCCGTGCGCACCGCGAATGCGTCATTGAAATCGGCGCTCTCGAAGCGGACCCTCTCCCCCACCCGACGTCCGTTGAGCGAGATGGACGGCAGGGCGAACGGCAGGACGAACCCGCAGACCGCCTCGGAGTGATGGTCGGTGACCGTGCGGGTGTGGGTATGGCCCTCCGAGTCCGTCTCGGTCACCGTGTGGTCGGTCTTCCAGGTGTGGGTGAAGGCATCGAGCCGGATGCCGTCCCGCAGTCCGCGGATGAGGTCCTCGACGCGGTGGCCGTAGCCCTCCCTGCTCGTCGCGTAGACATCCAGGACGGAGTCGTCACCGCCGGCGAACTGCCAGTCGGGGTGGCCGTAGAACCCCGAACCGGCGGACGGCGGCACCTGCCTCGCGGCCAGCGACGCACTCCCCGCGAGCGCCTGCACCACCGGGTCGAGGCGAGCAAGGAACGCCTTCAGGTCGTCGGGATCCTTCGGGGCACCGCAGGCCACCAGCTGGCTGCCGTCGATGCTGAGGTCGGCCCTGCCTGCGGCTCGCGCGAACGTCGCGATCGTCCCCCCGGCGCTCGCCAGCACCTCCTGGACCAGCCCGGCATCGCCGGCGATCGCGCGCAGGTCGCCGTCCGCGGCCTGTAGGAGTTGCTGGCCACCCAGCGCGATCCCGACCCGCTCGCGCCCGGCGTCGCACACGAACACCGCGGGCAGCGAGATCGGCAACTGCACAGCCGCGACGCGTCCGGAGTACTTCGGACCCGCGCCGGTGTAGCCGTACTCGAAGACCCGGAAGGAGAACCCGCCGGGAGTGCTGCCGGCGACCAGTTCGTCGATGGACCGCCGCAGGCCCATCGCGAACGGTGGCGCACCCAGGTCGGACACCTCGGCCAGGGTCGGGTTCGAATCGTGCGACCAGCCGAGCTCCCGCACCTCCTTGAGATAGTGCTGGCGGCTCAGCCCGTAGACGACTCCGGTGAGCGCGGCCACGGCCACGACCGCACCGACGACCAGCCAGAACGTGTGCACGTTCCCCCCTCTCGCAGGTCAGGCTAGCCACCCGGCGACGGGGAACGGCGGTCGCTGAACACTCCCGGACAGTTGTCCACAGATCGCATCCCACCCCCTGTTGCGACCGGACCGGTTCGGAGCAGGGTGGCCTCCTCACCCCAGGAGGAAACATGGATCCCACCCTCGCGCTGTGCAGGGCCGCACCCGCATCCCGGCCGCCCGCTGTACCGCTGCGGGAGCCGCAGCAGTTCACCGGTGCCGAGCAGCCCGTGCTGCCGTGGACGGTCGTGCCGGACGCGGCAGCTGACGAGGCGGCGCTGGATCCGGAACGGCGTCAGCTCGCCACGTCGCTGACGGCGGCAGTCGTGGAGGTCCTCTCGGGCCAACGATCGGCGACCCAGCTGGAGTTGTGGGTGGAGGCGGAGTTGCTCGACCTGCTCGAGCACCTGCACCGGGCCCGGGACGGCGACGGACTGCGGCTGCGCTCCGTCCGGGTGCAGGCCCCGCACGACGCCGCCCTCGAGGTGTCCGCGCACCTTCGTCGCGGCAACGCCTCCCGCGCCGCGGCCCTACGGATCAGCCGCCGCCGCGGACGTTGGGTCGTGACCCAGCTGGTGCTCGCCCTCGACCCGCCGGTGATCCATCGGGCCGGCTGGATCAACCCTCTGGGGGACTGAGCGCGATCGTCCGCTCCTCCTTCACTGCGAGGCCGGTGAACACCACGGCAGGAGGGTCGGTGTACGGGTACTCGAGCGTGAGCACCCGTCCGGGCACACCCTCCTCGGAGTTGCCCTGGGCTGCGATCACGAGGGTGTCGCCGTCGCTCCCGGCCCGAAGAGCGCTCACCGCGGAGCCGACGACGGTGTTCGGCCCGGCCTTCGCGGCCAGCCCCTGCCCGTCCCGCAGCTGGACCGGGCCGCAGCCGGCCTCGCCCAGCGGGATGAGCCAGACCGACCCAGCCTGCTCGTCGGCACCGACCGCCTCGGCCCACGCGCCGGCAATCACCCCGACGGCGTCCCGGCACGGCCGCGCTACGGCCAGGGTGGAGCCGAAGCCGTCACCGGCGCTGATCCGGCCGTGCAGGCCAAGCTGGTCGTAGGCCATCGCCGAGCTGAGTGAGCCGGCGGAGAACTCCAGGACGACGAGCATGCCCGCACCGGCCTGGCTGCGGCCGCGTGCGTCCTTGCGGCTCTCTCCCGGGACGCCCACGACGACCAGGTCCCGGCTGGCCGCGACCGCAGCCCCGAAACGACTCCCCGTCCGGGCCTCGCCGGGCACGACGCGGGTGGCCTCCGTGATCCGCTGCGCCTGCACCGGTTCGGTGCCGAAATCGACCAGGTAGACCGCCCCGGCCTGCCGGGCGCCGTTCACGGTCTCGCCCGGTGCACCGATCACCAGGAGCGAACCGCTGGACGCCAGACTGCTGCCGAACCGGCTGCCAGCAGCGGGCGCGGCCAGCCCGAGCGATTCCGGGCTCACCGACGTAGGCCCGCCGACCGGCCGGCCGTCGGTGCCGAGTCGCCAGGTGAGTACCGAACCGCCGCCGCCGGCCGCGACGAGGACAGGGGACGGCGAATCGACGAGCGCGAGCGCGCGGCCAGAACCCGCAGCGTCCACCGGGATCGTCACCGGGTCGGCCAGGTCGAGGCCCTCCGGACCGCCGTAGAGGAGGAACAGCGTGGTCCCGAACTCGACGCCCGGGTCGGAGACCACCAGGTCGGTGAAGCCGTCCCCGTTCAGGTCGCGAGCGAGCAGCGCCTGGCCGAAGTCGGCAGACGCCGCGTGCGCGGGGTCGCCGTCCACGTCCCCGCGAGCGATGTCCAGCGTCGCGCCGTTCGCATAGCGGATGCTGACCCGACCAGGGTCGGTGCCGGTACCGACCGCGAGATCCGCGCCACCGTCGCCGTCGAAGTCAGGCGAGGCATCGGTGCGGGCGGACGGTGCAGAACTCGACGCAACCGGGCCGGACCCGGTCGCCACGGCGGAGCCGGGGGCGGTCGGCGCCGCGCAACCGCCGAGCGCGACGACGAGAATCACCGAGAGGCCCAGCCCCCGATGTGGTCCCGCGAACCCCGCCGTTGCGGTCCGCTTCATGGCACGTCCCCTTTTCGCCAGCTACGCGAACCTCAGGAGGCCCGGCCGTGGCACATCTTGAACTTCTTGCCCGAGCCGCACGGGCAGGGCGCGTTCCGGCCCACACCGGCGTACGGGTCGGCGGTCGCGGTGGCGGACGTGGTCGCCTCACCGGACTCGCTCGGCGCGGAGTACGCCATCGGACGCGCGGCCTTCGGCTGCAGCCCCTTCGCCTTCAGCGCCGGACGCTTCATCAGCTCCGGCTCCTCCGTCATCGGCAGCCGGTGCTGCTCGAACGCCTCGGTGCCCAGGTCGGGGACGTCGTCGTCGGGGCCGGAGGCCAGCAGGTCGCCCGCCGTCACCGGCCTGCCGTTCGACCCCGGGACGAGGCCGACCTGCGGTGCGGCCGGCTCCACCTGCACCTGCAGGTTGAACAGGTAGCCGACCACCTCTTCCATGAAGGCCTCCATCATGGCGTTGAACATGTCGCCACCCTCGCGCTGGTACTCCACCAGCGGGTCGCGTTGCGCCATGGCGCGCAGGCCGATGCCCTCGCGCAGGTAGTCCATCTCGTAGAGGTGCTCACGCCACTTGCGATCCAGCACGGTGAGCAGCACCTGCCGCTCGAACTCCCGCATGGTCTCCTCGCCGAGCGCCTCGGTGCGGGCGTCATAGGCCCTCTGGGCGTCCGCCTGGAAATCGGCGACGAGCTCCTCGACCGTCAGGTCGCTGCGATCCTCGTAGTCGGCGACGTCGAGGCTGACCGGGTACAGGGTGCCGAGCTGCGTCCACAGCGCGTCGAAGTCCCAATCCTCGATGAAGCCCTCGGTGAGCCCACGGACGTACTGCTCGACGACGGTGTTCACCGTGCCGCGCAGCTGCTCCTCGACGTCCGCACCCTCGAGCACCCGGCGCCGGTCGCCGTAGATGGCGTGGCGCTGACGGTTCATCACGTCGTCGTACTTCAGCACGTTCTTGCGCATCTCGAAGTTCATCGCCTCGACCTGCTCCTGCGCCTGCTGCACCGACTTGCTGACCCGGTTGTTCTCGATCGGCATGTCGTCGGGCACCTTCAGGGTCTGCAGTACCCAGTCGATGATGTCGGACTTGAACAGGCGCATCAGGTCGTCGCCCAGCGACAGGTAGAACCGGCTCTCGCCCGGGTCGCCCTGACGGCCGGAGCGACCGCGCAACTGGTTGTCGATGCGCCGGGACTCGTGCCGCTCGGAGCCGAGCACATAGAGCCCGCCCAAATCGACGACCTCGTCGTGCTCCTCGGCCACCTGCTTCTCGATCGCCTCCAGCGTCTCCGGCCAGGCCGCCTCGTACTCCTCGGCGTGTTCGACGGGGTCGAGGCCCTTGTTCCGCAACACCTGATCGGCCAGGAATTCGGCGTTCCCGCCGAGGATGATGTCAGTGCCACGACCGGCCATGTTGGTGGCGACGGTGACCGCACCCTTGCGTCCGGCGAGGGCGACGATCGCGGCCTCCCGCGCATGGTTCTTCGCGTTCAGCACCTCGTGCTTCACCCCGGCCTGCTTGAGCAGTCGGCTCAGCACCTCCGACTTCGCGACGCTCGCAGTGCCGACCAGGATCGGCTGGCCCTTCTCATGGCGCTCGACGATGTCCTCCACGACGGCGGCAAACTTGGCCTCCTCCGTGCGGTAGATCAGGTCGGACTGGTCGATCCGGATCATCGGCTTGTTGGTCGCGATCGGCAGCACACCGAGGCCGTAGATCTTCTGGAACTCGGATTCCTCGGTCTTGGCCGTGCCGGTCATGCCGGCGAGCTTGTCGTACATGCGGAAGTAGTTCTGCAGCGTGATCGTGGCGAGCGTCTGGTACTCGTCCTTGATCTCGACGCCTTCCTTGGCCTCCAGCGCCTGGTGCAGGCCCTCGTTGTAGCGGCGCCCGATCAGGGTGCGGCCGGTGTGCTCGTCGACGATGAGCACCTCGCCGTCCATGATCACGTAGTCCTTGTCGCGCTTGAACAGCTCCTTGGCCTTGATCGCGTTGTTCAGGTACGAGATCAGCGGCGTGTTCGCGGACTCGTAGAGGTTCTCGATGCCGAGCCGGTCCTCCACCGCCGTGATGCCGGGCTCCAGCACGGAGACCGTCCGCTTCTTCTCGTCCACCTCGTAGTGGGTGTCCCGCCTCAGGCTGCGGACGAGCTTGGCGAACTCGGGGTACCAGGCGGAATTGTCCTCGGCCGGACCGGAGATGATCAGCGGGGTCCGGGCTTCGTCGACGAGGATCGAGTCGACCTCGTCGACGATCGCGTAGTAGTGGCCGCGCTGCACACAGTCGTCGATACTGAGCGCCATGTTGTCGCGCAGGTAGTCGAAGCCGAACTCGTTGTTGGTGCCGTAGGTGATGTCACAGGCGTAGGCCTCGCGCCGCTCGACCGGGGTCATGCTGGAGAGGATCGCGCCCACCTTGAGGCCAAGGAAGTGGTGGATCCGGCCCATCTGCTCGGACTGGAACTGGGCCAGGTAGTCGTTCACTGTGACGACGTGGACGCCCTTGCCGGTGAGCGCGTTCAGATAGGACGCGAGCACAGCGACGAGGGTCTTGCCCTCACCGGTCTTCATCTCGGCGATGTTGCACCAGTGCAGGGCGGCCGCGCCCTGGATCTGGACGTCGAAGTGCCGCTTGCCGAGCACCCTCCGGCTCGCCTCGCGGACGGTGGCGAACGCCTCCGGCATCAGCGCGTCGAGCGACTCCCCCTCGGCGTAGCGCTTCTTGAACTCATCGGTCTGGGCCTGCAGTTCCGCATCCGACATGGCCTCGAAGTCGGGCTCGATCGAATTCACCTGGTCCGAGACGACCTTCAGCTTCTTCAGCTGGCGGCCCTCGCCCATGTGCAGCATCTTGTCCAGTAGACCCACGGTTTCGCTTCCTGATTGCGCGGCAGAGCCCGTCACGTCCCAGCGCGACAGCCACCCCATCCTAAGCGGTGGGAGAAGCCGGGCATCAATCCGGCTCGGTCTCGCCCAGCTCCGAGTCCTCGATGTGGGTCGGGTCGAGCACACGCTTGAGGAAGACCTGCGTCCGCTTCTCGCTCGGGCTGCTGATCAGGTCGACCGACGGGCCCTGTTCGACGATCACGCCGCCGTCCATGAAGATCGTCCGGTCGGACACGTCACGGGCGAACAACATCTCGTGGGTGACCACGATCATCGTCATGCCAGCCTCGGCGAGGTCACGCATCACCGCGAGCACGTCGCCGACCAGTTCGGGGTCCAGCGCTGCGGTGGGCTCGTCGAAGAGCATCACCTTCGGGTCCATCGACAACGCCCTGGCGATCGCGACCCGCTGCTGCTGACCGCCGGACAGCTTCGCCGGGTGGTAGTTCATCCGGTCGCTCAGTCCGACCAGTTCCAGGTTCTTCTTCGCGATCTCGACGGCCTCGGCCTTGGAGCGCTTGAGTACCTGGCGCTGCGCGATCACGCAGTTGCCCAGTGCGGTCATGTTCGGGAACAGGTTGAACGACTGGAACACCATGCCCACATGGGTGCGCACCTGGTTGAGCTCCACGTCCGGGTCGGTCATGTCGGCGCCGAGCAGAACGATCGAGCCCTTGGTGGGCTTCTCCAGCAGGTTCACGCAGCGCAGCAGGGTGGACTTGCCCGAGCCGGACGGCCCGATCACACAGACCACCTCGCCGAATTCGACGGTGAGGTCGATGCCCTTGAGCACCTCGTTGTCGCCGAAGCTCTTGTGCAGATCGGTGATCACCACCGGCGGGGCCTCGGACTGCAGGTCGGGGAACAGGTTGCTCATCGCTTCGGGTCCAGCTTCTTCTCGAGCCTGCCCACCAGCCAGGTGAGCGGGAGCGTCACGATCAGGTAGGCAAGCGCGACCATCACCAGCGGGGTCGCGTTCCCTGTGGTGCTCAGGGCGTCCTGCCCGAAGGTGGTGAGCTCCTTCTCACTCACCGCGAAGCCCGCGACGTAGAGCAGGGACGTGTCCTTCAGCAGCATCACGAACTCGTTGGTCATCGGCGGGATCACGATCCGCATGGCCTGCGGCAGCACCACCCAGAACATCGTCTGCCCCGAACTCATGCCCAGCGAACGGGCCGCCTCACTCTGGCCGGGCGCTACCGCCTGGATGCCGGCCCGGACGATCTCCGCAGCGTAGGCGCCGGTCACGATCGTCAGGGCGAGAATGCCTGCGCCCGGACCGCCACCGGGAATCTGGAACCCGAAGGCGATCGGGATCACGTAGGCGGCCGTGAAGATGGTGAGCAGCGCGGGGATCCCGCGGAAGAACTCGATGAAGGCCGACGCAGCCCAGCCCAGTGGCCCGCCGGTGATCTTGAGAATGGCGAGCAGCACGGCGAGCAGCGAGCCCAGGATGAAGCTGGAGATCGTGTAGATCAGGGTGTTCTTCAGCGCCACCGTGAGGATCGTCGGCCACATCTGGACGGCGACGCTCGGGTTGAGGAAGACCTTCTGGATGTGCGCCCAGTCGGTGAAGACGACCACGACCAGGAGGACAACCACGCCCACGGCATAGGACGCCAGCCGGCCGAGCCGTGCTCGAACGGTGGGCTTCAGGTACGGAAGAACGCTCACGAGGCTCCCGGAGTCACGCTGGATCCGGTGGGCCGGGAACGACCCGGCCCACCGATCAGCTCAGCCGAAGTACTTCTTGTAGATCGTGTCGTAGGAGCCGTCGGCGCGCATGGCCTTCAGCTGCTCGTTCACGGCCGCCAGCAGAGCCGGCTTCTTGCCCTTGGCGAACGCGAACCCGTACTGCTCGTTGGTGTTGTAGGTCTCGACGATCTTGTAGCTCGGGTCGTCCACCTCGTGCTGGTGGTTGACCGGCTGGTCCTGCAGCAGCGCATCCACCTGGCCGGCCTGGAGCGCGATCCACATCTTGCCGTCATCGGCGAAGTCGACGATCGTCGTGCCCGTCGGAGCGTTCTTGGTCGCGTAGCTCTTGCCCGTGCTGCCCTTCTGAACGCCGAGCTTCTTGCCCGCCATGCCGGCGAGATTGGCGATCCCGGAGTCGGCCTTCACCAGCAGCGACTGCAGCGAGTCGTAGTACGCGTCGGCGAAGTCGAGGTTCTGCTTGCGTTCGTCAGTGATGGTCATCGCGGACGCGGCCATGTCGCAGGAGTTGGCCTCGAGGGCGGTGCCGGACTGCAGCGCGTCGAAGTTGGTCACAACCACCTTGAGCGTCAGGCCGAGCTTCTGGGCGATCGCATTGACGATCTCGATGTCGAAGCCGGTGTAGCCGCTGGGGCTGCTGGCGTCCTCGTACTCGAAGGGCTTGTAGGGGACGTCAGAGCAGATCGTGAGCGTGCCTGCGTTGACCAGGCCGTAGTCGACGGCCGGCGCCGACGCCGATTCGGACGCCGCGGTACTGGCCGCGGAGGTCGCGGTGCCGGCAGAACTGCCACAGCCGGTCAGCGCGAGTGCGAAGGCGGCCACCGTTGCCGCCAGGGTAAGTGTCTTCTTGACGAGCATCTCGTGAACTACTTTCTCTAAAGCGGACTTCCCCCGGGGGCGCGGTTGTCTGGCGACGCTACCGCTCCCGTGTGAAGGTGGCGTTACAGTACCGACTCAGCAGCGCGCGAGCGGGCGTCCCGCCTTCTGAATCCCTGCCGGGCCCGGAGGGCCACCCCGCGGACGAGGAGCCCGGCGGCGAGAGCCCAGAAGGCCGCCCCGACCCCGAGAACGCTGATTCCCGAGGCCGCCACCAGGAAGGTCACCACCACGGACTCCCGACCCTCGGACGGCGCCAGGGCGCCCGCCAGCGACGAGCCGAGGGCACCGAGCAGTGCGACCCCCGCCGCGGCCTGCAGAAGCCCCGGCGGTCCGGCGAACACCAGGCCTGTGATGGTCGCCGTCACCCCGCCGAAGGCCAGGTAGCCGACGCCGGCGACGACGGCTGCCCGCCAGCGCCCGGACGGGTCCTCCCCGGCGTCAGCGGAGGCCGCCAGTGCGGCGCTGATCGCCGCGTAGTTGATCGCGTGGCCGCCGAACGGTGCCCCGACGACAGTGCCCAGCCCGGTGACGATCAGTGCCGGGCGCCACGGCGCCTGGTAGCCGAAGGTGCCCAGCACCGCGGCGCCCGGGATGTTCTGCGAGGCCATCGTGACCAGCCACAGCGGCAGGGCGAGGCCGACGGCAGCCGACCAGGACGGGACCGGCAGGGTGAACACCAGTGCCCCGCCCGGGGCCGGCAGGGAGCCGAGACCCGGGCCAAGCGCTACCGCGATCACCGCGATCACCAGGGCCAGCCCGACGCTGGTGGCCGCAGCCCAGCGCGGCTTCCAGGCCAGCATCACCAGCCAGGCGAGCAGCACCGGCGCAATCATCTGCGGGGCGGTCAGGACCGACTGCACCGGCACCAGACAGATCGGCACGAGCACTCCGGCCAGCATCGCCTGCGCCAGCGTGGTCGGGATCCTGGCCACCAGACGGCCCAGCCACGGAACCATCCCGGTGATCACCAGCAACGCGCCGGTCACGATGAAGGCGAAGACCGCGGCCGGCCAACCACCGTCGGGCGCCCCTGCGGTGGCCAGCAGGGCAGCGCCCGGGGTCGACCAGGCGATGGTGATCGGCATCCGATAGCGCCACGCCATGGCGATGGTCGCCACCCCCATCGTGAGACAGAGCACTGCCAGGCCGGACGCCGCCTGCGCGGGCGTCGCCCCGACCGACCTGAGCCCGGTGAGCACCACCGCAAACGCTCCGGTGTAGCCGACCACCACGGTGACCAGCCCTGCGACCACTGCCCTGCGCATCAGGACCTCCGTTCCGTATACAGAACGTTCCGCATACGGAACGACAAGGTAGTCTGACCACGTGCCGGAAGCCAGGATCAACTCAGCACTCGGACAGCGCGTCCGCGAGTTGCGTCTGTCACGGGGCTTCTCGCTGTCCGCCCTCGCCGCAGCCGCCCGAGTCGGCAAGGGTTCCCTTTCCGAGCTCGAGTCGGGCGCACGGAATCCCACGCTGGCCACGCTCTACGCACTGGCAGGCAGCCTGGAGGTACCGATCTCGGCACTGGTCGGCGAGCAGGTCGGCACCAGCATCACTGCCGGCGGACTGACTCATCACCTCGTTGACCTGCAGCGCAGCGAGCACGCGATCCGCGAGACCTTCCGGATCGTGGGCGAGGCCGGCGCCCGCCGCCACTCCCCCGCGCACGGCCCCGGGGTCAGCGAGCACATCGTGGTCACGCGGGGCCGGATGCTGGCCGGCCCTGTGGGTGCCGAACGCGAGGCGGGAGCCGGCGAAGTACTCAGCTGGATCAGCGACAGCGAGCACAGTTACCGGGTGGTCGAGGCTCCCTTCGAAGCCATCCTGGTCATCCTCACCCCGATCACCCCGTGATCACGACGAGGGCCGCGGCCAGGTCACCGCGGTCGGCGACCACCACGCCGTCCAGCCCCAGCCAGTCGGCCATCCGGCGCAGCTCCGCGGCCAGCCGCGCGGCGGTCTCGGCCTCCGCCGCGCCATCCTCCAGCCAGGCCGACTGAACCCGCAGGACACCTGCCTTCCGGTCGGCCTTGAGATCGACCCGGGCGGCAATCAGGTCATCCATCACGAACAGGTACACGTAATAGCCGTGCACCCGGTCGGCCTTCGGGGTGTAGAGCCCGATCCGGTAGTGGGTGCCGAAGGTCTCCAGCAGCCGGTCACGATCGAACACCAGGGTGTCGAACGGCGCGACGAGGGCATCCCCCACCAGCTTGCGCGGACGTGCCGCAGCCGTCCACAACCAGGCCTGCGACCGCCATCCCTTCACCGTGACCGGCTCCACCTCACCGGTGGCCACCAGCACTTCGAGCGCAGCGGCGGCGCGAGCGCGATCGGTGTAGAAGTACTCGGCGAGCCAGGGCGTGGTGAACACCCCCAGCGCCGCAGCGGCCCGCCGGGTCAGGCTGAGCCGGGCCTCCTCCTCGCTGGGAGTGGGCGCGGCGAACACGTCCTTCGGCAGCACGCGGGAGGGCAGGTCGTAGCGACGCTCGAACTGGGCGTTGCGCCCGGCACTGCTGAGCTCGCCGACGTAGAACAACCACTCGCAGGCGGACTTCACCGACGACCAGTTCCACCAGCTGCCGGGCGTGCGCTGCTCGTCGTGCTCGACCTGCCGCGCGGTCAGCGCGCCACGCTCTGTGACCTGGCGCATCACCTTGTCGAGCAGGCCGGGGTGCTCGGTGAGCACCTGCTGCATCCTGTGCCAGGGCTGTTCCCGGTTCTTCTCGGCGCGCCAACGGAGCGCCGGCTCGAGGTTCACGTCGATCAGGCAGGCCGCGTGCCCCCAGAACTCGTAGACCCGCCGCGGCGCGACGTTGCCGGCGCGGTCGATCAGGGCCCGATCGTACGGCCCGAGCCGGGCGTACAGGGGCACGTAGTGTGCGCGCACACACACGTTCACCGAGTCGATCTGGAACTGGGCGACCCGGTTCAGCACCTGCTGCAGCTGGCGCATGGTGGCGGTGCTCTCCGGGCGCCGTCCGAACCCCTGGGCGGCGAGCATGATCCGGCGGGCCTGGGCAGCGGTCAGCGATGCGGTCACGGCGGGAGCCTAGCGAGCGCTCCTGACAGCGAGAGCCAGCCTGGTCCAGGGGCTCTCCGTCCAGCGTTCGAGCCCGGGCCCAGGAGCTGGCCCTCGACGTCGATTCGGCGTCGGCCGACGGCCATGCTCGGCCGGATCGTGCGGTGTGCACGGACCGTTCAGGCGGTGGCCTCCGCCGCAGACTCCAGGTTGAGATGGATCACGCCGTAGTCATACGCCTTGCGGCGGTAGACGGCACTGGGTGCGCCGGTCTCGGCGTCCACGTAGAGGAAGAAGTCATGGCCGACAAGTTCCATCTCGTCGAGCGCCTGCGCGAGAGTGAGCGGGACGGCCGCGAAGTACTTCTCGCGCACCACCAGCGGTCCGTCGCCCTGAATCTCCAGTCCCGCGATCTTGCGGATCTCCGGTCGCACCTCCTCTGCGCCCTCGACGCCGTAGGGCTGCTCGCCCTCGGCGAGGCTGACGTTCTCCCGCAGTCCACGATGGGTCTTGCGACGGTCGGAGGCCCGCCGCAGCTGTGACTTGAGCCGGTCCAGCGCGTGGTCGAAGGCTACGGTCTTGTCGTCGGCGGACGCTTCGGCGCGCACCACGGGACCCCTGCTGCGCAACGTGATCTCCACGCGGGTTGACTGGTCGGGCTGCTTCTTGTAGCCGTAGGCAGACACCTGCACCTCTACGCGGATCACCCGGTCCTTCAGCTTTTCGATCGAGGCGATCTTCTCCTCGACCCGCGTCCGGAACTCATCGGGGATCTGGCAGTGCCGGCCAGTCACCAGGACGTCCATGTCTACCTCCTTGGTCGGTGCAGCAAACCGCGAGTGGCTTGCGCAAACAGCACTGGCACCCGCCCGGCTCCCAGCCCGGAAAGGCTGGTTACTGGCCTTGGTGCCATGACCCCAACGTAGTCCGGGCCGGGGCACTTTGCCAGCGCGTCGCGCCGTGTTCTTCGCTGGTCCGCGTCCGCCCGCAGATAGCCCTGGCACACCCGCCCCCGGCCAGGTCCGGCCGACCCGGCCGGAACCGTTCGCCGAGCAGATCGCCGGCCCGTCCGGGCAGCCGGCGCCGGACATCCCTGCCCCGTGCGTTGCGCCCTCCGCCGGGCCCGCCGCGACCTGGACGCGGGGTTCGGCGCGGGTCGAATCAGCGGGCCCGGGACCCACAACCGCGCAACCAGTCTGTAACACGGGCTAACTGCTTCGTAACTTGGACCGAATCCACATGTAACAGCCCTCGGCCACTCTTTTGGCCATGATCTTGGATATCAGCGCAGGCGACACCGCCTGGGTCCTCACGGCTGCCGCACTGGTGCTGCTGATGACCCCCGGTCTCGCGTTCTTCTACGGTGGCATGGTCAGGGCCAAGAGCGTCCTGAACATGATCATGATGAGTTTCATCAGCATGGGCACCATCGGTGTGCTCTGGGTCCTGTTCGGCTACAGCATGTCCTTCGGCGACTCGCTCGGGTTCGAGGTGGGCGCGACGTCCGACGGCGGGGTCACCTACTTCGGCCTGCTCGGCAACCCGTTCCAGTTCGCGGGCCTGCAGGGCCTGATGAGCCCCGACTCGGTGGCGGGCACGATCCCGACGCTGGCCTTCGTCGCCTTCCAGGCCTGCTTCGCGATCATCGCTGCGGCGCTGGTCTCCGGCGCCATCGCCGACCGGGCATCGTTCGGCGGCTGGACGCTGTTCACCATCCTGTGGGGCGTCCTGGTCTACTTCCCGGTTGCCGGCTGGGTGTTCTCCTTCGACGGCATGACCGCTGAGCACGGCGGCTGGATCGCCAACTGGCTCGGCGCCCTCGACTTCGCCGGTGGCACCGCGATCCACATCAACGCCGGCATCTCGGCGCTGGCGCTCGCACTCGTCCTCGGCCCGCGGATCGGCTTCGGCACCAAGCCGATGCGCCCGCACAACATGACCCTGGTCATGCTGGGTGCCGGCCTGCTGTGGTTCGGCTGGTTCGGCTTCAACGCCGGCTCCGCGGTCGCCGCCAACACCGCCGCCTCCGTGGCCTGGGTGAACACGATGGTCGCCACCTCGGCAGCCATGCTCGCCTGGCTCCTGGTTGAGAAGCTGCGGGACGGGCACCCGACCTCCCTGGGCGCTGCGTCCGGTGTCGTGGCCGGCCTGGTCGCGATCACCCCGGCGGCCGGCTCGGTGAGCCCGATCGGCGCCATCTTCGTCGGCGCGATCGCCAGCGTCGCCTGCGCCTACGCGGTGGGCCTGAAGTACAAGCTCGGCTACGACGACTCGCTCGACGTGGTCGGCGTCCACTTCGTCGGCGGCATGGCGGGCACCCTGCTGATCGGCTTGTTCGCCGATCCCAACAGCCCCGCGGGCGTGGCCGGCCTGTTCTACGGCGGCGGCCTCGACCAGCTCTGGCGGCAGGCCGTTGGCGCCTTCGCCGTGATGATCTACGCGTTCGTGGTCAGCTACTTGATCGCGCTGCTGATCAAGAAGACCATCGGTTGGCGGATCAGCCCGGCCGACGAGCTCAGCGGCATCGACCTGGCCGAGCACTCCGAGGCCGGCTACGACCTGAGCCCGGTCTACTACACCAACAAGGTCCAGCGCACGCTCGTGCTGACCAAGGACGACCTCGATGAGGCCGCGAAGACGGGAGCTTCCAAGTGAAACTGGTAACGGCGATCATCCAGCCGGAGATGCTGGAGACCGTGCAGAAGGCCCTGGTCCGCCACGGCGTCGGCGGCATGACCATCAGCGAGGTGTCCGGCTACGGCCGCCAGCGTGGTCACGTCGAGGTCTACCGCGGCGAGGAGTACACCATCGACTTCATCACCAAGGTCCGGCTCGAGGTGCTGGTCGACGACGAAGATGCGGAGGCGCTGACCGGCGTCATCGTCCAGGCGGCGCGCAGCGGCCAGGTCGGCGACGGCAAGGTGTGGATCGTCCCGGTCGACACCATCGTCCGGGTTCGCACCGGCGAGAGTGGCAGCACGGCCATCTGAGGCGAGATCTCACGCGACACCCCAAGGGGCGCCCGGTTCACCGGGCGCCCCTTCTCGTGCCCGTCCGGGCGGTCGCAGCCACGGTGGCGCCCGCGGCCGGCACGCACCCGCCGGCCGCACACGCCCGGACGGCCTCGCGCAGGGTGGCGCCGGTCGTGACAATGTCGTCGACCACGACGACCTGGCCGCTCGGGAGCGCGCGGGCCATCTCGAACGCTCCGATGAGGTTGGCCAGCCGTCCGCTGCGGCCCAGCTCCGACTGGTCCTGGGGACGCCGACACAGCCGCAGGCCGGCCCAGGTCCGCACCGGCAGCCCGGCCCGGCGCAGCCTGAGCGCGGCCACCCGCGCCAGCGCCGCGGTCAGGTCGATCCCGCGCGCGACCACCTGCGCGGAGGCCGTCGGCACCGGCACCAGAACCACCGGCGAACCGCTCCCCTCCTCGAGTGCCCACGCCGCAACGGCTGCGGCCAGACGTTCGCCGAGCAGCGGCACCAGGCCGAGGCCGTTGCGCTCCTTGGCGCCGAGCAGGAGTCGCCGCAGCGCTCCGGTGTAGGCGCCGCCGGCATACACGACCGGCAGGGCGTCGGGCAGCCCGGCCACGCGAAGGGGCGGCGAGGCCCTGACGGCTGCCGTGCACGCGACACACGGCCCCAGCCCGGGCCGCCCGCAACCCGCGCAGCGCGCACCCAGGATCAGGTCGGCGGCGCCGTGCCAGACCTCCCCCACCCGCACGCCTGCATCCTCGGCAGGCGATGCCGCGAGCGATCAGCCGTCCACAGGCTCAGCCGGAGTACACCACGCAGTCCACAGCCGCGAACGCGAGGTTCCAGTTGAACTCGCCGTCACGGCGATAGACGTTCCCGTCGGGTTTCCTCGCCACCACGACCCGCTGGGGCGCCACCGCCACCTGGGCGAACCCGAGCGCTTCGCTCGGCCCGATGTCGGCAGACGTGGCACCGTCCTGGCTGACCCGCAGCACGCCGGTGCCGCTCTCGCCCGCCTGCAGCAGGACGAGCTCAGTCACCGAGGCCCAGCCCACGTCCATCGCCGCGCCCGGGTTCCCGGTGATCGGCTGCAGGTCGAGCACGGTCCAGCCGCTCAGGGTGATCGTGCCCTCGCTGCGCTCGATCCGTGCCAGTCCCACGACGCCCTGGCCGTCCTTCCTCGCGATGATGGCCACCCTGGCGCCGTCCGGGGAGACCGCGAGCGCCTCGATCGTGGCCTCCGGCACCGGGCTGGTGCCGAACCGCACCTTGAGTCGCTGGCCCCCCCTGAACACCGCGATTCCCTCGCGTCCAGCCGCTGTGGGCGACCACAGCTCTCCGTTACGGGCGTAATCCGGCCTGAGCAGGCCGGACTCGCCGGTACGCAGGACAGTGAGCTTGTCCGAGCCCACCTTGCCCACCACCAGACGGGTAGCGGAGTTCGTGGTGGCAGCCACCTCGTCCTGGGAGCGGTTCACCGCGATCTGCTCGGGGCGCAGCAGGCCCACTTCGACATCCTCCAGATCGTCCCTGCCGCCCGGATCGCGCGTGCGCTGCACCTTGTGGTCCTTCACGACGTAGAGGGCGCGCTGCGCGACCGTACCGATCGGCGAGAGCTGGCTGAAGGTGTCGGGACGGATGATCGTCTGTCCCTGGTCGTCCCGCCAGGCCGAGCCGTCCGCGGTGACTCGGATCGCACTGATCTGGCCGAACCCGGTCAGGGTGTAGGCGAGTTCCGCGAGCAGGGTGCGCTGCTGTTCCGCGCTCAGCCGGGCGGCATTCCCGCCGAGTGCCACGTCGGCCGTGCCGACCGGGTCCACGCTGACCTTGGTGACGACAACGCCGCTGGTGACAGTCTTGCGGACCGCCGGCGCGAGCCAGGCGGAAGGGCCATTCAGCAACGCACGGACGGCCGCCTCCGGAGCCTGGTCGCCGGCAGCGAAGAAGCGGGGATCGGGGACGACGACCGAGCCGTCGGGATCACTGAAGTAGAGGCTGACCGCGACGAAACCGGTCGTGAAGGCGTAGCGGGAGACCAGCAGCCCGCTCGGCGGGTTGCTGATCCGCCACTGCTTCGCGTCGTTCTGGACCAGGCCGAAGTCCTGCTTCGGCGGGGCTGCGTCACTGCCGACCGGCGAGTAGGAGCCGGCGGCGTCGACCCTGCCCGTCACCCGCGCCGAGAGCACCACGGAGGTCTCGGTCTCGGTGGGAGGGGCGCCGTCCGCGTAGACCTGCACACCCGACTCCGGCTTCCAGGTCCGGTTCGCGGCCTCGGTGAGGTACTGGCGGGCCACCCCATAGTTGGGCTGGTAGGTGCTCATGGCGTGCAGGAAGCCCTCGACGACAAGGAGCTGGCTGGCACCGTCCGCCGGGGGCAGCGGGTCGACGTCGACGCCGGAGTTCACCCCGGTCGCCTGCGGCGTGTGGTGCTCGACCGGTCCGCTCGTAGGCACGGTGGCGCAGCCGCCCAGCGCGAACAGGACGGACAGGCAGCCAGCGAGCAGCCACCGCGCACTCCTAACGGCGGACACCAGTGAACTCCTTCAGGTCGGGCGGGATCACCGGCCAGGGCGAGCCGCGCAGCTGCTCTCCGGCTCGTCGCGGCACCGTGAGCCGGAACTGTGCGCCCAGCCCTGGACGCCCCCACGCGTTCAGCCAGCCACCGTGCAGCCGTGCGTCCTCCAGCGAGATCGACAGGCCCAGGCCCGTCCCGCCCACGCGGCGTCCCCGGGACGGGTCGGCGCGCCAGAACCGGTCGAAGACCAGGCCGGACTCCGCCGCCGTCATGCCCACGCCGTGGTCACGGACGGCGATCGCAACCGCCTCGTCGTCACCGCGCACATACACGGTGATCGGCCGGCGCTCACCGTGCTCGATCGCATTGGTGATCAGGTTGCGCAGGATCCTGCGGATACGGCGGACGTCCACCTCGGCAACGCAGTCCTCGGTCGCATCCAGCGTCATCACGATTCCGGCATCCTCCGCGAGCCGCTGCAGGGCGGACACCTCGTCCCTGGCCAGGGCGGTGAGGTCCACGTCGTCGATCGACAGTTCTGCCGCCCCGGCGTCGAACCGCGAGATCTCGAGCAACTCAGTGAGCAGGTCCTCGAACCGGTCGAGCTCCGCCGAGAGCAGCTCGCTCGATCGGCTGGAGGCGGCGTCGAAGGAGCCCCTGTGCGCGTGCAGCACCTCTGCGGCCATCCGGATCGTGGTGAGCGGGGTACGCAGTTCGTGGGAGACGTCCGAGACGAACCGCTGCTGCACCAGGGACAGGTTCTGCAGCTGGGTGATCTTCTTGTCCAGTTCCTCCGCCATGTGGTTCATCGAACGCGCCAGTCCGGACAGATCCTCCGTGCCTACCACTGCCATCCGGTCCTCGAGGTGGCCTGCGGCCAGGTTCTCCGCGGCCAGGCGCGCCGCACGCACGGGACGCAACACCTGCATCGCGATCAGGTACACCGTGGCGGTCAGGCCCGCGAGCAGGAACACTCCGGTGGCCAGCGTTGCCTGCTGCACCACGGCAAGGGTCTCCTGCTCCTGGTTGGTGGAGAACAGGAAGAAGACCGGGTAAGGCGCCTGGCCAGGCGCATCGAGCGTGGTCGCAACCACGAGCCCCGGCTCGTCGGCCCGCTGGTCGGTGAACCGGATCATCGTGGGCGTGCTCCACAGGCCGTCATCCTTGCCGACCAGGGAACGGATGTTGTCGGGGATGCTCTCCGCGGCGAGGCCCGCGGTGCCGATCTGCGAGATCGGGGTCTCGACCACCACGAAGTACTGATTGCCCACCTGCCCGCGGCTCGCCGCGTCCCGGGCGAGCCTGCTGATCTGCTCGCTCACCGAAGTGGTACGCAGGTCGGTCGCCGAGAGGGTGGCCTGCATGTTCGCCACGACGGCGGACGCCTCGGCGACGCTCGCCTGGGTCTTGCCCGCGATGATGCCCCGGCTGGACTGGTCCATCAGGAACCAGCCGGTGGCGACCAGGATCACGATCGCAGCGCTCAGGGTCGTCACGACGACCCGGAATGGCAGTGAGCGCTGCCAGAGCCGGAACGGGTCGACGCGGGAGAGGCCCTTCATCAGGCCGACTTGGGTTCTCCGGCCCGGTAGCCGACGCCGCGGACGGTGACGATGATCTCGGGACGCTCGGGGTCCTTCTCGATCTTCGAGCGCAGCCGCTGCACGTGCACGTTCACCAGCCGGGTGTCGCTGGCGTGCCGGTAACCCCACACTTCCTCGAGGAGGACCTCGCGGGTGAACGCCTGTCGGGGTCGCCGGGCCAGCGCGAGCAGCAGGTCGAATTCGAGCGGAGTGAGGGTGATCTCGCTGTCGCCCCTGCGGACCGTGTGTTCGTTCACGCGGATCACCAGGTCGCCGATCCGCAGGTTGTCGACGTCCGCATCCGGGGTGACGTGGCGGCGCAGGCGGGTCTTGATCCGGGCGATCAGCTCCTGGGTCTTGAACGGCTTCGGCACGTAGTCGTCGGCCCCGGCCGCGAGCCCGTCCACCACGTCGATGGTGTCGCTCTTCGCGGTCAGCATCACGACCGGCACACCGGACTCGGCCCGGATATCGCGGCAGACATCCACGCCGTCGCGCCCGGGCAGCATCAGGTCGAGCAGCACGAGATCGGGCCGGTACTCGCGGAAAGCGTCCAGGGCAGCGGCCCCGTCGTGGCACAACCGCGCGTCGAACCCCTCCGAGCCGAGCACGATGTGCAGCATCTCGGCGAGGGCCTCGTCGTCGTCGACCACCAGGATCCGCGGAGCGGAACTCCGGGGAACCTCGCTCACGGTGTGCCTCCCTTGGTCGTCGGTGTTCCGATAGTAGTCGGACGCCGGTTCGAATCAGTTGAGTTCGGCCGAGGCGGTCCAGGTCGACAACAGGCCCAGCTCGCCGCCCTGGCGGCGCAGGATCCGCCGCCACAGGCTCGCCGGTTCGGCGTCGAACACGTCCGCGGGCTGGGCGGGCACGACGTGCCACATGTCGAACTCGAGCTCCTGCTCGAGTTGGCCGGCGTCCCAGCCGGCGTAGCCCGCGAACACCCGCAGGTGCCGGTAGGTGCCCTCGGCGATCTCGACCGGGGTGTCCAGGTTGAGCAGGCCGACCCGGCCGAACACCGGACGCCAGCCCGGCGGCTCCTCATCGGTCGACCACGGCTCGGCCAGGCAGACCGCCCCCTGCCGGGAGACCGGTCCGCCGTCGAACAGCGCCTGGGGCTCGCTGACCAGTCCCGACCAGGCCGGGAGCGCGTCCGACAGATCGATCTCGGTGACCTTGTTCAGGACGACCCCCAGCGTGCCGGACTCGTCGGCGTCCAGCAGCAGCACGACCGAGCCGTCGAACACACCGTCGGTGATCGAGATCCCGGCCACCAACAGGTCGCCCACAGCGAAGCTCTGCATGACACCTCCCGGGGCAAGTCTGGCATCCCGTCCGGGACGTCGGCGTCCGGTCGATCCGGCGCGCCGTGGGTCAGCGGTGCCGAAGCTGGTCTGCCCTGGCCCGGGCTGCGTCGGCGTCGGCGCTGCGTCCCTGGCGCGTGTACACCTCGGCGAGGTCTGCCCACGGCTCGGCGGCGTCCGGACGCAACTCCGCTGCCTGCTGGAAGGCCCGGACCGCTTCCTCGTACCGGGCGAGCTCGCCGAGCGCCACGCCGCGCCGCAGGATGGTGTCCACATTGCTCGGGTCGAGCGCGAGCGCCCGGTCCAGCACCGCCAACGCCTGCTCGTGGTGGCCGCCGAGATCCTGCAGGTCGGCGAGCACCTGCAGGCACTCGACCGACCCGGGCAGCCGGGCGCACGCATCGTCGACCATGGCCACCATCGCGTCCGGGTCCACCCTTCCCGCCTCGGCGAGCCGGGCGCCGGAGTAGCCCACCCTGCGCGCGAGGTCGGCGTCCCACGGCCGGACGCCCGGGACGTCCAGAAGTGCGCGGGTGGTCCGGTTCGTCGCGGTGACGGCGGACGAGAAGCGCGCCTCCGCGACCAGGGCGGTGCCCCCGAGCAACACACAGAGGGCGAGGGCCGCGGCGCCCGCGACGAGGCTGGCGGTCCTGTCCGCGCCCTGCCGGGCCGCGCCGTCCGGCACCGAGATCGCACCGCCGAGCAGGAGCAGCACAACGGTGAGCGTGACCGGGTCGGTGAAGGAGGTGAGGTAGCTCAGTGCGACCGCGATCGTGGCCAGGACGGTGCCGGCCTGCCACAGATCCCACGGCCGCGTCGCCCACAGTGCAGCCGCAACCGCCACCGCGACCGACACTGCCCCGGCGAGGCCCAGCCAGCCCGTGCCTGCCAGCACCTGCAGGACGACGTTGTGTGGGCTGTCGGGGGGAGCGTAAGGGCCCACCTGGGCCGCCCAGGCCGCCGTGTGGAAGGCTCCGATGCTGTCCACGAACCGCGACGGGCCCACGCCCAGCACCGGGTGCGCCCCGACCAGTGCCGCCGACTCCTGCCACAGGAGCAGCCGTCCACCGATCGTCGCCTCCGCGAAGGGTGTGGTTCCGGAGAGGCGTGCACGGGTTCCGGGGGCGAGCCAGGCGGCGCCGAGCAGGACAGCTGCGATCACCGGCCCCCACCACCATCGGCCGGGCCGGCGCGACCACTGCCGGACGAGCAGGACGGCGAAGGCCGCGACGACCGCCCCGAGCAGGGCACCGCGGGAGGCGGAGAGCACCAGGCAGGAGATCGCGCCGATCACCCCGGCGAAGCGCCAGCCGCTCCAGTCCTGCAGCGACCAGGCGAGCATGGCCAGGGCGACGAGACTGAAGGTCCCCAGGGTCGTGGAGTTGCCGAGCGCGCTGGTCACCCGCTGGTCCGGCGCGCTCACCCACTGGACCAGGGCCACCACAGCGAGCGCGAGGCTGGACAGCACCAGCGCATTGATCATGTGAACACGCAGCCGCGCCGAATCGGGACCGAGCAGCCGGGCTCCGACCACCAGCGCGGCGGCATACCCCAGCACCACGGGAAGCCCTTCGTAGCGTGGATATCTGCCCAGGATCGACAGCAGCGGAGTCGCTCCGGAGAGCGCGGCAACGATGAACACCGCCAGGGCGACGCCCATCGTGATCAGTACCGGGCGCGGCGCCCTTCCGTGGGGCCTCGCAACCAGGCCGAGCGCGAGCCCTGTTCCCAGCACCACCAGCCGCACCGGGAGAACGGTGTCGGACGGCGTGGGTGACGCCGCCAGGGCCAGGCCGAGGACCAGCAGGTACACCGCCGCCACTGCCGTCCGGCCTGCTCCCCGCGAGGTCATGGCCTGCATCGTAGGGCGCCCGGCGCACACCGGGGCGATCGGGTCACGCCCACATTCCGGGACCGGCACCATCCCCCGCCCGGTATGGCGGGCTTCACGGGGGACGTGTGAATTTCAGCGCGGAAGGCGGTGCGCGGGAGCCCGCAGGAGCGAAACATCTAGCGGCGCCGACTGCCGGATTTCACGGTTGACCGGGACGACTCCGAGGGTGAGCTGGCACCCTTCCCAGCGCGGTGTATGGACCTGCGAATTCCGGCCACCTGGACACCCGCCCGGTGCTAACTTTCGCCTGTCCGCTCACGAGTCTGTGGGGGACCTGGTGACAGGAGCGGTAATTCGATGAAGAACGAACGTGTATTTGGCGTGCCTGGAGCCCGGGGCTGGGTGGCAGGCCTCGTGGCGGTGTCGCTGACGCTGGGAGCGCTGGGGATGGCTGCCCCGCAGGCGCTCGCCGACGACGGCGACCTGCGTATCCCGATTCCCGACACGGCCCAACTGCCGTCGGTGGACGCGGCCTCGGGGACGGGGCTGCTGGTCGACTCCTACGACGAGGCCAGTGACACCCAGACCTACCGCGCCAGCAACGACAGCGGCAAGAGCTGGCAGAACGTGGACCTCTCGCCCGACTGGGAAGGTGGGACGTACACCGGCGGCGGCCACCTGTACTTCCAGGACTCCTTCGGCGGCACACCTGTGGTGAAGGACTTCGACTTCGCCACCAACCAGGTCACGCCTGTCGCCGAGCTGAACGACCTCGCCGACCTGCTCAGCCCGAGCTACGCGGTGCGCAAGCAGCTCGCGGACCCGGACAACGACGACTACACCCTGACCGGGCTGGCCGCCACCGACCTCGCCTCCGCGACCGCGGAACACCCCCTTGCGTACACGCAGCACAAGCTGTCCGGAAACACGTGGACCAGCGTCAGCATGGGTTCGGGGACGCACGCTTTCGTGCTCTCGGCCACCCGGTCGAAGAACCGTCTCGGCACCGGCTACCTCGACGCCCTGCCGCTCAACGGTGACCCCGGCGCGAGCGCCAAGGTGAGCGGCATCGTTGTTGCGCAGGCGCGCGGCGACCAGGTCGTCTACATCACCGGCACGTCATCCGGGGCGAGCCTCTGCTTCCGTTCTGCAGACAACTGGGCCAAGCCGTCCTGCAAGACCTTCCGCAAGGGCGACCAACGCAAGATCGATCCGAACCTGTACCTCGGTGACGACTGGGCGCTGATCGAGCTCTACGGCGCCGTGAACTCCACCTACTACGTCGTGCGCGGCACGTCCGCCCCGTCGACCCCGACTCTGGTGAAGGCCCCGGCCGACGCACTGGCCCTGTCGATGTTCGGCGCAGGCGATTCGGCCAATCCCCTGGCGCAGGTGGCCACGGCGCAGGGCGGCTTCCTTGCCGAGTACACCGCCGCGGGCACGTTCGAGAAGCTGATCGACAACGAGCCGGTCCAGGGGTGGGCGGACGAACTCGCCCTCACCCCGGGCGAGGTGCTCGTGGGTGACGCCGGCCCGACCGTCGACGCCCCCGGCAGCCGGGTGTGGTCGCGCTCCATCAGTGGCGAACTCCCCGGCGAGATGAACGTCTTCGCGCCGCGCGCCTCCTCCGGTGGGCTCAGCGCTTCCGACGCCCGCACGATCGTGCGCGGACGCTCCGGTGTGCAGCTGTTCGATCAGGGTGCCTTCGTCCGGAAGTTGCCGACCACGCCGTACGTCGACCAGTTGAGCGGCGCCTACTACCTTGCCGACACTGGCCGATCGAACGAGGTGCGCAGGATCGACGGCACCCGCGTGCTGAAGGGCTACGTCCAGTCCATCTTCGGGTCGCTGGCACTCAAGAAGGTGTCCCGCACCAGCTACCAGGTGATCGACGTCACCGGCGCGTCCAAGGCGGTCAAGGTGACCGTCCCGCAGGCACTGGGAGGGTCGCTCGACGACGCCCAACTGTGGGGTGACTGGATCCTGGCCGGCACCGACTCCGAAGGCTCGGTGGCGTTCAACTACCGCACCAACCAGACCATCACCGCGACCGGCTACCCGATCGCACTGGGTGACCGCTTCGCCCTGCTGGAGCAGTACGGGGATGACGACGACGAGATCGTGCTGTGGGACTTCACGGACCTCGCTGCACCCACGACCTCGGTCCTCGGGACCTGGTCCGACCTCCCCTGGATCACCACCGATGGGTCTCACCGGATCGCGTACAACGCCGACAACGACGGCGAGATCGTGATCCACGAACTGCCCGGGGTCGGGACGTCCGCTCCGCGCCTGCTCGGCCTGATCGCGCCGACGTCGCTGAACAACGCGCCGAGCTCGGCGTCCTGGAAGCCCGAGATCGACGCGACCAAGGCACTCGAGGCAGGCACGCTCACGATCACGGACAGCAACAGCAACGTGGTTCGCACCATCCCTGTGGACGCCGCCCCGAACGGGTCCATCCGGAACCTGTCCTGGAACGGCAGGGGCGAAGACGACGTCCGGGTCAAGCCCGGCACCTACACCTGGACGCTGGCGGTCGACGCGGCGGACGGTACCGGGAGCCTGGTCCCGGTCGACGGCACCGCCTCGCCCATCACCGGAAAGGTCAAGGTCGTCACGAAGTCGCTCGGCACGGTCTCGCTGTCGACGCCGAGGATCGACGACACCACTCCCGTCGTCGGCCAGAAGATCTCGGTCAAGAAGCAGACCACCAAGCCTGCCACCGGCACCGACCTCGCCTACCAGTGGTACCGAGGGAAGACCCCGATCACGGACGCGACCACCGCCTCCTACACGGTCACCCCGGATGACCTGGGGCAGCTGCTGATGGTCAAGGTGACCGGCACCGCCGACGGCTGGAAGACGACCGTCAAGTCCTCCGCCTACACAGTGAAGGTCGCCAAGGGGACGCTCAGCGCGGGGACGGTGAGCATTGACAAGACCGATCCGGCAGTCGGAGACACGCTGACCGCGGACCCCGGCACCTGGTCGCCGGAGATCACTGCCAGCTACCAGTGGTACCTGATCGCCGCAGGCAAGGCCACGGCGATCCCCGACGCGACCGGGAGCACCTACGAGGTGCAGGCCTCGGACGCAGGGAGCCAGGTGCAGGTGCGGGTGACCGGGCACGCCGCGGGCTACGCCGACAAGGCGGTCAGCTCCGCACCGACCTCGGCGGTCACCGCCTAGCAATGATCAGGGGCGACGGCCGCGGCCGTCGCCCCTGATCGTCCGTCGACAAGCCGCCTCGTCGTGGAGGTATCGGCACTGCGTGCCTACTGCCTCCGCTCCTCACTCGGAAATGAGCACGCTCATTTCGCTCGCTTCGTCGTGGAGGTGGCGGGAGTCGAACCCGCGTCCTCGAGAGGTGAACCAGGACTTCTCCGGGCGCAGCTGACCAGACGTTCTACTCGGCTCTCACCCTCGCGTCAGCACGTGGTGAACAAGCCCAGTTCCATGAGTGTCCCGAACCGACCCTGGAACGAGGTCGGTCCGGCAAGCCTTCTAGATGAGGCCAGGAACCGGACGGAAGGCGCGTCCGGGCTGACCCTTCGTTAGCTGCTCAGGCAGCCAGAGCGAAGTCAGTGCGATTGGAATCGGCACTTATTGGTTTCCGGAGGTCGTTAACGAGATGTCCCCGGATCCTCGGCCCGCTTCTCCTGGAACTACCGTCCCAAGTCGAAACCAGTCACCCCCTGTTGAGTTGTGCGCCGGGTCGGCTCACCGCCCCAGCCCACCGAGTATACGCGGGTGGGGTCGGGCGGGCGAATCCCCTGGTACCGGTAGGGTGCCGCGCATGGAGAAACCGTTCGTCGACCCGCCCGAGGGTCCCGCGCCGTCCGACCTGCAGATCGTCGACCTCGATGAGGGCACCGGCCCGGAAGCCGTGCCCGGCAAGACCGTTGCCGTGCACTACGTCGGTGTCGCCTTCTCCTCCGGGGAGGAGTTCGACTCCAGCTACGACCGCGGCCAGCCGCTGGTGTTCCCGCTGGGCGCCCGCCGGGTCATCGTCGGCTGGGACAACGGCCTGGTCGGCATGAAGGTCGGCGGACGCCGCCGCCTGGTGATCCCGCCGCACCTGGCCTACGGAGATCGCGGCGCCGGCGGAGTGATCGGGCCCGGCGAGACCCTGATCTTCGTCTGCGACCTGGTTGGAGTGAAGTAGTCGGGTTGCCTCCCGGCCGTGCGTGGCCGGTGGGGGTGACGGACGGCTACCAGCTGCCGCCGCCCCCGCCGCCCCCGCCGCCGCCAGAGAAGCCGCCCCCGTCGAAGGCCGATCCGCCACTGCCGAAGCCGGACTCGCTGAAGGACGGCGCCGGGCTGGCAATGGAGGACGCCACCGAGCTGTCGAAGCTGCTCAACTGCCAGCCGAGGCTGTTCAGGTTCCAGCTGGTGCCGTAGTACCAGGTCGGCGGATCCTCGGACAGCCGGCCGAGACCGACCAACTGCTGGCAGACCTGCGTCCACCGCTCGGTGAGGTCGAACATGATCGCCCACGGCAGGTAGCGGCTGAAGATGTCCTCGCCCTCCTCGAACCGCAATTGCTCTGCCTCCGCCGTGGCGATGTAGGTGCGGAAGCCCTCCACCTGGTCGGTCAGTGCCCGTCCGTAGGCGCTGCGCTGGCCGCGCTTCAGCTTCGAGCGCGCGACCCAGCCGGTGACCACGACCGAGAGCAGCAGAGGGAGCGCGAGCAACAGCACCGGGCCGATGAACGTCCCACCGATGATGACCGCCATCAGCACCGGAAAGAACAGGCCGCCGATTCCGCAACCCAGCCCGCCGGCAGCACCGGGCAGGCGCAGGAACCAGCCCTCGCGTGTCGACCGGTCGAGCACGGCCTGGGTCACCTTGCCGTGGGCGTCCGACAGGGTGCCGGGGGTGCCGAGGTCGACGACCTCACCGGGCTGGGTGCCCTGGGGGAAGAGTTCCCGCAGTACCAGCGCGCTGGTCGGATCCGGGGCCCGGGACGGATCGACCAGGCGCACCTGCTGCTCGGAGTCGCTGCGCAGCTGGATCGCGCCGGCCACCGCCAGGCTGACCAGCGCGGCCGTGGTGTCGCGCACCTGGGTCTCCCCGTCGATCAGCAGGCCGGCCTCCGCCACGCCGAGGGACGGCGGGGCAAAGGAGACCGGCACCTCCAACGGCGGCCGGTCCGGAACCTCGGCCGCCGGCACGCCCTGCGGGGGGAAGGTTCCCGGCGGAAGCCCCTCCCAGCGATAGTCCGCGGAGCGCCTGCGGACGTACCACCAGCCCGCGAACGGCACCAGCGCGGCCGCGCCGAGCGAACCTGCGAAGCCCAGCGTGGCCAGCCGGGCACCCTGCGCATCGGCGTTCTCGACCTGGATCGGAGTGCTGTTGGCGATCAGCCCGGGCGTCATCCTGACCGAGACGGTCATCACCTCGCCGGGGGGAATGTTGCTCGCGGCGAACTGCGCCACCCCGCCCGACGTGGTTGCGGTCGGGCAGGCACCACTGTTGCCCGGCGTCGCCACGGAGCAGAAGACGGCCTGGGCCCCGCCCGGCACGGTGACCTGCACACCGGCCTGGATGATCCTGGGCATCGAGGCTCCGCTGACGTCCCAGTACAACTCGTCGTAGCTCCCGGACGTGCGCAGCAGCCCCGCGACCCGGTAGCTCAGTTCGTAGGTGGCCGTGGCCGTGGATGCCGGCACGGTCCGGTCGGACGACCCGACCCGGATCCGCAGGTAGGTGTTGCGCCCGCTGCCCTGGTCACTGGTGTTCAGCTCCGTGGAGACACCGGGGGTCGGGCTGGTCACCGAGATCTGGTCGATCCGGTACACGACGTCGTGGTCGTTCCCGTCCGGCTCCCGCGTGATCAGGGTGCGCTCGAGGCCGTGGCGTCCGGACGACGTCCCGAACCGCAGCACGATCGTCTCGGTGACGTTCACGTAGCCCTGGGTGTCGACGGTCGCGACCACGTCGAACCGGTCGAAGGTGTCCTCGGAGGCGGCCCTGGCGGGACCCGCGGACGCCAGCAGCGACCAGCAGGCGACGAGGACGAAGCCGAGCGCGGCCAGCCAACGGCCGGGCGCGCCCCGGGTCACCGCTCGCCCCGGTTGCGGGCGGCCAGCTCGCGCTGTGCGTCGCGATCGGCGTCCCGCGCCGCGATCGTCTGGCGCTTGTCCCAGTCGCGCTTGCCGGTCGCGATCGCCAGCTCGACCTTCGCGTAGCCGTCGGAGAAGTAGATCGCCAGCGGCACGATCGTTCGGCCGGAGGCGGAGGTCTCGCGGTCGAGCTTCGCGATCTCCTTGCGGTGCAGCAGCAGCTTGCGGTTGCGCCGGGTGGCGTGGTTCTTCCAGGTCCCGAACGCGTACTCGGGGATGTGTGCGTTGCGCAGCCACACCTCACCGTCGTCGACGGTTGCGAACGCATCCGCCAGGGACGCCCGGCCGGCCCGCAACGACTTCACCTCGGTGCCGGTGAGCACCATGCCTGCCTCGAAGCGCTCGTGCAGGTGGTAGTCGTGATGGGCCTTGCGGTTCTGGGCCACCATGATCCGGCCCTGTGGTCGCGGCATGACGGCTCCTCCCCTCGCGTCCAGCCGGCCCACTCTACCAAGTGGTCCCGTACCCGAGCGGTCAGCGGTTCTGGGTCACAGATAGCGCATCGGGTTCACGCGCACGCCGTTGCGATAGATCTGCAGGTGCAGGTGGCAGCCAGTGCTCAGGCCGGTCGTGCCGACGTAGCCGACGATCTGGCCCTGCTTCACCGTCTGGCCGGCCTTCACGATGATCTTCGACTGGTGCGCGTAGCCGCTGACCAGGTGGGCTCCGTGCATCTTCCCGTAGCTGATCAGGGTGAAGTAGCCGAAACCGTAGGTCGTCCAGCCGGCCTGGACCACCTTGCCCTTCGCCATGGCCCGGATCGGTGCGCCGCAGGCCGCGCCGAAGTCGGTGCCCCAGTGCATCCGCCAGTAGTGCAGGATCGGGTGGAACCGCATCCCGAACGGTGACCCGGCCGGGGCGTTCACGGGCTTGATGAAGCCGCCCTTGTTCACGATGTTGTACTGCGAGCGGCGCAGCTTCTCCGCGATCCGGGCTTCCTGCTTCTCCAGCGCCTGGTACTGCGCCTTGCTCTGCTCGAGTTCGTCCTGCGCCTTCGCCTTCAGCTTCGCGTTCGTGGCAACGAGCGTCTTCAGGGCGGCCTTGCGGTCAGCGATGTCCCTGGTGAGTTGCTGCACCTCTGCGAGGTGGGCTGCGCTGGCGTCCTTCTTTGCGGTCAGGGTGGCCTCTGCGTCCGCACTCCGGGCGCGGGCGGCCTCGAGGCCGGACTGCAGTTCGGTGAGCCGGTCGAGCTGGGAGGTGGAGCTGTCGAAGATCGTGTTGGCCCACTGCACGCGCTGGGAGAGCTCTTGCGCCGTCTCCGAGCCGAGCACCAGGCCGAGGCCCTGGAGGTCGGTGTGCCGCTGGTACGCCGTGCGCACGGCCGCCCCCACCAGCGCACGCTGGGTATCGACGTCCTCCTGCGCCTTCAGAACCGCCGCGGCCGACTCGTCGAAGGCGTCCTGGGCCGCCTGGAGGTCCGCGGCGACGCTCGCATCCTGCGCCCGGGCCTTGGCCAGCCGCTGCTGCGCATAGACCAGCTCGGACTTCGCCTTGTCCAGCGCGGACTCCGACGCGCGCAGTCTGTCGTCGGCGCTGGAGACGGCCTCCTTGTTCGAGGAGACGTCCTTCTTCGCCTGGACGAGAGCCTTGCGCACCTTGTCGCGAGCGTCCTTGAGGCTCTCTGCCCGGGCGGACGGGCCGAGCCCGCCGACGAGGCCGAGCACGAGGGCTGCGACGAGCGCAAAACGGAACGTGGTCACCAGCGGACCGAGGCTGCTACCCCGGGGTCCGCGTGCGGTGGGGGAAGACACCTGCACGACATACCCTTCGGTTGTTATCTCCTCAGACCCGCAGGAACCTCCGGGTCGCGATCAATGTAGGAATGATAGAAAGCACGACGGCTACGACGGCGAGGCTCGCCATGGCAGTGCCAACATTTCCCCAATCGATCCAGCGGATCGTCTGGATCTCCGCCTCCGCGCGTCCCACCACCACGAACTGCTGGACGGCGGCAAGGGTCAGGCAGGCGAGGGCGGCGCCGCCGATCGCCGCGATCAGCGATTCGAGCAGGAACGGCAGCATGATGTACCAGTTCGAGGCACCGACCAGCCGCATGATCCCGATCTCCCTGCGTCGGGAGTAGGCCGCCAGCCGGATCGTGTTGCCGATCTGCAGTGCCGCTGCCAGCAGCAGCAGCGCGCTCAGCCCGACCGTCGCCCAGCGGGCGAGGTTCAGCCAGGCGAACATCGGGTCGAGGATCTTGCGCAGGTCCTGCACCTGCTCCACCCCCGGCATGTTGCTCACCGCGGAGACGACGCCCTGGTACTCCTCGGGATTCTTCAGCTTCACCCGGAACGAGTCCTGCATCATGTCGACAGTGGTCGACTTCAGGATCGGGTCGTTGTCGGCGTAGTACTCCTTGAACTGCTGGTAGGCCTGCTCCTTGGTCTCGTAGAAGACCTCGGCGACCTCCGGGTTGCTCTTCAGCGTCTGTTCGATGTCGGCGCGCTGGGCGTCCGTGGCAGATTCGCCCTGGACGCAGGTGCCGCCGCGGGAGTCGGCGACGCACAGGAACACACTGATCTCGACCTTGTCGTACCAGTCGTCCTTGAGCCGGTCGACCTGCTGGGCGACCAGCAGGCCGGCGCCGAACAGGGTGAGCGAGACCCACATCGTGACCACGACGGCCAGGGTCATGGACGCGTTGCGGCGCAGTCCCGACCACGCCTCGGAGAAGGTGTGCCTCATCGGATGACTCCGATCCGGCCGCACCGGTCACTGGTAGCCATAGACACCCTTGCTCTGGTCGCGGACGAGTTCACCCTTGGCCAGTTCGATCACGCGCTTGCGCATCTGGTCGACGATGGTGGCGTCGTGGGTGGCCATGATCACGGTGGTATCGGCCCGGTTGATCCGGTCGAGCAGCTTCATGATGCCGATGCTGGTGTTCGGGTCGAGGTTTCCGGTGGGCTCGTCCGCGATCAGGATCGCCGGACGGTTGACGAAGGCACGCGCGATCGCGACCCGCTGCTGCTCACCCCCGGAGAGTTCCTCTGGCAGCCGCTCGCCCTTGCCTTCCAGGCCCACCAGTTCGAGTGTCTCCGGCACGACCTTGCGGATCACGGACGCCGGCTTGCCGATCACCTGCATGGCGAACCCGATGTTCTCGGTGACGGTCTTGCCGGGCAGGAGCCGGAAGTCCTGGAACACGGTGCCGATCTGGCGGCGCAGCGCGGGCACCTTCCAGCTGTGCAGCCTGCTCAGGTCCTTGCCGGCCACGTGGATATGCCCGGACGTCGGCAGGTACTCGCGCAGGATCAGGCGCAGGAACGTCGACTTGCCGGAGCCGGACTCACCGACCAGGAAGGTGAACTCACCCTTCCCGATCTCTACGGTGACGTGGCTCAGCGCAGGGCGCGTCTGACCGTCATAGGTCTTGGAGACGTCTTCAAATCGGATCACAGGTGCTCTCGAACCGGGTAGGCGGTGGGGAAGTTTCCTTAACGTTTGCTAAGGCCGGCCTCAGGAAGCTTAGGCGACGACGGCGCGTCGCCCAATTCCATCCCTCGGCGTGTCAGCGCTCGTCAGCGTTCGCCCTGCTGACGGCGCCAACGCACGCCGGCGTCGATGAAGCCGTCGATGTCGCCGTCGAAGACCGCATCCGGGTTGCCGACCTCATGGTCGGTGCGCAGGTCCTTCACCATCTGGTAGGGGTGCAGGACGTAGGAGCGCATCTGCGAACCCCAGGAATTGCCGCCCTCGCCCTTCAGCTCGCGCATCTCGGCCTCCTTCTCTGCACGGACACGCTCCAGCAGCCGCGATTGCAGCACGCGCAGCGCCGCCGCCTTGTTCTGCAGCTGCGACTTCTCGTTCTGGCAGGACACGACGAGTCCTGTGGGCAGGTGGGTGATCCGGACGGCGGAGTCGGTGGTGTTCACGCTCTGCCCGCCGGGCCCCGACGAGCGGAAGACGTCCACCCGGATGTCCGCCTCCGGGATGTCGATGTGGTCGGTCTCCTCTGTGACCGGCAGCACGTCCACCCCCGCGAAGGAAGTCTGGCGTCGACCCTGGTTGTCGAACGGGCTGATCCGGACCAGCCGGTGGGTACCCTGCTCGACCGAGAGCATCCCGTAGGCGAAGGGCTCGCGCACTGTGAAGGTGGCCGACTTGATGCCGGCCTCCTCCGCGTAGGAGGTGTCGTAGACCTCGGTGTTGTAGCCGTGCCGTTCGGCCCAGCGCAGGTACATCCGCAACAGCATGGACGCGAAGTCCGCCGCGTCGACGCCGCCTGCCTCGGAGCGGATGGTGACCAGGGCGTCCCGCTGGTCGTACTCGCCGGAGAGCAGCGTGCGAATCTCCAGCGCCTGGATGTCGGCCGAGAGCGCCGCGAACTCCCTCTGCGCCTCGGCGAGGGTTCCGGCGTCGTCCTCCTCCACGGCGAGCTCGATCAGCACGCCGAGGTCGTCGACGCGCCCCCTCAGCGCGACGATCCGGTCCAGCTCGGCCTGCGCGCGGGACAGCCGGGACGTGACCCGCTGGGCGTTCTCCTGGTCGTCCCACAGGTCGGGGGCCGCAGCCTCCTCCTGCAGCGCCGCGATCTCCTCGCGCCTGGCGGAGGGATCGATGACCGCTTCGATGGAGGTGAGGGTGCGGTCGAGGGCGGCCAGATCGGCCTGTAGATCAGCAACAGTCACGAGGCACAACTCTACGCCACCCCTCCCTCGCCCTCCCCACCGCAGGAGACCGGCCCGTGTCACCTTTCCGGGGGACATTTCCGGGACATTCTCCGGAAATCGACGGATTTGTCCCCTGTACGGGTGACGGACTCCGCGCCTACGGGGGTGACTAGGGGTTGTCCCCTTTATGGGGGACTTGAGAAGCTCCGAGAAAATAGCCCAAGGAATATCTCTGAATCGCTTGCAATTGGGACTGGTATAGGCGGTAGAGTTCACATCGAGGCGAACGGTTCCCCCCGAGCCCCGCCCGATACAGTTCGGTTCCCCCCGAGCCGGACTGGCTGCCCCCCCGGCAGTGCCCGCAGAGTTTCGACTCGTGGCGGGCTCCTTCCCTTTTCCGGGTCCGGACTACGCGATCGTGGCGAGCGCGAAGGGCAGGACTGCTGGCGCTCCGGCACCCCGCAGCAATCCGGCAGCGACCGTCATCGTCCAGCGGGAGTCCACGAGGTCGTCGACCAGCAACACCGGCCCGCCCGCGCGGTCGAGCCATACCCGCTGGGCGGCCGACAGCTGGAACCGCCCGAACACCTGCCGCAGCCGGTAGGCACTGTTGGCCGCGGACTCCCGAACCTCGGCTCCGGGCGCGAGCTCCAGTTCGCCGAGGTCGACCAGACGCCCACTGTGGGCGATGCCCGCCGCCAGGGAGCCGACCAGCTCGCGATGGCGCAGCGAGGGCATGGCGACGACGGCCACCGGCCGCTCGTCCCAGTCCCACTCGCGGAGCACCCGGAAGCAGTACGGCAGCGCCCAGTCGGGCACGGGACCGTCCGGACCGGTGACAAGATCACGCAGGCGCTGGCCGAGGCCCAGATCGGTGAACCGGGCAAGGGCCCGTCCCGTGGCAGCTCGGTCGTCGGCTCCGATCCGGCCCGACACGGGCACGCCGAGCCGGTCCATGCCGGAGGGCCACAGGCTGCGGGGCGCGATCTCCACCCCGACGCGGTCGAGTTCGCCGCGGGCGGCGGCAACCGCGTCGTCTCCCACTGCGGCGGCGTACCAGGGTTCCGTGCAGCGGTCGCAGTGTCCACAGCGGGAGGGCGCGGGGTCGTCGAGGGTCTGCTGCAGGAAGGCCATCCGGCACTCCCCCGTGTCGAGATAGTCGAGCATCAGGCCCTGCTCGCGGCGCCGGGCCTCGGCCACGCGGGCGTAACGCTCGGCGTCGTAGGCCCAGGACTCGCCGGTGCCCACCCAGCCGCCGCGGGTGCGGGAGACGGCGCCGTCGACGTCCAGCACCTTGAGCAGCAGTTCCAGCCGGGCGCGACGCACATCGACGATCGCCTCCAGCGCCCCGGCGGACAGCGGTCCGTCAGCGTCCGCGAGGGCGTCCAGCACAGCCTGTGCGGTGCCCTCCTCCGGCATGGACGCGGTCGCGAAGTAGTGCCAGATGTCACGATCGGCCGGAGTGGGCAGCAGCAGGACGTCGGCGCTGGCGACGGCGCGTCCGGCACGGCCGACCTGCTGGTAGTAGGCCACCGGTGAACTCGGCGCACCGAGGTGGATGACAAAGCCCAGGTCGGGCTTGTCGAACCCCATGCCGAGCGCCGAGGTGGCCACCAGGGCCTTCACCCGGTTGTCGCGCAGCCGGGCCTCCAGCTCCTCCCGCTCGGCGGGCTCGGTGCGTCCTGTGTACGCGGCCACCTGGTGCCCGTGCCGGGCGAGCAGCGCGGCCAGGTCCTCCGCCTGCGCAACCGTGAGCGTGTAGATGATGCCGCTGCCGGTGAAGTCGGCGAGATGGGCGACGAGCCAGGCCACCCTGGCCTCCTCGTAGGGGAGCTTCAGCACGCCCAGCCGCAGCGATGCCCGGGCGAGGGTGCCGCGGATGGTGAACACGTCGTGACCGCCGGCACCGAGCTGCTCGACCACGTCCGCCACGACGCGGGAGTTCGCGGTCGCGGTGGTGGCGAGCACGGGCACGTCGGGCCGCAGGGTGGTGAGCAGGTCGCGGATTCGGCGGTAGTCGGGGCGGAAGTCGTGCCCCCAGTCGCTGATGCAGTGGGCCTCGTCCACCACGAGCAGGCCGCAGCGGGAGGCGAGATCGGGCAGCTGCCTTTCGCGGAACGTCGGGTTGTTCAGCCGCTCGGGGCTCACCAGCAACACGTCGACCTCGTCGGCCTCCAGCTGCGCGTACACCTCCCCCCACTCGGTGGCGTTCGCGGTGTTGATCGTCACCGCCCTGACGCCGGCCCTTGCTGCGGCCGCGATCTGGTCGCGCATCAGCGCGAGCAGTGGCGAGACGATCACCGTGGGACCGGCGCCCTGCCCGCGCAGCAGCGCGGTCGCGACGAAGTACACCGCGGACTTCCCCCAGCCGGTGCGTTGGACCACCAGCGCCCTGTGCCGGTCGGCAACGAGGGCGGAGACGGCCTCGAACTGGCCGTCGTGGAAAGTGGCGTCATCGCGTCCGACCAGTCGCCGCAGCACCGCCAGCGCCTCCGCCCGGAACTCCCCGCTCGTTTCCACCCCTGCAGGGTACGGGCCGGTCCCGACAACCTTGGTACAAGTCGGCAGCCAGTCCCCGGCGTCCTTGCGGCCGGGCGGGCTACCGTGGCCGGATGGACCACCCGTCCGCCCAGCAGTGGCTCGACCAGTACGTCGCGGCCTGGCTTTCCTACGACGCCGACGCCGTCGGCGCCCTCTTCAGTGACGACGTCCGCTACCGCTACCACCCTGACGGCGATCCGGTCGTCGGCCGCGAGGCCGTGGTCGCGTCCTGGCTCGGAGACCCGGGCACGCCGGACGCCTCGACCCGCGACGAGCCCGGCACCTACGAGGCGTCCTACACCCCGGTCGCGGTCGACGGCGACGTGGTGGTGGCCACCGGCAGCTCCACCTACTACACCGCGCCCGGCGGGCCCGTGGAGCGTGTCTTCGACAACTGCTTCGTGATGCGTTTCGACGCCGATGGCCGCTGCCGCGACTTCATCGAGTACTACAACCAGCGTCCCTGACCCGCTGGGCAGTGTTCGCCACCCGGAGGGTCTCGCCTTGACCCGCAGCCGCCGCCGGACCGTATCGTCGTGGACATGACGACGACGAAGGACATGATCGCCCGGCAGCAGCCGCTCGCCAGCGGGTTCGGCTACCGCACCACGGCCGCCGAGGTGCTCGCCGGCCACGACCTTGCCGGGCGCACGGCCATCGTCACCGGCGGGTACTCCGGCCTCGGCCTCGAGACCGTGCGGGCACTGGCGTCCGCGGGAGTCGCGGTCACCGTCCCGGCGAGACGCCCGGACGCCGCCGCAGCGGCGCTCGCCGACCTGCCCGGGGTGAGCGTCCTCCCGATGGATCTGGGCGACCTGGATTCGGTCGCAGCCTTCACCGCGGGGTGGTGCGCTGCGGGTACCTCGATCGACCTCATGATCAACGCTGCCGGAGTGATGGCCTCGCCGTTCGCCCTGACCCCGCAGGGGTGGGAGTCCCAGTTCGGCACCAACCACCTCGGCCACTTCGCGCTGGTTGCGGGGGTGGCGCACCTGCTGGCCGACGGCGGGCGCGTGGTCGCATACTCCTCCACAGCGCACTACCGCTCCCCCGTCCGGTTCGACGACATCAACTTCGCCCACACCCCCTACGACCCGTGGATCGCCTACGGACAGTCAAAGACCGCGGATGCACTGTTCGCCGTCGGGCTCGACGCCCGTGCCACCGCGTATGGAGTGCACGCGTTCTCTGTGCATCCCGGCGGGATCATCACCGACCTGCAGCGGCACATGCCGAGGGAGGAGCTGCTCAAGCGGCAGTGGATCGACGCCGAGGGCAACCCGAACCCGCTGTTCAAGACGGCCGTCCAGGGTGCAGCGACCGGGCTGTGGGCGGCCACCGCGCCCGAACTGGTCGACCGGGGCGGGGTCTACTGCGAGGACTGCTCGATCAAGGGGGTCGTGCCGCCCGACCACACCGACCCGGCCACCGGAGGGGTCAAGGAGTGGGCGATCGACGTCGACGCAGCGGAGCGACTGTTCACGCTCTCGGTCGAAGCGACCGGGCTGGAGCCGTTCGCCTGATACTCGGGTGGGCGCAGACGGGCTCGAACCGCCGACCCCCTCCTTGTAAGGGAGGTGCTCTGACCAACTGAGCTATGCGCCCCGGGGGAACATCCTAGAGGCACGGCCCGCCGCAGCGTCCCCCGGCGGGCGCCGACACGGTCGCGTCCGCGCCGTGCGGGCGATCCCGCCGCCGCAACCGGCACCGGAACGGGGATCGGGCCGGGCCGGGAGCCTCGCATATCCGCCACCCGGATCGTGCTCGTCCTCATGCCCGCGGCGCGCCGGCCCGGCACCCTCCACCCTGGCCGGCGTCAGGCGGTGAGGCGCTCCCGCAGCTTCGCCACCGTTGCCTCGGACAGCCCCAACCCCTTGGTCAGGTAGCCGTCCAGACTCCCGTAGCGGCGGTCCATCTCGGACAGGCCCGCATTCAGGTAGCTCGCCTTCACCTCCACCGTGGCCCGCTTGATCCGTGCGGCAGTCAGCCCACGCGAGGCCAGGGTCGACTGGTAGGAGCTCTTGATCACGTCCGCGTTGTAGGTGTTGGACTTCAGGTACTCGGCCATCACCTGGTCCCGGTCGGCGCCCGCGACCAGCTGGAGCAGGGCCGAGATCCAGCCGGTGCGGTCCTTGCCGGCCGTGCAGTGCACCAGCACAGGGCTCTTCGCGCGCGCGATCAACGCCAGGGCCTCCCCGACCTTCGCCCGTTGCGCGGGCACGGAGACGAAGTGGACATTCATGGCACGCATGTACGCCTCGGCGGCGGCCACGGAACCGAGATGGACCGCGGGGGTCGAGGCCACCGCGTAGAGGTTCACCAGCTTGTGGGTCGCGCCGCGGATCACCGGATCCGGCGCGCGTGCAGACACGGTGTCGGTACGCAGGTCGATGACCAGGCCGATCCCGGACCTGCCCAGCCTGGCCACATCGGCGGAGGACGCCGTCGCGAGTTGCGCCGACCGGTACACCACCCCCGTGGCCATGTGCCCGCCATCCGGGAGCACCAGCCCCGCCCCTGCGACATCGCGGAAGTTCCTGACCGACGCCACCGTCAGGGCGGGCGCGGAGCTCTGCCCCGCCGCCGGCGTCGCCCGAGGGTTCTTCGGGGAAGGAGACGCCGTCGCCGAGCGCGTCGGGGTGGGGGCCATCGTCCCTGCGGGCGCGGTCGGAGCCGGAGCAGTGGCCGGGCCAGTCGCACAGCCGCCCGCCAGCAGGCCGCCCGCGACGACGCCAGCCAGCGCGACGGCTGCCTTCGTCCGCTGCGGAGGGCTAACGACGACCTGCCTTGGGCCGCACCAGCTTGTGCGCCTCCCACTCGCGCGACACCGACACGGTGTTGGCCAGCGCGAGACCGGCGGTCAGAGCCGCCTCCGCGAGGTCTGCAGGATCCACATAGCCGTCCCGCCCGATCTTCGGGGTGAACAGCCAGATGTGCCCGTGACCGGTCAGGTCGGTCAGCGCATCGACGAGGCCGTCGCCGAGATCACCGTCCTCGTCCCGCCACCACAGCAGGACCGCGTCAACCGCCTCGATGGCGTCGTAGACGAAGTCGTCACCGAGTGCGTCGAGGATCGCGTCGCGCACGCCCTCGTCGACATCGCTGTCCCAACCGAGTTCCTGGACGGCCTGTCCCTGGGTGATGCCCAGTGCGGCCACGATCGACGAAATGGGCGTCGACCCGGGCGCGGTACCCACGCGCTTCTCCCCGCTCTCTCTCGCTGCCTAGCAGATCAGGCCTTCAGCCTGCCAGAAAGCCTGCGCGGATCAAAGGTGCCGCGTGGATGCTGCTCAGGCGTCACCACCCACCGCCCCGGAGGCGCCCGCGGTCACATCGAGGATCTGGTACCTCTCCGCAGCCTGGCCGGGCAGCGCCGGGTCGATCTGTCCCGAGGCCGCGAGCATCTGCAGCGTCCGCACCGCGATCGACGGCCCGTCGATGTGGAAGAAGCGCCGGGCGGCCGCCCGCGTGTCGGAGAAGCCGAACCCGTCGGCGCCGAGTGAGGAGAACTCGCCCGGCACCCAGTTGGCAATCTGGTCCTGCACCTGCCGCATGTAGTCCGACACCGCGACCACGGGGCCGGGACGGCCCTGCAGCTTCTGGGTCACCCACGGCACCGGATTGCCCTCGCCGGGATGCAGGAACCTCTGCTCGTCGCAGGCGAGGCCGTCCCGGCGCAGTTCGGTCCAGCTGGTCACGCTCCACACGTCGGCGACCACACCGAAGTCGCGCTTGAGCAGTTCCTGCGCCTCCAGTGCCCAGGCCACCCCGACGCCGGAGGCGAGGAGCTGGGCGCGGCGGGCGTCCTCCCCGACCCCGTCGAAGCTGCCCTCCGAGAGCAGGTACATGCCCTTGAGGATGCCCTCGACGTCGACGTTCTCCGGCTCCGCCGGCTGTGGTGACGGCTCGTTGTAGACGGTCAGGTAGTAGAACACGTCCTCCGGGTGCTCGCCGTACATCCGGCGCAGGCCGTCGGAGACGATGTGCGCGATCTCGTAACCGTAAGCGGGGTCGTAGGAGATCACCGCCGGATTGGTGGCGGCGATCATCGGGCTGTGCCCGTCCATGTGCTGGGTGCCCTCGCCGGTCAGCGTCGTGCGTCCCGCGGTCGCCCCGATCAGGAATCCCCGCGCCAGTTGGTCGGCCGCGGCCCAGAATGCGTCCGCGGTGCGCTGGAAGCCGAACATCGAGTAGAACACGTAGATCGGCACCATCGGCAGGCCGTGTGTGGCGTAGGAGGAGCCGACGGCCTGGAACGCTGCCGCCGATCCGGCCTCGTTGATGCCGGTGTGCAGGATCTGCCCCGTCGGGGACTCGCGGTAGGCCAGCATCAGCTCGTGGTCCACCGGGGTGTAGTTCTGCCCGTGCGTCGAGTAGATCTTGATGGTCGGGAAGAACGAGTCCATGCCGAACGTGCGGGCCTCGTCCGGGATGATCGGCACCACGTGGGGAGCGAACTCCTTGTCGCGCATGAGGTCCTTGAGCAGCCGGACGAAGGCCATGGTGGTGGCCACCGGCTGGTTGCCGGATCCCTTCTTCACCCCGTCGTAAGCCTTGGCGTCGGGCAGCTTGAGCGGCGCCGGGCGGTTGCGCCGCTCGGGCACCGGGCCGCCGAGGATCCGGCGGCGTTCCATCACGTAGCGGATCCGCTCGTCGTCGGGACCCGGGTTCATGTACGGCGGCTGGTACGGGTTCTCCTCCAGCACCGCGTCGGTGATCGGCATGTCGAGCCGGTCGCGGAACTGCTTGAGGTCGTCCAGCGCCAGCTTCTTCATCTGGTGGGTGGCGTTGCGGCCGGCGAAGTGGCTGCCGAGGAAGTAGCCCTTGATCGTGTGGGCGAGAATGACCGTCGGCGCGCCCTGGAACTCGCTGGCCGCCTTGTAGGCCGCGTAGACCTTGTGGTAATCGTGCCCACCGCGGGTGAGCTTCCAGATCCGGTCGTCCGACCAGTCCTCCACCATCTTCGCCGTGCGCGGGTCGCGACCGAAGAAGTTCTTGCGCACGTAGGCGCCGTCGTTCGCCTTGAACGTCTGGTAGTCACCGTCCGGGGTGGAGTTCATCACGTTCAACAGCGCACCGTCGCGGTCGGCCGCGAGCAGCGGGTCCCAGCCGCGCCCCCAGACCACCTTGATCACGTTCCAGCCGGCGCCGCGGAAGAAGCTCTCCAGCTCCTGCATGATCTTGCCGTTGCCGCGCACCGGCCCGTCCAGGCGCTGCAGATTGCAGTTCACCACGAAGGTGAGGTTGTCCAGACCGTCGTAGGCGGCCAGCTGCAGGGCGCCGCGGCTCTCCACCTCGTCCATCTCGCCGTCACCGAGGAACGCCCACACGCGCTGCTGGGAGGTGTCCTTGAGGCCGCGGTTGTGCAGGTACTTGTTGAACTGCGCCTGGTAGATCGCTGCGATCGGGCCCAGCCCCATAGAGACCGTCGGGAACTCCCAGAAGTCCGGCATCTGGCGCGGGTGCGGGTAGGAGGGCAGCGCGCGGATCCGCCCGTCGACGATGTGGCTCTTCTCCTGCCGGAACCCGTTCAGGTCGTTCTCGTCGAGGCGACCCTCGAGGAACGCGCGAGCGTACATGCCCGGGCTCGCGTGGCCCTGGAAGAACACCTGGTCGCCGCCACCGGGATGGTCCTTGCCGCGGAAGAAGTGGTTGAAGCCCACCTCGTACAGCGTCGCCGAGGAGGCGTAGGACGAGATGTGGCCACCGACGCCGACACCGGGTCGCTGCGCCCTGTGCACCATGATCGCCGCGTTCCAGCGCAGCAGCCGGCGGAACTTCCGCTCGAGGTCGACGTCACCGGGATACCACGGCTCCTGCTCGGCCGGGATCGTGTTGACGTAGTCGGTGGCGGTCAACGACGGCAGGCCCAGATGCTGGTCGCGGGCGCGCTCCAGCAGCCGGAGCATGATGTAGCGGGCACGGTTGCGCCCGTCCCCATCGATCATCATGTCCAGGGACTCGAGCCATTCCGCGGTCTCTTCGGAGTCGATGTCGGGAAGGTTGGTCGGGAGACCGTTCAGGATCGGGCCGACGGAGTCACGAGCTGCCACTGTTGGTGCCTTTCGGACGGGTATCCGCACAAGGTCGTTGCGCAAGGCTGACCTTACCCGGCCCCCGCAGGACGGACGCCAGCCGGCGCCCACATTCAGCGGCGGGCGTGCGTCCAGACCAGCAGTTCTGCGGTGGGCCAGGTGTTCACCACTCGCTCGGCGGGGATGCCCGCGGCTGCGGCACGCGCAGCGCCGTAGGCCGGGAAGTCGAGCTGGCCGGGAGCATGGGCATCGGAGTCGATCGCGAACACGCACCCGGTCTCGACCGCCAGCGCGAGCAGGTCGTCCGGCGGGTCCGCACGTTCCGGCCGGGAGTTGATCTCGACCGCGACCCCGAACTGGCGGCAGGCCTCGAACACCACCTCGGCGTCGAAGCTGCTCTGCGGCCGCGTCCCCCTGCCGCCGGCGATCAGGCGGCCCGTGCAGTGGCCGAGGATGTTCGTGTACGGGTTGGCGATCGCTGCGACCATGCGGTGGGTCATCGGGCCGGATTCCATCCGCAGTTCGGAGTGCACGCTGGCGACCACGACGTCCAGCCGGTCGAGCAGCGCCGGCACCTGGTCGAGCCTTCCGTCGGGCAGGATGTCGACCTCGATCCCCGGCAGCAGGCGGATGCCCCCGTCCCGGTTCAGCTCGGCAAGGCGATCCACCTGCGCCGCCAGTCGTTCCGCACTGAGCCCGTTGGCGACCGTGAGCCGTGGCGAGTGGTCGGTGATGGCCAGGTACTCGTAGCCGAGTGCCGCCGCAGCCTCTCGCGACCGCTCCAGCGGCGCGGTTCCGTCCGAGGCATCGGTGTGGGTGTGCAGGTCGCCCCGCAGTCCGGCGTGCAGAGCCTCGCCGCCGACGGCCAGCGGCTTCGCCTCCCCACGCAGCCTGGCGAGCCGGTCGGGGACGCGCCCGGCGAGCGCCTGCGCCACCACAGTGGCCGTGGTCTCTCCCAGCCCGGGCAGTTCCCGCCAGGTCCCGGACGCGGCCCGCTGCCCGAATTCCTCCACCGACAGCCCCGCGATCACGTCGGCTGCCACCCGGAACGCACGCACCCTGTGGCCGTCGGCCTGCACCCGTTCCATCAGGTAGGCGATCTCGCGCAGGGCCGCGACCGGATCGGTGGACGTCACCGGCCCAGCCTAGGCAACCGGCGGCGCCTCGGGCGATGGCCCGCGTCCAGCATCGACCACCGGCTCTCCGGCGACGACCCCTGCCCTGAAGGGCCCCCGACCGGGACCGGGCCCGTGCTGCCAGCGGGTGGCGCTGTCTCGCCGCGGTGCACGAATCCCTAGGATGCCGTCATGGGCCAGAGCACCGAAGCCGACCAGTCCTGGTGGCCGTCGCGTGCGGCCCGCGTCGAGATCTCCCGACAGTTGGCCGGGATGGCGGCCGGGCTCACCACCGACGCCCTGGCGCGAATCGCGGACGAGCACCGATGGTTCTCCGAGCTGGACGCCGAACACCGCTCCTGGATCACGCTCGTCGCGCGCTCCGGCATCGACGGTTTCGTCCGGTGGTTCGCCGCCGGCGGCGAGGACGTCGACCCGGGCTCGGTCTTCGATGCCGCACCCCGCGCCCTGACCCGGCGGATCACGCTCAACCAGACCGTCGACCTCGTCCGCACCACGATCGAGACCGTCGAGCACCGGATCGCTTCGCTGCCGAAGGACGAACAGCTACCCCTGCGGATCGCGATCCTGCGTTACTCCCGCGAGATCGCCTTCGCGTCCGCTCAGATTTACGCGCGCGCAGCCGAGGCGCGTGGCGCGTGGGACGCCAGGCTCGAAGCCCTGGTGGTGGACGCCGTCATTCGCGGCGAGGCTGACGAATCCGTCGTCTCCCGCGCGTCCACGCTCGGCTGGGCGTCACCTCCGGCTCTCGCGGTGGTGATCGGTGCCGCACCGTCCGATCCCGGGCGTGCCGTCGAGACGATCCGTCAACTTGCTGCCCGCCACTCGCTCGACCTGCTGGCCGCACCTCAGGGCGACCGCCTCGTGCTGGTCGTGGGCGGACGCCTGGCCGGCCGCGATGCGCTCGTCCGGCAGGTCGCCGACCTCACCGGGGAGTTCGGCGACGGCCAGGTCGTGGTCGGACCGATCGTCGCCGATCTCGCCGAGGCGGCTCGCAGCGCACGGGCGGCCCTTTCCGGGATGCGCGCCGCCCGGGCCTGGCCGGACGCGCCCCGCCCGGTGGCTGCGGAGGACCTGCTGCCCGAACGGGCCCTCTCCGGCGACGGGCACGCCCGCCGCACCCTGGCCAACGACCTCTACCGGCCGATCGTGGATGCGGGACGGGATCTCGCCGACACCCTCGCAGCCTTCTTCGAGTCGGGTGGTTCGATCGAGGCCACGGCCCGCGCCCAGTACGTACACCCGAACACGGTCCGCTACCGCCTGCGGCGGATCCACGAACTGACCGGCTACTCGCCGCTCGATCCCCGCGGCGGTTACGCGCTGCGCCTCGCGCTCACCCTCGGGCGGCTGCTGGACTGAGTTCCTCGCGCCACCGGTCGATCACCCGCCGGGGGTACCGTGTAGCCTTCGCGTCCCGAATCATCACGGAGGTGCCATGGCCAGGAAGCTCTACCGGGGGTCGATCATCGACGTGACGTTCGACGGAGCGGTCCGCCAGCACGCCGCCGAGTGTGTGCGCGGAATGCCGACGGTCTTCGACACGACGAGGCGTCCGTGGATCGATCCGATGCAGGCGGACACCGCGGAGGGCGCCGCGCAGCTGCGCGAGGTGGTCGGGCGCTGCCCGTCCGGTGCCCTGCTGATCAAGGAACACGAGGAGCACCGATGAGCGACGTCGAGCTGAGCGACAACACCGCCGCGCGGAGGTTCGAGGCGCACATCGACGGCGTCCTGGCCGGATTCGCCGAGTACCAGCTCACCGACGAGCTGGTCGTCTTCACCCACACCGAGGTGGAGCCGGCCTTCGAAGGACGCGGCATCGGGTCGGCGATCGCGCGGTTCGCACTCGATCGGATTCGCGACACCTCCACCCGCAAGGCTCTCGCCGTCTGCCCGTTCATCAAGGGGTGGATCGAACGGCATCCCGAGTATCTGGCGATCACCTATGGCGCGCGGCCCTCGCGAGCGGATTGACCGCCGAGACGCCGAACTGAACAACCGAAACCCGCGGATCACGGTCCCGCTCCGGCATGTCGTTGTAGGTTTCCCACAAAGTCGGCGGCTGGAAATTCGTCGCGGATGACCGCGGCGCGCGGGCGGAGTTTCGACAGAGTGGAGACGTGCTCGCAATCGTCGCGCCCGGGCAGGGCGCCCAGGCCCCTGGATTCCTCTCCGCATGGCTCGCAGAGCCCACCTTCGCCGATCGCCTGAACTGGCTCGGTGCGGTGACCGGCCTCGATCTCGCCCACTACGGCACGAAGGCCGACGCCGAGACGATCAGGGACACCGCCATCGCCCAGCCCCTGCTGGTTGCGGCGGGACTCGCCACGGCACTCGAACTGTTCCCGCACCCTGCGGACGGTTTCCGGCGGACCGCCGTCGTCGCCGGCCACAGCGTGGGCGAGATCACCGCCGCGGCGGCAGTCGGCGTCCTCTCGGCCGAGCAGGCCATGGTCTTCGTCCGCGAGCGCGGCCAGCAGATGGCTGCAGCCAGCGCCGTTCGACCCACCTCGATGATGGCCGTCGTCGGCGGCGATCCTGCCGAGGTGCTCGCCGCGATCGAGGCCGCCGGCCTCACCGCAGCCAACAACAACGGCTCCGGCCAGATCGTGGCTGCGGGCACCGTCGAGCAACTCGCCGACCTGCAGGCCAGTCCGCCCGCGCGGGCGCGCCTGATCCAGCTCAGCGTGGCCGGCGCGTTCCACACCGTCCACATGGAGCCGGCGGTCGAACACCTCGCCCGGCTCGCCCGCGCGATCACGACCCACGACCCGCGCACCCGTCTGCTGTCGAACGCCGACGGCCAGATCGTGCACTCCGGCGAGGAGTACCTCGCCCGGCTGGTGAAGCAGGTCGCGAACCCGGTGCGGTGGGACCTGTGCCTGCAGACCATGGCCGAGCTGGGTGTCACCGGCCTGCTGGAACTGCCCCCGGCCGGAACGCTCACCGGGATCGCGAAGCGGAACCTCAAGGGCGTGGAGCTGTTCAGCCTGAACACACCCGACCAGATCCCGGCCGCGCAGGAGTTCGTGGCCACGCACGGCGACGCCGTCGAGCACTGAAGCAGGAGAACATGACCGAGATCAAGGCAAGCACCGGACCGAAGTACGCGCGCATCTACAGCGTCGGCTCGGCCACCCCGTCCCGGGTGATCGACAACGAGTTCCTCCTGCAGTACATCGACTCCAGTGACGAGTGGATCACCCAGCGCACGGGAATCAAGGAGCGCCGCTGGGTCGCCGAGGGCGAGAACATCGAGACCCTTGCGATGGAGGCCGCGTCCAAGGCGATCGAGCGGGCCGGGATCGACCGGGCCGAGATCGGCGCGGTGATCCTCTCGACGATCTCGCACTACCACCAGACCCCTGCGCTGGCTCCGAAGCTGGCCTACCAGCTGGGCATCCCGGACGCCGCGGCCTACGACATCTCGGCGGCCTGCGCGGGCTTCTGCTACGGCCTCGCCCAGGCCGAGGCGATCGTCCGCGCCGGCCAGGCCACCTACGTCCTGCTGATCGCCGGCGAGGTGATCAGCGAGATCACCAACCTTGAGGACCGCGGGACAGCCTTCCTGTTCGGCGACGGCGCCGGCGCCGTGATCGTCGGCCCCAGCGAGACCAACGGCATCGGGCCCGTCGTGTGGGGCTCGGACGGCGGCCAGGAGGGCGTGATCTGGCAGACCGCCGACTGGCACACCGCGGTGGAGACGGGGACGTTCCCCAAGCTCGGCATGGACGGCCGGGCGGTGTTCAAGTGGGCGACCAGCTTCATCGCGCGGGCGACCAAGAAGTGCCTGGACGGCGCAGGGCTCACCCCGGACCAGCTGGACGTGTTCATCCCGCACCAGGCCAACGACCGGATCACCGACACCCTGCTGCGCTACCTGAAGCTGCCCGAGACGGTGGTCGTTGCCCGCACGATCCGCCAGCTGGGCAACAACTCCGCGGCCACCGTCCCGATGGCGATGGACGCGCTGCTGTCCAGCGGCGAGGCCTCCAGCGGCCAGACCGCCCTGATCATCGGCTTCGGCGCAGGCCTGGTCTACGCCGGACAGGTGATCACCCTCCCCTGATTCCTCCGGACCCGTCCGGAACAACAAAGCCCCACTAGTTAAGGAGAAACCCAATGGCTACCACTGAAGACATCCGGGCCCAGCTCGCCGAACTCGTCAACGACGTCGCCGGCGTGCCGGTGGAGGACGTGCAGCTCGACAAGTCCTTCGTCGACGACCTCGACGTGGACAGCCTCGCGATGGTCGAGATCCTCGTCGGCTGCGAGGAGAAGTTCGGCGTCACCATCCCCGACGAGGAGTCCAAGAACCTCAAGACGGTCGGCGACGCGGTCGCCTACATCGAGGCACACAGCTGACCCGCGCCCGGGTCGCTGAGCCCGCTGGTCGGACGCGTCGAGGCTCCCTCGCGAGTCTCGACGCGTCCGGCCGGCGGAACGTCGCAACACCTCATCCCACCAACGTTGGAGCCTCATGACTGAGATCGTGATCACCGGCCTCGGCGCCACCACCCCGCTCGGCGGTGACGTCGCGTCCACCTGGGCCGGCATGCTCGCCGGCCGGTCCGGCGTCAGCGCCATCACCGAGGAGTGGGCTGAAGAGCTCCCGGTGAAGATCGCCGCGTACGTGAAGGTCGACCCCTCCGAGGTGATCGAACGGGTCAGGGCGCGCCGGCTCGACCGCTCCACCCAGCTCGCCCTGATCGCCGCGCAGGAGGCGTGGACGGACGCCGGCCTCGACTGGGACGCGGAAGAGGGAACCCAGGTCGACCCGCAGCGACTGATCGTGTCCGTGGCCAGCGGCATCGGTGGCCTGCACTCCCTGCTGAACAACTGGGACGCGCAACGCGACAAGGGCTATCGCCGGGTGAGCCCGTTCACCATCCCGATGCTGATGGCCAACGCCCCTGCGGCCAACATCGGCATCCAGGTACACGCGAAGGCCGGGGTGCACACTCCCGTGTCGGCCTGCGCCTCCTCCAACGAGGCGATCTCGCTGGCGCTCGACCAGCTGCGGCTCGGACGCGCCGACATCGCCGTCGTCGGCGGCACCGAGGCGACGATCCATCCCCTGCCGATCGCGGCCTTCGGCCAGATGCAGGCCGTGAGTCGACGCAACGACGAGCCCCAGCGGGCGTCCCGACCCTGGGACGTGGACCGCGACGGCTTCGTGATGGGCGAGGGCTCGGCGGTCATGGTGATCGAGACTCTCGAGCACGCGAAGGCCCGCGGCGCAAAGGTGTACGGCACGCTCGCCGGTTCCGGCATCACGGCGGACAGCCACGACATCGTGCAGCCCGACCCCACCGGCGAGGGTCAGTTCGGCGCGATGCGCAAGGCGATCGCTGACGCGGGACTGAGCGCGTCCGACATCCGGCACGTGAACGCCCACGGCACGTCCACGCCCCAGGGCGACCTGACCGAGGCCGGTTCGATCCGCACCGGGCTCGGCAGCGCGGTGGATGGCTGCGTGGTCACGTCCACCAAGTCGATGACCGGCCACCTCCTCGGTGGCGCCGGCGCGCTGGAGACGATCGCGGCCGTCCTGGCCCTGCACGACCGGATGGTGCCGCCGACGATCAATCTGGAGAACCCCGAGCCGGACCTGGGCATCGACATCGCCGCGCTGACCGCCCGGCCGCTGCCCGAAGGCGACCTCGCCGCGATCAACAACTCCTTCGGTTTCGGCGGAGCGAACGTGGCGGTGGCCGTGACCAACGCCAACCAGAGCCGCTGATCCCGCGCTGTGGACCGGGATCGCCGAGCCTGGCGATCCCGGTCCACTCTGCGTTGGGGTGGCGGCGTCAGTTCGTTGGGTGGCGGCGTCAGCTCACCTGGTGCAGCCAGCGCACGGGCGCCCCGTCACCGGCCTGGCGGAAGGCCTCCAGTTCGGCGTCCCACGCCGCGCCGAGGAGTTGGGCGATGCCTTCCCCCAGGGGTTGGCGGCCGAGCGCGTCGGCAAGGATGGCCTGCTTGAGCCGGTCCTCGTGGACCATGATGTCGCCGTGCACGCCGATGGCAGCGGCGAAGATGCCCAGCCGGGGGGTGTAGGCCCAGCGCATCCCCTCCTGCCCTGCGGTCGGTTCCTCGGTGACCTCGAAGCGGGCACGTTCGCACCCGCGCAGTGCGCTGGCCAGCTGGGCGCCGGTGCCGACTCGTCCGTGCCAGGGGAACTCCGCGCGCAGACTGCGCGGCTCCGCCGGCTGGTTGGCCCAGCTGAACTCGACAGGCGCGCCGAACACCGCGCCGACCGCCCACTCCAGATGCGGACGCAGCGCAGTGGGCGCGGAGTGGATCTGGATGATCCCGCGCGTGCCGGACATCGGTCCCCCAATCACTGAGATGTGCCTTCCCCAGCCACCTCAGTCCCACGGGGGATGTGATCATTCTGCCCCACCCGTCCCGCGCGTACCAGTCTGCGCGCGAGTCTCGTGCCAAGCTGGGGACGTGCACCCGATCGCAGCGAACCTCGCCACCGTGCGGGCGAAGATCGACGCGGCCTGCGCCGCGGCGGGACGTCCCTCCGGTTCGGTCCGGCTGCTGCCGGTCAGCAAGACCCGCCCGGCTTCCGACGTCCTCGCCGCGCATGCCGCCGGGTGCACGCGATTCGGCGAGAACAAGGCCCAGGAGGCCTCCGCCAAGGCTCTTGAGCTCGCGGGCGTCCCCGGGCTGGAGTGGGTGATGATCGGCCACCTGCAGTCGAACAAGGCGAAGCTCGTCGCCTCCTTCGCCGCCGAGTTCCAGGCGCTCGACTCGCTCGGCCTTGCGGCCGAGCTCGATCGCCGGCTCCAGGCGGCCGGTCGGACCCTCGATGTGCTGGTGCAGGTGAACTCATCCGGTGAGGACTCGAAGTTCGGCCTGGCGCCCGAGGCGGTCCCCGGATTCGCCCGTGAGCTGACGGCCTTCGACGCGCTCCGGGTCCGGGGCCTGATGACGCTCGCGCTCGCGTCCACCGACCACGAACAGGTCGCTGCCTGTTTCGAGCGGGTCGTCGACGTCCAGCGACGCCTCAGGGACGCGGCCCTGCCCGGGCAGTCCTGGGACGAGCTCTCGATGGGCATGTCCGGCGACTTCGAGCTCGCCGTCGCCCATGGCGCCACGGTCGTGCGGATCGGCACCGCGATCTTCGGCGCCCGCGCCCAGGCGGGCTACGGCCAGCGGGCGGCCAGGGAGATCACCGCGATGCCCGCGAGGATCGCGAACCCGAGGGCGTAGCCGGCGTAGGCCTCGGTGACCTCCTGGTCGACCTTCATGTAGCCAACCTGGCGCGCGATCGAGGAGTACACCTGCTTCAGCTCGCTCTCCGATCCCGCGGAGAACGCCTTGCCGCCGGAGATCCGCGAGATCTGGTTGAGCTCGGCGGGATTGACCGGCACGGGCTCGCGGCGTCCCTCGTTCTCGACGTAGCCGTTCGCCGTTCCGTAGGCGATCGTGTAGATCGGGATGCCGCGCTTCTTCGACTCCTGCGCGGCCTGGTCGGACGGCCTGCCCACGTTCGTGTAGCCGTCGCTGAGCAGCACGATCGCGCCAGGGGCCGTGCTGTCGGGGTCATTCGGATCCGGCGGCGCCTGGGCCATCGCATCGAGGGAGGAGTAGATGCCCTCGCCGATCGCGGTGGACGGCGCCACCTGCAGGTTCTCGATCGCCGCGGCCACCACGCCGCGGTCCGTCGTGGGCGGCACCACCACCGCGGCCGTGCCCGCAAAGCTGACCAGCGCGACATTGAAGCCCGCGGGCAGCATCTGGAGGAAGTCCTGCGCTGCCGCCTTCGCCGCCGCGAGCCGGTTCGGCGCCACGTCCTCTGCGATCATCGACCGGGACACATCGATGGTGAGCACGATCGTGGCCCGCTCTCTGGGCACCTCCACCTCGCCCTTGGGTTGCGCGAACGCCACGTTCAGCGCGGCGAGCGCCAGCACCGCGAGACTGACGGCCAGATGCCGCTTCCACGACTGCTGCTTCGGCAGGACACGATCGAGGTTCGTGATCGCGTGCGGACGGGCCCTGCGCCGGCGCCGCCACAACAGGAACAGGTAGAGCCCGACCAGCAGCGGGATCATCAACAGCCACCACAGGCGCTCCGGGCGCATGAAATCCAGGGGCATGCTACGGCCACCTCGCTCCGAGCGACACCGCTGCGAGTGCCGCCACCACGGCGAACGCCAGCCCGTAGCCGGCCCACAACGCTGTGGTCTCCTTCTTCGTCGGGGTCTGGCCGACCTCGCTGCGGATGTTGTTGTACACCTTGTTCAGCTGGTCGAGGTTCTCCGCGGAGAAGGCCGAGCCGCCGGAGGACTGCGCGATGTTCGTCAGCAGTGCCTTGTCCGGTGGCACCCGGTTGCGTTCACCGTCGAGATCCACATACCCGTTCTCGGTGCCGTAGGCGATCGTGTAGACGGGCACCCCCGCCTTCTTCGCCGCGGCCGCGGCCTGGGTCGGCGAGCGGCCGGCGGTGTTCTGCCCGTCGGAGAGCAGGACGATCGCGCCGGGCGCCGGGGTTGAATCGGTGCCCTTCGGCGCCAACTGCAGCGCGCTCAGCGCCACGTAGATCGACTCGCCGACCGCTGTCGAGTCGGCCAGTCTCAGGCTGTTGATCGCCTGCTGTGCCTGTGCCCGGTCGGTCGTGGGCGGGAGGATCAGCGCCGGGTTTCCCGAAAGGCTCACCACGGCAACGTTGTACTGCTCCGGCAACGCCTTGACGAAGGTGAGCGCAGCCTGCTTGGCCGCGTCCAGCCGGGTCGGCGCGACGTCCGTGGCAGCCATCGACTGGGAGGTGTCGATCACCATGACAACGGTAGCTCGCTCCCTCGGCACCATTTCGATGCCGTTGGGACGCGCCCACGCCAGGCTCAGCGCGACCAGCGCAGCCAGCGACAACCCGACCGCCAGGTGCCTGCGCCACTGGGACTGCCGGGGCACCACCCGGGACAGGATCGCGGTGTTGGTGAACCGCATCCCGGTCTTCTTCTTGCGCAGGACCAGGTAGACGTAGCCCGCGATCAGCACCGGGACGACGAGCAGCACCCAGAGCCGCTCGGGGTCGAGGAACGAGGGCGGCCAGGTCACTTGCTCACCCCCGCAGGCGGCTGGTGAAGCATGCTGGCCGTACGCCGGTAGGCCAGGACGAAGCGGGCGATGTCATGCACCCAGTCTCTGTCGGTGCGCAACTGGATGTGCGCTGCTCCGGCCCGGCGCAACGCGATCCGGATCCGCTCCCGCTGCGCCGCGGTCGCTGCGTCCATGCGTTCGCGGGCGGCCTCGTCGGAGGTGTTCACGTAGCGTTCGAAGTCGGTCTCCGGATCACGGATCAGCAGGTCGCCGACGTCGGCGAACTGAACCTCGTGGCTGTCCACCACTTCGATGGCCAGCACCTGGTTGCGCACCGCCAGCTGCCGCATCGGACGCTCCCACTCGGGCTCGACATTCGGGTCCAGCTCGAAGTCGCCGGGAGTGAGGAAGTCGGACACCACCAGTCGCATGCCCCGGCGTCGCTCGGTGCGGGCCATCCGCTGGATGCCCGCCGCCAGCGAGTAGGGCCCGGTCGTGTGGTCGGACACGATCGGCTCGGTGAGCATCCGGCGCAGCAGTCCGTACAACGCGGTGCGACCGGACTGCGCCGGGTAGCGCCTGATCTCGTCCGGACGCATGATCAGCCCGCCGAACCGGTCGCCCATCTTCTGGCTGAGGAAGCCGATGGTGGCGATCGCGGCGATGCCGAGGTCGCGTTTGGTGACACCCTCCGTCCCCCAGTTCATGGACGGGGTGACGTCGAGCAGCGCCCAGATCTCGAGCTCCCGGTCGGCAATGGTGTCGCGGACGTGCGGCGTCATCGTCCGGGCGGTCACCGCCCAGTCGATCTTGCGGACGTCGTCCTGGCCCGGCACGTAGATGCGGGCGTCGTTGGCCTCTGTGCCGGGACCCGGCAGCAGGCCCTGGTGGTCACCGTGCAGGAAGCCCTCCAGGCGCCGGACCACGGTCAGTTCCAGCCGGCGCAGCGCCGCCTCGGGCGCGAGCTTGTGCAGCGGGATCGTCGGGGCGGTGGGTTCGTGCAGCACCGAGGCCACCGCGCCGAGGTCCTCGGGCGGTGGCGCGAATCCGGGCCGCACGGTCACGCTCAGGGACGCGCTTCCGGAACGTAGCTGTGCTGGGTGTGCGCGACCTGCCGTTGCTGGCTGTTCCACACCGGCGTCGGCGGCGGCACCATGGCCAGGATCCGCTCGATCACCTGGGCCGGCGTGATGTTGTCCGCGACCGCGTCGAAGCCGAGCACGAGCCGGTGGCTCATCACGTCCCTTGCCACGGCCTGGACGTCGGTCGGAAGCACGTAGTCGCGTCCGTGGATCAACGCCAGCGCCCGGGAGGCGGCCACCAGACCCAGGGTGGCGCGCGGGCTGCAGCCGACCTGGACCACAGAGGTGAGGTCCGGCATCCCGAACTCCTCAGGGGTCCGGGTGGCAAGGACCAGGCGCACGATGTACTCGGCGACCAGGTTGTGCACGAAGACGTTCGACGCCTGCTCCTGCAACTGGAGCACGACCTGCGGGTCGAGCACAGGGTTCGCGGTCGGCGGGCGCACGCTCATCCGGCGCAGGATCTCGAACTCCTCGTTGCCGCGCGGATACGGCACGTCCACCTTCAGCAGGAAGCGGTCCCGCTGCGCCTCGGGCAACGGGTAGACGCCCTCGGACTCGATCGGGTTCTCTGTGGCGATCACGATGAAGGGCTGCGGCACCGGGTAGGTGGTGCCGCCGATGGACACCTGCTGCTCGGCCATCAGCTCGAGCATGGCCGACTGGACCTTCGCGGGGGCGCGGTTGATCTCGTCGGCCAGGACGAAGTTCACGAACACCGGACCGAGGGCGATGTCGAACTTCTCCTGCCGGGCCGAGTAGATCCGGGTGCCCACGATGTCGGACGGGACCAGGTCGGGGGTGAACTGGATCCGGGCGAACTGGCCGCCGACCACGGTGGCGAAACTGCGTACGGCAAGCGTCTTCGCCACGCCGGGCACACCTTCCAGAAGGCAGTGCCCCTTCGCCAGCAGGGCCACCATCAGCTGTTCGACCATGTGCTCCTGGCCCACGATGACGCGCTGCACCTGGGCGATCGCCTCGCCGAGGAGCTTCGCCGCCTTCGCCGCATCGGAGCCGGTTGGCTGCGGCTGGGCGGGTGCGGGCGCAGCCGCGGGCTGGGTGGGATCGGTCACGCGATTTCTCCTGCTGTCCGGGTCGGTCATTCCGAAGGCGGGTCAACGATACCGGCTGCCGCTGTGGGCCCCCTGAGTGCACGTCGCCGCGCGGGATGGGAGGCCGTCCGGACGGTACGGCACAATGGGGGCACGGCGGGAACGTCCCGCACGACGATGGGACGAGATGACCGCACCGGAACCGCCGACGGACGGCCCGCAGCCGCCACGGCTCTCCCCGCTGCTGCCCTCCGACCCGCCGAAGATCGGCGACTACTGGCTGGACGCGCGACTGGTTGCCGCCTCGTCCGGTGTGGCCTACATCGGGCACGACCAGGCCAACACCCCGACCATGCTGATCCTGCTCTCGGAGGGTGCTGCGGCGGACGCAGGGGCCAGGGAGCGGTTCGCCGGCACGGTCAACCAGATGCACATCGACACCGTGCTGGCGCGCGGTGGGCACGGCCAGGGCGAGGGTCGACTCGCCCGCCGTTTCACCGACGACCAGCACGACGACCCGCGGATCGGTGAGGAGACGCCGGCCACGCCGTGGGTCGCACTCGCCTACGACGCCTCCCCCGCGTCGGTCGCGGAGGCGTCCCGAATCCTCGCCGAGGTCGACCTGTCGGACCTGCCCCTGCAGGGCACCCCCGCGGGGCCCGACTACCAGCTGCACTGGATCGACCGGGCCCGTCCCGGGATCGCGAAGCTGTGGCCGCTGCCGTGGCCGGGGCGCCATGACCGAGCCGGGTGGCTGTCGATCCTCGCCTCGTGGCTGCTGATGCTGCTGCTGGCCGCCCTGGCGGTGCTGATCGCCATCCTGATCTTCCAGCAGGCGCCCCCGGTGTCGCCGCCGCCGCCGGTTCCGACGAGCGCGTCCCCGCAGTCGGGCTCGCCGTCTCCGCAATCCGGTTCGCCCTCGCCGTCCTCCGCGTCGCCGTCCCCGCAGTCCGGCTCCCCCTCGCCGTCCTCCGCGTCGCCGTCCCCGCAGTCCGGCTCGCCTTCACCCGCATCGGGGTCTCCGTCCGGGCCGGGTTCACCGACCCCGAACTCCCGGTTGTGACCGGCTCGCCGACGGGGCGGCCCCGGCTGATCGCCACCGACCTGGACGGAACCTTCCTCGGCTCCGACCACAAGGTCTCGCCGACCAACCTCGCGGCCGCACGGCGGGCAGCGGAGCTCGGGATCCCGTTCGTCGTCGCGACCGGACGCCCGCTGCGCTGGCTGGACGTGCTGGACGAGCTCGCCGAGGCGCATTCGCAGGTCGTGGTCAGCAATGGGGCGGCCGTGGTTGACCTGGCCACCAGGACGGTCGTGCGCAGCTTCCCGCTCGACGCCGCGACCGCCGTGGAGGTCGCCTCCGCGCTCCGAGCCGCGATCCCGGGCACCACGTTCGGCTTCGAGACCCCGACCGGCTTCGGCTGCGAGCCCGGGTGTCCATCGGTGGAGCGAGCCTCCGCGGGATCAGTGATGGCCGACCTGGATGCCCTGGCCGCCCGGATCGGCCCGGTGATCAAGCTGCTCGGCTACCACACCCGGCTCGACAGCGACGCGCTGGCGGAGCAGGCTGCGCGCGTGGTCGGCGACCGGCTGACCCAGACCCACTCGGTGGTGGCGGGTGCGTATGGGCTGCTCGAACTGAGCGCCCCCGGCGTGACCAAGGCGAGCACGCTCGCGCTGATCTGCGCCGAGCTCGGCGTCGGCGCGTCCGATGTGATCGCTTTCGGGGACATGCCGAACGACCGCGCGATGCTTGCCTGGGCGGGACGGGGGTACGTGGTGGCCAACGGACACCAGAGCCTGCTCTCTGCGGGGTTCACCGTGGTGCCGGGAAATGACGCGGACGGGGTCGGCCGGACCGTGCTGGACCTCCTGGCCTGAGCGGCCGACCGCGCTGAGAGTTCGTCCGAAACCCCTCCCGCGAGAGCCGCGCGTCCGGTATTGTAAACACATACAGACATCAGGCGTTCACGAGGAGGAGACGTCATGGCCGTCATCACCATCTCCCGACAGGTCGGCACCCATGGCGCGCGGATCGCCCGGGCGCTGGCGAAGGAACTCGGCTACGAGTTCGCCGACAAGTCGTTGATCAACAGGGTGATCCGCCAGTACGGACTGACCCGGCTCAACCTCCTTTACGACCACAAGCCCAAGATCTGGGAACTGTTCGACCAGAACAGCACGGTCACCGTCGAGATGATGAACCAGACCATCGCGGCGATCGCGGCCCGTGGCAACGTCGTGATCCTCGGCCGGGGCGGCTACCAGGTGCTCGCCGGCATGGCCGACGTCCTGAACGTCTTCGTGAAGGCGTCCGACACCGCACGCGCCCGCCGGATCGGCAAGCGCGACGAGATCGGACCCGAGGAGGCCGCCCAGCTCGTCAAGGCCGACGACGAACTCCGGGCCCGCTTCGTCCGGCTATTCTACGGCGCCGACTGGGCCGACGAGTCCGCCTACGACCTCGTCGTCGACACCTCCGACGCACCCGACGCCGAAGCGATCGCCCAGATCACCGAAGCCGTTCGGACCATGCCCAGGCCCGCCCCGCAGAGCCCCCAGGCCGCACACCTCAAAGTCGACCAGGTACTGGCCGAGACCGTCGCGAAGGCAATCACTTCCCGCGACCAGGGCTGAACGACCCGACTACCCCACCCGATCACTGAACGCTGTCGGCGGCACGAAGAGCAGCGCGATCGCGGCAGCCAGGGCGGTGAGCCCGCACACGGTCCAGACGGTGACGTAGCCGCTGAACGAGCCGGCCGTTTCGGCCACCGAGCCGTCGGCGTGGGTGGCCAGCGCGATCCCGAACACGGCGGACGCGATCGCGCCGCCGACGGTCTTGACCGAGTTCGTCAGTCCGGTGGCGACCCCGGTCTGGCCGTGCGGCGCCGCCGACGCCGCGGCCGCCGGCAGTGCGGCGACCAGCGCACCGGAGCCGAGCCCTGCGATCACCATGTTGGTGACGGTCTGGGCGAAGGTGGCGTGGAACGGCAGGAACAGCAGGTATCCCGCCGCCACCAGCCCGCTGGCGCCGACCAGCGCCCAGCGCGGCGTCACGAACCGGGTCGCCACCGGCAGCAGCAGGGCGCCGACGGCGAGCATCAGCACGTACACCCCGATCAGGACCGAGGTGAGTCCGCTGCTCGCGCCGAGGCCGTAGCCGTAGGTGGCCGGGTCGGTGCGCGCGAAGGTCGACAACGGCGCCTGTGCCCCGAGCACACTCACGCCGAACAGGCCTGCGGTGAGGAACACCGGCCACAGCGAGGAGTCGGCGAACATCCGGACATCAACCACGGGATCGGCCTGGCGCAGCTCCCACCGGACGAACGGGTGGAACACCGCGAGCCCGGCAACCAGGACCGCCCAGGCGAGCGGGCTGGCGGGACCGTTCACCCTGAGCAGGAACAGCCCGCCGGTGAAGGCGAGCAGGGCGATCGCCACGAGCACCAGCCCGACCGTGTCGAAGCGGCCGCCGTGCAGTTCGGGCGACTCCTTCACCCCAAAGAGGATCACGAAGAAGCAGGCCGCCACCGCGACGGCGGGGATCCACAGGATGTGGGGAAGTGGGACCACGCCGATCAGCTGACCGGCGGACAGCGCGGCGAGGATCACGCCGATCTCCAGCGCACCGACCAGCAGCCCCGCGGCGCGCCGGGTGAGAGCCGACGGATGCCCGGTGGAGCGGGCGCGGGAGAAGATCAGGGCCGTCTCCAGCGGGAGCCACACCACGTAGAAGCCCTGCATCGACCAGGCGACCAGGAACAGCCAGAAGTTGCCGGTCAGCGGCATCGCGGCGCTGGCCACGGCGGTCAACGCTGTCGAAACCAGCAGCATTCGGCGGTGCCCGATCATGTCGCCGAGCTTCGCGAACGCGGGGATGACGATCGCAGCCACCATCGCCTGGCCGCCCTCGAGCCAGTTCACGTCCGCGTCCGGGACGCCGAAGTGCCGGGCGATGTCGGTGAGCAGCGGGGTGTAGAAGCCCTGGATCACACCGCTGGTGAGCTCGACGAAGACCAGGAAGCCCACCACAGCGCCCAGCGTGCCGAAGCGCACCTTGCCGGGGTCGATCGCGCTCCCTTGCGGAATCGTCATGCCGGCAGTCCCTTCAGCAGGGCCCGGTAGCAGCGCTCGCCGCGGACCAGGCTGTCGATCGCGACGCGCTCGTCGCGTCCGTGGATTCCGGCGCGCTCTGCGGCGGGGATGTACAGCGGAGCGAACCGGTAAACGGCGGGCGCGAACCGGTGCCAGTGGCGTCCGTCCGTGGCTGCGGTGGTGAGGTACGGAATGGTGGCGACACCCGGATACCCGGCGTCCACACTGGCGGCGATGAGGGCGAACTGGGCGTTGTCAGCCGGCGACTCCGGGGTCGGCTCGTCGCCCTCCACCACGCGGACCGACACCTTGGGGTCGGCGATCACTCGCCGCAGCCGGGCGACGACCCCGGTCGTGGTCTCGCCGACGTTCACCCGGATGTTCAGCATCGCGGACGCACTCGAGGGCAGCACGTTGGAGCTGCTGCCACCTGAGAGCATGGTGGGGGCGAGGGTGGTCCGGACGAGGGCCGCCCCGTCCGCTCCCCCGGCGGCGGCGAGCAGGCGTGCGGCCAGCCACGGTGCGGACGCGGCGAGTCGCCACGCCCTTGCGTAGGTCGGCTCGGCGTGCTCTGCGAGCGCGGCGAGCAGGCTCACCACGGTGCGCGGCATGCGGACGTCGAACGCGTTGCGATTCAGCCGGGCGACCGCGCGAGCGATGCGTCCGACCGCGGTCAGGCCGGTGGGTGCGGAGGCGTGACCGCCCATCCCCTCGGCAGACAGCTCGACCGACATCACGCCCTTCTCCGCGAGCCCCACCATCGCAAACGTGCCGCTGACGCCGGGGAACGGGATCTCTGTGACCGCCCCGCCCTCGTCGAGCACCAGCCACGGCCGTATTCCGCGCTCTTTCAGGGTCTGGGCGATCAGCCTCGCCGTGGTGCCGTGCAGCTCTTCATCGGGGCCGAGGCACAGCAGCACCGTCCGCGGCGGGGCCCAGCTCTCGGCGAGCAGGTTCTCCACCGCATCGAACAGCGTGCACAGGGCACCCTTGTCGTCGAGCGCGCCGCGCCCCCAGACCTGGCCGTCGACGATTCTCCCCTCGAAGGGCGGCACGCTCCACTCGGACTCCTGGCCGGCGACAGGTACGACGTCGTAGTGCGCCATCAGGACGACGGGGTCGGCGCCCGACTCACCGGTCCAGGTGTAGACGAGCCCTGAGCCCCCGATCCGCTCACAGGTGAGGCGCTGGTGGACGAGCGGATACTGCTCGGCGAGCAGCGCGATCAATTCCTCGAACGGGCCGTCCCCAGTCTCGGCACGCTCTGCGGAGACGGTCGGGATGCGGATCAGGGCGGCCAGCCGTTCCTCGATCCCCGGACGAGCGGGCGCGACATCGGTCGGCGCGGCGAAGGCGGCATACATGAGCGGAGCCTATTCCCCGCGCGGTGACCATCTCAGGTCAGGGACCCGCCTCCAACCGGCGTAGGGTCGAAACGTGGCCAGTGAACTGAGCCGGATCATCTCCGGCAGTCGCCGGATCGTCTTCTTCGGCGGCGCCGGCGTTTCCACCGAGAGCGGTATCCCCGATTTTCGCTCCGGCGACGGGCTGTACAACCGCAGCACCGGCACCCGGTATCCGCCGGAGCAGGTGCTCAGCCACAGCTTCTTCGTGCGGCACACCGCCGAGTTCTACGACTACTACCGCAACCACCTGCTGTATCCGGCGGCGTTGCCGAACCCGGCCCACCTCGCGCTCGCCCGACTCGAGCACGAGGGCCGGCTGACCGCCGTGGTGACGCAGAACATCGACGGCCTGCACCAGGCGGCCGGCTCGCGCACCGTCCTGGAGTTGCACGGCAGCGTGCACCGGAACAGGTGCGTGCACTGCGGCCGCGGGTACGGGCTGGACGCGATCCTGGGCTCGACCGGGGTGCCCGCGTGCGAGTGCGGCGGGGTGATCAAGCCCGACGTCGTGCTCTACGAGGAGGCGCTCGACCCGGCGGTCATGGACGCCGCCGTCCAGCACCTCTCCCGTGCCGACACGCTGATCGTCGGCGGCACGTCCCTGGTGGTCTACCCGGCGGCGGGCCTCGTCCATGCCTTCGGCGGCGACCATCTGGTGCTGATCAACAAGGAGGCCACCGGCTACGACCACCTGGCCACCCTCGTCATCCACGAGCCGATCGGCGAGACCCTCGGCGCTGCCGTCCCCGCGTGACCTGCCGACGAGGCGCGGCGCTCCGCCCTGGCCGATATGGGGACGGTTCTCCTTTTCGGCCAGCCACCCGAGGTGGACGAAAACGGAACCGTCCCCTTTTCGGCCAGCCATCCGACGTGGACGATATGGGGACGGTTCTCCTTTTCGGCCAACCACCCGAGGTGGACGAAAACGGAACCGTCCCCCTTTTCGTTCAGCCGCGGCCGAGCATGTCCTTGCGGCGGCGCAGCCACATGTCGCGCTGCCACGGGTTCACCGGGAGCCGGCTGAGCAGCCTCTGCTGCACGGCCAGTGTGATCCAGCCGGCGACCACCATGGCCGAGAGGTTGACGCCGAGCTGGGCAGCACTGCCGAGAATCTCGTCGGGGAGCCAGAACGCGAGGCCGAGCGCGAGGTTGCCCGCAGCGGGCACGGTGGTCACCGAGATGAACACCCCGGACAGCCCGCCCATCCGCCCCGACGTGAGCGAGAGGACGCCGGCGATCGCGGCCATCACTGCGACCGCGACGGACCAGCCGTCCGGCTGGTAGATGAACCGGGTACCCGGCCTCGACCCGACCAGGACCGCGGGATCCACGAGGCCGGCGAAGCGCAGATAGAGACCCAACAGCGTGGTCACACCGATGGCGACCACGAATCCGACCAGCAGCGTACGCAGGGCGAGGCCGAACAACGCCCGTCGGCGCAGCACGAGCGCGAGCCCCAGCGCGGCGATCGGGCCGAACTCGGGCCCGAGCACCATCGCACCGATCACCAGCACCTGCGAGTCGAGAACGATCGCGCTGGCCGCGATCAGCGTGGCCAGCACCATGAAGATCAGGTAGGTGCCGTTCAGCTCGGAATCTGCGTACGCCCGCGCGCCGACCTCAGGCCAGACCACGGCGTCCGCGCCACTGCCGGGTGCGGCGACCTCCGCGTCCAGCCCCGCCTTCGACAGCCAGGTGGTCACCCCCTCGATGTGCATGCTGCCCTGCTGAGCCACACCGATCGCGCGCAGCCGGGTGATCACGGCGTTCGCGTGCTCGCGGGCGATGTCGGCGAAGACCAGGTCGCCACGGGGCTCGATGGACGCGCCGCGCACGACGGCGAGACTGCTCACGGTCGGCTCGGTGGACAGAACGATCACGACGTCCTCGGTGAGGTCCGAGGGAACAGCCAGCCTCAACTGGAGCATGCTCAATGGTCGCCGTCCCGGATTCGCCTGTCGATAGCCCTCCACCGCCGACAGCGGGCCCTCGCGCGCACCCTCCGAACCCCGGGGCAGGAGGGCTGGCCCTCCGCGGTGAGCTCCGGCAGGATGGCCGCCATGGCAGCCATGGGCGGCCAGCAGGTGACCATGGACGGGCACACGCTGGCCCTGACCAACCTCGACAAGGTGCTCTACCCCGCCACCGGCACGACGAAGGGCGAGGTGATCGCCTACTACGCCGAGATCGGCGCGGTGCTCCTGCCGCACCTTCGCCAGCGTCCGATCACCCGCAAACGGTGGCCGAACGGTGTCGGCGAGGACGGTGATCACCCAGGGGTGTTCTTCGCCAAGAACCTGCCCAAGGGGACGCCGGAATGGGTTCGGCGCTACACCATCGAGCACTCGGAGGGCAGCAACGACTACCCGGTCGCCAACGATGTGGCGACCCTGGTGTGGATGGCGCAACTGGCCGCCCTGGAACTGCACGTGCCGCAGTGGCGGTTCGCCGGGGACGGCACTCCCCTGCCGCCCGACCGGCTCGTCCTCGACCTCGACCCCGGCGAGGGCGTGAGCCTTGCCCAGTGCGCAGAGGTCGCGGGCTGGGTGCGCGAGGTGCTGGACGGCGCCGGCCTGACCGCCTACCCGGTGACCAGCGGCAGCAAGGGGATCCACCTCTACGCCCACCTGGACGGATCCCTGACCACCGGGGACGCCTCCAGCCTCGCCCGCGAGCTCGCCGAGGCCCTTCAGTCCGCCCATCCCGACCGGGTGACGGCCGTCATGCGCCGTGCGGACCGGGCCGGCAAGGTGTTCATCGACTGGAGCCAGAACAACGGCAGCAAGACCACGATCGCGCCCTACTCACTGCGCGGACGCGCCCGTCCGTGGGTGGCGGCGCCGCGCACCTGGGACGAACTGTCCGACCCGGCCCTGCGGCACCTCGAGCTCGACGAGGTGCTCGGCAGGGTCGCAGCGTCGGGCGACCTGCTGGCCCCGCTGGCGTCCCCGGAGGAGAGCTCGACGACCTCAACCGACCGGCTTGCCACCTACCGCGGCATGCGCGACCCGGCGAAGACCCCCGAGCCAGTGCCCGCAGGCGCCCCGGTCGCCGCCGACGGGCGCTCGTTCGTGATCCAGGAGCACCATGCGCGGCGCCTCCACTACGACGTCCGGCTCGAGCATGACGGCGTGCTGGTGAGCTGGGCCGTGCCGAAGGGCCCACCCACCGACCCGAGGCAGAACCACCTCGCCGTCCCGACCGAGGACCACCCGCTGGAGTACGGCGGTTTCGAGGGAACAATCCCGAGCGGCGAGTACGGCGGCGGCACCGTGCGGATCTGGGACGCCGGCACCTACGAGCTGGAGAAGTGGCGCGACGGCGAAGTGATCGCCACCCTGCACGGGCGCCACGACGGCGGCCTCGGCGGGCAGCCGGCGAAGTTCGCCCTCATCCGCACCGGCAAGGACTGGCTCATGCACCGGATGGGGAACCCGGCGAGCCCTGCGGACCGTGTGGTCCAGCCGGTTCGGTCCACCACCCCGACGCCCTCGACCAGCCCGGTGCTCGAACCCATGTTGGCCACCCTGGCCACTCCGGCCATGCTCGGCGACGAGGACGACTGGGCATTCGAGATGAAGTGGGACGGCGTGCGGATCATCGTCGAGCTCGACCACGGCACGGTGCGCCTGCTGAGTCGCCGTGGCCGCGACGAGACCGCCCGGTACCCCGACCTGATCGCCGACCTCTCCGGCCTTCCCGCGGAGCAAGCCGTCCTGGACGGCGAGATCGTCGTTCTCGACTCCGGCGGCGCCCCGAACTTCGGGCTGCTGCAGCCCCGGATCAACCTCACCCGCCCCGCCGACATCGCGAAGGCGACCCAGGCCGCGCCCGCCCAGCTGATGTTGTTCGACCTGCTCAGCCTGAACGGGCAGTCGCTGCTGACCCAGCCCTACGAGGCGCGCCGCGAACTGCTGGAGAGCCTCGGCCCGCAGGAGGGCGGTTCCCGCGTCCACGTGCCGGCGGGGTTCGACGGCGACCTGGCGGCGGCGCTGGACGCGAGCCTGGCGTTCCGGCTGGAGGGCGTGGTCGCCAAGCGCAGGGGGTCGATCTACGAGCCCGGGCGCCGCGCGCCGACCTGGCTGAAGATCAAGCACCGCAAGGCCCAGGCCGTGGTGATCGGAGGGTGGCGTCCGGGCAAGGGGAACCGTCAGGGCACGGTGGGCGCGTTGCTGCTGGGCATTCCGGTGGAGGGCGGGCTCGCCTACGTCGGCCGGGTGGGTTCCGGGTTCACTGACGCGGGACTCGCCGAGGCCCAGCGCCTGCTCGACCCGCTCGCGTCCGCCACGAGCCCGCTGCGGGACGTCCCTCGCGAAGATGCGAAGGACGCGCACTGGGTGCAGCCGAGGCTGGTGGGCGAGGTGTACTACACCGAGCTCACCGGCCCGGGACGCCTGCGCTCCCCGGTGTGGCGGGGCTGGCGTCCCGACCTCGATCCTGCGGACGTCGGATGGGAGTAGCTACGCAGTAGTCCGGGCGCGCGGACGGCGCAGCCGTCGGAATAATGACCCACGAGGAGGACGCATGTCACAGCTGCACCAGGCGCTCGACGCCGCACACCGGTACGCGCTCGAATGGCTCGACTCTCTGCCCACCCGGGACATTCCGGGGCGGGCCGCCGTGGAGGACGTGGCCGCCCTGCTGGGCGACCTGCCGGAGAATCCCCAGCCGGCTGCGCAGGTGATCGAGCACCTTGCGGACGCGGTGGAGCCCGGACTCACCGCGATGCCGTCCGGACGCTGGTTCGGCATGGTGATCGGCGGGACGCATCCGGCCGGTCTGGCCGCCGACTGGCTGGCGTCCGCCTGGGACCAGAACAGCGCCCTCGCGGCCGCGACGCCGGGCACGGTCGCCGTGGAGGCGGTCGCCGACCGCTGGCTGCTGGACCTGCTCGGACTGCCCGCCGCCGCCGGCGTCGGCATGGTCACCGGCGCGACCATGTCGAACTGGACCTGCCTGGTCACTGCGCGCGACGCGGTACTGCGCCAGGCCGACTGGGACGTGGCCGGCCGCGGCCTGGCGGGATCTCCCGGCGTCCGCGTCCTGGTCGGCGACGAACGCCACGACTCCGTGGACTCGGCGCTGCGGTTCGCCGGGCTGGGCCGGCCCGAGCCGGTGGCGTCCGACGACCAGGGGCGCATCGACGTTGAGGCACTGGAGTGGTACCTCAGCCAGGACCAGGGCAAGCCGACCATCGTCGTGCTGCAGGCCGGCAACGTGCACTCGGGAGCTTTCGACGACTTCCCGGCGGCGATCGCGGCCGCACACCGGGCAGGCGCCTGGGTGCACGTGGACGGCGCGTTCGGGCTGTTCGCGGCCGCCTCGCCCACCCTGCGCCACCTCACCGAGGGCTACGAGGCGGCGGACTCCTGGACGACGGACGCGCACAAGACGCTGAACGTGCCCTACGACTGCGGGGTGGCGATCGTGCGCGACGACGCCGCGCTGCGGGCTGCGATGAGCATGCACGGCGAGTACCTGATCCAGGATTCCGGGGGCGGAGACCCGTTCGACCGGGTGCCGGAGATGTCGCGCAGGGCGAGGGCGGTTCCGGTGTGGGCGGTGCTGGCTGCGCTGGGGCGCAGTGGTGTCGCCGAGCTGGTCGAGCGCTACAGCCGGCACGCGCAACTGTTCGCCGACGGCATCCGGTCCATTCCTGGCGGCGAGGTGCTCAACGACGTGGTGTTCACCCAGGTCTGCGCGCGATTCGGCGACGACCAGCACACCCGGGAGGTGGTGCGCCGGATGCTCGCCGACGGGACGGCGTGGACCTCAGGCTCGAGGTGGCATGATCACGCCGTGCTGAGGGTGGCGTTGTGCAACTGGTCGACCACCGACGACGACGTCGAGGCGACCCTGGCCGCGCTCCGCCGGGCGGCGGTCTGATTCGTGGAGGTCGTGGCAGCGGTCTTCACCGACGGCGAGAGGGTGCTGGCCTGTCGTCGTCGCGCCCACTTGCAGGCCGGCGGGCGCTGGGAGTTCCCCGGAGGCAAGGGCGAGCGATGGGAGTCCCCGGACGCGGCGCTCACCCGCGAGATCAGGGAGGAGCTCGGCGTGCAGATCCAGGTCGGCGAGCTGCTCGACCGGTCGACGACGATGGTTGCGGGCGTGCCGATCACCCTCGCGACCTACTTCGTCCGCTCGCTTGGCGAGCCGCCTGCGTCCAGCACCGATCACGACCAGGTCGGCTGGTTCGCCTCCAGCCGCCTCCCCTGGCTGCACTGGGCTGACCCGGACCTGCCCGCCGTCCGGAGGCTTGCTGCGACGTCGCCTGGTTGAGCACGTCGAAACCGGGCCACCACAATGGCTCCATGGCATTCTTCGGACGCACCACCATTGACGACCAGGCCTTGATGAAGCTGGTCGGTGGGCGGCGTGTCCTCGCGTCCGGACGCAGCCCGGTGGGCCAGGTGTTGGGGCTGGCGGACGCGCTGGCCTACACCGACGGCGCGGCCTGCCACGAGGTGGCCTGGCACGACGTGGACCGCGGCGGCTGGGACCACGCGTCGAGGATGCTGCGCTGGACCACCGTGGACGGCGGCTCGGCCAGCCTGGAGCTCATCGAGACCGGACGGCTGCCGGACCTCTTCAACGAACGGGTCACGGCGAGCATCGCCTGCGTCCGTACGGTCACCCTCGCCGACCGGGGCACCGCCGTGATCACCGCGCGCCGCAACCTGGCCGATCCCGCGTCCGCCCTGATCTGGCGTGTGGCGCCTGGCAAGGGGATTCAGTCTGAAAAGGCCCTCGGCGATCCGTTCGTCGCGCTCGAACTGGAGCGCCTCCGCGCTGAGTACGACGTTCGCTGAAGTTCTGGTAACGTACCTACTCGCGCCCAGCGCGGTCCCCTGTAGCTCAATTGGCAGAGCATCTGACTGTTAATCAGAGGGTTCCTGGTTCGAGTCCAGGCGGGGGAGCTTTCCATGTCTAGTCGGACGCGTTGGCTCATCGGGCGACTCGCCACTCGCTGCCGGATCACGCGATCGGCGACCTGCAGGACAAAGTGAGCCTCTCCTCGGCCGAGCAATACCCACGACAGATCTCAAGGTGTGCGGTCCAGCGCCGGCGATCCACACCTGACGTCATCCAGTGAAGCGGACGGGTCCGGGGCGCCCTCCACAGGCAGCGTCAGAGAGCCGGCCTTCAACGGCTCAAAGGCATTTGACGCACACAAGGATGGCGAGCGTGCGGTCTTCCGCGTTCGTCCCACGCCCCGTCGGTCCGGGTGCCAGAATGGCCACAAACCCCGGAACAGGAGCTGAAGTGGCATTCGAAGACGCACTGGAGGATATGGCCGGCAAGGTTCGCGACTACGCGGACAACCTCACAACTGAGGAGGCCACCAAGACAGCGATAATCATGCCATTCATCAGTCGCGTCCTCGGCTACGACGGTTCAACCCTCAGGAGGTCGTTCCGGAGTACGTCGCAGACCTCGGTCTGAAGAAGGGCGAGAAGGTGGACTTCGCCATCATGCGGGATGGACAAGTCCAGATGCTCATTGAGGCCAAGCGCATCGGCGAAAGCCTGAACCTTGATCATGCCGGCCAGCTTGTGCGGTACTTCCACACCTCCAACGCACGGATCGGCGTCCTGACGAACGGCCAGCACTGGCATTTCTTCACGGATCTGGACAAGCCGAACCGGATGGACGAGAAGCCCTTCCTCCAGCTCGACCTCATGGCGATCGATCCCTACATCCTCCCCGAACTCAAGAAGATGACGAAGGACACCTTCGACCTGGAGTCGGTGATTCTGGCTGCGGAGGAACTCAAGTACGTGAGTGCGCTCAAGCGTGCGCTGGGCGAACAGTTCGAATCCCCTAACGACGAATTCGTACGTTTGCTCGCCGGACACGTCTACGAAGGCATGTTCACCCAGAAGGTGCGAGAGCTGTTCACGCGCCTCACGACCAAGGCACTGACCCAGTTCGTCAACGATCGCGTGAACGACCGTTTGAAGTCCGCTCTCGGGGGCGCAGCGCCGGCTGTCGGAGCCGCACCGGCAGTAGACACCGCCGAGGCGACCGCAGATCCGGATTCGGATTCGGGGAATTCTGAGGTCGAGACGACGCTGACCGAGATGGAAGGCTTCCATATCGTCAAGGCCATCGCCGCCAGCGAGGTTCCCTTCTCCCGGATCATCCCGAGGGATCAGAAGTCCTACTTCGCCGTGTTACTCGACGACAACAACCGCAAGCCGATCTGCAGACTGCACTTCAATCGTTCGCAGCTCTACATCGGCCTACTTGACGAGAACAAGGTGGAACGTCGCGAGCCAATCAACTCCGTTGAGGAGATCTACAACCACGCAGACGCGATTCGAGAGGCCGTACGTCGGTACGTCTGAAGGCAGGGCCGCGGCTACTGCGCAGCCTGAGCCCCGACTTCTCCGACCCGATCGCCGTTTCCCGGCCTCGACTCCACAAGCACAACCTCACGCGCCCACGTCACGAGTTCGTTGCATGGTCGGCTGGCGTGGGATGACGTCCAGGCAGTCGGAGAGGAGCGATCGTGCGACACCGGACGCGTCAGTTCGCGAGCGCACGAGAGCGACCGCGCCGAGCGCCGCCAGCGCGGCCGCACGGGCATCGGACGGGCGAGCCTTGGCCGCGCGGAGAAACGTCTTGATCGCCCGATCCCGAGTGACCTTCGAGGCCCCCATCCTCGCCGCCGTGCCGAGCGCGGCCACGCACCGGCCCCAGACTTCGGTGCGGCCGGGCTTGTCGGACCAGTGCCGATGGGGGGTCAAGCGCTCGTAGGCGAGTCCGTCCGGGCCCACCGCCTGCTCCAGGAAGGCAAGGTAGGTGACCGAGGTCAGGGCGATCCGGGGCGAGCCCGGATACTCGTGGAGCACGAGGATCAGGGCCCGGGCGGCATCCGAGGTGCGGTAGCCGGGAGCCGCGAATCCGCTCACCTCGGGGCGTTCGCGCACCCCGCCGGCATCGGTGAGTCGCGCGAGCTGCGCAAAGCCCCCGCGCCGGGAGGGCGGTGGCGCGTCTGTGATGACCGCGTCCGGCGATTGGGTTGAGGAATGGCCCGGGTCCGGGTCGGTGAGATCCATAAGGCGTCAACCGCCTCTCTCGGTAGCGACGTGAGACCGTCTCAACAGCCGGGTGCTACCGACGTCAGGGACGCCCCATCGCCCCGGCCGTCGGGCAGCGGAAGGTTCGCGAAGCCGCGAGACCGACGTCGCTCATGTGGTTCACCACGATCGCCAGTGCCTCGTGCAGTGAGGTTTCGGTGTATCTCACGCCGTGTTCGCGGCAGTGCCCGCGAACGAGCCTGCGCGCCTGGCTCAGGTGAGGCCTGGGCATGCTGGGGAACAAGTGGTGCTCGATCTGATAGTTGAGCCCGCCCATCAGGGCGGTCATCCACCAACCACCCGACACGTTGCGTGAGGTGAGCACCTGCTTGTCGAGGAAGTCGAGCCGGACATCGGCCGGCACGATCGGCATTCCAATGTGATTGGGAGCGAAGCTCGCCCCCATGTACACCCCGAAGACACCCAACTGCACCCCGAGGAAAGCGAACGCCATTCCCGCGGGCAGCAGCCAGAACAGCACGCCCAGGTAGAGCGCGGACCGCACAGCGAGGAGCGCGATCTCCAGCCCGCGTCCCGGGACGGGCCGCCGGGCGAAGAGGCTGCGAATTGACCTCTGATGGAGATCGATCCCGACCAGCGGAAGCAGTGGGAAGAACAGCCAGCCCTGGCGACGAATCAGCCACCGGCGCAGGCCGGTACTGGCCGCAGCGTCCTCGGCGGTGAACACGACCGTCCCCGGGGCAATGTCCGGATCCTTGCCGGCCCGGTTCGGGTTCCCGTGATGACGAGTGTGCTTGGTCATCCACCAGGAGTAGCTGATCCCGACGAAGAGAGTGGCCAGCACGCGTCCGAGGTGGTCGTTGGCCGGACCCGACGCGAGCACCTGGCGGTGCGACGCCTCGTGTCCGAGGAACGCGAACTGGGTGAAGATCAGGCCGAGAGCCGCCGCGATCAGCAGCTGGAACCACGAGTCCCGCAGCAGAACGAGCCCGGTGAAGGCTCCGGCGAGAGCAGTCACGAGCCCGCCGAACAGCCCCACGTAGAACCAGCGCGCGCGGTCATTGAGCCCGGCCGTTCGCGCGGCCTGGGCGAGGTCGGTGAAGCTTCGAGTCCGCCTGCTCAGTTCTGCTCGAACCGCAGCCGCCTTGGAGGCGCGCGAAGCATTCGGGGACAGGTTGTCGATTGCCGTCATGGCGTCGCCGTTTCCTACCGGCTCTACAAAGAAACCCCAACGGCGACCCTCAGAACAGGTAAGGCCCACAGTACCCGGGCGTGTGACATCGCCGGCATCCCCTCCCCGTCGGTTTGGACTGCAACTGGTATTGTCTAGACAAAGTTGCTCACTGCTCGGATGCCGGGTTCTGGGCGGCAACCGGATCGCGGCACGCGATTCCGCGGGAGGTGCCGATCGGCAGACGTCCCGCTCACAGGTGGCGCGGCTTGGCCCACCACCATCAGGAACGGACGGGCCGATGGCGCGATTCGGGCTTCTCAGCACCTATCCACCCACCCGCTGCGGCCTGCGAGAGACCCGCAATCTGGTGACGGCCACCCGGTCGGCACCGCCTTCGGCCATGGCCGTGGGCAGTCGCTCGCGAGCGGGAGGACACACGCCCGCGACGACAACTCCGCAACGATTAGGCGCAAGCAGCCGGAAATGAGTCAATGAGGCATGACTGATCTCTACACCAAGAGTGGGCGCCTCCTCCAGCGAATCGACAACCACCTGTACTCCCGCTCGGGCCGCTACCTCGGCCAGGTGGAGAATCTGAAGATCTACGACCCGAACGGACGCTACTGCGGCACCATCGTGGGCGACCGCGTGGTGTATCGAACGATCGACAGCGCAGCCACCGGCGCAGCCTCCCTCGCTGGGGCTCGACCGGCCAGCACCAGTGCGAATCGCAAGGGCTCGCCCTTGTGGGGCATCGAGCCTCCGTTCACGGACTGAGCTACCCGGGGTTCGTGCGGGACGGCCGCGGGAAACGAGCCGGGCCCTGCGCTGGTCGTGGCAGGATGCGACCATGGCGGGACTCCTGGTGGCGGGCACGTCCTCGGACGCCGGGAAGTCGCTGATCACGGCGGGGCTCTGCCGGGCGTGGGCACGGCAGGGCGTGCGGGTGGCGCCGTTCAAGGCCCAGAACATGTCCAACAACTCCATGGTCTGCCTGGATGGCTCCGAGATCGGCCGGGCCCAGTACCTGCAGGCGATCGCGGCCGGGGTGGAACCGTCATCGGTCCACAATCCGGTGCTGCTGAAGCCGGGCACCGACCGGCGCGCGTTCATCGTGCTGCGTGGCCAGCCGGGCGGCACGCTGGAGGCCGGCGAGTACGTGGGTGGGCGGACGCGACTGGCTGAGGCGGCCTACGCAGCGTTCGCCGAACTCGAGGCCGGCTACGACCTGGTCGTGGCCGAAGGAGCCGGCTCACCGGCGGAGATCAACTTGCGCGCCGGCGACTACGTGAACTTCGGCCTCGCCCGGCGGTTCGGGCTGCCGGTGCTGCTCGTCGGGGACATCGACCGCGGCGGCCTGCTGGCATCCCTGTTCGGGCACTGGGCAATCGTGGACGACGCCGACCGGGCCACTCTCGCCGGCTACCTGGTGAACAAGTTCCGTGGTGATCAGTCCGTGCTCGATCCCGGTCTGGCCGAGGTGACCCGCCGCACCGGGCTGCGCTGCTTCGGCGTGCTGCCCTGGCTCGAAGAGGTGTGGCTGGACAGCGAGGACGCGCTCGCGTTCGCGAAGTGGCCGCGACTGCCCGGACGGGCCGGCACCCTGCGGGTGGCCGCGATCCGGTTCCCGCGCATCTCCAACGCCACCGACCTGGACGCGCTGGCCGCCGAGCCCGGGCTGGACGTGTTCGCGACCGCCAGCCCGTCCGACGTGCAGAGCGCCGACCTGGTCGTGCTGCCCGGCAGCCGTTCCACGCTGGCCGACCTGGACTGGCTGCGCCGGCACGGGATCGCCGACGCGCTCACCGCGCGGGCCGCGGCCGGACGTCCCGTCCTGGGAATCTGCGGCGGCTACCAGATGCTCACGGAGACGATCGACGACCCGGTGGAGTCGTCCCTGGGAGTCGAGCCGGGCCTCGGGCTGCTGCCCGGCCGCGTCCGGTTCAGCGAGGAGAAGGTGCTCGGACGTCCCCGCGGCAGCTGGCACGGCCACCAGGTCACCGCCTACGAGATCCACCACGGCGTGGTCGAGGTCACCGGGGGCGAGCCGTTCCTCGACGGCGTCCGGCATGGCAGCACGTGGGGCACGATCTGGCACGGCGCCTTCGAGAACGACGACTTCCGTCGCGCCTGGCTGACCACCGTCGCGGAGGCCGTCGGATCGACCTGGCGTCCCGTGCCCGGCCAGCCCGGGTTCGCCGAGCGGCGCGCCCAGATGCTTGACGCCCTCGCCGACGCCCTGGTCGAGCACGTCGACCTGGACGCGCTGCTCGCCCGAGCGCTCGGTTGAGCCCGGCGCTCGCGCGGGTACTGACGCTGCCGCGGTGACGGGACGAACCTTGCGCCCCACTGCCGCGCCTGTCATGGTGTCCTTGTCGGTCCCCCGGCCGGCCTGCGGCACCGCCGCGTCCTGCTCGCACCCTGAGGAACCCATGAAGCGCTTGCTCGGCACCCTCGCCGTCGTGCTCGCGACGGCACTCGGCACCACCGCTCTCGTCGCACCCCCGGCTGCGGCGACCACCTACCCGGTGATCGGCAAGATCCTGAAGACCTACGTCGCCGCCGGCGGCGAGGCCGTCTTCGGTGATCCGCTCGCACCGCGGGTCAAGCTGAGGGTGGGCACCCAGAACGTCTACGACCAGCACTTCGAGAAGGGCGTGGTGCTGTGGAGCCGCACCGGGCACCGGACCTGGCTCAACGACCAGATGCCGTCCCTGACAGGGGTTTTTAACGAGCGGATCGTGGTCGACCTGGGCACGCCGATCTACCGCAGCGGCGAACTGTGCCACGCCTCGAGGTTCGCGAAGCAGCTGATGGCGAGCCTGCTGCGCGGCGGAGCGATCATCGACCTGCGCTCGACAACCGCTGCGAAGGCGTGCAAGGACCCGACCCTGCCAAAGGTGGCGAAGTACCGCTACTCCATGACCGGTACGGGCGACCTGGCCACCTTCGTGGCCAAGGCGTCCGACCGCGCCTCGCTCGGTTCGGCGCTGACCCGGATCGCCGCGACGCCGGGGCCGGTGTTGGTGCACTGCCACTACGGACGCGACCGCACCGGCATGCTCAACCTGATCCTGATGTTCATCGCCGGGACCGATCTCGAGACCGCCCGCACCGAGTACCTGCGCTCTCCCGGAGTGTCCTCAGGGATGTTCGACACGCTCGTGAACGCGATCACGCAGTCCTACCCCGACGACCAGGCCTACGGCATGACGTTCGCCGGGGTGCACCGTTTCGTCACCGAGGGACTGGGGCTCAGCGAGGACACGATCGCCACCCTCAAGGCCCGGTACACGGTCGGCTGAGGACGTCTCGCCACTCACCCGGCCGCTGCAATAGGTTGGGCAAATGAGCGTGGATCAGGAGCTGCCGGAGGTTCCCGAAGAGGACCGGACGATCGAGTTCCCCCTGGAGCCGACGCCGTACGCGGCCCGGCCGGAGAAGCTCCGCCCCAAGGCGAAGCGTCGCGACCACGCGGACGTCGTCCCGCTGCCCCCGTTCGAGCCGGACGGACGCAACCCGGCCTACGTCGACTGGCTCGAGCAGCAGTCGATGCTGCATGACGCGACCGCGCTCGGACGCCAACTGGCTGGTCACCACGCGATGTGGGCGAATCCGTACGCGCACCCGGATCCCCGCGAGGCCGTACGCCAGGCGTCCGTCTGGTATACCGCCTATCCCCTCTCGCACATCACCGCCCCGGGTGAGTCCTTCCTGGCGTCGTTGGGCTCGGAGGAACTGTGGGCGGCGTTCGCGAAGATCGGCATCGATGGGGTGCACACGGGGCCGTTGAAGCTGGCCGGCGGCATCCAGGGGTGGGAGCCGACGCCGAGCGTCGACGGCCACTTCGACCGGATCAGCATGCAGATCGACCCGGTGTTCGGCACCGAGGACCAGTTCCGGGAGATGTGCGCGAACGCGGCGCGCCGGCGCGGAACCATCATCGACGACATCGTGCCGGGCCACACCGGCAAAGGCGCGGACTTCCGGCTGGCAGAGCTGAACTACCTGGACTACCCGGGGATCTACCACATGATCGACATCCCCGAGGAGGCGTGGGACCTGCTGCCCGACGTCCCTGAGGGCCGCGACTCGGTGAACCTGGACCCGGCGACGGAGCAGCGGCTGGCCGAGGCCGGCTACATCATCGGGGCGCTGCAGCGGGTGATCTTCTACGAGCCCGGGGTGAAGGAGACGAACTGGTCGGTCACTCCCCCGATCTGGGATTACAAGGGTCGGCTGCGCCGCTGGGTGTACCTGCACTACTTCAAGGACGGCCAGCCGACGATCAACTGGCTGGACCCGACGTTCGCGGGCATGCGGCTGGTGATGGGTGACGCGCTGCACTCGCTGCTCGACCTGGGATCCGGCGGGCTGCGGCTGGACGCGAACGGGTTCCTCGGAGTGGAGAAGGGCCTGGGCTCGGGCCCGGGCTGGTCGGAGGGGCACCCGCTGAGCCAGGCGGCCAACCAGCTGATCGGCTCGATGGTGCGCAAGGTGGGCGGGTTCACCTTCCAGGAGCTGAACCTGGCCATCGACGACATCAAGCACACCAGCGCGGTGGGGCCCGACCTGTCGTACGACTTCGTGACCAGGCCGGCCTACCAGTTCGCGCTGGCGACGGCGGACACCGAGTTCCTGCGGCTCACGCTGCGGGAGGCGATGCGGGTGGGCGTCGATCAGGCGTCGCTGGTGCACGCGCTGCAGAACCACGACGAACTGACCTACGAGCTGGTGCACTGGGCGGGCCCGCACCGCGACGACCACTACCAGCTGGGCGGTGGCGAGACCACGGGCGGCGAACTGGCCGACTACGTGCGGGAGACGATGCGGCTGAAGCTGGCCGGGGACGCGGCCCCGTACAACGCGCTGTTCGTGCAGAACGGGATCGCGTGCACGACCGCGTCGGTGGTGACGGCGTCGCTGGGCATCACGGACCTGGAGTCGATCACGGACGCGGATGTGCGCCGGATCATGAACGCGCACCTGCTGCTGTGCATGTACAACGCGTGGCAGCCGGGCGTGTTCGCGCTGTCGGGCTGGGACCTGGTGGGGGCGCTACCGCTGGACCGGAGCAAGGTGCGCAGCCTGATCGGGACGGGCGACACGCGCTGGATCGAGCGGGGCGCGTACGACCTGATGGGGAAGGCGCCGGACGCGAAGAAGTCGGCGTCCGGGATGCCGGTGGCGACGGCGCTGTACGGGCCGCTGCCCGCCCAGCTGGAGAGCCCAAACTCGTTCGCGTCCCGGCTCGCTGAGGTGCTGCGGCTGCGGAAGCGTTCGGGCATCGCGACCGGCACGCTGCTGGACGTTCCGGACGTGCCGTGGAAGAGCATGCTGGTGATGATCAGCCGCCTGGAGAGCGGCCTGGTGCAGATCACTGCGCTGAACTTCGGCCCGGAGAAGATCACCGGACGGGTTCAGTCCGAGCACCTGCCCGCCGGTCGGGTCACGGATCTGGCCACGCGCCGCAAGGTGGACGACGTGGACGCCCTCGGCGGCTTCACCGTGGAGTTGCCGGCCTTCGGTGGCATTGCCATGGTGGTCCGCTGATCGGCCTCAGAACCGTTCGCCGAGACGCGGTTCGCAGGATCGGAGCATCACGAGCGGGCCCGCCGGCTCGGCTGGTCGGACCGCCGGGTCGTCAGTCGTGCTCGTGCCCGCTGAAGTCCACCTCGAGCTCCACCGCGGCCTCGTCGATCAGGTGAGCTACGACGGCCTGGTCGTCCGCGGAGAGCTGCGGCGCCCGCGTCCGGACGAGTTCGAGCGGATCGAGTTCCAGGAACGCCTCCTGGACGACCTGGCTGATCAGATCGATGGCGGTCGCCTCGAGGGGGTCCTCCCGGTCGGGCTGCTGCCGGCCGGCGTCCGTGCTGTCAGTCATCGGTCGGGCCTCCCTGCTCGGCGTCCGGATCGGACGGCTTGGTGTCGTCGGACGGCTTCTTCATGCGCGAACCCAGCGCGATCACGATGACCGCCATGATGGTCACGTCGGCCCAGGTCGAGTCTGTGGGAGCCCACAGAACCATGGCGACGTAGAAGACGCCGAACAGGCCGAGAGCCCCGAGCCGGATCGCCAACCCGTCGTTCTTGAAGAAGGCCCAGGCAAGCCCGCCCAGGAGGATGGCCGTCCCGGCCCAAATTGTGATCTGGAGTGCGTCCATACTGCTTCCGACTCGACGGTGCGTCCGTCCGCAACCGTACCGGTTCCCTTTGGACACGCCCCAACCGGGATCGCTACCTTGAACCAGAACGCTCGGGGGCGGTAGCTCAGCCGGTCAGAGCAGGGGACTCATAATCCCTGGGTCGTGGGTTCGAGCCCCACCCGCCCCACCAGCAGATTACTGCTCGTTCACTAGGCATCTTACTCTCGGTCGACCAGACCGCAACAGGCCAGAAGGTTGCACCAGAGACCCCCCTTATTGCACGATAGACGCACGTCGTGCAATAAGGATCGGAGGCTCCGATGGGCCGCGAACGCCGCGAGTTCGGCTCGATCCGCAAGCTCGCGTCCGGCCGCCACCAGGCCGTCTACACCGGCCCGGACCTGCTGCGACACGTCGCACCGACCACTTTCCAGGCGAAGATCGACGCCGAGGGCTGGCTCCACGAGGAACGCAAGCTGATCGAGGCCAACGAGTGGTCTCCCCCAAAGGCTCGCGTCGAGAAGGCGCGGGCTACGGCGACGACGCCCGACTTCGAGACCTATGCGAAGAAGTGGATCGCGAAGCGGCGCACCGACAAGGGCGAGCCGCTGCGGGCAACGACGAGGGCGAACTACGAGGCCACTCTCGAGCACCACCTGGTGCCGACGTTCGGGCGGATGCGACTACGGGAGATCACCAAGGGCGCGGTGCGCCGCTGGTACGAGGACACGCTGGAGGGCAACGCCGAGACCCCGCGGGCCAACTCGAAGGCCTACGGGCTGCTGCGGGCGATCATGAACAGCGCCGTGGACGAGGACCTGATCGAGGCCAGCCCGGTGCACATCCGCGGCGCGGGCTACCAGCCGAAGCGGCGGCGCCTCGAGCCGGCCTCGATCGAGGAGCTCGACGTGATCGTCGAGAACATGCCCGAGAGGTGGAAGCTGATGGTGCTGCTCGCCTCCTGGTGCGCGTTGCGGTACGGCGAGATCGCCGAGCTGCGGCGTAAGGACATCAAGCTGCGCCACGTCGGCGGCCGATGGACGGGCGTGATCCAGGTGCGCCGCGGCGTGGTTTGGGTGAACCGAAAGATCCAGGTCGAGCCACCGAAGTCGGAGGCCGGCATCCGCGATGTCGCGATCCCGCCGCACCTGATCCCCGTCATCAAGGAACACCTTGAGACGTTCGCCGCGCCCGGCCAGGAGGGCCTGCTCTTCCCCGCCGCCAATGGGCGCCAGCAGTGGCCCTCCACCATCACCAGCTACTTCAAGAAGGCCGCGGAAGTCGCCGGACGCTCGGATCTCCGCTTCCATGACCTCCGGCACACCGGCGCCGTGATGGCAGCCCAGCAGGGGGCGACCCTCGCCGATCTCCAGGCTCGACTTGGTCACTCCACCGCGAATGCTGCACTGCTCTATCAGCACACGGCCAAGGGTCGGGACCAGCTCATCGCTGAGAGTCTGTCTCGATTGCTTGCTCAATAGCCGGCACATCGCTCGACGCAGCTTCCGGCACGCGGCCTCCTGGAGCGCAACGCGCTGTGACGTGTTCGTGAGGCGCGGCCCGCGGGTTCCCAGTATCATCCCGGACATGACGCGTGCACTCGAGGTGGAGAAGACCGCCTACTCAGTTGTCGACTTCCTAGAGTGGCAACGACAGGGCACACTAAATCTCAAGCCAACGTATCAGCGCCGCCACGTCTGGACACCAAGAGTTAAGAGCTTGTTCATTGACTCCCTCCTAAAGGGCTACCCGATTCCTCTCATCTTCCTGCACAGAGAGATCGACCCAAAGACATCACGACCCATACGATACGTGGTGGACGGACAACAGCGACTCAGGACTATCCTTGCGTATATCGACCCCGACTGCATTCCGGATCCGGATCCATGGGATCGGTTCACCGTGCTCCGAAGCCACAATAAGGAGTTCGCCGGACTCGGCTTCAATCAGCTCCCACAGGATATCCAGGACGCCCTGCTTCAAACCCGGATCTCTGTGAACGTGTTACCTGCAGACATCGAAGATGTGACAACACTTGAAATCTTCCAGCGAATGAACTCGACCGGATACAAGCTCAACGCGCAGGAGATCCGCAACGCAAAGTGGTTCGGAGAGTTCAAGGAATCTGCGTACATGCTCGCCTACCAACAATACGATCGCTGGCTGAAGTGGGAGATTTTTAAGGAGCCGGATCTTCGACTCATGAAGGAAGTTGAACTTACCTCAGACCTCATGGGCCTGCTCATTCGAGGCGTTGCCGCAAGGACCAAGTCCTCCATCGATCGACTGTACAACACCCATGACGCCGACTTTGCCAATCGAGAGGCGATCGAGGATAGAATACGACAGATATTCGACCTCCTCGATGACGTGTACTCCTTCCCCGCCACCCGAAGCGGAGTGAAGAGGTTCCGGACTCAGGCATGGTTCTACGCCGTCTTCGCGCTAGCCGCCGGCGTCGATCCGGAGACAGGGCGAGCCTCTGACTCTCTACCGTTTACGGCCCCCGAACTCGTGGTGAAGCTAGAGCGTGCCGAGGTTGAACTTCGGGCAGACGCACTTGGTGACGAGGCACTTCAGAAGGTGCTGCGCGGCGCGACTGCCGACCGAGCAAGTCGACTCACCAGAATCCGATTCCTGCTGGCACGGTGACCTCGTGGCACCAAGTCCGCTGGATGCCGACCTCGCAACACAGGTCGGTGACCTTGAGAACGAGTACTCCGCCCACGTATCACAGAAGCTCCAGCCGAGCGTCCTTGAGACAGTGGCGTGCTTGGGCCTCGTCAAGGTCGCGGCACATTTTGAGCAGTTTCTCGAAGGCTGCTTCTTCGAATCGATGCTCGGGAATCACCCGGATCCTGACGTTGCCCCAACAATCGCCGTAGCTAGCCGACGCGATGTTGAACTCCTGATCTACTCGGACTTTCGACGCGAGCGCTATCTCGACTGGCTTCCGTGGGAGCGCACCAAAGCCCGAGCGAATGCCTACCTCGTGGACGGTCGGCCCTTCGACAGGCTTGCATTTCGTGACGTCGAAGCTCGCGCGCTCACCTCTCTCGCGATCGTGCGTAACGCAATTGCTCATCCAGGGGCGTATGCGGAGGCATTATTCATCAAACATCTTAAAGACAGAGGAGTCACGTCGAACTCCCCCGGGGATTTCCTCCTCCGCGCACGATCAGGGCGGTCCGAATACGAACACTACCTGATGCGCATCAAGAGTCTGGGGCGCGCCCTTGCGGCACCCTCGGAGGTTGACGCTGCACAATTCCTTGAACCTGAACTACCGTTCTCCTCCAAGACCGAGGGACCGCCCGGTGAGTACGAGTGTCGAGCCTGTGGATACAAGCTCTCCGTATCCGTACGCGCACAGATCGGCGATTGCCCGAATTGTCCAGCGCCCACACCGTGCCCCCAGTGTCTCCGGCCACTCGGCGGGCCGAAGACATCATGGACGCGCATCCTCCTTTAGGCAACACATGAACCAAGAGGGCCGGTCACCAATTGCGGGCTGACGGCACACGCTGCATGAGACCTTCAAGGTCGCGAACACGGACGCGGATGATACGACGTCCCGTGCGGAAGGCGGGGAGCTGACCCGCGGCAATTCGACGGCGCAGCGTGTGGACACTGATGCCGAGGATGTCGGCGGCCTGGGCGAGCGAGACGAAGGCGCCGGGCTTTGTGCTCTCGATGACGGACATGGTGTCTCCTTCTTCGTGGTGGGTGTTCAGAAGCCGATGGAAGGACCGCCGCGATCGGGGCTGATGGTCCAGGGGGCGCGCTCGGACTCAGGCCTCGGGATTGGGCGTGGCTCGACGGTTTCCCAGCGCGGTGCTGGCGGCGGGAAGGATCGGCCGCTCTTGAGCAGGTCGGCGACGCGGTACCAGAGGGCCGATGCGGCGTGGTCGGCGGGCAGATGCCCTTCTGCGAGTGCCTCCTTCACCACGGGGGCCACCCGGACGCCGTCCACCTCGAGCTGGTAGAGACGCTGCGCGACCTCCAGGCGGTCCGGGTCCCGGGCGATCGCGGGGTCGGCCCAGGTGAGAAGTCGGCTCCACGATCCGGCCTCGATGCCGACAAGGTCTTCCAGGCGCGCGTCCAGGTTGTTCTGCCAACCCCTGGCGGCATCCGCCATCGCGGGTTCGCCGGTGGGTCGCCGATCAGTGGCCGCAACGTCCATCGCTGCCCGCCAGACGGAGATATCCACAAGCACCTCGTCGTCCCGGCGGAGGTGTGGACGACCGGCTGGATTCCGTAGCCAGGTCAGGGGGACGTCCCCGGCGATGGTCGCGTCGCGGACCGCCTGTGTGAGCACCTCGACGCGCTCGGCGCGGGCACGGAGATATGGTCCCCACGTCGCGTCCTCAGCCACCGTTGACGGGATGCCGCGCAGCCACGGCAGCGGCCCGGTTCGCTCGTCCGGCACCAACAGGTGCAGTCGATGGTCGAGCACGGCCGCCGCATCACGGGCTGTGTTCAGGTCGCCAAGTCTGGTGATCCTGCGCAACAGCGCGACCGGATCGTGGCCGTCCGCCGCAAGACCCAGCAGGTCGGAGCGCAGGGCGTCCCAGGCCGGGCACTCGGTGAGCCACAGGACGAGGTCGTCGGCTGCTTGGTCGAGCCGCTGGCCGACCTCTCGCCCGAGCACCTGTTCGGCGGCGACGCCGAGCGCGTCCGTGTACCGCGCCACGGCCGGCGCGAGGAGCTTCGTCGGGTCGTCCTGCTCGCGGAGCTGGGTGCTGGCCGACACGGGCGCGTCGTCGTGCGTGAGCGCCCGTTCCAGTCGCTCGACCGCGGTGAGCAGGTGGACCGAGTCGGTGTGCGCCAGCGCGTGCGGGTCGCCGTCGCCGACGACCTCGAGGTAGAGATGGTTCGCCCGCCGTCCGCGGGTGAGCATCGTGTACAGCTCCTGACGGGATTCCTCGCCGGTCGCCAGGCCGTGCATGGTGTCGGCGGTGAGCCCTTGGGCGCCGTGGATCGTGGTGGCGTAGCCGAGGTCGACGCACCCGCGGACGTAGTCGGCGGGCAGCGTCACGGCGTGCTTCGTCCGCAGGCTCTGGACGCGCATGCTGCCGTCCGGGAGGACGCTCGCCACGCTCCACCGGTCGCCGTTCTTCACCCAGTCGCGGCTGCCGACTGGCAACTGTCGGGCGTTGACGCGGGTGATCACCAGGTCGCCGGCGACCGCGATGGAGCCGTCGGCCAACCCTGCACCGCGACCGAGCATGGTGCGGCCTTCGAGGCGGCGCCGCTGCGCGAGCCGGTTCAGCTCGGTGACGAGATCCCTCGTCGGGGCGAGCATCAGTGCGTCGAGGCCGTCCGCGTGGTCCTGCGTCCAGGCATCCAGCACTGCGTGCGCCATGGTCGCTACGTCGCCGACGTGGATGCGGTCGTGGTCGAGGTAGTAGCCCAGCGCCTCGGCACGTCCCTCCCGCAGCGCGAGTGACGCTTCAGCTTCGGCCGGGTCGTTGAAGCGAAGCACCTCGGTGAGCCGGCAGGCACCGACAGCGGCCTCGATGTCGGCCAGGACGCCGCCTGCGCCGATCGCGGACAACTGCCGGTCGTCACCGATCAGCCGGACGCTGCCGCCGCGTCCGATGATTTCGTTGATCGCACGGTCGAGGCTGAGGGTGTCGGCCATGCCCGCTTCGTCGATCACGACGAGGCTGTCGGGTCCGATGGCAGCCATCCACTCGGGCTGGGGCCGGTCTGGATGGTCGAGGCTCCAGGTGAGCTTGGTGAGGGTGTCGCACGGGACGTCGAGCTGGTCGGCGAGCGCCTTCGCGGCCGCCGCGGACGGAGCCAGGCCGATCACAGTTCCGCCGGACTCGGTCCAGGCTGCGCCGAGCGTCCGCATCGCCGTGGTCTTGCCGGTGCCGGCGGGCGCGATCGCGAGCTGGACGCGGTGTCCCGAGCGAGCCATCGCGTCGACCAGGTCGCGCTGGCCCGGCATGAGCTGGGTGCCGTTGGCGAGGGCTTCGAGCAGGGCGAGGTCGACGATCTCGCGGGCGACGACGCGTCCGTCCGTGCGTGCGGCCTGGGCGACGATTCGGTCTTCGGCGTCGAGGATGCGGCTGGAGGTGTACCAGTCCATGCCGGGGATGGTGTAGACGCTCTGGCCATCACTGCGGCGCAGCGCGTCGGGTTCCTCGATCGGGTCGTCCTTGGTGAGCCGCAGCGACCGGGTCTCCAATGCCAGGTCGACAAGGGTGTCGACGACCCGGTCGAGCAGGTCGGTGGAGACGCCGGCTGCTCGAGCCTGCCGCAGGGCCTCAGCGCGGACGTGCCAGCCCTGCCAGGTCGAGCGCTCCTGTTCGACGACGCCGATGACGCGGGCGGAGGTGTCGATCAGCCACTCGATGGTCGGTGTCTTCGTGTGGACGGGTTCGCGGCCGCACGCGGTGGCGAGCATGCGCTCCACTCCCCCGACGCCCAGCACCCGCTCGGCCTCGGCGCGCCAGGTGGCGCGCTGCTCGGCGAGCGAGCGCGGCTCGGGCTTGGCGTCGCGGGTCTCGAGGTTGGCGCGCTGGGCGAGGGCGATCATCTCGACCTCGGTGGGCGGACGTCCGTGGTCGGTCAGGAAGGTGGCGGCGAGTTCGTCCCGGCGGTGTTCGATCTGTCCGCGGCGGGTCGACCAGCGCTGGTTGAGCGCCGGGTCGATGCCGTCGATCTCGCGGATGGGACGCTTGCCGCGTCCGGTGGTGCGCTCGACGAATTGGATGCCGAAGGTCTCGGCGAGACCGGCCTCCAGCGTGGCGGTGTACAGCTCGGAGGCGGCGACTTTCGCCTTGTAGATCAGGTTGGTGTTCAGGGCGTACCAGCGTCCGTCGGTGGCCTGCACCTTGTTCGCGATGACGAGGTGCGTGTGCAGATCGGGGTCGCCGGCGCGGGTGCTTCGGTGGTCGAAGGCGGCGACGACCAGGCCGTGGGCCTCGACGTTGCGGACGCCGCCTGGCCCGACCCGGCTGAACGCCTGGGTTTCCAGGTAGGTGATCATGCGAGCGATGGCGCGGTGGTGCAGCTCCTCGAGCTGCCGGCTGGTGGCCAGCGGAGCGAGCGCCCAGGCGGTGGAGAAGGACTTCGTCGGCGACACGGTGAGATCGACACCGGCGATCGTCGTGGCGGTCGGACGCGACCAGATCGCGACCTCACGGTGGAGTTCGCGCGGACCCTCGGGAGGCCGTCCGTACTCCTTCGTGAAGAACTCGGTGGCGACCTCCGTGCGGATCTGCGCGAGCACATCCGGATCGAGCCGGGCGTTCGGACGGCGCCCAGCTGCGATGTTGACGGCTGCGTAGCGGCGCTTCACTTCCTGCTTGAACTCCGGGGGACGGGTGTCGCGGACGGCGAAGGGACGTCCGAGGCGGCAAGCCTTCTCGGCCTGACGCTCGGTCAGGCCGGCCGCGAGGGCGTCCCGCCGGATCTGGTCAGCGAGCGGGTGCAGACCGTTGCCGAAGAGCGCGAGCATCTGTGCCTCGGTGACCGGGTCGCCGGCGTTGAGGCCGTCGAACGCGTCCAGGCCGGTACCCATCCAGACGCCCGGCGCCTCGCCCTTCTCCTCGTAGTAGGCAGCGAGCCCGGTGCGCACCTGGCCGTCCTGCGCGGCCACCTGCTGCGTCAGGTAGGTGTACCCCGACCCGGCAGTCACCTTCTTCAGACTGATTGTCAACGCACACCTCCTCTCCGGCAGAAGGCCGCTCACCGTCCCTAAGCCCACGGGCGGGTCGATCAGGACGCTCGAGAGCCCAGGAGTTCGCAGGACTCCCACGCGTTGTCCTCAGCAGTCCGCGATCGGGACGTCAGGGACGGGAGTTCTGCGCCTCTACCGCCTTAAGCCTCAGAAGTGGGTCGTTCCGGACATCTCCGGAACGACAAATCGCGAAAGGCCGCTCGGGAGCGGCGACCGTGGGCTCCCGGGAAGGCAGGCGCAATGCAGACGGTCAGCGGGAGGCCGGGCCTGTCGACTACCCTCCGTCGGTGGTGAGCGCCGTGCGAACCTCGTCTGCCGAACTGAGCTGCCCGCGTTCCACGTCAGCCAGGCCGGTGCGGATCTCCTCCACCTCGTCTGGGTTGCTCAGGATGTCGAGCGTCTCCAGCAGCGAGTCGTAGTCATCGGCGCCGAGCAGCACCGCGACCCGCTCACCGTTGCGGATCAGCTCGAATCGCTCGTGCGTGGTCACCGCCGACTCCACGAGCTTGGGGAGGTTCGCCTGGGCCTCAGCAAGCGACAGTCTGGTCACGTCCGGAATTCTGGCGTGTGGAAGCCGGACCGCGTGTTATCCACAGGGCTCGCAGGATTGCGGAGACGCCTCGGACCAAGTGTGTAGCGGGTGTGTGGCTGGAATTGAAGAGGTGGTGTCAGTTGTGGCGGGTGTTGCAGTAGTCGTGGAAGATGCGTTCGAAGGCGGCTTCGGTGATGATCGGGATGCCGTAGTCGCGCGCCTTGTTGGCTTTGCCGGATAGTGAGTCGGGATCGGCTGCGACGAGAACCCGCGTTGCCTTGGTGACCCCGCCGTGCTCGAGGCCGGCCCCGAGCAATCGGTCGATCCACTCGTCCCGCGTGCGCTGGGTGTCGCCGGTGATCACCACCCGGTCACCAGGTCGCAAGTTAATGCTGCCCAGGGACATCGATGCCGCCGGGCTCTCAACGGCAAGCGACCGGTTGACCTCATCCGGCGCCAGGCCGAGGCACGCTGCGACATGATCCAGGTCTCGACGCTCCTGCGCGGTGACGACACCGTCCTGAAGGGCGACCGCCGCCATGGCCCGCAGGTACCGGACATGGAGCTCGTGAATCTGCTCTCGGCCGAGGCCGAGATCCTCGGCGAGCAGGAGCAAGGCGGTCTGCTCGTGCACGGACAAGTACTGGTCGACAAGCGCGCGGCCGAGCACCTCGAGGTAGGAGTCCCCGGCATCGTCATTCACCCTCGGCAGACGAGAGACGATCCGGTCGAGCCAGGCATCGGGCCTGCGCTCCTGCACCGTTGGCCTGTGCACCATGCTGACGTTGGGAAGTACCCCGTTGTACGTCGGCCAGGCGTAGCACGAGCAATCGTGCGTGACCTGATGCCAGGGAATCGGCGTGCCGCAGCACATGAGATACGCCATCAGAAGCTGGGCCGTCGCTCGGGCGTCACCCAGGGCCGAGTGCGCGTTCTCGAGCTGGACGCCGGCGGCGGCACAACAGTCGACCAACCGCCGGGATTGGGCCGAGAGGAACTTGGGAGCCCACTGCATGGTGCACAGAGAAGGCAGCGGCAACGCCCCGAGCGGGACGCCTGCGCGAATGAACTCGGCGGCCAGGAAGCCCGTGTCAAAGCGTGAGTTGTGGGCAACGATCGTCCGACCCGTAACGGACCGAAGAACGTGCGGAGCGATGTCGGCAAAGACAGGTGCGTCGAGAACATCCTTGGCGCAGATCCCGTGCAGATTCGTCGGACCAACGTCTCTGCTGGGGTTCACCAGGGTGGTCCACTCACCTTCAATCTGGCCGGTCTCCGAGACGTAGACCGCGGCAATCTCCACGATCCTGTCGTGCTGCCGAGGCGACAGGCCCGTCGTCTCAAGGTCGATGACCGTGTATCCACCCACGCTGAAACTCCTCCACCAATCCCACCTGTCCGCAGGCTATCGAGGAACAATTCACCGCGCAGGGATACCAGGGAAGTGCCAATCAGGCGATGGATACGTTGCCGGCAGCTCGAAGCTGAGCTAGCGATCCAGGCCCAAGCCCAGGGCGGCGGCAGCAGCGCGATAGAACTCCAGTGCCGACGCGTCCTGATCGCCCGCCGGAGGCAGCCCGACGCTCTCAGCGAGTCGGGCGAGCGCCTCAGTGGTGTCGAGATTGTCGTCCATCGACCACTCGACCTTTGAACCGAGGTACGCCAGTCGAGCGGCCAGAAGGTCGAAGACCTGATCAGAGTTCCCGACCAGCGCCTCGCGAATCCTCCGGTACTCGTCCATGTGATCAGCTTCTGCTCGAGTCGGGGTTCGCCGACAACTGCGCCTCCAGCGACGCCGCCACGGCTTCGAACTCGGCTAGCGCTGCGGACAGGTCCTCGACGATCTCGCGGGCGATGACGTCCGGGCTGGGCAGGTTGTCCAGGTCCTCCAGCGACTCGTCGCGAAGCCAGATGATGTCCAGGTTTGCCTTGTCGCGGGCGACAAGTTCGTCATAGCTGAACGAGTGCCAGCGCTCGGACTCAACGCGCTCACCGCGCCGTCCGGCCGCGAAGCAGTCGACGAACTCGTCCAGGTGCTCGCGTCGCAGCGGGTTCTGCTTCAACGTGAAGTGCTGATTGGTGCGGAGGTCGTATACCCAGAGCCTTTCGGTCCACGGACGCTCCGGACGGGCCGGCTTGCGATCGAAGAACAGCACGTTCGCCTTCACGCCCTGGGCGTAGAAGATGCCGGTCGGCAGGCGAAGCATCGTGTGCAGGTCGAAGTCGGTGAGGAGCTTGCGCCGGATCGTCTCCCCGGCCCCGCCTTCGAACAGGACGTTGTCGGGCAGCACCACCGCGGCACGGCCGTTGATGTCGAGGATCGTCATGATGTGCTGGACGAAGTTGAGCTGCTTGTTCGACGTGGTCGCGACGAAGTCCTGTCGCTCGATTTCGGTGTCCTCGCGGACCTCACGACCGTCCGCGCCCACCATCGTCAGCGACGACTTCTTCCCGAATGGCGGATTCGTCAGCACCAGGCTCCACCGCGAGCCTGGATCGACCAGGAGCGAGTCCTGCACGATGATCGGTGACTCCCCGTTCGGCGTGCCGATGCCGTGCAGCAGCATGTTCATCGCCGCGAGCCGGGCGGTGCCGTCCACCAGCTCGTAGCCGGTCGCGAACTCATCGCGCAGGTGGTCGCGCTGAGTCGGGGTGAACGAGGACGCGCCACGCGCGACGTGCTCGTGCGCCACCAGCAGGAACCCACCGGTGCCGCACGCAGGGTCGATCAGGTAGTCGTCTACCCGCGGCTGCATCACATCCACGATCGCCTGGATCAGTGCCCGCGGCGTGAAGTACTGGCCAGCGCCCGAACCCTTGTCGGACGCGCCCTTGGCCAGCAGGGACTCGTAGGCGTCGCCCTTGATGTCGGTGCCGGTGCTCGACCAGTGCTCCTTGTCGATCAGATCCACGATCAGCCGGCGCAGCTTCGCCGGGTCCTGAATGCGGTTCTGCGCCTTACGGAAGATCGTGCCGATCATGCCGGGCTGGCTGGCCAGCCCCAGCAGGATCGAGGTGTAGGTGACCTCAAGCTCGGCCCCGGTGGCATCCAGCAGCCGGGTCCACGAGTACTCCTCGGGAATGATGCGCTCGGCCGCCATCTTCCGCGTCGCCCGCTCGTGCGCCATCTTCAAGAACAGCAGGTAGGTCAGCTGCTCGGTGTACTCGATGACGCCCACGCCGTCGTCGCGCAGCACGTCGCAGTAGGCCCACAGCTTGTCGACCAGACGCCGGGAATCGTTCACGGACGCAGTCTCTCAGAGTTGGAGGGATCGGCTTGTCGCCCCGCAGTGACGGTGCCGGCACCTACGATGTCGCATGAAGGGAGAGCCATGGTCGACATCTACAAGGACGCGCTACTCAACGTGGCTGACGCCGCCACCTACATCGCCATGCCTCAGTCGACCCTCGGCGTCTGGAAGAAGCAGGAGACGATCCACTCGATCGCTCCTGCAGGGCACGGGCTACCGACGCTGCCCTTCGTGGCGGTCGTGGAGGCCTTTGTGCTGAGGTCACTGCTTTCGGCAGGGTTCCCCGGGAAGAAGATCCGCGAAGCCGCGCAAGGCGCCCGAGCACACTTCCACGACCCCTACGCACTCGCGCGGCCGGGCATCGGTCATGACGGGGTCGAGATCTTCATCAAGGCCGGCGGTGACGAGTTGCTCCGTGCCAGAGATCGCCAGCAGGCCATCACTGAGACTGTCACCAACTTCCACGAGTTCATTCGATGGGACGACCAGGAACCCACGCAGCTACGGCTGCGGCAGTTCGACGGATCAGTGATTCTCGACCCGCGCTTCGGGTGGGGTAGGCCTGTCATCGAGGAGAACAACGTCCCGCTGTCCGCCATCCTCGACCTGTGGCACGCGGGTGAGGCCATGCGGACAATCGCCGACGAGTTCGAGATGAATCGTGACGAGGTTGAGCGCCTGATCCAGGACTATGACCGATCCCTCCAGCGCGCGGCCGCCTGAGTTCTTCGCCGATCGCTGCCTCGGTCGGACAACGGTGGATCGCCTTCGCGAACGGGACTGGAGGATCGTCAGGATCAACGAGGTCTTCCTCGACGACGCCCAGAGCGTCAGTGACGAGGAGTGGGTTGCCTACGGTGGGACCAAAGCGTGGGCGCTGCTGACGAAGGACAAGCGGATTCGCTACCAGCCTGCTTTCGAGGCGGCCGTCACGCCGGTCTTCGCTCTCTCGGACGGCAGCATCACGATCGATCAGATGGTTGAGCGCTTCGAGTCGGCTCGGTCGAGGATCTGGGAACACGCGGGTGCCGGCGAACGCCAGTTCTGGATCGTGTACGACCGCGGGCGGGTTGAACGCCGTGCATGATGCGCTCAGTTCCTCGAGGAAGACCGCGTCCAGTTCGAGGAGGGTTGTCCTGAAGTCGGCGGGCGGCGGACCCGTCCTGTCGGTGCTCATCGGTACTGCCTCTTCTGGGCTGCGTTGAGCGCTGAGACCACAGAAGGATCGAGGCTCACGATCTCGATCTCGACGCCCAGCTCTCGGATGGCCTGGGCCTGCCACGACACCCCGCTGAGGTGCCCCACAGCGGCGGGGTCACTCACGCACAGAATCAGGCGCTCCGGGCCTGGGTTGAGAGACCTCGAGATCCAGTTGAGTTTGGTGGCGTCAACAACGAGCTTGTTCTTCTGGGCGACCTTCGCCGGACCCTGGTGCGCCCAGCACTCGACCAGGACGGTCAGGTCAGTGTCTGCCCCATCGATCTCAACCCGCGCCCCGGACGGATGGAAGATCCGACGCGGAGTCAACGTCAACCCAAGCCGCTTGCCGAGAGCGGCCAGCATGTGGCCTTCGGCCATGCGCTGTTCCTGTGAGTCGCCACCCGCCGAGTCCGTAGGCACGGAGGTCAACGGCTCCGACGCGAGCCCGTCGGTACGGACGGGCGGCCGCTTGGGCTCCGGAGGCGCCTGAATCCGTGTTGTCGGCCGGCGAGCCCCAACCATCTGGTTCACGATCTTGCCGTCGACGCCCCGGAACCGTTCGAGCACGCCCTCGGACTCCATAGCCCTGCAGAGCTGATTCACAGCTTGTCGAGGGCTGACTCCAGCCCGACGGGACAGCTCGTCGTCATCAAGTGGCTCCATGGAAGACGCCAGCGCCTCCAGGATTCGGTCTCGGTTGGTCACAGTTCCTCGAAGAAGTCCTCGTCCAGGTCGTACAGGGTGACGCTGGTCTTGGCCTGGACGCCCACGCCGTGACGCAGCATCAGCTCAGCAAGTCGCTTGCCGTCGATCAGCTCGATGCGCAGATTCACCCGCTTCGCCTCCTCGACCGCATCCCGCGTGAACGACGCCGTCGTCAGAAACACACCCCGATCGCCCTGCGCCGACATCAGCGCGCCCGCGAACGCCTGCAGCGTCGGACGGCCCACCGTCCGGTCGGTCGCGTACTGCTTGGCCTGCAGGTAGATCCGGTCCAAGCCAAGCGGGTCCTGGCTAATGATCCCGTCGATGCCGCCATCACCGGACTGGCCGGAGTGCTCGACCGCACCGCTCTTGCCGTAACCCATCGCGGCCAGCAGGCGGAGCACCAGCAGCTCGAAGCCTCTCGGGTCGAGCGCCAGCGCCCTCTTCAGCAGCTCTCCCTCCAGGGCCGCCTTGTTCTCTGCCACCGCAGTCGCAAGGAGATCTTCTGGCGACACCGCGGCCGCGGCGCGTTCCACGCTGGGGTCGCCGCTTGCCGGCTTGGCCTCCCGAGTGCGGTCGCGGAACTCCAGGTAGGACGGGAATTGCTCGAGCACCTTCAGATCGATCCGCTCGGCGTGACCGGCCAGCACCTCCTGGCCGGATGGGGTGATCTGCACCTGCCCACGCGCCGGACGGTCCACCAGCCCTGCTTGCGAAAGGTACGTCAACGCCCAACCCACCCGGTTGTCGATCACCCTCTGGCGACCGCTCGGCAGCAGTTCGGCCCGCTCCGCCTCGGTGAGGCCAAACAGGTCCGCCAGGGCATCCTTCACCTCTCGCGACCGGTGGAGCTGTCCATCCGCCAGATGCGACAGCGCCGGACGCATGCAGCTCTGGTAGTCGGGGATCATGCAGACTCCTCCTCGGCGAGTTGCTTGATGACGTCGGTGTCGGAGCCGTGGCCGGTGAGTCGCCCTGAGAACGCAGCGGCGAGGACGGCACGCCGCAGAGAGTTGGCGCGCCTGCTGCTCGCCTCGACCGCCCTTTCCAGGCGATCTGCATCTTCAGCTCGGGATGCGAGCCTCTCGCCGACTTCCCTCTGGATCGCAAGGTGCGGCACACGAATACGGATGCTCCTCAGTTCCCGACCGGAGATTCCTACTTGGCCAGCAGAAGTCTTCAGGCTCGCCTCGATGGCACGGCGGCCGCGACCGAAGCTACATGCGTAGGCGACGAATCCCGGGTCCGCCGTGTCCGTGCGAAGTCGCACACGTATCAGCTTGTCGGGCCACGTCAATGCCGCGATGCCGTTCGGCACGACCGCGCAGGCGCCGACATAGCGCGGGTTTCCGTTGTACCTCGTGAAGAGGACATCGCCGGGTGCCAGCAGCGCGTCGCCGGCAGCGAGCGCCTGAGCCGACTGGGCGGAATACCGGAGATCAGACAGATCCAACCGAAGCGGCCGTACGGCCCCGATTCGCAAGATCGGAACCCCATCGGGTTCTGCCTTGGCTCGTGAGACGAAGATCCCGTTCTTGACACCTTCGGCAAGATCACCCAGAAGACGCTCGCCTCCCGGCAGCCGATCGAACTCGTCGGCGACAGCGGCCGCCAAGAAGGCGGCACTTCGAGTGCGCGCCCGATTGAGCGAAGCCATCCCGTCGTCGAGGTCGGAGAGGTGCTCTTCGAGGATGGCGACGAGGCGTCGCTGCTCTTCCGGCTCTGGCTTGGGCGTCGGCCACTTCGCAAGCCGTTCACGGCCAAGGTGGTGAATGCCAACTCCGCGAGACTGCTCAACAAAGCGACCGCTGAGAGCCTGGTGCCGGAAGAAATGCAGCAGGAACTCGGGTTCCATGGTTTCGGTGCGCACCCTGAGCAACGTGTTCTGAAAGGCGCACTCGGTCAGTTCGCCCTTCCATAGTGCCGGCTTTCCGACCTCCCCCGGGCTGCCGGATGCCTCGCCGAGAAGGAGGTCCCCGGGTTGGAGCGCGTACGTGGCCATCTCGTCGTCGGTGAAGTTCATTTCCTTGACGTCGTCGAGGATCAGCCCGTTCCAGCCGACGTTCGCAGCGCGCAGGTAGGACCGCATCTGCGAACCGGAGTGGTTCTTCGGTGACCGCTGGCGGCCGAGTCGCACTTCGGCCAACTTGCTCAAGGGGAACACCGGCCAGGGTTGACGCGTCACGCGGTCAGCTCCTCGTTCAGCTGGTCGACGTAGTCGGCCGCGTGGTCGCCGAGGTCGCGGAGGGCTCCGTCCACGCCGCCGCGTTCGGTGAAGGGGGCTTCGTCGAGGTCGGCGGGGCTGATCCCGGCGGAGACGGCGATGACCTCGACCATCTTGTCCAGCCACCAACGCTGGTCGGCGCTGAAGCGGGTTCCGGACTGTTCCTGCTGGGCGAGCCAGGCGGTGTATCGCTGCCGGACGACGTCGGCGTAGGGGACGAGTTCTGCGTCCAGGCCGGTGGTGAAGCGGAGCAGGCTGACCAGGTCGGTGAGGGTGTGGTGGGCGCTGCGGCGGACGTGGGGGCTGTCGATCGTGGCGTAGGCGGCCCAGAGCAGGTCGGGCGTCCAGTTGCGGGGCGGGCGGCTGATCCGGTCGGCGAGTTCGGCGATGTCGGCGAAGGCGAGATGGCGGGCGGGCAGGGTTCGTCGGGCGTGCATCAGCTGGATGGCGGTGATCTCGTCGCGATGTTCGGCGAGGTAGGCCCGCCAGGACTCGATGACGCTGCGGGCTCGGTCGGTGTCGACCACGCCGTAGGCGTCGATCAGGGTGTCGGCATTCACCTCGTCGATCACCCGGTCGTGGGCCCGTCGGAGTTCGAGAATGCGGTTGCGCAGGTCGGGGTTGGCTGCCAGCGGTTCGACGGCGGTGTCGAGCAGATGCTGGAGGGCGTCCTTCCACTCGGGCGACCCTTCGACAAGCTCAGGGATCGACGCGCGCTGATGGTCGGGGTCGACCGCGTCCACCAGGGCCCGGACGATCGTTCGCACCGGCTGGCCCGCGACGGTGTCCAGCTCGTCGCGCTCGGGCGAGGTGAGTTGCAGTTCGAGGGCGGCCAGGCGGGAGGCCAGGGTCGCGGTCTCCGCCTCGGTGAGCGTGTAGGTGGCGGCCTTGCCGAGCAGCTTCTCCAGCGAGATGCCCTTGTCGCGATTGAGCGGCGGTTCGACGAAGTCGTGTTCGGTGACGCCGATCGCGTCGACCAGGACGAAGCGGGTCTTCTCGCTGGCGTCCGGGGTGACGGACTGGAAGGTGGCCGGGTCGATCGTCCGGGCGCCGCGTCCTTTCATCTGCTCGAAGTACTGGGCGGAGCGGACGTCGCGCATGAAGAACACGCACTCCAGCGGCTTCACGTCCGTGCCGGTGGCGATCATGTCCACCGTCACCGCGACCCGCAGGCTCGACGAGGTCCGGAACGCCTGCAGTTGCGCCTTCGGGTCGCGGGCGTTGTAGGTGATCTTTGCGGCGAAGTCGTTGCCCTTGCCGAACACCTGCCGCACCTGGGTGACGATCTCCTCGGCGTGCGCGTCATCCTTCGCGAAGACCAGCGTCTTGGGGACGGTACTGCGTCCGGGGAAGATCTCGGTGAACAGCCGGTCGCGGAAGGCCTCCAGCACGGTGCGGATCTGATCGGTCGCGGTCACCGCCCGGTCGAGCTGCTTGTCGGTGTACTCCAAGGCCTCGTCGAGCGCTTCCAAACGCTGCGCGCGGGTGCGCCGGTCGACCCTCGGCACAATCGTCCCGGCCTCAATGGTCGCGCCCTGCTCGGAGATCTCGGTGCGAATCCGGTAGATGTCAAAGTCGACGTTCACCCGGTCGGCGACCGACTGCGGATAGGTGTACTCGCTCACCAGGTTCTGCTGAAAGAACGCGAACGTCTGCTTGCCGGGAGTGGCAGTGAGCCCGACGATGTGCGCGTCGAAGTACTCCAGCACCCCGCGCCACACCCCGTAGATCGAGCGGTGCGCCTCGTCGACGATGACCAGGTCGAAGGTTTCCGGCGGCAGGTTCGGGTTGTACGCGACGGTGACCGGCGCTTCCGGGACGAAGTCGTCCAGGGTCGGGTCGTCCTCGGCGGTGACCTCCTCGTTGCGGAGCGCCTTGAACACCCGCTGGATGGTGGAGATCACCACCTGCGAGGAGCCGAGCAGACCCGCCGAGGTGAGCATGTCGACGTTGTGCACCTCGGTGAACAGCCGGCCGTCGTCCGGCGTCCGGTAGGCCTTGAACTCGTTGTGGGTCTGCTCGCCGAGGTTGTTGCGGTCCACCAGGAACAGCACCCGCCGGAAGCCGCCGTAGCGCAGCAACCGGTAGGCGAGGGTGACGGCGGTGTAGGTCTTGCCGGCGCCGGTGGCCATCTGCACCAGGGAGCGGTCGAACCGCTGCTCGGCCAGGGAGCGCTCGATCGCGCGGATCGCGTCGACCTGGGCCGGACGCAGCCCGTCCACCCTGAGCGCCGGAAGAGCCTGCACTTTGGCGCGCCAAGTCGGGCGCTCGGGGTCTTCGTCGGCATCGCGCAAGGTGCGGGCCAGGGTCTCCGGACGCGGGAAGGCGAACAGCCGTCGGGAACGCGCTTCGGGGTCGTAGCCGTTGGTGAAGTGCGTCTCGGTGCCGGACGCCTCGAACACGAACGGCAGCCGTCCGTCCCGGGTGACGACTCCCAGGCGCACCTCGGCGGGCAGGCCGGTGGCATACATGGCCGACTGCCACTCCACCCCGGACAGTGACGTCCCGACCGGCTTGGCCTCGATCACCCCGACCACCCGCCTGTCGAGGTAGAGCAGGTAGTCGGCGCGTCCGTGGCCGGTGGCCATGATCGCCTCGCGCCGGGCGACGCCCTGCGCGGCGGAGAGGTTGAGGTTCTTGGTGTCCTGGACGACCCAGCCCGCAGCGGCCAACTGGCCGTCGATCAGCACGCGAGCGCGCGCCTCGGCGGCGAGGGCGGATTCGGGGACGGGGTTCATCGAGGCTCACTCTATGGCGGTCTTGGCCCAGCGTCATGGCCGAGGCTGTCGAATCAGGCGGGCGCCAACACCAGCCGCTGGCGCCCGCCTGTCACGGCTACTTGTTGCCGAGTGAGATGTCGCCGGTCTCCATCCCGAACAGGCCGCCTGACGCCTGCAGCGTGAGGTGCTTCGCCGACTTGGGCAACGAGAACAGGATCTTGCCGGTCGCTGACGTCTTCGGGTTGATCTTCTTCAAGAACAGCCAGTCATCGCTGTCGATGTAAGTCATGCCGTCGCTATCGGTTGAGTACGACGTCCCGTCCGATTCCAGCAGGGTGAAGTCGGAATCGTTGACCATTACCTGGTCCTTGCCCTTGTTCGCGACCTTGACCGTCACGAGCATCCAGTGGCCCTTCTTCGACCCGAACACGCTGCTGAGTTTGTCCGTGCGTTCAGCCGACTTCACGGTGACAGCCAGGTCGCCGACGCGAATGGTGTCACCGATCTTGGCAACCTGTTGCTCGGGCTCGGGCGACTCGTCTGAAGGCTCAGTGGTGGCTTCATCCTCGGCGGTCGCCTCGTCGGTCGCGGACGGCACGGGTGCGACTGATGTCGGCCCCGCAGCGGGCGACGCCGATGTGGACGCCCCACGGCCGAGCATCGAGCCAATGATGGGCAGCACCACGAAGACGATGACCAGCCAGAACCAAACCCTCTGGTAGATCGGCTTCTTGGGTTTGTTGGCAGCCACCACGGGCTGCGGCGCCGACTGAACATGCGGCGGTGGAGGTGCGCTCGCCGGAGCGACGTGCGCTGTCCAGGATGTGCCGTCCCAGTAGCGCTGGGTTCCATCAGGCTGCGGGTACCACCCGGCAGGCTGGCTCATGCTCAACTCCTCAAAGCAGATTTGGGGTGACGGGGTGTCGCTTTGACCTAAGCACTCAAAGGGACGTCACAGGGAGTCCCCACAGGAGTGACTTAGGGCAGACTGCCTGATGCGCACGCTCAGAGCGGCTGGAAACCCGAGGAATGAGACCAGTTCTCCGAAATCGCTCGGCTTGTAGTCATCTGGCAGATTGATCTCCGGCGTGGGCCTCAATGGAGCAGCGAACTCGGTAGGTCCGAAAGTCAACAGGCTGTCTCTGGAAGGCGTGGTGCCCGTTGGCTCGTCGGACACCCAGTCCTCGGCGTCCCCACAGCGCCGCTTCCAAGAACACTTCATGGCGCAGCCTCGGCGGCGAGGGCGGATTCGGGAACGGAGTTGATCGACGCTCGCTCCAGGGCAGCGGGGAATTCGTGGGCGACGAACGCGATCATCACGTCAGGTCGACCGGGCGTGGCAGGTCCGTCTGCGGTTCAAGGGGCAGATTCGTCGCCTTGCTCATGAGCAGGGCACGCGCGATAGCGGCGCGTGGTGCCTGAGATTCGCGACGTCCGGTCAGGTGGCCGAGCACGTCGAGTGTCGGACGCGCCGAGTAGCCGACCGCCCGGTCGAGACCTCCCCCCTGGGTGACCCAGCCGAGGCTGGACGCGATCGCGGCGGCCTCGGCCCGCGATTGCCACAGGTCCTTGTCCGCCGCGGCGTACAGCAGCCCTAGCAGGCCTGCGTCTCGCTCGAAGTCGCGACCGAGGGGCAGCCGGGAGCGGACATGGTCGAGCAGTCGCCACGGGTCGTCAACGAGTGCCAGCCCGGCCTTGGTGACGGTGAGCCGTCCCCTGGCCTTGCGCACCAGGCCGAGCGCGGTGGCGGACTCCCGAAGCGTCAGCACCGGCAACGTCAGGTGCTCACGGTTGCCCTTGCCAACCCATTCCGCACCGACGTCCAGCTCTCTGCACAGACTGTCGACGACAGCAGGCGGGAGGTAGCCGGCAGCGGTCAGGTCCAGACCGCGCCAGATCGTTTGCAGCAGCACCCGGTACCGCAGCGTCGCCGACTCGACCACCGCGTCGTCGAGGTCGGCACCCTCCCGGAGCGCCTGCTTCACCAGTGAGGTGAGGCCGCTGGCACCCAGTGAGCGGTCCCGAACCATGAGGTCGGAGATACCCGGGTGCCACTCCTCAAGGTCCGGCATCGGGCCCTCCTGCAGTGCCCGGTTCACCTCGTCGAGATCGAACGCGGACGGGTCGAACCCGGCGGGCAGCCATGCGAGGCGTTCGGCCATCCACTCGGCCTCGTCGGGGTCGATGCGGCCGTCGAGGGCGGCCAGGATTTCCTCGTAGCCCGGGATGCCGCCGACGTCCTCGGGCGGACAGGCCCGACGCCCGGCAACGCACCTCGCGACCGAGTCGCCCTCGACCCACGGCTCCACCTTCTCCAGGGTGAGGGTGTGGTGCCAGCTGTCCCCGAAGTCGTAGGTGTAGAACAGCCGATGCCTGGGCTCGGCGATCACCTCGTCCAGACGCACTTCACCCTCGAGGGTGCCATCGGTCTCACCTTCCTCCAGATCGAAGGGGGTCAGAAACGGCACCACGCGGGAGTTCTTGGCGTCGGGTCCCATCTGGAAGTGGTGGAGGTGCATGTCGGTCCACCCCATGGCGGACTGGATGACGCCGTGCATCTGGTGGAGCTTCAGGTCGCTGGCCAGCCGCAGCCGGCGCCAGATGGGAGGTCGGGCCTGGTCGAGGTCGAGCCGGACCACGTAACAGACGCGCTCGGATCGCGGCGCCAGCAGGGTGGGACGGACTCGACCGAAATCCGGGTCAGGGCCGATCCCGCGCAGGCCAGATCCCATCGCGTCTCGCAGCGCTGCGAGCAACTCGATCGCGCTGACGTCCCCGGAGAGGACGCGCGCGATCAGGTCAGCAGCCGACGCCTCATTCCCGGCCCCCACTCCTGCGGGCTGGTCCTCAGGCCTCCCCGACTTCGCGGGCTGGTCCGACGCGCCGGGGAACGGAATCACGTTGTCGGAGTCCTGCACGGGTTCCCTCCTGGCGTTTGCTTGCCGCACACTCTAGGGCGGGCAACGCAGCGACCACGTCGACGCTCGAGCCCGAACCCGCGGACCGCACACCTGGAGTCGCGAACCGGAACAAAGTGGCCTGTCAGTCCCCGTAGTGGAAACGCGCGGCGAGCACCACGATCTGCGCGTCCTCCACGGCATAGACCAAGCGGTGCTCCTGGGTGATGCGCCGCGACCACACGTTTCCGAGCTGATACTTCAGGGGCTCAGGCTTTCCGGTGCCCTCGAACGGCGTCCGCACGACTTCCTTCAGCAGCGCGCGGACCTTCTTGTAGGTCGCCCGATCCCTGTCGGCCCAGTAGTTCAGGTCGTCCCAGCCGGTCGGGGTGAAGGCGAGGTTCACTCGTCGCCTTCTGCGTCCTCGGGCAGCGCCTCGGTGACCAGGTTGCCGTCGTGCCATTCCTGGATCGAGCCCAGCAGGCGGCGGGCATTCGCCGGAGTGGAGAACAGATGCCGCGTGGTCTGCCAGGCCTCGTAGTCGGCCTCGGAGATCAGGACAGCATTGCCGGCCTTGGACGTGATGCGGACCACGTCATGGTCCTCGTTCACCTGGCCCAGCAATGGGAACAGGTTCTTGCGCGCCTCGCTCGCACTCATCGTCGACATCTCACGTCCTCCCACCTTCGGTACCAAATATCGTACCACCCCGGTGCAAGAGGCTCGCATGCCCCCACCCCCTCGCGCGGTACCCCATGGGGGTATCTGGCGACCCAGGGATACTACTACCGGAATAGTTGCATGCAATAGCGTGCAATAGCGTCATCGCTGGTCGTCAGGCTGAATACGAGGGACGTTTCGATCGAGGGCGGCAATTTGAGGGCCGTTTCCTTTGGTGACGGCACCTTCGGAGCCCTCCCATCGAGCCGGCGATCCTGATCTCACCTCGGCGTCTGCCTTGGTCGGCAACTGCGTCGTCTCACCTTGCCAGATGCCATTTCGCGGCCCGAGAGGTATGCTGGACGAATGGCGGGAGCCCGCCCCGATAGGGGTGAGGGTATGGACAGAAATGGCCAGAAATCGACCCTGAACGCGTCCTTGTTGCACACGGCGTGCAATAGCCGTGCAATATGTCCTAGTCAGCGACACATTCGGGTCACTCATAATCCCTGGGTCGTGGGTTCGAGCCCCACCCGCCCCACCGGACACCGCGGGGATGCGCAGCCCATGGGGCTCCAGAGCCCGTCGGGCCGGGCTCAGCCTCGCTGCAGATAGGCGAGAACGGCAAGGACGCGGCGGTTCCCGGAACCGGAATCGACCAGGCCCAGCTTGGCGAAGATGGCGCTGACGTGCTTCTCCACCGCACCCGTCCCGATCACGAGGCGCTCTGCGATGCCGGTGTTGCTGTGCCCCTCCGCGATGAGTTCGAGTACCTCGAGCTCGCGCGGTGTGAGCGCAGCCAGCGGATCGCGCGCTGTCGCCATCAGGCGCTTGACGACCAGCGGGTCGAGGACGGTGCCCCCGGCGCGGACGCGGCGGACGGCGTCGGTGAACTCGGCCAGCGAGGTCACGCGGTCCTTCAGCAGGTAGCCCACTCCCCCGCTCGCGTCGGCGAGGAGCTCGCGGGCGTAGACCGTCTCGACGTACTGGCTCAGCACCAGAACGGCGACCTCCGGAACCGCGCGTCGCAACTCCAGCGCTGCGCGGATACCCTCGTCGTGAAATCCCGGCGGCAGCCGGACGTCCATCACGACCACGTCGGGGCTGGCCGAGCGCACCCGCTCGACGATGTCCACGGCGTCGGCGAACGCTCCGACGGTGGTGTAGCCCGCCTCGTCGAACAGCCGTGCCAGACCTTCGCGGAGCAGCACGGAGTCCTCGACGAGCAGGATGCGGATCGCCTCCGCCCCGGCATCCCCGGGCTGGGTGTGGTCGGACGTCACCCGCTCAGGATAGGGACGCCGGCTGCCCGGGCTGAACCCCGGCTGCCAGCGGCACGACCACGTCGATCCGCGTCGGGCCACCGGGAGGGCTCTCCACGGCCAGCGCCCCCCGCAGCCCGTTGAGCCGCTCCCGCAGGCCACTCAGGCCGTGACCATCGCGGAACTGCGCCCCGCCGCGGCCGTCGTCGCTGACGGTCACCCGCAGCCGCGTCGGGTCGTCCCCGTGCACCCGCGCGCTCACCGTCGCCTCGCTTGCGCCGGAGTGCTTGGCCGCATTGGTCAGGAGTTCGGCGACGACGAAGTAGACCGCGCGTCCGACTTCTGGGGGAACTGCGGCGTCCAGCGCGGGGTCGAGATCAGTGCCGACCCGCAGCGGGCTCTCCTCGGCCAGGGCGCTCAGGGCGGCCACCAGCCCGCGGTCGGCCAGCAATGGCGGGGCGACCCCTCGCGAGAGTGCGCGCAGCTCGTCCAGCGCAGCCTTCGCCTGCTGCTGGGCCTCACGGGCGTAGGCGGCAGCCTGGTCGGTGTCCCCGGCCGCGGCGCGCCGCTCAGTTGCAGCGAGGTCCATCTGCAGCCGCACCAGCCGCTGCTGGGGCCCGTCGTGAAGATCGCGCTCCAGCCGGCGCATCGCGCTGTCCTCGGCGTGGACGGCCGACTGGCGGGCCTGGGCCTCGGCCTCCGCCCGGGCCGCCAGCTCATCGGAAGGCCACCGTCCGAGCATGGCCGCGGCGATGGCGTGCCGGAGCCGTCCCAGGCCACCGATCGCCCACGGCAGGGTCACCCCGAACACGACCCCCGCGACCAGATAGGCGACCGTCTCGGCCATGCTGGCCGTGAAGCCACCCAACAACGGCACGTGACTCCTGAGCCACTCCGCCCACGGGTCGACCTCCGACTCGGGCAGGAAGACGTCCCAGATCCAGTAGGTCAATCCGCCGAGCGCGGTGGCCCACCACGTGACCGTCAGGGCGAACGTGACCGTGCTCACGATCGGGTTGATCAGCATCTGGTGAAGCAGGTAGGACCAGTGGTGACCGGAGCGCAGCGGGGCGAGCAGGCGGGACGTCCAGTGCGCATCTGCGGCCGTGCGCGGCCACACGGGAGCTTCGATCTGCGGAAGGCCGGTCCAGCCCAGCATGCCGAGCTCCGCGACGCCCAGGCCCTTCGCCAGCAACAGCGAGCCGCTCATCAACGGCAGGCCAATCAGCAGGATCACCATGCCCAACCCGGCGAAGAACACGCTGCTGAGCACGGAGATCGCGACCATCGAGACCACGAAGCTGACCAGGAGGTACGCGCTCGTGCCCGGGACGCGCGTCCACGACGCGAGGTAGCGGCTCAGCCAAGGGGCGGGAGCGGGACCGTCGATCGACATTCGAGTTCCTTCGGCAGTGGTGTCGTTGACGCCGCACCGAGCCCCTTCCGAGCCAGATCGCGGCGGTACTTCACCCTAGGAACACCCTAGGGCCCACCGACATCCGACTGCCTCCCGGCTTCATCCGGGGGATAACCCCCGCAACGCCCGCCGTCTCACGCGCGAGCCGAGGCCTCAGAGGTCGTTGCCGGCGTAGGAGCAGTTGAAGCTCTTGTTGGCCAGCGGGAAGTCGGGGACGATCGTGTCCGCAAGTGCGATCCCCAACGCGGGCCAGGTGTGGAACGACGGGTCGACCACCTTGACCCGGGTCAGGACTCCCCCCGTCCCGACCTCCACCCGGTGCACCAACGTGCCACGCCAGGCCTCGACGACACCGAGTCCTGCACCCGTCCCGCCAGGCACCGTCGGGGCCGTGGTCGCTTCGAGGGCGGAGATCCTCGCGCTCAGGTCCGCGACGAGCGCCGCAGCAACCGCAATCTCCCCCACCCTCACGTCGAAGCGCGCCCGCACGTCGCCGGTCTGCGCAGTGACGACCCGGAACGCCTCCCCGAGGTCGACGAATGGCTGGTCGGCGCGCGCATCAACGACCATCCCGGACGCCCGCGCGACGAAGCCGAGCACGCCGAGACCCCGTGCCTGCTCGGGCGGGAGGACGGCGGTCGTGTTCAGTCGGTTGGCCACCATCGGGTGCCCGGTCGAGATCGTGGCCAGTTCGGCCGCCTCCGCAGCGACACTGCCGAGAAGATCGAGGTCGGGCGCGGCGAGCAGGTCGGCCCCGCCCAGCCGGATCGCTCCCCGCAGCAGCCGGTGGCCGGTGAGCCTCGCGTTGTGCCGCAGCAGCGACTCGCGCAGGCGTCCGGCGTGCTGGTTGACGATGCCGAAGCCGGCATCGTTGACGATCGCGCCCAGGTCGTTGACGTGGTTGTAGAGCCGCTCGCACTCCAGCAGCAGCGCCCGGACCAAACGGTCCCGTTCGGGCACGTCGACCCCGAGCGCGTCCTCGACAGCCATCGCGTAGGCGAGGCTGTGCCCGACGGCGGTGTCGCCGCTGATCCGTTCGGCGAGCGCGATCCCTTCGGCCACCTGCCGTCCCTGGAACAGCTTCTCCACGCCGCGATGGACGAAGTAGAGCCGCTGGTACATCCGCACGATCGTCTCCCCGACGACGGAGAACCGGAAGTGACCCGGCTCGATCAGCCCGGCGTGCACCGGACCGACCGGGATCTCGTAGACACCCTTGCCTGTCACCTCGGCGAACGGGAAGCCGGCCCGCGTGGTGAAGTCCGGATTCGGGTCAGCGTCGGAGAGCATCGGGTGGAAGCTCGTCGGCCAATGCCCGTGGCGCACCAACCGATAGGGCTGCGGATGGTCCCGGGGGACGATGCCGTACAGGTCGCGCATCTCACGCTCGAAACGGCCGGCCGGGTAGGAGATGCCCGCCAGGGTGGGCAGCCACGCGTCCTCCCGGGGGACGCTGACGACCACCTCCACCCGCTCGCCTGCGGTGCCGAGCAGGACGTACACGATCCGGAAGCCCGACTCGGGCCAAGCAGGTCCGTCCTCGTGGGCCGCGACGAGGGCCAGCCGGAAGCCTCGGGCGAGGTGCGCGGCGACAATCCCGGCGAGCGTCTCGCGAGTGGCCCCCAGCACCTCGGGTGCGTTCAGGCGGCTCATCGCGCACCACCCAGGGCGGTGACGGCGTCGAGGAGCGGGACGGCCAATGGCCAGGCGGCGAAGCCGATCACCGCGGTGACGCCCAGGGCGATCCCGATCGGAACCTGGCGGAACCGCGCCGGCAGGTCCGGCGGCGCGGGAGAGGTGCGCTCGGCGTCCGGGTCGGGATCCGCGCCGACGGTCATCGCCAGCACGTTGCGCGCGATTCCCGCGAAGACCACCAGCAGCAGGACGCAGGCCAGGAGCATCTGCCAGCCGAGGCCCCGCTGGAAGCCGGCGACGATGATGGCGACCTCGGTGAAGAAGGTCACGAACGGTGGGAAGCCAAGGAGTGCCGCGGCTCCGAGCAGGAAGGGCCCGCCGAGGTCGGGACGGCGCCGCAGCAGGTTGCGCACGTCGGCGATGTCGTGGCTGCCGGCGTACCCGAGGATGCGTCCGGCGAGCACGAACATCGACGACTTGACCAGGCCGTGGCCCAGCATGTGCAGCAGGACGGCCGCGATCGCCAACGGGCCGCCGGCCGCCGCTCCGAGGGCCAGCAGGCCCATGTGCTCGATGCTGCTGTAGGCCAGCAGCCGCTTGAAGTCCTTCTGGGTGATCACCAGTCCTGCGGTGACGGCAAGCGAGAGCAGGCCGGCTGCGGTGAGCAGGCCGCGCATCAGCTCCGGGCCGAGCGCGGCGTCCGCGATCGCCTGGACCCGCAGGATGGCGTAGAAGGCCACCGAGAGCAGGACGCCGGACATCAGCCCACTGACCGTCGCGGGCGCCTGGCTGTGCGCGTCCGGAAGCCAGGAGTGGACCGGGGCCAGCCCCGCCTTGGTGGCGAAGCCGAGGACGGCGAGCGCTGCGCCGGCGCGGGCGAGCGTCGGGTCGAGCCCGCCGGCATGAGCCAGCAGGACGACCCACGACAGCGACGGCTCCCCCGTCGCCCGGCTCGCCGCCGACAACAGGATGAGGCCGAGGAAGGCGATCGCGACGCCGACCGAGCCCAGCACCACGTACTTCCAGGCAGCCTCGAGAGCACCGCGGCCGCCGCGTGATCCGACGAGGAAGGCGGTGGTGATGGTGGTCAGTTCGACCGCGACCCACATCAGGCCGAGGTTGTCGGCGACGACGGCGAGGCTCATCGCGGAGAGGAACAGGCACAGCAGACTGGCGAAGGAGCCGATGTTGCGGTTCCGGTGAGCCCGGTGCGGGACCCCGCCCCACAGTGCGACCACGGCGACGGCTCCGACGACGGTGAGCATCCAGGCGCTCAGGGCGTCCACCCGGATCAGGCCGCCGGCGGTGACCAGCGGCCCGCCGCTGCTCACGGACACAACCAGAGCAATGCCCACGCCCAGCAGCACGACGGCTGCTCCGACCGGCAGCCAGAGCGTCCAGGCGCGGCTGCGCAGCACGATGCTGACCGCTGCCAGCAGCAACGGGAGTGCCAGGGGAACCCAGATCAGGATGGCCATCAGTCGCGCAACTCCCTCAGCTCGGAGATGTCGATGTGGCCCTGCTCCGCCTGCATCCGCACCACCAGCACGCCGAGGATGAGCACGACGAGGAGCACATCGAGCGTCGCCCCGAGTTCGACCACAAGGGGCAGCCCGCCGAAGGTGAGGAAGGAGATGGTTGCGATCCCGTTGTCGAGGATCAGGAAGCCGACCAGCTGCGTGATCGCGGAGCCGCGAACCAGCAGTTGCCAGAAACCGAGCAGCACGAGCGAGAAGCCGACCGGGACGGCCTTCGAGGCCAGGTCGGCGCGGTTGCCGAGGATCGGCCCGCTGACCGCGTACGCCAGCAGGGTGAGCCCGGCCGCCCCGATCAGCTCGACCGCCGCATTGACCCGGGACGACTGCTCACGGGTGACCCCGATCAACCGGGCGGAGCGAAGCATCGCCCACGGCATGATCACCGCCTTCACCACCAGCACCAGCCCGGCGACGACCCACGCCGAGTCCTCGCCGGCGTACAGGCCGACGGTGAGCACAAGTCCGGCGAGCGCGATGCCTTGCAGCACCAGCAACCCGATCGCCCGGACGATCGAACGGCCCCAGACCTGGAGGACGGCCGTGAGCAGCAGCAATCCGGTCGTCGTCGCGAGCAGTTGTTGGTAGGTCAGGATCGACATCAGCGGCCTCCTTTCAGAACACCAGGTAGGAGGCGCTCACCGAAAGGAACGCCAGCACGAAGGAACCTGCCAACAACTCGGGCACCCGGAAGAGCCGGAGTTTCGCGATGAACACCTCCGCAGCGGCGAGGGCCGCGCCGAGAAGGAGCACCTTCACGCTGACCGCCACGATCCCGATGACCAGGGTGAGCGGCGCCGCGTCCTGCCCGATCCCCAGGGGCAGGGCGAGGTTGGCCACCAGGCCCAGCAGCGCGGTGAGGCGCAGCCAGGAGCCGAGCTCGAGCCAGCCGAGGTCGCGCCCGCCGCTCTCCAGGATCATCGCCTCGTGGATCATCGTCAGCTCCAGGTGCGTGGAGGGGTTATCGACCGGCAACCGGCCGGTCTCAGCGATCACCACGACGACGAGGGCGAAGATCGCGAGCAGGCTCACCGGGTTCAGCAGGGACGCCGGGTCGGCGCGCCGTGCCTGCACGATCGCGGACAACGCGGACGTGCCGACCGGAACGCTCAGCGCGTAGACGCTGAGCAGCACGGTCGGCTCGACGAGGGCTGCGATCACCATGTGCCGGCTGGAGCCCATGCCGCCGAAGGCCGTACCCGATTCCAGGCCCAGCAGGGCGAGCGCCACCGTCCCGAGCAGCAGGACGGAGACGACGACGAACAGGTCGCCGGGCACGCTCGCCAGCGCCAGCGTGCTGGCCAGCGGGATCAGTGCGCACAGCACGAGGCTCGAAGCCATCAGCAGGATCGGCGCGACGGTGAGCACAGGGGTGGATCCCGGTGCGCGCGTAGGTTCCTTGGCCATGAGCTTGCGCACGTCGCGCCACGGCTGCCAGACACCGCCGCCGACCCTGCCCTCCAAGCGGGCGCGGGTGCTGCGCATCACGCCGATCAGCACGGGCGTCACCGCGACGGCGAGCACCAGCTGGACCACGACCACCACGACGGAATCGATCATCACAGCGCCACCAGCACGAGCACGAGGACGAGCGCAGCGAACGAGAAGCCGACGTAGCGGTGGATGCTGCCGTTCTGGACGGTGCGGGCGAGGTCGCCCAGGCGGCCGGCCCAGCGGGTGGCCGGCAGGTAGAGGCGGTCCTCGATCACATCGCCGGTCTCCTGGGTGAACGTCATCTGTTCAACCAGCAGGGGCGCGTCCTCGTGGTGGACGACGTCGACCAGCTGGCTGGCCTGCAGGGAGGAGCGGAACACCCGGACCAACGGCTCGGAGTAGCTGGTCGCGTTGTACTCCATGCGCGAGCTGGTCCGCTCACCGCCGCACCCCCACGCCAGCTCGACGTCCCTGCGCGGATGCCGGCGGGCGAGGACGCCGTTCAGCGCCACCAACGGAACCAGGATCGCGAGGGTGAGCAGGGTCAGCGCGACGGGGTTGAGGACGACGTCGACGGCCCCGAGCAGCAGGCCTGCGCCACCGGTGGTGGACACTCCCGCTGCCGTGACCGCCCGGGCAAGGGCCTGCGCCAAGGGGCCGGGCACCAGCCCGAGCCCGACGACGAGCACGGCCCCGAGCACAAGGGCTGCGCGCATCGCCGGCCCGGCCTCGTGGGCCCCCGCTGCGGCCGGGGTGCGGGGACGGGCGAGGAAGCCGATGCCGTAGGCCTTGACGAAGGTGAGCAGTCCGAGGCCGACGGTGAGGGCAACGACACCCATCGTGATCGGGATGACGATGGCCAGCATGCGGTCGGCACGCGCGTCCACATGGATCAGGGACTGCAGCAGCGCCCACTCCGCGACGAAGCCCGAGGTGACCGGCAGTGCTGCGGCACCCAGGGCGCCGACGCCGAAGGACACCGACGTCCAGGGCATTCGGGCCGCGAGCCCGCCGAGCAGGTCGAGGTCACGCTCACCGGTGGCGTGCAGCACAGAGCCGGCCCCGAGGAACAGGACGGACTTGAACGCGGCGTGGCTGACGGCCAGCAGAAGTGCCGCGACCAGAGCGACGTCGGCGACGGCGAACTGGGCGGAACTCCGCAGCAGCAGCCCCACGCCGATCGCGGTCGTGATCAGGCCGACGTTCTCGGTCGTGGAGTAGGCGAGCAGCTTCTTCAGGTCGGCCTGGACGGAGGCCTGCAGGATGCCGTACAGCGCAGAACCGGCCCCGACCGCGACCAGCAGGATCGACCACCACCGGGGCCCGTCCGGCAACAGCCGCAGCGTGAGCAGCAGGATGCCGTAGACGCCCATCTTCACCATCGCAGCGCTCATCGCAGCCGACATGTGGCTGGGCGCCTCGGGGTGCGCCCGGGGAAGCCAGACGTGCACCGGCAGGAGGCCCGCCTTGGTCGCGAAACCTGCGCAGAGCAGGACGAAGGCGAGGGTCGCCGCCGGTGCGGCGAGACCGCCGCCAGCCATCGTTGCCCAGGAGGTGCCTCCCGCGGCCGCCGCGAGAACGCCGAATCCGGCAAGGAGGAAGAGGAAGCTCAGGTGGGTCATCACCGCGTACCAGATCGTTGCGCGACGCACCTGCCCACGGCTCGCGTGGTCGGCGAGCAGGAGCACCGTCGAGCCGCCCGCCATCAGCTCCCAGGCCAGCAGGAAGGTGATCGCGTCGGCGGCGGCCGGAACCAGCTGCATGCCGACAGCGAAGACGGCGAATGCCGTCCAGCCGGTCCGGGACGCGGCGGGGCCGTGGGCGTAGCCGATGCCGAACAGCGCGGCGAGCGCGACGACAGCGCCCGCGAGCGCCATGAACAGCCCACCGAGCCGGTCGGGTGCGAGCAGGAGCGGCTCGAACGGTGCCGCGAGCGGGAGTGCGACGGGGATCCGCAGGCCGGTACCGACGGCGCCGAGCAGAGCTGCCGTCCCGGTCACCGCCGCAGCGACCCCGGCGGCGAAGAGCAGCACTCCGGCCAGGACGTTCCGAAGCCGGACCGGCACGATCACCGCCGCGGCCACGGCGAGCACCCCGAGCAGGAGCTGGGCGAGCAGGCCGGCGTCGACGAGAGGGATCGCGAGGGCGAGTCGGGTCATCGGCCGGTCACCGCGCGCAGTGCGGCGATGATCGCCCCCGGTGCGGGCGGGCAGCCGGGCACGTGGACGTCGACGTCCACGAAATCGTCCACCGAACCAGCGACTGCGTACGAGCCGGCGAACAGTCCGCACCCCCGGGTGCAGTCCCCGATGGAGACGACCACGCGCGGGTTGGGGGCGGCGTCAATGGTGTTGACCAGGGGCTCGGCCATGTTCTGGGTGACCACCCCTGTGACAGCGACCACGTCGGCGTGCCGGGGTGAAGCGACCAGCCGGGCGCCGATCCGTTCGGCGTCATAGACCGGGCCGAAGGCGGCGCCGATCTCGACCTCACAGCCGTTGCAGGAGCCGGCGTCGACATGGCGCACCTGCACGCTGCCCCGCAGAGCGCGAGGAGGCTGGAACCCCTCGCGGACCTGGAGCCCGTGGTCGGTCGTTGCGTCAAGCGGTTCGGCCACCCGTCCGGTGCGGGCGATCAGCCTCAGCAGGCCGGTGGTGCTCACGCGATGCCTTCGGCGTCCGCGCTCGCCTCTTCGTCGAGGTCGGCCTGCAGCTGGGCCTGGTCGGCGAGCAGCAGGCCGAGGGTGGTGCGGGCCGCAGCCAGGAGTTCCCTGATCGACGGGATCATCAGTGCGTACAGCACCTCGCCTCCGACCCGACGCTGACGGACGATGCCGGCACGCCGGAGGACCCCGAGCTGCATCGAGAGGGTGCTGGGCTCGACCCCGATGATGGCGAGCAGCTCGTGGACGGCGTGCTCGCGCTCGCAGAGCAGCTCAAGGACGCGGATCCGGATCGGGTGGCCGATGTTGCGGAAGAGCTCTGCCTTGGCTTCGTGCAGCGGGACAGGCACGCAGACTCCTTGACTTCATGACTTTGAGAAGTAGCGTACACCGTCGTCCGCCACCGTACGGCGCCCGACCCCCCTGAGATCCCGAAGCCTCAGCCCTGGCGTCCCCGCAGCGTCGCCTCGACCTGGGGCACCGACTCCAACGCAGTGAACGCACCCACGCGGGGCCGATTTCCGGTCGGGATCCGCCACACGACAAGGGCGATCACGGCCACGGTGACACCGAAGACGATGCCCGCCGGCAGTCCGATCAGCACGTTGGCGTTCACGAGGGCGAGGGTGAACACCCCGACCACGCCGTTCACGGCACCGTGCAGGATGGCCGGCGCCAGCACCGATCCGGTGCGCTCGCGAGCCCACGTGAGCAGGAACGACATCGGCACCGTCCACATCACCATGACCGGGATGCCCCACCCCCACTGCGTGCCGTAGTTGTGGCCGAGGATGATGATCGGCGCATGCCACAGCCCCCACAGCACGCCGGTCAGCAGTGATGCCCGCGCCAGCCCGAGCGGACGCAGTTCGTCGGCCAGCACGCCGCGCCAGCCGTACTCCTCGCCGAACGCGAACAGTCCGTTCACCGTGAGCCCTGCAGCCAGTCCCTGCAGCATGGTCACCCCCAACAGCACCGCGGGCGGCGGGACGCTGGCGGCCGACAGTGCGGGGTTGAGTTGGCGAAGGCGCGCCAGCAGTTCCTCCGCGTTCGTCGCGATGTGGCCCGCCCCCGGCACGCCCATCAACCCGGCCAGCCAGGTCACGGCGAGTCCCAGCGCAACCATGGCCACCACCGCGACGACGCCAACCAGAGCGCTACGTCCGTAAGTGCGCCAGAAGTGGTGCCGCAACTCGTGCCACTCATCGGCGATCAGCGGACGCCTGCGCGCCACCCGCTCAGTGACCAGCCCCGCCACGATCGGCAGTGTCATGTACAGCACGGCCGTCAGGACCAGGCCGAGGACTGGGCCCCCACCCAACAGGTCACGTCCCACCCAGATCAGCAGCGCCACCAGCACGGCACCGCCGAACGCGATCCCGTAGAACAGTCCTACCCGTCGCCACGCGACGCCGGTCTCACTCATCGCCATTCCTCATGCCTTCTCGAGCTCCACTCGGCGGCCCTCCCCGGCCAGCCACCACAGCACTGCTCCCACCCAGCGGTCGCGCCGGTGAGCATCAGCAGGACGGCAGCAGCGCGGGCAGGCTCCGTCCGCGCACCAGTCCGTCTCCATGGCTTTATGGTATTGCCAGCTACTGTGCTGCACAAGGTAGCTGGCAATGCCATTGCCTGGACGCTCCCACACCTGGCGCGCAGGCCGGGCGTCACTCCCCGGCGCGCCCCTGCACCCTGTGGGTCTCGCGTGCGCGGAGCCACGGCACGGCCGCCAGCACCGTGATCCCACCCGTCCCTGCGAATGCCAGGCCGTAGCTGCCGTGGTCGACGAGCAACCCCGCGACGACCGGGCCGACGATCGTCCCGAGGTCCTGCGACATCTGGAACGCGGCGAGTGCAGGGCCGCCGTTGCGCTCGCGGCCCACGACGTCGGCCACCGACGCCTGCTGGGTCGGGTTCAGCGCGCCCGCGCCGATCCCGGCGACCACCGAGAGGATCAGCAGCAGCGGCAGGCTCTGCGCCAGCCCGGTCGCAGCCGTGGCCAGGCCGGACACGACTAGTCCGGCGACGATGAACGGCTTGCGGCCCGCGCGATCCGAACGGCGTCCTGCGATCGCAAGCCCCACTGCGTTCCCCACGGCGAATACCGCCAGCACGACCCCCGCCACCCAGGGCTGGGTCGCGATCACCGCGACGGCGAACAACGGCACGATCGCGTTGCGCACCCCGAAGTTGGACCAACCATTGGCGAATCCGGAGCCGAACGCCGCCCGATACGCGCTGTCACCCCACGCCTCACGCACCGTCACGGCGGCGAGCACAGGGCTGCCCGGCTCCGGACGCAGGGACGCGCGCCGCAGGAACACCGCAACGATGCCTGCCGCAATCAGCAGCGTGACCGCGTAGACGAGGAACGGCACCCGAAGCCCCAGACTGCCGAGCAGGCCGCCGATCACCGGGCCGCCGATCCCGCCGAAAAGGAAGGCGCTCGCATACGCCGCGGTGACCCGGGCCCGGATAGTCGCAGGCGCCAGGCGAACCAGGAGGGCGATCGCGGAGACCGTGAACATCGTCGACCCGATCCCGCCCACCCCGCGGAACAGCAGGAGCTGCCAGTAGTCCTGAGCGAACGCCGTGGCCCCCGTCGACACCGCGACGACGACCAGGCCGGTGAGGTAGACCGGCCGCTCACCCAGTCGGGCGATCAGCCGCCCACCCGCCGGCGCGAACACGAGACGGAAGAACGCGAACGCGCTGACCACCACGCTGGACGCGAAGGCGCCCACCCCGAAGCTCTGCGCGAACGACGGAAGCACCGGGGTGATCAGGCCGTACCCGACGGCGATCACGAACGCCGCGGCGATCAGCACCCAGATCTCGCGGGGAATCCGGGACGGCCCACTCGGCGGCGCGGCGGCGGTCTGATCGGGCACGGTCACCCAGTATGCCGCCGACGCCCCCGGTCCTCCGGCCGGCCGGGCGACGCGATCACGCCGCCGGCTCGGACGCCTCCAGCAGCCGTTCCAGCACCTGCACCACCCCGTGCTCGTCGTTCGCCGGTGCCACGAAGCGGGCCACCTCGATCACGTCGGGGTGGGCGTTGGCCATCGCGAAGGAGTGCGGTGCGTCCGCGAGCATCTCCAGGTCGTTCAGGTAGTCGCCGAACACGACCGTCTGCTCCGGCGTGATGCCGAGCTCCCGCTGCAGCGACTCCAGAGCCGACCCCTTGTTGGCGTCCGCGCTCATGACGTCCACCCAGTGCTCGCTCGACGTGACCACCTGATACGGGGCGCAACGCTCGGAGAGCAGCCGCGCGGCGCCGTCCTCCGCCCGTCCGAAATCGAAGACGGCGCACTTGATCGCGGCCTCATCCACCTGCAGCAGATCCTCCACCGGCTCCAACGCCGAGTAGTACTTGGCCACCTCCGCGACGAACGCCGGATCGGTCCGCTCCACATAGGCCGTCTCGCGTCCGCACCAGATCAGGCCGAGGTCGTGCCCCTCCTCGACCAGTTCCCGGACCAGCCGCACCAACTCGAAGGCGAACTCGGGCTCGAGCGGCGTGCAGCTGAGTTCGGCGCCGTCCAGCACCACCAGCGTCCCGTTCTCCGCGATGAACGCCATCCCCTCAGCGTCACGGGCGAACAGCCGGCGCAGCGTCGCGTACTGGCGGCCGCTCGCGGGAGCCAGCAGGATCCCGCGCTCCTTGAGCCGTGGCAGCACGCTCCACAACCGGTCCGGGATCCGCCCCTCCCCGTCCAGCAGCGTCCCGTCGAGGTCGGTCACGACCAGCCGCAGGTCGATCGGGTAGTTGGGCAGGGTGGTCACGGCGGTATCCGGCATCGATCCTTCTCGGTTCAGGCACGGCACAACCACACCGCCGAAGGGCGGCGCGCAGCACCGGGATGGACCCGATGCTATCGCCGCCACGTCCCCCGGCCTGGCAAGGTCCGCTCGCCACCCCCCAAACCGACGCTCAGCAGGGCGTGAAGTGCGCCACCGAATACGTATGGTTGCGGATGTCAGGGCCGACCGAGCCGTGGCCCCACAGATGGTCGTCGGCGTTGTTGGCGGTTGCGTTCCCCACCCACATCGCGGCGGCATACACGTTGGGCCCGTAGGGATCGCCGTAGCCGTTCGTCGAGGGCTGGATCTCCTCCGCTGCGCGGAACCACGCCTGACGCATCGTCAGGCCCTGCCGCGCGTACAGCGCCACCCGGCGTCCCTCCTCTGTGTTGTCGAAGGTCACCGCTGCGTAGCCGAGCAGCAGGTGCAGGCCGTCGAAGGCACCGATCCAGCGACTGTGGACGTTCCCACCGCCGTTGATCACGTCGTCCTCGAGCGGACCGCACGCCGCGATCACGACCCATTCCAGGTTGTCCTGTCCCCACAGGTCACTCGGTGCGTTCGCGACCGACCCGACCTCGGAGTGGTTGAGCCAGTCCCCCGCTCCGTTGGTGGCGAGCATCCAGCCGTCGGGACCCGCGTGGCCGGTGTAGAACACGAAGTCCACGTCGTCCACCCAGTCGTCGTCGTTGGTGGTCCAGTCGGACTTCCACGCCGCGGCGTTGCCCCAGTTGAACCGCCGCTGCCACCCCTCGGCCGCCATCTGGTCGACGAAGCCCTGGGCATTCGCCTGGCTGCCGCCGAGCCCACCCAGCGAGCCGATCCACGACGTTCCGAACGAGCGCGGACGGAGCGCCTCGAAGAGGGCGCCGAGATCGAGGCCGGACAGGCCGGGCTTGAGGAAGATCTTGCCGGACACGTCCCTGAACAGGAGATCCTCGGGGGACAGCCCGCGCTTGCGCAGCACCGCGGGGCTGACCGACAGCCCGGACGGCAGCGCCTCCCCCGGCCGCAGGACCGGCGTCGGCACGACCCGCGGCACCCGGTCGACCCTGGGCCGGGTCGGCGACTCACGCACTCCGATCTCACCGATGTCGGTGGCCGGCACGAGTTGCACCCGGGACGGCACCCACCGGTCTCCCGCACGAACCTCAGCGGTCACGGCGTACACCGGGAAGGCAAGGTCCTGCGCCACGAACGGTGGCGCGGCGTAGTAGCCGAGGGTGGAACCGGTCACCCGCATGTCCTCGCCGGGCGCCAACCCTGCGGCCTCCATCGCCTCCTGCACCGCGAGCACCGTCCGTTCGTCGGCCTGGACCGCGTCACGCCAGGTGCCCCGCAGGCCCACGACCTGGCCTCCGGCGCCGATCGTGGCCGCGAACCGGCCGCCGCCGCCGAAGAAGGGCAGCACATCGGCCTTCACCCCGCGGTTCCCGGACACGTCGACGACGATCTCCTGGGTATACGTGGCCTCGCCCGCGGCCACCGTCCGCCGTCCGTCCTGCTCGGTCACGGTCTGGGCGCGCATCACCCTCGGCCGGGCGTACCGGAAGGCCGAGCCCAGCCGGGGCAGCACGTTGGCGCCCGTGAGCGCCGCGCGCGCGATCCGGCCCACGGACCGCATCGGCAGTTCCACGGCTCCGGCGGTCCACCGGCGCGCGGTGTCGCCGGCCCACAGACCGCCGCGCGCATGGTCGAGATCGAGCATGACGTCCGGGCCACGGACGGTCGTCCTCGACTGGTTCGATTCGACCTTCACGTCGCGGCCGCCAAAGGTCGCGTGAGCCAGCCGCTCGACGTCGATGTCGCCCGGTCGGCCGCCGGTCGTCTGGAAGACGGGCAGGGTAGCCATCTCGGTACCTCCTGGTCGTGGCGGGTCACCGTGACCCGCTCGTCACCCGTCAGACGCCCCGCCGACCGATGGAGTACCTTCCGGACCCTGTTCTCAGGGAATCTTGAGCAAGACCGGCTCTGCCCGGTCCCTGTTCAGGTGCAGCGACCGGGTGGTGGCCACACTTCGCCAGCAGGGCGGGCCGGACATTGCTAACGTGCATGCGTCAGCCCCAGGGAAACCAGACATGTCCGAGCCGAGCAGCGCAGAGATCACCCGCCGCGAGAACTGGGCCGCGCGGGAGAACGCACGCAGACAGTCCGAGTACCAGCGAGCCGACCTCGCCTGGACCCGCGATGACCAACTCTTCGACTGGATGCTTGCCACGGCCCGCTCCGGCACCGGCGCCCGTGCCCCATTCGGTTTCGTCCTGAAGCGGGGCGAGTCGATCCTCGGCACGTTCCCGGACTGCCGCCTGATCGAGGTCAAGCGGGGTGCCGCGAGCTACCAGGGCGGCTACTCCGGCTTCTCGTTCCGCATCTCCCGGGGGATCAGCTATCACGTCGGTGGTTCCCGCGGCACCTCCGTGCCGGGAGCGGAGCAACTCCAGATCACCGACCAGGGCAGCGTCGTCATCTCGACCAAACGGGTCGTCTTCCAGGGCGAGCGAAACAGCCGCGAGTGGGTGTTCGCCCGACTGATCGGCATCCAGCACGACCAGTCCCGACCGATCACCCTTATCCACGTCAGCAACCGGCAGAAGGTGTCCGGAATCGCCTACCCGGCCGAGCAGGCGGCGCTGGTCTCGTTCGCGCTCGAACTCGGCGCGGCGATCGAGTCCGGCACCACCGCCGCGCTGATTTCGTCGATCCAGGCCGAGCGCGCCACGCACGCCCGGCTGCGTCCGGCCCAGCCCGCACCGGTCACCCCCGACCAAGCTCCCGCGCGCGGTGCCGGCGCGGGTCGCGGATTCCTGGCAGTGCTTACCGGCAAGCCCGGCCAGAGCCCCGGACGCCGCATCCTGCACACCGCAATCGCCGGGGTCGTGGCCCTCCTCCTGTTCAACGGGGTTGCCGGTGCCTTCTCAGGGCGTCCCGCGCAGGAAGCCGTCCCGCAGTCCTTCACGAGCGCGCCGGCCTCCACGCTCGCTCCCGCGCCCCGGATCAGCGCGAGCCCTGCCCCTACGGCCACACCGACACCGACGCCGACCGTCGAGAACGACGCGCCGGTCCACACCGTGAAGACCGGCCCGAAACCCACACCGCCGAAGCTCCTGCCGACGCGGGGAACACCGGTCCGGGTCGGCGCCACGTGCAGGGACGGCTCGTCGTCGGACGCCACGGGCCAGGGCGCCTGCTCCTGGCATGGCGGCGTCAAGAGGTGGCTGTACGACCAGCCCGGCTGGGTGTACGAGAACAAGCAGAAGAACGCCGAGCGCACGAAGGCCTACAAGGCCGCGCTGAAGAAGTGGACCACGCTGACGAAGCGGAACCAGCTGCTCACGAAGTACCCGTGCTCCCGGGGGCCTTACCCCGAGGGCGAGCCGGGCTACGCGACCTGGCGGGACAGCAACGAAAGCGGCGTCGCCTGCGACTGAACCCGCGACGACCGGCCACGCGGGTGCGAAGATACCCGCCATGAGCCGAACGACGATCCGTGACTTCCACGACGACGACCTCGACGGCATCGTGCGCCTCTACGAGGACGCTGCGCACGGCGGATCGCGTCCCGTGTACGCGCTGTCGGAGGTGATCGCTTCCTGCCAGGCGGACCACGCCGTGGTCGCCGTCCAGGACGATCGCGTCATCGGCGCGGCGGTCGGACGCGCAGCGCACGCCCAGGGCTGGATCGTGTTCTTCTGTCTCGCTGACGACGTCACCGACACAGATGTCGGCGGTAGCCTCCTGGACGCACTCGAGCACCGGATGGCACCGCTCGGGCTCGGCAAGCTCTCGATCCTGGTGCACGAGGATGCCGAGCGCCTCGACGGCCTCACCGCGAACGGCTTCGGTGTGCTGCACCACCTGCGCTACCTCGAACGCCAGATGCCCGTCCAGCGCCGCGAACTCGACCTGCTCAAGGAGGTCGGCGGACGCATCCTGCCGCGCAACCTCTGGCCCCGGGTCAGCGGCATGCGACACGAGAAGCAATTGCTCGAGGAACGCCTGGTCACCCCGCTCGCCAGCCCCGACCTGGCCGATCGGTTCGGCGTCGTCCCGCCGCGGGCGGTGATGCTCTTCGGCCCGCCCGGCACTGGCAAGACCACCTTTGCCCGGGCCGTCGCGTCCCGCCTCGACTGGCCCTTCGTGGAGTTGTTCCCTTCCCGGCTGTCCGACACTCCGGGTGGGCTGGCCGCGGCCCTGCGCGCCAGCTTCGAGGTGATCGGACACCTCGAGCACGCCGTCGTGTTCATCGACGAGGTCGAGGAGATCGCCTCCCGCCGCGGCGGCATCCCGCCGTCCCCCACCCAGGGCGTCACCAACGAACTGCTCAAGCTCGTCGCCGACTTCCGCGAGCACCCCGGACGGCTGCTGATCTGCGCCACCAACTTCGTCCGCGCGCTCGACGCCGCCTTCCTGCGCCACGGACGGTTCGACTACGTGATCCCGATCGGCCTGCCCGACCCCGAGGCCAGAAGCGCCATCTGGCAGCGCTACATCCCCGCCGACATCGCCCCGGGCATCGACATCGACGCCCTCGTCGCCGCCAGCGATGGGCTGACCCCCGCCGACATCGAGTACGCAGCGCGCAAGGCGTCGCAGGAGGCCCTCGCCCGCGCCCTGCGCAACGACGAAAGCCACTCTCCCTCGACTGACCTCAGCACCGCCGACTACCTGGCCGCGCTGAACGGGACGCGCGCCACTGTCTCGGAGGAGGCCATCGCAGAGTTCCTCGAGGACATCACCTCGATCGCGCGCCTCTGAGGCCGTCCGCACACGAGGCGAACCCGGGGAGAAGCCGTAGCCGGGCGCGGAGAACCGGGTTCGGCCCGCGCAGCTACTCGCCGTGAGCGGCGACCGCCGCCGCGCCGAGTCGGCGGCGCCACCAGTACGCGAGGCCGATCTCGACCAGCCCGATCACGGCGATCACCGGCTGCAGGAAGAAGTAGACCTGCAGCACCGCGAGCTGGACGGCGATCCAGATCAGGAGCGAGGCCCCCGCGAGAAGACCCGCCAGAATGCCGAGTCGCGGACGGCCCGGCAGCGCGACGACAGGAATCGCGGCGAGCACCTGCGGCAGCCCGACCAGCAGGAGCAGCATCCATCCCGGGCCGACCCAGGTGGTGAACGGCGTCCGCACCAACCACTCCGCGGGAAGGTTCCAGGTGTCAGTGATCAGTCCGATCCCGCCGTAGACGGCCTGGTAGGCCACGAACAGCTCGACGGCGCCGAGCGTCCAGGCCTGCCACGTGCGGGTGCGGCGAGTGATCCGCGTTTCCCTCGTGACGCCCATCTCCACCTCTCTGTGACGCCGGGAACCCGCGTGGCCGGCCGGGGTTCGGCCGGGGGGCTCGTCGCCCGTCGCGGCACGTCGATTATCGCGCTCCCGACGCGCTTCCGCGGCCGATTCGCCCAGGGTCGGGTACGGTCACAGCTTGCGTCATCCAACGGTGTTGGATACCGTCTCCAACACCGTTGGACAAAGGAGCTCGGATGCCGCCGCGCCACCCCGGACGAGACAGCCTCACCGTGGAACAGATCGTCACCGCGGCCCTCGCGCTGATCGACGAGACCGGGCTGGACGGGCACAGCATGCGCAGCCTGGGCAGCCGCCTCGGGGTTGACCCGAGCACGCTGTACTACCACGTGCAGAGCAAGGACGCCCTGCACAGTCTGATCGTCGACGAGATCATGTCGGGCATCGACCTCTCGGCCGACGAACCGTCCGGACCGCCCGCGGCGCGACTGTTCGCCGCGGCGATCGCCTTCCGCCGCGCCCTCCTTGCCCACCCGCGCGCGCTGCCGCTGGTTGCGGCGCGCTCCATGCGGACGCCGGCACAGCTGGCCTCCATCGAGGTGATCCTCGGCATCCTTTACGAGGCGGGCTTCTCGACCGTTGAGGCAATACTCGCTGTGGACGGTATCGGGCAGACCGTCATCGGCATGACCAGCATCCACACCTCCCATCTCAACGGCCCGCACGCCGGTGCCGAACCGTTCGCCGACCTGCCCGTCGAGAACTTCCCACACCTGCGTCGTCTCCTCGCGGAGGGCCCCTACCTCGGGCAGGAAGCCGAGTTCGAAGCCACCGTCCGCGCCCTGGTCAACGGCCTGATCGCCGGCCATGAGGCAGGGACACTCGTTCCTCCGCCAGCCACCCCATCCCCCTCCACGCACCAGTGAACCCGGATCCCACCATGCTCCACACCCTGAAGAACCGTGACTACCGCTACCTGTGGCTGGGCCAGTCGGTCAGCCACCTCGGTGACCAGTTCCACCTGGTTGCCCTGCCCTGGCTCGTCCTCGCCATCACGGGCGACCCGCTACAACTGGGCCTCGTGCTCGCCGTGGCCGGACTGCCACGGGCCGTCCTGATGCTCGTCGGCGGCGCGGTGGCGGACCGCATTTCGCCCCGGCTGCTCATGCTCGGCGCCGACCTGGTCCGGCTGGTGATCACCGTGCTCATCGTGATCGCCGTTGCGGCCGACCAGGTGCAGCTGTGGATGGTCTACGCGCTGGCGATCGCCTTCGGCACCATCTCGGGCTTCTTCCTGCCCGCGGCTGAGGCCACGCTCCCCCGCGTCCTGCGCGAGGAGGACCTCGCCGGGGGCAACTCGCTGATGATGATCGCCGACCAGGTCGCACAGTTCTTCGGCCCGGCGCTGGCGGGCACCGTGATCGCGCTCATGGCGCACGGGCAGGCCGGGCAGGGCGGAACCATGACGGGCATCGCGGTTGCCTTCGGGGTGGACGCGCTCACCTTCGCCGTCGGCGCCGTCACGCTGTGGCGAATGCGTCCGCTGGCAGGCTTCGGCTCTGCGCACCATCCGCTCCACGACGTCGCCGAGGGGCTCCGCTTCGTGTGGCGCCACGGCAGCATCCGGATCATGGTGATCATCATCGCCCTGGCGAACTTCCTGCTCACCGGGCCACTCCTGGTGGGACTGCCGGTGCTGGCGTCCGCCCGGCTCGGCGAAGGCGCGGCCGCCTTCGGCATGATCCTCTCCGGCTATGCCCTCGGCAACCTGATCGGAATGGGGATCGCCGGGTCCACGCGTCCGAGCACCCGGGTGATCCGGTGGGTCGGCGTGGGCATCTTCCCGCTACTCGGAATCGTCTACTCCACGGTCGCCCTCTCGGGCTCCACCTGGGTGTCCGTCCTGGTGATGGTGATCGGTGGCGTCGCCAACGGATACCTCGCGATCACCGTGATCACGATGCTCCAGCGCATGGCGCCCCGCCACCTCGTCGGACGCGTGATGGCACTGCTGATGCTGTCGATGTACGGCCTCGCGCCCGTCTCACAGGTGGTTGCGGGCGCCATCCTGCAGCTGTCGGTCACCTGGCTCTTCCTCGGTGCCGCGATCGGCCTCCTGGTTCCCGGAGTGCTCGCGTTGCGCCACCGCACGATGTGGGACCTCACACCGGTGACGGGCTCCGAGCCGATCCAGGACGGTGAGGCCGGACGCGTTGCCGTCGCCGGGTGACCACCCGGCGGCCGCGATCGGGAGGCTGAAACAGACCCCTTTCGGGCGACAGCGGAGCACCGCCTCGCTGCGAGAGGATTAGCGCGTTCCTCAAGCCCCCCGAGGAGATCATGAGCCCCGCAGGCCCCCTGGCGCTGGTCAGGCCCACGGGACCCGTCCAGGCTGCGAGCCTGCGATGAGCCCCGGCACGGGCCCTGTCGGCACGCTTGAACCACGGCTGAGGGAGCCTGAACTCCGGACTGAACAGCCTCCGGCCAGGCAGGACTCTTTCGTACGGCTCCCGCCACAGACCGGGCCAGTCCCGCAGAGCCCGCGTCCGCGGCTCTCACCTACCGTGCTGGTCGTCGCGACCCTGATGGGCATCTTCGTTCTGACCTGGTTCTCCGAGTGGACACGACCCGCTGAGGCCGTCGCCGCCGTGTGGTGGCCCGCGTCCGGCCTTGCCCTCGGCCTCGCCGTCCGGACGCCGCGGCACCGCCTCTGGCTGGTCTGCTGCGCCGTCGTGGTGGTGTCGCTGGGCGCGAACCTGCTGCACTCCCATTCCCTGAACCTCGCTGTCGCGGTGTCGGTGGCTGCGGGGATCGAGGCCGCCATCGGTGCGCTCATCCTCCGCGCAGGCGGGCTGGCGGAGCCTCCGCTCGAGACGTACGCGGATCTCGGAATGCTGCTCCTGGCGGTGATCGCCGCCGCGACCGCCTTCGATCTGACCATCGCCGCGGTCACCCTGGCCTCCGGCGACCAGCAGGCAGCGATCGACGTGCTCTTCGCCGCCGGGCCCCGACGCGCCGCCGGCATGCTGATGGTCGCGCCGCTGTACTTCCGGCTGCCCCCCGTGGAGCGGCGCATCACCCCCGCGCGAGCCGTCGGCCAGGTGGCCTTCGGTCTCCTGATCGCCGTGCTCGTCTTCGTGGTCAATCGCGACTTCTCCGTGGCCTTCCTCGCGATGATCCCGCCCGTGTGGAGCGCCCTGCGCATGTGCCTGCGCTGGCTGCTGTTCGAGATGCTCGGCATCGGGGTGATCGCCTCCTACGGAAGCGCCGCGGGCTTCGGCCCGTTCTCCTTCCCCCGGTTCGGCCCCAACCTCGGTGGCACACTGCTGCAGGCGTTCGAACTCGCCATGGTCACCATCGTCGTCCTGATTGCCCTGACCGTGGCCCGGGAGCGCACCGCCACCGCCAGGCTCGGTGCGAGCGAGCTCCTCTACCGCACCAACTTCGAGACCTCGCTCGCGGGCATGCTGGTCCTGGTCAAGCAGGGGGACGCGTGGCAGGTGCAGCGGCACAACGACTCCGCGGCCGGCCTGCTCCCCCAGCTCGGGGAGGGTGTCCGTGACCTCCGCGAACTCCTCGGTGACGCAGCCGCCACCCGGATCACCACCGCCGACATCCAGAAGCGAACCGGGGCACTCGAACTCCAGGTCCAGGGCCTCGACGGACGTCAGTTCCAGATGGGGGTCGTCCCCCTCGTGCTCGAGGACGGGACGAGTGGCCTCACCGTCCAGTTCCTCGACATCACCGCCTCCGTCAACGCCACGGCGCAGGCAGCGAAGGAACTCGCTCGCGCCGCCGAGGTGCAGCGTGCCCTGTCCCCCGCAGAGCTGCCGTCGCGCGCCGGCTGGGAGCACGGTGCCGCCGCTGTCCCCGCGCGCGAGGTCGGCGGCGACTTCTACGACCTGCGCATCGAGGGCCGGTACGCCGCGATCCTCCTCGGCGACGTGATGGGCAAAGGTATCGGCTCCGGCCTGCTCGCGGCCGCCACCCGCACCGCCCTGCGATCGGCCAACCCGGCCGCCCGGCCGGGCGAGGCGCTCGCCGACAGCGTCCGGATCATCGACGACGAGCTCAGCCGGTCCAACGCGTTCGTAACCCTCGGCTACGCCACGGTCGACCTGCTCACCGGCAGGACACACCTGGTCGATGCCGGCCACGGGTTGAGCTTCCTGGTCCGTGACGGCGGCGCCGTCGTGCAGCGCCTCGCTGGCGATGACCTGCCCATCGGGCTGGGCACCTTCTGGGCCGAGCAACACGTCGATCTCGCGCCCGGCGATTCCCTGCTCATGGTCAGCGATGGCGTGCTCGATGGTTGGGGCGGGTCCGTGGACGACGTGGTGGACGTGATCCGGCGCCTTCGCTCCGACCCCGCGGTGGACACCCCACAGGTGTTCGCCGAGGCGCTGTGCCGCGGCGCCAACCCGGATGCAGAGCCCATCGACGACGCCACAGCGGTGATCATCCACCGCGACCTGATCGCCGAAGGGAGCAGATCGTGAGCGTTCGAGGATCGCGTTCCTACCGCGGCGAATCGGCCGAGAACCGCCGCCTGCTGCTGCTGCGCATCTGGATCACCCTCACCCTGATCCTTGGCCTGAACTACGTGGTGTGGCGCTGGCTCGCCTCCGTGAACTGGAGCACCTGGTGGATCTCCGTCCCGCTCGTGGTGGCCGAGACCTACAGCATCGTCGACCTGGGCCTGTTCGGCATGACGGTGTGGCGGTCGCGCCAGCGCGCAGAGCCGCCCGCCGCACCCCCCGCGCTCACCGTGGACGTCTACATCACGACCTACAACGAGCCGCCCGAACTGGTCATGGCGACCGCGCGGGCAGCCCGCGAGATCCGCTACCCGCACGAAACCTGGATCCTCGACGACGGGGACCGCGACGCGCTGCGCGCGGCCTCGGCGGAACTCGGCGTCGGGTACGTGACCCGTGGCGAGGAGTGGACGGGCAAGCCCCGCCACGCCAAGGCCGGCAACCTGAACAACGCCCTGATGCAGACCACGGGGGAGTTCATCCTGGTGCTGGACGCCGACATGGTCCCCGACCCGGCGATCCTCGACCGCACCCTCGGCTACTTCGCCGCCGATGAACGACTCGCCCTCGTCCAGACCCCGCAATACTTCACCAACGTGCCCGATTCCGACCCGCTCGGCAGCCAGGCTCCGCTGTTCTACGGCCCCATCCAGGAAGGCAAGGACGGTTGGGGTTCGGCGTTCTTCTGCGGCTCGAACGCCGTGCTCCGCCGCGAGGCACTGATGGGACTCGGCATCATGGGCTACGTCACCGCGACCGAGCGGGCCGTGACCGAAGGCCTGCAGACCGCACGCGGAATCGTCCGCCGGGCCGTCCGCGGGGCGAGCCAGTCGGTCGAACGGGAGGCTCTCGCGCTCACCTCGGCCGCGATCAACGACGCGCTCGCCAGCATCGGAAACGGCGAGCCGATCGGTGAAGTCACCTACCAGCTGAGGGCGCGGATCACCGAACTGTCCCGGACGATCGTGGCCGGGGACCTGGTCCAGATCGGCGCCGACCTGGACGAACTCGGACTCGGCGACCACGGAGTCGCCGTGCAGGCCCGGGAAGTGGTCGCCAGCCTCGCCAGCGACGAACTCAGCCCGCTGAACGCCCTGGACGCTGTCCGACGCACCCTGGACGCGCTCGACATCGGCCGCTCGGACGAGGCGCAGGCCCTGCTGCCGATGGCCACGATCTCGGTCACGGAGGATATGGCGACGGCGATGCGGCTGCACGCCAGCGGCTGGAAGAGCGTCTACCACAACGAGGTCCTCGCCGACGGGCTGGCCCCCGAGGGCCTCGACGCCGCCCTCACCCAGCGCCTGCGCTGGGCGCAGGGCACCGTCCAGGGGCTGCTCAAGGAGAATCCGTTGTTCCTGCGCGGGCTCAGCCTGCCGCAGCGCCTGATGTACTTCTCCACCATGTGGAGCTACGTCTCCGGCTTCGCCACGGTCGTCTACCTGATCGCGCCGGTCCTGTTCCTGGTCTTCGGCGTCCTGCCGGTGAACAGCTACGCCGCACCCTTCTTCCTGCGCTTCCTGCCGTTCATGATCGCCAACCAACTCCTGTTCGTGATCGCGTCCCGGGGACTGCCGACCTGGCGTGGCCAGCAGTACACGCTGGCCCTTTTCCCCCTGTGGATCCAGGCCTGCGTGAGCGCTGCGGCCAACGTCTTCGGTGGCGTCCCCCTGAACTTCGCCGTGACGCCCAAGGTGGGCACCCGGTCCCGGCGCTGGGACCTGCGCCGGATCCGCTGGCAGCTCGTGATGGCCGTCGTTCTGGTCGTCGCAGTGGTCGTCGGCCTGATCCGGCTCCTGTTGCAGGGCGCAGAGGCGGTCGGCACTCTGGTCAACATCGGCTGGGTCGGCTTCGACCTGGTAGCGCTGAGTGTGCTCGTGGGTGCGGTCCGGTACCGCGGCTTCGCGACTGAGGAAGAGGAGGAGAGATGACGAGCTTCCGCACCGACCACACCGGCGAGGACATCGTCGTGGTCAGGATCGAGGGCCGACTCAACATGGTGGCCGCGCCCGAGTTGCGCGACATCATCGCGCAGGCGGTCGCGTCCGGACGCCGGCGCGTGGCCGTCGATCTCGCCGCGGTGGAGTTCATGGACTCCTCGGGCCTCGGCGCACTGATCGCGTCGCTGAAGACTGCACGGCAGGCCGGCGGCGACCTGCGCATCGCCGCGGTCAACGAACAGGTCGCGCTGGTCCTGCAGCTTTCCAACCTCGACCGCATCCTCAAGCCCTACCCAGACGCCGATGCAGCCTTCGCCGAGTAACTACAGCGCCGTCGTCCACAGCCCCCCGGATACCGTCGACGATGCGCACGACTTCCTGGAGACGGTGTGGGGGCAGCGTCCGGACATCGGGGTGGGCGACCGCATGGCGATCGAGACCGCCCTCAGCGAACTGGTCACGAACGTCATCCAGAACAACCCCCACCGGCCGGTGCTCTGCGAGGTGACGCTGACCGTCACGCCGCACACGCTCGTGCTGCGCACCGCCGACACCGGCGCCCCGCTCATCGACGCGCCCCGCCCGTCCATGCCGGATGCCGAGGCCGAGCACGGCCGCGGGCTCGCCCTGATCGAACTGATCGCCGACCAGCTGGACTACAGCCACGAGGGCTTGAGGAACGTCTGGCAGGTGACGAAGGCGAGGTCGGCGCGGAACTGAGCCGGGCCGCCCGGTCGCGGGGCGCGGACGCGGTCGTCCCCGGCTTTCGGTGCTGCGCTGACCGGGGGTAGATGTGCACCCGGCGAGGTATGTACGGCGACGACGCACCCGTGCATGATTGACATCGGGGATGTGCTCTTCTGAGCCTTGGGGGGAGATCCCGGTGCCTTTCTTCGATCACGCGACTCGATCGCCGGCGCGCCGTCCCGGAGTGCAGGTCCGCTCGGGGCCCCGGATCACCAGGATTCCGGCGTTGCTCCTCGCCGTGGCCACTGCGTGGCTGTTCCTCGGCGCAGCGCCCATGGCCGGGGCCGACTCTGCGCCCGCCGATCCGACCGACCCGCATACCCCGCCCACGGTGGCGATCGACCGGCTACCCACGGTCCAGCACAACGGCGTCGCGTGGAACCAGGTGATCGTCGGCAACACCGTCTACGTCGTCGGCAAGTTCACTGCCGCGCGCCCCGCCGGGTCCGCCGCAGGGCAGAACCAGACCACGCGCAACAACATGCTGGCGTACGACCTCACCACCGGTGCGCTCAAGACCGCGTTCAACCCGAACCTCAATGCCCAGGCGCTGGCGGTGGCCGCGTCGCCGGACGGCTCCCGGATCTACGTCGGCGGCGACTTCACGACCGTCGGCGGCACCGCCCGGTCGAGGATCGCCGCGCTGGATCCCACGACGGGGGCCCTGATCACCAGCTTCAACGCCCGCACCGACTCCCAGGTGAAGGCGATCGTGGCCACGTCGACCACGGTGTATGTCGGAGGGCTGTTCTCCAGCGTGAACGGGGTCTCGCGCGGACGACTGGCCTCACTGCGCGCCAGTGACGGCGGCCTGAACACCAGCTTCGTGCCCGTGGTGGGCGGCAACGCCACGTCCAGTCCCAAGGTGAACGCCCTCGCCCTCTCGCCGGCCGGCGACAAGCTCGCCGTCGGGGGCAACTTCGTCACCCTCAACGGCTCCGGCAACCCTGGCTACGGGCTGGGCATGGTCGACCCGACCACCGGGTCGTCCCTGGCGTTCCCTGCGAACAACGTCGTGCGGGACGCCGGCAAGGACAGTGCGATCCTCTCCCTCGCCTCGGACGCCAACAATGTCTACGGCACCGGCTACATCTACGGCACCGGAGGCAACCTCGAGGGCTCGTTCTCCGCCAGCTGGTCCACCGGGGCGATCACCTGGGTCGAGGACTGCCATGGCGACAGCTACGGTGTCTACCCGTCCGACACAGCGGTCTACGTGGCCGGGCACCCGCACTACTGCCTCAACCTCGGTGGCTATCCGGAGACGTCGCCGCCGATGCGGGCGGTCGCGTTCGGCAAGGCCGCGACCGGGAAGCTCACCGCCGACACGCGCGGCTACCCGAGTTTCACCGGGCAGCCGTCCCCGAGCCTGCTCAACTTCTTCCCGCAGCTGACCACCGGCACGGTGTCCGGCCAGGGCCAGGCCGCCTGGGCGGTGACCGGCTCCGGCAAGTACGTCGTCTGGGCCGGCGAGTTCGGTTCGGTGAACGGCACCGCACAGCAGGGCATGGTGCGCATGGCCACCAGCGATATCGCGCCGAACCTGCAGGGACCGAAGGCGAATGGCACCAGCTTCACCCCGACGCTCACGTCACCGGGGTCAGGACAGGTGAGGCTGGCCTGGACGGCGAACTACGACTACGACAACTCAGACCTCATCTACACCGTGCTGCGGGACAACCTGTCCACCCCTGTCGCCACGATCAACCAGGCCTCGACCTGGTGGTCACGCCCGGCGATGACCTATACCGACACCGGCCTCGCGGCCGGCTCGCACAGCTACCGGCTGAGGGTGGTCGACCCCTTCGGCAACTCCCAGACCTCACCGTCGGTGAGCATCACGATCGCCGGCAGCGGGAACGCCTCGCCGATACCGAGCTTCAGCACCTCGGTCTCGGACCACACGGTGAGCGTTGACGGTCGCGCATCCACCGACTCGGACGGCACCATCACCAACTACACCTGGACCTGGGGTGACGGCCAGACCGGCACCGGGTCCACTGCCACCCACACCTACGCCGCGGACGGCACCTACACGATCACCCTGACGGTGGCCGACGACGACGGCGCCTCAGCCAGCACGACGAAGTCGGTGCGCGTCGGCGCGACCCCGACCGTGCTCGCCTCCGACGCGTTCGGCCGCACGGTCACCACGGGGTTCGGCATCGCCGACGTCGGCGGTGCGTGGAGCACGAACGGCTCCGGCTTCTCGGTCTCCGGCGGTCAGGGCCTGGTCACGCTGTCCACGGCAGGCCGCGGACCCTGGGCGCAGCTGGCGGGCGTCAGCGCAACCGCGGTCGACCTGACCTCGAGCGTCGTCATGGACAAACGGGTGAACTCGGGAGCGGCCTACGCCGGAACAATCGGACGCCACGTGGGCAGCTCCGACTACCGGCTCAAGATCAAGGTCGACCCCAGCGGGCCCGTCACCGTGTACGCGATCCGGCTGAATGGCAGCGAGACGACGCTCGCATCCGCTGCCACAGCGATCACCTACACACCGGGCGCCGAGCTCAGGACCAGGCTCCAGGTCACCGGCACGTCACCGACGACGATCCGCGCGAGGGTGTGGCTGTCCACCGCCACCGAGCCCTCGACGTGGCAGGTGAGCACCACCGACAGCACCGCGGCGTTGCAGGCCGCGGGTTCTGTCGGCCTGTTCACCTACATCTCCAGCGCTGCGACCAACACGCCGTGGTTGTTCCGGTTCGACGACTACGTGGTCACCCCGGGCTGAACGGGCCCCCGGGCTGCATCACCGGACCGTCTGAGGATTCACCCGCCACGCCACCGGGCGAACCCGGCCCAGTACCGCGCGCCGGCCATCCGCTGTAGGCGCCCGAACGTGATCCACGCTCGAATCCTCATCGCAGCTTCACGGTCGCTTCACACAAGGACGGAAGGCTCGCCGTGACCCCGACCTCGTGGAGGACACCGTGCGCACACCGAGCCCTACGGCCAGCAAGGGCCGCCTGACCCGCTTCCAGCAGCGCACCCGGCAGATCCGGAACGTCAAGCGCGGCCGGCACCTCACCCAGCTGGCGGTCGCGGTCCTGGTCGTCGTCGCCGCTGTCCGCCACCAGGTCGAGCAGAACTCCGGAGCCGCCTCGGTCGACGCCCTGTGCCCGTTCGGCGCCATGGAGACGCTGATCACGTGGCTGACCACCGGCACGCTGATCACGAAGATCCACCCGTCCAACCTCGTCCTCGGCCTCGCGGTTCTCGTCGCGACCCTGCTGGTGGGGAATGCCTTCTGCGGCTGGATCTGCCCGTTCGGTGCAGTCCAGGACGCGCTCACCTGGGTGCGCAGGAAGCTGCGCCTCCCTGCGGTGACGGTGCCCCGCGCCCTCGACCGGACGCTGCGCTGGGGACGGTTCGTCGTCCTCGCCGTGATCCTCTCCTTCAGCTACGCCACGGCGAGCCTCTGGTTCGCCGATTACGACCCGTACGTCGCCCTGTTCGGACTGCACTGGCTGTTCGAGCCCGACACCCCCGGACTGTGGATCGGGCTGTCTGTGCTCGCTGTGGTGGTCGTCGCTTCGGTACTGGTCGAGCGGGCCTGGTGCCGCTACCTGTGCCCGCTCGGCGGGGTGCTCAGCGTGCTCAGCCGGTTCAGCCTGCTCCGGATCCGTCGAGCCCCCACGACCTGTACCGACTGTTCGCTGTGCGACAAGGCCTGCCCGGTGGGCATCGAGCCCAGCAAGGCCGCCCCGATGGTGAGCCCGGACTGCATCGGCTGCATGGACTGCGTCACCACCTGCCCGGTCCGCGGCGCGCTCGGCGTTGATGCGCCCGTCCTGCTCGGCACCCCGATCCGGATCGGCGCCGGCAGTGAGGTGGAGACGCGATGAGGACTTCCGTGTGGGTGGCTCCGGTGGCGTCCGTCGTCGTCCTGTTCGGCTCGGTGGGGATCGCGAACCTCACCGGCGACTGGGTGGTCACCGGACGCACCACCGTCGTCGCGGGGCAGCAGCTCGGCGTCGACGACATCAAGGGCTGGATGACCCTCCAGCAGGCCGCGGACGGCCTCAGCATCCCGGTCGCCGAGATCATCGGCATGATCGACCCGTCCGGCGCTGCCGGGCTGACCCCCGGCACCGCCTTCCGCGACGTCGAAGGCCTCGTGCCGGGCTTCGCGCTGTCCACCTTCAGGGAGCAGTTGCGCAGCCGCGTCGAGGGCACCTCGGCGCCGTCGGCCGCTGCGTCCGGGGGCGCCACGTCCACCCGGGCGCCCGGGGACGATGCCGCGCCCGCCATCACCGGCCAGATGACGCTGGCCGGGGTCGCCCAGGCGAACCGGATCGACCTCGGCGAGCTGGTCACGGCCTGCGGACTCCCCCCGGACGTCGATACGCGGACTACGCTGAAGGATCTGACGGACGCCTACCCGTCCTTCGAGATCCAGCAGGTCCGTGATGCAGTGGCGCAGCTCTCCTGACCGGGTGCGAACCCCGCACCCGGGCCTGCGCGGACGCCGCTGGCGGCCCAGCCATTCCGTGCGTTCCCGCCTGGTGCTGTCGATCCTGGCCACGTCCGCCCTCGCGCTCACGCTGGCCGGCGGCACCGTCGGCGTGGTCCAGTGGGCCGCGATCGACAGCACGGCCGACGACTCCCTGCGCCGTGGCTACCAGGAGTTCGAACGTCGCTCACGAGGGACCGATCCGGACACGGGCCTGCCGTTCGCCGAGATCGGACCCCTCCTCGTGGCGGCCATGCGGTACCGGGTCCCTGGCCCCTACGAGACCCAGTTCGCCCTTGTCGACGGGCAGCCGTTCGGCTACTCCGGAGGGATCCGGCCGGTCGAGCTCGAACACGAGCCGGCGGCACTGGCTGCGATCGCGGGCGTCCTCACCGACGAGGGGGTGGCCGTTCGGGACGTGGAGACGTCCGTGGGCGCGGTGCGCCTGGCGATCATCCCGGTCCAGGTGGACGGACGGTCCACGTCCGGCACCTTCGTGATCGCGCGCGCCGTGGGCGCCGAGCGAGGCGCACTGGCCCGTTCCGGGACGCTCTATCTCGGCGTCGCCACGCTGTCGCTCCTGGTCATCGGGCTGGTCGGCTGGCAGCTGAGCGGCGGGCTGGTGCGGCCGCTGGCACTGCTGCGCGAGGCCACGGGCCACACCGACGCCGCGGACCTCGGTTCCCGCATCCCGGTGGTGGGAAGCGACGAGATCGCCGACCTCACCGACAACTTCAACCGGATGCTGGACCGGCTGGAGGAGTCCTTCCTCGCCCAGCGCCAGCTCCTGGACGACGTCGGCCATGAACTGCGTACGCCGATCACGGTCATCCGAGGGCATCTCGACGTGCTGGACGTTGCCGATCCCGCGGCGGTGGCCTCCACGCGGGCCCTGCTGCTGGACGAGTCCGACCGGATGAACCGGCTCGTGGAGGACCTGATCCTGCTCGCACAGGTGCGGCAGCCCGACTTCGTCCGCCCCGAACCGGTGGAGCTCGTCGAGGTCACCGACGGGGCGTTCGCGAAAGCACGCGCGCTCGGTCCCCGGCACTGGCTGCTGGAGGACGCCGGCGACGCCCTGGTGCGGGTGGATCCGCAACGGCTGACCCAGGCGTGGCTGCAGCTCGCGCAGAACGCGGTGAAGTACAGCGAACCGGGCTCGACGGTGGCGATGGGAAGCGCGGTCACCGACGGCGAGGTGCGGGTGTGGGTCCGCGACCAGGGCCGCGGCATCCCGCCAGAGGACCAGGACCGGATCTTCGAGCGCTTCGTCCGGCTCGAGACGGGCCGGCGCGTCGAGGGCACCGGCCTGGGCCTGACCATCGTGCAGGCGATCGCGCAGGCCCACGGCGGCCGGGTGGAGGTCGAGTCCGCGCCCGGCGCAGGCTCGATGTTCAGCATCGTGGTGCCCACCGGAGCCGATGCCGCGGAGAGCGCTGCAACACCGACGGAGGAACCATGACCCGGATCCTGATCGCCGAGGACGAGCCGCGGATCTCGACCTTCGTCGAGAGCGGCCTGCGTGCCCACGGGTTCTCCCCGACGACCGTAGCCGACGGCCGCTCCGCACTCGATCTCGCGGCATCCGGCGACTTCGACCTGCTGCTCCTGGACATCGGGCTACCCGTGCTGGACGGCTTCACCGTGCTGCAGAGACTGCGCGAGGGTCGCCACCGGATCCCTGTGATCATCCTGACCGCGCGGTCGTCGGTTGCCGACACCGTCTCCGGGCTCGACGCCGGCGCGGACGACTACCTGGCCAAGCCGTTCCACTTCGAGGAGCTGCTGGCCAGGATCCGGCTCCGGCTGCGTCCGGAGGGGACGTCCCCGCTCGCCGCACTCAGCTGTGGCGGACTCCGCCTCGACCTGCGCACCCGTCGCGCGCACATCGCCGACCGCACGATCGAGCTGTCGGCGCGCGAGTTCACGCTCGCCGAGGCGTTCCTGCGCAACCCGGGTCAGGTGCTGTCCCGCGAGCAGCTGCTCAGCCAGGTGTGGGGCTACTCGTTCGATCCGGGATCCAACGTGGTGGACGTCTACGTCCGGCACCTGCGGCGCAAGATCGGCCCCGAGCGGATCTCCACGCTGCGCGGTATGGGCTACCGGCTGGAGGACGTTCCATGACCAGCGCACCGGGCCGGACCCGAACGTGGGCGGCGTGGGCGGCCGGGATCCCCCTCGTCGCGGTGTGCGCGGCGCTGGCCGGCGTGGTCACCGGGACGGACCGCTGGGGCGGCGGCGAGCCGTCCATCGTCCTCTCTCCGGGCCCGTCCGGACCCTCCGCCGCAGCCACACCAACCTCTGGCGGGACGATGACGCCGACCGTGGTGCGACCGACCCCGGTCCTCCCGGGAACCCTTGCATCGCCGGCAGCACCGGACCCGTCCCCGACCACCCGGCCATCGAGCGCCCCCGTACCGACCGCTACCCGGACCGGGACCCCGCGCCGGTCCAGCGACGGTTCCGGGTCCGGAACGGGCAGAGCCGGACCGCCCACAGGGAAGGGCACCGGGCGCTGACGCCGCTCAGATGAAGACTTCTTCATTCTCCTTTCCCCTGGGTTTCATCACCGGGCGCGACCGTGGCACTACCGCGACCCCCGTTCGCGGCCGACCATCGAAGGAGTGATTGACATGCGCATGTCAGGGATCGGGATCGCTGTCGCGGTCATCGTCGGCGTTGGCGCCGCAACCGCCGGCACCGCACTGGCCGTCAACGGCGATCGTGACCAGGTCCGGCAGCAGGACCGGATCGCCAGCGTCTCCCCCACCGCCAGCCCGACCGGCACCCCCGCCCGGGACCAGGACCGGGACCGGGTTCAGGATCCGACCGCCTCGCCCACCGGAACCCCCACCGCGAGCCCGACCGGTACGCCGGTCCGGGACCGCGACCGTGATCGCGTCGAGGCCCGGACGGAGACGGCGACCGCGACCGCCGCTCGCACCCAGACGCGAGCCCGGACCGCGACCGCCACTTGCCCGCCCACCGCGTCGCCGGACCGAACGCGGGAACAGACCCGCGCCTCGGCGACGGCCTCCCCGACCGGCTCGGCGCTGCGGAACCGGGGCCACTGACACGACATCGACGGCCGGCCCCGGTGGGCCGGCCGTCGATGTGCGCAGCGCTGGCAGGATCAGCGCCGCGGCCCCGGACCGTAGCCGGTGCCGACCTGGCGGGCGTTGAGCAGCTCCAGGACCTTGGCCTGGTCGACCTTCAACTCCCCGGCGAGGAATGTCGCGAGGTCGGCGTGCTCCGCGGCACGCTGCTCCACAGTGAGGTCACGGCCACGCGCAGCGGGCGCGTTGTCCGCGTGGTAGGCCTGCACGGCCGCGGCGACCGCGTCCTGGCTCACCCCGAGTCCCTCGGCCAGGTAGGCCTGGTTGGCGACCGCGCCGTAGCCGGCGCCGTTGCGCAGTCCTGCGTTCGGGTTCACCGCGGTCGCGGTGCGTCCGTAACCGGCCCCGCGCTGCCAGGTCTGGCTGGCGGTCGGGCTCGGGGTCGGGGTCGTGACATCGGCACTCGCGATGCCCGCAACACCGATGGTGGTGGCGAGGATGACCATGGTCCCGCCGATTCCCAGAACGATCTTCTTGCTGAACATGTCCACTCCTTCTCGTGGGCTGACTGGTTGGTGAAGTCCAGTAGAGCCGGGCGCGATGTGGCGTCCGCGTGCCCCGCGTGAAGCCTTCGTGAAGCCCGATCCGGTGAACCAGCACCGTTCGTCCGGTGAACCCTGCGTGCGTCGCTTGACCGGGGTCGCCGGAGGCGGAATTGTCAGAGCATGGACACCGATCTGGATGTCGTCCAGCCCGACGTCGACGAGAACCTGCGTGAGTTCATCGATCGGCTGGTCGCACAGGGGTACACGGTCGCGGACGGTGACAGCCCGGATCCGGTGCTGATCGACCCGCTGGGACGGGCCGTGGAGACCTGGCGAGAGGACTACCCCTACTCCGAGCTCATGGACCGCGACGAGTACGAGCAGGAGAAGTACCTGCTGCAGATCGAGCTGCTCAAGCTGCAGTACTGGAGCCAGGACAACGACGTCCGCCACATCATCCTGTTCGAGGGACGCGACGCCGCGGGCAAGGGCGGCACGATCAAGCGGTTCACCGAACACCTCAATCCCCGCGCGGCGACCGTCGTCGCGCTCACCAAGCCGACCACCCGCGAGCAGGGCCAGTGGTACTTCCAGCGCTACGTCCAGCACTTCCCCACCTCGGGTGAGATGGTGCTGTTCGACCGGTCCTGGTACAACCGGGCGGGCGTCGAGCACGTGATGGGCTTCTGCACCGGCACCGAGTACGAGCGCTTCATGACCCAGGCACCCGAGTTCGAGCGACTGATCGTGGACGCAGGAATCCACCTGACCAAGTTCTGGTTCTCGGTCACCCGGCGGGAGCAGCGCACGCGGTTCGCGATCCGCCAGATCGACCCCGTGCGCCGCTGGAAGCTCTCCCCCATGGATCTGGAGTCACTGGACCGCTGGGACGCCTACGGCGCGGCGAAGGAAGCAATGTTCGCCCGCACCGACACCGACCACGCCCCCTGGACCACAGTCCGCAGCAACGACAAGAAGCGGGCCCGGCTGAACGCGATGCGACACTTCCTGCGGCAGTTCGACTACGCCGACAAGGACGCCTCGATCGTCGGCGAGCCCGACCCGTTGATCGTGAAACGCGCCAGGGACACCATCGGCGACTGACACCGGCGACTCGATCCCACGCACTGTTCATCGAGGCGTGCCCACTCGTTCACCTGGTCGCCATCCCCGACGCCGAGGCTGGACGGGTCGCAGGGAACCAACGAGGAGACCCATGACCAGCACCGCCCCCAGCACAGCCCTCACCGCCGCCCCTCCGTGCCCCTGGTGGTGCACGGCCACGCCCGAAGCGCACGAGTGGAGTCATGACCACTTCGGCGGACGAATCGGACTGCACCACCGCAACGTCGGAGGCTTCACGCTGTACGCGACCGAGCGGATCCGGCCCGGCGGCGACTCCACCGTCGAGGTGTACGGCACCCAGACCGGCTTCGTCGCCGTCCGCACTGCCGCTGAGGCGGCGGGGCTCGCCGAGGACCTCGCCCAGGTCATGGAGATCCTGCGACAGGTCGAGTCGGACCGGCAGGAGGTCCTTCTGGCGTAGTCGTGCGCCAGTGCGCATACTGGCGCGATGGATCGAGAAGCCCTTCGGGCCGCACAGGCACCACTGCGGGCGCGTTACCGCGCCGAACCGACCAGTGCGGTCGCTCCGCTGGGCGCGCGGGCGGCCTGGACCGAGCCGGGCATCACCTGCACCGTTGAGGGGTGGGCCGGTCCGGTGCGGGCCGGGCTGCACACCGCGACCGGGGGCGACGGCACCGACGCCTGCTCGGCCGAGCTGCTGCTCCAGGCCCTGCTCGGTTGTGCCGGCGTCACCATGCGCAGCGTGGCCACCGTGATGGGCCTCGACGTGCGCTCGGCCAGCTTCACCGCGACCAGTGCCTACGACGCCCGCGGCACCCTCGGGGTCGACCGGGACGTTCCGGTGGGCATCCGGGACGTGCAGGTCACGGCCGTCCTCGACACCGACGCATCCGATGCCGACCTGATCCGGCTGGCGACCTCCACCGAGCGCTACTGCGTGGTGGGTCAGTCGCTGAACGTGCCGGTGCGTGTGGTCGTCGAGCGTTCAGGGTAGGCACTCAGCGCACCAGGCGTCGCAGCCCTGACCCGTATGCCAGTCGACCCACGAGCCCGACGACCGGGTCGAGCACGGCGGGTAGCCGGCCCAGGTTGATCCGCTGGTGCCACTCCACGGTCGACCCCGTGGCAGCTGGCGTGACCGTCCAGCGGACGCGGCCTCTGATCGCCTGCCCGCTCTTGACCACCTCCACCACGCCGGGCAGGTTCCCGGCGGGACGCCGCAGCAACTGCACCTCCATCGGGTCGTCGAAGCCCCAGGGCCCGATCGCCGTCCTGGCCACGAACCGCTGCCCGAGCCGGGGCTCGCCGTCGTGATGGAGGCGGGTGAACGGGATCGCAGCAGTGTGGGCATCCCAGTCGACGAGTCGTGCGAAGGTCTCCGGCGCGGGATGTGGACTGGACAGCACGATCGTGAATTCCGCCATCAGTGGGCCCTCCCTGCTCCCTCAGCAGCCGCGCGGCCGGAGCGCCTCGTCATCAGGGTCCGCCGGCGAGATCAGTGCCAGCACCACCACCGCTGCGACCGACTTCGCGATCGCGATCAGCAGGTTGGCCGCGAAGGCGATCACGACGGTGCGCAACCCTTCCGCAGGGGCGGCTTCGGGCTCCTCGCCCAGGCGGGCACGTCGGCGGGCATCCCGGTCACGGCGTCAGGCTATCCCTCGCGACGAGGGGCAGCGATACGAAGACGACACGAAGGACGCGCCCTCAGCAGTCCTACGCACTCGGCCCGCTCCGGACAACGATGCCGGTTGCCGATACCCCCATGGGTATGTCTATCGTGGTGTGGACGATACCCCCCGGGGTATATATTCAAGACCCAGAGTTCAGGAGAGACCATGCTTCTCGAGCGCATCTATGACGAGGACCTCGCCCAGGCCAGCTACTTCATCGGCTGCCAGGCGAAGGGCGAGGCGATCGTGATCGATCCCCGCCGCGACCTCACCCCCTACCTCGACCTGGCCAGGCGCAACGGCATGACGATCGTGGCCGTCACCGAGACCCACATCCACGCCGACTACCTCTCGGGTACCCGCGAGCTGGCCGCTGCCACTGGCGCCACGATGTACGTCTCCGGAGAGGGCGGCGAGGACTGGCAGTACGGCTTCGAGGCCGAACGGCTCCACCACGGCGACGTGATCCGGCTCGGCAACATCGTCGTGGAGGCCCGACACACCCCGGGCCACACTCCGGAGCACCTGTCGTTCCGGGTCACCGACGGAGCCTTCTCCGACCATCCCGGCTACTACTTCTCCGGCGACTTCGTGTTCGTTGGAGACCTCGGCCGTCCCGACCTGCTGGACGAGGCCGCCGGCGGCGTGAACACCCGCTTCGCCGGCGCCCGCGCACTGTTCGCGAGCCTGCGCGATGAGTTCCTCACCATGCCCGATTACGTGCAGGTGCACCCCGCCCACGGTGCCGGCAGCGCGTGTGGACGTGCGCTGGGTTCGATCGCGTCCACCACGGTCGGCTACGAGCGCGAGAACGCCTGGTGGGCGCCGTACCTGCGGGACGACGACGAGGACGGCTTCGTCACCGCACTGCTCGACGGGCAGCCGGACGCCCACGCGTACTTCGCCCGGATGAAGCGGCAGAACAAGCTCGGGCCGGCCGTGATCGGCGAGCCCGCCCCGCTGGTCGAGTTCGACAACGCCACCCTGGCCAGCCGGCTGGCGTCCGACGAGCTGATCTTCGTCGACACCCGGCACAACAGCAAGGTCCACGCCGGCACCGTCGCCCGCTCACTCAACGTGCCTGGCGTCGGCAAGGCGGCCAGCTACGGCGCCTGGGTCTACGACCCCGAGCGCGAGAGCCGGCCGCTGGTGCTGCTCGCGGACAACGAGACGACCGCGCGGGAGTACCGTGACCACCTGGTGCGCGTGGGCATCGACACCGTGATCGGCTACACGCCCAGCCTCGACGGCCTGCCGCTGGCGGTGCCGGCGGTGATCGCTCAGGAGGACCTCGGGGACGCGGCGCGCGCCCTGCTGCTGGACGTGCGCAACCGGACCGAGTTCGCGGACGGACACATCCCCGGTGCAGCGCAGCTGAGCGGCGGACGCGTCCTGTGGCATCTCGACGAGCTGCCGACCGACGGGCGCATCATCGCCTACTGCCAGAGCGGCGTGCGGGTGAGCGTCGCCGCCAGTGCGCTCCGCCGAGCCGGCTACGACGTGGCCGAGCTCGAGGGCAGCTACCTCGGCTGGCTCGCCCACGAGGACGCGAAGGAGGCGATCAGCGTTGGCTGACGTCACCGTCCACGAGGTCAACGCCCGCCTGCACCAGGCCCAGCTGGTCGACGTCCGCGAGGATTCCGAGGTTGCCCAGGGACGCATCCCGGGAACCATCCATATCCCTCTCGGACAGCTTCCTGCCCGCGTCGCCGAACTGGACCGGACCCGGCCCGTGATCGCGATCTGCCGCAGCGGCAACCGCAGCGGCAGAGCCACGCAGTTCCTGGTCCAGGCCGGCTACGACTGTGACAACATGGCCGGCGGGATGCTGGCCTGGCAGGCGGCGGGCCTGCCGACGATCTAGGCCGTCATGGAGATCACCTGGTGGCTGACCCTCACCCTGCTGCTCTCCGTCCTGATCGGGGTCTCCCTGGGACTGCTCGGCGGCGGCGGCTCGATCCTCACCGTCCCGATCCTCACCTATGTGCTGGGCATGGATCCCCAGCACGCGATCACGGCGTCGCTGTTCGTGGTGGGTGTGACCTCACTGGTCGGCATGGCCCGGCACGCCCGCGCCGGGCGGGTCGCCTGGCGCACCGGCGTCGGGTTCGGCCTGGCCGGGATGGCCGGCGCCTTCATCGGTGGCCTGATCGGCGGACGGATCCCCGGCGTGGTGCTGATGATCCTGTTCGCGGCGATGATGATCGTCACCTCGGTGGCCATGATCCGCGGACGCCGGCAGGCGCCCCCTGCCGACGGGGCTCCGCCGCATCGGGGCGTCCGCACGATCGCGGAGGGGTTCGGGGTCGGTTTTGCGACCAGCCTGGTCGGGGCGGGCGGGGGCTTTCTGGTCGTCCCCGCCCTGGCCCTGCTCGGCGGGCTGCCGATGGCGGTCGCCGTCGGTACGTCGCTGCTGGTGATCGCCATGCAGTCCACCTCAGGGCTCGTCGCCCACCTGTTCACGGTCTCGCTGGACTGGCCGGTCGTACTTGCGGTCACAGCGGCGGCCATCGGCGGCTCGTTCCTGGGCTCAGCTCTGGTCGGGCGCATCCACGAGCACTGGCTGCGGAAGGGGTTCGGCGTCTTCGTCCTGCTGATGGGCGTGGTCGTGCTGGCCCAGGAGATACCACGCCTGCTCGGCTGATCAGCTCACTTGTAGGGGATCGACCTCGTCGTGGACGTGGCGGAGACGGACGGCGAGTTGGGTGCCGTCGCGGTGAAGGTGACCGACACGTCCTGGGCCGTTGTCGGCTTGGTCAGCAGGATCTGCGGTTCGGGGTTGAATCCTCGCGTGTCCAGGGCGCCCGAGCGGGTCAGGCGCAGATGTCCAGGAGCGACCAGCGTGTAGTCCCAGCTTCCGCTCGAACCGGTGATCACCTGATCGACCGCCAGGGCGGGGCTCCAGGTGACGTCCACGGTGAGCGAGTCAGGGTAGACGACCCCGCTCCAGCTGTCGGGTGACCAGCCGATGTTGAACCGCGCCGAGAGGTCGCGCTTGCGCTGGTCCTGGTCGACCACAGCGGTGTAGTAGGTCATGACACCGGCCGAATTCGCGGCCGCCGGTTCGGTCGGTGTGTCCGAGAGCCCGCCCGAGCCGCCAGTGGAACCACTGTCGGAACCGCTGCCGCTCACCGTCGCGCCGGAGCCGCCCGATGCCGCACCGGCACCCGAGCCGGAGCCGCCCGCCTGCGCCCCGGCCGCCGTCCCGGATTCGCCCGCGCTTGCGCCCGCGCCTGCGGCATCCGCGCCCCCCGCCGGCGCGGCCGATGCGCAGTCCTGTCCGGGTCCGAGAGCCTGGCTCACACCGCAGAAGCCGCTCGGCACGTTGCCGCCCAGCAGCGCGACGCCGGCCATCACGACAATGCTCACCGCCGCGATGATGATCGCGTACTCGGTGTGCGTCGCACCCCGCTGCCCCCCGCGGGCGACCCTGACCTGCATCCTCACGACACCCCTCTCCCGGCCCGACGTCGGGCCAGTGGGCGGGAACCAGGTTCACTCCGGCTACTGGCGGATGGCCGGACCTGCATTCCCGCTGTTCCGGAACACAGATTACTCACACAGTTTCCGATTTGTACAATCACTCGGGAGAAATGGTACGAAAGTCATTCTTTCGGGTGACCTTCAGGCACGTGACTAGCTCAAATGTGTCATTCTTGCGGGTGACACACTCACGGGTGACACCCGCCCGGAGGTCAGATTTCCGCATTTTCCGACCAACCCGCGCATGCCGCCACGAGAAATGCCCCTGGGTACGACCAGAGGCCGGACGGCATTCGGCGGCCGGACCCAGGGCCGTTGACCTGAATCCCGAGCAACGCTAGGTTCTTGGGATCACGCGACGGAGTGGCGATGCTGCCGGTCCACCGCGCGACACCCCCTCAACCCCTCCCGAAGGAGCTTCGATGAAGAAGCTGCGCATCGTCGTCACCATCGCGGTGACAGCGCTCTCACTGATGGCACTCTCCGCCCCGCAGGCGGAGGCGAAACGGCATCCGTCCCCACCGCAGGACTCCGTCCCCTTCACCCTCAACGCGAGCGTGCTGGACAGCGGCCAGCAGGTCGTATCGCTCACCCTCGACACCGGCCGTCTGCCGGTGCGGGCGTCCAGCCTCTCGAAGGACACCTTCAGCGTGCATGCGAAGGGCACCAACCCCCTGCCGGGCGCCGAGCCGGTCCACGGCACCTTCGATGCCGACCGGGCGGTCACCGTTGTCCACCTCGACCGGCGCGGCCGGATCGTGATCGAACTGGAGCACGGCTACGGCGTCACCGGCGCCTCCACCTTCGCCTGGGGCACAGGAATGGACGCCATGGGCCGCAACGTCATGCTCGACCTCACCTACTCTGTGACCCAGAACCAGCCGATCCAGCTCCGCACTGGCGCCTCGGTCACCTTCTCCTCCTTCACCCAGGGCCACGTCGTCGATCCCGAGGTGGACGCGTTCGGCTACGGCTCTGCCGCCGGCCTGAACTACCGGCTGTACACCCCGCACGGATGGGGCAAGCGTCCGCTGATCGTGTGGCTGCACGGTGGCGGCGAGGGCGGCTGGGCCCAGGCGCAGGACAACGACCTGCCGCTGATCGCCAATCGCGGCGCACTGGGCTTCGCCACCCCGAAGGCGCAGGCCATCTTCGGTGGCGCCTACGTGCTCGCCCCGCAGGCCACGGACTACTGGCTGAACGACCCGGCGATGGACTACTCGGCGAAGCTCAAGACCCTGATCGACACCGTCGTGAAGAAGCAGCACATCGACACCAGCCGCATCTACGTCGTCGGAGCGTCGAACGGTGGCTACATGACCCCGCGGCTGGTCGTCGACAACCCCGGGTTCTTCGCTGCCGAGGTGCCGATCTGCCCGGTGGTCACCTTCGGGGGCGCCACGATGCTCACCGATGCCGAACTCGCCTCCGTGAAGACGCCCACCTGGGTGGTCCAGGCGAAGTCCGACGACACGGTGCCCTTCCCGGCCAACGGCCAGCACATCGCGGACACGGTGCCCGGCGCGCTGCTCTCGGCCTACGACGACGTCACCTGGGACGGCGTGACCTACCCCACGCACTGGTCGTGGATCTACGTCGGCCGCAATGCCCCGACCACGGACAAGGGCCAGCACATCTGGCAGTGGATGGCCAAGCAGAGCCTGAAGCACGGCCACCACAACCACCGCTAGATGTACTGACCGGAACAGCTGGGCGGCGCGCCCGGCCCGGACTACGCTCGGTAGCGTGTCCAGGTCCGTCCGCGCCGCCTGTGCTGCGTTCGGCCTCGCGCTCGCCCTGGCCGGCTGTACCGGTGCCCCGCCGACGCCGTCGCCCGCGTCGAGCGCACCGGTGACAGCCTCACCCACGCCCACCCCGAGCGTTGCGGCTCCGATCACCGCGGACCAGATGCTCACCGCCGCGGTGCCGCGACTGTGCAAACACCCCGCGGGAACCCTGGTCAACGGCGAACTTCGGGCGAAGGACCCGCACGACGGGGGCTCGCAGATCGCGCTGTACCCCAACCCGGCGTGGCAGCGCCTCTCCTTCCGCGCCTGGGCAGGCGAGGACGGCGCACCGTACGCGGCCCTCGTCGTGGACTGCGATCGCGGCGGGGTCGCCTGGCCACCGCACGTGGTCTTCTACCGCTCCGGACCGCAGGTGCTCGGCGAGATCGACGTGTCCGGCGTCGTTGGCAACGGCAGGCAGGGTGTGGCCGCACTCGCACCGGTGCCCGGCGGCGTCCGGCTCTCCCTGACCAACACCTACCAGAAGGACGAGGACGGCTGCTGCGGCACCCTCGACGTGGTCGCCGACGTCACCTGGGACGGCACCCGGGCGCGAGGGAAGGTGATCAGGCGGATCGCGGAGAAGGCCACGGCCAAGCAGGCCTTCCTCGCGGCACTCGAAGGCGACAAGACCCTGGTCGAGAAGCTGTTCGACGCGAAGGGACGCGCCGAGGCCCTGCACACCGAGCTCTTCGTCACCGACCCGGGAGACTGGCGGGAGGACTTCAGCTGTGGCAGCGCCGCCGCCGACCAGCTGTTCGATGGCGAGGGACGCGATTACGACCGGGTCTGCTACTTCGGAGCGAAGGCCGCCTACGTCGCCGCGTTCGTCGCGCTGAAGCATGTCGGGTTCGGCACCTGGAGGGCCGTCGGCATCCAGGTGACCACCACCGATTGACCCCCGCGCCGAAGACCCCGGGCCAGACCGGGGGTTCCCCGGAGCCGGTGGGCTTGGTGAGGACCGTAGATTGGGATCGACATGACCGAGCAGACCGTCCTCGCGACCGACAGCCGCCCGGAGATCGGGTACGAGCTGCTCGAGAGCGACCCGCGCCGGCTCGACGGGATCTCGATCAAGCGCCGGCTCCGTCCCGGGCACGTCACGCTGGCCGAGTCGGCCAAACCGCTCCCGTTCTTCGGCGTCGCGCCGGGCCGTCAGCCGAACAGCGAACCGGTACTCCTCACGGTCAAGGTGGCCCGGTTCGTCGGTGCCGACCGTCGAACCCTCGGACCGATCGCGGACAATTGCCTCGCGGAGGAGAAGACCTGGGCGCGTGCAGAGGACCTGTTCCACTCCGCCGGCGAGGACGCCACGTACCGCTGGGTGGCCCGGCGGTTCATCCAGGGCGTGCCGATGAACCGGCTGGACGCGACCACCGGGGTCGAGCTGAAGCGCCTGTACGCCGACTACCTGCTGGCCGAGATCGCGCAGCTGCACACCTCCGGCGAAGCGCACCTCGACATCAAGCCGAGCAATGTGATCGTCACCCCCACCCGCACCTGGCTGATCGACTTCGAGTCGTCCCGCGACGCCGATGCGAGCACGTCCCTGCCGATGCTGACCACGGCCAGCTTCGCCAGCCCCGAGCAGGTGCTGCCCCGGCCCGGGCGCAGGGTCGGACCGCCCTCCGACCTCTTCAGCTGGGGGCTCACCGTGGTCTCGATGTTTCGACCCGACTACCACCCCTACTGCGAGGGACGCTTCGATCCGGTGGCCCTGGCCGCGCTCGGTGAGGCGCCAGGCGGCCCGCAGAAGGTGCTCGACCTCGGCTGCATCCCCGACCCGGCACTGCGCGAGGCAGTGCGGAGGGCGCTGGCCTGGGCACCGGAGTTACGCCCGCCGGCGACCGAACTGCGACAGCAGCTGTCCGAGCACGCCACCGCGGTCATTCCCGAAATGCCGGTGACGGTGGTGATCGACCCCGCCGACTTCGCTGTGGCCGAACCCTGGTGGCGCACGGCACTGCGCTGCGCGGGGCCCGACGGGCCATTCGGCGACAAGCACGTGCCGGCCCTTGTGCGCGCCACCGCCTACCTCGGTGGCGCCATCGTGGCGCTGTTCGTCGCCGTGATGCTGCTGTGGCTGATCGGGGTGGTCGTGTGAATCACGAATTCCGCGCCCTCCAGCAGACCGCGCGCGAGCGGCAGGCGAGGGTAGCCCGCTGGAACCGCTACCGCGGCCGCGCTTCCGCGCTGCTCATCTTCACGTTCGTGATGCTGTGCTTCTGGTCGCTGGTGCTGACGAGGCACTGGCAATGATCCTGTGCCCCATGTGCGCGGAGTTCCACGACTCCCGCGCGTTCGTCCTCAGGGATCGTGCCGGCACCGTCCTCGCCCAGCGCAACCCGCTGCCTGTCGACGACCTGATTCCCCGGTTACCCGCTGCGGCCCAGCAGTGGCTGCACAACCGACGGGTCGCCAACGCGCGACAGCGGCTTGAACTTGGTGCCAACTGGTACTGCCCGAAGGGTCATCAGCTCCCGGAGGACTTCGCCGAGACCCGCACCGTCGTGATCGGCCTGATCGGATCCCCGCAGACCACGAAGACCACCTACCTCGGCCGCCTGGTCTCCGAGGTCGTGGACCACGCCCGGCTGTCCGCCCTGGGCATCCACTGCACGCTGGCCGACGACGAGTCGCAGGACTACTACAACAAGAACATGGCCAGGGCCCTGGAGCAGGGGCTGGCGCCGGCCGCGACACAGCCCCTGAGCGGCGAGGCCACCACGCGTCCGCTGGTCGTGCGGCTGGTCGCAGGAGAGGAGCGGGCGAACCTGCTGTTCTTCGACGCGTCCGGTGAGAACCAGCAGAGCACCCAGGTGCTGGCCCAGCACAACCCGTTCCTGCACGCGCTCGATGCAGCGATCGTGTTCGTCACCCCGAAGGCACTCACCGACCTGCCGGCGGGCTACCCGCTGACCGGCATGGAGGCCACCGGGCCCCGGCAGATGCACCAGGTGGTGACGAACCTCGAGCGGGTGCTCCGCGCACATCCGCGCTATCAGGGACGCCACCCCGCCCGCGATCTCCCGGTGGCGCTCGTGCTGGCGAAAGCGGACGAACTGGGCGGCCTGTTGGCGACCCGAGCCTCCGGAGCACGGACCTTCAACTCCCTCCCCCTCGACCGCGGCCTGTACTCCGGGATGCAACAGAAGCTGGACGCGCAGGGCGACCTTCCCTACGACCTGCTGACAAGCTACGGCGCACGCGGCATAGTCGAGGCCGTGTTCAACCTCACCGACGTCAGGTCGGTTCACGCGGTGTCGGCGATGGGGTGCTCCCCGGACGCGGAGGGCCGCTTCGCGACCGCACGCCCGCTGAACGTCACCGAGCCGCTGCTCGCGATCCTGTGGGCGCTGCGGATCGTGGGAGACCGCGATGCCGACTGAGGTCGCGGCCGAGCAACTGGTCCTCGCGTGGTCGCCGTCCAACCTGCTGGGCGTCAGCGGGATGGGACCCGTAGCCGCGTCTCCGGGCTGGGAGCTGCCGCCGCGGGACAGTTTCGCCGGACTCGGCGCCGCTGCCCGCTACCTCTCCGACGACGTGCCCCTGCCCGCGGGCACGGTCCCGCCAGTGAGTCTGGAGTACCGGCCGGACCCCTCCGGCGCCCTCCTGGTGGCGAAGACGTACTCGATCGCGAGCAGGCGACCGGGCCAGTACCAGGTGCACGCCATCCGGGCGGACCAGGGTCTGTCGCCGTGGGACCTGTGGGCGCTCGCCGACACTGCGGTACTGCTGGTGGACGAACTCGCCGAGCATCCCGCCGACCTGGCTGCACTCTCCCTGACCCCGGTGCGACGGCCGCGGGTCCAGCGCGACCCCGATGACGTGGCCGAGTTGGCCAGGCTCCTGCAGTGCCTGAACGAGGACCAGCCCTACCTGGTCGGGGCGCATGACCAGGACCAGGGCGTGGACGCGATCCAGACGCTGCTTGCGTACCTGCCGATCGGGCTGGCCCGTGACGTCCCCGTGTCGACGTTCGTGGGGTCGGCCCCCACCTGGACCTCTGGGATCGGCCTGCTGGTCCGTCCCTTCTCCACGAACGGTGCCGCCCTCGACCTTGACCTCGACCCGGATCACCCGGCCTCGGCGCCGGCGAGCGGGGCGTACCTGCCGCTGGCCGACCAGCTGGTCAACGGCGGCTCCGGGTTGCCGGCGCTGCGGATCCGCTCGCTCGGCGACCTCAAGGCGCTGCTGGCGCTGGAGCGTGCGGACCTCGCGTCGGTCGACCTGCCAACCCTGGCCAGGGCGCTGGGCACGCCCTTCTTCGACGCGGTGCTGGCGAAATTGGCCGCGCACGCCCGCTGCGACGAGGTGTTGCGCCGCATGCTCGCTGACGGGGACACCGAAGAGGTGCTCGCCGCGCGGCTGCGCAGCGACGGGCCGGAGCACGCCGACCTGGTGGCCGCCGTGGTCCGGGTGCTGGGTGAGACCGGAGCATCCGGCGGCCGCGGACCGCTGCAGTCGTGGGTGTTGCAGGCCGTCGGCGCCGAAGCCTTCGTGAACTACGTTGCACCACCACTGATCGCAGAAGCTCGCGAGGGCGGCGTCCAGGTGCATGCCGCTGATCTGGCCTCGCTGCTCGGGCAGAGCGTGGAGGTCGATGACCTGAGGCGAGGGTTCGTCTTCGAGGCATCTCCGGACCGCTGGGGCAGAGTGGCGGAGGCGGAGTTCGAGGCGTCCCTTCGCGGCGACCACCGGCTCTCTGCAGGGACGCGGGAGTTGCTGCGGACGCAGCCCGCGAAGGCTGCCGCGTTCCTGGACGGGCGGCTCACGTCCAAGGCACTGCCCCAGACGGCACTCGCGTGGGCGCTCGAACGGTGGACGGACGCCGACCTGCCGGATCTCGTCCGGGTGCTGGTGCGCACGAAGGCCGTGCCGCACGACTGGGTGGTGAAGGCGCTCGGCGCCCGTCCCGAACCGGTGGCCCGGGAGATCCTCGCCACCCAGTGGCCCGCGATCGCCGCCCAGCTCGGCGTGCCTGCCTCTCTAGCCGAACTTCTGGCCGTGCCGAAGAAGCCGTGGTGGGGCGGCCGCTGACGTGAACCCCGGTACGGAGACGCAAGGACGAGCGGAACCGGGTCAGGCGGGCATCGCCTGGAGCCCTGCCGGTGAGCTCAGGGCATAGCGACGGATCGCCCTCGCCTCGATCTCTGCCGGCTCGATCAGGGCGTAGCGCGGCATGCCCCCCGCCCAGGCCTTCACCGGTGCCCGCAAGGCGTAGCGGGGCACGGCCCCGGCCTCGTCTGGTGCCGGCGCGATCACGGCGTAGCGCGGCTCATGCCTCGCCCCCGTGCCGAGGCCCCGTCTCCAGGCGGCCATCGCACTCAGGATTGCGGCATGGATGCCACTGGAACCGAGCATGCGGCGAGCGGCGGGACGGTCACCGGCCGGACGCACACACGGACCGTCGACGAGAACGACATCGGTTGTCACCATGAGAAACTCCATCAATTGATGATTCGCTGTTTGACAGTGCGCCACCGGGACACGGAGAAACCCCTCATGAAAGGTGCTTCGAACCCCACGAGAGGCACGGGGCAATTGCCAATTGGCGCAGCGAGAAAGAGTCCTGCCCCGGGCCTCAAACCCAGTCGGGCGAACCCGGATCGGTATCGACGCGACGGCCCCAACCCGACAGCAGAGACGGAACCGCGCAGCTATGACGTACGACGCGAACCGTCCAGGTTCACGGTGTCGTCACGCGAGAAGGCAGCTACCCCGTTGCGGGGCGGGCGCGTACTAGCACCCGTGCTGCTGCCGGCCTACCGGCGTGGATGACGAGACGGGCCCGATCGGACCGCGGTCACCACCGTCGACGCCACAGCGTGGCGCATACGAGTCTGGTGCATATTTCCCCCCCGAGAAATCCGGTCGAGATCCCCCACCTCGACCTACACGATATTCTGCCACAGCACGGAAGCGAGCGGAAGCCGCAATTCTCCCGGAAGTCGGATTCGATCAGTCGGTCCGCATTGCCAGTCTCCGCGGAAGGCCTTTCCGATCGGTCCGGTCGCCGCGGTCGATCCTCAGAAGCCGGCGGACTCCAGCAGGGCGAGCGCATCCTGCACAGGCTCCAGCTTGAGAATCAGCAGGGCGTTCTCCCCGCGTCCGGCCAGCTCGGCGTAGAGGTACTCGATGCTCACGTTCGTGTCGTCGAACACCGCCAGCAGGTCGCCCAGCGCGCCCGGATGATCCGGCACCTCAACGCCCACAACGTCGGAGAGTCGCGCCGTGTTGCCCAGCTCCTGGACTGCCTCCAGCGCCGCCTGCGGGTCGTCGGCGATGAACCTGAGGATGCCGAACCGGTCGGTCTCGGCCAGCATCAGGGCGCGCAGGTTCACTCCCCGCTCCCCCAGGTGCTTCACCACCGGCGCGAGCCGGCCGCGCTGGCTCTCCAGGAACACCGACACCTGCTGAAGGATCATCCCTGGCTCCTCGCACCCGTAGGGAGGGACCGCCGGTCGACGATCCGCTTCGCCTTGCCCTCGCTGCGTTCGATGCTCTTCGGGTTGACCAGCCGGACGACCGCCTGGATGCCGAGCGCCAGGCGGAGCTCGTGCTCGATCCGGCGCTCCAGCGCCAGCACCACCTTCACCTCGTCGGAGAACAGCGCCTCGGCCATCTCCACCTCCACCTCGAGGGTGTCCATGACGCCCTCGCGCTCGACGATGATCCGGTAGTACGGTTCGACGCCCTCGACCCGCAGCAGCACCTCCTCGACCTGCTGGGGGAACACGTTCACGCCGCGGATGATCAGCATGTCGTCGTTGCGTCCCATCAGGCGGTGGATGCGCCGCGACGTCCGCCCGCATGGGCAGGGTTCGTCGATCAGGTAGGTGATGTCGCGGGTGCGGTACCGGAGCACCGGAGTGCCCTGCCGGGTGAGGGTGGTCAGCACCAGCTCGCCCTTCTCCCCCGCCGGCAGCACCGCACCGGACTCGGAGTCGATGATCTCGGGGTAGAAGTGGTCCTCGAACACGTGCAGCCCGTCCTGCTCGCCGCACTCGGCCGCCACCCCGGGCCCGATCAACTCGGTGAGGCCGTAGATGTCGTAAGCCTTGATGCCGAGCTTCGTCTCGATGTCGGCCCGCATCTCCTCGCACCACGGCTCGGCACCGAAGAACCCTGCGCGTAGCGGGCCGCCGACGAGGTCAATGCCGTGCTCGCGGGCATATTCGGCGATGAACAGCGCATAGGAGGGAGTGCAGGCCAGCGCGGTGGTGCCGAAGTCGTGCATCGTGTTCAGCTGCCGCAGGGTGTTGCCGGACGACATCGGCAGGGTCATCACGCCAAGGGTGGTACCGCCGTAGTGGCCGCCGAGGCCGCCGGTGAACAGCCCGTAGCCGTAGGCGACCTGCAGGATGTCGTCGGAGCCCAGCCCGCCCGCGTCCAGGGTGCGGGCCATCACCTCTCCCCACAGGGCGACGTCGTCGCGGGTGTAGCCGCCGACCACCGGCTTGCCCGTGGTGCCCGAGGACATGTGCACCTCGACGATCTCGTCGCGGCCGACGGCGAACAGCCCGAAGGGGAACACCTCGCGCATGTCGTACTTGGACGTGAACGGAATCCGCGCAAGGTCGTCAAGGCACGTCACTGATCCGGGCCGCCGGCCCGCGGCGTCCAGCCGGTCCCGGTAGAACGGAACGCGCTCGTGCACGATCTCCACCAGCGTCTGCAGCCGGCGCAGCTGGAGCTCCCGCAGCTGCTCCCTCGGCATGGTCTGAACCGCTTCACTCCACATCGGCGACCTCCTTCAGCTGCTGGCCGCCGAGCGCACGCCCAGCGTCGAACGCCGCCTGGTTGGACTCGTAGGTCCCCCGCGGCGACAGCGCGCGCAGGGCCTGCGCGAAGTGCTCCGGCTCCAGTGGCACGAACACCGATGCGGCCCCGAGCAGCGCCGTGTTGCGCACCTTCATCGGCACGCTGCGCCGGATCGCGGCCAGTTCGACCCGAACGACCCGGTCGAACAGCCGGTCGATCTCCGCCTCGAGGTCGTCGGGGTACTCCTCCACACCGACCGGAAGGATCGGCGTGGACAGGTAGCACGCGGACGCCCCCGGCGCAGCCCACGGCGCCCAGCGCACCAGCTCCATCGGCTCCATCGCCAGCACCACCGCGGCTGCGCCCTCAGGGATCACCGCGGAGTGGACCCTGGCGCCGAACCGCACGTGGCTGAACACCGGTCCGCCACGGCGCGACATGCCGTGGATCTCACTCTTCTTGACGTCGTGGCCCGCGATCGCTGCGGCTTCGGCAAGGATGTCACTGGCAAGCACGATGCCCTGGCCGCCCACGCCGACCATGAGGACGTTGGTGACGGGCTCACTCACGGGGACCTCCCACCGGATGCAGGGCGATCAGCTCGCGACGGAGGTCCTTCTTGCCGGTCAGCCGGTCCAGCTTCTTCAGCTTCTGGCCCTCGATCAGGCACAGGCCCACCACCACGAGCAACCGGACGCCGGAACGCGGCGCCAGCTCGTCGATCGCCGCAGAGATCGCCCCGGTGTCGTAGGCGTCCACCATGCCGATGTTCTCCGCGGGCAGGTGGAAGGCGCGGGCGAGCAACTCGTAGTCCACGGACGGGGCTTCCTCGCGTCCGATCCGTTCCCCGCTCATCGGGTTGGGCTGCATGCCGGTCATCGCAGTGGTGCCGTTGTCGAGCACGATGTAGAGCCCGTCGTGTCCGTTCCAGACCGCGTTGAGCAGGCCGGTGATGCCGGAGTGGGCGAACGTCGAATCGCCGATCACCGCCGCGATGCGTCCCTTCTGGGCGGGCGGCGCGACCACGTCCATGCCCTGCGCCATGGTCAGCGACGCCCCCATGTCGAGCAGGGTGTCCATCGCGTTGTAGGGCGGCAGGACGCCGAGGGAGTAGCAGCCGATGTCACCGGAGACGATCATGTCGTGGCGGCGGAGCTCGTTGAACACGTGGTCGTGCGGGCAGCCCGGGCACAGCCCCGGCCGGCGCACCGGAACCTCGATCGCCGGCGCCAGTGCCTCGACACCGGTGTCCACACCCAGCCCGGCGGCGACGATCGTCGGCGTGAACTCGCCGATCGCGGGGAAGGCGCCCTTGCCGACGCAGTCGATCCCCCAGGACCTCAACCGGTTCTCGATCACCGGATCCAGCTCCTCGACGACGTAGAGCCGCTCGACGGACGCGGCGAACTCCTCCACCAGGCGACGCGGCAGCGGATGCACCAGGCCCAGCTTGAGCACCGGGAGGTCCGGAGCGACCTCCTTCACGTAGGTGTAGGGGATGCCAGAGGTGATCACGCCGATCGGGGCCGGGCCGGCGTCGCTGGACTCGATCCGGTTCGCCGGATGCGTCTCGGCGAGCTCCTCCAGCGCGACCCAGCGTTCCGCCAGCGCGCGCCGGCGCAGCTTCGCGTGGCCGGGGATCATCACGTACTTGCGCGGGTCGGCGACGAAGCCCGGCTCGATCGGAGCCGGCGTGCGCACGGGTGCACCGTCGGGGAAGGCCTCGACCAGGCTCTTCGAGTGCGAGAGCCGGGTGGTCAGCCGCAGGAAGACCGGGGTGTCGTGAGCCTCGGACAGCTCGAAAGCGAGCCTCGTGAACTCCCGCGCCTCCGCCGAATCGGACGGCTCCAGCATCGGCACCTTGGCCGCGATCGCGTAGTTGCGGTTGTCCTGCTCGTTCTGCGAGGAGTGCATGTCCGGGTCGTCGGCGGTGACGATCACCAGCCCGGCCCGAACGCCGGTGTAGGCGGCAGTGAAGAGGGGGTCGGCCGCAACATTCACACCGACGTGCTTCATCGTGACCAGCGCCCGTCCACCGGCGAGCGCAGCCCCGACCCCGACCTCCAGGGCGACCTTCTCGTTCACCGACCACTCCGTGTACACCTCGGGCTGGCGCGCCAGCACCTCGAGGATCTCCGTCGATGGTGTTCCCGGATAGCCGCAGCCGACGGCGACGCCGGCCTCCCAGGCCCCCAGGGCAACGGCCTCGTTGCCCGACAGCAGTCGCGTACGCACCTTTGCGCCTTTCCTCTACTACGCCGCGTAGTGTAGGCGCGCCGTCGCGACATTCGAGACCCGCCATCTCGCTGTGCGAGCAGGCCTCCCGGCCACCGCCGCTCCGGGCGGGCCGCTCAAGCCCGCGGCAGCGGGCAGGCGTCGGTGAAGCCGGCCGGCGGGATGCCGAGGGCCTGGATCACGCGGGCCCAGTAGTTCACCTGCGCAGCGGTCGTGGCCAGGATCACCAGTTCCCGTTCGGTGAACGCCTCGCGCAGGGCGTCCATCAACTCGCCAGGGAAGACCAGCGGCGAAGCGGAGATGCGGCGGGCGTAGCCGATGGCGAGCCGGTCGCGGACCGAGAAGGACGCAACGTCCGCCTCGCGACCGGGCCCGATCGCGAGGAACTCCTCGTCGGTGATCCCCGTCCGGTCGTAGCCGAAGCCGTTCATGTCCACACAGAACGCGCAATTCGCAGTGATCGAGGCGGTGACCCGGACCAGCTTGAGCAACCGCTCGGATGGTTCGTGGTGCGCAACCAGCGACTCCAGGACACCCGCCCCGACCGCAGCCCTCGGGTACCACGCCAGCAGCCGGGCCGGCAGCATCCGGTGTCCGGTGACCCGGTCGGAGACCGCGACCGCCAGCCTCAGCAGCGGGTGCATCCGGCGGGGTTCCTCGATCAGTGCCATGCTCCCATCATCCCCGTGGTCGCCCTGCCTCGCGTACCGACGGCTCCGATAGCCTTCCCCCCACCATGGAATTGTTCCTCGACTGCATGCCCTGCATGAATCGCCAGGTGCTCGAAGCAGCGCGCACGGCCACCCCGGATGAGGAGAGCCAGGCCCGGATCATGGACCGCGCGGCCCTCACCCTGGCACGCAGGGCGGAGTTCTCCTGCGCTCCCGCGATGGCGCAGGCGATGCACGAGATCGTGCGTTCGGTGAGCGGGGTCGCCGACCCGTACCAGGCGATCAAGCGCCGCGACCTCGACGCAGCACTCGGCGTGGAACCGCTGCTGTGGCGGTTCGCGGCCTCGGCGGACGACCCGCTCCGTGCCGCGCTCAAGGTCGCCGCGACCGGCAACGTGATGGACTCTGCGGTCTTCGCCGACCTCGACATCACCGCGTGCGTCGCGGCGGAGCTCGAACGCCCGTTCGCCCGCTGCGACCTGCCCGAGCTGGCCGCAGACCTGGTCGCCGCCCGGCACGTGCTCGTGATCGGCGACAACTCCGGCGAGACCGTGTTCGACAAGGTGCTGCTCGCGGCGCTCGCGGCAGAGGGTCGCGAAGTCGTCTACGCCGTCCGCGGCCGGCCGATCATCAACGACGCGACCCTGGCCGAGGCCCGCTACGCCGGAGTGAACGCCTACGCGACCCTGATGTCGTCGGGAACCGGCGCGCCGGGGGCGATCCTGGAGGACTGCACCCCGGAATTCGTGCGCGAGTTCCGCGACGCCGACCTCGTGATCAGCAAGGGCCAGGGCAACTACGAAGCCCTGGCCGGCGCCCGGCGACCGGTGTACTTCCTGCTGAAGGCGAAGTGTGCGCTGATCGCCCGTCGCCTCGATGCCGCCATCGGCGACTACCTTCTGGTCCGCCGCGACGGCAGCTGAGCACGGCCTGTACCGGCCCGATCGGCCGCGTTTCAGCCGGCCGAGCCCGACCGGAGGGACGCCAGGAGCAGCGCCTCGGACAGGATCGCGTGCTCGAAGGTCTCCAGGTGCAGGGACTCGTTCGGACTGTGCGGCGCCGCCGGCGGGTCGAGGACGGCCGTGACCAGGATCGCCGCATCCGGGAACTCCCGGGCAAGCTCTGCGATGAACGGGATCGAGCCGCCCACGCCCACGTCCACCGGTTCGACGCCGTAGCCCTCGGCGAGCGCCGCACGGCCCAGTTGCGTGCCCCAGCCGTCTGCGGCAAGGAAACCCTGCCCACAGTCGACCTCGCTGAACTCCAGCTCGGCTCCGAACGGGGCGTGCTCGATCAGGTGCGCGCGCAGCGCCTCGTACGCCTGGCGCGCGTCCTGACCCGGCGCCACCCGGGCGCTGATCACGACGGACACCTCAGGGTTCAGGGTGTTGGACGCCGCCGCGGTGCCAGGGAAGTCGATTCCCGTCACCGTGATCGACGGCTGGTTCCAGATCCGCCCCAGCAGGTCGCCGGAACCGATCGGACGGGTACCGGCCGGCAGGTCCGTCTCTTCGCGCAGCCGGGCCTCGTCGTAGCCGGGCGTGGGCGCGTCCCTTCGGGCGAGCCCCGGCACCACGACCGTGCCGTGCTCGTCCCACAGCGCGCCGAGCAGCTTGATCGTGGCCAGCATCGCGTCAGGGACCACGCCGCCGTACATGCCGGAGTGCAGTGCGTGGGCGAGTGTTCGCACGGTCAGCGTGAACCGGGTGTTGCCCCGCAGCGCGACGGTGATGCCCGGCGTGCGGGAATCCCAGTTGCCGGAGTCGGCGACCACGATCAGGTCGGCGGCCAGTGCGTCGCGGTGGTCGGAGAGGAACTGGCCGAACGAGCGCGAGCCGTACTCCTCCTCACCCTCGACGAACAGCGTGATGCCGATCCCCAGCTCGTCGCCGAGCACCTCGCTCAGGGCCCGAAGCGAGGCCAGATGGGTGAGCACTCCTGCCTTGTCGTCCGCGGTGCCGCGGCCGTAGAGCCGCCCGTCCTTCTCTGTGGCCCGGAACGGCGGGGTGAGCCAGGCCGCCTCGTCCCCCACCGGCTGCACGTCGTGGTGGGCGTAGAGCAGGACGCGGCGTTCCCCCGGGCGACCCGCCCGGGTGGCCAGCACGGCCGGCTGCCCCGATTCGGCGGTGCCGGGGATCGCAGCGGTGCGAACGTTCACCTCGTCGAACACACCGGAATCGCCCGCCAGCGTGGCGATCGCCGCGGCGCTGCGCCGGACCTGGGCCTGGTCGAAGGACGGCCACGACACCGAAGGGATCGCGACCAGCTCGGTGAGTTCGGAGATCGCGCGCGGCATCGCCTCGGTGACGACGCGACGCAGCTGTGCAGACAGGGACGGATCGGTCATGAGCCCATCCTGTCACCCGGCGGCCGCGGTTCCGGGGCTGGTAGGATTCTCCCTTGTCATGCCGCAGAACAAGACTGGAACCGGGTACCGGGGGCCGCGTCTGCGCACGATCCTGTCCTGGCTGATTTCCACCATCGCGCTGTTCCTGGTCGCGCTGGCCGGCTGGATCCGCTTCCATTTCGGCGCGGTCAGCTTCGAGCAGATCGTGAACAACCTGCCGATCTCCAGCGGTGAGGGCGTCGGCAACAACGACCTGCTGCACGAGGCGATCGTCGTCTGCGTCGTGGTCCCGGCAGCCCTGACCACCCTCGTCTTCGGCGGTCGATGGGTGTGGCGGCGCAAGCGAGGGGCGCTGCCGCCGCTGCGTCGCCGCCACCTGGTCGCCCCCACGCTCGCACTGGTCGTGGCGCTCAGCGTGCTGCTGACTGTCGCCGGCGTCCCGCAGTTCGCTGCGGCCCAGCTCGATCCCCGCACGATCGCCGACTATTACAGGACTCCCGCGGTGACCAGCGCTCCCGCGAAGCCGCGCAACCTGATCACGATCTACCTGGAGTCGACAGAGAACACCTGGCGGGACGCCTCGATCTTCGGGGAGAACCTGCTCGCCAACCTCGACGCGGCCACGGCGGGCTGGCCGAGCTATGAGAGCCTGCAGCAGTATCCGACCGGCGGCTGGACAATGGCCGGGATCGTCGGCACGGAGTGCGGCTTCCCGCTGAAGAGCAAGCTGCTCACCATCGGGGTGAACTCCAACGTCCAGGGCGAGCAGGTGGAGACCTACCTGCCGGGGGCCACCTGCCTGGGCGACGTGCTCGCGGCGCAGGGCTACACCAACGCCTACGTCGGCGGGGCGAACGTCCGATTCGGCGGCAAGGACACCTATCTCACCGACCACGGCTACACCTCGATCGAGGGCCGCGAGAAGTGGGAGGCCCACGGCGAGGACCCGTCCAACATCTCCATCTGGGGCCTGTCGGACGCGCGCCTGTTCGTCCACGCGAAGGACACCCTGGAGCGGCTGCGCAAGGCCGGAACCCCCTACAACCTGACCCTGCTGACCATGGACAACCACGAACCGGCGGCGGTCTTCCCTTCCTGCACCGACGACGAGACCGAGCCGATGGCCACAGCCCTGAAGTGCTCCGGCAAGGCCGTGGCTGGCTTCCTGGCGTACCTGAAGGACGCCGGGGTGCTGGACGACACCGTCGTGATGCTGATGGGCGACCACGTGAAGAACACCGGCGACAGCGACCAGTTCCGCACCGAGCTCGAGAACGCCCCCGAACGCACCATCTTCTTCCGGGTGCACAGCCCGGACCAGGTCAGGTTCACCCGCGAGAACGCCGACCAGCTGTCCGTGCTCCCCACCACGCTGGAACTGCTCGGCTTCGGGGTCCGGGACGGACGCGCCGGGCTGGGGGTGTCATTCGTCGGCGACCACGCGCTCACCGGCACAGCGGAGGAGCTGCCCGCTGGTGACTACGACACCCTGCTCGCAGCGCCGTCGAGCAGGATCTACCAGCTCTTCTGGCAGTCCTGAGCCGGCGGCAGTTCCCGGCGGGGCCGGTAGCGGCCCGGCAAGATCACGCTCCCTCGACGGATGCCTTCACACCGGCACCGCAAGCGCCAGCCCGCCGCCCATCGAGTGACACGTCCGGTTGCCGCGCGGGAGGCCGCTGGAGTAGACCTGAAACGAGCCGGCGGAAGGACCCCCATGACGTACCGCATCGCCTACCTGATCGGCAGCCTGTCGAGCAGATCGATCAACCGGCGCCTGGCGAAGGCCCTGATCAACCTCGCTCCGCCTGAACTCGAGTTCTTCGAGGTCGGCATCGGCGACCTGCCGCTGTTCTCACCCGACCACGAGAACGATCTTCCGGAGCCGGTGATCGCGTACAAGGCCGCACTCGAGTCTGCCGAAGGGGTCATCTTCATCTCGCCGGAGTACAACCGGTCCATCCCGGGGGCACTGAAGAACGCGATCGACTGGGGCTCGCGTCCGCGTGGCCGCAATTCGTTCGCGCGGAAGCCGACCGCGATCGTCGGAGCGTCGACCGGCGCGATCGGCACGGCGGTGATGCAGTCCCAGATGCGGAGCGTGCTCAGCTTCCTCAACGCCCCGCAGCTCAACTCCCCTGAGGTGTACATCACCTACTCGCCCGAGGTGTACGGCGAGGACGGGACGGTGCACAACGAGGCCACCCGGGAGTTCCTCGCCCACTTCATGGCCGAATACGCCGGGTTCGTCTCCCGGGTGCTCTCGGCGATCGGGCCGGAATGACGTGGACGCCGCGCTGTTCGTGAAGGCGTTCGCCGCGCTGTTCGCGATCATGAACCCGTTCGTTGCGCTGCCCATGTTCCTGTCGTTGACCAGCGGGTTCGACGCCGCCCAGCAGCGCCGCACCGGCCTGCGCACCGCCCTGTACAGCGCGATCCTCGCCGGGGTGATCCTGGTCTCGGGATCGATGGTGCTGTCATTCTTCGGGGTGAGCGTGGACGACTTCCGGATCGCCGGTGGCATCGTGCTGCTGATGATCGGCCTCGGCATGCTGAACGGCACCGGCAGCAGCGCACACACCGGCACCCCCGCCGAGCAGGAGCACCACGCCCAGGTCAACGACCCGTCGTTCTACCCGATGGCGTTCCCGATGATCGTCGGGCCGGGCACGATCACGACACTCGTGCTTCTCGCGGGAAGCAATGGGTCGCTGGCCGGCTATCTGACCATCGGCGCCGCGCTCGCCGCGGTGCTGGCGATCCTCGCCGTCGTGCTCTTCTTCTCGGCAGCGATCGGGCACCACCTCTCCCAGACGCTGCGCACGATCATGACCCGACTGATGGGGATGATCCTCGCCGCGATCGCGGTCGAGATGTTGGTGGCCGGCCTCGGCACGGTGTTTCCGGGTCTGAACTGACCCCGGGCCCACCGTGCCTGCTGCGAGCCGGGGCTACTTCCCCGCGGGCCCGGGGTTTCCGCTGGCCCAACCGGTGGTCATGTCGTCGGCCGGATCCTTGCTCGCACCCGGGTTGCCCATGGCCCTCTCGTGGACCTTCTCCGCAGTCGGATCGGTGGTGGTGCCAGGGTTTCCGATGGCACGTTCGCTGACCATCTCGTCGGCCTCGTTCGCCGTCGACCCCGGATTACCGATCGCCCTTTCGAAGATCTCTTCGCTCATCAGGACTCCTTTCGTTCCGTTGTGGTCCACCTTCGACGTTACCCCTGCTTCGCAACGATGAAACCGTCGAGTCGTGAACCATCGGGGCCGGAGTGGGGGCGCCCTGCTCAGGCGGGCAGGTCCCAGGTGTGCACGGGCTCGTTGGAGTGCATCCGGACGGCGTAGGCGGCGAGCATCTGGCGAAGCGCCTCCATCCGGGACGCCCCGCGCTCCTCGAGCCTGTGGACCGCGGCGACCTGCCAGTCGGCGCCGTTGCGGCCGGTCAGGCACCGTCCCTCGATCACTCCGAGCAGCCGATCACGCACGACCGGGTCCACGCCCCAGGCGTCGAGGCCCTCGTAGGCCATCGGCAGCAGTTCGCGCAGCACCAGCTCGCTGGCCGGAACCTCCCCGCGTCCGGGCCAGAACAGGCTGGCGTCGATGCCGTTGCGGGCGCCGATCGCGAAGTTCTCCGTCGCGGTCTGGAACGACATCCGCGACCACACCGGGCGGTCTTCGTCCACCATCGCGCGCAGCGCGCCGTAGTAGAACGCGGCGTTGGCCAGGATGTCCACGATCGTCGGGCCTGCCGGTAGCACGCGGTTCTCCACGCGCAGGTGCGGGTGCCCGTCCACGGTGTCGTAGATCGGCCGGTTCCAGCGATAGATGGTGCCGTTGTGCAGCCGCATCTCGGCCAGCTTCGGGGTGCGTCCGGCGTCGAACGCCTCCTGGGGGTCCTCGTCGTCCAGTTCGGGCAGCATCGCAGGGAAATAGCGGGTGTTCTCCTCGAACAGGTCGAAGATGGACGTGATCCAGCGATCGCCGAAGAACACCCTCGGGCGCACGCCCTGGTTCTTCAGCTCTTCGGGACGGGTGTCCGCCGCCTGCGTGAACAGTTCGATCCGCGTCTCGGCCCACAGCTCCCGACCCAGGAAGTACGGACTGTTCGCGCCCAGCGCCAGCTGCGGGCCGGCAAGCACCTGGGCGGCGTTCCAGTGCGCCGCGAACTCCCCGGGCCGCACCTGCAGGTGCAGTTGCATCGACGTGCAGGCGGACTCCGGGGCGAGCGAGTCGGCGTAGCGCAGCAGTCGCTCCCCCGACGGGCCGGCGATGTCGAGGTGGATGTCCTCCCCGCGCGCAGCCAGCACCGCGTCGTTCAGAGCCTGGTAGCGGGCGTTGGCGCTCATCCACTCGCCATCGAAGGTCTGCGGCATCACCGTCGGCAGGATGCCGATCATGATGATGTGCGCGCCGATCCCGGAACAGCGCCGCTCCGCCTCGTTCAGCGACGTGCGCAGATCGCGCTCCAGCCTGACGGTGGCGTCTCCGCCGAGTTCGTGCGGGGCGACATTGAACTCGATGTTGAACCGGGCGAGCTCAGTCTGGTACTCCGGGTCGGCGATCGCTGCCAGCACCTCGGCGTTCTCCATCCGCGGGCGGTACTCGGCGTCGACCAGGTTGAGCTCGATCTCCATGCCGACCTGCGGCCGGTCGAACTCGAACGAGCTGGTCGCGAGCATCTGCTCGAACACGTCGAGGCAGACCTTCACCTTGTCGCGGTAGCGCTGCCGCTGCTCACGGGTGAACGTGGCCGACTCCAGGTCGCGTCCCATGTCGGGAGTATGCCCATCCGGCACGAGGTGCAACAGCCCCCGCGGCAAACTGGGTGGCCCGATGGCGAGAACCCTGCACCCGGAGACCGGGAGCCGTCATGGACGGCTCAGCCTCCGGTGGGGCGTCACTCCGCGAACTCGGTGCCGGCGAAGCGACGCAGATAGGTCTCGAAGTCGAGCGCGACAGCTCCGTTCAGTTCGGTCGGCCCTGCGGCGATCCACAGGTCGAGGTCGAGACCGGAGATCGCCCCGGACAGCTCCGCCGGCCACTGGTTGCCGAAGCCGTAGCGGCTGCGCAGCACCACATAGTCGGACCGGGACAGCTCCAGGTTGCCGATCTCTGGCTGGTCGAGCAGCCGGAAGGCCGCGACCGGATTCAGCGCGTCGAGACGGCGCGACAACGACGACCGCAGGATCGCGGCGCTGGTCCAGCCGAGCACCTCGTAGGCGTCCTCGGTGACCAGGCCTGCGCCGAAGCCCCGCACCTCGCGGGCCCAGACCGTCACGTGGTCGGTGCAGCGGTAGTCGACACAGTGCTCACGGATCAGCCGGGCGAGGGATGCGGCGCTCTGGCCGGCGTGACGGAAGAAGTGGGCGGGGGTCGTCGCAACCCGCGTGCCCTCGTGCGGAGCCTGCTCCCAGGTGTCCATCCTCAGCATGACTTCCCCTCCCGTGGTCGCTGCCGTTGTAGAAGAGGCGGCGCCGATGGTGGGTGATACCTCCGGCTACCCATTTCACTCCTTTGCGGCGGCGGGCATAAGACCCCCAACGGGCGACGCCCGTCCGGGCGACACCGCAGCGCTCAGATCGTGAGCTGATGGCCGGGGATACCGAGGACACCGGAATTCGTCGTTTCCGCCGACGTCGGGCGCGTCCCCGACGAAAGGGAGCGGTCTGACCTCAGTCCAGGCCCGCGATCGGGACGGAGGGCTCGGTGGGCGTCGCGAGGAGGCGCTGCAGGACGGCGTAGAAGCCGGCGGAGTAGACCTCCTCGACCACCTCGGCGTTCGGGACGAGCCCGAACTTCGCCCAGGCCATCCTCGACATCCCGCGGGTGAGTTCGGAGCCGGTCTCCACATCCACCCGGTACGGCGCGCTCGCCCGGACCAGCTCGGGGTGCAGCAGCAGGGCAAGGGTCAGCGAATCGGGATGAGTGGAGCCGTCCACGCCGACGGACTCGTCGTAGTCGATGGTCGCGTCGCACATCCGCTGGAAGAACCGCGCCAGCGGCGTCCCGAGCGCGCACAGCCTGTCGTACTCGGGACGCGCGAACGTCGCATCACGCAGGGTCAGTGGCGCCCAGGGGATGATCCGCAGGTCCGGAAAGCCCGCGTCCAGGACGATCTGCGCGGCCTCGGGATCGACGTAGAAGTTGAACTCCGCGCTCGGGGTGATGTTGCCGCGTCCGTTGTTCGAGCCGCCCATGATCGACAGGCTCCTCACCCTGGAGGCGAAGTTCCGGTCCATCACCACCGCTGTCGCGATGTTGGTCAGCGGCCCGATCGCGATCAGGTTCAGCTCGCCCGGCGCCTCCGCGGTGAGCCTGAGCAGGGCGTTCACCGCGTGCTCCGCGTCATTGTGGGCCTGGGAGAGGTCCATCGAGAGCCCGCCGGATCCGTCGCCGTGGACGTCCTCCGCCGACGCCCACTCGCGCAGCAACGGAGCCCGGCAGCCGACGTGCACCGGCACGTCCCCAAGTCGACCTGCCACGTTCAGGGTGAGGTGGGCGTTGGCCACCTGCTGGTCGAAGCCGACGTTTCCCGCGACCATCGTGATCGCCCGCAGGTCGGCCGCAGGGTCGAGCAGGCCGAGCAGGATGGTCACGCAATCGTCCTGCGCGGTGTCGGTGTCGATGACGACCGGGATGCCTGCCATACGCCTCCTCGTTCAGGTCCGCCCACCTTAGGCCAGCCGATGTCATCTCGCATCGGTATGGTGCACGCGTGGCTGGAGGGGACGACCGGTGGTCGGTGCGCAGGGTGGACGAGGCCGCCCCGGACGACCAGGTGCGCAAGGCCGGACGCCGGCTCGCCATCCCGACCCCGTGGAGCGATGTGGGCGCCACCGGCAGCCTGCTGTTCGGCCGCTGCCAGGGCTCGGGGAAGACCCCCTACCAGGTCTCGATCGACGTGACCGGCCCGCGCTACAAGTGCAGCTGCCCCTCCCGCAAGTTCCCGTGCAAGCACGCGGTCGCGCTGCTCTACCTCTGGGCCGAGGGCAGGATCGAGCAGCAGGGGGTCGCGGCCGACTTCGCGGCCGATTGGGCAAGGCAGCATGCCGACCAGGAGGCCAGGAGGGCAGCGCCTCGCGTGGGCGCCGAGCGGACCGCTGGACACCGACCTTCGCGCCCGCGCGCGCACGCTCCGACTGAAGTTCTCCGCCGAGCAGAAGCTGGTCAGCCTCGACCTGCGCAAGCCGTCCGACCTGGCGAAGTCGCAGCTGTTCCGCCAGCTCGCCATCCTCGGTGTCGGCTGGGGCACTCCGGACGCTGCCCGTTCGACGGGGACGTTCAAGGAGGTCTGGAACCTGCAGTGGCAGCCGGAGTTCGCGGTCCGCCTGATCGACGCGTCCCGCCACGGCAACACTGTGCCGTCGGCGGCGTCCGCAGCCCTGCTGGAACCTATCGGGACGCTGCCCGCGATCACCGCGGCCGTCGAGCAGGCGCTCCTGGCCGGGCTCGACGATGCCCTGCCGCCGTTGCTGGTCGCGCTCGACACGCGCGCCGCCCACGAGGCGGACGTCACCGCGCTGCTCTGCGCGGTGCCGCCGCTGGCCCGCGCCCAGCGCTACGGCGACGTGCGCGGCACCGACACCGAACAGCTGGCCGGCGTGGCGCGCGCGGTGCTCGAACGGGCCTGCGCGGGTCTGGCACCCGCGTGCAGCGGGCTCGGCGACGACGCCGCGGCCGACCTGCGTCGCGCGATCGACGAGGTGACCGCCGTCGTCCCGCTGCTCGACGCCGAGCTGGGCGAATTGTGGGGACGAACGCTCGCCGAGTGCGCGGATCGTCGGAACGTTCCCGGCAGCATTGCCGGGCGGCTGGTCCGGCTCCTGCTGGACGGTGCGCGACTCGATCGTGAGGAGGCTGCGACCCGGCTGTCCCGGGTGCTCTCTCAGGCCACCCAGCCTGACCAGCAGGCAGCCTGGGTGGGCGGCTTCCTCTCCGGCAACCCGTTGTTGCTGATCCACGACCGGCGCGTGCTGGAGATTCTCGACGAGTGGGTCGGCGGGATCGGCGACGAGGTCTTCACCGACGTCCTGCCCAGCCTCCGGCGCACTTTCGGCGCCTGGCCAAGGGCCGCCCGGCGCCAGTTCGCCGACGAGGTGGCCCGGCTTGGGGCAGCCGATCCGGGTCGGGCCGCCGCGAGCGAGGACTTCGTCGACACCGGCGGGCTGCTCAACGTGGTGGCCCTGATCCTGCACGGGGAGGTACGAGGTGACCGATGAGGCCGACCGGGCGCGGCGCTGGCGCCTCATCCTCGGGACTGACCCCGAGCAGGGGCAGGTATCCGTACTGACGACGCAGCAGCAGGCGATGGACGCCGCCCTCGCCGCGCTCTACGACTCCCGCGAGGAGCCGGGCGACCGCAGGGTGGGGCTCGGTGCGTCCGCACCCCGGGTCTCGCGCTGGCTGGGAGACATCCGCACCTACTTCACCACCCGGGTGGTACGGGTGATGCAGACCGACGCGATCGAGCGGCTCGGTCTGAAGCAGATGCTGCTGGAGCCGGAGCTGCTGGCAACCGTGGAGCCCGACGTTCATCTGGTGGCGACGCTCGCGTCCCTGCGTGGCGTGATCCCGGAGAAGTCGAAGGCGACCGCGCGCGAGGTGGTCGCCAAGGTCGCCCGCGAGGTCGAGCGGCGGCTGGCTGAGCCGGTGCGCCAGGCCGTCCGCGGGGCACTCAACCGGGCCAACCGCGTGCAGCGGCCCCGGCACGGCGACATCGACTGGAACCGGACCGTGCAGGCGAACCTCAGGCACTACCAGCCCGGCTACCGGACGGTGGTGCCGGAACGCCTGATCGGCTTCGGGCGGCGCCAGCAGGGGGTGCAGCGCGAGGTGGTGCTGTGTGTCGACCAGTCGGGGTCGATGGCGTCCTCGGTGGTGTACGCGTCGATCCTGGCGTGCGTGATGGCCGGCATCCGGGCGCTGAAGACGTCGCTGGTCGTCTACGACACGGCGGTGGTCGACCTCACCGATCAGCTCGCCGACCCGGTGGACGTGATCTTCGGCACCCAGCTGGGTGGAGGGACGGACACCACGCCGGCGCTGGAGTACTGCCAGCGGCTGATCACCGCGCCGCGCCAGACCGTGCTGTTACTGATCACCGACCTCTTCGACTCCGCTCCCGAACGCATGCTTGCGAAGCTTGCCGAGTTGCAGGCCGCGGGCGTGCTCCCGGTCGTGCTCCTGGCGCTCTCCGACGACGGCAGGCCGAGTTACGAGGCCGACACAGCGCAACGGCTCGCCGCCCTGGGTGTACCCGCGTTCGCCTGTACGCCGGACGCCTTCCCCGAACTGATCGCGCTCGCGATCAGCCACGGCGACATCGGCGCATGGGCGGAGAAGAGCGCCATCGGGGTCGCCCACGGCGACCACGCCTGACCGGTCTCAGCTGAACTGGACCGGTCTCAGCTGAACAGTTCGGGGCCGGTCCGGCGCACGAAGCTCGCCACCCCCTCGCCGATCGCCCGGTCGGTGGCCCAGGCCAGGCCGAGGCCGCGGGACAGCTGCGGCACCAGCGGGACGTAGGCGACCTCCCCCGGATCCCGGTCCGGCTCGGGGATGATCGCCACGCCCAGGCCCGCGCCCACGAGGCCACGGATGGTGTCGATCTCGCTGGACTCGAACGCGATCCGCACGGTGGTTCCCGCCGCGGCCAGCCGGGCATCGATCACGGTGCGCAGCTCCGTGGCGCGGGAGAAAGCGACGAAGTCCTCGCCGTCGAGGTCGGCGAGCCGGAGGCTACGGCGCCCGGCGAGCCGGTGGCCGTGCGGGACGGCGACGCGGAGCTCCTGCTGGACCAGGCCCCGCCAGCCGATGCCCTCCTGGTCCGGCCCGGGCGCGGTCACGAAGGCGACATCCAGCAGGTCGGCCGCGATCCAGCCGAACAGGTCGCGGGCGAACCCCTGGCGCAGTTCGAACCGGCATCCCGGAGCGACACCGCGATGGTTGCCGACCAGTCGCGGTACCGCCCAGAGCGCCGTCGACTGCAGGAAGCCGAGCCGGATCGCCGCATCCGGCCCGGTCAGGCGCCCGAGGTGGCGGCGACCCAGGTCGAACTGCTCGACGATCCGGGTGGCGTCCGCGCGGAAGGCCGCGCCCGCACGGTTCAGTTCCAGGCGCCGCCCGCGCCGGGCGAACAGCTCAGCGCCCAGCTCCGTCTCCAGCCGGGCCAGCGCGCGCGAGACGTTCGACTGGTTCACCCGCAGCAGCGCCGCGGCGTCCCTGGTGTTCTCCGTGTCTGCCAGGGCAAGGAAAGTGCGCAGGGTCTGCTCGTCCACACCCCCACCTTATCGATGCGTACTGAGCATCACATGGATCGCAATCTTCATTTCACGCATCGAGCTCGGCCCGGCACACTCGAGGGCGTGTCCGCTTCCGTCGAGCTCGCTGGTGCCGCATCGACCAGCACCCCCTGGGCCGGTCACGCCGCGGGCACGCCAACCTACCGCCGCATCGTCGCCGCCCTCATCGCCGGCGGCCTGGCCAACTTCTCGCTGATGTACTTCGTGCAGCCGCTGCTGCCGATGCTCGCCACTCACTACGGCGTGACGCCCGCGGAGTCGGCGCACGCGTTGTCGATCACCACGCTCACGATCATCGTCGGGTTGCTCGCCACCGGTCCGCTCGCCGACCGGGTCGGCCGGGTCCCGGTGATGCGCGCCTCGCTGCTGCTGTCCGGGGTGCTGGGGCTGGCGTCCGCCTTCGCGCCGAACTGGCCCAGCCTGCTCGTTCTCCGCGGCCTGCTCGGCCTCACCCTCGCCGGGCTCCCCGGCGCCGCCCTTGCCTACCTGCGCGAAGAGGTCGACGCGACATCACACCCGCGGGCCAACGCGGCCTACATCGCCGGTACCGCTGTCGGGGGCGCGGCTGGACGGCTCCTGCCGGGACCGCTGGCGACGGTGGGGGGTTGGCCACTCGCCGCCACGGCGGTGAGCCTGTTGACCGTCGTCGCCGGCGTGCTGCTCGTCGTCCTGCTGCCACCCTCGCGCGGGTTCGCGCCGCGCCCCGCGTCCCTGCGAACGTCGCTGCTCGGCACCTTCACTGCCCCCGGGGACCGGGTGGTCGCCCTGCTGTGCGTCACCGGGTTCGCCGCGATGGGCACCTTCGTCGGCGTCTACAACGCCGTCTCCTTCCGGCTGCAGTCGCCGCCGTTCCTGCTCGGTGCCGCGGCCTCCCTGGTCTATCTGGCCTACCCGGTCGGCATCGCGGCCCCCGCTCTCGCCCGGGCCCTTGCCGACCGGATCGGACGCGGCGGCGCGACGGCGGGCTTCGTCGGTCTGCTGGCTGCGGCCGTGGCCCTGATCTCGCTACCGACGCTGTCCGCGGTGGTCGCAGGACTAGGGCTGATCACATTCGCCTTCCTCGGCACCCACTCGCTGCTGAGCGGCTGGGTGGTCGACCGGGCGCGGCGGGTCGGACGCGGTACTGCCCAGGCAGCCGGCGCCTACCTCGGCACCTACTACCTCGGCAGCACCCTCGCCGGGGCAGTCGCCACCTGGCAGTGGCAGGCCGGCGGCTGGACCGGGGTGGCCGTCCTCGGGCTCGGGTTGGCCGCCGTCGCCCTGCTCACCGCCCTGGCCGCCTCCGGGGCGGATCGGAACCCTCACGGAGCGGCCGAAGCGGTCGCTGCTGCCCTCTGAGGTCTCGACGAGCCCGGCCGGCCTGGATGCGACTCGGCCGACCGTGGGCGCTCAGCCCTGGAACGCCCGCCAGACCGCAGCGATGTCCTCGTGGGCAGCGCCGCCATCGGCGGCCGCCCCGTACAGGGCGTCCAGCGCAGCGAGCAGCTCCTGCGGTAGCTCAGGCACGGCAGCCCGCGCCAGCCGGACGTCCTTCAGGAGTCCGACCAGCTCGAACTGCGGGTCGAAGCCGCCGGCCAGCATCGCACCTCCCTTGAGGTGTGCGTACGGGCTGTCCGCGGCACCGCCCTGAAGCGACTCGAGCACCAGTTCCGGATCGAGCCCGAGCCGGCTCGCGATCGCCAGCGACTGCGCGATGCCGGCCGTGATGGTCGCGATCCAGGCATTCATCGCGAGCTTGAGCGCGGACGCTGCCGGCGCCTCCACGCCGGCCCGCACCACCTTCGCCGAGGTCGCGGCCAGCACCGGCTGCACCTCGGCCAGGGTCGCGTCGGACGCGGCCACGAGCGTGGTCAGCGTCCCTGCCTGTGCGGGTGCTTTCGTGCCGAGTACCGGCGCGTCCACGAACCGCACGCCGGCCGCGCCTGCGAGCCCCGCCAACTCCCGCGCCGCCTCGACCCCGATGGTCGAGCACTGCAGCCAGATCGCCCCGGGCCGCATCGCCGGCAGGGCCGCGGCCATCACCGTGCGCACCGCCTCGGCGTCGAACAGCATCGTGAGCACGATGTCCGCGCCGGCCACAGCCGAGTCGGGAGTGCCTGCCACCGTGGCCACGCCGCGGAAGGCCTCGGCACGCGCGGCCGAGCGGTTCCAGACCGTCGTAGGGAGGCCCGATCCGGCCACCCGGCGGGCCATCGCCGAGCCCATGATCCCCAGCCCGAGCACGCTCACCGTCGGTGTCATCGTCATGGCATCGAGACTAAACCACCGCCCAGCCGCCTAAGATCCGGGCTGACCGCATCAATCGAGCCGGAGGCCTGCCTCGTGGACCCAGCCAGCCTCATCCCGCTCGGCCTCGGCTGGCAGGGCGTGGCGCTGCTCGTCGTCGTGGCGCTCACCGCGGGCTGGGTGGACGCGGTGGTCGGTGGCGGCGGATTGCTCCAGTTGCCGGCGCTCCTGCTGGTGCCCGGCATCCACCCCGTCCAGGCCCTGGCCACCAACAAGCTCTCCTCCATCTGCGGCACCGGGACGGCGAGCCTGACCTACTACCGGCGGGTGCACCCGGACCTGCGCACCGCCCTGCCCATGGCGGCCTTCGCGCTCGCCGGCGCCTTCGCCGGGGCCGCACTGGCCACCATGCTGCCGGTGGCGGTGTTCAAGCCGCTCATCGTGCTCGCGCTGCTCGCGGTGGCGATCTTCACGGCCGCACGCCCCGCCCTCGGCGCCCGGACCTCCCTGCGCTACAGCGGACGCCGCCACCACGGCAACGCCGCCCTGATCGGAGCAGGAATCGGCTGCTACGACGGATTGCTGGGACCCGGCACCGGCGCCTTCCTGGTGATCGCGCTGGTGAGCGTCCTGGGCTACAGCTTCCTGCAGGCCTCCGCCAAGGCGAAGATCGTCAACCTCGCCACGAACCTCGGTGCCCTGCTGCTGTTCGCGCCCACCGGTGCCGTGCTGTGGGGGCTGGGGGCCGTGATGGGGCTGGCCAACATGGCGGGCGGCTACCTCGGTTCCCGGACGGCGATCGCCCGCGGCACCGGGTTCATCCGGATCACCTTCCTTGTGATCGTGGTCGTCCTGATCGTCAAGCTCGGCGTCGACGTCTGGACCGAGGACCTCGCCCCGCTGCTCGCGCCGAGGTGACCCGCCCTCAGAAGTCCCTGTTCGGGCGACAGAATCCACCGCGGCGGGAACGGTAGGCTGCACCCCGCTGGTTGCCCGGGAGCGGGGTGCGCCGGCGTGAGGAGAGATGTGGTGCCAGCACTCGAGGCTCGTGGTCTGGTGAAGACGTTCGGCGACCTGCGGGCCGTCGACGGGGTGGACTTCTCGATCCCCCGCGGCACCTTCTACGGCATCGCCGGCCCCAACGGCGCGGGCAAGTCGACCACCTTGCGGATGCTCACCGGGTTGCTGCGTCCCGACGCCGGAAACGCCGTCCTCGACGGGGTGGAGGTCTGGCCGGACCCGCTGGCTGCGAAGGCGCGGGTCGGCTTCGTGCCGGACAACCCCGTCCTGTTCGACCGGCTGACCGCTCCGGAGATGCTCGAGTACGCCGGGATGCTGCGGCGAATGGACCCCGCGGTGGTCGCGAACCGGGCCAGGGAGTTGCTGCGCGTGCTCGACCTCTCCGAGGAGGGCGAGAAGCTGATCGCCGACTTCTCCCTGGGCATGATCAAGCGGATCGGTCTCGCCGTCGCCCTGCTGCACAGCCCGCGGGTGCTGATCCTCGACGAGCCGTTCGGTGCGCTCGACCCGGTGAACACGCAGGTCATGGAGGACGTGCTCCAGCTGTACCGCCACGGTGGCGGGACGGTCGTTTTCGCCAGTCATGTCATGGACGTCGTGCAGCGACTCTGCGACCGCCTGGTCGTGATCGGGTCGGGGCGAGTACTTGCCGAGGGCACCGTCGCGGACGTCGCCGGCGGTCGCAACCTGCAGGACGCCTTCGTCGAACTCGTCGGTGGACGCGACCTTGAGGAAGGTGAGCTGTCGTGGCTCTCGTCCTCCTCCGACTGAGGCTCGCGATCGCCCGCCGGGCGCGCGGCACGGGGAACGGCGCTCAGCTCTACTTCGCCACCACCTGGGTGCTTGGCCTTGTGGGCGGCCTGCTCGCCAGCATGGGCACGAGCGCGCTGCTGTCGGCCGGCGGCGCCGGTGACGTGCTCCTGCTGGCCGCCTTCGGCGCGATCTTCATTCCGTGGGTGATCGGCCCCATCGTCGAGCCCACCCTCGCCGACGGCACCGTCGATCCGCAACGGCTCGAGCAGTTCCCCCTGAATGGTTGGCAGCAGGTGAGCGGGCTGCTCCTCGGTGCCCTGGTCTCCCCCACTGCCGCCTTCACCTTCCTGTTCGCGACCGGCGGCGTGTTGGCGTTCTCGGTGCCGCTCACCGTCCGACTGGCCGCCGTGGTGACCGCCCTGCTCTTCACGGTGATGTGCGTGGCGGTCTCGCGCGCTGCCCAGGCGCTCCTGGCCGGCGCTCTCCGGTCCCGACGCGGCACCGACATCGCGGCCTTCGCCGCCAGCCTGCTCGTGCTCGTGGTGTACCTCTTCGCCCAGCAGGCACGCTCCACCGCTGCCGGTCTGGTCAACCAGTCCGCGTCCGGCCCGATCGGCACCGTGCTGAGCTGGACGCCTCCCGGGGCGGCGGGACGGGCGATCCTGGACGCGAGGGACGGCGACTGGCCCGACCTGGCGCTTCGGCTCGGCATCGTGCTCGTCACGACTGGTCTGGCCGTGGCCGCGTGGGCTTGGGTGCTCGGCCGGCGAGTGGACGGTGCCACGGCCGCCCGCTATCACTCCCGGTCCCGGCGGAACGCGACCGACCTTCCGCTCGCTCCGGGGATTCTTCGCGGACTGCCGCTGGGGCCGACACTCGCGGCCACCTCCCAGCAACTGCGCTACTTCTTCCTGCGCTCGCCCCGGGCGATCCAGACCCTGGTCATCCCACCGGTGATGGGCGTCGTGGTCGCCCACACCAGCTTCGTCGAGTACGGGCTGGCCGCACAGACCGCCGCCTTCGCTGCGATGTCTGTGGTCGCCGGCAGCTTCAACCTGTTCGGCTACGACGGCCAGGGGTTCACCTATTTCGTCATGGGCGGTGCCCCGCTGCGTCGCGTTCTCCTCGGCAAGGCGCTGGCGCCGCTGCTGTACCTGTTGCCGCTCGTGCTGGCGTTCAGCCTGGTCGAGTCGGTGGTGCTGCGCGCGAGCCCGGCCGACCTGGTTTCGGCCATCCTCGCCGGCGCCTGCGTCGTGGTCCTCGGGCTGGGCGTCGGATCGCTGTCCAGTGTGCTCAACCCCAGCGACCAGTCCCGGGTCGGGCAGCGTCGCGGCTCCTTCCTCAAGGTGTTCGGGTGGTTCATGGGGTTCTTCACGGTCGCGGGGATCGGCGGCGGCCTGTGGTGGTTGCTCGCCGGCTTCATCGGCGGGCCTCTCACCGGCCTGACTGCCGTCGTCGGCATCACGGCGCTGACCCGGGCAATGCTCCGGTGGGCCGGACGCCGCCTCGAGCTCGAGCCCTACGCGGTGATGCGCAAGCTCGATCCCCGGACCTCCTGACTCCTGGTCATTCCCGCCGTCCGCGCCTCGTTCGCCGGGTGCAGCGCCGCAGCGAGCGGACGCAACGCCTGGATCGCCCGCAGCTCCAGCCGCCGCACCGTGCTCGAGCTCACCCCGAGCCGTTCGGCGACAGCGATCCGCTCCACCGGCTCCCCGGTCGCGAAGCCGTAGCGCAGGGCGACGACCTGCGCCTGGTCAGCGTCCAGGCGGGCGATCAGCCGACGAAACTGACGAGCCCAGATGGCGGCGTCCGGGTCGAGCGGCTCCGCCTCGGCGATGGTTGCGCCGTCAGTGAGCGGATCGAGCGCGACCGGCGAGCGGTACTCGAGCAGTCGGCGCGTGCACTCCACGGGCTGGCCGAGTTCCGCCGCGAGTTCGGCGCTGTCGAGGCCGGCACCGCGTTCCTGGCCGATCACGGCCGCCAGACCGCGGGCGCGCCGAAGCCGCAGCGCCCGGCTGGGCGGGAGCGCCAGCTCTCCGAACCGGGCCGCTGCGACCTCGGCGAGGTGCTGGCGGACGCGCACCATCGCGTAGGTGGAGAACCTGCCCCGGTCGGCGTCGTAGCGCTGCAGTGCGTCCGCGAGCGCAACGAACCCCTCCTGGAAGAGCTCATCGGTGGGCAGGCCGCTGCGGCGCGCCTCGCGGCCGGCGAGGTGCCAGACCAGCCGCTCGTTGGCGAGCAGGAAATGGTGTCTGGCGCGGTCGCCCGCCGCCACGATGCCGGACAGTTCGGCGTCGGTCGCGGGGACGGGCCGCTCGCCGGTCTCGAGCAGGTGCCGGGCGAGCAGGCCGGCCTCGATCGCGCGGGCGAGGGTTCGTTCGTCCGCGGCACTCAGCAATGGAATGGATTCGGCTCTTCGCATACGCCCAGCTTGCGGGCCCCGGCCAGGACGTGACCGTACGACGTCGCACCTGGGGTGCAACATCCGGGCAACACCCGACTTCTGGGGAGGGACTCACACCCGGCCCTGCCACGATCACACGGCACGGCCAGTGGCACGATCACACGGCACGGCCAGTGGCACGATCACACGGCAGGGCCGGTGGCAAGCGCGAGCAGCTCCTTGCGCTGCTTCTCGAGGTTCACCAGGCTCGCGAACATGCGGTTGTAGGCGGTCTGGTCGTCGAGCGGGTTGGTGCGCTGCAGCTTCGACTTCAGCTCTGCGATGCTGCGGGAAAGACTCTGCACCCGCAGTTGCGCGGAGTACTCACGGGCGTACCCCTCGGTCGGCACCCGCAACACCGGCTCCACTGCGAGCGAAATCACCAGCTGCTCGAGCACCGGATCGGGGTTGGCGTCCAGGATCCGCTGTGTCCACGAGCCCGGCCCCTCGCCCGCCGCGAGAACCGAGGCGAACAGCGCCCGGAAGGCAGGATGGGTGAAGTCGTCCACACCGAGTCCGTTCCAGGCCGCGTCGAAGGTCTCCGGGGCGCGCACGATCAGGCGCAACGTGCCTCGTTCGGCCTCAAGCCTGCGGTCACGCGGGTCGGGCACCGGCAGCCCCGGCTTCGGTTCCGGCATGTCCGGCAACGTGTCGCCGGGGGGCGCCTCGGGGTGGCGCTGCGCCGTGCGGGACTGCCGCTGCACGGTTACCTTCACCTCTCGACGGACCTCCTCAGGGTCCATCCCGAGCAGCTGCGCCAACTCCCGCAGGTAGCCGGAGACCAGTGAGGCATCCCGGATGCTGCTGACCAGCGGGGCAGCCGCACGGAGCGCCGCGAGCCGGCCGTCCACCCGGTCGAGGTCGTAGCCGGCGAGCACGTTGCGCATCACGAAGCGGTACAGCGGCACCCGCCGTCCGACCAACTCACGCAGCGCCGCCTCGCCGTGCTGGATGCGCAGATCGCACGGGTCGAGCCCGGTGGGCTCGACCGCGACGTAGGTCTGGGCGAGGAAGTTCTGGTCGCCCTTGAAGACCTTCAGCGCCGCAGCCTGGCCGGCCGCGTCGCCGTCGAAGGTGAAGATCACCTCTCCGCCCGTGACGTCGCCGGTACCGAGGAGGCGCTGCAGCAGCCGGGCGTGGTCGTCGCCGAACGCCGTGCCGCACGAGGCCACAGCGGTGTCGACCCCGGCGAGGTGGCAGGCCATCACGTCGGTGTAGCCCTCGACCACCACGGCCTGGTTCTTCTTCGCGATGTTCGCCCGCGCCAGGTCGAGCCCGTAGAGCACGGTCGACTTCTTGTAGACGATCGTCTCCGGCGTGTTCAGGTACTTGGCCGGCATCCGGTCGTCGTCGAAGATCTTCCGCGCACCGAAGCCGAGCACGGAGCGGCCGGCGTCCCGAATCGGCCAGAGCACCCGGCCCTGGAAGAAGTCCCACCCGTTCTCGCGGACCAGGCCGGCCTTGACCAGCTCTTCGTCGCTGAACCCCTTCGCCTTGAGGTGTTGGCCGAGCTCGCGTCCGCCGGTCGGGGCGAAGCCGATACCGAACTGCTCGGCGGCATCCTTGTCGAAACCCCTGCCGTCGAGGAACTGCCGCCCGGGCAGCCCGGAGCCGCCCAGCAGCTGGCCGGCGAAGAACTCCGCGGCGAGCTGATTGGCCTCCAGCACCCGCAGCCGCAGACCGGGCTCGACCCGCGCGCCGCCACCGTCGGTGTAGCGCAGCTGGACACCGACCCGGTCGGCCAGGAACTCGATCGCCTCGGCGAAGCTGACGTGGTTGATCTTCTGGATGAAGTTGATCGCATCCCCGCCCTCGCCACAGCCGAAGCAGTGCCAGAAGCCGCGGGCCGGGGTGACGTGGAACGACGGTGTCTTCTCGTCGTGGAACGGGCACAGGCCGGTCAGCGACCCGCCGCCGGTACGACGCAGGGTCACGTAGGAGCCGACCACATCCTCGATCCGGGTACGCTCCCGGACCGTCGCCAGGTCCTCCTCGTTGATCAGTCCTGCCACCCCGCGATTCTAGGGCCCCCCGCGGACGCCCCGCCGCAAGGACGGCCATCGGGTCAGGCGCCGCGACCGATGCCCTTCGGCAGTCGATCGGGATTCCAGCCGAGCAGGTCAACCGCGGTCTCGAAGGCGAAGCGGTCGGTCATCCCGGCCACGTAGGTGACCGCTGCCCGCACCCGGCCCTGCGGACCCTGGTCGGCCGGGATGAAGGCCACCGGCAACGCGAGCGGGTGTTCCGCGTAGTATTCGACCAGTGCGTGCAGCACGGCGATCACCGCCTCGGACTGCGCGAGCGAGTCCGGCCGGGTGTAGATCCACTCGTAGTTGAACGCCCGCAGGGCTGCCAGAGCGGACGCCGGCTCGGCCGCCATTCCCACCTCGCCGGTGCGCGCGACCGAGCCGATCACCGCCCGAACGAAGGTGCCCAGTTGCGCGCGGCGGGTACGTCCGGCCACCTCCGCGACCTGGGCGGGAAGGCTGTCCAGGTCGACGATTCCGGCTGCGGCCGCGTCCTCGAGGTCGTGGGCGCAGTAGGCGATCCGGTCGGCCCAGCTCACGATCTCGCCCTCGACCGTCGCCGGCACTGGACGCGACCAGGAGTGGTTGCGGATCCCGTCCAGGGTCTGCGCGCACAGGTTCAGTCCGGTCAGCACCACGTCCGCCCCCCAGGGCCCATGGTCGTACCCGTCCGGCAGGAACGCGTCGAAGGCATCCTCGCTGGCGTGCCCACCGGGTCCGTGGCCGCAGTCATGACCCAGGGCGATCGCCTCGGCCAGGGTGGCGTTGGCCCCCACCCCACGCGCGATGGAGGTGGCCACCTGGGCAACCTCAAGGGCGTGGGTGAGCCGGGTCCGCTGGTGGTCGTTGGGGAACACGACGACCTGGGTCTTGCCGGCGAGCCGCCGGAATGCCGGCGAGTGGACAATGCGGTCCCGGTCGCGCTCGAAGCAGGTGCGCTCGGGGTCGGGCTCCTCGCGGATCGCCCGATCACCCGCTCCGACCGCGAGCGCGGCACCGGGACGCAGGTGGGCTGCCTCCCACTCCTCCCGCTGCGTCCGCAGCACGGGGCGGTCCACCTGGAGGCGTCCGCCGGGCTCGGAGTGTGCCCGCACCTGCCCGTCGCCGTGGTGGCCGGCCATGGTCTCGGCCCAGGCGATCGCGCGTGGCTGGAGGTCTGGCATGGCTCCATCTTGGCAGTGTGGGGGTGGCCCTGCCGTCCCCGCTGTGTCGCACGCCCAATCAGTCGGGTGCGGTGGCGGCGGCGCTACCCTTGCAGGCATGTCGAACGACCAGCCGGCCGGCACACCGCAGAACCCCCAGGGGCAGGGTGGCTATACCCAGCCTGGTACCTACCCGTCGTCGCAGGCGCCGACGTCCCCGCGGGGCTACCCGCCGTCCGCCTACCCCCAGCAGCCGTACGGGCAGCAGTCCGGACCGGCCCCGGGCTATCCTCCCTCGCCCTACCCGCAGCAGGCCTACGGCCAGCAGCAGGCGCCCCGACCCACTCCGCCGGCGCCGGGCACGTCCGACCCGTACCAGATCACGCACTACGCGGCCCAGTACAACAGCTCGGCACCGTACGCCGTCCCGCAGTACGCCCAGCCCCTCCCCCAGCTGAAGCCCCGCAGCGCCGTGCCGGGCATCGTCGCCCTCGTGCTGGTGGTGGTCGCCATGATCATCGCCCTCGCCACCGGACTGCCCGCCGCAGACGTCTTGAGGGAGTATTTCGCCTTCGCCATGACCGCGCCCGGCCAGGCAGCGATCGAGGACTACATCCAGTCCCTCATGACCTCCGGCGCGGCCAGCTCGATCGGCGTCGCGATGATGGGCATGATGGGGGCCAGCCTCTTCGGTCTGGCCGGCGTCATCACCGGCATCGTCGCGGCCGCCCGCAACTCCGGCCGCCTGTGGGGCATCATCGCGATCGTCGCGGGACTGCTCTCCCCGTTCATCGTCTCCGCGCTCGTCTTCATCTGAATCCTGCTCACCCGCGGCCCGGTCGGTCCCGACCGGGCCGCGGTGCTGTTCGTAACGCTTCCATAACGGCCAGGAAGGACTCTTGTTCCTGATGAGTTAGTAAGGTTTACTAACCAACATGCAGGAGCCGATCCGCCGCACGCTGCGTCCCGAGGACGCCCGGCGCAGCAACCGCGCCCTGGTGTTGCAGGCGATCTACAACGAATCCGGGCTCTCCCGCGCCGACATCGCCCGTGCGACCGGGCTGACCAAGGTCACGGTCTCCGACCTGGTTGCCGAGCTGATCGCCGCGGATCTTGTCGCCGAAGCCGGTACGAGCGGGAGCACCCGTCCCGGCAAGCCGTCCACGCTGCTCGGCTTCAATGCCGCTGCCCGCGACATCCTCGCCATGGACCTGTCCGCCCGCGACCAGCTCCGCGGGGCTGTGCTGAGCCTCCGCGGCGAACCGCTGCTCACCCGGACGCGGCCGCTCGACGGTGCCTTCGGCGACGATGCCCTGGCAGCGGCGCGCGAACTCGCCGCGGAGCTGAGGCAGGCAGCCACCCACCCGGTGCTCGGCCTCGGTGTCGGCACCCCCGGCACGGTCAACACCGCGGGCACGGTGCTCGCCGCACCCAACCTGCACTGGCACAACCTGCCGCTGCAGGAGATCCTCCACGACGACCTCGACCTCCCCGTGCGCGTGGAGAACGACGCCAACGTCGCCGTCCTGGCCGAGCGGCGCTTCGCCGGCGGACCGGACGACCTGGTTCGCATCCAGCTCTCCCGCGGTGTGGGCGCCGGCCTGCTCGTGGGCGGACGCCTCGTCCACGGCGCGACCAGCGACGCCGGCGAGATCGGGCATGTCGTGGTCGACGAAGCCGGCGGACCGTGCCCGTGCGGGAAGGTCGGCTGCCTGGAGACCTGGGCCTCCGTCCCCGCACTCACCGCGCGGATCCAGACCGATCCCGCCCACTCCGACACGGTGCTCGCAGAGGCCGGACACCGGCTCGGCCTGGCGCTCGCCCCGGTCGTCGGCATGCTCGGCCTGCAACACATCGTTATCGGGGGGCCGGCCACGATCGCCACCGCTCCCCTGCTGGACGCCGCTCGTGACTGCATCTCCGAGCGCACCCGCTCGGAGTTCCGCCCCGAACTCGAACTCTCCGCGAGCCCGCTGGGCGCGGATGCCGTCCTGCTCGGCGCCGCCGCGCTGGTGCTGCTCGGCGAACTCGGGATCGGCTGATCCCTCAGGACCAACTCTCCGACCGTCCAACCGAAAGGAATGCAATGAAGAAGATGCTGTCGGTGGTCGCACTGGCGACCGCCTCAGCCCTGGCCCTCGGCGGGTGCTCCTCGAGCGCCGCCAGTAGTCCGACGGCGACCGACTCCGCTTCCGCAGCGCCCCAGAACATCACCTTGTGGCTGGCCGGGGGCGACACGCCCGATGCGCTGCGCGAGTACCTCAAGACCACCTACAACGCCAAGACCGGCGGCACCCTCACCATCGAGGAGCAGTCCTGGGGCGATCTGGTCACCAAGCTCACCACGGCCCTGCCGGATCCCAACAACACCCCCGACGTGGTCGAGGTCGGCAACACCCAGTCGCCCACGTTCACCAATGTCGGCGCCTTCTCCGACATCTCCGACATGTACTCCGAACTGGGCGGCGACAAGCTGCTCCCCTCGTTCGTCGAGGTCGGCAAGGTGGACGTCAAGAACTACACGCTGCCGTACTACTTCGGCTCGCGCTACATGTTCTACCGAAAGGACATCTGGAAGGCCGCCGGGGTCGAGGTGCCGACCACGCTCGACCAGTTCAATGCCGCGGTGAAGACCATCGCGGAGAAGAACCCGAAGAACATCAAGGACTTCTCCGGCTTCTTCCTCGGCGGCCAGGACTGGCGCAACGGCATCTCCTGGATCTTCGCCAACGGCGGCGACCTCGCCAAGGTCGATGGCGGCACCTGGACGTCCACCCTGTCCGATCCGAACAGCATCAAGGGCCTGACCCAGCTGCAGGACCTGTACAAGAGCGCGTCCCACGCCCCGAAGACGATGACCGACCAGTCGGTGTACCTCTACCTGAACGACTCCGACGTCCTCGCCAGCGGTGACACCAAGACCAAGACGAGCCTCGCCGCCGCCACCGTGATGGCGCCGGGCTGGGCGCACTGGTCGATCGGCGACCTGGTCAAGAAGGACGGCAAGGAGGTGCGCCAGTGGAACGACAAGACCTTCGGCGTCTTCGCGCTGCCGGGCAACGACGGCAAGCCGGCCCCCGTGTTCGCCGGTGGCTCGAACATCGGCATCTCGGCCGCATCGAAGAACCAGTCCGGCGCCCGTGAACTGATGAAGATCATCTTCAGCCCCGAGTACCAGCAGATGCTGGGCAAGAACGGCCTCGGCCCGGCCAACTCCGACTACGTCTCCAGCCTCGGCGACGACGAGTTCGCCAAGGCCCTGATCGAGTCCGCGTCAAACTCCAAGCTCACTCCGGCCGCCCCCGGCTGGGCCACCGTGGAGGCCTCAGGGAAGCTGGAGGAGTTCTTCCAGAAGATCGCGGAGGGCGGTGACGTCGCCACGCTGGCCAAGCAGTACGACGACATCCTCACTCCGATGCTGAACGGCAAGTAGTCGCTCTCTCCTGGCGCCGAGGGCCAGCCCTACCGCCGAGGCCCCGACCCCTGGGTCGGGCCGTGGGCGCGAAGGCTGGCCCTCGCTGCAGGGGACCCATCCGCTCCCGTCTGAGAGGCTCGCGTCGATGACTGTGCTCTCGCCCGCTCGCGAACAGGCCGCGGCCGAACCGGTGCCGCGCCGCCGCCGGAGGCCCTTCGCGCCCTACCTGTTGCTGCTGCCGACCATCGCCATCCTGCTCATCGCGCTGGGCTACCCGCTCGTGTGGCAGTTCTGGACGTCCACCCAGAAGTTCGGACTCGCCCAGCAGTTCGGACGGCCGCCCCAGTTCGTCGGGATGGCCAACTACGTCCAGCTGTTCGCCGACCCACAGACCTGGGCAGTGGTCGGACGCTCGATCGCGTTCTGCCTGGTCAACGCGGCGATCACGGTGGGGCTCGGGGTGCTGGTCGCACTGCTGATGAACGCCGTCGGCACGATCTCCCGGCTGGTCCTCCAGGTGGCGATGCTGCTGGCCTGGGCGATGCCGGTGATCGCGTCCATGACCGTGTGGATCTGGCTGTTCGACTGGCACCGCGGTGTGGTCAACTGGCTGCTCACCGCGGCCGGCCTGGACTTCACCAACCACAACTGGCTCGAGCAGCCGCTGAGCTTCTACTTCGTGGCCACCGTGATCGTGGTCTGGATGTCGGTCCCATTCGTTGCGTTCTCGGTCTACGCCGGTCTCACCCAGATCTCCGATGAGGTGATGGAAGCCGCCGCCCTGGATGGCGCGTCCCCCCGGCAGCGGTTCTTCGCGATCATCCTGCCGATGGTCCGCCCGGTTCTGATGATCGTCACCCTGCTGCAGGTGATCTGGGACCTGCGGGTGTTCGCGCAGATCAAGATGCTGCAGGACGCCGGCGCGCCGACCGCATCGACCGACCTGCTCGGCACCTACATCTACCGGCTCGGCGTCGGCGCGTCGGACTTCGGCATGGCCTCGGCCCTGTCGATCTTCGTGCTCGTGCTCACCGTGGCCCTGAGCTTGTTCTACGTGCTGCACCTGATGAAGGAGGACTCGTGATGCGCACCCAACGCCGCCGGTTCCGTCCCGGGCGCCTGGCGGCGAGCCTCGTCGCGATCCTGGTCGCCGCAGTCTGGGCGTTCCCCGTGTACTGGATGCTGAACTCGTCGCTGCTGCCGAACACGGTGCTGACCTCCACCACGCCGCGGTTCTGGCCCTGGGGCGGATCGCTGGACAACTTCGCCGCCGTCTTCGCCGAGGGCAGCTTCTGGCCGGCGCTCGGCATGAGCGTGGCGATCACCCTGACGACGGTCGTCTTCTGCCTGTTGTTCGCGTTCCTGGCCGCCCTCGCCATCAGCCGGTTCCGGTTCCGCGGGCGGGCGTCCTTCGTGCTGGCGGTGCTGTTCGTCCAGATGCTGCCCGCGGAGGGCCTGTTTATCGCCCAGTACAAGCTGATGAGTTCGCTGGACCTGCTGAACACCGTGGCCGGCGTGTCGATCCTCTACGTGGCCGCCGTGGTGCCGTTCACGATCTGGATGCTGCGCGGCTTCGTCGCCGGCGTGCCGATCGAGCTGGAGGAGGCGGCCATGGTGGACGGGCTGAGCCGCACCCAGGCGTTCTTCCGGATCACCTTCCCCCTGCTCGCGCCGGGGCTGGTCGCGTCCGGCGTCTATGCGTTCCTGCAGGCGTGGAACGAGTTCACGGTCGCCCTGGTGATCCTGCAGAAGGAGGAGTACCGGACGCTGCCGCTGTGGCTACGGGGGTTCGTCCAGGCCAGCGCGAGCCGCGCCACCGACTGGGGGCAGGTGATGGCCGCGTCCACGCTCGTCGCCGTGCCGGTGATCATCTTCTTCATGATCGTGCAGGGGCGCCTGACCTCCGGCCTTGTCGCCGGCGCGGTGAAGGGCTGAGATGGAGGCCGATCTGCGGCGGGCGATCAACGCAACACTGATGCCCGGTTTCACTGGTCCGGTGCTGCCGGACTGGCTGGCCGCGGAGCTGGCCGACGGCCTCGGCTCGGTCTGCCTGTTCGGCACCAACATCGTCGATCCGGTCCAGTTGCGCGCCCTCGCTGCGGCCATCCACGCCGCGAACCCGGACGCCCTGATCGCCACCGACGAGGAGGGCGGCGACGTCACCCGCCTGCATCACCGCGAGGGGTCGCCGTACCCGTCCATGGCCTATCTGGGCCACCTCGACGACGAGGGATCCACCGAGAGGGTCGGCGCCGGCATCGGCGCGGAATTGGGCGCGGCGGGCATCGACCTGAACCTCGCACCCGACGCGGACGTGAACTCGAATCCGCGCAATCCTGTGATCGGGGTCCGCAGCTTCGCTACCGACCCGGGCCTGGTCGCACGACACGTCGCCGCCTACACGCGTGGGCTGCAGTCGGCAGGCGTGGCCGCGTGTGCCAAGCACTTCCCCGGCCACGGGGACACCTCCGCGGACTCCCATCGCGAGTTGCCCACGATCAGGGTGGACACCCCCACGCTGGCCGCAAGGGAGCTGGTTCCGTTCCGGGCCGCGGTGGCCGCGGGGACGCTGGCCGTGATGACCTCGCACATCGTCGTACCGGCACTCGACCCCGACCTGCCGGCCACACTGTCGCGCCGGGTGCTGGGACTGCTGCGTGACGAGCTGGGCTTCACCGGAGCGATCGTCAGCGACGCCCTCGACATGGCCGGCGCGAGCGCCGGGCGGGGCATCCCCGAGGCCGCAGTGCTCGCCCTCGCGGCCGGGGTGGACCTGCTCTGCATCGGCTCGGACAACTCCGCCGCACAGCTGGAGGCCATCCGCGCCCACGTTCTGCAGGCCGTCCTCGCCGGCCGACTGCCGGAGTCACGCCTGCGCGACGCCGCCGCCCGCGTGGCCGCGCTGGCCGCTGGCGTCGCCGCACTGCGCGCCACCGCGCAGGCCGGGAACCCCGAGGGCACGATGGGACCCGCCCCGCTCTCCCCCGACGGCTTCTGGCTGCGTGGGCCGGTCGAGCCCGTGCAGGCTCCCGTGTTCCTGCGCCTGGGCTCGACGGCCAACATCGCCGCCGGCGAGACGGTCTGGGGCGTCGGCGACCACCTGAGCTCCGAGCTCGACCGCCGGCTCCCCGGCGCCACCTGCGTCGATGCCACCGACCTCGCCGGCGTCGACGCGGTGCTCGCCGCCCACCGCGGGCGTCCCCTGGTCGTGCAGGGCCGCGATCTGGCCAGGGTCCCGTTCCTGGCCGACGCGACCGCTATGGTGCTCCAGCGGCGTCCGGACGCGGTCGTGGTCGACCTCGGCTGGCCGGAGCTGCCGGGGGTGGTCGACATCGCCACCTACGGCAGCGGGCGGGGTGCCGCGACCTGCCTGATCAGATTGCTCGCGGAGGGGACCAGATGAGCCAGCGGCCGCGCCTCGGCCTCGACATCGGCGGCACCAAGATCCACGGAATCCTGCTCGACCCCACGGGCCGGATCCTGGCCGAACACGTGCTGCCGACCGAGCGCGGCAGCGACGGCGTCGTCCGGTCCGCGCTCGCCGTGGCGCGGGGGTGCCTCTCCCTCGCCGGCGTCGAACGAGGTGCCCTCGCCAGTGTCGGGGTGGGCATTCCGGGGCAGGTCGACCACCTCACCGGCACAGTCCGCACCGCGGTGAACCTCGACATCGAACACCTCGCGCTCGGCGAAAGGCTCGGCGCTGACCTGGGCGTGCCCGTCTGTGTGGACAACGACGTGAAGGCGGCTGCGCTCGGTGCCGCCGAGCACCTCGGGGCGGACGAGGTGACGTTTCTCAACGTCGGCACCGGAGTGGCGGCCGCCACCGTCGCAGACGGTCGCCTCGTCCGCGGCGAGGGCAACCTCGCCGGGGAGATCGGGCACATCCCGGTCGACCCCAACGGCGAACGCTGCGCCTGCGGGCAGCGCGGCTGCCTTGAGGTGCTGGTGGGCGGCGCGGGGATCGCCGAACGGCTCGCCCCGCTGGCGCCGCAGATCTCGTTGCCGTCGCTGTTCGAGGCCGCTGCCGCCGGCTCGCCGGACGCGGCCGCAGAGGCCGCCCGGATCAGCGCGGGGATCGCCACCGCCGTCCAGCTGGTCGTGCTCACCCAGGGCTCGTCACGGGTCGTGCTCGGCGGAGGCGTGGTGCACACCGCCCGCGGGCTGGTCGACGAGGTGCGCCGCGTGCTGACCGCCCGTGCGGCGGAGTCGGAGTTCCTCGCGTCCCTCGACCTGGCCGATCGGGTGAGCGTGCTCCCTTCCGGCTATCCGGTGGCCGCCATCGGAGCCGCGCTCGTCGGCCGGGCCCGTTCCGACGCCGCCCTGGTCTGAGCCTCAGCCGCCGGACGCGTCCGACTCGGCAGCAGTGAGGTCGGCGTCGCCGAGTTCGGTGGAGTCCAGCCAGCCGTAGGGCAGGATCACGCGTTCCCGCGGCGTGCCCTGGCGTCCGCGCGGCGCACCCAGTTCGGCCTCCGGGAACGGCACGGACGCGTCGAGCTGCGCGAGCAGCGCGTCCAGCTCGGCGAACGAGGACACCATCGCCAGCTCGCGCCGCAGCTCCCCACCGACCGGGAAGCCCTTGAAGTACCACGCCATGTGCTTGCGCAGGTCCGTCAGCCCGTGCCGCTCCCCGTACAGCTCCGCCAGCAGTTCCGCGTGCCGGCGCACCATCGCCGCCACCTCGCCCAGCGAGGGCAGCGTGCGACGCGCGCGCCCCGAGAACGCGTCAGCGAGGTCGCGGAACAGCCACGGACGGCCCAGGCAGCCCCGCCCCACCACGACGCCCGCGGCACCGGTCTGCTCCACCATGCGCAGCGCGTCAGTGGCCTCCCAGATGTCGCCGTTGCCCAGCACCGGGATGTCGAGCGCGTCCACGAGCGTGGCGATCGTCTCCCACGCGGCCTCCCCGGCATACGCCTGCCGCACGGTCCGCGCGTGCAGGGCGATCGCCGCACAGCCCGCGTCCTGCGCGATCCGGCCGGCGTCGAGATAGGTCAGGTGCTCTTCGTCAATGCCGAGGCGGGTCTTGATCGTCACCGGAACCCCGTACCGGTCCGCCGCCCTCACGGTGGCCCGCAGGATCGCGCCCAGCCGATCCCGCTTCCACGGCAGCACTCCCCCGCCGCCGCGCCGGGTCACCTTGGGCACAGGGCAGCCGAAGTTCAGGTCGACGTGGTGCACGCCGAACTCCGCGCACAGGATCTCGGTGGCCCGCGCCATCACGTCCGGGTCGACCCCGTACAGCTGCACCGAGCGGACGTCCTCGCCGGCGTCGAAGCGAAGCATGTCGAACGTCTTCGGAATCCGCTCGACGATGCCGCGGGAGGTGATCATTTCGCACACGTACAACCCGGCGCCCTGCTCACGGCAGAGCTGGCGGTAGGCGGCGTTGGTGATGCCCGCCATCGGCGCGAGCACCACCGGCACCGGCACCGCGACAACCCCGCCGGAGGGCGCCTGCAGCCGCAGCGGTTCCATTCCACCTCCTGTCGCGATCAGGCCACCCGTCGCGTCCCGGGCTTCGCTGAAGCCTCAGACCGCCCCTTCGAGGGTCGGATCGCGACACCAAGTCAGTCCGGACAGCCTACCCACCCTTGCGCGGGAGCCCTCCCACGGTGTGCGCTAGGGGTATGAGCACCGACCACAGCCGGGTCGTGGCGGCGCTGGCCGCCATCCCGCGAGCCAGGTTCCTGCCCGAGGACGTCCGTGACCAGGCCGCCGTCGACGGCCCGCTGCCGATCGGCCACGGTGCGACGAACTCCCAGCCGTGGACAGTTCAGTTCATGCTTGAACTGCTTCACCTGACCGAGGGCGCGCGGGTGCTGGACGTCGGCAGCGGCTCCGGCTGGACGACCGCACTCATCGGCCAGCTCGTGGGCCCGAAGGGATCCGTGCTCGGAGTGGAGGCGGTGCCGGAACTGGTGTCGTTCGGACGCGACAACCTGGCCGCCTTCCACCTGCCGTGGACGCAGATCGAGCCGGCCACCCCCGGAGTGCTCGGCGCACCACAGGACGGCCCGTTCGACCGCATCCTGGTCTCGGCGGACGCTCGCGAGCTGCCCACGGACCTGGAGGCCCAGCTCGCCGTAGGCGGCCGGATGGTCGTGCCCGCCTCGGGCGTGATGTGGGTCGTCGACCGCGAGCACGACGGCTGGCACCGCGAGCCGATCGCCGGCTACCGGTTCGCCTTCGTCCCTCTCGTCTGAACGCCGAACGGCTCCGTTCCCGCCACGGACCCGCGCTCAGGCACGGGGGGTTCGACGGAAGCGGAGGCGTTCGGAGGGTCTGAGCCTCAGCAGCCGAGCAGCCGGGACGCGAGGTAGCCCTGCACCTGATCGAGCCCGACCCGCTCCTGGCTCATCGTGTCCCGCTCGCGGATCGTCACCGCATCGTCGGTGAGGGTGTCGAAGTCGACGGTGACGCAGTACGGGGTGCCGATCTCGTCCTGGCGGCGGTAGCGGCGTCCGATCGACTGGGCGTCGTCGAACTCGATGTTCCACACCTTCCGCAGCTGGGCGGCCAGGTCACGCGCCTTCGGCGAGAGGTCGGTGTTGCGGGAGAGCGGCAGCACGGCCACCTTGACCGGCGCCAGGCGCGGATCGAGCTGCAGCGACACCCGGGTCTCGGTGCCACCCTTCGCGGTCGGCACCTCCTCCTCGGTGTACGCCTCGACCAGGAACGCCATCAGCGAACGGGTCAGGCCGGCTGCCGGCTCGATGACATAGGGGAGGTAGCGCTCGCCGCTGGCCTGCTCGAAGTAGCTCAGGTCCGTCCCCGAGTGCTCGGAGTGCGTGCCCAGGTCGAAGTCGGTCCGGTTGGCGATGCCCTCCAGTTCACCCCAGCCGTCGCCCCCGGTGAAACCGAAGTTGTACTCGATGTCGACGGTGCGCTTCGAGTAGTGCGACAGCTTCTCCTTCGGGTGCTCGTAGTGGCGCAGGTTGTCCCGGCTGATGCCGAGGTCGGTGTACCAGTCGGTGCGGGCGTCGATCCAGTGCTGATGCCACTCCTCATCCGTCCCGGGCTTGACGAAGAACTCCATCTCCATCTGCTCGAACTCGCGGGTGCGGAAGATGAAGTTGCCGGGCGTGATCTCATTCCGGAAGCTCTTGCCGACCTGGCCAATGCCGAACGGCACCTTCATCCGGGAGGTTCCCTCGACGTTCTTGAAGTTGATGAAGATGCCCTGCGCAGTCTCGGGACGCAGGTAGTGCAGCCCGGACTCGTCCTCGATCACGCCGAGGTAGGTCTTCAGCATCATGTTGAAGTCGCGCGGCTGTGTGAACCTGCCGAGGGTGCCGCACTCGGGGCAGTTGATCTCCTCCAGCCCGGACGGCTTGCGGCCCTTCTTGAACTCGAAGGCCTCCTCCAGCTGGTCGGCGCGGAATCGCTTGTGACAGGCCAGGCACTCGGTGAGCGGGTCGGAGAACACACCCACGTGGCCGGAGGCGACCCAGACCTGGCGCGGCAGGATGATCGAGGAGTCGAGGCCGACGACGTCGTCACGGCCCTGAACCACCGAGCGCCACCACTGGCGCTTGATGTTCTCCTTCAGTTCGACACCGAAGGGGCCGTAGTCCCAGGCCGCCCTGGTGCCGCCGTAGATCTCGCCACAGGGGTAGACGAACCCCCGGCGCTTGGTCAGGCTGATCACGTTCTCCAGGCGGCTGGCCACCATTCACTCCTTGTCGTTGCGACGTGCTGCCTGGCTGGCAGCCCGCTCAGCTTACTGTTCCGCGGGGCCGGTTCTCGCCGACGGACGCGGGCTCGGCGTAGGCGCTCGGCTCATCGATCGCCAGCGACAGCAACGGGACCAGGACGAGCTTCGCCTCGGTACCGTTGAACGCCCTGCGGTACGAGCCGACGTCCGCCCATCGGCTCACGATCGCCCACAGCTCCGGCTCGTCCAGGTTCTGCATGAGTTCGGCCCCCGCGCACCCCACGGACGCGGAGAAGCGCGCCACCACCGCCTGCGCCCCGGCGACGAAGCCGGACGCGTCCCCGGGAACCCGGAACCTGCTGATCGCCATCACGGCGATCATGCTAACCACGAAGCCCCGGCGCAGGGGGCCGGGGCTTCGCGATCGGGCGGGCGAGGCCGCCCGACATCCAGGTCGTCAGGCGGCAGACTCCGAGCGCCGCCGGTTCCACAGGTCGAAGGCCACGGCCAGCAGCAGCACGACGCCCTTGGCGACCGACTGCAGCTGCATCGGCCAGCCGAGCAGCGACATGATGTTGCTGATCACTGCCATCAGCAGGCCACCGATCATTGCCCCGCCGACGCGGCCGATACCGCCCGTGGTTGACGCGCCGCCGATGAAGCAGGCCGCGATCGCGTCCAGTTCGAGGCCGTTGCCGGCGCCCGGCTGGGCTGCGTTCATCCGGGACGAGTAGACGATGCCGGCGACAGCGGACAGCAGACCCATGTTCACGAACACCCAGAAGTTGATCCGGCGTACGCGGACACCGGACAGCTTGGCCGCGTTCAGGTTGCCGCCGATCGCGTAGATGTGCCGGCCGAACACGGTCTTCTGGCTGACCAGGGTGTAGATCACGAGGAGGATCAGGACCAGCACCAGGATGTTGGGCAGGCCGCGGTCTGAGGCGAGCTCGAAGCCGAGCCACATGATCACCGCCGCCATCAGCACGATCTTGCCGATGAACAGCGGCATCGACTCCACCATCTGCAGGTAGGCGATCCGGCCCTGCCGGGTGCGCCACTGCATGTAGGCGAGCACGAGGGCACCGGCAGCGAACACCACCAAAGTGAAGGTGTCCACCCCGTAGCCGCCCAACAACCCGTTCTGGAATCCGTTGTTGATCTCGTAGTAGACGCCACCGAACGGAGAGAGCGAGATCGAGTTGAGCACCTGGTAGGTGAGCCCCCGGAAGATGAGCATGCCCGCCAGGGTCACGATGAAGCCCGGGATGCCGACGAAGGCCACCCAGAACCCCTGCCAGATGCCGACCAGGAGGCCGACGCCCAGAGCGGCAAGGACGCCCATGTACCAGGGCATGCCCCACTTGATCACCACGACGGCGGCGACGGCGCCGGTGAGGGCGACCACCGAGCCGACCGACAGGTCGATCTGGGCGGCGACGATGACCAGCAGCATGCCCATCGCCAGGATCAGGATGTAGGAGTACTGCTGGACGATGTTGCTGATGTTGCCCGGCGAGAGGAAGTTCGGACTGGCGATCGCTGCTGCCGTGAAGACAACCACGAAAGCGATCAGAATGCCGCTCTGGCGCAGGTTGCTGGTCAGCAGCTCACGCACTCCGGCAGTGGACGTCTTGGCGGGAGTGACGGTAGCGGTCATCGGTTGCTTCCCTTCAGTTCAAAATCGGAGGGTTCTTCGGCGCCCTGCGTCCGACCAGCCTCCACATGGTTGCCGTTCCTCACGGGGAGTTCGGCGTTGCGTTCCAGGGTCATGAGCTCCATCAGCGCGTGCGGGGTGGCCTCCGCGACAGGCATCTCTCCGGTGATCCGCCCGAAGGCGAGCGTGTAGATGCGGTCACAGATGCCGAGCAGTTCCGGGAGCTCGGAGGAGATCACCACGACGGCCTTGCCCGCGGCGACCATCCGGTTGATGATCGTGTAGATCTCGTACTTCGCGCCCACGTCGATACCGCGGGTCGGCTCGTCGAGGATCAGTACTTCGGGGTCGGTGTAGAGCCACTTGCTCAGCACGACCTTCTGCTGGTTGCCACCGGAGAGCTTCCCGACCAGCGCCATCACCGTGGGAGTCTTGATGTTCAGGCTCGCCCGGTACTCCTCGGCGATCTTGAGTTCTTCGTTGCTGTTGATCCAGCCGCCCTTGACCAGCTTGAACAGGCCTGCGGCGGAGATGTTGTGCCTGATGTCGTCGAGCAGGTTGAGGCCGAACCGCTTCCGGTCCTCGGTGCAGTAGGCGATGCTGGCGTTGACGGCACCGGCCACGGTGCTCGTGTCCACCACCTGGCCGTGCATCTTGACCTGCCCGGTGATGTTCCGGCCGTAACTGTGCCCGAACAGGCTCATCGCCAGCTCGGTGCGGCCCGCACCCATCAGACCCGCGATCCCGACGACTTCGCCGGCCCGCACGTTGAAGCTCGCGTTGTCGATGATCATCCGGCCCGGCTGGGTCGGGTGGTACACCGTCCAGTTGTCGACCTCGAGGACCGGCTCCCCGATCTCCGGGATGCGCTCAGGGAAGCGGTGCGCCAGATCCCGTCCGACCATGCCGCGGATCATGCGCTCCTGCGTGGCGGTCGGATCGGACATGTCCATGGTCTCGATCGTCCGGCCGTCGCGGATGATCGTGGTGTTGTCGGCGATCTCGGCGATCTCGTTCAGCTTGTGCGAAATGATGATCGAGGTGATGCCGTCTTTCTGGAGCTGCCGGATCAGGTCGAGCAGGTGCTCGGAGTCCGTGTCGTTCAGGGCCGCCGTTGGCTCGTCGAGGATCAGCAGCTTGACCTCCTTGCTCAGCGCCTTGGCGATCTCGATGAGTTGCTGCTTGCCCACGCCGAGTTGGGAGACCGGGGTGATCGGGTTCTCGTGCAGTCCGACCCGCTCCATCAACTGGTTGGCCTGGTGGTTGGCCTTGTTCCAGTCGATCAGACCACCGGCGCCCTTGACCTCGTTGCCCAGGAAGATGTTCTCGGCGATCGACAGGTACGGCACCAGCGCCAGTTCCTGGTGGATGATCACGATGCCCTTGGCCTCGGAGTCATTGATCGATGAGAAGCGCACCTCCTCACCCTCGAAGATGATCTCGCCCTTGTAGCTGCCATGCGGGTACACACCGCTGAGCACCTTCATCAGGGTCGACTTACCCGCACCGTTCTCCCCGCAGATCGCATGGATCTCGCCGGCATTGACCGTGAGCGTCACGTCCTCGAGGGCCTTGACGCCGGGGAACTCCTTGGTGATCGAGCGCATTTGAAGTATCTGGTTCATACCCAACTTCCTTGTGAGCACCGGGAACCCGGGGTGGGTCCAGCGGGTGCTGGACCCACCCCGGTTCTCGCTATGCGCCTTACTTGGCGACGCCGGACTTGACTTCGTCCGCCGTCCAGTAGCCGGAATCGATCAGCAGCGACTGGATGTTGTCGGCGTAGACCGTATCGACCTCGAGCAGGTAGGACGGGACGACCTTCTTGCCGTTGTCGTAGTCCTTGGTGTTGTTCGCCTCGGGAGTCTTGCCACTCAGGAAGTCCTGCGCGGCGGTGACGGCCTCAGCGGCCAGCTTCCGGGTGTCCTTGAAGATGGTCGAGGACTGCACGCCGTCCGCGATCAGCTTCACAGAGGCGATCTCGGCGTCTTGGCCGGTCACGATCGGCAGGCCTTCCTTGATTGTCGGGCCCATGCCGACACCCTGCAGAGCGGTGATGATGCCGCGGGAGATGCCGTCGTAGGGCGACAGCACGCCCTTCAGGCCGGTGCCCTTGCCGCCGTAGGTGGACGTGAGGAGGTCCTCCATCCGCTTCTGGGCGGTCTCCTGCAGCCAGCGCAGCGTGGCGGCCTGCTCGATCGTGGTCTGCTTCGACTTCACAACCAGGGTGCCGTCATCGATGAACGGCTTCAGCGTGTCCTGAGCGCCATTCCAGAAGAAGTGGGCGTTGTTGTCGTCCAGGGAGCCGGCGAACATCTCAATGTCCTGGCCCTTGGCGGCATTTCCGGTGGCCTTGCCGTCGCGGTCGGTGATGCCCATGCCGTAGAGCAGAGCGGTGGCCTGAGCCACGCCGACCTTGTAGTTGTCGAACGACACGTAGAAGTCGACGTTCTCGCTGTCACGGATCAGGCGGTCGTACGCGATCACCTTGATGCCCTTGGAGGCGGCGTTCTGCAGCTGGCTGGTCAGGGCCGTCCCGTCGATGGCGGCGATGATGAGCAGCTTCGCGCCTGCCGTGATCATCGCGTCGATCTGCTGGGTCTGGGTCGGGATGTCGTCGTTGGCGTACTGGAGGTCGACCTTGTAGCCGGCCTTCTCCAGGCCCGCCTTCACGGCGTTGCCGTCGGCGATCCAGCGCTCAGAGGTCTGAGTCGGCATTGCGACGCCGACCAGCGTGTCCCCCGCAGCTTGGGAGGCCCCGGAGCCACCCGTCGTTGCGCCGCCCCCGGCGCCGGTGCCACCACAGGCGGCAAGTGCGAATGAAGTGACGATAGCAATGATCGCCATTCCGATGCGTCGCATTTTGTTGATGCGCTCCTTCTCCTCATTGAGTCGCAGCCTCGGTTGGCTACGCCCGGCATCCGTTGCCGAGAGTTACACAGATTGTTCACTACCTAATCCAGCTAGTCAACGCCGGTTTAGGTCCTGCTGAATAACGATTCCACAACGTTTCTTGAACTACTCACTGAATGGCACGTGAAAGCCATTCGATTCTCCGTTGGGCCACCCTTCCGGCCCCGCCGATATTCCCCCTCTCGTGATGAACTGGTAACTCCTTGGACGACCTAGAAGCCGATGGCCAGCCGGTGGTAGGCGTTGTTCCAGCGCAGTTCCTTGAGGAACTGGCCGGTCCGCGTGCCCTCGCCGATCATGGCGAGCTCGATGCCGATCATCTCGGCGAGATCCGTGAGGTGCTCGGTGGTGAGCGCGGTCGACAGCACGGTGTGGTGCGGCCCGCCCGCGGACAGCCAGCACTCGGTCGAGGTGGTGAAGTCCGGCTTGGCCTGCCAGACCGCACGCGCCACGGGGAGCTTCGGCATGTCGGCCAGCGGCGGGACGACGGTGAGTTCGTTGCCGACCAGCCGCAACCGATCCCCCAGGTCGCACATGCCGACGGTGACCCCGTCGCCCGGCGCCGCGTCGAACACCATTCGAACCGGGTCCTCACGGTTGCCGATGCCGAGCGGGTGGATCTCGATCCGCGGCGTGCCCAGCGCGATGGACGGGCTCACCTCGAGCATGTGGGCGCCGAGGCTGAGCTCGCGGCCCGGCTCCAGGTGGTAGGTGTAGTCCTCCATGAACGAGGTGCCACCGGGCAGGCCCTGCGCCATGGTCATCAGGGTGCGGCCAAGGACGGCGGTCTTCCAGTCCCCCTCGCCGGCGAACCCGATCCCCTCACCCTCCAGGCGCTGCACGCCCAGGCCGGGCAGCTGACGCAGCCCGCCGAGATCCTCGAAGTTCGTCGTGAAGGCACCGAAGCCACCCTCGACCACGAACTTGCGCAGTGCGGCCTCGATCCGGGCGCCGTAGCGCAACGACTCGTGCCGGTCAGCACCCGGGCGCAGTTCCGGGGCCACGTCGTACAGATCCATGTACTCGCTGATCAGCGCGTCGACCTCGCCCTCGCTGACCTGGTTGTCGACAACGTCGACCAGATCGTTGACACCCCAGGTGTTCACCGAGACGCCGAACCGGCGCTCGGCCTCGACCTTGTCGCCCTCGGTCACGGCCACGTTGCGCATGTTGTCGCCGAACCGCACCAGCTTCAGGGTGCTCACCTCGGCCCGCGCCAGCGCCGCCCGTGCCCAGACCGCGATCCGCGCCACGACGCGAGGGTCGGACACGTGACCGGCAACGGTCTTGCGCGGCACGCCGAGCCGGGTGGCGATATAGGCGAACTCGCGGTCACCGTGGGCGGCCTGGTTCAGGTTCATGAAATCCATGTCGATGCTCGCCCAGGGCAGTTCGACGTTCACCTGCGTGTGCAGGTGCAGGAACGGCTTGGTCAGGGCATCCATGCCCGAGATCCACATCTTCGCCGGCGAGAAGGTGTGCATCCAGGCGATCACGCCGATGCAGTCGTCGTCGGCGTTCGCGTCCAGCATGACCCGGCGGATCGCGCCGGCGTCGGTGAGGGTCGGCTTCGCGACCACATCGACCGGGATCGATTCCGCCGCGGCGAGCGCGCCCGAGATCTGCGCGGACTGGTCCCGCACCTGCAGGAGCACGTCCTCGCCGTAAAGGCCCTGGCTGCCGGTGAGGAACCAGATCTGCTTGCTCATTTGGCACTTCCTTGTCCATAGACGTTCTGATAACGATCAAAGAGCCTGTCGATGTCCGCCTGCGGGATCGGCACCGGTTCCCCCAGTTGGCGCGCGAGGTGGACTGTGCGGGCGACGTCCTCCACCATGACCGCGGCCTTCACCGCGTCCCGGGCGTCCTTGCCGATCGTGAACGGTCCATGGTTGGCCATCAGCACCGCTCGCGACCGGCTCCCGGTCAGCGTCTCGACGATGCCGCGTCCGATCGAGTCATCCCCGATCAGCGCAAACGGACCCACCGGGATCTCTCCGCCGAACTCGTCGCCGATCATGGTCAGCACGCAGGGAATCGGCTCCCGCCGCGCCGCCCAGGCGGTCGCGTAGTCCGAGTGCGTGTGCACCACGCCTCCGACCTCGGGCATGTGCTTGTAGACGTAGGCGTGCGCTGCCGTGTCCGAGGACGGGCTGTGCGAGCCCTCGACCAGGTTGGCGTCGAGGTCGCAGACCACCATCAACTCCGGCGTCAGGTCGTCGTAGGACACCCCTGACGGCTTGATCACCAGCAGGTCGGCGCCGGGTACGCGCGCTGACACGTTGCCAGCCGTCCACACGACCAGACCGTTGCGCGGCAACTCGGCATGCAGGGCGGCGACCTCCACCTTCAGGGCCTCGACCACGTCCCTCAGTTCGGTCGGGATCGGACTCATCGCCCTTCCTCCCTGCCCGCAACCGCACCCGCGGCGGAAATCATGGACCTGACTAGGTGTTTCACTGGATCGGTCACCTCGCTGTGCTCCTGAGTGTTAGCGGCAACATCGCCTGCCAAGAAGGATGTTACCGGTATCACCAGCCTCCGTGCACCATTTCCAGATAACAGTTTGATATCGGTAACACTGCCGAGCGGACGACCGGCTGCCGGGACTCACCGGACCGGTCGCGACCGATCCACGTGGCTCAGGGAACGCAGTCCGCGATCGAGGTGCCAGCTCACGAAGGCTGCCACCAGCCCGCTCCCCTGGCGGATCGTCAGCTCCGCCACATCCCTCGTCGCGGGCCAGTCACCGGCGAGCAGCGCACCGAGGTAGGCCACGGTGGCGGGCGCCGGGTGCGCGGAACCTGGCGGCCTGCAGCGCCGGCAGACCATGCCGCCGAGTTGCGGCGAGAACGCCTCATGTGGGCCGGCGGCACCGCACCGCGCACAATCGGTCAGGGTCGGGGCATAGCCGGCAAGGGCGATCGCACGCAGCAGGTAGGCGTCCATCACCATCGCAGGTTGCCGCAACCCGTCCGAGGTCCCGGACGTCAACGCATGCAGCGCGCCCACCAGCAGCTGGTACTGCTGCAAGGACGGCTCCCCCTCCTCTGTGACCAGCCGGTCGGCCGTCTCGATCATCACCTGCCCGGTCGTGTAGCGCTCGTAGTCGTGGGCCAGGGGTTCGGAGTACGCGTGCAGGGTGACCGCCTGGGTGATCACGTCCAGCGTCCGGCCGGTGGCGAACTGCAGGTCGACGTGGCTGAACGGTTCGAGTCTGGCGCCGAACTTCGAGGACGTCCTGCGCACGCCGCGCGCGACCGCGCGGATCTTCCCGTGCCGACGGGAGAGCATGCTGATGATGCGGTCGGCCTCGCCCAGCTTGTGGGTGCGCAGCACGACCGCATCGTCACGATAGGTCGGCACGCCATCATTCTCCCCCGATCGGCGTGCCGTCTGCGCCAGGAGCTTCCGGCGAGCCGTTGTTAGCGCACACACTCGCCTGTCATGATGTCTGCGTCGGCAGCCCCGCACCAGGTCGCGAGGGCTGCACTAGAGGAGGATCAATGGAGATCGAGGGCATCCGCGCCGCCATTGCGGAGGGACGCACGGCACTGGGCATCGAGTTCGGCTCGACGCGGATCAAGGCGGTGTTGACCGGTCCGGACAACGCACCGCTGGCGACCGGTGGACATGACTGGGAGAACCAATTCGCCGACCGGGTCTGGACGTACTCGCTGGAGGCCGTGCACTCGGGCATGCGGGCGGCGTACGCGTCGCTCGCCGAGCAGGTGCGCGAGCAGTACGGGGTCGAGTTGCGCACGGTGGGCGCGATGGGCGTCTCGGCGATGATGCACGGCTACCTCGCCTTCGATGCGGACGGCGCGCTGCTGGTGCCGTTCCGGACCTGGCGGAACACGATCACCGGCCCGGCGGCCGAGGAGTTGAGCGCACTGTTCGGCCACAACATCCCGCAACGCTGGTCGATCGCCCACCTGTACCAGGCGATGCTCAACGGCGAGCAGCACGTCGGGTCTGTCGCCTCGATCAACACCCTGGCGGGGTACGTGCACTTCCTGCTGACCGGCGAGCGGGTGCTGGGCGTGGGGGACGCGTCCGGCATGTTCCCGATCGACACCACTACCGGCGGCTACGACGCCACGATGCTGGGCCAGTTCGACGAGCTGGCCGCGAGCAGGGGCTACGGGTGCGCCCTGGCCGCGCTGCTGCCGTCCGTACTCCCGGCGGGTGCGCCGGCCGGTTCGCTGACCGCTACGGGGGCGACCCTGCTCGACCCCACCGGGGTGCTGCAGCCGGGGGTGCCGTTCTGCCCGCCCGAAGGCGACGCCGGCACGGGAATGGTGGCGACGAACTCGGTTGCCGTGCGCACCGGCAACGTCTCCGCCGGCACCTCGATCTTCGCCATGGTCGTGCTGGAGCAGCCCCTCGCCCGGATGCACCCTGAGCTCGACCTGGTCACCACTCCTGCCGGAGACCTGGTCGCGATGGTGCACTGCAACAACGGCGCCAGCGAGCTGAACGCCTGGGCGGGCCTGTTCGGCGAGTTCGCCACCCGGATCGGTGCCACCGCGGATGCCGGGACCGTGTTCGAGACCCTGTTCACCGCATCGCTGGAGGGTGAGCCCGACTGCGGCGGACTGCTGGCCTACAACTACCTCTCCGGCGAGCACATCACGGGCCTCGAAGAGGGACGCCCGCTGTTCGTGCGCACCCCCGACTCGAGGTTCACGCTGGCGAACTTCATGCGCACGCAGCTGTTCGCCGCGCTGTCGAGCCTGCGGATCGGGATGAACATCCTGCTCACCGACGAGTCGGTCGCGCTCGACTCGCTGTTCGCCCACGGGGGGCTGTTCAAGACCAGGGGCGTCGCGCAGCGCTACCTCGCCGCAGCGGTCAATGCGCCGGTCTCGGTCGGCGACATCGCCGGAGAGGGCGGGGCCTGGGGCATCGCCCTGCTCGCCGCCTACGTCCGCGACAAGGCGGACGGCCAGACCCTGGCCGACTACCTGACCGCGAGCGTCTTCGCCGGCGCGGCGCTGGAGACGGTTGCACCGGACCCGGCGGACGTGGCCGGCTTCGACACCTACCTCACCCGCTTCAGCAACGGCCTGGCCATAGAGCACGCGGCGGTCAGCCACACCTGACGCCGCCGGTTGAGCCTCGGGATGGCGGTCCCGTGGCGCCTCCCGGGTCCCGCGCGGGCCCGGGAGGCAATAGGCTCTGCCGATGGGAACCCTGCGGATCACGGTCGACCACACCGTGCGGATCACCGCGACGTCGGCCCGCGTCCACGCGCTCGTTCACGGGTCCTCGACGATTGCCGCCGGAGTCGCCGGACGCAAGGCGGCACTCGTGGCCGACCTGGTCACCGAACTCGCCGGGCACGGTGTCACAGAGGACGCCGTCGAAGTCACCGGCGTGCGCCTGGCCACCAGGGACGGCGTCCTGCTGAAGAACCAGACCGTCGAGATCGACCTGGTCGTCGTGGCCGGGCCCGAGCACCTTCCTGCGGTCCTCGGCGTACTGGCCGACCGGCCGGGGGTCAGTGTGACGGACCTGGAGTGGACCTACGACGAGTTCGAGGCCAGCATCGCTGCCGCTGCCACGGCGATGGCCATGGCCCGCCGCAAGGCGGACGCCGTGGCCGCTGCCGCCGGCCTCGAGATTGTGGGCATCGAGCAGGCGTCCGACTCCTGGTCCATGCCGTCCCCGCGCCACGACCAGCCGAATCCGGTGATGTTCGCCGCCGGCGCGCGGGCAGCGTCCGCACCGCTCGACCTGGGCCTCGAACTGAACGCCACCACGGGCCTCTCGGTGCATCTGAGCGTGGATTTCGCGCTGTCAGCCTGAGAATTCGCGCCGTCACCCTAGGCTGTGTGCATGCACCGGATCTCAACGCTGAGAGTGTCCCCGCTGTGCCTGGGCGGCAATGTCTTCGGCTGGACGGCGGACGGGAACGCGTCCGAGGCGATTCTCGACGCCTACCTGGAGGCCGGTGGGAACTTCATCGACACCGCCGACAGCTATTCGACCTGGGTGCCGGGGCACCGCGGCGGCGAGTCCGAGAGCGTGATCGGCGGGTGGCTGCGACATCGCGCCGACAAGGGCACCGTGGTGGTGGCCACCAAGGTCGGCAAGCACCCGGTGCACCGCGGGCTGCGTCCGGCCAACATCAAGATCTGCCTGGACGGCTCGCGGCGGCGGCTGGGCCTGGAGACGATCGACCTGTACTACGCCCACGAGGACGACCCCCACGTGCCGACGGCGGAGTGGCTGGGCGCGTTCGACCAACTGGTGTCCGCCGGCGACATCCGGCACTACGGGTTGTCGAACTTCACTGCGGAGCGGGTCGCAGAGGTTGTCGAGGTGGCGACGGCCGAGGGGTTCGCACGTCCCGTCGCCGTGCAGCCCCAGTACAACCTCGTGCACCGTGCGGAGGTCGAGTCCGCTGGTCTTGGCGCGGTCTGCGCAGAGCACCACCTCGCGCTCGTGCCGTACTACGGGCTGGCCGCGGGTTTCCTCACCGGCAAGTACGCGCGCGACGAGCAACCCCACGGGCCGCGCGCCGCACGGGTCCGCAGTTACGCGACCAGCGCCGGATTCGACGTGATGGACGCGGTGGTCGGCGTCGCCGACGAACTCGGCATCGAGCCTGCGACCGTCGCGCTCGCGTGGCTGCGCCAGCAACCCGGGGTGACCGCGCCGATCGCGTCGGTCAGCTCGGTCGAGCAGATCCCCGCGTTGATGGCCGCGGCCGAGGTGAAGCTCTCCCGCAGCCAGGCGCATCGCCTGACGAAGGCATCCGCACCCTTCGCCTGATCCCGGACCCGGACACGCCGAGGGCCACCCCTCGCGTCGAGCGCCAGCCTCTGGGGCTGGCGCTCGACCACAGTCGGTGGCCCTCGCTCAGCCCTCGCTCAGCCCTCGACGGACCCCTCGATCTGGGTGGTGCCGCCGCTGTGCGAGACGCTGATCTTGCGCGGCTTGGCCTCCTCGGCCACCGGAATCCGCAGGCTCAGCACTCCGTCGGCGTACTGGGCGGCGATCTTGTCCAGCGCCACCCCGTAGCCCAGGGTCAGCTGGCGCGCGAAGGTGCCGGCCGGACGCTCGCGGACCAGCCACTTCTGCTCGTCGGTGGTCTCGGCGTTGCGCTGCGCGCGCACGGTGAGGGTGCGGTCGTCGACGTCCACGTCGATCGAGGCCGGGTCCACACCGGGGAGGTCGATCCGGGCGACGAAGACGTCGCCGTCACGGAACAGGTCCATCGGCATCGCGGCGCTGGCCGGCGTCCGGGCGACGTCGGAGAACCAGCGATCCATCTCGCGGAAGGGGTCGTACGTACGTGCCATGTTGGGTCACTCCTATCGTCTCGTTAGCACTCTGCTTGCCCGAGTGCTAATGCCAGTCTGCATCCATCGCGGCACAATTTCAAGCAAGTTGAGTCTGGTCGACTCAGGTTGTTCGCCGCTGGCGGAACGAGCGCTCAGGGCCGGTTCGGCGGTGCTGCGCGGCGCGCCGAAACTCCTCGCGTTAGGCTGCCGACGTGGCTCAGCGCAAGCAGATCCGACCGCCCGCTCCGCACCCTTCGGGTGCCCGTCCGCCTGCGATCGACGCCAGGGCACTCCCCGCGCACGTCGCGATCGTGATGGACGGCAACGGCCGCTGGGCGAAGGCCCGCAACCTGCCGCGCACCGCAGGCCACGCCCGCGGCGAGGACTCGCTGTTCGACGTCATCGAGGGTGCCATCGAGATCGGCATCCCCTACCTGTCGGCATACGCGTTCTCCACGGAGAACTGGCGCCGCTCCCCCGACGAGGTGCGCTGGCTGATGGGTTTCAACAGGGACGTGATCCACCGCCGCCGGGACCAGCTCGACGCGATGGGTGTGCGGATCCGCTGGGCGGGCCGGGCGCCGCGGCTGTGGCGCAGCGTCATCCGCGAACTGCAGGACGCAGAGCGACAGAGCGCCGGCAACCACGTGCTCACCCTGCAGTTCTGCGTGAACTACGGCGGCAGGGCCGAGATCGTGGACGCAGCCAGGGCCGTCGCCGAGGCGGCCCTGCGGGGTGAGCTCGACCCGTCCCGGCTCACCGAGGATCGGTTCCGTCGCTTCCTCGACGAGCCTGAGATTCCCGACGTCGACCTGTTCATCCGCTCCTCAGGCGAGCAACGCACGTCCAACTTCCTGATCTGGCAGTCGGCCTACGCGGAGATGGTCTTCATGGACCGGCTGTGGCCCGACTTCGACCGCCGTGACCTGTGGCGCGGGATCGAGCAGTACGCACACCGGGACCGCCGCTACGGCGGAGCGGAACCGAACCAGGTGCAGTGACCACGCACGGATCCGCCCACTCAGCCATTCCGGCGCGATGGCGGACCGCGCGTCCCTGAGGCCGCAGCGCGCGACGGTGGCGAGCCGACAGCCCCGCCGGGCGCGCGGACGCGGTGGGGCCCGCCGATCGGTGGCCGAAAAGGAGAACCGTCCCCTTTTCGTCCAACCTGGCCGATAAGGGGACGGTTCTCCTTTTCGGCCAGAAGGCTCAGTCGGTGCCGGACTCCATGCCGGAGAGATTCTGCGCCTGCTCGATGTCGGGCTCGGTGGCGTTGCCCGCGGTGATCGCGGACGCGCGCCCTGAATCCAGCTCACCGACAAGTGCGGAAACCTCTCCGCCGACCAGCCCCAGCTGCGAGTACTGCTCGAGACGGGTGCGTGAGTCGGCGATGTCGAGGTTGCGCATGGTGAGCTGGCCGATCCGGTCGAGCGGCCCGAACGCGGCGTCGCCCACCCGCTCCATGGACAGCTTCTCGGGATGGTAGGAGAACGCCGGACCCTCGGTATCGAGAATCGACCAGTCGTCACCGCGGCGCAGCCGCAAGGTGACCGAGCCTGTGACGGCCGAACCGACCCAGCGCTGCAGGGACTCGCGGATCATCAGCGACTGCGGGTCGAGCCAGCGACCCTCGTACATCAGCCGGCCGAGCTTTCGTCCCTCAAGCTGGTAGCTCGCGAAGGTGTCCTCATTGTGGATCGCGGTGACGAGCCGCTCGTAGCAGATGTGCAGAAGGGCCATGCCGGGGGCCTCGTAGATGCCGCGGCTCTTGGCCTCGATGATCCGGTTCTCGATCTGGTCGCTCATGCCGAGGCCGTGACGTCCGCCGATCGCGTTGGCCTCCAGAACCAGATCGACGGCGGACGCGAAGGTCTTGCCGTTGATCATCACCGGACGGCCCTGCTCGAAGCTGACCGTGACGTCCTCGGCAGGGATCTGCACCGCCGGGTCCCAGAACCGCACACCCATGATCGGCTCGACGATCTCGATGCCCGTGTCGAGGTTCTCCAGTTCCTTGGCCTCGTGGGTGGCGCCCCAGATGTTGGCATCGGTGGAGTACGCCTTCTCCTTGGAGTCCCGGTAGGGCAGGCCGCGCTCCGCCAGCCACTGCGACATCTCCGCACGACCGCCGAGCTCGCGGACGAAGTCCGCATCCAGCCACGGCTTGTAGATGCGCAACTGTGGATTCGCCAGCAGGCCGTAGCGGTAGAACCGCTCGATGTCGTTGCCCTTGTAGGTGGAGCCGTCGCCCCAGATCCAGACGTCATCCTCGCGCATGGCGCGGACCAGCATCGTGCCGGTGACGGCGCGACCGATCGGGGTGGTGTTGAAGTACGTGCGTCCGCCGGTGCGGATGTGGAACGCCCCGCAGATCAGAGCGACCAGGCCCTCCTCCACCATCGCGGCCGTGCAGTCGACCATCCGCGAGATCTCCGCGCCGTAGGCGCCCGCACGACCGGGCACCGAGTCGATGTCGGGCTCGTCGTACTGGCCGAGGTTGGCGGTGTAGGTGCACGGGATCGCGCCCTTCTCGCGCATCCAGGCGACCGCGACGGACGTGTCCAGGCCGCCGGAGAAGGCGAGGCCGACGCGTTCGCCGACAGGGAGTTCGGTGAGGACCTTGGGCATGGGGTGATCCTATCGGGGTCGCCCCGCCACCCTTCGCCTCTCCCACCGCCGTGGCCGGGGTGCCCGGCCGGGTCCCCGTTGCGGCATACCCGCACGGGTGTCGCCCGCTCGGGGACTTTTGGCCGGCCTGCGCCTGAGGCAAGATCGATAGCAGTACGAACTGCATGCGGCCACGGGAGGGGTCTCAACGCCGCGCAGGGCGCACCACTCATCCGATCTATCAGGGGATTCACCATGTCATCAGAGACGACCACGCCTGCCCGCACGCGCAACCACAAGAAGATCGCGGCCACCGCCCTTCTCATCCTGGGCCTCGGTGGCGCGTCCGCAGCGGCCGCCGCCCAGCTGGGCATGTCCTGGACGGGCAGCTTCCAGGCCGGTGCCACCAGCGTCAGCGCGGACTGCCAGCCCTCGTCGGAGACCATCACCTCCAGCTTCGACACGCCCAGCTTCTCGAGCACGTCCTCGCTGCCCTGGACGGTCGCGAACGTGAAGTTCGCGAACATCGACAACTCCTGCAAGAACCACACCTACGAGGCGGCGTACAAGGTGGCCGGCGGCGACTGGGTCAAGCTCGGCACCGGGACCGTGGACGGCACCAGCGTGTCCGTCTCGCTCGGCTCGGTCGACCCGCAGACGATCAAGCAGTTCGCGCTCAGCATCTACAGCTGATGATCGCAGCGGCAGGCCGGCGGACCCTGGTCCGTCGGCTCGGCCAGATCGTCGGCTGGGCCATGCTGGCCGGCCTGGTGGTTCTCGGGTGGCCGTCCAGCCTGGGCGGGTGCACCACCCTCACCATCGTGACCGGGCACTCCATGGAGCCCACGATGCACCCGGGCGATCTGGCCATCACCCGCTGCGGGACCCCGCAGGTGGGAGACGTGGTGTCCTACCGCCCGTTCACGGACAAGTCCCCCGTCGTGATCCATCGGATCATCGGTGGGGACGGGGTGAACGGCTGGCAGTTGCAGGGCGACAACAACCACTTCGTCGACCCGTTCACGCCGGTGGCCGGGCAGGTGACCGGAGTCATGGTCGGCTACATCCCCAACCTGGGCGGGGTGTTGTCCATGTTCCGGTCGCCGATGATGTGGGTGTCGTTGCTGCTGGTCGCCGCCGCCCTCGTGCTGTGGCCCGAACGGCGTCCCAGCACCCCGACCTCTACCGGATAAGGACTCCTGCATGAGATTGCGCTGGCCTGTGACCCTGGCGTCCATCGTGGCGCTGGGGATGCTGGCGTCCCTGGGCACGTCCGCGGCCGCGCAACTCGACCTGCAGAAGACCACCAGCGCTCCCCTGGCCCAGACGTGGAGCCGCTGCAGCGGCCCGGTCACGGCGACCGTCACCGGCTCGTCGGTCTCGGTCACCGGCCTCGACGCGGCCTGCTCGGGGGCGAGCCTGGTCACCTATGTTCGTTCCGGCAGCACAACGCTGACCGCGTCCGGCAAGGCTTCCGGCACCAGCGCAACCCTCACCCTGGTTTCGGCACCGGGGACGGTCAGCGGCGTTCTGGTCACCGCGGACACGTGGCCGTTGCCGACCACCTGGAGCCAGACCCAGACCACGCTCCCGGCGGTGTCCTGCGCCCCGGTCTCGGGGAACGGCACCTGCGCGGCGACGATCACCGGGATCACCTCCTGGGGTTACCCGACCCTCAGCGACTACAACCTCAACGTGACGGTCTCGTCGACCTCGGAGACCGCGGTCACCTGGCAGGTGACGATCAACCTGTCCAGCACGGACCTGCCGTTCGAGGCCACGGACCTCTCCGACAACCAGGGTGGCCTGGTCAAGGTCGACAGCAGTTCCTGTTCGGCCAGCCCCAGAACGGTGACCGTGAGGGGCACCACGAACTGGGGCAACTATCACAAGGTCAAGCCCGGGCAGTCGGCCAACCTGCAGGTTCATGGCAGCACCAGCGGCTCGGGTGGCCTGCTGAACTGCTGAACCGGCCCCGAACGGGCGGACCCGCCGAGTCGCGGGCTCGCCCGTCCGGGACGAAAGCCTCGTTCAGGGGCGCGCCTCGGCCTCGACCGACTCGGCGGCGATCCGCCGGGCCTCCCGGTCGATCGCGCCGACCACCGCGCGCAGGGACGCCGTCACGATCGACTCGTGCAGGCCGACGCCCCACAGCACGTGCGCGTCCTCTCCCTGGCCGATCTCCGCCTCCACATAGGCTGCAGCCATCGCGTCTCCGCCGGAGGACAGCGCGTGCTCGGTGTAGTCGAGCACCCGGACGTGGTAGCCGAGGATGCCCAGGGCGTCCACGAACGCTGACAGCGGGCCGTTGCCCTCCCCGCTGATCTCGTGCTCGACCCCGCGGTCGCGGACGGTCGCCGTGACCGTGTAGCCGCCCCCGTTGGACACCGACTTCACGGTGATGAGACTCAGCGGCTCGGTGTCGGCCAGGTACTCATCGGCGAAGATCCGCCACATCTCCTCCGGGGACACCTCTCCACCCTCGGAGTCGGTGTGCGCCTGGACGACCCGGGAGAACTCCATCTGCAGCCTGCGCGGCAGGTCGAGGTGGTGCTCGGACTTCATGATGTAGGCCATGCCGCCCTTGCCGGACTGCGAATTGACCCGGATCACCGCCTCGTAGGTGCGGCCGACGTCGTGCGGATCGATCGGGAGGTACGGCGCCTCCCAGGGAATCTCGTGCAGAGTCTTCCCCTGGGAGGCGGCCGTCTTCTCCAGCACCTCCAGCCCCTTCTTGATGGCGTCCTGGTGGGAGCCGGAGAAGGCGGTGTAGACCAGGTCCCCCGCGTACGGGTGGCGCGGGTGGACCGGCAGGTTGGTGCAGTACTCCACCGTCCGACGGATCTCGTCGATGTCGGAGAAGTCGATCTTCGGGTCGATCCCCTGGGTGAACAGGTTCAGGCCCAGGGTGACCAGGTCCACGTTGCCGGTGCGCTCGCCGTGGCCGAACAGGCAGCCCTCGACGCGGTCGGCACCGGCCATCAGGGCCAGCTCGGTGGCCGCAACCGCCGTGCCCCGGTCGTTGTGGGGATGCAGCGAGATGGCCACGTGGTCACGGTTGCGGATGTGCCGACCGAAGTACTCGATCTGGTCGGCGTAGGTGTTGGGCGTGGACCGCTCGACGGTTGCCGGCAGGTTCAGGATGATCTCCCGGTCCGGGCCGGGCTGCCAGACGTCCATCACCTCGTTGCAGATCTCGATCGCGAAGTCGGTCGGGGTCTGGGTGAAAATCTCGGGGCTGTACTCGTAACCGAACTCGACCTCGCCGAGGTTCTGCTCTGCGTACTTCATGACCAGTTCGGTGCCCCTGATCGCCATGGCGATGCACTGTGCCTCGTCGATCCCGAACACCACCCGCCGGAACAGTTCCGCGGTCGCGTTGTACAGGTGGATGGTGCCCCGCCGTGCCCCGATCAGGGACTGGGCGGTGCGTTCGATCAGGTCCTCACGGGCTTGGGTCAGGACGCTGATGGTGACATCGTCGGGGATGGCATCGGAAGTGATCAGGCTGCGCACGAAGTCGAAGTCCGTCTGTGAAGCGGACGGGAAGCCGACCTCGATCTCCTTGTAGCCCATCCGCACCAGCAGGTCGAACATCTTGCGCTTCCGCGACGGCGTCATCGGGTCGATCAGCGCCTGGTTGCCGTCCCGCAGGTCGGTGGACAGCCACCGGGGCGCTGCGGTGATCTTCTTCGTCGGCCAGGTGCGGTCGGGCAGGTCGATGGGCTCGAACGGCGTGTACCGCGCGACGGGCATCGGAGTGGGCTGCTGCACCGGGACAGGCTGCGGACGCGTCCCGAAGGTCTGGGTTGTCATGGGTTCCTCGCTGGTTGGCTGCGGGTTGACAGGCGCGTGACGAACTCCGCAGCGAGGAGGCCTGATCTGGTTCTAGGCCTCGCTGCGGCGACCAAGCAGGAGTCGCGCCCACGACATGGCACTCATGCTGACACACGATCGACACATTCGCCAGGACCGGCGCACATGCTGAGACGGGCGTCAGAAGCCGAGGCGGTTCAGGTGCTTGGGGTCGCGCTGCCAGTCCTTGAGCACCTTCACGCGCAGATCCAGGTGGACGGGCATGCCGACCAGCGCGGCGATCTGGGTCCGGGCAGCCGTGCCGACCTCCTTCAGCCGCTGGCCCTTGTGGCCGATCACGATGCCCTTCTGGGAGTCGCGCTCGACAATCATGGAGGCGTAGATGTCCAGCAGCGGACGATCGGCCGGACGCCCCTCCCGTTCCCCCATCTCCTCCACGACCACCATCAGCGAGTGCGGCAGCTCGTCGTGAACACCCTCCAGCGCGGCCTCGCGGATGAGTTCGGCGATCAACGTCTCGGTGGGCTCGTCGGTGATCTCTCCGTCCGGGTAGAACTGCGGGCCCTCGGGCAGCAGCGCGACCAACTCGTCGGCCACCACGTCCACCTGGTCGTCGGTGACCGCCGACACGGGGATGATGCTCGCCCACCGGATGCCGAGCTCCTCCTCCAGCGCGGCGATCCGCAGCAGGTGTTCGGCCATCCGCGGTGGCGGGACCAGGTCGGACTTCGTGGCCAGGGCCACCAGTTGCGGCCGCTTCGGCAGCTTCGCGATCTCGCCCACCAGATAGGTGTCACCGGGACCGATCCTCTGGTTGGCGGGAAGGCAGACGCCGACCACGTCAACCTCGGACCAGGTATCGCGAACCAGGTCGTTCAGCCGCTCCCCGAGCAGTGTCCGCGGCTTGTGCAGCCCAGGGGTATCGATCACGACCAGCTGGGCGTCCGGGCGGTTCACGATCCCGCGCACCGCGTGCCGGGTCGTCTGCGGCTTGGACGACGCGATCGCGATCTTGCTGCCCACAAGGGCATTCGTGAGCGTGGACTTGCCGGCGTTCGGGCGGCCCACGAAGCAGGCGAAGCCAGAGTGGAAGGGGGTCATGAGCTCCTTCTTGCGGATTCCTCGGCGAGCTTCGCCGCCGCCTCTGCGGCCGGGTCGTCGTCGTCGACGACCAGCGAGGCCAACACGGTCTGGATGGTGTGGCGGCGGTCGGACCCGCGCTCGGCGACCAGTTCGATGCCCTCCCAGTGCACGACCGAGCCGGGGATCGGCACCTTGTTCAACTCCTTGGCCATCAACCCGAGCACGGTGTCGACGTCCTCGTCGTCGACCTTCAGCCCGAACAGCTCTCCGAGGTCGTCGATCGGAAGTCGCGCCGACACCCGGAAGCGGTGCTCCCCCAGCTCGGTGACCGGTGGAACCTCGTGGTCGTACTCGTCGACGATCTCGCCGACGATCTCCTCCAGGACATCCTCGATCGTGGCCAGGCCCGCGGTGCCGCCGAACTCGTCGATCACGATCACGACGTGGCTGCGGGTCAGCTGCATCTCGCGGAGCAGCTCGTCCACCGGCTTGGAATCGGGGCAGTAGGTCGGCGGACGCATCAGGGCGTCCACCGTCTCGTTGGTCTGCGCCTTCGGGTTGTCGTACATCCGCCGAATGACGTCCTTCAGGTAGAGGATGCCGACCACGTCGTCCACGTCGTCCCCGATCACGGGGATGCGGCTGAAGCCCGACCGCAGTGCCAGCGAGACACCTTGTCGCAAGGTCTTGCCGCGCTCGATGTAGACCATCTCTGTGCGCGGCACCATGACTTCCTTGACGATCGTGTCACCCAGCTCGAAGACGGAGTGGATCATCTGCCGCTCGCCGGCCTCGATCAGCTCACGGGCCTCGGCGAGATCGACCAGCTCACGCAGTTCGGCCTCGGAGGTGAACGGTCCCTCCGTGAACCCCTTGCCCGGCGTCACCGCGTTGCCGAGCAGGATCATCAGCTGCGACACGGGCCCCAGCACCGTGCTCATGGCACCGACCGGCCCGGCAGCGGCCAGCGCCACCCGCTCCGCGTGCTGGCGGCCGAGCGTGCGTGGCGCCACCCCCAGCACGATGAACGAGATCAGCACCATCGTGAGCACGGGGTAGAGGATCCGCGCCCAGGTCGCCTCGAAGTGGTCGAAGTAGACCAGGGTCACGAGCACGGTGGCCACCACTTCCAGCAGCAGCCGCACGAAGAGCAGCGTGTTCAGCGCGGGGGCCGGATCCTGGGCGACCAGCTGGAGCCGCCGTGCGGCGCGATGCCCCTCCTCGAGCAGTCGCTCCGCCCGAGAGCGCGAGATCGCGGAGATCGCCGTCTCCGCCGCCGTGGCGAACGCGGCCAGGACCACGCAGGCTGCGGCAACGCCCAGCAGGATCCATTGGGTCTGGGTCAACGCTCGCTCACACGCCTCGTCCGGGTTGGTGGACGCTCAGTCTAGACGAGTGGCGCGGAACGAACCACGACGGCTACTGCAGCCGAAGACCCGCGGGAAGGCCGCCGTCCGAGGCCAGCACCGGGCTCCACAGCCGCACGAACTCGGCGGCCATCTCGCGGGCGGGCCGTTCGGGGCAGACGTCGAGCCACCAGCGCAGGGCGGCCACCATGCCGTCCGCCAGCACCTCGGCGGCCAGCCCACAGTCCTCGAGGCCGCCGTCGGCCAGGATCTGCGCGACCTGGAGCCGCAGTCGCGGCGCGAAACCGGTGTTGCGGTCGGGGGACAGCAGCGCGGCGGCCAGCTCCCTGTGCTGCGCCGCCTGCTCGAACACGCCTCGCACGAAACCGAGCGGACCGTCCGCCGCGGGCATGATGGACACGGTCAACTCACCGAGCGCGTCGTCGAGGAGCTCATCGACCGAGTCATAGTGTGCGTAGAACGTTGACCGTGACACCTGAGCGGTGCGCACGAGGGTGGATACCGACGGCTGCGGATCCGATCCCTTGCGCAGCAGGCGAACGGCAGCCGCCCTGAGCAATTGGCGGGAGCGCTGCGACCGCGGGTCCGCGCCCCGCATCCTCACCTCGATGACGGCCTCTGCCATCGTCCCCTCCGATCCGGCCGTGACCGCCATCACGAGCCTTCACCACTACATAGTCGGTAGCGGCCCGAAAGGTTGCAGGCAGAAGCCGGTCAGTTTCGGACGGTTCAGCCCGGAGGTGGCGGGGCCGGGACCAACCCTGAGGGAAGGTCGGGTTGCCGCTCAGGCGCGGGACGCGTCCCAGGCGGCGATGATCTTGTCGTTCAGGTCGAACATGACCTTCTTCTCTGCGGGCTCCGCGTGGTCATGGCCGAGCAGGTGCAGCAGACCGTGGATGAGCAGGTAGTCGGCTTCCTCCTCCGGCGTGCGACTGCTCTCGGCGGCCTGGGCCGCGGTCACCTCGGGACACAGCACGATGTCGCCGAGCAGGCCGACCGGCGGCTCCTCATCCGGCTCGGGCGCGCGCAGCTCGTCCATCGGGAAACTCAGCACGTCCGTCGGGCCCGGCTCGCCCATGAACTTCTCGTGGTAGGCCGACATCGTGTCGGTGTCGACCAGCAGGATCGACAGCTCCGCCTGCGGGTGGATCCTGAGCGCGTCCAGAGCGAAGGTGGCCAGTGCGACCAGCCGCTCGCTGTCGACCGCCACCCCGGACTCGTTGTTCAACTCGATCATTGGACTCCTCAGTTCCGTCGGCCCGGCGGCAGGGTTGCCTCGAAACGGTCATAGGCTGCGACAATCCGTCCGACCAGCCGGTGCCGGACGACGTCATGGCTGGTGAGGCGGCAGAAGGCGATGTCGTGGACGCCGTCGAGGATCTGCTCCACCACGGTCAGGCCGGAGCGGGTACCGGCGGGCAGGTCGATCTGGGTCACGTCGCCGGTGACCACGATCTTCGAGCCGAAGCCGAGCCGGGTCAGGAACATCTTCATCTGCTCCATTGAGGTGTTCTGGGCCTCGTCGAGAATGATGAAGGCGTCGTTCAGCGAGCGGCCGCGCATGAACGCCAGCGGCGCCACCTCGATGGTGCCTGAGGTCAGCAGCCGCGGCACCGAGTCGGGATCGATCATGTCGTGCAGCGCGTCGTAGAGCGGACGGACGTACGGGTCGATCTTGTCGCTCAGGGTGCCCGGCAGGTAGCCCAACCGCTCCCCCGCCTCGATCGCGGGGCGGGTCAGGATGATCCGGTTCACCTCCTTGGCCTGCAGGGCCTGCACAGCCTTGGCGACGGCCAGGTAGGTCTTGCCCGTGCCGGCCGGCCCGATGCCGAACACGACGGTGTGGGCGTCGATCGCGTCCACGTACCGCTTCTGGTTCAGGGTCTTCGGACGGATCGTCCGGCCACGGCTGGAGAGGATGTTCTGGGTGAGCACCTCTGCCGCGCTGGCCGCCTCGTCCGAGGTCACCATGCCCAGGGTCCGTTCGACCGTGTCCGCGGCGAGCCCCTGCCCCGTCCGCACGATCGTGATCAGTTCCGCGAGCACCTCCGCGGCGGTGGTGACGTCCGCAGGCGTGCCGGTGATCGTGATCTCGTTGCCCCGGACATGCAGGTCGGCCGCCAGTTCGCGTTCGAGGATCTGCAGGAACTCGTCTCGCGGCCCGAGGACGGAGACCATGTTGATCGAGGCGGGGATCGCCACGCGGCGCTCGGCGACGACGCTCTGCGGTTCGTTCAGGGGTTCCTCCTGGAAGTTCGATTCGTCATCCTATTCCCGCTCACCAACCCGTCGCCCGCCGGGCTCGCCCCTGTCGCTGTGCCGTACCGGCGACCGCGCCACAGTCCGGCGTCCACCGCCAGCTCCTGATCGTCGGGCAGCCCTTCGGGATGGACCGTGGCCCGCGTCTCTGTAGCCCCCATGCACCGTTGAGGACGTTCAGGTCCCGGTGCGGGCGAACCGGTCGGTGGCAGCCACCAGCTCCGCGATGATCGCCGGTTCGGAGGCAGAGTGGCCGGCCAGCACAACCCGGTAGTCGGCCTCGGCCCAGGCACGATGCAGGGCGTCCGCGGTGGTGATCGGGCACGGCAGGTCGTAGCGCCCCTGCACGATCACACCGGGGATCCCGCTCAGCCGTCCGGCGTCCTCGATCAGCTGGCCCTCACGGAACCAGCCACCATTGACGAAGTAGTGGTTCTCGATCCGGGCGAACGCCAGCGCGAACGCCGCCTCGGAGAAGTCGTCCACCAGCTGCTGGGAGAACTCCAGCGTCGAGGTCGCGGCCTCCCACGTCGTCCAGGCGACGCCCGCAGGCAGGTGCACGGCAGGGTCCGGGTCGAACAGCAGGTCGTGGTACTTCGCGATCCGGTCGCCGCTGAACCCGGCAGGGAGGGGCTCGCAGAACGAGCGCCACCACTCCGGCGCGAGGTTCGCCGCGCCGCCGTTGTAGTACCAGTCGAGCTCGCTGCGGCGGAGCGTGAAGATGCCACGCAACACCAGCTCGGAGACCCGGTCGGGGTGCTTCTGCGCGTAGGCCAGGCCCAGCGCGCTCCCCCACGAGCCACCGAACACCAGCCACCGCCCGATCCCGCGGTCGACGCGGAGTCGCTCGAGGTCGTCCACCAGGTGCCAGGTCGTGTTCGCGCCCAGATCGGCATCCGGTTCGCTGGCATGCGGAACGCTGCGGCCGCAGCCGCGCTGATCGAACAGCACCACGCGGTAGGCCGACGGGTCGAAGTAGCGCCGGTAGTTGGGGGTGCAGCCGCCACCGGGGCCGCCATGGACGAACACCGCCGGCTTGCCTGCGGGGTTCCCACACTCCTCCCAGTACAGCTGCTGGCCGTCTCCCACGTCGAGCATGCCGGACGCGTACGGCTCGATCGGCGGGTAGAGGGTGCGACGGGGGTCAGTCGTCGTCATCGTCGAAGTCATCGATGATGTGCATCGCGGCCTCCTCGGCCGTCGCTGCGCCGCCGTCGATCCCGACATCGCGGGCGACACTCTCCGCCACGGTGTCCAGCCCGGGCACGCCACCGTTCGCGTCCACCAGTCTCCCGGCCCGATGGGTGCCAACCTCTCGCGGCTCCGACTGGTCGGGATTCCATGGCCCCTGGGGCTTGACCGGCTCCTGGTACTCCTGCGCGATCCGCATCTCCAGGGTTTCGCCCTGACGCATCTCGGCGACGGTGTTGCCGAATCCCTGGGCGGGCGACCAGTTCTCGCCGGTCACATAGCCCTCGTCGAGCACGTCCTCGACTCCGCGGTCGAGGAGGGTCTCCTCCGGCTGCAGCTGATCGAGTTGCTCGGCCTCTTCGGGGACGGCTTCGTCGTAGTCGGTCATGGGTCCAGCCTGCCACGCCCGTCGCAGAGGTGGGAGGCAGGCGCACCCAAGCGGACTGCGAACATCTCCCGCCCACCTGCACGGATGCGGCAGCGCCGCGCGAACGACCCGCATGTGCTCCGGGAGGTATATGCTCCGCCGCGCTGATCCGGATCAGGAACGGACCAGGCGTACCGACCACGAGCCCCCGCCGGCGCCGTCCGGCACGACCTCCCCGCCCAGGCCCTGCAGTGAGGTCAGGAAGTCGCGGTACTCGCCGTAGTCGGCATCGGCCGACGTCAGCGAGGCCAGGCCCAGGTAGACCGCCGAGGTCGCCCTGGCGTGGTCGGGCAGGGCCTTGTTGAACGGTCCGTACCCGGACAACGTCGCGGCCGGCTGGGTCAACTCCTCCAGATAGCCACGGCTGGTGGCCGCAGTGAGCACGTCCCCGTCGACCTGCTCGAAGACCTGCATCGAGTCGAACGGGAGCTTGTGCAGTGCCCGCCTGGCGCGGGCGACATCGTCGGAGGTGATCCTGATGCCCAACGTCGGCGTCTCCTGGGACGACGCGCTCGTCACTGCCCCCAGGGTCGTCGCCGGTACGGCGACGGTGATGTTGCGTCCGAGCAGCGCCTCGAGGTCAGCCTTCCCCAGGCCGAACACCCCCATTCCGGAGAGCGAGGGCCAGACCACCGGGAGGGCCTCTGCACCGCCCGAGATCGTCACCGCGGCACCGGTCGACTCCGGCAGGTCGCCGATGATGCCCGCGCCGGAGGTGTCCATCGCCGTCCCGCCCACAGCGAAGAAGCGGCCTTCCATCGCGAGGGTGTCGGTCGTGAACCGCAGCGCCGCCGCAACGCGCCCCTGCGCCGTCGATGCTGCTGCGTCGGACGAGCCGAGCTTCCCGAGCGCAGTGAGGTCGGCCCAGCCCGCGAGGACGCCGGTATCGCCCAGCGCGGCCAGGTCCGAACGGAAGGCCGGGTTCGCCGCCAGGGTGCCTTGTTCGAGCTGACCCAGCACGAAATCGGTGTCCGCGCGCGCGGAGATCAGCGCGTAGCCGTCCCGCGTGGTCACGTCGTAGTCCTGGCCGGTGGAGGAGAACCAGGAGCGCAGCTTCGCCGCCGCGGCGGCCTCGTCCCTGACCTGGATGACCGTGACCCAGGCCGACGCGTCGTGGTGGCCGAGAACGCCGAACCCGATCCGGTCTCCCAGCCAGGGCTTGATGTCGGTGTCGTAGCTGGTGCCAGACGCCCAGTCCGCGTCACTGGCCGCGATCGCGTCCCAGATCATCCGCTTCGGGTCGGAGCCGCCGCTGGCGACGGCCCTCTTCACCTCGGGAAGGTCCCGAAAGAAGGCCCAGGCCTGGGACTTCTGGGACAGTGACGGATCGAGGTCGACCTGGACGTACGCGGCTGTCGCGGCGGGCATCAGGTCGGAGGGCTGGATGCCACGTCCGAACCAGCCGAGGTAGTACCCCGCAGCGGCCGCGCCGCCGCCGGTGACGAGCAGGGCAACAGCGAGCATCAGGACCGGCAGCGCGCGGCGGTGTTTCTCCGGCGGAGTGGCGGGCTGGTGAACTCTGCCGGGGGTGATCGGAGACACCGGCAGGTACTGCCTGACCTTGGGCTGGTGGGTCGCGGCCAGGTACTGGCTGGGATCGCCGAAACCCACGGCAGGAAGCTCGGCGGCGGTCTGGCCGGTGAGGGGCAGGTCGATCGTCGGTTCGGATCCGTCGGTAGGCGAAGCTGCCGTCCCCCCGGCACTCTCAGCCCACTCGCCCGGGTACGCCCACGGACTCTCCCGGATGTCCTCGTCGGGGTCGAACCCCACTCCGTACTCCGGGGAGTCCCCGCACTGGGGGCAGGCCAGCTGCGATGCGTCCAGTGTCTGGGCGCACGACGGACAGTTCACGATGCATCCTTCAGGGGGGAACAGAACAGCGCCCGATCAGGCTAGGGCGAAAGCCCTTGTCCGCCACAGTCCCCCCGGGTGTGACACCCGGACGAAGGACACGGGGGCCGTCACCCGGCGTCGCCGGAACGTCGGAGTCGAGGACGGCCACGGCCGCTCGCGGCCGGGAAGCGATGGAGTCTCGACGAGGATCGCGTCAGCGATCCGAGGAATAGAACCGCCCCAGGAACTCCGCCCTGAATCCGGCGAACCGGCCGTCCTCGATGCTGGCCCGGATGTTGTCCACGAGGCGCACGGTGAACCGCTCGTTGTGGATGGTGGCCAGGGTGGCTGCCAGCATCTCCTTCGCCTTGAACAGGTGGTGCAGGTAGGCGCGGGTGTAGTGGGCGCAGGTGTAGCAGTCGCAGCCGTCCTCCAGCGGGCGGAAGTCGCGCCGGTTGGCCGCCGTGTTCACGTTGAACCGGCCGTCGCGGGTGTAAATCGCGGCATTCCGCGCCACTCGGGACGGCATCACGCAGTCGAAGGTGTCGGCCCCGGCTTCGATGGCGGCGAAGAAGTCGTCCGGCTCGGAGATTCCGAGCAGGTGTCTCGGCTTGTCAACCGGAAGTTCGGAACACACCCAGCCGACGATCGTGCCGAGGTTCTCCTTCTCCAGCGCGCCTCCGATGCCGAAGCCGTCGAAGCGGCGGCCCGCCGCCTCCAGGGCGGCGAGCTCGCGGGCCGCCTGCCGGCGCAGGTCTTCGTACTGGGCCCCCTGCACCACTGCGAACAACGCCTGGTACGGCTTGCCGGCACGCTCCGCGGTGAGCCGGTCGTGTTCGGCGAGGCAGCGGACCGCCCAGGCCTGCGTCCGTTCCAGCGATCGCTCCTGGTAGCCGCGGGTGTTCATCAGGGTGGTGCACTCGTCGAAGGCGAACATGATGTCGGCACCCAGTTCGTGCTGAATCCGCATCGAGACCTCCGGGGTGAACCGGTGCCGGTCGCCGTTGAGGTGGGAGGTGAAGGTCACCCCGTCATCGTCCACCTGGGCGAGCCGGTTCTTCCCCTCGGCAATCACGTCGTCGTCGACCAGACCTGTCGCGTCCATTGCCAGCACCTTCTTGAAACCGACGCCAAGGCTCATCACCTGGAAACCGCCCGAGTCGGTGAAGGTGGGACCGGGCCAGTTCATGAAGGCGCCCAGCCCGCCGGCCGCGTCCACGATGTCGGAGCCCGGCTGCAGGAACAGGTGGTAGGCGTTCGCGAGCACGGCCTGGGCGCCGAGCCCTGCGACACTCTCCGGCAGCACGGCCTTCACCGTCGCCTTCGTGCCCACCGCGATGAATGCGGGGGTGCGGATGTCGCCGTGCGGGGTGTGGATCACCCCGGTGCGCCCGAGGCCGTTGGGCAGGAACGTGCCAGGGGTGAAGGAGAAGCCGCCGCCGGCCGCGGACTCAGCGGTCACGAACGGCGAGGGCCTGGAGCTGGGCCAACGCGACCACACCGGCGGTGGACGTGCGCAGCACGGCGTCCGCGATCAGAGCCGTGCGGCCACCGGCGGAAGTGAACGCTGCCACCTCCTCGTCGGTGAGCCCGCCCTCGGGACCGACGATGAACATGACCTCGCCGATCGGGGGCAGCGCGAACGTGCCCAATCGGGTGTCCGCAGTCTCGTGCAGCACGACGGTGAGGTCGGTCTGCGCGATCCGCAGCGCGAGCTCCGACGTGGTCATCGGCATCGTGACGGCAGGGACGCGGAAACGACGGCACTGCTTGGCGGCTTCGCGCGCCGTGGCCCGCCAGCGGGTGAGCCCGCGCTCGACGCGGTCGGGCGCCCACTTCACGACCGATCGCTCGGCCTGCCAGGGCACGATCTCGTCGATGCCGAGCTCGGTCAGCATCTCGACAGCCTGTTCGGCCCGGTCGCCCTTGGGTAGCGCCTGGACGGCAACGTAGCGGACCGGACGCTCGGGGTCTCGCAGCACCTCCTGCACGGTCATGCTGAGCCCGCTCTTGCCCACGCTCACCACCGGGCCGCGAACGGCGGTGCCGTTGCCGTCGCTGATCAGCACGACCTCGCCGACCCGCAACCGCCGGACGGCGGACGCGTGCCTGCCCTCTTCCCCGGTGAGCTCGACGACCTGTCCCAGGGCTGGGGCCACCAGGGCGGCAAGGAAGAGCGGCTCGGTCACGAGAAGGCCTCCTTCAGCCACCCGAGCACGCCCTTGCCGTGCTTGGCGACCGCCACCTCGGGGCGGCTCTCGTCGCGGAGTTCTGCGAGCTGGCGGAGCAGGTCGCGCTGGCCCTCGTCGAGCCGCGTCGGGGTCTGCACGAGCAGAGTCACGCCGAGTTCGCCCCGACCGTCCCTGCGCAGGCGCGGCACTCCGCGTCCGGGAATCGTGATCCGCGTGCCCGACTGGGTGCCCGCCGGGATGTCGATCGCCACCGTGGACAGTTCGGCATCCAGGTCGTCCCGCTCCGCCTCGAGAGTATCCAGCGTGACCTGGGTGCCCAGCGCTGCGGCGGTCATCGGCACCTTCACGACCACCTCGAGGTTGTCCCCCTCGCGCTTGAACACCTCGTGCGGGGCGACCGAGAGCTCGACGTACAGGTCACCGGCGGGACCGCCACCGGGGCCCACCTCACCCTGCGAGACCAGATGTACCCGGTTGCCGGTCGCGACGCCGGCAGGAATCTTCACGTTGATCGTGCGGTGGCTGCGCACCCTGCCCTCGCCGGAGCATTCGCCACACGGGTTGGTGATGATCGTGCCGTAGCCGCGGCAGCTCGGGCACGGCTGGCTGGTCCGGATCTCGCCGAGGAAGGATCGCTGCACCTGCGTCACGTCGCCGGTCCCGTGGCAGGTGCCGCAGGTGACTGGTTCACCGCCGCCCTCGGCACCCGATCCGGAACAGCGCGGGCAGACCACTGCGGTGTCGACCTTGAGCGGCTTGGTGATGCCGAAAGCGGCCTCTGCGAGGGTGAGGCTCAGCCTGACCAGGGCGTCCTGGCCGCGGCGCACCCGCGACCGCGGGCCCCGGCTGGTCTGCCCGCCGAACATGGCGTCCACGAGGTTCGTGAAGTCGAAACCGCCGCCGGGGAAACCGAACCCCCCGGCGCCGCCGCCGAAGCCACCACCCAGCGGGTCCCCGCCGCGGTCGTACATCGACCGCTTGTTCGGGTCGTGCAGCACCTCGTAGGCCTCGCCGATCTCCTTGAACTTTTCGGCGGCATCCGGGGCGTCGGCCACGTCCGGGTGGTACTTCATCGCAAGGCGGCGGTAGGCCTTCTTGATCTGCTCGGGCGTCGCGTCCCGGGCCACGCCCAGCACCTGGTAGTAGTCAGTGGCCACACATCATCCTTCAGCTAGGAACCTGCCGACGTAGCGGGCCACTGCCCGCACCGCGGCCATCGTCGAGGGGTAGTCCATCCGCGTCGGCCCGACCACACCCAGGTTGGCCCAGATGTCGTCGTCGGTGCCGTACCCGCTGGCGACCACCGAGGTGGAGCGCAACGGCGCGTACGGGTTCTCGTGGCCGATCCGGACAGTGACATCGCCGGTGCCGGCCACCTCTCCCAACAACCGGAGCAGCACGACCTGTTCCTCCAGCGCCTCAAGCACCGGACGCACGGTGGTCTCGTACTGGTCGGAGAAGCGGGTGAGGTTGGGCACGCCACCGACCACGACCCGCGTGGACGGGTCGGCCGTGACCATCTCGAGGATCGCGGCCACAACCGCCGCACCGAGCGGACGCACATCGTCGGGAAACTCCTCCACCAGCCGTTCCGCCCGCTCAACGACCCGGCTCGGGGCCAGCCCGACCAGAGCGGCGTTCAGCCGCCCGCGAAGGTCGGCGACGGTCTCCTCTGGGGCTCCGCCGAGATCTACCGGGTGCTGGTCGACCTTGCCCGAAGAGTTCACCAGGATCAGCAGGCCGCGCTCGGGGTTCAGGGTGACGACCTCGAGGTGTCGGATGGTCGCGCTGGACAGGATTGGATACTGCACGATCGCGACCTGCCGGGTGATCTGCGCGAGCAGCCGGACGGTGCGGCGCACCACATCGTCAATGTCGACCGCTCCGGCCATGAACGTCTCGATCGCCCTGCGCTCGGCGCCAGACAGCGGCTTCACCGTGCCCAGCCGGTCGACGAAGAGCCGATACCCCTTGTCGGTGGGGATCCGGCCGGCGCTGGTGTGGGGCTGCATGATGTAGCCCTCCTCCTCCAGCACGGCCATGTCGTTGCGGACGGTGGCGGGCGAGACATCGAGTTGGTAGCGCTCAACGAGCGCGCGGGAGCCCACGGGCTCACGCATGGACACGTAGTCGGTGACGATGGCCCGCAGAATGGTCAGCTTGCGGTCGTCGAGCACGCCAGCCTCCCTAGCCGTTGGCACTCTCGGTAGTGGAGTGCCAGTCTAGACGACGACGCGGCCGGGCGCGCCAGCGGCCGGCAAGGAGGAGTCTCGACGAGCCCAGCGCTTGCGCTGGACGAGCAGCAGCCCAGTCCGCTCGCGCCAACAAAGTGGCCCGTAGAGGCCGTAGTCGGCCTCTACGGGCCACTTTGCGGGATCGGAGCCGCCAGTAGGCTGCCGCCATGATGCAGTTCAGCGTGGGAGAATTCGCTCCGGTCGCCGATGGCGTCCACGTCGCCGTCGCGGAACCGGCCGGGGTCAACGTCGGGTTGGTGGTCGGCGAGGCCGGCTGCCTGGTCGTCGACACCGGCTCCTCCCCCGAGCAGGGCGCGGAAGTCCGCCGGGCGGCCGAGAAGGTCGCAGGGGTGCCGGTGGTGGGCGTCCTGGTCACGCACTGGCACTACGACCACCTGTTCGGACTGGCAGCGTTCACCGACGTCCCCAGCTACGCCCACGAGACCGTGCCCGCCTGGCTGGATCGTCCGGAGTGCCGCGAAGCCGCAACCGGACTGGGCGTGGAGGTCTCCGCGCTCACCGCGCCCACGCACACACTGTCGCTGGCGAAGGTGATCGACGTGGGTGGACGTCGGGTGGAGGTCGTCCACTTCGGTCGCGGACACACCGACGGCGACCTCGTCGCGATCGTGCCGGACGCGTCCCTGATCTTCTCCGGCGACCTGCTGGAGAGCGCCGGCCCGCCTTCCTTCGGCGAGGACAGCCATCTGCGCGAGTGGCCCAGTGCCGTGGACGGGATCCTCGGCCTGGTCTCGGAGCACACCGTGCTGGTTCCCGGTCACGGCGACCCGATGGACCGGCTCGCGGCGTTCACCCAACGCGCGGAGATCTCCGGCCTGTACGGGCAGGCCGAGTACCTGGTTGCGCAGGGCGTCCGGATCGAGGACGCCTACGAGGCCGGTGAGTGGCCCTTCGACGAGGTCACCGTCCGCGGCGTACTGCCGCTGCTGTACGCGCAACTGGCCGCCGAGGGCAAGATCCCCCGGACCCAGCTGCCACTGGCCTGACCTTCGGGGTGCGGCTAGCCTCCGCCGCCGGCCTTGCGGCGGAACATGCCGCCGCCGCCTTGGCGTCCGCGTTCAGCAGGGCCCTTCTGCTTGTGGTGGCCCGCATCGCCGACGCCCTCGGCGCCGTGCTGCTTGCGCTCCAGCGCCTCACGCATCTTCGCCTTCAGGTCGTCGTTGCTGTCACTGTCGGCCATATCGGCTCCCTTCCGGCGTTGCTGCGGCTTCACTCTGCCACCGCCGACGCGTCCACGTACAGGTGGCACGCACGGAGTTGTTCAGCTGGTCAGGGTGATGTCTCCGGTCCCGGTGCGGGCCACAACCTTGATGAATGCCTCACCCTCTGCCGGTTCGCCCCTGGCGCCAATGTTGCTGCGCGCCTCGCCGAGCACGGTGGAGAGGTCCTGCCAGACCGGGACGCCGGCGGGCACGGTGATGGTGACATCCCCGGTCCCGGTCTTCACGGCGATCGTCCCGGACGCCACGTCGGCCGTCACGTCGCCGGCGCTGGTCGAGACCGCGGTCGTGCCCACGCAGCGTCCGATGGTGACGTCGCCGGCGCCGGTGGAGGCGTCGAGGTCACCGCCCGCCTGCCCGATCGACACGTCCCCGCCACCGGTGCGCACCCGGCCCGCGCCCATCCGTCCGATCCGGATGTCACCGCCGCCGGTGGTCAGCGAGCTGTCGCCGATGAACTCGACCTCGAGGTCGCCGCCGCCGGTGTGCACCGAGCCGGACGCGAGGTGCTCGGCGCGGATGTCGCCGCCCCCTGTGCGCGTGGTCACCTCGCCCGAGGTCCCGTCGATCTCGATGTCGCCGCCGTCGAGTTGCAGGTCGAGGTCGGCATCGGGCGGGAGGTGCACTTCCAGCCGCAGCTTGGCGGTGTTTCCCACCGACGCCATGAAGCGTCCGAGCTGGAATGCGAAACCGAAGCCCTCACCGCCGTCCGGCGGGATCAGCGGTGGCACCTGGACACTGATCTCGCGGCCGCTCACCCGGGTCTTCACCGGCTCGATCTCGACCGGCAGTCGGCTGGTCAGCTCCACCCTGGTCTCCCCCGGGTCGCCGTCGTGCACGACGCGCAGGTCGGCGCGATGCGCCTGCAGCCGCAGGCGCGGGACCTCGTCGGTGCTGAAGGACCAGGCGTGGTGTGTTGTCGTGGTGTTCACGTGGCTCTCTCTCAGGCCCAGCCGGTGATCCGGCGGGACGATCGATGGCTGGAGCTGGACGTGGCGGAACCCTGACTGGCCCTCCGGACGGCCTGGACGATCCAGCTGTTCAGTGACTGGCCGGCCGTCTGGGCGAGCTCCTCCGCCGTGCGCTTGAGGTTCTCGGGCAGGCGAACGGTGACCCTCGCCGTGCCGTCGTCCTCCTCTGTCTCCGGCGCGGGGAGGACCACCGGGGGTTCGGCATTCACCGACTCGTGGCGCTGCACCTGGAGAACCGGGTCGCGGCCCTCGATCCGGACCGTGACCACAGCATCGCCGAGATCCCGGCTGAGGTGGGCGGCAGCGTCGGAGAGGAGCTGAGTCATCGCCAGCCGCAGTGCCGGCTCCAGGCTGCCGACGAGCCGGCCGACGGTCGTTCTCGTCGCCTCGTCCGCCAGGGACGTCGCGCGATCCAGGTCTGCGGCGATGGCGATCAGGTAGGGCTCGAGTTCCATGACGTCATCATGACATCACACTGACGTCACCCGCAAGAGACGAGGCGTCAGTGTGGCGTCACCGGTCCGAAGAGGTCCGGGCGGCAGCCGGCGCCCTGTTCGGCGCCGATCAGTCGCCGAACAGGGCGTCGCGGGCGACCTGCCACAGGTGCGGGTCGGTGGCCGACACGAGCCGGCGTCCAATCACCCCGGCGTGGTAGTCGGCGCCAGTGTCTGTGGCGATGCGTCCGCCGAGCTCTGTGACCATCAGCGCACCGGGCAGGTGGTCCCAGGGGAACATCGAGCGGTAGCAGAGGAAGTCGAGCTCGCCGGCGATCAGCTTCGGGTAGTCGATCCCGCAGGAGCCCCAGGAGCGGACCAGCTCGACCTCGGCATGCTCCTCCCCCGGCACCGGCAGGTAGCTCGCGCCGAGCGGCACATCGCGCGGACTGGGCGGTGGAGGATCGAGCTGCACTCCGTTGCAGGTGACGCCTGCGCCACGCTCGACGACGTAGAGACGGGAATGGATCGGCTGCCAGATCCAGCCGCGGACGGTCTGCGCGGAGCGCACCTCGGCCAGCATCACGGCGAAATCGGCGCGGCCACGCGCGAAGTTGCGGGTTCCGTCGACCGGGTCGATCACCCAGGCGTGTTCGGCGTACGGCAGCGCCTCGAGGCTGGACGGATCGGTGAAGACGCCCTCCTCGCCGACCACCAGGACTCCGGGGTCCGCTTCGCGCAGGACGCGGGCGAGCTCCACTTCCGCGTCCCGGTCGGCCACGGTGACCAGGTCTCCGGGCTTCTTCTCCTGGATGTCGTCGGTGCCGAGCGCGCCGAACCGGGGCAGGATCAGCCTGTCGGCGACGTCGGCGAGGAGCTCCGACACCTGTTCGGTCTGCACTGCGGAACTCCTGGAGGACGGGGACGCGGGCCGATCCTCAGGCTAGCCGCACGGCGGGGACGCACCTCGCCTCGTCCGTTCTGCAAGCGCTGTCATCCGCGCTGCAACCAACCCCGAACGCCGCCGTAACCCCGACGTGACCCGGAAGGCGCAGGCTGGACGGAAAGGTGGTGAGGAGGATCACCATGGGCTACTGGGACCTTCCGCTCGAGGTCACGCCACTGCAGGCACGCGGACAGCTCGGCGGCTTCCTGCTGGTCGGCCGCTGGCCGAGGGATACCGCCGAGTGGGCCCAGTTCCTGCTGCTCGCCGTGCGGGTGGCAGCGGCTCCGGGGATGCTGCCCGGCGGCAGCACGGTGTTCCGGGTGGTCGAGGACGTTCCCGAGGTGGCACCGCGGGACACGATCGGGATGGTCCTCGCCGAGGGTCCGCTGCTCGGCGACGCAGCGGTGGAGCCCGGTCACTTCGCCAGCCTGCCTCCGGGCCTTGCGGTCCTGCACCCTCCGCCCAGCACCGTGAGGAGCTCTCCGATGCACCCGACCGCGTCCGGCTGCCTGTTCCTGCCCGGGCTGCCGCACCTCGGGCTCTCGCACCGGGCCGCCTGGATCGACGCGGACAGCGCCGGAAGGATCACCCGCCTCACCAGCAGCGAGCGCGTGGACCCGATGTCGGACGCCGACACTGCCGTGCTGTCCACCCTGATCGCCGCCTGAAGCGATCCGGTCCCTCCCCGGATTCGGGTCAGGTGGTGACGAAGTCGATCAGGCGCTCTACCTCGCGAGGGAGCGCCGGGTCGAGGTCGCGCCAGTCGCGGACCCGGCCGAGGATCCACTGCCACGTGGCGGCGATGTCGGCCTGGGACGCATAGGGGCGTCCCAGTGCGCGGCTGATCCCGTGCTTCCACTCCAGGTCGCGCGGCACGGACGGCCAGACCTCGAGGCCGACGCGTTCGGGGCGCACCGCCTGCCAGATGTCGATGAACGGATGGCCCGTGATCAGGACGTGGGCCGAACCGACCTGCTCGACGATCCGGGTCTCCTTCGTCCCTGCGACCAGATGGTCAACCAGCACGCCGAGCTTCCGTCCCGGCTGGGGCGCGAACTCCGCGACGATCGCGGGCAGGTCGTCGATGCCGCCGAGGAACTCGACCACCACACCTTCGTGGCGCAGGTCATCGCCCCAGATCTTCTCGACCAGTTCGGCGTCGTGGCGTCCCTCGACGTAGATCCGGGACGCGGCCGCGACCTTCGCGGGCTCCACGGCCCCCACCCGAGAGCCGGACGCGGTGTGCGTGGGCACGGAGGGGCGCTGGCGCGGCGGCGGCACCAGGCTGACCGGCTGGCCGTCCAGCCAGAAGCCCGGCCCGAACGGGAAGCTGCGCCGGGCGCCCTTGCGGTCCTCCAGGACCACCAGACCGTTCTCCCATCGCACGACTGCTCCGCAGAACCCTGAGGTCGGGTCCTCCACCACCATGCCGACGCTGACCGGGGTCTCGACCGTGACCGGCTTTCCGGCGCGCTGCCAGCCCGGGCTCAGGACGTCACGTTCGTAGCGCACCTGGACACCCTAGATGCCGCCGGCGCGGCGCCCGGCCACGACAGGCGGATTCTGGTGGGTCAGCCGGCCGGTCGTGGCCGAAAAGGGGACGGTTCTCGTTATCGGCCATCTGGCCGATAACGAGAACCGTCCCCTTTTCGGTCAGTCGATGCCGAGGTAGGTGCGACGAACCCGGTCGTCGCCGAGCAGGTTTCGGCCGGTGTCGGAGAACATGATCTGGCCCACCTCGAGCACGTAGCCCCGGTCGGCCAGCGAGAGCGCGGCCTGTGCGTTCTGCTCGACCAGCAGGATGGTGACCCCTTCTGACTGCAGCTCCTGGATCGTCCGCATGATCGTCTGGGTCATGATCGGGCTCAGGCCCATGGACGGCTCGTCCAGCATCAGCAGCTTGGGCCGGCTCATCATCGCCCTGCCGATCGCCAGCATCTGCTGCTCACCGCCGGAGAACAGGCCCGCCGCCTCGGTACGGCGATCCCCGAGCACCGGGAAGAGGTCGTAGACCCGGTCCATGTCGGAGCGGACGCCCGCGGGATCCTTGCGCGAGTAGGCGCCGAGCTTGAGGTTGTCCTCCACGGTCATCTGCCGGAACAGGCGACGCCCCTCGGGCGACTGCGCGATGCCGCGCTCGACGACCTTGTGCGCGGGTTGCCCGTCGAGGCGCTCCCCCTCGAACCAGATCTCGCCCGAGACCAGCTTCAGCAACCCCGAGATCGAACGCAGCGTCGTCGACTTGCCTGCGCCGTTGGTGCCGAGCAGCGTGACGATCTGGCCCTGCTCCACCGAGAAGCTGATCCCCTTGACCGCGTTCACGCGGCCGTAGGCGACGACCATCTCCTTCACCTCAAGCATCGGAGGCCCCCTTCCCGGAATCCGGTCCGGGTTGCTCGTACGGCGTGGTCTGTGGTGAGCCGATGTAGGCCTCGATCACCCGCGGGTCGTTCTGGACGACGTCCCCGACGCCCTCGACGAGCACCTCGCCGCGGACCAGACAGGCCACCCGGTCGCACAGGTTGAAGATGAAGCGCATGTCGTGCTCGATCACCAGCACGGCCAGGCCCAGGTCGCGGATCTTGAAGATCAGCTCCTCTGCCTGCCGGGTCTCCTGCGGATTCATGCCGGCGGTCGGCTCGTCCAGCAGCAACAGCTTCGGGTCGGTCGCCAGCGCGCGGGCGATCTCGAGACGCCGCTGGTCGCCGTAGGGAAGGTTGCGGGAGAGCTGGTTCTCGGTGCCGCTCAGCCCGACGAACGCCAGCAGCTCCCGGGCGCGCTCGGTGGACGCCAGCTCCTCGTGGCGGTGCCGGGGCAGCCGGAACACCGCGTCGATCGCGTTGGTCTTCGTCCGGCAGTACATGCCCACCATGACGTTCTCCAGCGCGGTCATGTTGTGGAACAGCCGGATGTTCTGGAAGGTGCGCGCCATCCCCGTGCGCACCACCAGCCGCGGCTGCGGCGGCAGCGGTTCACCGCCGAAGTAGACCGTCCCCGAGGTCGGCTTGTACAGCCCGGTGAGGCAGTTGAAGAAGGTGGTCTTGCCGGCACCGTTCGGCCCGATCAGGCCCACGATCTCGCCGGTGTGTACCTGCAGGCTCACGTCGTTCACCGCACGCAGGCCACCGAACTGCATGGTCACGTTGCGGGCGTCCAGGAGGAGCTCACGCCCGCCCCCTGCCGCCGCGCTCACGGCCTGTGGAATCGTGACGCTGCTCATAGCACGAACCCCCCGGCTTCCGGGTAGAGATGGGCGTGGTGGGAGGTCAGCTCCTCCTCGACCTCCTCGGCAAGTTCCTCGTCGGTGTCGTGGAACTCCAGCTGGCGCCGCTCGTCCGGGACGATGCCCTCCGGGCGGAACCGCATCATGATCACCATCAACAGGCCGAACAGGAGCAGCCGGTAGTCGGAGAAGAAGCGCAGCTTCTCCGGCAGCAGCTTCAGGATCGTCGCGCCGACCAGGACGCCCATCACGGTGCCCATGCCACCGAGAACCACGGCCGCCAGCAGGAACGCCGACTCGAGGAAGACGTACTGGTCCGGCGTCACCGACACGTCGTAGTGGGCCTTCACCGAACCGGCGACGCCGGCCAGGAAGGCGCCGCCGGCGAAGGCGAGCAGCTTCAGAGCGAAGGTGTTCACGCCCATCGCCTCTGCGGCCAGCTCGTCCTCGCGGATCGCCACCCAGCCACGCCCGATCCGGGAGTGGTTGAGGTTGGTGAAGACCACGATGATCAGGGCGATCACGACCAGCATCAGCCAGTAGTAGTTCGCGAACCGGCCGATGTCGATGCCAAGGATCACGTGAGCCTTGCCGAAGTCGAACCCGAACAGGTTCAGGTCGGGGATGCCGGGAATGCCGTTCGAGCCGTTGGTCAGGTTCGGACCGTCGTTGCCGTCGAGGTTGTTCATGGTGATCCGGAAGATCTCCCCGAACGCGAGCGTGACGATGGCCAGGTAGTCGCCCGAGACCCGCAGCGTCGGCGCACCGATCAGCAGGCCCAGCAGGGACGCCACGGTGCCGGCGATCAGGACGGTGACAATGAACGGCGGCGACCACTTGATCGTGGCGAACGCCGACTCCGACAGGATGGCCGCGGTGAAGGCGCCCGCCCCGAGGAAGGCGATGTAGCCGAGGTCGAGCAGGCCGACCAGACCCACCACGATGTTCAGGCCGAGCGCAGTGGCTGCGAAGATCAGCACCTGGGAGGCGACCGACATGTTCGCGTCCGACCCGTTCTGAGTGAACGGGAACGCGAACGCCACCACGAAGGCCGACAGCACCAGGACACGGTTGTTGGCCGCTGCGGCGATGCCCATCCAGCCGAACACGCCGAACTGCCGCAGCACCATCACAATGCCGACGACGAAAGCCGCGAACATCAAGAAGTCGTCCGCGTCCTCGAAGCCCAGGATGTAGGCCGCGCCGAACAGGATCAGCGCCATCAGCACCACGATCCCGAGAATCTGCAGCCACTTGGGGCTCTTCACCCGGTACAGGGTCGGTTCGGGCGAGTCGGGCAGGAACAGGGTGGCCGCGACGGCCATGACGCCGCCGACCAGGGCCAGCCAGCCGCCCGGGTCGACGTTGACCAGCCCGCCCAGGTCGATCGCGATGGCAACGACGGCCACCGCGACAACGATCAGGGACATGATCGACGCGGTCTTGGCCGTCGTGTTCCAGGCGACGACCTTCGCCGCCCTGCCGAGTCGCTGCTTGCCGACCAGCGGGATCGCCAGCAGCAGGATCAGCAGCACCGGCAGGATCGCGAAGAAGAGCTGCAGCGGCGACGGAGCCCCGTAGAAGGTCATGTCGTCCAGTGCCTCGGGGGCGTAGGCCCACGGGAGCAGGATCGACACCAGCATCAGCACGCCGCCGGTGATGCCCAAGGCGCGCGCAGGGTAGCGGAAGCGGATCTTCAACTCGTCCGGAATGACAACCCTCATGCCCGGTCCACCACCTTCGCACCGAGCAGGCCCTGGGGCCGGAAGACCAGCACCAGGATCAGCAGGACGAACGCCCAGACGTCCTTCCAGGCCGAACTGCCGAACTGGCCTGGGATGAACGTGGTGGCCATGGCCTCAGCGACGCCGAGCACCAGGCCGCCGACCACGGCGCCGTTGATGTTGCCGATGCCGCCGAGCACGGCGGCGGTGAAGGCCTTCAGGCCGGCCAGGAAGCCCATCTTGAAGTCGATGTTGCCGTAGCGCAGGCCGTGGGCCACGCCAGCGATCGCAGCGAGCGCTGCACCGACAGCGAAGGCGGCCATGATCACCTTGTCCACGTTGATGCCCATCAGCCGCGCGGTATCAGGATCCTGGGAGGTCGCCACCATCGCGCGTCCGGTCTTGGTGCGATTGACGTAGTACCACAGGAACACCCAGCAGACGACCAGCGCGGCCAGGGTGAAGACCGCGGTCATCTGGATCAGCACGCCGCCGACCTGGATGGTCTCGCCGGAGATGCCGGGGATGCTCGGGAACGGGATGGCGCTCTTCGCGTCCGGGAACCCGGGGATGTAGCCGTAGAAGAGCCGGACGAACTCCTGCAGGAAGACCGAGACTCCGATCGCGGTGATCAGGGGGGCCAGCCGGGGCGCGTTCCGCAGCGGGCGGTACGCCCAGCGCTCGGTGAGCAGCGCGACCGCCACCGAGGCGAGGATGCCGCCGATGATCATCACCGGCAACAGCACCAGGATGGAGAGGGGCGCGCTCCAGTCGGTGGGTTGGCCCATCACCATCCAGGTGGCGTAGGCGCCGAACGCCCCGATCATGAAGATCTCGCCGTGCGCGAAGTTGATCAGCTGCACGATGCCGTAGACCACGGTGTAGCCGACCGCGATCAGGGCGTACAACGAGCCGAGCGAGAGCCCGTTGATCAGCTGTTGAAAGAACAGGTCCACGTGAGCAGCACCCCTCTGCCGAATTGGGTCGACCCGTCGGCGTCCACGCGCGGTAGACGCCGACGGGTCAGCATGGTCAGGACTTCAGTTCGCCGGTCTTCTCCGCGGCCCAGGCGCCGCTGACGACCTTGTAGACCGTCAGGACGCGGGAGGTGGAGTCACCGAACTGGTCGAAGGCGACCTTGCCGGTGGCACCGTCGAAGCTGACGTTCGCCATCGCATCGATGGTCGCCTGACGGGCCGACTTGGCGTCGGTCGCGTCCTTGAGGCTGACCTTCAGGGCGTTGATGATGGCGTTCGCTGCGTCGTAGGCGTAGGCGCCGTAAGCGGCGTAGGGCTCAGAGAAGCCCGCTGCCGAGTAGGCGCTGACGAAGGCCTTGGCCGAGTCGAGGCTGTCGACGGGGGCGCCGACCGAGGTGGCCAGGTCACCGTCGGTGCCGCCGAGCTTGATGAAGTTCGGGTCGTAGATGCCGTCGCCACCCATCAGCGGGACGTTCAGCCCGGCTGCCTTCATCTGCTTGGACAGCGGACCGGCCTGCGGGTACTCACCGCCGTAGTACACCGCCTCCGGCGAGGTGGTCTTCACCTTGGAGATCACCGCGGAGAAGTCCTTGTCCTCCGGGTTGATCGTCTCGGCGTCGGTGATCGTGCCGCCGTTGGCCTTGAAGGCGGTCGTGAAAGCCTCGACCAGACCCTGACCGTAGGCCTTCTTGTCGTGGATCGTGGCGACCTTCTTGATCCCGCTCTCGAGCAGGTACTGCGCCGCGAACGGGCCCTGCACCGAGTCGGTGGTGCAGGTGCGGAAGTAGTTCGGGTACGGCCGCTTCGGGTTGGCCAGGTCCTCACCCTGGGTCAGGGTGGGATTGGTGTTCGCCGGGGAGACCTGGACGATGGTGGCGGAGGCGAGCACCGGAATCACCGTCTGCGCGACGGAAGAGTTCAGGGTACCGACCACGCCCACGACGGTGTCATCGCTGGAGAGCTTGGTTGCGGCGTTCTTGCCGACGTCCGGAGTCGCCTGATCGTCCTGGGGGCTGAGCTTCAGCGTCCAGCCGGGAATGGCATTGGACTCGTTCGCCTGCCGGATAGCCAGATCGACGGAGTTCCGGATGCCGAGGCCCAGAGCGGACAGGTCACCCGAGAGCGGGCTGATCACGCCGATCGTGGCGACTTTGCTGCTGCCGCTGCCACCACTGCTGCTCGCAGTGTCGGCCCGGGAGCCACAGCCGGCGAACGCCAGGGAAGCCGCGACCAGGGCTACTCCCACCAGCTTGAACGAGTGCTTGTTCAATTTCCCTCCTCATGTGCATGGGACCCGACCTGCCGGGTTGGGCAAGGCTACGGGCGCGGGACCATTTGAGCACCCGTTTATCTCGAAGTTGTTACAGAACCGTTGTGTGCTTCGGTGTTACCGAATCGTTAGCGAACACGGCCCGGGCAAGGTGTTTCCGCACCGAACTGATGGCTCAGTCGAGTAGATCGCGCACCACGGCGTCCGCGAGCAGCCGCCCACGAAGGGTCGGACGCAGGCGCCCGGCGGCCACCTCACCCACACCGGAGGAGACCAGGGAGGGCACCCGCGCCTGCTCGACCGCGGTCAGTACGTCGAGCGGAAGTCCCTGTGCGAGGCGCAGTTCGAGCAGGACCCGCTCAACGCGGCGCTGCCCGGCGTCCAGCACCTCGCGGGCCTGCGCAGGCGACATCCCGGCCGCGAGGCGCGCGGTGTAGTCACGTGGGTGGCGGAGGTTCCACCAGCGCACCCCGTTCACGTGGGAGTGGGCACCGGGGCCGATCCCCCACCAGTCGTGGCCCAGCCAGTAGGCCAGGTTGTGCCGCGACTCGTGCCCGCGACGCGCCCAATTGCTCACCTCGTAGGCTGCGAACCCCGCCCCGGTGAGCACCTCCTCGGCCAGCAGGTAGCAGTCGGCATGGAAGTCCTCCTCCGGCGCGGGCAGCTCGCCGCGTCCGATCCGGGCGGCCAGCCGGGTCCCCGGCTCGACGATCAACGAGTAGGCGCTGACGTGGTCGGGTTCGTGGCTGAGCGCGGCCTCCAGGCTCGCGCGCCAGTCGGCGAGGGTCTCGGTCGGGCTGCCGTAGATCAGGTCGAGGCTGACCGAGCCGAATCCCGCCCGCCGCGCCCAACCCACCACGTCACCGACCCGGCCGGGTGTGTGCCGCCGTTCCAGCACGGCGAGGACTCCGGTACGGGCCGACTGCATGCCGAGCGACAACCGGGTGAACCCCCGCTCGACAAGGGTGTCGAGGTAGCGCTGATCCACCGACTCGGGGTTCGCCTCGGTGGTGACCTCCGCGCCGGGCGCGAGCGGGAACCGGTCACCGACGGCGTCCAGCAGCCCGGCGAGGGCGTCGGCGGACAGCAGGGTGGGGGTGCCGCCGCCGAAGAACACGCTCTGCAGTTCGTGGGCCTCGCCCAGCACCGTCCGCGCGAGGTCGAGTTCTGCGACCGCGGCGGCGAGGTAGGTATCCTGACTGGCCCCCGGCGCGGCCCCCAGTTCGGCGGCGGTGTAGGTGTTGAAGTCGCAGTAGCCGCAGCGGGACGCGCAGAACGGCACGTGCACGTACAGGCTCAGCGGACGCTCGACGAACCCGGACAGTGCGTCAGCAGGGAGCTGCCCGTCCGGCGGGGCCGGCTGGCCATCAGGCGGGGTGGACGGCACGTCAGGGCAGCTCGAAGGGCAAGTCCTGGCCGTCGAGTGCATGCCGGCAGGTGCAGGTCGCGGTGGCGTCGTCGGGCTCGTGGGCGGGCAGGCCGGCAATCGTCCGGGTGAGCAGCGCCTTCAGCACCTCGATGTTCGCCGCGAACTGCGCCAGCACCTCGTGGTGACTGACCGCCTCTCCGCCGTCCACGCCGGCGTCGTGGTCGGTGACCAGGCAGACCGTCGAGTAACACAGGGCGAGGTCGCGGGCCACCGACGCCTCCGGCACACCGGTCATGCCGACGATCGTGCCGCCGAAGGACTGGTGCATGCGCGACTCCGCCTTGGTCGAGAAGCGCGGCCCCTGGATCACCACCAGCGTGCCGCCGTCCACCGGGTGCACGTCGGCGTCCGCTGCGGCGAGGATCGCTGCCCGGCCGCGCGGACAGTACGGGTCGGCGAATCCGACGTGGACGACGTGGCCGACCTCGTCGAACATCGTGTGAGGCCTGCCCCAGGTGCGGTCGATCAGCTGGTCCGGCACGACGAAGGTGCCCGGGCCGAGCTCAGGGCGCAACGAGCCCACTGCGGCCGGCGCCAGCACCTGACGGACCCCGACACTGCGCAGCGCCCACAGGTTGGCGCGATAGTTCACCCGGTGCGGCGGGAACTCGTGGTTCTTCCCGTGGCGCGGCACGAAGGCGACCCGGCGTCCAGCCACCTCGCCGAGGGCGAGCGGAGCGCTGGGGGGGCCGAACGGAGTGCCCACCTCGACAGTGGTCGGGTGGTCGAGGAACTCGTAGAAGCCACTGCCGCCGATGATGCCGATCTCTGCGTCCATGGCGCAGAGCCTAATCCGTCCCCGCCTTGGGTCGAACGCCTCGGTTGCCGTCGAACGCCTGCCCCTGGGGCGTGGCGTTCGGCCGGAGCGGGGCGCTCGGCGGCTACTTCTTCTTCTCGGACGTCTCGCCGGTGGACAGCGCGGCGACGAAGGCCTCCTGCGGCACCTCGACGCGGCCGACCATCTTCATCCGCTTCTTGCCTTCTTTCTGCTTCTCCAGCAGCTTGCGCTTGCGGGTGATGTCGCCGCCGTAGCACTTGGCGAGCACGTCCTTGCGCACCGCCCGGACCGTCTCGCGGGCGATCACCCTTGCTCCGATCGCGGCCTGGATCGGCACCTCGAACTGCTGGCGCGGGATCAGCTCCTTCAGCTTCTTCGCCATCGCGACCCCGTAGCCGTAGGACGCGTCGACGTGCACGATCGAACTGAACGCGTCCACCGGCTCCCCGTGCAGCAGGATGTCGACCTTGACCAGCTTGGCGACCTGCTCGCCCGCCTCGTCGTAGTCGAGGGACGCGAAGCCCTTCGTCCGCGACTTCAGCGCATCGAAGAAGTCGAACACGATCTCCGCCAGCGGCAGCAGATAGCGAATCTCGACCCGGTCCTCGCTCAGGTAGTCCATGCCGAGCTGCTCACCACGGCGCGACTGGCACAGCTCCATCACGGTGCCGATGAACTCGGCGGGGGTGAGGATCGTCGCGCGGACGATCGGCTCGTGGACCTCGGCGATCTTGCCGTCGGGGTATTCCGAGGGATTGGTCACCGTGTGCTCGGTGCCGTCCTCCATCACCACCCGGTAGACCACGTTCGGGGCGGTTGAGATCAGGTCGAGGTTGAACTCGCGTTCGAGCCGCTCCCGGACGATCTCCATGTGGAGCAGGCCGAGGAAACCGACCCGGAAGCCGAATCCGAGGGCGCCGGAGGTCTCCGGCTCGTAGACCAGGGCGGCATCGTTGAGCTGCAGCTTGTCGAGCGCCTCGCGCAGCTCGGGGAAGTCGGCGCCGTCGATCGGGTACAGGCCCGCGTAGACCATCGGGTGCGGCGGACGGTAGCCGGCCAGTTCCTTGCGGGCAGGGTGGGAAGCGGTCGTGACGGTGTCACCGACCCGGGACTGGCGCACCTCCTTCACCCCGGTGATCAGGTAACCCACCTCGCCGACCCCGAGCGCTCCGGCTTTCACCGGCTCTGGCGAGATCACACCCACCTCGAGCGTCTCGTGGGTGGCGCGGGTGGACATCATCAGGACGCGCTCGCGGTGGTTCAGCTCGCCGTCGACGACCCGGACGTAGGTGACCACTCCCCGGTAGGTGTCGTAGACCGAGTCGAAGATCAGGGCACGCGGCGGTGCGTCCGGGTCGCCGACCGGATGCGGCACGTCTGCCACCACGTGGTCGAGCAGTTCCCGCACGCCCTCTCCGGTCTTCGCGGACACTCTGAACACGTCGTCGGGATCGCAGCCGACCAGGTGGGCGATCTCCGCGGCGTACTTCTCCGGCTGGGCGCTGGGCAGGTCGATCTTGTTCAGCACCGGGATGATGTGCAGGTCGGCCTCGAGCGCGAGGTAGAGGTTGGCCAGGGTCTGGGCCTCGATGCCCTGGGCGGCGTCGATCAGCAGGATCGCTCCCTCGCACGCGGCCAGGGAGCGGGACACCTCGTAGGTGAAGTCGACGTGGCCAGGGGTGTCGATCATGTTCAGCACGTAATCGGCTTCGCCGACGCGCCAGGGCATCCGGACGGCCTGGGACTTGATCGTGATCCCGCGCTCGCGCTCGATGTCCATCCGGTCGAGGTACTGCGCACGCATGGAACGCTCGTCCACCACCCCGGTGAGCTGCAGCATCCGGTCGGCCAGGGTGGATTTGCCGTGGTCGATGTGCGCGATGATGCAGAAGTTGCGGATCAGCGCGGGCGGGGTCTTGCCGGGGACGGGAGCAGGCATGCACTTTCCTGGTAACTGGAGCCAGCCCACGATACCGGAACCGTGCCCTCACCCCCGATTTGAGGGGGCACCGACCGGCTGATAGAGTTCACAGTCGCGTCTGCGTGGCGCGAGAAGCCAGAATCACCAGCGAAGAGGGTCACCGGCGTGGCGAACATCAAGTCTCAGAAGAAGCGGATCCTGACCAACGAGAAGGCCAGGCAGCGCAACAAGGCCGTGAAGTCCGGCCTGCGTACGCACGTCCGCAAGTTCAACGAGGCCGTCGCCGACGGCGACACCGCCAAGGCTCAGGAGCTGGCCAAGACCGCCACCCGCGCGCTCGACAAGGCCGCCTCCAAGGGCGTCATCCACAAGAACCAGGCTGCGAACCGCAAGTCGGCGATCGCAGCCAAGGCAGCAGCGCTGTAGCAGCTTCCTCGACAGACGCCGTCCGGTGATCCGGGCGGCGTTTGTCGTTCCCCGGCGCCGTGCCGAGTCATGCGTTGCTGAGTTCAGCGGCGGTCTCGCCCGCGGCAGCCGATCACCGTCAGCACCACTTGCTCGAGAGCGAAACCAGGGTCGCTGGCCGCGCCCTTGATCTGGGCGTCCGCAATCGCCACCACCTGGATCGCCTGCGCGACCGACTGCGGCTTCCAATCCCTGGCCAGGCGCGAGAGGTCCTTCAGCTTCCACGGCGGGACGCCGATCGCGCGGGCGAGGTCTGCGTCGCGGAGCCGGGCATCCCTGCCGTCGAGGTACTTGCCGAGACTGCGCAGGTTGCTGGACAACGCGCTGGTGATCAGCACGGGCGCCACCCCGGTGGACAGGGCCCAGCGGAGCTTGCCGAGCGCACCGTCGGTGCGTCCGCCGAGAGTGTCGTCTGCCACGGCAAAGCTGGTCACCTCGGCGCGCCCGCCGAAGTAGCGCCGGACCGCGGCCTCGGTGAGCACGCCGTCGGGCGAGTCGTCGAGCAACTGCCGGACGGCGCCGGCCAGCGATCGGGCGTCGGTACCGACGGCATCGACGAGCGCGGCCGCCGCGGCCTGGTCCGCCCGTCCCTTCTGGCGGCGGACCTCGCCGGCGACGAACTGGGGCAACTCCCAGGGCTTGATCGCCGGGAAGTCGACGACCTCGAGGTGCAGCTTTCGCAACCGGTCGAGCAGGACCCTGCCCTTGTTGCCACCGGAGTGGACGAGCGCGAGAGCGAGGTCGGGACCGGGCTGGTCGGCGAGAGCGACCAGGTGGTCGGCGACCTCGGCCGGCAGGTCGCCGAGCTCGGTGACCACGAGGACCGACGCCGACGCGAACAGCGACCCGCCGGCAGCCTCGGAGAGCGCGCCGATGTCGAGTTGGCCGGCTTCCAGCCGGGTCACCGTGGCATCGGGCCGCTCGCGGGTAGCGAGACCGACGAAGTCGGACACCGCCCGCTCGGCGAGCAGCGCTTCCGGCCCGGTCACCAGCAGGGCCCGTCCGAACGGGTTGGTTCCATCCACGGGCCTAGCATGCCAGTCGCCACCCGCACTCCCGCGCCTCCGGGCGGTCCGGGTCGGCCGGGACGACGACTCTGGTCACCCGGTGCGCTCGGTGGTGACCAGGAGCTCACCGCCGCGTCGGGTGACGGCGATCGAGCCGCTCTGGTCGGTGCGGTAGACGCGGGCGCCCAGGCCCTGGACGCTGGCGATCGTGCGCGCCGCGGGATGCCCGTAGTCATTGTTCGCGCCGACGCTGACCAGGGCCACCGACTCGTGCACGGCAGCGAGGAAGCCCTCAGACTGGTGGGCGGAGCCGTGGTGGGGCACGAGCAGCACCTCGGCCGAGAGATCGGGTGCGGCGGACACGGCATTTTCCTGGCCTGCTTCCTCGACGTCCCCGGCGAGGACCACCCTCAACTCGCCGCTGGTCACCCGCACCACGATCGAGGAGTCGTTGGCCTCGGAGTTGTCTGCGGTGTCTGCGGTGTCTCCGGGCGTGGTTGCACGGGACGGCCGGACGGCCAGCACGGCCAGCCGGACCGGGCCGGCCGCCACCACGACTCCGGGCACGGCCACCGTCCTGGGCACGGCGGGGAGCGCAGCCTGCACCAGCCTCCAGCCCGGATCGGGCTCGGTGATGCCGGAGAAGAGCAGGTTGTCCACCCTGCGGCCCGACACGACGCCGGCGATCCCGCCCACATGATCGGAGTGCAGGTGGGTGAGCACCAGCCAGGCGACCTCTGTGACTCCCAACTCGTCGAGGCAGCGGTCGACGGACTCGGGATCCGGGCCGGTGTCGACGACGATCGCCCGACCGTCGCCTGCTGCAGCCACCGTCGCGTCTCCCTGCCCCACGTCGCAGCTCACCACCTGCCATCCGTCTGGCGGCCAGCCCGGCGCGGAGACCGGACGCAGCAACACCGCAACCATCGCAGCCACGACAGCGGCCACCAGCCATGGCCGGCGCAGCAATTGCGGCAGGCCGACCAGCGCCGCACCGCAGCACGCGGTCAGCACGCCCAGCGCGGCGGGCCCGGCCGGCCAGGCCATGGCCGCCCCCGGGAGCGAGGCACCGGCCGAGGCGATCCAGCACAAGGCCTGGGCGAAGCCACCCGCCGCCCATCCCACCACGCTGGCCAGCGGCAGCCACGCCACCGAGAGTCCCGCGGCAAGGAAGCCGAGCACTGTGCCCGGCCCAACCAGCGGTGCGGCGACGAGGTTGGCCACCACCCCGACCAGGCTCACCTGCCCCGAGATGGCTGTCACCACGGGCTGTGTCGCCAGTTGTGCCGCGATCGGCACGGTGACCGCCTCGGCCAACCAACGCGGCGCCCAGTCCAGCAGGCTCGCCCACCGGTCGGCCCACAGGATGATCCCGCCACTCGCGCAGACCGACAGGACGAAACCGACCGAGCGACCCAGCCACGGGTCGAGCAGGAGCAGTCCCACCACCGCCCAGGAGAGGTAGCGCAGGCCCTGCCGTCCACCACCCCACCCCAGTGCGGCCAGGCCGACCACCCCCATCGCGGCGGCGCGCAGCACGCTCGGCTCCGCCCGGCACAGCAGCACGAACGCCACCACGCCCACCGCGGCCACTCCGCGCCGCCACCAGCCCGTCACACCCAGTCGCGCGGCCACCCAGAGCATCGCCGCAAGAAGCAGGGTCAGGTTCGCCCCCGAGACCGCGGCCAGGTGGATCAACCCGGTCGTGCGGAAGTCGGCCTGCAGGTCCGCAGTCATCAACTCTGTGTCGCCCACCACGAGTGCGGGCACGAGCGCCCGCGGCCCGGGAGGCAGTCCCGCCACGGCGGCGCGCAGCCCCTGCCGCACCGCCGAGACCGCCGCGTCCCCTGGTGGCGGAGCCGCGATCAGCTGCGGCGAGGCGCGAGCGTGCGCCCAGGCGGCCACCGGCTCATCCGCGGCGGCAGGGCTCAGCCTCACCGCGGCCCGCACCGTGGAGCCGGTGGCAACCGCCTCCCAGGCCCTGGCCAGTTCGCCGGACGCGCTCAACCGCACCGTCGTGCCCGATGTCCAGGCCTCTCCCCTGCCCTCGACCCGCACCAGGGTCGCTGAGGTGGTCCAGACCGGGCCGCCCCGGGCCGCGTCTGATGTGTGGCCGCCGCCGAGGCGCACCTCGACCACGACAACGGCTCCCTCCCGCGCCCAGGCCGGCACGGGACCCACACCGACGAACCACACCCGCAGCAGCCCGATCCCGACGGCGGCAACCAGCACGAGCCCCGCAGCGACAACCAGCCACCGGCCACGCCACCAGCCCAGCCAACCGGCCGCTGCCCCGCTGACCAGGCAGCAGGCGAGCAGCCACCCGTTCCCCGAGGTGCCCGCCCAGGCGCCGAGCCACATCGCCGCGGCCAGCACGGGTGGGCGCCAGTCGCGACGGTCGCCATCGGCCTGCGGTTGCGCGGGGCTACACCCGGACATTGGGGGCGATGTCGGCGTAGGTCTTCGGGCCGATGCCGTCGACCTCCTGCAACTCGCTCACTGCAGTGAACCGGCCATGCTTGTTGCGCCAGTCGAGGATCTTCTGCGCTGTCACCGGGCCGATGCCGGGCAGCGTGTCGAGCTGCTCCAGCGTTGCCGTGTTCAGGGAAACGGTTCCTCCTCCGCCGGAGGAGCCACCGGCGGCGCCGGAAGTCCCACCCGGGCCGCGCACCTCTCCTCGCGGCTTCGACCGGGTACCGATGACGATCTGGGCGCCGTCGGCCACCACCGCGGCAAGGTTCAGCTCGGCCGGGTCTGCGGTCCTGGCCAGGCCACCAGCCGCCCTGATCGCATCCTCGACCCGGCTCCCGTCCGCCAACTCCACCACGCCCGGGCGCTGCACCGCACCGAGTACGTGCACCACCACCCTCGGTAGGGGAGTTGCCGACGGCGCAGGGCTGGCAACGACCTCCGGCGGGGCCGCCACGGCCACCGGAGTGGAGCGGGCCTGCAGCAGGCTGTAGGCCGTCCAGCCGCATCCAACGAGCAGTACGATCACGACCGCCGCAGCATGTTCGCGCCCGAAGGTCCAGGCCTGGCGTCCGAGCTGACCGAGTCGCCCGCCCGCTTCGGACCGGGACCGACGCGGCGGGAGTCCCGTGACCGCCTCGGCCACCGGTTCAGGCAGGGATGGGGACGGCGATTCCTCCGCGGCGAGTGCATGCCGCGGTGGCACCTGGGCAAGGAGCACCTCAAGGCGCTGTCGCACCACATCGCTCAGCACTGGTTCCTCAGCGATCTTCATGCCTGCACTATCGGCATCCCGACGCCAGGTCGTGCAGCCCAGCTCCTGGCCTGTGCACAACGAGGATCCGAGGCCGACTTGTCCACAGGACGATTCGTCCGATCGGTCGTCACCGGTTACCCTTCGGCGGTACCACAACCACCAGGAGGACCCGATGGCAACCCAGTTGAACCTCGCCAGCGCCCCCACCCGGCACGGAGGCTGCGACTGCGGCTGCGGCGGCGTGGAGGCCACCCCGGAACTGCTGGCGAGCGCCCTGCCCAAGGTCATCCGCCACGGCGCGATCATCGGTGGCCTGACCAGCATGAAGCCGGGTCAGAAGGTCGTGCTGGTCGTCGACCACGACCCGCTGCCGCTGCTCACCCAGCTCAATCGCGTCGCGCCGGACGCGCACAACCTGACCTACCTCGAGCGCGGACCGGAGCTGTTCCGGCTGGAGTTCACCCGGCGCTGACGGCCCGGCCTCGCACGCCCGCCTGGCCCCGGCTGGGAAGCTGGAGGGCATGACCCGGCCCACCCGTCGCCGGCCGACCCGTCGCCGGCCGACCCGGCCCGCGAGCAACTCGGCCCGCGGACGCGGCGGCGCGCGGAAGCCCCGACCACGCCCCGCGTCCGCCGCTGGGGCGGTTCCGCGGAGTGTCCGGGCGCTGCTCTGGCTCGCCACGCCGTTCGCGCTGATAGGACTCGGCCTGCTGGTGCTCACCGCCGCTCCGGAACTACAGGCCCGGCACCAGTGGCTGGCGGAGGCGGCGTCGTTCGCCCCGTACGGGTGGCTTGCCTGGCTGGTCGCGGTCGTGCTGGCGCTGGCCGGCGCCCGCGGCAGAATCCGGTTCCTCGTGGCACCGCTCGCCCTGGGCCTTGCCTGGCACACCGCCATCCTCGTCCCCTACCTGCCCGGCCCGACCCGCGCGGCCGCCGCGGGCACCACCGCGCTGACCGTCATGGAGCTGAACCTGCGCTGGGGCCAGGCGAGCCTCGACCAGCTCGCCTCCGATATCGAGCAGCAGCAGCCGGACGTCGTGGTGCTCGCCGAGGTGACCCGTTCCGACGTGGCTGCGTTCACGCGCAAGCCCTGGTCGAAGCTGCTCCCCTACCGGACCGGGACGGCCGGTGACGACTACGATCCCGCGGCAGCGGTCGGCGATGCACGCGGCACGATGGTGCTCTCCCCGCACCCGATCACCCCGCTGGACAATGCCGACGGCACGCTCTTCTCCAACCTCGCGGTCCGGATCGACCTGCCTGACCATCCGATCACGCTGATCGCCGCGCACCCGGCCAACCCCGAGCACGGGCTCGATCGATGGGTCGAGGACGGCGAGTCACTCACCCGGCTCGCGCTGAAGCACACCGACGGGCCACTCGTGCTCGCCGGCGACCTGAACGCGACCGCGGAGCACCTCACGCTGCGCGAGCTCGTGGCGAAGGCAGGTCTCACGGACGCGGGGTCCGGCGAGGGCTGGCACCCGACCTTCCCGGCCGACGCCTGGTACCCGCCGCTGATCCAGATCGACCACGTACTGGTTTCCCGGGGCATCAGCACCACCGCGTACCGGACGTTCCGGGTGGACGGCACCGACCATCTCGGGCTTCAGGTCAGGCTCGCGTTCGGCTGAGCTTCTTCCGCCGGTCCTGGTCAGGGGTCCGCGACTCAGGCCGGGACGATGCTGACCAGCTTCGGGGCGCGCACGATCACCTGGCGCACCTCGCGTCCGGCCAGTGCCCGCTGGACGCCGGCATCGGCCAGGGCCAGCTCGGTCAGCTCTGTATCGGTCGCAGAGGGGGCCACGTCCAGCTTCGCGCGCACCTTCCCCTGTACCTGCACCACGCAGGTCACCGACTCGGCCACCAGCAGCGCCGGATCGACCACCGGCCAGGACGCGCTCGCGACCGACGGCGCGTGGCCCAGCAGCTCCCACATCTCCTCGGCGACGTAGGGCGCCACCGTGCTCAGTGCGATCGCGACCGCCTCCACCGCTTCACGGACGGCCGGATCAGCCGGGCCTGCACCAGTGTCGATGCCCTTGCGGGCCGCGTTGACCAGCTCCATGATCCTGGCGACGGCGACGTTGAACCGGTGCGACTCCAGTGACTCGGTGATCTCCGAGACCGCCTTGTGGGTGGCCCGCCGCAGGCCCGGGTCGCCGGAGGCAGGGTCGACGCCCGGCGCGCTGGTCACGTCCTGCGCCAGGCGGTAAGCGCGATGCAGGAACTTCAGCGAGGAGTCCGGCGACATGGTCGCCCAGTCGATGTCGTCCTCGGGCGGACCGGCGAACACCACGGTGGTGCGGATCGCGTCCACGCCATAGGTGTCGATCTGCAGGCCCAGGTCGACCCCGTTGCCGAGCGACTTGCTCATCGCCTTGCCCTGGTTGATCACCTGGCCCTGGTTCATCAAGCGCAGGAACGGCTCGGGGAAGTCGACCAGGCCCATGTCCTGCAGCACCTTGGTGAAGAACCGTGAGTAGAGCAGGTGCAGGATCGCGTGCTCCACGCCGCCGACGTACTGCGCGATCGGCATCCACTTCGCCACCTCTGCCGGGTCGAACGCGACGTCGTCGCGGTTCGGCGAGCAGTAGCGGAAGTAGTACCACGACGAGTCCACGAAGGTGTCCATCGTGTCGGTGTCGCGCTGCGCCGGCCCGCCGCAGGATGGACACGCAACGTTCACCCATTCGGTCGCCGAGGCCAGCGGGCTGGTGCCCTTGGGTGCCAGCGCGGAACCGCGCAGGTCGGGCAGCCGCACCGGGAGTTCATCGTCCGGCACCGGCACCTCGCCGCAGGCAGGGCAGTGCACGATCGGGATCGGGCAGCCCCAGAACCGCTGCCGGCTGAGCAGCCAGTCGCGCAGCCGGTAGGTGATCGCGGACTCGCCGCGTCCCTCTCCGGCCAGCTGGGCCGTGATCGCGGCGATCCCGGCCTTCTTGTCGGTCAGCCCGTTCAGGGAGGGGGAGTTCACGTAGGTGCCGTCACCGGGTGTCGCCACCCAGGTCAGCGCCGGGTCGGGCTCGCCGGTATCGACGACCACGCGGACGGGCAGTCCGAACACCCTCGCGAAGTCGAGGTCGCGCTGGTCGTGCGCGGGGACCGCCATCACCGCGCCGGTGCCGTACTCGGCCAGCACGTAGTCGGCCGCGTACACCGGCAGTTGCTCACCGTTGACCGGGTTGGTGGCGTGCACGCCGAGGAACACGCCGGTCTTGGGCCGCTCTGAGCTCTGCCGCTCGATCTCGCTGACCCGCTTGGTCGCCTCCAGATACTCCTCGAAGGCCGGACGCTGCGCGTCGGTGACGATCTCGGCCGCCAGCGCCGCCTCGGGTGCCACCACGAAGAACGTGGCGCCGAACAGGGTGTCGGGCCGGGTGGTGAACACCCGCACCGGATCCTGGCGTCCCTCGATCGAGAAGTCGACCCAGGCGCCCTCGGAGCGACCGATCCAGTTGCGCTGCATCGCCAGCACCCGGTCCGGCCACTTGCCCTCGATCAGTGCCATGTCGTCCAGCAACCGCTGCGCGTAGTCGGTGATCTTGAAGTACCACTGGGTCAGCTTGCGCTTGGTCACCAGCGCGCCGCAGCGCTCGCACAGGCCCTGCACGACCTGCTCGTTGGCCAGCACGGTCTGGTCGTTCGGGCACCAGTTGACGTAGCTGTCCTTGCGGTAGGCGAGGCCTCGTTCGTAGAAGCGCAGGAACAGCCACTGCGTCCACCGGTAGTACTCCGGATCGGACGTGTGCAGCCGCCGCGACCAGTCCAGGCTCAGGCCGTACCGCTTGAACGAGCGCGCCTGCGTCTCGATGTTGGCGTATGTCCAGTCGGCGGGGTGCGCGTCGCGTGCGATCGCGGCGTTCTCCGCGGGCAGGCCGAAGGAGTCCCAGCCGATCGGGTGCATCACGTCGTAGCCGCGCAGCTTCCAGTAGCGAGCGACGATGTCTCCCATCACGAACGCCTCGGCGTGGCCCATGTGCAGGTCGCCCGAGGGGTAGGGGAACATGTCGAGCATGTAGCGGCGTTCCTTCGACCCGTCGTCGAGCGGGGTGAAGGTGCCGTCCTCCTCCCAGAACCGCTGCCAGCGCTCCTGCGCGGCGGCGGCGTCGTAGCTGGCGCGAACTGCTTCGGCGGTCACTTCGGTGTCTCTCCTTCGTCTGCGTGCGCTCGCCTGCTCTGGCATGAAAAAGCCCCTGCGGCCGTCAGGCTCGCCAGGGGCCGCCGCGACTGCTCGTGCAGCCGCGGCTATCGAAGCAGCAGTGATGCGTTGCGCACGCGAACATGATATCGGATCGCCCGGGACGGCCACGCACCGGCCGGGGAAGGCGGGATGGCTGCCTTCCCCGGCCTACGAACAATTCAGTACCCAGGGCCGCCGAACTGCCTCCGGAGGACCGGTAAGGCAAGCCTTTCCTTGCTTGCGACTAGGGATTTTGCCCGGAAACACTGGATCCATGGCAATTACCGCAGGGATCACGGCGCCGGTTCCCACCCAGTCGCTGTCCCAACGCCTGAACTGGTTGCGGGCCGGAGTGCTCGGCGCCAACGACGGCATCGTCTCCACTGCCGGACTGGTCTTCGGCGTCGCGGGCGCCACCACCGACACCGTTGCGCTGGTCATCGCCGGCCTCGCCGGTATGGTGGCCGGCGCCTTGTCGATGGCCGGTGGCGAGTACGTCTCGGTGAGCAGCCAGAAGGACAGCGAACTCGCCGCGCTGCGCCAGCAGGAGCACGAGTTGGCCACGGATCCCCACGGCAAGCTCCACCAGCTGGCCGACCACTACGCCGAGCGCGGGCTCTCCCGTGAGCTCGCCGTGCAGGTCGCGACCGAGCTGAGCCAGCACGCCGCTCTCGACGCCCACGCGCAGGTGTTCCTGAATCTCGACGCCGACGAGCAGGTATCGCCATGGGTGGCCGCCCGGGCATCGCTGGTCGCCTTCCTGGCCGGCTCGGTGATCCCGCTGGTCGTGATCGTGGCGACCCCGCTCGCCGTCCGGCTGCCGCTGACCGTGGCCGCGGTGCTGGGCGCGCTGCTGGTCACCGGCTTCGTGAGCGCGCGCCTGGGCGGCGCCCGTCCCGTGCCCGCCATGATCCGCAACGTGGTCGTCGGCAGCCTGGCCATGGGCCTCACCTACCTTGTGGGCTTCCTGGTCGGCCAGCAGTTGTGAGCTCGGTCGCGAGCGCCTCCAGCAGGGCCTCGCGCAGGGCGCACCAGTCTTCCGGCGGCACCACGTTCTGGTTCAGCCACTCCAGCAGGGCACCGATCGGCGCGGCCGGATCAATCCGGTCCAGCTCCTCCAGGCAGACCACCTGGAGGGCGCCGTCCCCGGTCTGCCACGCCGCCATCCCGAGCAGCCCCAGCGCGACCGGGCGCCGAGCGACCGGGCAGTGCCGCACGACCGCGGCCCACAGGTCGAGTTGCTGCTCGGCGTTGGGACGGTCGAGGCCGCGCAGCACCGCCAGCTGCCCCTCGCCCCGCTCGGCGAGCAACGCCAGCCGCACGCAGTCCTCGACAGGGACCCTCCCCGAGGTGCGCAGCAGGGTCCGCAGCAAGCGCTTGCGAGCGCGCGCGCCGAGCTCGTCCAGTTCGGCCGAGGCGGTCTCGAACTGCTCGACCAGGGCGTCCACCTCTTCACCGGGCGGGCCGGCCGTGACGGCGGCGAGATCCCGTCTCGACGCCCGTGCGGGCAGACCCAGCACGGCAGCTTCCACCGCTGTCGGGCTGACCGACCCGGTGAGTGCGCCGACCGGGCCGTCCGGACGATCAGCCCGCCACTGCCCACTACCCACCTGCATCACCCGGCCCAGCCGCGCGAACCCGACGAACTCCGCGCAGGCGGCGAGGACGTCCCACGCGAGCGGTTCGTCGTCGGTGTAGGCGAGGAACCACCCCTCTGCCTGCGGGAATCGGCTGAACAGCCGGCCCAGGAGCAGGTCAACCGCCCCCTCACCCGTGACGGCGACGAGATCGACCCTCGCCGTCACCACCACCCTTCGCTCCTGGAGCAGCATCGCCACCAGGGACTCCTCGGGATGGAAACCGATCAGGTAGGGCACCAGCCCGACCAGGTCGTCGACGCTGCGCACGGCCAGCCGGGCCGCTTGATCCGAGACACTCATGCCCGGGGATTGTCGGCAGCACAACGAGCCGGTGGTCAGTCCTCCACAGGCCGCGCCCGGCCCAGGGAGTTGTCCACAGCGGGACGTCGACACGTCCGGGGTAGCCTTGGCGACGATGACCCAGGAACTGCCTCCCGCCGGTGCGACCGGCGGCCAGCCGCCGACCGGACCGACCCCGCCACCATCCGGGTGGGCGCCCGCGCCGCTGTCCGGAGGAGGACGCCCTTCGGTCGGTGAGACGCCGCCGCCGGCGCCCCAGGGTGGCCCGGCGCTGGGCGCCTCCGAGCTCCCTTCGGTCACCATCACGGAGTTCGCTCCGCCCCGGTCCCGGATGCCTCTCGTGGTCGCACTGATCGCCGTGGTCGTCGCCGGCCTGATCTGGGCCGGCACGGCGCTGGCCTCCCCGCAGCCCGGGTCACCTGCGTCCGCCAGCCCCGGCACCCGGCCCAGCGCGACCGCGTCCGGACCCGGCCTGCCCTTCGTCACCCCCGACGAGCGCTACACCGGACGCTGGGAGATTCTCCGGCAGCAGTGGACCGACTCCGGGCTCGAGGTCGAGATCCGGGTGATGGCGGACAAGGGTCCGATCGACTACTCGTTCGTCGCCTTCGGCAACGACGACGTCCAGGCCACCACGGCCGAGCCGGGCTCGCAGCAGCCCCAGTTCTCCGGAATGCCCATCCAGAGCGGCAACCAGGAGACCGGCTGGCTGTTCTTCCCCTTGCGGCGAGGGGCGGCGACGATCATCCTCGGTACCGCGGCCGGTCGCCAGATGTCCGCCCTGCCGGTCTCCGGATAGTGCCCTGCGGGTCCGCCAGCGGACCGGAGCGCCGTGCCGGCGCGATCTCCGGAGCGCGTCTCCCTCCGTGGAGTCGCCCCCCCGCAACCCACCGCTGACCCGGCCGCCCGCGCTGGTCGTCTATGGTGAGCGGGTGACGTCGCCGCAATCCGTTGTGAGGGTTGGCATCTTCACCGACGACTTCTACCCCGAATCGGGCGGAGTGGCCCGATCGATCGAACTGCAGATCGAGCAGCTCGTCCGGGCCGGCCACCACGTGACCCTGTTCGCCCCACGGATCCAGTTAACCCCGCCCGCCGACGCAGCCTGGGAAGCCCTGCCCTACTGGCGCCCGCCCGGCTCGCCCAGCTACCTGTGCTCGCTGCAGGCCGTCCCGTGGCTCGCCAGCCGGATCGCCGCCGAACACCGCTTCGACGTCGTGCACTCACAGAACGAGCGCGGCTCGATGTTCCTTGCGGCTCAGGTGGCCCGCGCCGCCGGGGTGCCACAGGTACACACCTTCCACTCCAACTACGTGGGCACCCACCGCACCACCCCGTTCATCGCAGGCCTGAACTCGCTCACCTACCTCGACTGGTCGGGACGCTGGCTGCGCAGGGTAGCGGCCCGCGGCGGGGACATCCCTGCGGAATACCCCTCCGACCCGGACGCCGCGACCGACTCGGTGTTCGCCCGGCGCGACTGGCGAAGCCTTGCCCGCCTCGCCTCCGCTGTCGACGCCTTCACCTCGCCAGCCGGCTACCTGGTCGACTCGATCGTGGATGCGTCCGCCGGCTCGCTGGCCGGCCGCGGGAATGTGGTGGCCTCCGGGGTCGCGGATGCCTTCGTCCGGGTCGAGCGCAAGCGCCCCAGGGGCGGCGTCACCCGTTTCCTCAGCGCCGGCCGGCTCGGCCCGGAGAAGCGGGTGGACGTCATCCTGGAGGCCTTCGAGCGCCTGGGCCGCGACGACGCGGAGCTGCACATCGTCGGCACTGGCGTCGCCGAGGCCGCGTTGCGCCAGCAGGCGTCCCGGATCCGGCACGGCACCGTGCGGTTCCTCGGCCACTTCACCGACGCCGACCTGATCGCCCAGGAGATCGCCGACGCCGACGTGTTCGTCCTTGCGTCCTACCGTTTCGACACCCAGGGGATGGTGCTGGCGGAAGCGGCGAGCACCGGAACACCGATCCTGTACTGCGACGACCGGCTCAGCGTCGGCGTCGGCCCGGACAACGCCCTGCTCACGGGGCCCGAGCCGGACCGCCTCGCCGCCGGCATGGCCGAGCTGATCGACGACACCGACCGGCTGGTCGCGATGTCGGCCGCGTCCGCTGAACTTGGACGCGGGCTCACCGCGGACGCGATGCGGGACGCGTACGTGGACGTCTACCGGCAGGTGATCGCCGCACGGTCGCCCGCGGGGAGCCGCAACTGAACTCTCAGAGTTCGCTCGGCTCGGCCTCCGGGCTCTGCCGGGACGCCGGATCGCTCTCGACCGCCGCGGGGTTCGCCGGCGGCCTGCCCTGGGCGTCCGGGTGGTACTTCGAGAGCACGAACACCCCGGCCACCGCTACGGCGCCGCTGATCGCCATGCCGACAGCGTCCAGCGGGCCGAGCCGCACGCCCTCGCCCAGCACGGCAAGGCCGAAAGTGACCGCCACGATCGGGTCGGTGGTGGTCATCGATCCCACCACGATCTCCGCCGGGCCGTTCGCGTAGCCCTGCTGCACCATCCACCCGCCGACCAGGTAGCAGATCACCAGGAACACCACAGCCGCCCAGAACAGCGGCCGGACGGTGAAGTTGCCGACCTTGACCAGCTCGGCGAGCGTCTTGATCAGCGCCGAGCTGAGCCCGTAGAAGAACGAGCCGCCCGATGCCCACATCAGGCAGCGCAGCGACGGCGAGCCGAACCGGCCCAGCCAGCCGAGCAGCCCGCCGATCGCGAACACGACCAGGCAGGCGATGATGATCCGCGCCGGCGGCAGTTCCGTGTCGGGGGCGGCCTTGTGCGCGGAGAAGCTCGTGAACACGACGATGCCGGCGATGGTCATCGCCACGGCGCCCCAGGTCAGCTTCGTCGGCCGGATGTCGTGGATCTTCGCCGCCAGCAGCACCGCCCACGGCACCGCAAGAATGCCGACGGGCTGCACTACCGTGACCGGAGCGAGCATCAGGCCGACGATGTGCATGCTGGCGCCGAGCGCCACGGTCGCCAGGCCGAGCAGCCAGCGCGGGTTCTTGAGCAGGGCGAGCACCTGACGCAGACCCATCGAACGGTTCTCCGCCGCCTTGTCGACCGTGCGACTGACCGCGAGGTGCTGGATCGTCGAACCGCCCGCGAACAGGAAGGACGCCACGACGACGATCGCGATGGCGAGCGGGATGTTCTGCTCGAACCACCGGAAGCCGGGGATGAAGAGAGGAAACGTCATTCCGTCCTGTCACGTCGAGGGCGAATCCTGTTCAGCCTAGCGGCTCGCCGACCGCGAGCCGACCGGCCCGCCGCTCAGTGCTCCTCGGAGAAGCGAACGGCGGCCCGCAGCTGCGCGGCGATGCTCGAACCGAGGTTCAGGGGCCAGCGGTGCATCACGTACTCGGTGGCCTCGTCAACGCTGAGCTGGCGGGTCGAGTTGCCGGAGCGCACCCACAGCTCCGGGGACGCTCCCCTGCCGTGCCGCAGGTACACCGGCCGCGGGGACGGGACGCAGGTGACCCGGCACACCGTCTGCGCCTCCCCCTCGCCCACCGGCGCGGACGGGAACTCGATGCCCACGGTCGCGGCCGCGGTCTGGCCGAGACTGGTCGTGAGCAGATCGCGCAGCCAGAGCTCGTAGCGGTCGAGGTCGGGACTCTTCATGGTGGCGAGGTCCTGCTCCAGACCGAGCGGGGTTCCGGCATCGTCCACCCCGATCACGAGCGTCCCACCATCGGCGTTGAGGAAGGCGCACGCGGTCTTGGCGATCACCTGCTCCATCCGCTCGTCCTTCTGCCCGGTGCGCAGGTTCACCCGCGCGGTCGACTTGAACTCGACCCGGTCAGACTCACCGGCCGCCAGCAGTTCCGCAACACCCTGCCGCTGCGGCTTCTGGAAGTGGGCAGCGACAGCTGCGAACACCGCGACCGCTGCCACGGTCATGCCCAGGGACACCAGGAGGGCCAACGGACTCCACAGTGCGGCCTTCGGGTCGATCCAGCCGACCAGGAACAGGCCCAGCGACGTGCCGATGATGGCGATCACGATCGAGGTGGCCATGCCCAGCTTTGCCCGGCCGCGGAGCAGCCAGCGGGCCAGTGACCCGAGCAGCCAGCCGACCACCAGCACGATCGGCAGTGCCGCAGCCACCGCCCACAGCGGCACGCCCTGCAGGAGGACCGCGTTCACACCAACTCCTTCTTCGTCTGACGCGAGTCGTACCAGGCCAGCGCCAGGGCGATCCCCCCAGCCAGCACCGCCCCGGTGACGGTGTACAGCGCCCGCTCCGCGGCCAGCGCTCCGGGGCTGGTCGAACCGAGCAGCACGACGCTCGGCGTGAGGAACAGTACCTGCTTCGGGTAGTCACCGAGGGTGGTGTAGGCGAGGCTCAGCACCAGGCACAGCCCGAGCGCCACGCCGACCGCCCACAGCGGAAGGAGCGCGGCCAGGACCAGGGCCAGCACGACCCCTCCGATGGTGCCGAGCACCCGCTGCCACGACCGTTCCAGGGTCTCCTCGCCGAAGGGCCGCAGCACCACCGTGAGGGTGAGCGCAACCCAGTAGCCGTGCGGCCAGGCGAGGACGTCGACCGCGTACACGGTGAAACCGACCGCGACCGCCATCACGACGGCATGGCGCCAGGCCCGCTCCGGCGCGACCCCCTTCCCGGTCCGGCCCGAGGTGCCGATCCAGCTGCCGAGGAGAGCCATCACGGCGCCGCCCAGAAGCATCCAGAACGCGACGGCGTCGGACCGGAAGTCGCCCGGCACGGAGACGAGCACCGCAGCGATGCTGGGCACGCCGGCCATCAGGCCGTCCGCGCGAATGCTGGCCGGGGCGACGAGAATGCAGCACAGGGCGACGAAGCAGGCCGCCGCCATCGGCTGGCCACGCAGGGCGATCGCCACTGCCCCCGTCATCGCGGCGGGCACCGCAAGCACCACAGCCTGGTACGGACGCAGGGTCAGCGCGGGCCTGGCTCCGGCGACATAGCCCATCACCATGCCGACGGCAGCAGGCACGCCGGCCATCAGGTAGGCGCCGGTGAGCGGCGCCAGCAGGAGGATCGCCGCGACCACGCAGAGCAACAACACGCGACGCGGGACCATCCACGATCCGTGCACGCCGGTCATGGACCTGAGCCTATCGGGGAGACCCGCGCGACGGTCCGGTGTGCGCGCGGTCACCAGCCGCCGCCACCACCCCCGCCGAACCCGCCGCCGCCGGAGAAGCCCGAACCTCCGCTGGTGGCCGCCGTGGCCGACTGCAGCGAGCTGGACATGGTGCTCGCCAGCGAATCCAGCGACGAGGCGAAACTGTGGTAGCTGAAGCCGTACCCGTAGCCGTAGTACCAGGGCGTGCTGAAGGTGTAGCGGCCCTCGTCGGCGAGCTGGCTGAATACCCTGGTCCAGCGCTCGGCGACACCGAACATGATCGCGTACGGCAGGTAGCGGGAGAACACGTCGATGCCCTCCTCGAACCTGATCTGGTCGGCCTCGGCGGTGCGCAGGTACAGCTCGAAGCCCCGCGTCTGCGCCAGCACGGCCGAGCCGGTGGCCGTCCGCGACCCGAAGTGGTTGTTCATCGCGATCACCGCAAGCCCTGTGATCACGCCCGCGGCGCCGACCAGGCCCCAGCCGAACAGCCCGAACAGGAACCCGATGCCCACACCGAGGACGACCAGGCCGACGCCCACGGCCAGGGCCAACGCGCGCACGGTGGCCGGATTGGCGGTGAACCACTTCAGCTCGGTGGCGACCCGGCGATGCAGGGCGCCCTTGGTGTCGGAGAGCAGCCCGGAGTAGCGGGAGTCCTTCAAGTCGTCCGTAGTCACCTGCCCACCCGCGGAGAAGAGCCGGTTCAGGAGCTGGGACTCGTAGGCCACCAGCCGGTCGGTGCCGTTCTGCCGCGTGAACGTCCAGTCCCGCCTGCCGGTCTGGGCGATGGACAGGTGGCCGCGGACGGCCAGGTCGATGATCGTCGCGCTGATGTCCCTGTTGTCGGCCGTCGCGTCGGTCAGGGTTCCGAGCTCGCCCGGACGCGCGCCCTGCGGCGGCGTGAACTGCACCGCCACCGGAGCAGCGTGGGACTCGTGGCCGATGGTCGCCTCCTGGCCGGGCGCAGGCACCACTCCGGGCGTGAGGCCGAGGTAGACCTGGTCGCGGGCGCTGCGCCGGGTGCGCCGGAGCACCGCGGCGAGGCCGAGCGCGGACAGGACGCCGGCGACACTCGCCGTCCACGGCGTGGCCGGGAACATGTTGCCGACCGAGTAGCGGCGCTCGAGCCTCGCCTCGGCGCCGGTGAACGTGCCGGCGGGGAACCCTGCAACCACCTGCATGCCGCTGCCGTTGCCCACCTGCGTCACGGAGTAGGTGGCCGAATCACCGCTCGCCGCGGCATCGCACGGGAAGCTGAAGGAGTCCCCGGAGAAGCAGCTTGCCCGCGAGATCGCCGCTGGCCCGGTGAGGGTGACCTTCGCCGAGTCGATCGGCACCTCCCAGCCGGGCCCCACCGCGTTCCAATTGAACTCGTCCAGTCCCGACTGCGCCTGTTGCGGGGCGATCAGCCCGCGGATCGTGTAGTTCACCCGGTAGGTCTGCACGCCGGTGAACGTGCGCCCTTCGCTGCCGACCCGCACCAGCAGGTTCCCGTCCTTGGTCTCGGTCTGCACCGCGGCGTCCGCGCCGCTCGGGCTGGACACCGTTCCGATGGTCATGTCGAGCATTCGCCAGTGGTCGGGGTCGTTCGCGATCGCCTGGCGCAGCGGGAAGGTCAGGTACGGCCCGTGTCCCGGGTCGTTGCCGAAGTCGAAGGACAGCGCCAGGTGCACGCTGGTGGTGCCATGGGCATCCACCGCTGCCTCCACCGTGTACTCGGTGATCCGCCAGCTCTCGCCGTTCGCCCGGGCCTGCGCGGGGACGAGGACCAGCGCCACCAGCCCCAGCAGCAACGCTGCCAACACGCTCCACAGCCGCTTCATGGTTCGAGCCTAACAACCACCACAGCTCTGGCTCACGGCCGGGTGGGCATCGCTATCCTGACCGGGACCGAGAGGGGTGGGATGACCGGACAGGTGGTGACAGCCGAACTGCTCGCCGTCGTCGTCGCCATGGTGGACGGACGCCCCTCCGTGCTCACCCTCGGCACCCCGCCGCGACTGCCGGCCGGCCCGCTGCTGCCGAGCCACCGATCGCTGCAGGCCGCCACGCGGGCCTGGGTCGAGGAGCAGACCGGACGCCGGCTGGGCTACCTCGAGCAGCTCTACACGTTCGCCGATCTGGACCGCGACGAGGCCGGACGCCGGATCTCGATCTCCTACCTCGGCCTGACCACACCGGGCGAGCCCGGCATCGGCGGCTGGACCGACTGGTACGACCTCTTCGGTTGGGAGGACCGCCGCAGGCCGCAGCCCGCGTCCACCGACGTGGCGGTCGAGCGCCTGCAGGCGTGGGCGGCCGCCGATCCGGACCGCTGCGATGAGCGCAACCAGCGGATCGCGATCAACTTCGGCCTGCGCGGCCGCGCCTGGCAGCCGGAGTTCACGCTGCAGCGCTACGAGCTGCTGTACGAGGCGGGCCTGGTTGCTGAGGCCCCCGACGACTGGCGTCGCCCGAACGCGGAGCTGGTGCCGGGCGTCCGCATGCTCGGCGACCACCGCAGGGCCCTGGCCACCGGCATCGCTCGGCTGCGGGCGAAGACCGGCTACCGGCCGGTGGTCTTCGAGCTGATGCCGTCCACGTTCACGCTGCGCCAGCTGCAGGACTGCGTGGAGGCGCTGTCCGGGCACGCCGTGCACACCCAGAACTTCCGCCGCCTGGTGGAGCAGCAGGCCCTGGTCGAGGAGACCGGCGGCCTGCTCGAGACCGGCGGACGCCCGGCCCGGCTCTACCGGTTCCGCCGCCAGGTGCTCGCCGAGCGCCACGTCGCCGGCACCAAGCTGCCCACGGTCCGCGCGCACTGAGCGCCCAGCCCGCGGCGAGGCGGCCCGATTCCCGCTTTTGCTCAAATCGTGGAATACTGTCGGCGTTGCTTTTGCTCACAAGTAGCATAAGGCTGCCGACGAAGGGATCTGCGATGACCACAACGCTGCCGACCGCTGCGGACCTCTACCCGAGGGTCGCGCACGTCATCCCGTCCGTCGAGTGGGCCACCATGTCCGACGACGTGGACGCGATCCTTCGGCTCAAGCGCGAGCGCAACGCCGTCATCCTCGCCCACAACTACATGACCCCGGAGATCTTCCATGGCGTCGCCGACATCGTCGGGGACTCCCTTGCGCTGGCCCGTGAGGCCGTCGAGGTGGACGCGGACGTGATCGTGCTGGCCGGCGTCCACTTCATGGCCGAGACCGCGAAGCTGCTCAACCCGGGCAAGACCGTGCTGATCCCCGACCTCCGCTCCGGCTGCTCCCTTGCCGAGTCGATCACAGCCGAGGACGTCCGCGCCCTGCGCGCCGCGCACCCCGGCGTCCCCGTGGTGACCTACGTGAACACCTCTGCTGCGGTGAAGGCCGAGTCGGACATCTGCTGCACCTCCGGCAACGCCGTGCGGGTGATCGAAAGCCTCGGGGTCCCGCGGGTGATCATGATCCCCGACCGGTTCCTGGCCGCGAACGTCGCCCGCCAGACCGGCGTCGAGGTGATCGTCCATCCGGGCGCGTGCGAGGTGCACGAGCGGTTCACCCCCGACGACATTCGCCAGATCCGCACCGAGAACCCAGGCATCACCGTCCTGGCCCACCCCGAGTGCCCACCGGAAGTGCTGGACGAGGCCGACTACGCCGGCTCCACCGCCCAGATGGTCGACTTCGTGGACGCGAAGCGCCCGCTCAAGGTGGCCCTGATCACCGAGTGCTCGATGAGCGACAACGTCGCCCAGGCCTACCCCGACCTGGAGTTCATCCGGCCCTGCAACTTGTGCCCGCACATGAAGCGGAACACCCTCGGCAGCATCAGGCACGCTCTGGAGACCATGACCAACGAGGTCACCGTGCCGTCCGACGTCGCCGACCGGGCACGGCTGGCAGTGGAGCGGATGCTGGCCGTGGGGGTGGCGAAGTGACCCGGGTCATCGAGGCAGGCTGCCCGGTCATCATCGGCGCAGGGCTCGCCGGGCTCACCGCAGCGATCGAGCTCAGCCCGCTGCCCTGTGTCGTGCTCAGCGCCGGAGCGGTCAGCACGGGCACGTCCACCGGCTGGGCGCAGGGCGGCATCGCAGCGGCAGTCGGCCCCGACGACGACCCCGGGCTCCACGCAGAGGACACCCTTGCCGCCGGCGCGGGCCTGTGCGAACCGGACGTCGTTCGCGCCATCACCGCCGCTGCGCCGGACGCGATCGAGTGGCTCTCGGCGCAGGGCGCCGAGTTCGACCGGGGGGATGGCGGCCGCCTGCGGCTGGGGCTGGAGGGGGCCCACAACCGCAGGCGGATCGTCCACGCGCACGGCGACCGCACCGGTGCCGAGCTGCTCGAGACCGTCGTCGCCGCAGCCCGCCGCCTCGACTCGGTGTCGCTGTGGGACCACTCCCCCGCGCTCGAGGTCCTCACCGAGGCCGGGCGAGTGGCCGGCGTGCTCGTCGGCACCCCCGAAGGCACGATCGAGCTGCGCACGGACACCGTCCTGCTGGCCACCGGCGGAATCGGTGGGCTGTACCTGCACACGACCAATCCGCTCTCCTCTCGCGGTCAGGGCCTCGCCCTGGCGCACCGCGCGGGCGCCGTCCTGCGCGACGTGGAGATGGTGCAGTTTCACCCGACCGCCCTGGACGTCGGGATCGATCCGATGCCACTGGTCAGCGAGGCGGTGCGCGGCGAGGGCGCGATCCTGGTGAACGAGCTCGGCGAGTGGGTGCTGCGCAACCCCCTGTCCGCGCGGGACGTGGTTTCGCGCGCGGAGTGGGCGCAGCTGCAGGCCGGCCACCGCGTCTTCCTGGACGCCACGAAGGATCCCGGCGAGCGTTTCGCCGAACTCTTCGGTTCGATCTACGCCACCGCCCGCGAGTCCGGCCTCGATCCGGCGAAGGACCTGCTGCCGGTGCGTCCGGCCGCGCACTATCACATGGGTGGCGTGCTGGTGGACGGCACCGGAGCCACCACCCTGCCGGGGCTGTACGCCGCCGGCGAGGTGGCTTCCACCGGGCTGCACGGCGCGAACCGCCTGGCCAGCAACTCCCTGCTCGAGGCCGTGGTCTGCGGACGCTGGGCCGCACAGGCGTGGCGAGCCGCAGGCGTCGCCGCCGGAGCCGCCCTGCCGACGAGGGTGTATCCCGACCCGACCACCTGGACGCCCGATCCGGTCGTGGCGGAGGTCCGCCGGATCGTGAGCGCCTCCGCGGGGGTGCTCCGGGACGCGGACGGCCTGCGTACAGCGCTCGCGGCGCTCGAAACCCATCGCTCCCACGACACCGGTCTGGTCGCGCTCCTGCTGGTCGAGGCCGCCCTGCGCCGCGAGGAGTCCCGCGGTGGGCACACCCGGCTCGACTTCCCGTCCACCGCACCGGTGGCAGGACACGTGCTCAGCCTTCCCGACCCAACCCTGCCCGAGGAGCTGCCCGCCGCCGTTCCGGTCGAGCTGGCCAGGGCGGAGGTGATGGCGCGGTGAGGTCGCTGCCCCGCCTTGTGATCGAGCCGCTGGTCCGGGCCGCCCTGCTGGAAGACCTGGGCCGCGCGGGCGACCTGACCACCGACGCGATCATCGCCCCGGGTGCGCGAGCAACGGTCGCCCTGGTCGCTCGCGAACCGGGCGTGGTCGCCGGCACAGAGTGCGCCCGGCTCGCCTGGGAGCTCGTCGATCCGCGGATCACGGTCGAGAATCTCCTGCCCGACGGCAGCCGGGTCCAGCCGGGAAGCGTGGTCGGAACCGCCACCGGCCCTGCCCGCGGCCTGCTCAGCGGGGAGCGGGTGGCGCTGAACTTCCTCGGCCACCTCTCCGGGGTCGCCACCGGCACCGCGACCATCGCGGACGCGATCGCCCACACGAAGGCACGGGTCGCCGACACCCGCAAGACCATTCCGGGGTTGCGTGCGCTGCAGAAGCACGCGGTCGTGGCCGGCGGAGGCAGCAACCACCGCTTCGGTCTCGACGACGCCGTCCTGATCAAGGACAACCACATCGCTGTCGCCGGTGGCGTCACCGCGGCCGTCGCCGCAGCGAAGGCTCACGTCGGCCACCTGGTCAAGATCGAGGTGGAGGTCGACTCCCTCGACCAACTGCGCGAGTTGCTCGACGTCGGCGCGGACGCCGTCCTGCTGGACAACATGGGCCCCGAGGAGCTCCGCGAGGCCGTCGCCATGGTCGGAGGCCGGATGATCACCGAGGCGTCGGGACGGATCACGCCGCAGGTCGCCGTCCCGATCGCCGAGGCCGGCGTCGACCTGATCTCCGTCGGGTGGTTGACCCACTCGGCGCGCGTCCTCGACATCGGGCTCGACCACCGCTCCTGACGGCCTGAATCTGTGAACACCTGCGAATGTCTTCGCTGGTGCGTTGTCAAGGCCTTGACGGCCCCGGGGCAATTTGCATTGCCGTAACGCCGCGGGTCTACGGTGGCGCAATGAGCGCAGATACCGTGCCCGAGCCAGTGCCCTCCGATGGTGCGGATCCGGCGGAGGAACGACCGACCACCGGGACGCGCAGCATCGGTCCGGTGACCACGCCGACCCACCCGCTCGCCCTGGCCCCGGTCACGTCCCCACCGCATTCCGTGGACGGGTTCGTCCGTGAGTTCCTCCGCGAGTTGAACACCGGCCAGGGCGTCGCGCTCTCGCGCTCGACGGTCAACGACCAGTACCTCGCGCTGGCGCGCACCGTGCGCCACTACCTGATGGCCCGCTGGCTCGAGACGCTGCGGCACAACCGCCAGTCGAAGGCCAAGTACGTCGGCTACCTTTCCGCCGAGTACCTGCTGGGCCGCCAGCTCGACAACGCCCTGCTGGCCACGGACCTGAACGAGGTGGCCGAGAAGGCGATGGCGAGTTGCGGGCTCGACCTCGACACGCTGCGCGCACAGGAGGTCGAGCCCGGGCTGGGCAACGGCGGCCTCGGCCGGCTGGCCGCGTGCTTCATCGACTCGCTGGCCACGATGAGCGTGCCGTGCATCGGCTACGGCATCCGCTACGAGTACGGCATCTTCCGCCAGACGTTCGTCGACGGCCGTCAGGTCGAGCAGCCCGACACCTGGCTTGCGTTGGGGGCGCCCTGGGAGTTCCCGCACCCGGAGGCGGCCGTCCAGGTGAACTTTGGCGGCCACACCGAGACCTGGGACGATGCCGGCACGCCTCGCACCCGGTGGGTACCGGCGTGGAACGTTCTCGGCATTCCCTACAACTACATGGTCCCCGGCTACCAGAACGGCCGGGTGAACACGCTGCGGCTGTGGAGCGCGGTCGCCACCAAGGCGTTCGACCTGTCCATCTTCAACGCCGGCGACTACGCGGAGGCCGTGCGCGCACAGACCTTCGCAGAGAACATCACCAAGGTGCTCTACCCGGAGGACTCGACCCCGCAGGGCAAGGAGTTGCGGCTGCAGCAGCAGTACTTCTTCGTCGCGTGCTCGATCCGTGACTTCCTCAACCAGATCCTCGGTGACGACGTCGACCTGCACGACCTCCCCTCCCGCGTCCACTTCCAGCTGAACGACACCCATCCGGTGATCGCGGTACCGGAGATGATGCGGATCCTCGTGGACGAGGAGAAGTGGGAGTGGGCCGAGGCCTGGGACGTGACCAGCCAGTGCTTCGCCTACACGTGCCACACGCTCCTGCCGGAAGCGCTGGAGACCTGGTCGACCGAGTTGCTCGGACGGCTCCTGCCCCGCCACCTCGAGATCATCTTCCGGATCAACGACGAGTTCCTCGAAGGCGTCCGGAAGGCCTACCCGGACGACGAGTTGCGCGCCCGGCGGATGTCGATCATCGCCGATCACCCCGAGCGCTCGGTACGGATGGCGCATCTGGCCACCGTGGCGGGCACCAAGGTCAACGGCGTCGCCGCGCTGCACTCCCAGCTGCTGGCCGAGAAGGTGCTGCCGGACTTCTCCAGCTATTTCCCGGACAAGTTCACCAACGTGACCAACGGCGTCACCCCGCGGCGGTTCATCCGGATCGCCAACCCCTCGCTGTCGGAACTGATCACCGACACCGTCGGGCCGGGCTGGGTGACCGACCTGGAGCGGTTGGCCGAGCTGGAGCCGTTCGCCGAGGACGAGGACTTCCGTCGCGCCTTCCGCAAGGCGAAGGACCAGAACAAGGTCCGGCTGTACGAGCTGCTCCGCACCCGGGACGGGATCGCGCTGCCCGAGGGCCACCTGCTGGACGTGATGGTGAAGCGGCTGCACGAGTACAAGCGACAGACCCTGAAGTTGCTGCATGTCGTGACCCTGTACGACCGGATCATCTCGGGTCGGGTCGATCCGACCTCGGTCCTGCCGCGCACGGTGGTGTTCGGCGCCAAGGCAGCCCCCGGCTACCGGATGGCGAAGGAGATCATCTACCTGATCAACTCGGTCGCAGCCACGATCAACGCAGACGCCCGCCTGGAGGGACGGCTCAGCGTCGCCTTCCCGGCCAACTACAACGTGACCCTCGCCCAGCGGCTGATTCCCGCGGCCGACCTTTCCGAGCAGATCTCGCTGGCCGGCATGGAGGCATCCGGCACCGGCAACATGAAGTTCGCCCTGAACGGCGCCCTGACCATCGGCACCGACGACGGCGCGAACGTGGAGATTCGCCAGCTGGTGGGTGACGACAACTTCTTCCTGTTCGGCATGAGCGAGCCGGAGGTGGAGAAGCTGAGCACCGCAGGCTACGCACCGTCGGCCTACTACGAGGCGAACCCCGACCTGAAGGGTGCGATCGACCTGATCTCGTCCGGCGCCTTCAGCGGCGGCGACCGGAACGCCTTCGAACCGGTGGTCTCGAACCTGCTCGCCCAGGACCGGTTCATGGCGCTGGCTGACTACCAGTCCTACATCGATGCGCAGGCGAAGGTCGAGTCGGCGTACGTGAACAAGGAGGCGTGGACGAAGTCCGCGATCCGCAACGTGGCCCGCTGCGGATTCTTCTCCTCCGACCGGTCGATGCGCGACTACCTGAGCCGGATCTGGGGCGCCTCTCCCGACCGCTGAGCCGGTCGGCGGGCCGTTTCCGCGGTTCTCCGGCAGGGCTGCGCGGGTGTCCCCCACGCAGCCCCGGAGCGGTCAGACCAGCTTGGCGTCCAGCGTGATCGTGGTGCCGGTGAGCGCAGCGGAGACCGGGCAGCCCGTCTTCGCGTCGTTGGCGAAGCCGGCGAACTGCTCGGCGGTGAGGCCGGGGACGGATGCCACGACGGTCAGGTGGATGCCGGTGATCCCGGTGCCGGGAACGAAGGTCACGTCCGCCTTCGTGTCGAGAGTGGCGGGCGGCGTGCCGTTACCGGCGAGCGCGTGGGAGAGGGCCATCGAGTAGCAGGCGGAGTGCGCCGCCGCGATGAGTTCCTCCGGGGTGGTCTTGCTGCCAGGAGCCTCGCCCGCCCGGGATCGCCAGTCGACCTCGACGCTGCCCAGGTTGGAGCTGAGGAACTCGACCTCGCCCTGTCCCTCGATCAGGGAGCCTTCCCAATGGGCCTGTGCGGAGCTGACGGTCATGGATGCCTGCCTTTCGGTGTGGGGTTCACCCTGCGCGGGGTGCCAGCTTCACCAACCGCACCCTGCCACCTCCTATTCCGATCGGAGCGGTGCCCACGACCTCACCCTGCACCCTCCACGGCCGTCGCCCCCGCGAACACCGGGATCCACCCATCGGCCGACGACCGCCTCAGGTACGCTCGCCGGATGGCGGACGATCGGGCCAGCGCGGAGCGGAAGGGCACCCTGGCCCGCGTCCGGACCGTCCCGGCCACGACGGCGCTGGTGGTGACCGGTGTGGTCGGCGGACTGGTCTTCGTCGCGCTGATGCTCGGCGCGGCGTCGGTCTACGACGCGGTGGCAGAGGCCGACGGCGTGGCCGGCCTGGACCGTCCCGTCCTGGACTGGGCGATCGGGGTCCGCACGCCGCTGGCGGACGTCGTCGTGACGGCGTTCACGAACCTTGGCACCACCCTTCCGATGGTGACGATCGGGGGCTCCCTGATGCTCGCCCTCTACCTGGCGTTTCGCCGGCGCACGATTGTGGTGCTGATGCTGGTGGCGGCCGCGGGTGGGATCACCTTCACGATCGTGGGGAAGGCGCTGGTGGGACGCAGCCGGCCGCCACTGGCGGATGCCGTCCCGCCCTACGAGAACAGCTTCTCGTTCCCTTCCGGGCACACCCTGAACAGCACCGTGGTGGCCGGCATGCTCGCCTATCTGGTGGTCTGGCTCGCGCCCCGGGTGTGGATGCGGGTCGCTGCGGTTCTGGGCGCGACGCTGTGGGCGGTCGCGATGGGCATGAGCCGGGTATTCCTCGGCCACCACTGGCTCACCGACGTGATCTTCGCCTGGCTCTTCGGTCTCGGCTGGCTGGCCCTGCTGATCACCGTCCACCGACTGCTGCTGCGCCGCCAGGCTCCCGCGGAACCCTGATTTCACATCGCCGTCCGGTCTTGGGTAGAGTAAGCCTTCGTCCGCAGGACGCTGGGGCTATGGCGCAGTTGGTAGCGCGCTTCCATGGCATGGAAGAGGCCACGGGTTCGAATCCCGTTAGCTCCACCTAGTCAGAGGCACATTCGGAGGCCTCGGGCAACATACGGGCAATAAGCTCTCGCCCTTGGGCAACTTATGGGATCGCGACGCACCGCACCCGACTGCCCCGGACAACCCCACCTCTTGCAGGTGCAAGGGCTCTGCCGGCGTCAACTCGAGTAGCCGAAGGCGGACTCCGAGGATCGCCACACCGGCAGCCGACCTGCGCACGCTCGTCGGGCACATGCACGTGATTCGACCGGGTCTGCCGCCGTCCGCGTGGTCGATACTCCACCGGCTGAGGCTGCGCACTCTGGGTGCCGCTATCGCGGAGCCGCTGATCCGCTTCCCTCGCCGCTGCTGGGCGTGGCATTCGGATTGAGCATCTGGATGAGAGCCAGGAGGAACAGGGCCACCATCCCTGCCGCCACTCAGACAGCCAGCCACGCGATCCACCGAGGTGCTCTGGGCCAGAGGAAGAAAGCAACTGCCAGCCCAGCACCCACAATTCCGACCACCACCCCGACGCCGGGCCAAAGATCAGTGACGAAAAGGCCCACCACAAATCCCGGAGCAGCCAAGAAAGGCACCAGCCCGCTCGACGTCGGCCTCGTCACGCCTCCACTATCGGCAACCTCCGAATCCCGAAATCCAGTCTGGCCGCCACGGCTGACCCGCGGGTTCGAAACGCACTACTTCGCCGCGGCGTGCGCGGGCGGGCCAGGTTCTCAGGAGGGGGGTGGTTGAGGTGTCGATCCTGAGGCCGGGTCCGGCGCGCGCGCGAAAGTCGATACGAAGCTGAACACCAGCAACGGTGGCGCGATCCAGAGCACGAACGCGATCGTGCCGTAGAGAAGCGCGACACCCACCAGGCGCAAGCTCAGACCAGCCGGAGCCAGCGCGACGCCGAGCGCCATGACCGCCAAAGCCTATAGTGCTACCAGCCGGCCTGGGAGTTGGCCACGCCCCTGCGTGGCCAGGACGACTCCGGCCGCGATAACCACATAGCAGGAGCCAATAATGAAGGCGGGTGGCAGGGGCGGAGCCAGGTAGGGATTGGTCACCAGAATCCCGGCAACCCAGGCTGCACCTGAGCCGACCATCAATGCCGCCAACAGCCTCATTCCCGCCCCTTCGAGCCGGTGTGCACCAGTACACCCGACAACCGCAACGGGAGGAAGGCCGACCGGGCCCGAAAACGCGCCGCTGTCATCGCGCTGGCTTGTGCGGCCAACCGGTGAGTGCGGCCCGCGGCGACACGTTACCGCTTGGTCGGCTTGTAGTCCTTGGGGTGGTAGGAGCAGACGGTGGCGAGATCGTCGCTCTTCGTGGTCGCCTTGGTCGTGGGAGTGGAGGCCGTCGACGCGCTCGATGATGGGGACGCGCTCGGGACGGTGGCACTGGCTGTGGTCTCGTTGATCGCCTTCTTCACCTTGGCGCGCGCCCAGTTCCAGTCGGGCTTGTAGGACAGGAAGCCGGTGGTGGGGTCAAGGACGAGGCTGCGGGTCTTCGTGTTCTTGACTTTCAGACCCAGCTCGGCCATCGCGGGAAGCATGTTCCGGGAGATGTTGGTGGTGATGTTCTTTTCTCCAGTGGCGGCGATTGCCTGGTAGTTCGTGAGCACTGTGGCCGGTGTGGTCTGCTGGGTGACGGCGTAGATCACACAGCGCTGGCGTTCCATCCGGCTGTAGTCGTTGAGGTGGTAGCGGCCTCGGGCGAACCACAGGGCGGACCCACCCTTGAGGTGTTGATCAGGGCCCGGCTCAATCCATCCGGTCGGTTTCACCTCGGGCTCGGGCGGGCTGGCGTTATGGCCGCCGATCGGGACCGCGTAGTTCACGTTCACGGTGACACCGCCGATAGCGTTGACGAAGTCCTTGAATCCGTCCATGTTGACGAACACGTAGTACTTGATGTCCAAGCCGAGCGCGTAACCGACTGCCTGCATCAGGACCGACGCGCCGAAGTCCTTGGTCTTGCCCAGGATGTCGTTCGGCACATGAGCCGGCACGTTGCGATACATGGCGTTGAGCAGGTACTCCGCGCGGGTCGGCCCGTCGGGATTCCGCTCGGGTGAGGTGAAGCCGTTCGGGTAGTACTTGTGCAACGGCGAATCAGGCGGGAAGGGCACCTTTTCCGCGTTCCGGGGCAATGTGATCAACGTGGTCGCTCCGGTATGGGTGTCCATCGAGGCGACGACCACCGTGTCGGTGCGAGCACCCACAGCGAGCGAGCGGTTGGACTTCACCCCGGAGTCGCCGCCCATGACCATCACGTTGAGCCGGTCGGTCCCGGCCCAGGGGTCAGCCCCCGGTGTGGCGGTAGGCAAGTTCGTGTCGGGGTTGTCGTCGTTGCCGAAGATCGTGCTGATCGCCGTGGCCGTCGTGTAGGCGTAATTCGCGGCGAGCACCATCGGCGCTGCCACAGCGAAGGAGAGGACACCGACGAGCGCGCCGCCTGCTACCCGCTCGATCATGCTCGGCGGAGAGGACCGCAGAGCGAGGTGCGTCGCTGTGATCACCGACACCCAGACGAGGGCGAGCACCACCAGCGCGACGACAGCGCCGTCAAGGACGTTCGGGTCAAGGGCGAACCGGGCGAGGTCGGCGCGCTGGATGAAGCCGAAAATGCCAAGACCCAGGATGCCTACGAGGAACACACCCAGAACCGCGCCGCCGGCCACCCTCCGTCCAGCCCTTAACAACCCGACACCCGGAATGATCGTGCCGAGGACCGTCCACAACGAGGTGGACCCAAAACCGCGAACGCGCTTCTCCTGGCCGCCAGAGGCATAGCGCCTTCCCCGCGCCTGTGTCGGCTCGGCGCTAGGGACGGTCATCTTGCGCTGCTCGATCAGACATAGGAAGGCCCAATCTAGTGAAACCAGGCAAACGACTCGAGCAGTGTGTGTTGGTGTGGATACCCAAGCCTCGCACCTCAAGACCCCCGCCCGGACGCCCCAGCGACGACCCGCCCCTCCCTTGAGTGGTCACAACCCGACGCGCCCTTGGCAAGCGCACTAAATGCCGCGGTTGTTCCACGCGACAACCAGGCGTGACGCGCCCAGCGCAGCCACCAACACGCTCGACATGAAGCAGGCTGCGACGGCGATGTTGGACGCCCGATCGAGCGCAACAGGTACGGCCCTGTAGGTATCTGCGTAGTCGAAGGCTTCGCCCCAGAGGAACCAATAGGTGACCCACGCGAGCACCAGGACGGCCGAGAGAGCAACAGCCGTTGCGAAGACCCATCGAGGCTGGCGGGTTACCCGCAGCAACACGCAGGTGCTCAGGACGAGCGGAGGACCCGCGAAGATCCCGACCACGAACATGAAGTCCCCGATCATGGTCATGAGGACAGTCTGCCGCGGGCGACACGGTTAGGAGGGAACATCCGCATGGCTGACCCGCCGTGCCGCCTGAGCAGCCGCGCCGGTCGCGACGAGGATCCAGGTGAGGCCCGCCACCATGGCGACCCATTCGAGCACGGTGATCAGGAGGACAGCTTGGCCGACGAAGAAGATGGCGATCAAGGTCGGCGGCAACAGGGCGATGCACGCCATTGTCGCCTTGGGTAGCGCGGCGCGATGGCCGGCCGCCCAGGCGAGGTCGCTGGTCATCGTGGCCTCGATGCGGATGCCAGCCCAACTGCTCCTGGTGGCTCCGGGACGCGACCCAACCCAGCACACTGCAAGGAATGCAAGGCACTCCACCCAGGTGAGAACCAGGCCAACGTTGGCCATGAACGGGTCGGTCATGATCAATTCGCTCCTTCCAGGCCGTCGTCGGCTAGGCGTTGCTTTGCGGCACTTGTCTCCGCCCTCGGCACAGGCGCATCCCCGCAAGGATTGCTGATGCGTTCGCGTCCGCGGGAGGGTAGGCCCTGAAGTGCTGGGATCCGTTCTACTCGGCTGAGATGCTCCGTGAGACTGCAGCCGGTATCCCGAATGCCCGGCTCACACTGTACGACGGCAAGGGCCATGCCATGCTCGGAAAGGGCTTCCAGCGGGAGCTGCTGAGATTCCTGTCGGCAGACGACATCGCCCCACTGGGACCACGACGCAGACGCCCTGATCTGATCTGACCTGAGGTGAGGTCGAACTGGCAGCTGAATGCCCACGCCGCGAATCAACATCAAGGCCGAACAACCCCGTGTTGAGCGGTGATGCCCGGGCTTCGCTAGTGTGCGACTCACGTTGAATCCCTGGCAAACGAAAGGACGAACGCGCATGAGCATGGGAGGTTGGGAGTGGCTGGTGCTCTTTGTGCTGCCCTTCGTCTTGTTCATCTGTGCGATGGTCAGCATCGCAAAGCACCGCTCCGCAAGCGGAACCGAGAAGGTGCTGTGGGTCCTTGTCTCCCTCGTCTTCCCGGTCCTCGGCCCCGTCTTGTGGTTTGCCATCGGCAAGAAGTCGTCTAACGGCGCATCCGCTAAGGCTTGAGACTGGTGTTGGTCGACGAGGGCGGGCCGAACGCACTGTTCTGCCGCGCCGGAGTGGATGATTTCGCGCCGCTCTCTGCCGCCAGCTTCATTCCAGGCCGAAGTAGCCGGGGTCGGTGAGGAAGCGTCGATACAGCGCCACGGTGATCAACTCGTTCCAGGCACGGGTGTGGAATCCGTCCTCGTCCAGTTCGATGATCCGGGCGCCCGGGGTGGCGGTGAGGATCGGGGAGTGGGTTGCCATCAGCACCTGGATGCCGTCGTCACGGAGCTCCGCCAGCTGGTTGGCCAGCTTGACCTGGGTCAGGAACGAAAGTCCGGCTTCGGGCTCATCCAGCACGAGGAAGCCTCCCCGGCGGGCCAGGTGCACCAGCTTGGTGTCGAGGAGTTCGTTGAATGCCTGGCCGTGGGAGCGCTCGTGGTAGGGGCCGTCCGTTCCCGGGTTTTTCTCAAGGAAGGTCATCAGCCCGTGCATGGTCTCGGCGCGCAGGAAGTATCCCCACCGGGAGCGGGACAGGCCACGGACCAGACGGATGCGTTCGTGAAGCGGGGACTCGGTGGGACGCTCCGACGCCCTGACGTACGTACTGCCACCCTCGGGACTGAGCCCGTACGCCATCGCGATCGCTTCGATGATCGTTGACTTCCCGACCCCGTTCTCCCCAACCAGGACGGTCAGTTCGGAAAGCTCCAGCCCCTCCCGCAGCAGTTGGCCCACCGGCCCCATCGTGAACGGCCAGTCGCGGTCGTCCTCGCCAGGTTCACCGATCACTTCACGGACGGGCAGCGAACTGAAAGCGGTCACAAGGTCAGGGTAGGACGAGCGGCAGACACGTCCCTGGAGGAGATACCGAACATCCGGATCTGCCGCACGGTGCGCGAGGGTGGCCTGGCGGCTTTCCGGTTCCCGAAGCGCACGCTCGCTCATGCCGCCGAGGATCGTGGTCTATCCCAGAGGGGTGGTGAGTTGCTTCAGGGCTTCAAGGTGGCCGAGGTAGGCGGTGCGCCCGGTGGGGGTGAGGCGGATCCAGGTGCGGGGCCGTCCGAAGGGTTGGGCCCGCTTCTCGAGTTCGAGGTAGCCGGCGTCAGCTAGGACGCGGAGTTGCTTGGACAGCAGCGAGGTCGAGATCCCCAGTGCGTCTTGTAGGGCGCTGAACTCGAGGTCGGTGGCAGTCGCCGCCGCTGCTGTGATCCGGAGCCGGGTGGGGAAGTGGATCAGTTCGTCGAAGCGGGCGGCGACCGGTTTCCAGTTCACAGCAGGTCGTACCGGTGGTAGTCGACCGCGGCCAGCCGACGGGCCTGGTAGCGGCTGTCCAGCCGCAGGTAGACGAACCCGGCCAGGGCGACAACCAGGCCGGCGCTGATCGAGTACCACGGCTGCCAGTCGTCGCCCGGACGCAACTGCCCGGCCACGAAGACGATCAGATACATCGGGAAGAACTTGGCCGCATGGGCACCGACAGCACGTTCATCGAGGATCTTTCCGCGGCGGCGCCCCCCGAAGCGCCGGTCCAAGACGGCGAATATGGCGTTGACCGCCACCAGGATGGCCATCCCGATGGCAATCCTGGTCCAACCCCCGCTGACGGCCACTCCGAGGGCGATCCCGGAGCCGGCCGCGAACGCCGAATCCAGCCACACCGGCCGGCGGGTCACGGTGACGGCAGCCCGGCGTGACACCGCAACCTCGTCGAGGCTGGCCCGGGCCTCGTCCGGGGTGGGGACTTCTTGCGCGTTCATTGGTGCCTCCCGGGTGGGCTGACGGCCTATCAACCATGGCAGTTTGTTGCCTGGCAGTCAACTAACTCGACGCGCGAATCTGCCGCGGTGTGCGAGGGGTAGCCTTTCGGCTGGCCGGCGCCCGAGCACGACCGCCCTCTACGCAGCCACCGTCCGCGCCGTCGATCTGGCCGATGTCGCCGACATCCCCCGCCTGGTCCCAGCCATCGCGCGACCCAGACAAGTGGCTGAGGTCGCTCGCCGACACGTCGACGTCCGCCCAGGGGTTCCCTCTCAGCCATCGCAGCGCCGACCATCTACCTCCGGCCCAACAGCCGCGCCACTCCTCCATCCTCTCTACCTCTCTTCCTCCGATCCACATTCACCTCTCTTCGCACCGCCACCGCGTGCCCGAAGTCAACCCCTGAACCCCAACCATTCCCGAACACACCTACTGCACCAAGGAACCGTCAGCAATTGCCTGTTCGCGCGACGTTCTGCTCACGTCCGCAATGAATAGCTCAGGGAGGATCATCCCCTCCCGCGGTCGCTGCGCGCGGCAGTCGTCGGGCTCAGCGAGCTGGCCGTAAGCGTAGCCAGGCGGAGGTTCCGAGTCGGCGCGCGCATGGTGGGCAGACTCGGACACGTGCGCGCAATTTCTGCGCAGATCTACTTGCTCGGCGTCCCAATCGACGCCTTCTTGGGCCTAGGGATAGGTAGAAGGGCAGATTTCCGCACTCATCCTGTCCGAATCGAAGGGGTTGGACGGCTTAAGGAAGTACCAGCGCAGATCAGCCGTGGCCACCGATGACCAGCTCATCTGCCTTTACAGGAGGGAGGGGGTGATCGCGGTGATGGGGATGCAGAAGCTGACCGCCGGGGCGGGCTATGACTACCTGACCCGGCAGGTCGCCCGCAACGACGCGGTCGGCCCGGCACGCACTCCCCTGGCCGACTACTACGACGAGAAGGGCGAGGCGCCCGGCATCTGGCTCGGTTCTGGCCTAGCCGGCATCGAAGGATTGAAGGCCGGCGACCCGGTGACTGCCGAGCAGATGGAGTTCCTGTTCGGCAAGGGCCTGCATCCGCTCGCTGCGCAGCGGCTCGCCCTGCTCGGCCCGGACGCGACCGAGCAGCAGCGACGTGACGCGGTCCGGCTGGGCCGGCCCTACCGGCAGCCCGACACCAGCACGAGCTTGTTCCGGCAGGAGCTGCATCGCCGCTACGCCGCCTGGAACCGCGATCACGGTCACAGGCCAACTGCGAAGCTGCCCGACGAGGTTCGTGCGAGGCTGCGCACCGATCTGGGTGTGGAGTGGTTCAGCGCGATGGAGCACCGGGCGCCGAACGCTCGTGAACTGGCCGGGTTCATCACTCGCATGTCGAGGCCGCCCGCGACCCCGGTGGCCGGGTATGACCTCACGTTCTCGCCGGTGAAATCGGTGTCGTCACTGTGGGCGATCGCGGATCGGGAAACCGTCGCACTGATCGAGAGGGCGCACTGGGCGGCGGTCACCGACGCGTTGCGGTTCATCGAGGCGGAGGTGCTCAAGACCCGCAAGGGCCACGCTGGGGTCGAACAGGTCGACGTCACCGGGCTCGTGGCCGTCGCGTTCACGCACCGGGACAACCGGGCCGGTGACCCCGACTTGCACACCCACGTCGCGGTCGCGAACAAGGTGCAGACCGTCGCGGACGGGCAGTGGCGGGCGATCGACGGTAGGGCGATGCACAAGGCGATCACCGCCGCGTCGGAGACCTACAACACCGCCCTGGAAGCCCATCTGGGCGCGGCGCTCGGCCTGCGGTTCGTCGACGTGCCGCGCACCGACGGCCGGCGCCCGGTCCGCGAGATGGCGGGTGTCGATCCGCGGCTGATCCAGCTGTGGTCGACCCGCCGTCGGGAGATCACCGGCCGAGCCGGCGAGTTGGCCAACGCGTTCCACAACGAGCACGGCCGGCCGCCCACCCCGGCGGAGCGGCAGGAGCTGTACCAGCAGGCCACGTTGGATACCCGGGAGGCCAAGCACGAGCCGCGGTCCCGCAACGAGCAGCGAGCCGTCTGGTGGCAGCAGGCCGTCGGCCTGCTCGGTGAGCGCGAGCTGCAGGCGATGTGCGGCCGCGTGCTCCACCAGGAGCGCCTGCCCGTCCCGACCCTGGACGACGCCTGGTACGGCCGGCTCGCCGCCACCGTGATCACCCGCGTGGAGGAGGGGCGCGCCGAGTGGCAAATCTGGCACGTCCGCGCCGAAGCCCAGCGCCTCGCCCGCGCCAATGGGGTGCGGTGGGACCAGCTCGACGAAGCCATCCCGCGACTGCTCCAGACTGCACTGAACAGCTGCATTCCCCTGGAACCGCCTGACGACGGCATCCGCGAACCCGACGCGCTGCGCCGGGCGGACGGAACCTCGGTGTACCGGGTGGCCGGGGCGACCCGCTACACCTCACAGCGGATCCTCTTCGCCGAGCACCGGATCGTCGACGCCGCCGGCCGGCGTGGCGGACGGGCCGCTGACCACAACTCCGTCGACACCGCCCTGCTCACCGAGCAGGCCAACGGCACCGACCTGAACCAAGGGCAGGTCCAGCTCGTCCGTGACCTCGCCACCTCCGGACGTCGCGTCCAACTCGCCCTGGCACCGGCCGGGACCGGCAAGACCACGGCCATGCGCGCCCTGGCCACGGCCTGGGGCTACAGCGGCGGCAACATCCTGGCCCTCGCCCCATCCGCCACCGCCGCATCCCAGCTCGGCGAGGAACTGGGCCAGGGGATCCACGCCGACACATTGCACAAGCTGACCTACGAGATCGGCCAACCCCGGCCCGCCCATTGGGTGCAGGCGGTTGATGCAGACACCCTGATTATCATCGACGAGGCCGGCATGGCCGACACTCTCCGCTTGGACTACCTGATCGGTTGGGCGCTCGATCGTGGCGCCAGCATCCGGCTCATCGGGGACGACCAGCAACTCGGCGCGATCTCGGCCGGCGGCATCCTGCGCGACATCGTCGCCGCCCACGGTGCCGCCCGGCTCGACGAAGTCATGCGGTTCACCGACCCCGCCGAAGCCCACGCCTCCCTCGCCCTGCGAGAGGGCGACCCCGCCGCGCTCGGCTACTACCTCGACCATGACCGCGTCCACGTGGGCGACCCGGACACCGCATCAAGCCAGCTGTTCGACGCCTGGCTGGCCGACAAGCGCACCGGGCTGGACGCGATCATGCTCGCCCCCACCCGCGAACAGGTCGCCGTCCTCAACCAGGCGGCGCGCGACCACCGCTTGGCGGGCAGCCGTCCACGGCGCGAGGCCGACCTGGCTGACGGCAACCGCGCCTCCATCGGCGACACGATCGTCACCCGCCGTAACGACCGGCGGCTCCGTGCCGGCAACGGCTGGGTCAAGAACGGCGACCGCTGGCAGGTCCTCGACGTCCACCGCGATGGCGGACTGGACGTCCGCGACCAGCGAACAAACCGCCTGCTCACCCTCCCGGCTGAATACGTCGCCACTTACGTGGAGCTGGGCTACGCCACCACCATCCACGGCGCCCAAGGCACGACCGCCGACACCTGCCACGGACTCCTCACCGGCCAGGAGAGCAGGCAGCAGCTGTACACGATGCTCAGCCGCGGCCGCCACGCCAACCACGCCTACCTCCAGACCTCCGGCGACGCCGACCCGCACAACCGGCTTCGCTCAGAGAACGCGGCATCACCCACCCCGACTGAGCAACTCGAAGCCATCCTCGCCCGCTCCGACCTGCCCACGTCCGCAACCACCCAGATCGCGGAGCTACACGACCCGCGAACCCTGCTCGCGGCAGCGGTCGCCTGCTACCAAGACGCGATCGTCACCGCCGCCGAACAGGTGGCCGCGCCGAACTGATCTCGCTGCTCGACCGGGTCGCCGGGACCCTCGGCCTCGCCGATGCCGACGCCTGGCCGGTCGCCCGTTCGCACCTGCTCGTCCTGAACGCCCAGGGAGTCTCCCCCATCAGCGCCCTCCAGTACGCCGTCAACACCGAGGAACTCGACGACCCCCGCGACCCGGCAGCGGTCGTTGACCGACGCCTCGACGTCGTCAGCTTCCGGGCCGACAATGACGGGCACCGCCCACTCCCCTGGCTGCCAGCAGTTCCCGACAAGGTGCTGGCGGAACCCGACTGGCGCCGGTACCTCGCCGCCAGATGGGCCCTCGTCACCGAGCTGGCCGAACGCGTCCAGCGGGACGCTGCCACAGACCGAGCAACGCCCCGATGGGCCGCTGCGCTCATCGAGCAGCCAGCACCCGACATCCTCGCCCAGATCGAAGTCTGGCGCGCCGCCCACGCCATCCCCGAGGCCGACCTGCGGCCCACCGGAGCCGCGCAACACCACCTGGTCGAGGCGCGCGCCCAGCGCCAACTCGACAGCCTCATCGCCGGCGAGTCCGTACCCGTGCTCGACTGGCTGGAGCGGATCCACCAAGCCGCACCCGGCACCATCGACGACCCAGCCACCATCCGGCTCGCCCGCGAATGCGCGGCCATCGATCCCGAAGGTCGTCACCTCGCCCAACGACTCGCCCAGGCCGCGCGGCAACCGCTTCCCGATGAGCACAAGACCGACGCCCTGCGCTACCGACTCGAACCCTGGCTCAACGAGGTCTGGGAGACCTGGCCACGCCAGCCGGCCCACCCCCAGCCCCGCCGCCACGAGCCGCCATCCCCCAGCCACGACCGAACCCCCGGGATCGGCATCTGACACCAACCGCCCGGCATTCGCCGGGCACCACCCAAGGAAGGAACCGACATGGCCATCCCACAGACTCAGCGCACCGAACCCGAATGGATCTCCCTGCGCGAAGCCGCCCGCATCTACGCGGTCAGCACCTACACCCTCCGCCGACGCATCAGCTCGGGTGACCTCCCTGCCGTCAAGCTCGGCTACAAACTCATCCGCGTGCGGATCGAAGACCTCGACAAGTTGTTCCCCGCGATCCCAACCACGCGTCCGGAAGACCGCTACGCCCGCTGGTGATGCCAACGGCCGGCATCCCGTGCAACCGGCGGCCGCAGAATGCGAGCCACCCGAGGTGGTACACGGTGATAAGATGTCCTTATGAGTCTGGTCGCCGAGTACCGCGACGCGCGGGCCCACGAGGAGACCTCGCGGTTGCGAAGGATGCTGGCCCTGCGCGCCCTGCTCGCCACGGGTTCGAGTCAACGCGACGTGGCCTCGAAGCTCGGGATCAGTCAGCCGGCCGTGAGCCAGCAACTCAAGGCGTCCCGAGACTTGACCAAGGTGCATCCGGAAGCCTTGGTGAGGGCCGCGGCACCGGTCCTGGTGGACGTTGCACGAGCTCGGGGCTTCGAGCGCCTGGCGGTCTTCGGATCGGTTGCCCGAGGCGACGCACGAGACGACTCCGACGTCGATCTACTGGTCGATGCCCCTCCTGGCGCCGCGATCAAGGAGCTGCTCGCTCTTCGCGGAACCTTCGAGCAGATCCTCGGCCGTCCCGTCGACCTCGTCACGTACGGCGGACTCAAGGCCGGGCTGGACGACGACATCCGACGAGAGGCGGTGCTCCTGTGATGGACCGGAAGGTCGCCAAGGAGTTCCTGCACATTCGCGACTGGCTCAACCGCGCCGGCGACATCGTCGACCACGGCCGGGACGCGTATCAGGACAACCCGTTGCTGCAGGAGGCCGGGGACTCCCTCATGATGAAACTCGGCGAGGCGGCCGGTCGCCTCGCCAGAGCGAACATCGAGCCACCCGACGGTGTGCTCTGGACGGACGCGATCGCCAACCGCAACTGGCTCATTCATCAGTACGACGAGATCGACCGCGCACTGACCTGGGAAACGCTCGCCGGTGACCTGGCCTCCTGGCGGGCCGCGCTTGCCGGAACCTTCGTCGACGCGGAGGCAAGCCTGAACCCGGGCGACTGAAGCAGCGTCAGACCCGGACAGCGCCGGTCGCCAGCTCCGAGAGCCGCCGCGCGATCTCCTTGTCCCGGTCCGCGGCAGCGCTCTGGTAGCGCATGGCCGCCTGCGGAGTCGTGTGACCGAGCCTGGCCATCAACTCAGCGATCGTCGCGCCGGTCTGAGCCGCCATCGTCGCCCCGGTGTGGCGAAGGTCGTGGAAGTGGAGATCGGACCGGCCGGCGGCCGTGCGTGCCACGTCCCAGCGCTTGCCGAACGTCCTCGGGTGAAGGTTGCTCTCCCCGTCGCGGGCCGGGAAGAGCAGCGCGTTCCGGCCCGGCGCAACGTGCTCGTCCAGATGCGCCTTCACCACCCCGAGCAGGTGGGGCGGGATGTTCACCACCCGGCCGCCAGCCTTGGTCTTGGGCGTGCCCACAGTGGCCTTGCCGTTCGGCCAGGTCACCCCACGCTGCACCCGGATACGACCGTTGCGCAGGTCCACGTCCATCCGGCGGAGTTCGGCGATCTCGCCGTACCGCAGCGCGCACCAAGCGCCCAGGAGGACGGCGAGTCTCAGCCTCTCCGGCATCGCGGTCGTGATCGTCGCGAGCTCATCGAGGGTCGCGATCTCCACCGTGTGCGCCCGCTCGGTCTGACCCCCACCCTCGATGGCGCACGGGTTCTCGGCGATCAGCTTCGCCTTGGTCGCGCTGGTGAACACAGCCCGCAGCAGTTGGTAGGCGTGCGCACGCTCGGTCGGCGTCCTGCTGTTCAGCGACAGGTACCAGGCGTTGACCTCGTCGAAGCCGATGAGGCGAAGCGGCCGGTCGGCGAACGTCGGGAGGATGTGCCGGTCCAGCAACCGCCGGTAGTCGGCCTGAGTCCGCGGCTTGAGCGGGCCGGCCTTGGTCCGACGGTTCGCCAACCACTCCTCCGCGTAGTCACCGAACGCCCTGCCCTTGGTCGGCTTCCGGCTCGCTCGGTCGTCCGGCCTGACCCACGTGTCCAACTCGATCATGCGGCGCTCGGCGCTCAGCCAGGCGATCGCGTCATCCTTGGCCTCGAAGGTCGACGGCGCGCGGTACAGCCGGGCATCCGGGCCCACATAGGCGGCCTCCCAGCGTCCCGAGTCCCGCCGGCGCAGGCGCCCGAAGCTCCGCCGCTCCCTCGCGCGGGAGGTCGCCGCTCGCTGACGTGCGGGGCTCGTGTCGGGCAACATACGGGCAATATAACACCCCAATACTGCCCGCTATCGCCCACTCCTGACCACCTGCGGAAACCGCTAACGGGGCACCGAAATACCTAGTCATTTGGCAATTGACTAGGAGGCATCCCGTTAGCCGGCGGGGGCCCTACCCACGGTTTCGAATCCCGTTAGCTCCACCTAGTCAGAGGCGCATTCCGGAGAAGCGGGCAACATACGCGCAACATCGGGTCGGTTGACTCCCCACAAAAGGGAGAGATCATGGCCCACATCACATGCTTGTCCTGCCCGATCAGGTGCGTCCGGGCGACCCATGTTCCTCGAGGTGTTACCTGAGCGGCTCGGCGATCCGGCTCGACTGCCGTGCCGGTAAGACACATAGTGGAACGGGTGCGCAATGTCCGACCTCGCGGCCCAAGGCCGCAGGGAGCCTGCGCAGGAGTCCGTGTCGGCGCCGCTTGAAAACTGGTCGGTTTCGCCGGTGAAAAGTGAACACTCGAC
>CAYNLD010000003.1:143902-315797 GCA_964397985.1 uncultured Propionibacteriaceae bacterium | reverse complement strand
AGAACATCAGCTTCCCAAGCTGACAGTGCGGGTTCGATTCCCGTCATCCGCTCCAGTGAAGGGCCTTGGCTGGGCCGCCTTCAAGGTTCAGTAGTCGCGACTCCCGCCGACGGTGTTGCCGGAAGTCGTCACCTGGCGAGGTCCCACTCGAGGAGACGCGGGCGATTGAGCCGTCTGCGCCGGGCGGGACAAGTATCCCCTGACTAGGCTGAATACCCGGACAAGAAGGCTTCCGCAGCGGGGCGGGACGTCAGCTGCGATCCAGAGGTGCTGGCGCCGCTCACCGGCTCGTCGGACGCGACCGCCGCTCGCCGATGCTGCAGGCCGGATGAGGCAGGCGATCGAGATGGTGCTGTGGAACTACTGGACTCCACTCGATGCGCACTCGTTGCTACCGGGCCGAATGACTGGGTGAGCGGGTATAGCCTCTCGACCATGAACGGACTTCCCGGCCGGTGGGGCACGCGGCGCTGATTCCAGCCGTACGCGTGCCTGCCCTCGTTGCTCACTGACGCCCGAGCAGGCTCGGCCGAATGGTCAGCGCGCCTCATCGCCCGCCCGACCGACACTGAGAGTCCATCGTGTTCATCGTTGCTCTGGCCTACTTGGCTTTTGTCAGCCTCGCACTCCCACCTTCCATGCTCGGCGTCACCTGGCCATCAATGCGGTTGTCGTTCGGCCAGCCGCTCAGTTCTGTGGGCCTGATTCCGCCGGTCGGTGTCCTTGCTGGACTGGCGTCGACCACGCTCGCCCCCTACGTCGTCCGTCGCTTCGGTGTCGGACGGGTCCTTGCGGTCGGAACATTCGGGTCCGTCGCGTCCCTCGCTCTCGTGGTGACCAGCCCGGACATGTGGCAGTTCCTCGCGAGCGCTGTCGTGGGCGGCGTCGGAGCCGGTGCCGTCGACACCACGCTCAATGTGTTCGCCGCACGGGCTTTCGGGCCACGGCGGATCAACCTGATGCACGCCTCCTACGGGCTGGGAGCCGCCGCGTCGCCCCTGATCGCCACTGCGGTCATCGCTGGTGGGCTCAGTTGGCGCTGGGCGTACGCCATCGTGATGGGCCTTCAACTCGTGGTTGCGTTCATCTTCACCGTGACCTGGAAGCGCTGGGACCTGCCCGTCCTGGAACAGACCACCGCCCGTGCCCGGAAGGCGCGGGTTTGGGGCCTCGACTCGACCCTGGGAATGGCGCTGGCAGCGGTGCAGAACGGCATCGAGGCAACCGTGGCCATCTGGGCGTTCGTCTTCCTCACCGAACTCGGCGTGTCCATCGTCGTCGCCGGAGGCCTCGCGTCGGGCTACTGGCTCACTCTCGTCATCGGACGCGTCGGCTTCGGGTCCCTGGCTGAACGAATCGGGCCCTGGAAGGTCATGTACGTTGCCGTCGCGCTGCTGCTGGGCGCAGCCGTGCTGGCGAACGTGGCGCTACCGATACCCGCGATGGCCGCGGTTCTGCTGTTCGGCATCGGCGCCGCCCCCATGTATCCGCTGCTGGTCCTCACCACGGCCGAGCGCACCTCGGCGGAGGTGGCCGACCGGGTCATCGGATTCCAGGCCGCGGCCTCCTCGATCGGGAATGCCATCGCCCCCGGACTCGTCGGCCTCGCCATCGGAGTGCAACCAAGGGCCATCGGCTGGGCTACCGCAGCGCTCGCCACCACTGCGGCCATCCTGGTGCTCACGATTCGCAGGCGCGTACGCGCGAGGGTACGCGCATGGGTGTGATGTCCAGGGATGTTGTCCCGCGTGGGGCGGTGGGCTGGTCGCTTGCAGGAGCTAACGGCGTTAGCTATTCTAGGCTAACACCGTTAGCAGGAGGCTTCCCATGAGCGCTACCACAGGCATTACTGTCTCGAAGATCGGCACCCGCGGGCGGATCGCGGCCATCCTGTTGTGGTTGTGCGCTCTGGCGGCAGCTGTCGCGGCAGCGTCCGCGCTTCCCGTCGTGCTCACCGCCACCGGGGCCACCCAGTTCGTCGAAGCGTGGCGGCTTGTCGGCTTTGCCACGTTCGCCGCGATGTTCGCGGTGATCGCATACGCCCCACGGCGCGTCCCGCCCGGCATCTGGGTTGCCGTGATCGCCAACAAGCTCGTCCTGACCGTGGTGGGCATCGCATGGGCGACGACCGTGGACGGGGCAGCGTCCGCAGTCGTCTGGGACGGCTCGCTGACCGTTCTCCTGGTCGTGGCGTTCGGTCTGACCCGGGCCCGGCGATGAACCGTCGGGAACAGATCATCGAGATCGCCGAGGACCTGCTCGACCGGCACGGCCCTGAGGGGTTGAGCATGAGAGCTATCGCCGAGCGGGCCGGCATGCGGGCCCCGTCGCTGTACAAGCACTTTCCCGACAAGGCCACGATCGAGGCGGCTCTGCAGGAGCGCGCCCTGCGCGGCCTTGCGGCCAGCCTCTCCCGGGCCGGCGACGGCCTCGGTGCCCTCGGCGCCGCCTATCGAGGATGGGCGCTAGCCCACCCGCACCGCTACGCGCTCAGCTCCGGCCAGGCGCTCCACCGCGACCGGTTACCCATCGGCCTCGAGGATGCCGCCGCCGCACCGCTGCTCGCCGCCGTCGGAGGAGACATCGACCGGGCGCGGGCCGTGTGGGGCATGGCGCACGGCCTGGTCGAGCTCGAGCTCGCCGGGCGGTTCCCGTCCGCCGCCGATCTCGACGCGGCATGGACGGCCGGGATCGACGCATTCACCTCGCCGGAGTCCTCGAAAGCGACGCCTGGCTGATCAGTGCTCGGTCGTCGACCTGCGTCCCGCCCAACGGGCCAGGGTCGGCGTGGGCGCCGGTCCATGCACCCGGATAGGTCGGATGCATGGGCCGGATCACGACGGCCTCTCTCCGCTTGTTCAGCGGCTTCCAGGACGACTGGGCATGCGCCCTGGACCAGACCGCTCAGGGCTGTCGGGTCAGGTCGGACGACAGGTGGAGCGCGAGGCCCTGTCCTACGGCCTCCATGGACACCTCGTAGTGCAGGTGATCACCGTCGACCCGGAGTCGCCGGACGATCCGGTCGACCTGCTTCGCGGTCGGGGTGTTCTGCACCGAGGAGTCGGTTTCGATGACGAGGACGCCGTCCACGTCGGTCTGGCAGGTTCCCGATCCTCGTTCAGCCTGCCCGGTGGGGAGGGCGATCACCACTTCGACGGCGTCGGCGGTGGGCGTTCGCCAGTAGCCCGTTTCGGTGTGCCGCGGCTGTCCCTCGATCCAGGTTCGCTGGACGAAGTGCAGGAACGGTTTGCCGGTGTCGGTGAAGGTGATCTCGTCGGTGTAGGCGAAATCGGTGATCGTCGGGTAGCGGCCGGTGCCATCGCCGCGCCACGTGCCGACCAGACGAGCCAGAGGAGGGTCGAGTGCCATGGGCTCACTGTGCCAGAGCGGGAGAACCGCGGTGGGTGTCGTCGCAGAGTCGGGCGTCCGGCAACCTTCTGAAGCCTGCCGCTCGTAGATGAGGGCATGAAGGCACAACCCGCCCTCCGCGCAGGCATCGCCGTACTCGCCCTCTCCACCGTTGCCGGCCTCATCTGGGGCTGCGTCGCCGAGCACCCTTCGCGGGCTGCGACGACGGCGACGATCCGATCCGCGAGTCAGGTGGTCGCGACTGCGGACGCCGCCGAGCGCGACGTGTCCCGGATGGGCGAGCCGGCCGAGAAGGACCGCGTCCGGTACCTTGCCAACTATTTCGCCTCGCCGGGCGGAAACTTCCTCTGCTTCATCAGCGCCGCGGGCGCCGGCTGTGCGGGGCGCACCTGGCAGGCAGGAGTCGAGCCCTCCCGGAAGATCTGCAGGGGCGAGGGAGCCGTGATGGGCCCGGAGTTGTGGGGCGCGACACCGGCCGCCTGGGCCTGCGGCACCGATCCCCACTCGCTGCCCTTCCTGAGTGGCCGTACCGACGGCGCCAACCTGGGCGTCGCCTGGTGGGACGCGGCGTTCGGGGCGTCAGCGCCGTTCCCGCCTGAGCCGTCGCAGCAACTCGCCATCCTCCCGGACGGAAAGGCCCTGGTTGCCGGCGACTTCCGCTGCTGGGTGGCGGCGGACGCCGTGACCTGCCGCAACTCCCGCACGGACGAGGGCTTCCGCGTCAGCCGTGCGAAGGTGGACCTGAAGCCGTAGGGCCGACGCCTACGGGTTCAGGCCGCGGGGCGTGCGTCCGGGTATCGGCTCAACCGAGCGGTGCCAGCATCTGCAGGCTGGAGCCGCCGCCGCCCAGCAGCTGGGCGAGCTTCGCGTTGAACACGGCGTTCGCCGGATTGGCCAGGTGAGCCTCGAACGCGTCGGCGTCGACGTAGCGCTCGACGACGACCATCGCGCCGTTGCCCTGGTCGAGATAGGCCTCGAAGCGCTCGTTCCCCGGCTCGGCGCGGACAACCTCCCCGTACTCGAGGAGGAGCGCCGATGCCGCCGGCAGCACGTCGGGTGGAACGGGAATGGTCGCGATCAGATCGATCCGGGGCATCGTTGCCTCCTTCGCAGGGCCTGGCCCGATTCTAGTGAAAGGGCAGGTGGTCGAGGGATGGAGGTCAGATGACCGCGCGGACGGCGGGGTAGTGGCAGGCGACCAGGTGGCCGGGCTCGACCTCGGTCTGAGCCGGGATCTCGGCCGCGCACCGTTCCGTTGCGATCGGGCAGCGGGTCCGGAAGACGCAGCCGGACGGCGGGTTCTGCGGGCTCGGGAGGTCACCGGAGAGCAGGATACGGTCGCGGTCCCGCCGGGGTTCCGGCACGGGAACGGCCGACATCAGCGCCTGGGTGTAGGGGTGCATCGGACGCTCGTAGAGCGTGTTCCGGTCAGCGACCTCCATCATCTTGCCCAGGTACATCACGAGCACGCGGTCGGAGATGTGGCGGACCACGGAGAGGTCGTGGGCGATGAACACGTAGGCGAGGTTCTGCTCGTCCTGCAGATCCTCCAGCAGGTTGATCACCTGCGCCTGGATCGACACGTCCAGCGCCGAGACCGGCTCGTCGCAGACGATCAGCTTCGGCTTGAGCGCGATCGCGCGAGCCACACCGATGCGCTGGCGCTGGCCACCGGAGAACTCGTGCGGGTAGCGGTTGTAGTGCTCGGGGTTCAGCCCGACCCGCTCCATCAGCTCCTGGACGGTCTGCTTCACCCCGCCCGGCGGCTTGATGCCCTGGATCTCGAACGGGGCGGCGATGATCGCGCCGATCGGGTGCCGCGGATTCAGCGAACCGTAGGGATCCTGGAACACCATCTGCACCTGACGGCGCAGCTTGCGCAACTCCTCGCCCTGGATCTTCGTGACGTCGCTGCCCTCGAATTCGATCCTTCCGGCGGTCGGCTCGAGGAGCCGCAGCACGGTCCGACCCGCGGTGGACTTGCCGCAGCCGGACTCGCCCACCACGCCCAGCGTCTCGCCGGAGTCCAGGGTGAAGCTCAGCCCGTCCACGGCCTTCACCGGGTCGCCCTCTGTGCGTACGAGCTTCTGGTTGAAGGTCGGGAAGTACTTCTTCAGGTCGGTAACGGCCAGCAGGCTCACGGTTCTCTCCTACAGCCTCGGGGCGATCTGCTCGGCGAACAGCTCCGCGCGCTTCGCCACGGGGATGTGGCACCGCGAGTCGTGCTTGGGGTACGACTCGGTGAGGTCGGGGACCACCTCGTCGCACGCGCACGAGGCGAACTCCCTGAACTCGCAGCGCGGGTGGAACGCACAGCCGGGCGGGATGTTGATCAGGGACGGCGGGTTTCCTGCCACCGGCACGAGGCGCTCCTGCCTGAGCCGGTCCAGCCGTGGCATGGACGTGAGCAGGCCCCAGGTGTAGGGGTGGTCGGGCTGGTGGAACGCGTCGTCGACCTCCGCGTACTCGACGCACTTGCCGCCGTACATGACCAGGACGTCGTCCGCGATTTCGGCCACGACACCGAGGTCGTGGGTGATCATGATGATCGCCGAGCCGAACTCCGACTGCAGGTCACGCATCAGGTCGAGGATCTGGGCCTGAACGGTCACGTCGAGGGCCGTGGTCGGTTCGTCGGCGATCAGCAGTTCGGGGTTGTTGATCAGGGCCATCGCGATCATCGCCCGCTGCCGCATGCCGCCGGAGAACTCGTGCGGGTACTGGTCGACCCGCTTGCCGGGGTTCGGAATGCCGACCCGGGCGAGCATCTCGATCACGGTGGTGCGGGCGGCCTTCTTCGAGATCTTCTCGTGTACCTGGATGGCCTCGGTGAGCTGCTGACCGATCGTGTAGTAGGGATGCATCGCCGAGAGCGGATCCTGGAAGATCATCGCGAGCTTGCGTCCGCGCAGGCCGCGCAGCTCCTCGTTCGAGATCTTGAGCAGGTCCTGGCCGTCGAGCAGGATCTCGCCGCTGATCCGGGCGTGGGAGCCGCGGTGGAGCCCCATGATGGCCAGCGACGTGACCGACTTGCCCGAGCCCGACTCGCCCACGATGCCAAGGGTCTTGCCCTTCTCGAGCGAGAAGGTGAGCCCGTCCACGGCCCTGACCACACCGTCGTCGGTGGGGAAGTGCACCTTGAGGTCGGTGACGCGGAGGAAGGGATCGCCGCTCATCAGCTCACCTTCACTCTCGGGTCGATGAAGCCGTAGGAGATGTCAACAAGCATGTTCGCTATGACGTAGAAGGTGGACACGATCATGACCATCGCGACGATCGTCGGCAGGTCCATGTAGGTCACGGAGTGGACGGCGAGGTAGCCGAGTCCGTGCATCGAGAAGACGCTCTCGGTGATGATTGCGCCACCCAGCAAGCCGCCGAGGTCGAGGCCGGCTGCGGTCACGATCGGCGTCAGTGCTGCGCGCAGGCCGTGCCGGAAGATCACCTTGCCCCTGGCCACGCCCTTCGCGTTGGCGGTGCGGATGTAGTCCTCGCTCAGTGTCTCGATCATGTACGCGCGGGTGAGCCGGACGTAGCTCGCCGCGAAGAAGAAGGCCAGCGTGATCCACGGCAGGATCAGGTTCTGGGCCCATTTGATCGGGTTCTCGAAGAAGGGCACGTAGCTGGGGATGGGCACCCACCCCCACTTGATCGCGGGGAAGGTCAGCAGCACGAGGCCGACGAAGAAGGTGGGAAGCGAGAAGCCGACGAGCGCGGCTCCGACGATGGTGCGGTCGGGCCATCGGCCCTTGTTGAGCGCGGCTATGATGCCGCCGCCCACGCCGATCAGCATCCACAGGATGAAGGCGCCGATCGCGATCGACAGGGAGATCGGCCACGCCTCGGCCACCATCTCGTTGATGGTGCGGTGCTGGGTGGGCGAGTAGCCCAGGCACGGAGCCGGGCAGTGCACGACCTGCTGGGGGTACTGCTGGCGGAGTTCCTCGTTGTCGGGGAAGTCGCGACCGACGAACAGGCCGGAGATGAACTTCCCGTACTGGACGATCACCGGCTGGTCGTAGCCGAGGGCCTTCCGGTTCCCCTCGAGGATGGTCGGAGTGCAGTTCTTGCCACAGGTGTATCTGGCAGGGTCGATCGGCGAGGCGTAGAAGATCGCGAAGGTGGTCGCGGTGATCAGGAAGATCATCGCGACGACCGACATCAGCCGTCTGAGGATGTAGTAGAACACGCAGTCTCCTTGGAGGAGTCGGGAGGTGCGCTCAGGCGCACCTCCCGACCCTTGCTAATCAGTGCTTGACGCTGACAGTGGCCAGATCGTAGTAGCCGGTGAACGTGGTGTTCACGACCGCGCCATCGACATTGCTGCCGTGGACGAACAGGAACTGGTCGTTGATCAGCGGGATCACTGCGTAGTACTTCGTCACGGCCTCGGTGTCGAGCTGACCCCACGCCTTCTCGCGCGCGGTGCCGTCCGTGATCGCCGCGGTCTTGTCGATCTCGGCGTTGAACGCGTCGTTGGCGAAGTAGCCGTAGTCCTGACCAGGGCCTCCGGCGCTGATCTGGCTACGGGAGTCGAGCAGCTGCGGGATCACGGTGGAGGCAGACGGGAAGTCGGCGCCCCAGCCAGCCCAGTAGAGGTCGTACTTGCTCGCCGAGTCCGGGGACTGCAGCGTCGAGTAGTACTGCTCGGCCGGGATACCGATCAGGTTGGTCTGGAAGCCAGCGGCATCCCAACCGGTCTTGAGACCCGCGAAGACCTTGTCGAGCGTGTCGTTCTTGCGGTACGCCACGTTGATCTTCACCGGCAGGGTGAGGCCGGCCGACTCGAGGACGGTCTTCGCCTTGGCCGGGTCACCCTTGTCGCCCGCCAGCAGCGGGGTGTTCGGGAACGCCGGGAGAGCCGGGTTGATCAGCGAGTTGGTCGCCTTGACGACCTGGTCGCCGCCCGCCGCGGTGACGTAGGCGCTGCGATCCGTGGCCAGAGCCAGGGCTTCGCGAGCCTTGTCGTTGCTGAACACCTTGGACTTGAAGTTCGGCGTCAGGTAGCGGGTGTAGGGGGAGGCGACGTTCGAGTACCGGCCTTCGGCGTTGGCCACATTGGCCAGCGCGGTGACCGGGGCCTGATCGAAGGTGATCGCGTTCTGGTCATCGCCCTGGTTGGCGATCAGGCGCTCGTACAGGGTCTCCTGGGTGAGCGACTCGTCCCAGACGATCTTGTCCGGGTAGGCCTTGCGGATCGTGGTGTCGGTCGCGGGATCCCAGTTCGGGTTGCGCACGAAGGTGCCGCCCTTGTTGGTGGTCCATTCGCCGTCCAGCATGTACGGGCCGTCGGAGAAGATCGCGAAGTTCGACTTGTCGCCCTGGTCCTGGTCCTCGCGGAAGGCGCCGAAGGCGGTCATGGTCAGAGCCATGTTGAAGTCACCGGACGGCTTGGCCATCTTGAAGGTGATGGTGTTGCCGTCGCACGTGACGGCCTTGTCGTAGAGATCCTGGCCGGTCTTCTTGTACGGGCCGGCGTACTTGGACGAACCGTCGGCGTTCTTCGGGATGTCCAGGTACTGGATCGCGTAGTTCGGGCCGCCCGTGATCACGTCGACCGCGAAGGTGCGAGAGATGCCGTACTTGAAGTCCTCGCAGGTGACGGCCTTGCCGTCCTGCCACTTCAGGCCGTCCTTGAGCGTGAACGTCCAGGTCTTACCGTCAGCGCTCGCGGTGCCGGTGTCGGTCGCGGCGTCGGCGACGAGGGACGACTGGTCGCCGTCCTTGCTCACCGGCCCGAAGGTGGTCAGCGTCCGGGTGAACAGCCGGTTGCCCGCCTCGATGTTCACGCCGACGTAGACCCGCTGCGGATCCCAGTGCTCGGTCGCGGTGCCGGACAGGATGTACAGGGTGCCGCCGGCGCCGGTCGACCCACCCGGTGCTGCCGACGTGGTGCCGGTTCCGGTGCCACCACCGCCGCAGGCGCTGAGCGCCAGGCCCAGCGCCAGGGTTGTCGCGACACCCGCGACAATCTTGACTCGCTTCATCGATTCTCCTTCGTGTTTGTTGCGGAGATTACTGGTGCCTGCCCTCACTGGCGGTCGGCCTTCGGGTCGAGCGCATCCCGCAGTCCGTCGCCGAGCAGGTTGAACGAGAGCACCACCAGGAACAGGGTGACGCCCGGGAACATGAAGTAGGCGGGATCCGACGTGGCGTAGTGCACCGAGTCGTTGAGGATCGAGCCGAAGGACGGGGTGGGTGGCTGGATGCCGACGCCGAGGAAGCCCAGGGCGGCCTCCGTGGCGATGTTCTGAGGCATGATCAGCGTGCTGTAGACCAGGATCGGCGCCCAGAGGTGCGGCAGCAGTTCGGTGAAGTAGATGCGGGTGCGGCTCGCCCCGAGCGAGTTGGCCGCCTCGATGAACTCACGCTCCTTGAGCGAGAGCACCTGGCCGCGAAGGATCCGGGCGAAGTACGGCCAGCCGAAGAAACCCATGACCAGGATCATGAAGATCATCGACGGGACGGTGCGGTCGGTGTTCAGCGTGGCCTGCAGGGCATCGATCACGATGGTCGACAGCGCGATCAGCATCAGCGTCTGCGGGAAGCTGAGCACGAAATCGATCACGCGGGAGAAGAACCAGTCGATCCGGCCACCCGCGGTGCCGGAGATGATCCCGATCACAGTGCCGAGCACGGCGGAGAGCAGCACGGCGCTGGTCGCGACGATCAGCGAGACGGTCAGGCCGGCGATCACGCGGGAGAAGATGTCGCGGCCCGTGCCCGGCTCGACGCCCATCGGGTGGGCCCAGGACACCCCGCCCGCCGGGCCGATCGGCATGGAACCGAGGCCACCGACGAGATCCGAATGCGCGGTATACGGGTCGATCCAGCCGGCCTGGATCATCAGGGGGGCGCTCAACGCGAGCAGGATGAAGAAGATCGCGGCACCGAGCGCCACCATGGTGACCTTGTCGCGGGTAAGCCGCGCCCTCGTGATCTGCCACGGAGTGCGTCCCGCGATCGGAACCGCGCCGTCGCGCGCTTCGACAGCGGTGCTGTCTGCCATCCGGACTCCCTCTTTCACCCCGTGACGGCGGCACACGATACTGCACGACCCACAACCCACGGATTCGCGTAATCTAGCACGCGCTCTGCGCCTGCCGAAGGGCCTTGTGTCGCTGGGGAAAAGCGTAATCAGAGCGTTATCAATGTGTGGTATTCATCACGCGCCGAAGCGAGCGGGCGCGAATCAGCGCAGATCGTCCTCGTTGGCGAGCCGTCGTTCGGGCACGGCCCGGGTGGGGTTCCCGGGCGCGATGTGCCACTCCGCCGGATGCACCTCGAGCTCGGCCGGTCCCCCGGAGATCAGCCGGATCGCCTCCGTGGTGATGGCCAGAACCTCCTGCTCCACCCGGGTGCGGAGACCGGCGAGCGCCGGATCCGTCGTGGCGGGGCCGTTCAGCCTCAACCAGAGCGCATCGCCCTCGGCCAGCCGGGTCGCGTCCGGGTGCAGCAGCGCCAGCGCTCCGTCGAAGGTGGCCGCCGCTTCTGCCCCGCGCTCCGCGTCGACCTCGGCAACAGCGCGGACTGCACGCGACCAGTACCCGTCGTCCCACGAGCGGGTGGCGCGCTCGGCGATCCGCAGCACGTTCGGAGTGAGCAGGTGGGCGACGAGGTTGGCGAGCCACGCAACCGCGATGCAGACGCTGATCGACCAGAGCACCGAGGCGAAGGACTGGGCCGCGGGCAGGTCGACCAGCGCGAGAATGACCAGCGCCACCAGGGGAAGCCCGAGCGACCCCAGCAGGAGGAAGTGGACGGCGCCGAGCCGGCGTGACCAGGCGAACCAGCGGCGGGCGTCAGCAACCCTTGCCCCGGTGCGGTAGCACTCCTCGACAAGGTCGGCTTCGACCGGGCTGAGGCCGGCGGCGAGCGCCGCACTCCGGTCGAAGCTGCGCAGCCGCTCGTCACGAGTCTCGACGGCGATCCGTGGTGTGGACACTGTGTTCATTCGTCTCCGCGGGCCGGGGTGGTGGCGTCCATTCTGCCGGGTGCCCGACGCGCGGGTCAGTCGAGCCGGATGCCGACTCGCTGGGCCAGAGCGGGCGCCAGGTCGAGGAGCTGCTCGAGGCTGATGCTCGCGCCGCGCAGACCCTCGATGTCACCGATGTCGGCGAGCCGGGCGCCGCGAAGGTCGACATCGGAGAGCCGGGAGCCGGAGCAGTCGAGCCGGTCGACCCGGGTGCCGGGGAACGCCAGTCGGCTCGCCGTGGCGTGGCCCAGGTCGAGGTCGGTGATCTGGCAGTCGGCGAAGACGACGTCGGTGAGGTGGGCGCCGCGCAGGTTCAGGTAGCCGAGCTTGCACCGGCTGAACCGAACGCTGCGCCAGTTCGAGTCGTACAGCTCAGCCGAGCCGATCCGGCTCTGCTGGATCTCCACGTTCCACCAGCCCGACCCGGGTGCGCTCAACGCCACCACTTCCAGCCGCTCGACCACCGAGCCGACCACGGACGCTCCAGGCGCGGCCCAGGATCGCGCGGTCACGCCCGACAGCAGGGACGCGCCGAAGCGCCGGCGACCCGTCCAGGCCAGCGCGTCGGCGGCGAGGTCGCGGATGGCCACCTCGTCGAGGTCATCCTCGCCGTCCAGCGCGACCCCGTCCGGCACGGCCACCAGCGTGCCGAGGGTGGGTGGGTGCAGCCGCGGGGCGTCAGGTCCGTCCCGCTTGTCCGTGGTGACCATGACCCGCACCCTACGCATCACCGCCGACAGCCCGGGACGGGTCCCGACGCTGCGGCTCTTCCGCGATCTCGGCCCGGATCGGGCCCTGCGGCCGGGGGCGGGGTTCGGGACCGTCCCCACGGTGGTCCGGGTCAGCCGCCGTAGTCGTAGAAGCCCTTGCCGGTCTTGGTGCCGGCGCGGCCCTGATCGAGATAGCCCTTGAGGAAGGTGGCGTTGCGGGTGAGCTGGGCATCACCGGTGGTGCGGGCTCAGTAGTCGGTGATCTGCCACGCCGTGTCGATGCCCACATGGTCGAGCATGGCGAACGGCCCGTTGGGCATCTTCGTCACCGTCGTCCAGGCGAGGTCGACGTCCTCGATGCTGGCGACCCCGTTGGCGGCGAGGGTGATCGCCGCGCCGTTCAGGGCGTTGTACATCGCGTTGAACACATAGCCGGGACTCTCGCGATGGAGCCGGATCGGGATCTGGCCGATCCGGACGGCGAAGCCGAGCAGCGTTTCCACGGTCGCCTCGGACGTGCCGGGGTGCGGCATCACGTCGACGACGGTGGCCGACCAGACCGGCTGATGGAAGTGGAGCGCGGCGAAGCGGTCCGGCCGCCCGGTGGCGTCCGCGTACATCGAGGGCAGCAGAGAGAAGGAGTTCGTGGCGAAGATGGTGCGCTCCGGGCAGTACCGGTCGAGTTCGGCCAACACGCGGCCCTTCAGTTCCGGATCCTCCGGCACCGACTCGGACACGAGATCCGCCTCCTCGGCGGCCTCCGCCACCCGGGTGGTGCGGGCGATCCCCGCCGCGAGGGCTGCCAGGTCGACCCCCTCGAAGGCGGGGTGCTCGGTCGCCTGGCGAGCGAGACCGTCCAGCCGTGCGGCGGCCGCGTCCAGCGCGTCCTCGGACTGGTCGACGAGCACCACCGCGAAGCCGTGGGCGGCGCACTGCAGCGCGATCTGCTGGCCCATCGTCCCCGCGCCGACCACCAGGACCTTCCGGATCTCGGCGGCTCCCATCGGGACCTCCTCGTGTCGACTCCCATCATGCACCCCGCGGTTTCGGACGTGGACCCGCGGGCCGGCCGGCACGGGCCGGGGCGGCGGGGGTGCGCTGGGGGAGACGTCGAGCGGGCCCACCGAGGAGCCGGCCCCAGAATTGGTGAGGCCCCGCCCTGGATGGAAGGCGGGGCCGCGTCCCCTATCCCTAAAGGACTGCCACTGGCATTAACACCTGTCGAGGAGTCTAGCCCAGGGCCGGGGTGAATCCGGCGAACCACACCCGCGAGTTTCCCGAGGATCTGGACGGACCGGCGGCGATTCGGCGGGCGGCGGGAATCCGCGGAAGGGAGCATTTCTACCCGTGCGCGAGCGGTCCGGCAGGCGGGTAGCACGAAACCGGCAGCTACCTCGTCCCGGTTCCATGGACTAGGCTCGTTGGCGATCCATCCGGAGGCGCAATGGCTGAGCTTGGGATTGGGGAAGTGCTGGACCTCGACCAGCTTCACAAGATGCTCGAGGACTTCTCCGAGGCGACAGGGCTGGCAACGGTCGCTGTCGACACCCGCGGGATACCCGTGACGCCGGCGTGCGCCTTCACCGACTTCTGCCAGATGATGCGCACCGATCCGATGCGCGACAAGCTGTGCCATGGCTGCGACGCCCACGGCGGGCTCCAGTCGCTGATCGAGGGGTCTCCGCAGGCGTATCGCTGCCATTCGGGGCTGGTCGACTTCTCCGTCCCGGTCACCGACGGCGACAAGTACGTGGGTGCCATCCTGTGCGGCCAGGTGCGGGTGCCGGAGTCGGAGCAGCCCGACTTCCTGACCAGCAGTTCCGGCTGGCGCAAGGACGGGGAGCTGGTCCGGCTCTACGACGAGGTGCCGACGTCCAATCTGCGCAGGATCGCGGCCGCGGCCAAGACCCTGCTGGGGCTCAGCCAGGGCATCGACGGTATCCGCACCCGTCCGCGCACGAGCACGGAGCCCCCGGCCAGCCCGCCGAGCCTGCCGCTGCTCACCCTGGTGCCCTACCACCGTCCCGAGGAGGAGCAGGGGCCACGGCCCGCCGTCCCGGCCGATGCGCCCGAGGGCTACCCGGTGCTGCGCGAGGCGATGGATGTGGAGGACCTCGCCACCGCCTATGCCGAGACGAGCCGGTTGCTCGATGACGCCTACGCCAAGCCTGGCGACGTGCGTGACCACATCTGCAGCCTCGAGGACGTGGTGCTGGCGGTGACGAGGGACTGCGCGCCCCGGCTGGCAGCCCACCTCAGCCAGGTCGTACAACGCCAGCGCGACCGACGCACGGCGTCCGCGAACCGCTACCAGTCGCAGCTGTACTTCGAGCGGCTGCTGGGCATGATCCTCGACGAGATCGTGCGCTCGCGTCCGCACCGGCGTCGCGATCTGCGCGACCTGCTCAACGAGATCGCGCGGCACCCCAACCGGGCGCTGTCGCTCACCGAGGCCGCCGCGGCCACCCACTGGTCGCCCGGCCACCTGTCGAAACTGTTCAAATCGGTCACCGGCTACACATTCGTGTCGTATGTGACGGCCTGGCGGATCTCCCGCGCGCAGCTGATGTTAGCTTCCACCCAGATGCCGGTGCAGAAGATCGCTGCGGAGCTCGACTTCAACCAGGTCAACTACTTCTCGCGGGTCTTCCGGGCACACACGGGTGTGTCCCCCAGCGAGTACCGGCGCCAGTTCTCTTCGCGTGACGGGAGACCAGCCGGTGTTTCGCTTCCAACTCACCACCACCCTTTGCTACGGGCCTGACTCACTGTCGGCGCTGGCCGATCTGAACGGGCGGCGGGTGCTGGTCATCACCGACAGCTTCATGGCCACCACGCCACTGATGGGGCAGGTGCGGGATGCACTGTCGCGGGCCAGCGTCGAGGTGTTCGACAAGGTGATCCCGAACCCCGATGTGGCCGCTGTCGCCGCGGGGCTGCGGGCGTTCCTCGAGTTCCGGCCGGAGGCGCTGGTCGCCCTCGGCGGCGGTTCCCCGATCGACACGGCGAAAGCTGTCCGCAAGCTCGCCCTCGAGCAGGGGCATCGCACGGACGCCGGCTTCTACGTGATCCCGACCACGTCGGGCACCGGCTCGGAGGTCACATCCTTCGCCGTGGTCACGGATCCGCACAGCCACGCGAAGCTGCCGCTGAACTCGTCCGACATGCTGCCGGACGTGGCCATTCTCGACCCGGAGGCCGTGGCGACGGCGCCGCCGCGGCTGATCGCCGACTCCGGCATGGATGCGATCAGCCACGCGATCGAGGCCTATGTCGCGCTCGGCCACAACGACTTCTCCGACGCGCTGGCCGAGAAGGCGCTGCGGATCGCGGACACCTACCTGGTGCGCAGCTTCCGCAGCACCACCGACCTGAAGGCCCGTGAACACCAGCACACCGGCGCCACGATGGCGGGGATCGCCTTCCAGAACTCCGGCCTGGGCATCGTGCACGGATTGTCGCATTCGATCGGCGGATCGTTCCCTGTGGCGCACGGACGGCTGAACGGGATCCTGCTGCCCCACGTGATCGAGTACAACGCCGACGTGCTCGGGATCCGACCGAGCCATGTCTCCGAGGTCGGCCGCCGCTACGTGTCCCTTGCCCGGGCGTTGGGGCTGTCCGCGTCCAGTGACCGCAACGTGGTGTTCGGCCTGGTCGGGTGGCTCGAGCGGGTGCGTCGCGAGCTGGAGATGCCGGGCACCATGACCGATGCGGGCGTCGACCCCAACGAGTTCCGGGCGGCGATCCCTGCGCTCGCTGCCACCGCCCGCAAGGACTTCTGCACCTCCGGCAACCCCGTCCCCGCCACCGAGGGAGACCTTGCCGGCATCCTGCACGCCATCGTCTGACCGAAAAGGAGAACCGTCCCCTTCTCGGCCAAACCGCGGGGTGGCCGAGAAGGGGACGGTTCTCCTTTTCGGCCAGGGCTGGCCCGGTCAGGCGAGGCGGTCGGCCAGGGCGGGGATGCCGTCCCCGGTGAGGGCGGAGACCTCGAAGATCTCGGACGTGCCGGCCAGGCGCAGATGGTTGGCGGCGGTGCGCACCTGGGCGGGGTCGGCGATGTCCGTTTTGGTCACCACGCCGATCGAGGGCGGCATGAAGAACGTGGTGAAGCCCGGGGGGAACTTCGCCTCCGCGACCGTCGCGGACGCAAGGAACACCACAAGCTCGGTCTCGAAGGACGCCAGGCGCAGCGCGTGCTTGAACCAGGGCATCTCGAGGTACTCCCCAGGCGTGTCGACGACAGCACGGTCGGTGTAGATCGTCTCGGTCTTGGCGTAGGTGAAGTCCTCACCGTGCAGGCGCTGCAGCAGGGTGGTCTTGCCGCAGCCGACGCTCCCGACAAGCAGGATCCGCTTCACGTCCGCGTCAAGGGCGGACGGGCGAAGCCGAGCTGGTCGCACAGCACGCTGACCACGTTCTCCACCGCCGACTCCACATCGGTCAGCCGACCGATGACAACCAGCGATCCGGAGAAGCGGTCCACGAAGCCCAACTCCACCGACGCGGTCTTCGTGGCCACGTCTGCCGCGATGATCGCGGCTTCACTAGGGGTGATGGTCATGACCCCGATCGCCCCGTCCTGCTGGGCGAGGCCGACCTTCGGGTACAGCCGCGCGTCCGGGTTCGCCACAACATGGGCCAGCGTGACCTGCTTGCCCGGGACGAACTCCTGGATGATGCGCTGCTTGTCCGACATCCCTGCCTCTCGTGCCTGCGCGCCCGCTCCGACGGCCGGGACGGATCCGATCCCGGTGTCCCGGCAGTCGTCGGCCAGGGGCTGAACAGCCCCATCGTCGGTGCGGTGGACGGGGGTGTCAACCACCCGGTCGGTCCTGTGCACAGTTGCACGAAACGGTCGCCCGGCTTGCACTTTCTGGTCGCGTTCCTGTGCTTCAAGGTGCCCGAAACCGACGCTTGCAGGTGCGTTTATTGCCCCGGATCCGGACCTAACCTCACAACGAAATGCCGCCGTCGCAATGGCGTGGGCGGCCCACCGACCCAACGGAGGAGTCTGGAATGCAAGAAGCCCTCGGAATGGTGGAGACGAAGGGTTTCGTCGCCGCCGTTGAAGCCGCTGACGCCATGGTCAAGTCGGCCAACGTAGTCCTGATCGGAAGCCAGCGGGTGGGCTCGGGTCTGGTCACCGTGCTGGTTCGTGGCGATGTCGGCGCCGTCAAGGCAGCCACGGACGCCGGTGCCGTCGCCGCCCAGAACGTGGGCGAGCTCGTCTCCGTCCATGTGATCCCGCGTCCGCACACCGACGTGGAGAAGATCCTCCCGTCGGCGGAGAAGTGAGGAAGTGAACCCTGATGGCAAGTGAAGAACTGGTCGACCAGATCATGAGCGCCGTCATGAAGAAGATCGACGGCGGCTCGGCTCCCGCCCCTTCGGCGAAGCCGACCACCGGCGGCGCCCGTCCGGCGAGCACGGAGTTCGTCGGCTGCAGCGCGATCGGCGACACGATCGGCCTGGTCATCGCCAACGTCGACCCGCAGATCCACGCCCTGATGAAGATCGATCCCAAGTACAAGTCGATCGGCATCATCGGTGATCGCACCGGTGCCGGCCCGCAGATCTTCGCCGCCGATGAGGCTGTGAAGGCGACCAACACCGAGATCGTGACGATCGAACTGCCGCGGGACACCAAGGGTGGGGCGGGCCACGGCTCGTTGATCATCTTCGGCGCCCAGGACGTTTCCGACGCCCGTCGCGCGGTCGAGGTCACGCTCAGCGAGATCGAGCGCACCTTCGGCGACGTGTACGGCAACGAAGCGGGTCACCTGGAGTTCCAGTACACCGCTCGTGCGTCCCACGCCCTGAACAAGGCGTTCGGCGCTCCGCTCGGCAAGGCCTTCGGCATCACCGTTGGGGCCCCGGCTGCGATCGGTGTGGTCCTGGCCGATACCGCGGTCAAGGCGTCCACGATCGATGTGATCGGCTACGCGAGCCCCGCCGACGGCACCAGCTACTCCAACGAGGTCATCTCGTTCTTCACCGGTGATTCCGGTGCGGTGCGCCAGGCGATCATCGCCGCGCGCGAGGTCGGCCGCGGCCTGCTGGGCGCCATGGGTGCATACCCGGAGTCGTCCACCACTCCGTACATCTGAGACGAGGCACATTCGTGAAGAGCAAGCGATTCGAGGCACTCGACGCGCGTCCGGTCAACCAGGACGGGTTCGTCACCGAGTGGCCTGAGGTCGGCCTGATCGCCATGAGCAGCCCGAGCGACCCGACGCCGTCGATCCGCATTGAGGGTGGCAAGGTCTGCGAGCTGGACGGCAAGGCGCGCGCCGACTTCGACATGATCGACACGTTCATCGCCGACTACGGCATCAAGCTCGACAACGCGGAGGCCGTCTGCAAGATGGACTCTCTCGAGCTGGCCCGCAAGCTGTGCGACATCAACGTGCCGCGGGCAGAGGTGGTCGCCCTGACCACCGCCATGACCCCGGCCAAGATCACCGAGGTCGTCAGCAAGATGACCGTCCTCGAGATGATGATGGCCGTCACCAAGATGCGGGCCCGGAAGTCTCCGGCCAACCAGGCCCACGTCACGAACCTGAAGGACCACCCGGTCCAGATCGCCGCCGACGCGGCCGAGGCAGCCCTGCGCGGCTTCGCCGAGTTGGAGACCACGGTCGGCATCGTCCGGTACGCGCCGTTCAACGCCATCGCGCTGATGGTGGGCGCGCAGGTGGGGCGTCCGGGCATCCTCACCCAGTGCGCGGTCGAGGAGGCCACGGAGCTCGAACTCGGCATGCGGGGCTTCACCGCCTACGCCGAGACGGTCTCCGTGTACGGCACCGAAGCCGTGTTCATGGACGGTGACGACACCCCGTGGTCGAAGGCGTTCCTCGCTTCCTGCTACGCCTCGCGTGGCCTGAAGATGCGGTTCACCTCCGGCACCGGCTCCGAGGTCCAGATGGGCTACGCCGAGGGCAAGTCGATGCTCTACCTGGAGTCCCGCTGCCTGTACATCACCAAGGCTGCCGGCTCCCAGGGCATCCAGAACGGCTCGGTGTCCTGCGTGGGCGTCCCGGCCGCCGTGCCCCAGGGCATCAGGGCGATCCTGGCCGAGAACCTGATCGCCATGGCCCTCGACCTGGAATGCGCCTCGTCCAACGACCAGACGTTCACCCACTCCGACCTGCGCCGGGTCGCCCGGTCGCTGATGCAGTTCGTGCCCGGCACGGACTTCATCTGCTCCGGCTACTCGGCCACGCCGAACTACGACAACATGTTCGCCGGCTCGAACTGGGACGCCGACGACTTCGACGACTGGGTGATCATCCAGCGCGACCTCCGCATCGACGGTGGTCTCGTGCCCGTGGTCGAGGATGACGTGGTCCGGGTTCGCAACAAGGCCGCCAAGGTGATCCAGGCGTTGTTCCGTGAACTCGGGCTCACCGAGGTCACCGACGCAGAGGTCGAGGCCGCCACCTACGCCCGCGGTTCGCAGGACATGCCGAACCGCAACGTTGTGGAGGACCTGAAGGCCGCCGGCGAGCTGATGAAGCGGGGCCTCACCGGGGTCGACATCGTCAAGGCGCTCGCGAAGGCGGGCTTCGACGACGTGGCCGGCTCGGTGTTCGGGATGCTCAAGCAGCGTGTGGCGGGCGACTACCTGCACACGTCCGCGATCCTGAACGACTCGTTCGAGGTGATCAGTGCCGTCAACCAGCCCAACGACTACCGCGGGCCGCAGACCGGCTACCAGATCTCGGATGAGAAGTGGGAGCAGTTGAAGACCATCCGCCAGGCGATCAGCCCCGAGAACGTCTGAGGAGAGTGAGATGGACGAGAAGACGCTGCGAAGCATCATCGAAGAGGTCATCAAGGAGTTCACCAGCGGCTCCGGCGGGACGGCCACGGCCGTCGCGACCGCGCCGAGCGTGAGTTCCGCAGCCGGCTCGCTGCAGATCAGCGAGGCCGGTCCGGCAGAGCGGGGCACCAACCCGCGCGAGGTCGTGATCGCACTGGCCCCCGGCTTCGGTGGCCGGATGACCCACACGATCATCGACGTCGACCACGGTGACGTCCTGCGCGAGGTCTGCGCGGGCATCGAGGAGCAGGGGCTGTCGTACCGGTTCATCCGGGTGTTCCGCACCGCGGACGTCGGGTTCATCGCCCACGAGGCGGCGAAGCTGTCCGGTTCGGGCATCGGGATCGGCATCCAGTCCCGCGGCACGACGGTGATCCACCAGAAGGACCTGCCGCCGCTGTCGAATCTCGAGCTGTTCTCCCAGGCACCGCTGGTCGACCTGGAGACGTTCCGCGCGATCGGCTCCAACGCGGCGAAGTACGCCAAGGGTGAGTCGCCGTCGCCGGTCCCGGTCCGCAATGACCAGATGGCCAGGCCGAAGTACCAGGCCATCGCGGCGCTGTGGCACATCAAGGAGACCCAGCTCTGCGACCCGAACAAGAAGACCCAGACCCTTCGGGTCGAGTACCGGTAGGAGAGCGACATGGAATCCGAAGAACTGATCCGCCAGATCATGTCCGAGGTCATGGCGAACCTCGGCAAGGACCAGGTGTCGTTCGCCAAGAAGCCCGCGGCCAGTGGTGGCGTGGACGCGTCCAGCTACCCGCTGGGCGAGAAGATGCCGGACCAGATCAAGGCAGCCACCGGCAGGGTGCTGGCCGACTTCAGCCTTGAGAAGGTGAAGTCGGGCGACCTCACTGCCGACGACTTCCGGATCGCCCCGGAGACCCTGGAGATGCAGGCCCAGGTGGCCGAGTCCGTCGGACGCGACACCCTGGCCCGCAACATGCGCAGGGCCGCCGAACTGATCAAGGTGCCGGACGCCGAGCTGCTCAGCGTCTACAACGCGCTGCGCCCGTACCGCTCGACCAAGGCCGAGCTCTACGGCATCGCGGACAGCCTTGCGACCAAGTACGGCTGCACCGTGAACGCGGCCTTCATCAAGGAAGCGGCCGACGTGTACGAGAAGCGCGGCCGCCTGAAGGCCGAGTGAGGAAGCGGGGCCGACCGGACGACGTCGGAGATCCCGGGCGAGCCCGGGATGACGCGGCTGGACCGGTCGGCCCCACCACCCCGTCCACGATCGAGGAAGCTGAACAATGGCCCTGATCGCCGGTATCGACATCGGCAACGCCACCACCGAGGTGGCACTCGCGGAACTCTCCCCGGGTGCCACCCCGGTGTTCCTGGCGTCCTCGATCGTCCCGACCACCGGAATCAAGGGCACCTCGCAGAACACCCGCGGCGTGTTCGCCGCGCTGAGCGAGGCGCTGGACAAGGCTCACCGCTCGATCTCCGACCTCGACCTGATCCGGATCAACGAGGCCGCGCCGGTGATCGGTGACGTGGCCATGGAAACGATCTCCGAGACAGTGATCACCGAGTCGACGATGATCGGCCACAACCCCGCGACGCCGGGAGGTCTGGGCATCGGGGTGGGCACGACGATCCTGCTCGCGGACCTTGAACGCGGCACTCCCGGCGTCCCCTACATCGTGGTGGCCGATCGCACCTACACCTTCGAGGACGTCGCGTCCCGGATCAACACCGCCGCGACCCGGCTGCAGGTGACCGGCGCGATCCTGCAGCGCGACGACGGCGTGCTGGTGCACAACCGGCTGGCCCACAAGATGCCGATCGTCGACGAGGTCAGCCTGATCGACAAGGTGCCGATCGGGATGCTCGCCGCGATCGAGGTGGCTGAGGTCGGACGGATCATCGAGACCCTCGCCAACCCCTACGGCATCGCCACATTGTTCGGGCTGAACCCCGACGAGACGGCTTCCGTCGTGCCGATGGCCCGCTCTCTGGTGGGCAACCGGTCGGCCGTGGTGATCAAGACCCCGAAGGGCGACGTGACCGAGCGCCGGATCCCGGCCGGCTCGCTGCAGTTCATCGGCGACCGCTCCGCAGAGGTCGACGTCGACCGCGGCGCGGAGGAGATCATGCGGGTCGCCGGAACGGTCGGTCCGATCACGAACATCAAGGGTGAGCCCGGCACGAACATCGGCGGAATGATGGAGAAGGTCCGCGTCGTGATGGGCCGGCTCACCGACCGTGACCCGTCGGGCATCGAGGTCACCGACCTGCTCGCCGTCGACACCCAGGTGCCCCAGAAGGTCACAGGCGGCCTGGCCGGCGAGTTCTCGCTGGAGGCTGCCGTCGGCATCGCCGCCATGGTGCGGGCCGATCACCTGCAGATGCAGAAGATCGCCCACGACATGACCGCGCAGTTCGGAATCCCGGTGGAGGTCGGTGGCGTGGAGGCCGAGATGGCCGTCCGCGGCGCGCTGACCACGCCCGGCTCCTCTGTGCCGATCGCCATCCTCGACATGGGTGCGGGTTCGACGGACGCGTCCGTGCTGAAGGAGGACGGGACGGCCCGCAGCATCCACCTGGCCGGTGCGGGCAACATGGTCACGTTGCTGATCCAGTCCGAGCTGGGCCTGGAGAGTTCCGAGGACGCCGAGAACATCAAGCGCTACCCGCTGGCCCGGGTGGAGACCCTGTTCAACATCCGCCACGAGGACGGCACCGTCGAGTTCTTCGACAACCCGCTGCCGCCGGCCGTGTTCGCGCGCACGGTGGTGCTGCATCCGGAGGGGATGATCCCGCTCCCGCTGCGCCAGCCGCTCGAGCTGATCCGCCAGGTGCGGATCCGGGCCAAGGAGCGGGTGTTTGTCACCAATGCCCTGCGCGCGCTGGCAGCGGTCAGCCCGACCAGCAGCGTCCGGGACGTCGCGCACGTCGTGCTCGTCGGCGGCTCCGCCCTGGACTTCGAGATTCCGCAACTCGTCACCAAGGCGCTCGGCGAGTACCGGGTGGTGGCGGGGCGCGCCAACATCCGCGGCTGCGAGGGCCCGCGCAACGCCGTGGCCACCGGTCTGGTGCTCGCGTGGGAGGCGCAGCGATGACCACCCCACGGAGTTCTTCTGCTCCGCTGCGATCCCCCGAACAACTCCGCGGGGGCCTCTGATGAACGCCCAGCGCCCCACCATCCGTCTGCGGCTCAGCGATCGGATCCCCGAGGTCCGGATCGCCGAGGTGCTGCACGGGATCGAGGAGGAGGGGGTGCCCGTGGAGGTCACCCATCATCCCGAGCAGAACCCGCTGGTGCTGGCCCACGACGCGAGCCTGGAGTCGCGGCTGGGGATCGGCATCGGCGTCGGGCTCGACTTCGTGGTGATCACCACGGAGAAGCTGCCCGCCGACCGTCCCTACCTGGTTGAGAACCTCAACCGGGCGGACGCGAGTGACCGGGCCGTCGGCGCGAACGCCGCCCGCCTGGTCAAACGAATGCCCCTCACCGACCTGACTGCGATCTGAAGGAGCCAGCCATGCCAAACCTGAGCCTCGGCACCATCGAGGTGTACGGCCTGCCCGCCGCGGTCGAGGCCGCGGACGTGGCGCTGAAGACAGCGGACGTCACGCTGATCGGCTATGAGACCACCGACGGGATGGGCATGGTGGCGGTGAAGATCGAGGGCCAGGTGTCCGCGGTCCAGTCTGCCGTCCACGCCGCCTGTGCTGCCGCGTCCAAGGTGTCGAAGGTGTTCGCCACCTCGGTGATCCCGCGGCCGAGCACCCAGCTGGAGCCGGTGGTGCTCACGGACGTGACTGTGGGCCTGGAGGCGCCGAAGCCGGCGCCCGAACCAGAACCCGAACCAGAGCCGGAACCGGAGCCCGAACCGGCGCCCGAGCCCGAACCAGAACCCGAGCCCGCGCCCGAACCAGAACCCGAGCCGCAGCCGGAGGCCGTCGCTGAACCGGCCGAGGTGCCCGCTCCCGAGGCCGTGTCCGAGCCGGTGGCTCCGCCCGCTCCGCCGAAGCCGCGCGCGACCCGGACCCGCAAGACCACCACGCCCCGGACCAAGAAGTAGGAGAGAAAGGAACTGCCATGAGTGAAGCGCTCGGTCTCGTCGAGACCAAGGGTTACGTCGGAGCCGTCGAAGCAGCGGACGCCATGGTCAAGGCGGCCAACGTCGTGCTGATCGGCTACCAGAAGGTCGGCGCCGGACTGGTCACCGTGATGGTTCGTGGCGACGTCGGTGCGGTCAAGGCCGCCGTCGACGCCGGTGCCGCCGCAGCCTGCCAGGTGGGCGAGGAAGTCGTCAGCAAGCATGTCATCCCGCGGCCGCACGCGGACGTCGAGCAGCTGCTGCCCAAGAAGGCCTGAGATGGCTGCTCCGGATCCCCGTCAACTCGTCGAGGAGGTGACCCGCGTCGTGCTCGGTCGTCTGGAAGACCTGCAGATGCGCATCGTCGTCGGCGTGTCCAACCGCCATGCGCATCTGAGCAGGGAGGATCTGGCCACGTTGTTCGGCCTCGACGAGATGACGGTCTACCGGAGGGTCCGCCAGCCCAGCGACTTCGCCGCGGTGGAAACCGTGTCCATCTCCGGCCCAAGGGCCACGTTCGGCAAGCTGAGGCTGATGGGGCCGTGCCGGGCGAAGACCCAGGTGGAGCTGAGTCGCACCGACTGCGTCGCCCTCGGCATCGACGCGCCCCTCACCCAGTCCGGGCACCTGGACAACGCGGGGCCGATCGACATCGAGGGCCCGAAGGGGAAGATCCACGTGGAGCACGGCGTGATGATCGCGGCGCGCCACATCCACATGGGTCCCAGCCACGCTGAGGCGTGGGGGCTGGCCGACCAGGACCTGGTGAAGGTCCAGTTCGGCGGTCAGCGCGGCGGCGTGCTCGATAACTTCATCGTCCGGATCAAGGACGACTGGGTGCCCGAGATCCACCTCGACACCGACGAGGCGAACGCCCTCGGCCTGCGCGACGGCGAGTACGGGAAGCTGATCAGGGAGTGACCGCGACCATGGCACCGACCATCCGGAGTCTCGAAGCCCCCGAGGCGGCGATCCGCCGCTTCGCGGAGCTGGTGCGCACCGGCGAGGTGGACGAGCCGTTCGGTGCGCCGCGACTCGGCATCGACCTGGGCACGGCGAACATCGTCGTCTCCGTCGTCGACGAGCTGAACCGCCCGGTGGCCGGGGCCTGGGTGCACTCCAGTGTGGTGCGGGACGGCGTGGTCGTGGACTGGCTCGGTGCCACCACCGCCGTCCGTCGTCTCACCGAGGACGTCGAGCGGCGGCTCGGCCACCACTTCACCAGGGCGTCGGTGTCGATCCCGCCGGGAATCAGCGAGGGCGACATCAAGGTGTTCCGCAACGTCGCCGGCGCCGCGGGGCTGGACACCGACGAGGTCGTGGACGAACCCGTCGCCGCCGCGCGCGCCCTGGGCATCGACGACGGCTGCGTGATCGACATCGGCCACGGCACCACCGGGGTCTCGCTGCTCGCGGACGGCGAGGTGATGCTGTCGATCGACGAGGCGACCGGTGGCCACCACATGACGCTGGTGCTGGCCGGTGCCTACCGGATCGGCTACGAGGCCGCCGAGGCCATGAAGAAGGACCCCGGCCGGCGCGACGACGTGGTGGGTGTGATCCGTCCCACCCTGGAGAAGATGGCCTCGATCGCAAAGGCCGCCCTGGCCGGTCGCGACGTTCCGATGGCGTACCTCGTCGGGGGCTCGAGTTCCTTCCCCAACGCTCCGGACGTGTTCGCTGCGGCGCTGGGCCGACCGGTCGTCCGTCCGATCGAGCCGCTGTTCGTGACGCCGCTGGGGATCCCCATGCAGGAGTCCCCGTTCGCCGAGAAGGAGGTCGGTGATGACCGAGGCTGAACTGAGGAACCTGATCCGGCAGGCGATCCTGGACGTGCTGGCGCCGCCGCGGCGTGCGTTGGTGGTGTTCACCGGCGGGTTGCTCGGCTTCGAGGACTGCATCCCCGAGTTGCGGATGCTCCTTGCCGAGGGCGTGCAGCTGGACTACGTGCAGACGCCGAGCGCCGAGCGGATCCTCGACCAGGACCTGATCAGGTCGGTGGGCATGCGCGAGGTCAGCCGGCGGATGGTCGAGGAACACGACATGCTGATCGCGCCCACGCTGACGGCCAACATCGCGGGCAAGGTGGCCCACGGCATCGCCGACTGCCGGGCCAGCAACCTGTTCAGCGAGTTCATCATGAGCAACCGGCTCGTCGTGGCCTCGCGCACCGCGATCTGCCCGGACGGGGCGGCGAAGCAGTCCTGGTTCCCGCAGATGCCGCCGGGCTACGCCGACATGCTGCGCGGGAACCTCGCCGCACTGAGCTCTTTCGGCGTCCGGCTCACCGAGTCGCGGTTCCTCTGCCGGACCGCCCTGGCCGCGTGGGAACGCAGGGACGCGGTGCGGCACGCCCCACTGGTCGCCCTGGGCACCTCGGTGGCGGCTCTGACCGCAGCCTTTGCCGGACCCGGGGAGAAGGCGAAGGGTGCGGACCACGAGCACCGCCGCGAGCCCGCGACGGCGCCTGCGTCGCCGGGCGTGGTGCCCTGCACGCGCAGCCTGATCAGCCAGCAGGTGATCCAGCAGCTGCCGTCCGGCGTCGAACTGCGGATCGGCCCCCAGGCGAAGGTGACCGCAGCCGCGCGGGACGCCGCCGCGGCCCGAACCATTCGGATCTCACGGGAGGTGTGACATGTTCCTGGCAAAGGTGCGCGGCACGGTCGTCTCGACCAGCAAGGACGAGCGACTGGTCGGGTTCAAGCTGCTGGTCGTACAACGGATCGGCATCGAAGAGGAGTACGTCGGCCTCCCACAGGTGGCGGTGGACACTGTCGGCGCGGGCGTCGGCGCCACCGTGATCGTCACCGGCGGCAGCTCGGCACGGGTCTCGGCCCGTCCGGACTCGCCTATCGACGCGACCATCGTCGGCATCGTCGACGACGTGGAGATCGGACCGCAGTAATGCCCAACGTGTACACGCGCACCGGCGATGCCGGCTCGACCGGCCTGTTCGGCGGCTCGCGCGTGCCCAAGCAGGACCCGGAGGTGGAGGCGTACGGCACGGTCGACGAGGCCAATGCCGCCATCGGGGAGGCGAAGGCCGCAGCCACGGACAGTTCGGTCCGGGAGACCCTTCACGGGATCCAGCAGCGGTTGTTCGTGCTCGCGGCCGAACTGGCCAGCGACGCGAAGGGCCGCGCCGTCCTCGACAACACGATCAGCAGCTCCGACGTCACCGACCTCGAGTCGATCATCGACGAGTGCCTGGCGGTCACCGGGCCCCAGCGTGCATTCGTGGTGCCGGGACGCGACGCCCCCTCCGCCGCCCTGCACAAGGCGCGGACGGTGACCCGGCGCGCGGAGCGCCGCGTCCTGACCATGGCGGAGACCCGGGAGGTGCGTCCCGAGCTGGTGAAGTACCTCAACCGGCTCTCCGACACCCTGTACGCGCTGGCCCGGCTCACCGAGCACGCCTACGACCTGGGCCACGTCGAGCAGCTGGTCCGTGCAGCGGTCGAGAAGGCGCTGGGCACGTCCACCACAACCACTCGCACCTATGACCTGGCCACCGTCAAGGCGATGGCAGAGGCGGCGGAGGCGAAGGCGACCGAGTTGGGTGTCCCGGTCGTCTTCGCCGCCGTCGACGCGGGCGGCAACCTGATCCTGCTGCACCGCATGGCCGACTCGCTGCTCGGAAGCATCGACATCGCCACGAACAAGGCCTTCACCTCAGCCGCGTTCAAGCTCCCGACCGCCGCGCTCGCCGAGGCGTCCGCCCCGTCCGGTGAACTGCACGGCATCGAGGTCACCAACGCCGGACGCGTCGTCGTCTTCGGCGGAGGACTGCCCGTCTTCGTCGACGGCCGGCTGGCCGGAGGCATCGGCGTCTCTGGCGGCACCGTCGCCGAAGACGTCCGGATCGTCACATACGCACTCAACACCGTTCAGGAGCAGAAATGACCACCATCAGCCCCGAGGTCGTCCGCAAGGTCGTCGCAGAGGTCGTCGCAGAGGTCGTTTCCCGGTCCGGGGCCACGGCGCCGGCGAGCGACGGGGTCTTCCCCGACATGGACTCGGCGATCACCGCGGCCGATCTGGCCTGGCGCCGCTACCTCGACTGCTCGATGAAGGATCGGGCACGGTTCGTGAAGGCGATCCGGGACGTCGCGCTGCTGCCGGAGAACCTGGAGTACATGGCCCGCAGTTGCGTCGAGCAGACCGGCATGGGCAACGTGCCGGACAAGATCGCCAAGAACCGTGCGGCCGCAGAGCTGACGCCCGGCACCGAGGACCTGATCACCGAGGCCTGGTCGGGTGACGACGGACTGACCACGATCGAGATCTCCCCGTTCGGCGTGATCGGCGCGATCACACCGACGACGAACCCGACCGAGACCATCATCAACAATGCCATCGGCATGCTTGCGGCCGGCAACGCCGTGGTGTTCAGCCCGCACCCGCGGGCCACGCAGATCAGTCACTGGCTGATCCGGAAGATCAACGAGGCGCTGGCGGCCGCTGGCGCGCCGCCGAACCTGGTGGTGACGGTCGAGGAACCGTCCATCGAGAACACCAACGCGATGATGGCCCACAAGCTGGTGCGGCTGCTGGTCGCGACCGGAGGACCGGGCATCGTGAAGGCTGTGCTGTCCAGCGGCAAGAAGGCGATCGGGGCCGGGGCGGGCAACCCGCCGGCGCTGGTCGATGCCACCGCGAACATCGAGAAGGCTGCGAAGGACATCGTCGCCGGGGCCAGCTTCGACAACAACCTGCCCTGCACCTCGGAGAAGGAGGTGCTCGCGGTCGCGTCCATCACCGACCTGCTGAAGTTCGAGATGCTCAAGCACGGCGCGTACGAACTCAGGGACGCGGCCGACATCGCGAAGCTGGAGGCGCTGGTGGTGGACGGCAGGCACCCGGTCACCGACTGGGTCGGCAAGGACGCCTGCGTGATCCTGAAGGCGATCGGCATCGAGCCGCCCGCCGGCGTGAAGCTGATCATCGCGGAGGTGCCCTTCGAGCACCCGTTCGTCCGGGTGGAGTTGATGATGCCGATCCTGCCGATCGTGCGGGTCAAGGACGTGGATGAAGGCATGGATCTCGCAGTGATCGCCGAGCACGGCAACCGGCACACCGCGATGATGCACTCCAGCGACGTCAACGCCCTGACGAAGATGGCCAAGCGGATCCAGACCACGATCTTCGTGAAGAATGGTCCCTCGTACGCCGGCATCGGCATTGGTGGCGAGGGCTACTGCACGTTCACGATCGCCGGTCCCACCGGTGAGGGCCTGACTTCCGCCCGCTCGTTCGCCCGCCGGCGCCGCTGCGTCCTCGTCGGAGGCCTGAACGTCCGCTGAACGGTAACGGAACCGTCCCCGAATCGCCGGGGACGGTTCCGTTCCCGTTCACAGGTGTGTCCCCATTCCCGTTCATGGGGACGGTTCCTTTCCCGTTCACCCCGCTGGCAAGGGCTTCTTCGGGGCGCTGCGAATCTCGGAACCGTCCCTTTCCCGTTCAACGCGGTGTCGGCTGAACGGGAACGGAACCGTCCCCTTTCCGTTCAGCCGAGCCAGTCGTGGATGTCGGCGGGACGGGCGCCCCCGGCCAGCCAGAGCGACGCGGCCGTATGCCGCAGGTCCTGCAGCCGGCGACCGCGTCCGGTCACCGACCAATTCAGCCGGCGCAGAACTGGGGCACGGCGCAACGGCTCGCCCAGGCTGGTGGCGAACAGCGGCTCGTCGACGTCGCGTCCAGCGAGCAGGCGCTGGACGATCGGACGCACGCGCGCCTCGACCGGAACGCCACGGACGCGCCGCGCAGGGTAGCAGCGGACCGGTCCGCCTTCCCGGGCCGACCGCGCCACCGTGATCCGTTCGGGGTTCGCGTCGCCCACGGTGAGCGCCCTGGCCTCGCTCCAGCGCAGCCCGGTCCTGGCCAGCACCAGCAACACGTCCGCGAGCACGGGGGAGTACCCGGACCACTCGCCCCAGGCCGACTCCAGCTCTTCGGCGCTGAACGGACGGACGGCCGCCGCTGTGACCGTCCCGGCGCGTCCGGTCCGGCCCGCCGGGCTCGGGGGAAGCGGGTATCGAGATTCCTCGAGCGAGGCTTCCAGCCAGTACGGGACGCTCATCGTCGTCATCCTTCTGCTGCTTGCCAGGGACGACGGTTCTCGCCGCCTCCCGTGCGTGCGCGACAGCGGGTCAGGGCCAAACCACCAGTTGGAGCATCCCGACTCGCCGTCCACGACGGCTCACGGTTGCGCGTCAGTGCCGGACTCTCACCGGCTTCCCTCCGCGTGGCGGAACTTCTGGCAATCAGGCTACTCCTCGCAGGTTCCGGGCGGGTCGTATCCCCGAATGCGGCCCGAAGCGTAGCCTCCGGCCGAGCCTGCACGCGCTTCGGGCCGACCCGGCGGCTCTGTCACACCGGGGACGCGGACCCCCACCAGACCGGCATCAGCTGCGGGGCCGGCGTCCCTTCGCTCACCAGTGCCGCTGCACAGCTTCGGCGACGGCCTGGAAACGCTCCGGACTGATCCGCTCGGAGACCCGCCGGACCCGGTCGGGATCGACCCGGATGATCCGGTTCACCCGCACCTCACTGACCCGGCGCTGCCGATCCCAGCCGCCGCTGCCGATCTCGACCCAGTAGCGTCCCTCGCCCGCCTCCTGGGCCGCGTCCCTGTCGTGGTCCTTGCTGGTCATGGGCAGCGCGAGCAGCCACAAACCGTCCCGGCCGATCACGAGCACCGGACGGTCCTTGCCCTTGCTGTGGTCCTCCTCGTACGGAACCCAGGTCCAGACCACCTCACCCGGGTCGGCGATGTCGTCCGGGTGCGGGGCGTAGGTCAGCACGGTGCGTCCGCGGAAGTCGCCGGGGTACCCGGACACTGGCACGGTCGGGGCGAGTCCGGCCGGGCGCGCTCGCCTCCGGCCGGGGGAGAACGCGTCGAGGATCGCCCTCATGATGGTGTTGGTCGCGGCCACAGGGGAACGCTACGGCACCGGCTCCGCATGGCGCGTGTCCCCGTTGGGTACTGTGAGCGCGCGCACAACAGAAGGAGCCACATGCAGGTCTGGCCGGGGTCTCCGTACCCGCTCGGTGCCACCTACGACGGACGCGGCACCAACTTCGCAATCTTCAGTGAAGTGGCCGAACGGGTGCAGCTGTGCCTGTTCGACGAGGTACACCTCGAGGAGCGGATCGAGCTCGCCGAGGTGGACGCCCACGTCTGGCACTGCTACCTGCCGCAGGTGGAGCCGGGCCAGCGATACGGCTATCGCGTCCACGGGCCGTACGACCCCGCGAGCGGTCTGCGCTGCAACCCGAACAAGTTGCTGCTCGACCCGTACGCGAAGGCCACTGAGGGCCGGCTCGCCTGGGGCCAGTCCCTGTTCGCTTACAACTTCGGCGACGAGAACTCGCGCAACGACGACGACTCCGCCGACCGGATGATGTACTCCGTGGTGATCAACCCGTTCTTCGACTGGACGGGCGACCGCAGGCTGAACACCCCCTACAACGAGTCGCTGATCTACGAGGCGCACGTGAAGGGGCTCACCGAGCTGCATCCGGACGTCCCGGAGGAGCTGCGGGGCACCTACGCCGGTCTTGCGCACCCGGCCGTGGTGAAGCACCTCAAGAGCCTGGGGGTCACCGCCGTCGAGCTGATGCCGGTGCACCAGTTCCTGCACGACGCGCACCTGCTCGAGGAGGGCCTGAGCAACTACTGGGGCTACAACTCGATCGGCTACTTCGCGCCGCACGCCGAGTACTCCTCCGCCACCGACCTGGGTGGACAGGTGCAGGAGTTCAAGGGGATGGTGAAGACCCTCCACGAGGCGGGCATCGAGGTGATCCTCGACGTGGTCTACAACCACACCGCCGAGGGCAACCAGCTCGGGCCAACGATCAGCTTCCGCGGCATCGACAACGCCGCCTACTACCGGCTCGTGGACAACCAGCGGCAGTACTACATGGACTACACCGGTACCGGCAACTCGCTGAACGTCGGCAACCCGCACGCACTGCAGCTGGTCATGGACTCGTTGCGGTACTGGGTGCTGGAGATGCACGTGGACGGCTTCCGGTTCGACCTGGCGTCCGCACTGGCCCGCGAGTTCTACGACGTCGACCGTCTGGCCGCCTTCTTCGAGCTCGTCCAACAGGATCCGGTGATCAGCCAGGTGAAGCTGATCGCGGAGCCGTGGGACGTCGGTCCCGGGGGCTACCAGGTCGGCAACTTCCCACCCCAGTGGAGCGAGTGGAACGGCAAGTTCCGCGACGCCGTCCGGGATTTCTGGCGCGGCGAGCCGAACCTCGGCGAGTTCGCTGCCCGGATCGCCGGGTCCGCGGACCTGTACGAGCACTCGGGCCGGCGTCCGGTCGCCAGCGTGAACTTCGTGACCGCGCACGACGGGTTCACGCTGCACGACCTGGTCTCCTACAACGACAAGCACAACGAGGCCAACGGCGAGGGCAACCGGGACGGGGAGAGCTTCAACCGTTCCTGGAACCACGGGGTCGAGGGACCGACGACGGACCCGGTCGTCCTCGCGGCCCGGGCGCGGGAGCAGCGCAACTTCCTGACCACGCTGCTGCTCAGCCAGGGCGTCCCGATGCTGCTGCACGGCGACGAGCTGGGTCGCACCCAGGGCGGGAACAACAACACCTACGCGCAGGACTCCGGGGTCTCGTGGGTGCACTGGGACGCGATGGACACCCCGTTGATGGAGTTCACCGCCACGGTCGCCCGATTGCGGGCCGAGCACCCGATCTTCCGGCGCAAGCGGTTCTTCACCGGGACCGCCGTGCGGGTCGGCGACGAGCAGAGGCTCAACGACATCGTCTGGCTGCATCCTGACGGTCGTCCGATGGAGGACGGGGACTGGTCGGCCCCGGACGCCCGCGCGCTCGGGATGTACCTCAACGGGCACGGCATCCCCAGCACGGACGAGACCGGCAACCCGATCACGGACACCCACGCCCTGCTCTACTTCAACGCCGGCCAGGACGCGGTCCAGGTCACGCTGCCGGCCGACGAGTACGCGTTCGCCTGGGACGTGGCCGTGGACACCGCCGCCGACTCCGTCGAGGCGACGCCGCTGCAGGCCGGTGCGTCCCGGGAGCTCGCCGGGCACAGCCTCCTGGTGCTGATCCAGCACATGGGGGTCGCCGTGCAGCCGCAACTGTCCGCCGCCGCGTCCGTCGCGGTGCTCACCCAGGCCAGTGCGACCGATCCCGACCAGGACTGAGCTGTCGCGATCTGGCCGCTCGAACTGCGGCGTGTGACGCCTGTGACGGGCGGGATGCCGCGGGCGCTCGGATCGCGACAAGAGGCGGGTGTCGCGATCCGTCCGCGCTTCCGGTCCCGCAGCGCTCAGCTGTCACACGCCTCCGGTTGAGCGGCCGGATCGCGTCAGGTTGTCCCGGGACGTGGACGGCGGATCAACCGACTTGGGTATGGTCAGGGTGATGCGTACCCCCGCCAGCACGTACCGCCTGCAGATCACCGAGGACTTCGACCTGGTCGCGGCGGCCCGCACGTTGTCGTACCTGCACGAGTTGGGGGTGGACTGGGTCTACCTTTCGCCGCTGCTCGCGTCCGAGTCGGGCAGTGAGCACGGCTACGACGTCTCCGACCACCGGGCGATCGACCCGTCCCGGGGTCGCGCATCCGGCCTGGCGGCTCTCGCCACCGAGGCCCGTCGGCTCGGCATGGGCGTGCTGGTCGACATCGTGCCCAACCACGTCGGCATCGCTCGTCCGTGGGAGAACGAGTGGTGGTGGCACGTGCTCACCCACGGCCAGGACTCGCCCTACGCTTCCGCCTTCGACATCGACTGGGCGGCGGGGGGTGGCAGGCTGCGCATCCCGGTCGTGGGGGACGACGACCTTCTGCCGGACGGCCGGATCAGCCACCTGCAGGTGCTCGGTGGCGAGTTGCACTACCACGAACAGCGGTTCCCGCTCGCCCCCGACAGCGCCCGCGGCGGCGACGAGGACCCGAACGCCGTGCACGCCCGGCAGCACTACGAGCTCGTCGGCTGGCGCGAGGCCGACCGGACGCTGAACTACCGCCGGTTCTTCGCGGTGAACACCCTCGTGGCGATCCGGGTGGAGGATCCGGAATGGTTCGCCAGGTCGCACGCAGAGATCAGGCGCTGGTTCGATGAGGGACTGGTGGACGGGCTGCGCGTGGACCACCCGGACGGCCTGCGCGACCCCGGCAAGTACCTCGACGACCTCGCCGGGCTCACCGGTGGCGCGTACGTGCTGGTGGAGAAGATCCTGGCGATCCGCGAGGGCGACTCCGACCACGCAGCGCTGGAGGAGCTGCCGTCCACCTGGGCCACCGCCGGTACTACAGGGTATGACGCGATGGCGCTCATCGACCGGGTGCTCGTCGACCCCGCGGGCGACGCGCCGCTCACGGAGCTGGAGAATCGCCTCCGCGGCGGGCCGGTCGACTGGGTGCGACTCGTCCACGACGGCAAGCTCGCCGTGGCCCACGGCATGCTCAACTCCGAGGTGCGCCGGATCGCCCGCGAGGTGATCGCCGGACTCGACGCCGCGGATGATCCGGACGAGGAGAAGCTCGCCCAGGCCGTTGCGGAGCTGCTGGCCGACTTCGAGGTGTACCGCTCCTACCTGCCCGAGGGACGGGAACACCTCGACCGCGCCTTCGGCTTCGCCTGGGAGCACCGCCCGGACCTCGGCGGGGAACTGGACCTGCTCTATCCCGTGCTGGCCGACGGTGCATCCGGGCCCGCGCAGCGCTTCCAGCAGACCTCCGGCATGGTGATGGCCAAGGGCGTCGAGGATGGCGCGTTCTACCGCTGGGCCCGGTTGACCTCACTCAACGAGGTCGGCGGCGATCCCAGCCTGTTCTCGATCAGCGTGGAGGAGTTCCACGAGCTGATGCTCACCCGCCAGCTGGAGTGGCCGATCGCGATGGTGGCCGGCACCACCCACGACACCAAGCGCAGTGAGGGGGTTCGCGCCCGGATCAGCGTGCTGGCGGAGCTCCCCGAGCTGTGGGCGGAGGCACTGGCCGAGCTGTTCAGGCTCGTCCCGGTTCCGGACGCCGGCTTCGGCAACCTGCTGTGGCAGGCGATCGTCGGCGCCTGGCCGGCCAGCCGGGCCCGGCTGCACGCCTACGCGGAGAAGGCCATGCGCGAGGCCGGCGAACACACCACCTGGATCCTCCCCGACACCGGCTACGAGGGCGCGATCCAGGCCTGCGTGGACGCAGCCTTCGACGATCCGCAGGTGACTGCGGTGCTGCGGCGGGTGCTCGACGCGGTGGTCGCCCCCGGACGCAGCAACGCCCTCGCAGCCAAGCTGCTCGACCTGACCATTCCCGGTGTCCCGGACCTGTACCAGGGCAGCGAGCTGTGGGAACTGAACCTGGTCGACCCGGACAACCGGCGTCCGGTCGACTTCGAGACCCGTGCCGAGCTGCTCGCCGCGGTTCGTACGGGTGAGCGTCCACCCCTCTCCGACGCCCCGGACGAGGACGGCGCGGCCAAGCTTCTGCTCTGCCACCAGGCACTCACCCTGCGCAGGGATCACCCCGAGCTGTTCACCACCTACGTGCCGATCGAGGCGCAGGGGCCGGCGGCCGGCCACCTGATCGGCTTCGACCGCGGCGGAGCGATCAGCCTTGCCACCCGGCTGCCGGTGGGCCTGGCCGCAGAAGGCGGCTGGCGAGGCACCTGGATCCCGCTGCCGGAGGGACGCTGGCGCGACCAGATCTCGGGCCGGCGCGTGGCCCCGGACGAGCACGGCGGCGTGCTGCTCGGCGACGTCTTCGCTCAGTACCCGGTGGCGCTGCTGGTGCGCGAGCAACGCCGCGCGGGGGAGCGGGGGCGCTTCGACGTCTGGGCACCGCTTCCCGAGCGGGTCCGGTTGCAGGTGGGCGACCGGGTGGTGCCGATGACCCGGGCGTCCGACGGATGGTGGACGCCGACCGAGCCAGAGCCGGTCGGACGGGTCGACTACGGTTATCTCGTCGACGACGACCCGACCCCGCTGCCGGACCCGCGCAGCCGCTGGCAGCCCTACGGCGTGCACGGGCTCTCCCGCACTTTCGACCCGGCCGCGTTCACCTGGCACGACAAGGGGTGGACGGGCCGGCAGCTCGCCGGCGGTCTGGTCTACGAGCTGCATGTCGGCACCTTCACGCCCGAGGGCACCCTGGACGCTGCAACCGCGCAGCTCCCGCACCTGGTCGAGCTCGGAGTGGACATCGTCGAGCTGATGCCGGTCAGCGCCTTCAACGGCGACCGCGGCTGGGGTTACGACGGGGTGGCGTGGTTCGCGGTCCACGAGCCCTACGGCGGCCCGGACGCCTACCGCCGCTTCGTCGACGCCTGCCACGGCCTGGGCCTTGCGGTCGCGCAGGACGTGGTCTACAACCACCTCGGGCCGAGTGGAAACTACCTGCCGGCGTTCGGCCCCTACCTGCGCCGCCCGGCGTCCGGGGACGGGGAGAGCGGCTGGGGCACCCGGATCAACCTCGACGGCGACGGCAGTGCCGAGGTGCGCCGGCTGATTACGGAGAACCTGCGGTTCTGGTTCGTCGACATGCACGTGGACGCGCTGCGGCTCGACGCCGTGCACGCCCTGGTGGACACCTCCGAGGTGCACCTGCTGGAGGAGCTGTCGCTGGTCGCGTCGGACCTCTCGACGCACCTGCGGCGCCCGCTCACGCTGATCGCGGAGTCCGACCAGAACGACCCGCGCATCGTCGGTCCGCGCGAGGCCGGCGGTTACGGCGTGGACGCCCAGTGGAGCGACGACTTCCACCACGCGTTGCACGTCGCCCTGACCGGGGAGACCGACGGCTACTACGCCGACTTCGCCCCGCTCTCGGCTCTGGCGAAGGTGTGCGAGTCGGGCTTCTTCCACGACGGAACGTGGTCGAGCTTCCGCGGCCGCGAGCACGGCGCACCGCTCGACCGCGCGACCACTCCCGGCTGGCGCCTGGTCGTGTGTAGTTCGAACCACGACCAGGTGGGCAACCGGGCGCGTGGCGATCGTCCCTGTGCGCACTTGGACGACGACCAGCTGGCCTGTGCAGCGCTGGTCACGCTCACCGCGCCGTTCACCCCGATGCTGTTCATGGGCGAGGAGTGGGCCGCCAGCACGCCGTTCCCGTTCTTCTCGGGGCACCCGGAGGACGATCTGGCCCGCGCGGTCACGCAGGGACGCCTGGCCGAGTTCGCCCGGATGGGCTGGGACGAGGGTGCGGTGCCCGACCCGCAGGATCAGCAGACGTTCCTGATGGCGAAGCTGGACTGGTCCGAGGTGGGCACGGGCCGCCACCAGGTCGTGCTGGACGCCTACCGCACGCTGGTCGCGCTCCGGCGGCAGTACGCGGAGCTGAGCAACCCGGTGCTGACCCGGACGACGTGCGAGGTCGACGAGGACGCACGCTGGTTCCTGATGCGTCGCGGCGGGCTCGCGGTCGCGGTGAACTTCGGCGATCAGGAGGCCACCGTGGAACTCGGCGGGCGCCACCAACTGCGCTGGTCGACCCCGTCCGGCGCCCGGCTGGCCGGCTCCTCGGTGGTGCTGCCGCCCCACGCCGGTGCCCTGCTGATCCCGCTGGAGCCGTAGCCGACCATCCGCGGCCACCGTGCGGCGAGCTCGGCGTGCTCAGTTCTGGCGGTACCTCGGCAGCGGGCCGTAGAAGACGTCGACGGTCGGCGGGGCGAACACCTGCTGCGGGTGCCGACGCGCCCACCAGGCGAGGAAGTAGCGGGACGCGGGTGGTAGCCAGAGCAGCACCGCTGCGACCACTGCCAACGGGATCGCCGACCACGCGGACAGGTTCAGGGTGAGGGCGCCGAGGCTGAGCGCCGCGGCGATGGTTCCACTGATCCGCGACCAGCGGTAGCCGGCCCATGCGTAGTACCCGGTGATGGCCAGCGGGACGGTGATCAGAAGGGCGATCACCGTGACGGCGACGGCCAGCAGCACCCGTCCGGCGGACCCGGGTTCGGTGACGAACTGACCCATCAGCCAGGACGCGTGGGGGAAGTTGTCCCTTGGCACCGCGTCCCAGTAGATGAGGAGCAACCCCGTCACCACATTTGCGGCGGACAGGAAGCTGAGCACCGACGCGAGAACCACCGTCCGCGGAATGCGGGGCTCGCCGGTGCGCGGATCGTCCGGGACGCCGATCACCGGCACGGGCGGCGCCTCGAGCGTGGCGATCGCCCCGCTGGGCCGCTCGGGGACTGCTCCCTGCTGGTCGCGTCGGTCGGGCTCCGGCTCGGCCACCGGAACCGGCTCGTGATCTGCCTCGGGGGGCGCGAGACGGCGTGGCTGCGGCGACGTCGTCGGCTCGTCGGCTGCCATCACACCTCCTCCTCGGGAGGCCCAGCCTACGTCACCACGGATCGACGAGTAGCGCCTGCGTCGCGCGGCCCAACGACCTCACCAGTACAGGGTTCCGGGCTTTCACCAGGCCGGGAAGTTCAAGGATGTCCCGGCACAGCGCCAGGCCGAGAAGCTGGGCCACGGCGAGCTGGGCGCGCAGGCGGGCATTGGGGTGCCCGAGCGACTCGGCCACCTTGATCAGCACTTCCTTGGTCATGAACTCGCTCAGGGGACGCCGGGCGTGCGGGTCGGTCACCGCGGCTCGCAGCATCGCGTTGAAACGGTCGCCCGCGCCCGGGCGGTCCCAGGCGTCCAGGAAGGCACCCACGGTGCGCTCACCGATGCGGTCGGACGGCCCGTCCAGAATCTCGCGGACGATCGCGTCCGCGTCCAGCGGCAGGTCGAGTACCGAGCGGGAGAACAGATCGGCCTTGTTCTCGAAGTAGTGGTGGATCAGCGCCGGGTCGACATCGGCGGCGCGGGCGATCGCGCGGAGCGAAACCTTCTCGTACCCGAGTTCGGAGAACAGGGTGAGCGCGGCAGCCTGGATCGACGCCTTGGTGTCAGTCCGGCCGGGGCGACGGCCGCGTGGCCGCTGCGCCTGGATGGTCACCTGCATTCCTCCCTGTCGTGGGGCCGTATCCTCACGGACGTGTCCGAACCGCGGTGGCCCTTCGTCGTCTTCGATCTGGATGGGACCGTGGTCAACACCATCCCGCTCATTATCGCTTCCTACGAGCATGCGATGTGGGACGTCTTGGGTGAACGCACCTCGCCCGAGGAAGCCCGCAGCTGGATCGGGCAGACCCTCTACGCGACGTTCCACGCCCGCCACCCGTCCCGGGCCCAGGAGCTGATCGACAGCTACGTGACCTGGAACGCCGAACACCTTGCGGAGTTGCTGGAGGACTTTCCGGGAATGCCGGAACTGCTGGACGCGCTCGCCGCGGCAGGAGTGGTGACCGGTGTGGCGACGTCCAAGCGGCGAGTGTCGGCAGAGAACACCTTGCGCCACGCCGGCCTGGAGGGCCGGCTGCCGGTGACGGTTGCGATGGAGGACACCGAGGAGCACAAGCCCAGGCCGGAGCCGCTGCTGGCAGCCCTGGACAGGCTGGGCGGGAGCGCCGCGGCTGCTGCCTACGTGGGCGACGCCGTGGTCGATGTGCAGGCGGCGAAGGCGGCCGGCATGACCGCTGTCGCCGTGAGCTGGGGTGCCGCGCCGCGGGAGGCGCTCGAGGCGGCAGCTCCCGACCACCTGGTCGACACCGTCGCCGAGCTGGCGGAGCTGCTCCTCGACTGACCAGGGGCGGATCTGACCGCCCGCCCGGCGGATTCCCGGGCCCGACCCGGGCGGAACGCCGGACGGCCGCCGTCCGAGGGGACGACGGCCGCCGGGCAGGCGCGACTCGGGTCAGGGCTTCATCGTGCCGGTCTCGAGGAACCGGATGTGCCAGTCGTGGGCCTGGCGCAGGTCGTGCGGGGTGTGCAGACCGTTGGCCACGGTGAGGGCGTGGTCGTAGTACTCCTGCAGCATGTCCTTGTAGTCGGGATGCGCACAGTTCTGGATGATCACCTTGGCTCGCTGCTTGGGCGAGAGTCCGCGGAGGTCGGCCAGGCCCTGCTCGGTGATGATCACCTGCACGTCGTGCTCGGTGTGGTCGTGGTGCGACACCATCGGGACCAGCGCCGAGATCGCCCCACCCTTTGCCGTGGAGGGAGTAACGAACGCCGAGATGTAGGCATTGCGGGTGAAATCGCCGGAGCCGCCGATGCCGTTCTGCATCTTCGAGCCCATGATGTGGGTGGAGTTCACGTTGCCGTAGATGTCGGCTTCGATCATGCCGTTGCAGGCGATCACACCGAGCCGCCGGATCGGCTCGGGATGATTGGAGATCTCCTGTGGCCGGAGGATGATCTTGCTGCGGTAGGACTTGGCGTTGTCGTTCATCTTGTGCGCGTACTCCGGGCTGAGCGAGAACGCCGTCGCCGAGGCCACCGTCATCTTGCCCGAGTCGAGCAGGTCGACCATGCCGTCCTGGATCACCTCGGTGTAGGAGGTCAGGTAGTCGAAGGGGCCGTCGAGCAGGCCGGCGAGCACCGCGTTGGCGATGTTGCCCACACCGGACTGCAGCGGCAGCAGGTTCTTCGGCAGGCGGTGCTGGCGCACCTCGTTGGCCAGGAAGTCCAGCAGGTGGGCGGCGATTGCGCGGGAATCGTCGTCCAGCGGCTTGAACGGGGTGTTCCGGTCTGGCCCGTCGGTCTCGACGATGGCGACGACCTTGTTCGGGTCGACCCGGAAGTTGCGCTGGCCGATCCGGTCACCGGGATGGGTGAGCGGAACCGGCAGCCGGTTCGGGGGGAGCGCGGCGCGGTAGTAGATGTCGTGCATGCCCTCGAGGTCGCGGCTCTGCCAGCTGTTCACCTCGAGGATGATCTGCTCGGCCTCCTGCAGGTAGGTCTTGTTGTTGCCCACAGAGGAGGACGGGACCAGCTCGCCGTCCTCCGCGATCGCGGTGACCTCGATCACGGCCATGTCGAGCTTGCCGAGGAAGCCTTCCCACACCATCGGGGCGAGGTGGGACAGGTGGATGTCGGCGTACTCGGAGATACCGGCGTTGATCTTGTTCCGCATGATCGGGTCGGACTGGTACGGGGTGCGGAACGCGATGCCGTCCACTTCCGCGAGCGCGCCGTCCAGCTCGGGGGCGGTGGACGCGCCGGTCCACACCCCGATCATGAACTCCTCGCCGCGCTCGTGGGCCTCCTTGATCTGGGCAGCGAGCGCGCCGGGCACCTCCTTGGGGTAGCCCGAACCGGTGAACCCGGAGAAGCCGACGTTCATGCCGTGCCGGATCAGCTTCGCCGCGTCCTCCGCGGTGGTGACCTTGTGCCGGAAAGACTCGTTCTCGATGCGGGATGCCATGACTTCTCCTCGACGCTGGGTTGATCAGAATCAGGCTACCGATTCTGCCGCCCGGACGTCGCCACTCGCGCGGTCGCGGGCAGGTTCAGCGCAGCCGGATCGTCTGGGTCAGGATGTGTTCTTCACCCGGTGCCAGCTCGATCGCCGCGTCCCGGACGTTGCCGGCCTCTACGCACACGAAGTCGGTCCAGTGGGGGCCCACGTCGGCGAGGGCCGGGCCCTTCACCGGGCCGGGGTTCCAGACCACAGTGTTCGCCGATCCCTGCTTGCCGACCTCGATCTCGCGGCCCCAGCCCGGATCGACGACCACGGCGTCTCCGCCGTGTCGGTACACGCGGTCCACCTCGCCGGTGAAACTCACCGAGCCTGCCTGGACGATCTCTTCCGGCCCGCTGCCGTCGGCCTTGTCGAGGTAGGCGCAGCCGTTCAGGCCCTCCACCCTGACCACGTTGATGCCGCTCACCGCGAGGTAGGTGTGCAGGGCCTCCTCATAGCCGAACCGGCCCGGCCCGGTGTTCAGCACACGCAGCGACGCCTCGAACTGGCCGGGATCGAAGGAGAGGGTGAGTTCTGCGGTGAACGGAGCGCTGTCCAGGCCGGCCTCGTTCAGGCTGTACCGCACGACCAGGCGTCCGGAACTGCCGAGTTCGTTCTGCACTGTCTCACGGCGCCACGCCGCGGTACGCGCGAACCCGTGCGACGGTGTGCGATCACCGGACGGACCGGCGCCGAACCACGGGAAGACCACCGGCACGCCGCCCCGCAGGGCCACGCCGGACTCGAAGGTCGCCAGCGGGCTCAGCCAGAGCACAGCGTTCTGTTCGGGAGGCGTCCAGGCGGTGGCCTGGGCGCCCACGTCGAGGGCGGCGTATTCGCCCCCGGCGAAGTGCACTTCTACACCGGGGAATGCGTTCTCGGGCATTCCTCAAGGCTAGCGCCGGGTCGGTGAGAACTCACGACCTCGAACGGGTGACGACCCGCGGGGATCAGGGCAGCGGAGCGGTGGGGCGGATCACCAGGCCGGTGCGCAGCTTGGGTGTGAAGAAGGTGGACTTCGGCGGCATCAGCAGGCCCTCGCGGGCGGTGCGCTGGATCTCGAGGAGCGAGGTGGGTCGGATCAGGATGCCTGCGGCGACCTCGCCAGAGCCGACCAGGGCCAACATCTCCTCCAGCCCGTGCTGGTAGCCGACCTCGGCGGTCGAGCCGGCGAGTGCGTGCTCCAGGTAGGCGCCGTCGAGGTCCCGGACGCCGTCGAACGCCCCAGCCTTCGGCACCAGCCACTCTGCGGTGCCGTCGGGGGAGAGCAGCACCAGGCGTCCGAGTTCGACCATCCGGGCCAGCATCGCCGGGGTGGGCTGCGGGGCGGGTTCGAGGTCGAAGCAGCCGGACAGTTCGGTGCGCAGTTGAGCGATGGTGGTGCCGGTGTAGATCCGGTGGATCGCCTCGATGCTGAGCTGGTCGGCGACGAGCTCGTTCACGAAGGTCAGGGTGAACTCGGCCGCGGTGTCGTCGCGCCCGGTCGCCGCCCGCACTTCGTCGCGGTAGGTGCGCGAGATCGAGTAGCGATGGTGGCCATCGGCGATCAACACGTCGTCGCTGGCGAGGATGGCGGTGATGGCCGCGATCCGCTCCGGGTCGCTGAGTCGCTCGACCGTGTGGACGACGCCGTCGGCGACCATCTCCCCGACCGGTTCGCCCGGTTCGGCGAGGGCTGCGGCAAGACCGGACGCCAGGGAGAGGCCCCATACGGGGGAGAGGTTCGTCGCGGTGGCCCGGGTCAGGTCGAGCCGGTCCGTGACCGCCTTCGGGGTGGTGCGCTCGTGCGGAAGGACACCGCCGGCGTCGGGGTCGACCACCTCGAGGCCGACCAGGACGCCGACGATGGTGCGGTCGGCTCCGGTGGCGTCGGCGAACGACATCCGGTAGATGGTCAGGGTCGGTGCGTCGTCGCGCACCAGCACTCCGGTGTCCAGCCACTCCGCGAGCGTGCGCGCGGCCGCGTCGTAGCGGCCGGCGCCACCGGTGGGGACGTCGATGTGCACGATGTTGTGCGCGTCCCGCGCACCCAGCTCGGCCACATCCGCGTCGGACAGCACGTCGTAGGGCGGGGCGATGACCTGCTGGAGGTCGGTTCCGGGGGCGTACCGGATGGCCGGGAACGGTGCGATTCGGGGCATGGGGCAACGCTACCGAACCATCGCAGGGGCGGGACGCCGTGGGAGCAGCGCAAGACCTCGTCCGGGCGGGGGATTGGTCGCCCCGGATATCGTGGTCGGCGTGAAGCGCAGGGGGGTGTGGATCGCCGCGGCCGTCGTGGCGGTCGCCCTTGTCGCGCTCGGCTGGTGGGGCTACGGCCAGGTGAAGCAGTTCGAGGCGCTGGCGAAGGCCGGCAAGTCCGATGCGTCCGCCGCAGTGAAGAGCCTCGAGAACGCGGACGCAGCGGCGGCGCTCGCGTCGTTCCAGCGGGCCGGCGATGAGTTCGGCAGGGCCCGCCAACTGCTCGGTCCGGCCTGGCTGCGTGGCGTCCCCTGGCTGGGGCGGCAGGTGGCCGCGGCGGACGAACTGGCCGCGATCGGCGCGGAGGGTTCTTCCGCCGGCGCGCACGTGGCCGAGCTGCTCGTCCAGGCCGGCTCGGTCTCGGGGGCCGATCGGCTCGGGCAGCTGATCGTCACGGCCCGGCCGCACCTGGACGCCGCCCTTGTCTCGATGGTCTCGATCCACAATCAGGCAGCCGGGCTGACCACCGACGGCCTGGTCCCGCAACTCGCGGACGCGGTGAGCGAACTCCAGAACCTGCTCCGGCCGCTGGATCTGGTGATGGGTCGCAGCCAGGCACTCCTCGACCTCGAGCGCTACGTCTTCTCCGCGGATCACCGGTTCCTCGTACTCGCCCAGAACAACGCCCAGCTCCGCCCGTCCGGGGGATTTCTGGGTACCTACGGCCTGCTCAACGTCGGCCCCTCGGGATTCCAGCTGGAGCGGTTCGAGGACGTGTACGCGCTGCCCGGCGCGCGAAGCGACATGCCGGTGCCCGAAGGAATGCGCACCCGGCGGGTGTACTTCCACCTCGCCAACTGGTGGCTCGACTTCCCGACCACGGGGAGGACGATGACCGAGCTGTGGGGGACGATCCTGCCCCGGCAGCCGGAGATCGACGGCGTGATCGCGATCGACCTGCCCACGATCCGCAGTCTGCTCGAGGTCTTCGGCCCGATCACCGTGCCGGAGGTGAAGGGCCAGCTGACTGCCGACAACGTGTTCGAGCGGCTCAGCTACGCCGTGGAGGTCACCTACAGCGGCGGGCAGAACGACGCGGGCAAGAAGAACGCTGTCGTGTCCCTGGCGAAGGCAGTGATGGAGCGTCTGGTCGGGCTCTCCAGTGACGAGTTCGTCCCGGTCATGCAGTCACTGGCGAGCTCTGCGAACGAGAAGCACGTGCAGTTCTACCTGACCGACTCCTCCGCCCAGTCGGCGATGGTTGCCGCGGGCTGGTCCGGCGCGATCGCCCCCTCCGGCGACACCACCGACGTGGTGGCGGTGGCCAACGCCGTGATGCGACGCCCCGCCAAGTCGAACCTCGGGGTGACGAAGGCACTCGACTACGCGGTGGGGCTGAACCCGGACGGCAGCGCCGACACCACACTGGCCCTGCACTACAAGAAGAGTGCGGACAATCCGCTCGGCTCACTCCAGGACCGCTTCTACGATCTGGTGCGAGTGAACCGGATCAGTGGCACGACGCTGCGGGGCAGCAAGGGGATCGACACTCTCGACGACGCGACCGGCCTGCCCACCTTCGCCCACTACTTCCGTCTGGACAGCGGGAAGTCGACGAGCGTCACCATGGCCGCAACGGTGCCCGACGCGTTGCGCCGGGGCGATGCCGGGACCTGGCGCTACCGGTTGCTGGTCGCCAAGCAGGCGGACCTCGTCGACACCGAGGCCACCATCACCGTCCGCGTCCCCGAGGGCTGGACGGTGAGCGGCTCGCAGGCGACCTTCCGGGTGAGTGGAGCCGCCGTCCCGGTCACGAGCGGCGATGGCACCCTCACCGTCCACACGCCCCTGAAGCAGGACCTGGTGCTCGACGTGGAGCTGGTCCGCCCCTGAGCGGGTGCGGGTCGAGGCCGTTCCGGTAGAGTCTGCCTTCGCCGATATCGCGGAGAACGGCACCGGGGGGACGCACGTGAAACTGTCTGTCATCGGATGTGGGTACCTGGGTGCCGTGCACGCTGCGGCCATGGCCGAGGTCGGCCACGAAGTGGTCGGAGTCGACGTCGACAGCCACCGGATCAGCGAGCTGGCCGCGCACCGGGCACCGTTCTACGAGCCGCAGCTGCCGGAGATCCTTGAGTCCGCGGGCGCCAAGGGCGGCCTTCGGTTCAGCACCGACATCGCGCAGGCCGCGGGCTCCAGGGTCCACTTCCTGGCCGTGGGCACACCGCAACGGGCCAACGGCAATGCCGCCGACCTGAGCGCGGTGCACGCCGCAGTGGACGCCTTGATCCCCCACCTCCAGCCCGGCGACCTCGTCGTCGGCAAGTCGACGGTGCCGGTGGGAACCGCGGCAGGACTGGCCGAGCGGATCGCCGAGGGGTGTCCCGGCGCGATGCTGGCCTGGAACCCCGAGTTCCTGCGGGAGGGTTTCGCCGTTGAGGACACGATCCATCCCGACCGGATCGTCTACGGGCTGCCGCGTGATGCGGCCGAGGCCATCGTCGCGAGAGAACTGCTGGACGAGGTGTACGCGGTGGCGATCGCCAGGGGTACGCCGCTGGTGGTCACCAACTACGAGACCGCAGAACTCGTGAAGGTGGCGGCCAACGCGTTCCTCGCCACCAAGATCAGCTTCATCAACGCCATGGCCGAGATCTCGGAGGTGGTCGGCGCGGACGTCACCCAGCTCGCCGACGCCATCGGCTACGACGCCCGGATCGGCCGCAAGTTCCTCAACGCCGGCGTCGGCTTCGGCGGTGGTTGCCTGCCGAAGGACATTCGCGCGTTTACTGCTCGCGCGGAGGAGTTGGGACGTGGTGAGTCGGTGTCCTTCCTGAAGGAGATCGACGCGATCAACCTGCGCCGGCGGCAGCACGTCGTGGACACCGTCGTCGACGTACTCGGCGGTCAGGCGTACCAGAAGAAGGTTGCCGTCCTGGGCCTGTCGTTCAAGCCCGACTCCGACGACATCCGCGACTCACCCGCGCTGGATGTCGCCGTCCAGCTCAAGGGCCGGGGCGCGGACGTGGTCGCGATGGACCCCAAGGCGGTCCCGAACTCGATGCGCAAGCACCCGCAGCTCGCCTACACCGAGGATGTGGAGACAGCGCTGGGCGGGGCACACGCTGTGGTGCTCGTCACCGAGTGGGCCCAGTTCCGCGACCTGGATCCCGTCTGGGCGGCGCAGCTGGTGAAGACTCCGCTGGTCATCGATGGCAGGAACTGCCTCGACGCCGAACGCTGGCGAGCGGCCGGCTGGACGTACTGCGGGATGGGTCGCCCCTGATCAGACCTGACGGCCCAGTGGCGCCGGGGGGGATTCGCGCCGGCGCCACTGGGTGCTCAGTAGGCTCCGGAGTAGCCGACGACGGCCTTGGCGGTCTTGGCGAGGATCATCAGATCCTGCACCATCGACCAGTTGTCGACGTAGTACAGGTCGAGCCGAACCGTGTCGTCCCAGGAGAGGTTGGACCTTCCCGAGACCTGCCACAGGCCCGTCAGCCCTGGACGCACATCGAGCCGGCGTCGGGTGTCTGAGTCGTACTGAGCTACCTCCGTGGGCAGTGCCGGGCGGGGTCCTACCAGGCTCATGTCGCCGCGGAGGGCGTTCCATAGTTGCGGGAGTTCGTCGAGTGAGAACCGGCGGATGAACCGGCCCACCCGCGTGATCCGCGGGTCGTGCGTCATCTTGAACAGCGGGCCGGCGCCCTCGTTCTCGGCCATCAGGGCGGCCAGACGAGCTTCGGCGTCGATGCACATGCTGCGGAACTTGAGGCATTCGAAGGTCTGCCCCTTCAGCCCGACGCGGGTCTGGCGGAACATCACCGGACCACCGTCCTCGAGCTTGATGGCGAGGGCGACCAGCCCCATCACCGGGGCGATCAGCAACAGCAGGAACGCGGAGCCGATCACATCCCAGGTGCGCTTGATCCAGCGGGCGGCTTCGACCGCCTGCGGACGGTCGACGTCGACCAGCGGCAGGCCCGCCACCGGCCGGACGTCGAGGCGCTGTGCGCTGACGTCGGTCAGCGCGGGAACCATGATCATCTGGATGTCCTGCTCCTCGAGTTCCCAGGCCATCCGGCGGAAGTCGGCCGGGCTGGCGAAGGCACCCTCGGCGAAGATCACCGTCGCGATGCCATGCTGGGCGATCACATCGACGGTGTCGGACGTGGTTCCGAGCACGGGCAGGCCGGCCGGGGTCCGGTCGGCGCGGTCGCTGGTGACTGCCCCGACCACGCGGTAGCCGAGCCAGGTCTCGCGGCGCAGCACGTTCGCGATGGCGTCGACGTGCCCGCTGTCGCCGGCCACCATCACCGGAGTGAGCAGGGCACCCTGCCGGTGGATGGCGTGCATCATCTGGCGGCGGGCGAACCGGGCCGCGATCAGGCCGACCGTGCCGACGGTGAACAGCACCACGTAGAGCCCCCGCGGGAACTCGGCCTTGAGCAGGTAGCTGGTGATGCCAACCGCGCCAGCGGTGGTGAATGCAGCCATCACAACCCGCTTGTACTCGGTCGCGCCGGCGCGCTGGTGCCGCAACTGGTAGCCGCCGAAGCTCCGCACCAGGGTCAGCCACACGGCGCCGATCAACGGCAGGCTGAGCGCGATCCCGTGACTGAAGTCGCTCTCGCCGAACGGCGGAAGCCCGCTGACCTGGATCGCCAGCACCATCGCCAGCGCCAGAACAACCGTGTCAATGGCGACCAGGAAGAAGTGCTGGGCTCCCCGCGAAACCAGCCAGTGCTTGCGCGTGCGTCCACTGGACTCGTTTGCGAGTGCGTCAATGTAAGCGCTGAATGTGGTCATGATCCCCCCGGCTCAGACCAGAAATCCCCCTCAGCCAAACCCCCCCGGATTGACTGGGCCGGTCCTACTCCCCCAAGCGGTATCGGCCAACAGCCAGTCTGCCAGATCGCCGACCGTCTTCGCAAAGGTGGATCGCGGGCGGTCGACTGCGCAGATGTGCCCGGGTGCAAGCTCTGAGGCCCGTCGCCAGTGGATCAGCTGTGACATTAGGAGTTGCGAAGGTACTCGCGCAGCCGGTCACCGGCCGGGGTGGGCACGAAACCCACTGCCCTGATCCGGGTGAGGTCGAGCGTGCTGTGCCGGGGCCTGGGCGAGACCAGCCTCCCGGCGGCGTAGGCCTCTGTCGTGGTCGCGCTCACGTCGTCCCGGGAGCGCCCGCAGAGCTCGAACACATCTCTGGCGATGTCGCACCAGGACTGCACCGGGCCGTCGTTGGTCAGGTTGTAGGTGCCGAAGGGCGCGGTCGAGGTGAGCAGGTGGACGATCCCGGCGGCCAGGTCGGCGGTGAACGTGAGTCGTCCGAACTGGTCGTCCACGACGCTGGGGGACACCCCCTTCGCAGCCAGGTCGGCCATCGTGCGGACGAAGTTGCGCCCGTCCCCGATCACCCAGCTGGCGCGCACCAGGTAGTGGCGCGCGAGCTGGCTGACCAGCGCGTCGGCGGCGGCCTTGGTCTGGCCGTAGACGCCGAGAGGGCTGAATCCCTCGTCCTCGGTGTGCAGCTCTGCGGTGCCGTCGAACACGTAGTCGCTGGACACATGGACGAGGGTTGAGCGGTGCGCAGCGGCCACCCGGCAGAGGTTGGCCACGCCGGTCACGTTGGATGACCAGCAGGCGCGCCGGCCGTCCTCGGTCTCCGCGGCGTCCACCGCCGTGTAGGCAGCAGCGTTCACGATCGTGCCGACGCCGCGCCACGGGTAGGCCTCGACCCCCGCCGAGTCCGCGCAGTCGAACTCCGGCAGGTCGAGCAGTTCCGCGCCCGGCAGGAGCTTCTGCAGCGCGCGGCCCAGCTGGCCGTTCGCACCCACGATCACCGTGCGTAGCGGCGGCATCGGACGCACGTCCTGCAGCAGCGGGTGCGCCAGGTCGGCCGCGGAGATCGTGGCCTCCGCCAGCGGGATCGGCCACGCGACGGCCACGCTCGGGTCGGCCAGGTTGAGGTAGGTGTACTCGGCCAGGGAATCCGGTCTCCAGTGCTCGTTGACGAGGTAGGAGTACACCGTCCCGTGGTCGAGGGTCTGGTAGCTGTTGGCCACCCCGCGCGGCACGAACACCGCTGTGTCGGGACCCAGCTCGACGGTAACGGTCCGGCCGAAGCCCTCGCCGTCCCTCAGGTCGACCCAGGCTCCGAAGATCCGTCCAGCCACGATCGAGACCAGCTTGTCCCACGGCTCGGCGTGGAAGCCCCGGGTGACCCCGGCCAGGGTGTTGTAGGCGATGCTGTGCTGCACCGGCCCGAAGTCGGGCAGCCCGAGCGCGGTCATCTTCGCCCGCTGCCAGTTCTCCTTGAACCAGCCTCGGTCGTCGCTGTGCAGCGGCAGGTCCAGGACCAGCAGGCCCGGGATCGCCGTCGTGCGTACGGCGAGGTCGCTCACTGGCCCACCGCCGCGTACTTGGCCTCGGTGGCCTGCTTCATCGGGCGCCACCACGCCTCGTTCGCGCGGTACCAGTCGATGGTCGCGGCCAGGCCGGACTCGAAGTCGCGATAGCTCGGCGCCCAGCCCAGCTCGTCACGCAGCTTGCTGGAGTCGATCGCGTAGCGCATGTCGTGGCCAGGCCGGTCGTTCACATGGTCGTAGGCATCGGCCGGCTGGCCCATCAGGGTCAGGATCAACTCGATCACGCTCCGGTTGTCCTTCTCGCCGTCCGCTCCGATCAGGTACGTCTCGCCGATCCGACCCGCCTCGAGGATGCGCAGCACCGCCCGGTTGTGGTCGGTGACGTGGATCCAGTCGCGGACGTTCAGGCCGGCCCCGTACAACTTGGGCCGGATCCCGTCGATCACGTTGGTGATCTGGCGCGGAATGAACTTCTCCACGTGCTGGTAGGGCCCGTAGTTGTTCGAGCAGTTGCTGATCGTCGCCTGCACGTCGAACGAGCGCACCCACGCGCGCACCAGCAGGTCCGAGCCCGCCTTGGTCGAGGAGTAGGGGCTGGACGGGTTGTACGGAGTGTTCTCGGTGAACTTCCCCGGGTCGTCCAGTTCCAGGTCGCCGTACACCTCGTCGGTGGAGATGTGGTGGTACCGCTTCTGGTGCCTGCGCACGGCCTCGAGCAGGGTGTAGGTGCCGACCAGGTTCGTCTGGATGAACGGCGAGGGGTCCCGCAGCGAGTTGTCGTTGTGCGACTCGGCGGCGAAGTGGACGACGGTGTCGTGGTCGGCGACCAGCCGGTCAACGAGGTCCGCGTCCGTGACCGACCCCTCGACAAGCGTGAAGCGGGACGGATCCAGCCCGTCCAGCGAGGCGCGATTGCCCGCGTAGGTGAAGGCGTCGAGCACCGTCACGCGGTCCTGTCCGGACTTGAGCGCGAGGCGTACGAAGTTCGTGCCGATGAAGCCGGCTCCGCCGGTGACCAGTAATCCCCCCATGCGGGGGGATCCTACGCGAGGCCCGTGCGCCCGTGCGAGACTAGCGGCCATGCGCGGGATCATCCTCGCCGGCGGCTCCGGCACCAGGCTCCACCCGATCACCATGGCCACCAGCAAGCAGCTCGTGCCCGTCTACGACAAGCCGATGATCTACTACCCGCTGACCACCCTGATCCTTGCCGGCATGCGGGAGGTTCTGGTGATCACCACCCCGCACGAGCAGGAGGCGTTCCAGCGGCTCCTCGGTGACGGCAGCCAGTTCGGCCTGCGGATCGAGTACGCCACCCAGCCCGAGCCGAAGGGGCTCGCGCAGGCGTTCACCATCGGTGCCGAATTCGTGGGCGGCGAGAAGTCGTGCCTCGTGCTGGGCGACAACATCTTCTACGGGCAGGGACTGGGCTCTCAGCTGCGTCGCCTCTCCGAGGTGGAAGGTGCCGCGGTGTTCGGCTACTGGGTCGCAGACCCGACCGCGTACGGCGTGGTTGAGGTGGACGACGCCGGTCTGGCCATCTCGATCGAGGAGAAGCCCGCTCGGCCGAGATCCCACTACGCGGTGCCGGGACTGTATTTCTACGACGAGCAGGTCTGCGAGATCGCGGCCGGCCTGAAGCCGTCAGCCCGCGGCGAGTACGAGATCACCGACGTGAACCGGGTCTACCTGGAACAGGGCCGGCTTCAGGTCTCGGTGCTGCCGCGCGGCACGGCCTGGCTGGACACGGGAACGTTCGACTCGCTGAACGACGCCAGCAACTTCGTCCGCACGATCCAGGCCCGGCAAGGCATGCAGGTCGGGTGTCCGGAGGAGGCGTCCTGGCGACGCGGCTTCCTCACCGACGATGAGCTGCTCGCCCGCGCGGACGCACTGGCGAAGTCCGGCTACGGCGCCTACCTGCGCCAACTGGTAGAGGCGGGTAAGTAGTCCTGTCGAGGCTCCGGAGTAGCCATTTGGGCAGCGAGAGGAGAGAATAGGGTTCTCAACCGCGAGAGCGGGAATCAACGGTGCTGGGGGGAACCGATGAATGAGGCTCGTTCGCATACGCCGGAGCGGCGGCTGCGCACCCATGGTGAGCAAGGCCTGGAACTTGTCGCGCCCGAGGCGATTGGCCTGCGGGGATACGTGCCCGGCGCCTGGGACCTCTTCCATGTCGGCCACCTCAACATCCTCAAGCGGGCGCGACCTCATTGTGGGCACCTGATTGTCGGCGTGGTCACCGACCAGGCCCTTTTCGAGATGAAGGGCAAGTATCCGGTCGTCCCGCTGGAGGAGCGGATGGAGATCCTCCGCGCCATCGGCATCGTCGACGAGGTCGTCGTGGACTTCTCGATCAACAAGACCGAGGTCTGGAAGCGGGTGGGGTTCGACGTCCTGTTCAAGGGCAGTGACTGGAAGGGCACGGCCAAGGGCCGTCGGCTCGAGGAGGAGATGGCCTCGGTGGGCGTCAAGGTCCATTACTTCCCCTACACCGAACAGACTTCCTCCAGCGAGCTGCGTCGCGTCCTGTCGCTGCGGTGAACCAGGCCATCGCACACCGCTGCCTCGAACGCACGCGCTGTCGTCAAGGTGTGGCTGGAACGGGTCCGTCGCGCAGGTGGCCCGTGCGAACCGTCGACGTGCGTGACCCGCCACACCGCGGGAACGAGCGATGGGCGGCCTGATGGACGACGAGAGTGAGGACGTCGTGACCGGCGCGCCGCAGGCCGATCTCGGCCGGCGGGCGGTCCGAGGCGCGGGGAACATGGTCGGCGGCCAGGTGCTCCGGATGGCACTCCAGCTGCTGACGGTCGTGGTGCTGTCCCGGCTTCTTTCGCCGAAGGACTACGGACTGCTCGCGATGGTGATGGTCGTGATCGCCTTCGGGGAGGTCTTCCGCGACTTCGGACTGTCCCAGGCAGCCGTGCGGGCACCGACGCTCACCACGTCGCAGCGGGATGCGCTCTTCTTTGTCAACACGGGGATTGGTATTGCCTTCGGGATCGTCCTCGTCCTGGTCGCGCCGCTCATCGCCGTCTGGTTCGGGCAGCCGGAATTGCTCCCGATGTCACGCGTGCTCTCCCTGGTGTTCGTCTTCAACGGTCTCGTTGCGCAGTACCGCGCCGATCTCACCCGCTCGATGCGCTTCCGGCAGCTCGTGGTCTCGGACCTGAGCGGGCAGGCCGCAGGGCTGGCGGTCGCCACCGGGGCGGCGCTCGCCGGCCTCGGGTTCTGGGCGCTGGCGGCTCAGCAACTCACGATCGGGGCGGTCACTCTGGTTGCGGCAGCGGTTCAATGCGGTTGGCTGCCGCGTCGGCCCCTGCCGGGTACCCGGATCCGCAGCATGATCCGCTTCGGCATCGGACTCTCGGCGTCCCAGTTCCTCGGGTACCTCAGTTCGAACGTGGACACCATCGTGATCGGCACGCAGATGGGCGCGGTCAATCTCGGCTACTACAACCGCGGCTACCAGCTGCTCACCCGATCGGTGAACCAGCTCCGCTCACCGTCCACGTCGGTGGCTGTTCCGGTGCTGACCAGGCTCGCAAGCGACCAGCGCCGCCAGGATGACTTCATCGTCCGGGGTCAGGCGGCCCTCGGCTTCACCGTGATCGCCGGGCTGGCATTTGTCGCGGCGGCGGCGGCCCCGATCATTCGGATTGCTCTGGGCGACGGCTGGGACCAAGTGATCCCCGTCCTCAGCTGGCTGGCGATCGCGGCGATGTTCGATACGACCGCTTACTGCTGCTACTGGGTCTACCTGGTTCGCGGGCTGACCGGGAAGCTAGTGTGGTACAACCTCGTCGCACTCGGGATCAAGGCGACCATGGTCATCATCGGGAGCCAGTGGGGGATTACCGGTGTGGCCTGCGCCATCGCGATTGCGAACGCGGTCAGTTGGCCGTTGTCGATCGGGTGGCTGGCGCACCTGACACATCTCCCAACGCGCAGGCTCTATCTGAACGCATTGCACATCGTCCTGTTGGGGGCGCTCGTTGCGGCGGGCACCGCCGCGGCACTGTGGTTCCTGCCGGCGATGCCATCCCTCGTCGGACTGGTCGTCGCCGTGCTCGGTGGCGCTGTCGGCTACGGCATGGGCATGCTCGTCTTTCCGCCGATCAGACGTGAGGTGATCGATCTTTACCGATCAGTGCGAATTGCGTCGCGGCGCCCCGGACGGGGCAACAGCCGGGTCATCAGCACGAAGGAGGATTCAGATGGTGGCAACTGAGCTGGTGACGCTCATCGTGCTCACCTACAAGCGCCCGGACGATCTGCGGGAGGCCATTCCGCTCCTCGTCGAAGCTATCTCCGCCCACCCGGGCGCGGAACTCCTTGTGGTCGACAACGACGAGAAGCCCACCGCCGAAGACACCGTCCGCCAAGTCGGCGATGCCCGGGTGCGCTATGCGCATGAGCCGCGGCCTGGTATCGCTGCCGCGAGGAACCGGGGACTGCAGGAGACCTGGGGACGCGACATCATCGTGTTCATCGACGATGACGAGCGCCCCGAGCCGGGATGGCTGGAGAACCTCCTGCGCACCCACCGGGACTATGCGGCCGACGCGGTTGCGGGTCCGGTCGTGTCCTCGTTCACTGGCGAACCGGATGCGTGGATCAGGGGCGGACGGTTCTTCGACCGCCTTCGTCACCCCACTGGCACGGAGGTCCCGTTGGCGGCTACAAACAACCTTCTGCTTGCCCGCCCCTTCGTCGAGACTGCGAAGCTCCGCTTTGACGAGGAGTTCGGGCTCTCGGGTGGCTCGGACACCGTGTTCAGTCTGGCCCTGCGCAAAGCCGGAGGTCGGATCGTCTGGTGCGACGAGGCAGTCGTCGTTGACGTCGTCCCGGCCTCCCGGGCCACCCGGGAATGGGTTCTTCGCCGTGCTTTTCGGATGGGGAACAGCGGCGCAAGGGCGCGGATCCATGTGGCGGATGCTCCAGTCGCGGGCCTGCGTGAACGGTTCTCAGCGCTCGTTCAGGGCTTGGGGCGGGTCGTTCTGGGCGCCGCCCGGTGGGTAGTCGGTGCATTGAGCCGCTCGATGCCAGACCGGGCGCGGGCCATCCGAATGATCTTCAGGGGGGCAGGCATGGTGGGTGCCGCCTTCGGCTACACCTACTTCGAGTACAAGCGGGCGGGCAAGTCTTCAGCGGGCTGAATCGCCGCGATCGAGGTTCTCGCTACCGTCCCGATTGCGGACCTTGAGGAGTCGCGCGGGAACACCGCCGTAGATCCCGTCATCAGCATACGTTCCGCGGGTCAGCACCGCCCCAGCGGCGACGATGCACCCATCGCCCAGGGTCACCCCGTCGAGCACTGTCACTTTCGCGGCGATCCAGCACCCACGTCCGATGTGAATTCCCTCGTGACGAACACCCTGATCACGGATCGGGACTCGGGGGTCGTCGAAGTTGTGGTCCTCCGAGTGCATCGAGACGAAGTTCCCAATGATGGTGTCGTCGCCGATCCAAATCCCGCCAGCGGCCCCGAAGAGGCAGTCAGTGCCCAACCCGACATTGTTGCCGGCCACGAAGCCCCTACCCAGGTGGGAAAGGCTTCCGGTGCACTCAATGCGACTGTTGCGGCCCAATGATGTCCCATTACCGAGTTGTACCCCTTGGTGCGACATCGCGTCGACCCGGGTGTGATCAGCGAGCGTGACGCCCAATCCGCACCTGATCAGCCGGCGCGCGCGGAGCTGTACTCCCCGACCAACAAATGGCGGGTGTTCGTGGCCAAGGAACCTGAGCAGCCCGCGCAGCTTCATCACGCCGCGCTCGAAAGTGAGCCACGTCAAGTACGAGGCATCAATATGGGGATCGATGACGTAATCGTGGCCCTTTGCTCGACTGGCGAGACGCTTGATTATTGAATGGATCCCCACCAATCCTCCTCGGAATGCTCGTCGATGTCATGCGCACTGTACCCGGGCTTCGGTCAGCGGTGCTATCGCATTCGTGCGGAGTATGCCCCGGTGTGCCCTCCGCAGCCGCAGTCGATCGCAGCCGCGGCACGCGATGCGGCACGGAGCGATCGTGCATCACAGTGGCCTGTAATGGACAGCGCTGGTAGCCTTCGCCGACGGGGGCAGATGCCATCCGTGATCTTGGTGTCGAGCGTGGAGGGCCGAGGATGGTTGAAGGACAGCCCCGGGTTCCGCTGATCGCCCGCGCTGCTCCATGGCGTGAGGTGCATTCAGCACTGCGTCGGGCGCAAAAGAGCAGCCGCAATGCGCCAGCGTATTCTCGCTGGGTCAATCGTCCCCTGGGTCGGGTATTCGCTGCCACCGGCTACCGCCTTGGCATGACCCCGAATCAAATCAGTCTCATCAGTGCGGTATTCACCTATTCCGGAATCGCTGTGGTCGCAGTGCTGCCGCCATCGGGGCCGATGGGAGTGGTTGTCGCCGCACTCCTCATAATTGGCTACGCCCTCGACTCGGCTGACGGTCAGGTCGCGCGCCTCCAGGGCGGCGGCACTCTCGCCGGGGAGTGGCTCGACCACGTTCTGGACTCGATCAAGATCGCCACGATCCATCTTGCGGTGGCTTTGATGTGGTTCCGGTCGCTCAACGGTTGGGCCACCTGGACCACAATAATCCCGCTGGCCTTCTCCGCTGTCGCCTGTGTGTGGTTCTTCACGGTGATCGCCACGGAGCTGCTCCTGCGTGGCGGCAAGCCGGCAGGAGGCGGCTCAACTAGGGAGGGCAAGCCCGCGATCTGGACGAGCCTGGTCGGCCTCGTCCTTGACTACGGCTTCCTTGCCGCCACCATGGTGCTATTGGGCTGGCTCGACCTCTGGCGAGGCGTCTACACGGCACTGGCTATCGCCAATGCCGGGTTCCTAGCCGCGCAACTGGTCCGCTGGTACCGGCGGGTGGCGTCAGCGACCGCGTAGCAGCCGACCATCGAAGGGATTGTCATGCGCCGGGCCGTTCGGTGTGGGTGTGAGACCGGGGGAGTCCATAATGAGTGAGCATTCCACACCTGCGCAGGCAGCTCGTCCGCTGCGGGTCTTGGTGTCGTTCCGCACGCCGAGCTCTACAACGAACCCCTACATCACCCAGTTGTACCGGTCACTGAAGGCGACCGCGGGCATCGACGTCACCACATTCTCCTGGCGGGATGCACTCCTGAGGAATTGGGATGTCTTGCACGTCCACTGGCCGGACACCATGTGGGCGTCGCCGAGCAGGGCGCGTCGGACACTCAAGCAACTGCTGTTCGGCCTCCTGCTGGTCAAGAACAGGGTGATGAAAACGTCCGTCCTGTGGACGCGGCACAACCCAAATCCCCATGAGAACCTCGACCCGCTGGCACGCTTCCTCGTGCGCGGGCTGACCCGGCAGACATCGTGCTACATCCTTCTGAATGGCCAGATCCCGGATCTGCGTGGCAAGCCCTACAAGGTCATCCTCCATGGACACTACGTGGACTGGTTCGCCAGGATGCCGCGGTCTCCGCGGGTGCCGGGAAGGGTAGCCTGCTTCGGGTTGATTCGTGCCTACAAGGGGATGGATGAGCTTCTCTCCGCCTTCACGGTGCTCGACGATGCCGGTGCCTCGCTCGCCATCGCGGGACGTCCCGTGGACGCGGCGACGGCGCAGCGGCTCAGCGAGTTGGCCGCCACCGACGCCCGGGTGGAGCTCACATTGAGGTTCCTGGAGGAAGAGGAGGTCGTGCGCCTGATCACCGAATCGGAACTCATGGCGTTTCCCTACGCGGAGATGAACAACTCGGGTGCGGTTCTGGCTGCGCTGTCCCTGTCCAGGCCAGTGCTCGTACCGCGAAACGCCGTCACTGAGGCTCTGGGCCGCGAGGTGGGGGAGGAGTGGGTGCGACTCTACGACGGGAGCATCACGCGGCAGGTGCTTGAGGACGCACTGACCGCGATACGGCGGCTCGCGGACGGAACCGGCCCCGACTTGAGCCGCCGGAGTTGGGCCAAGGCAGGCGAACTGCACGCAGACGCGTACCGACTGGCCGCGAAACTGCGACGCCGATGAACGTGAGGCAAGTGTCCATGCACCGTGTGTTCCGCCTTGCGACTAGCATCTACCCGGGAGGCGGACGTGCCAGTAGATGAACAGCACTCGGAGACCGAGCGTGCGCGTGGACGCAGGGTGGTCCTGTGGGTGGTGCTCGCCGCTCTGGTCATCGGGGTGGTCCTCGCAGCGGTGGTTTACGGCCTGTCTCCACGGACCGACAACGCCACCCTGTCCCCGTCCGCCGGCGCGCCGACCGCAGAGTCGACGCCCACCCGAACGCCCGCTGCGCCGGTGCCTGAGCCGGTCGTGACACCGAGCCGGGCTGCTGGCCCGAAAGCGACCGGCGCGAGCCAGCCGAAGGATTCGCTCGATCCTGTGGGCCCGGGCACGTCCGTCGAGGGCGAGGATGGGATTCGGGTTGCGCTCACCAAGATTGAGGACGTACAAGGCGAAGCGGTGCAGCCAGGGGAGGTCGCCGGGCCCGCTGTGAGGGTGACGGTCACCATGACGAACGCCAGCAAACGCAGCTTCAACGCGGGCACGACGGTCGTGAATGCCTATGTCGGCAAGGACCTCACACCGGCCGGGATGCTCGTGCGTCCCGGGGGCGTGCCGATGTACGGCACCCTGCGGCCCGGCGAGACGACCTATGGGGTCTACATCTTCACCATTCCTACAGAACGGCGTGACGACGTCACTATCACTGTCGACTACCAGGCCAAGGCTCCGACCGTCGTTTTCCGGGGAAAGATCGGCTGAGGCGGACGAGCTTCGGCGGTGCGCACTATCACGCATCGGCCATCCATGCGTGGATCTGGGCTGGCCTTTGTCCAGGGCATGTCCTTATACTCGCATTTGGGGGTAGGCCCGACACCTCGCTGGTTGCGGGCCGGTCATCATGTGGTATCTCGGGGGGGATCGTTGATGAAGACTAGTTGGTCGCGCGCGCACGCTGGGGCTGGACGTGGGTCAAGGCGGACACGATGGGTCGCCACAATCGCGGGGTTGGTAGCGTTCGTCCTCGTCGGCGCGTTCGTGGCAGCTCCGGTGGCGACGGCAGAGCCGTCGTCGGTGGATGCCGCGAATTGGCCGACGACGGTGAGTGCCGATCCGCTCCCGACTGCCCAGATCAACGGTGTTGCGTGGGCCCAGCAGGCCGCCGGCAACAAGGTCTATGTCGGAGGCGAGTTCACTTCCGCGCGGCCGGCAGGCGCCGCACTTGGCACCAACGAGACGCCGCGCACCAACTTGCTTGCCTACAACTTGACGACGGGCGTGCTCGACACGTCGTGGAATCCCACGGCCAATGCCGCTGTGTACGCCATGGCGCTGTCTCCGGACGGGACCAGGCTCTATGTGGGCGGCGCGTTCACCTCGATTGCGGGCGCGACGCGTTACCGGATTGCCGCCTTCAACGCGGCCACGGGGGCCTTGATCGCCAATTGGGCCCCGGCACTGAACGCCAAGGTCATTGGCATCGCGGCCACCAATACCACCGTCTACCTCACCGGAGGGTTCTCGGCGATCGGCAGCGCCGCGCGCAGCTATATCGCTGCGGTGAACGCCTCGGACGGCTCGGTTGTCAGCAGCTTCGCGCCCGTTCTGGATGGTGGCTGGGGTGGCCGTGCGATTGTGGTCTCGCCCGATGGCTCAAAGGTCGTGGTGGCCGGCTCGTTCCTGACCACGAATGGGTCCTCGAGCCCGGGCCGCGGCATCGCGGCTCTGGACGCGAGCACCGGTGCCCTGCTGCCCTGGGCCGTGGGCGACGTACTGCACAACGCGGGCGACAACGCCGCGATGTACTCGCTCGCCTCTGACGGCGACAGCGTCTACGGCAGCGGGTACGACTACGGCGGCAGCAAGACCCTCGACGACTTCGAGGGCTCGTTCCGTGCCTCCTGGTCCGACGGGACGATGCAGTGGATGGAGGACTGCCACGGGGACACCTACTCGGTCGCTCCCCTCGACGGCGTGCTCTACACCGCAGGGCACACCCACTACTGCGGCAATATCGGCGAGTTCCCGCAGCTGAACCCATGGCACTACAACCATTCGCTGGCCTTCGCGAAGCAGCCTTCGGGCCGCACGATCACACCGGACATCTACGGGTACCGCAGCTTCACCGGGCAGCCGGCGGGGCAGCTTCTCCACTGGTATCCGCTGTGGACCCCGGGCACCTATACCGGCATCAACCAAGCAGCGTGGACGGTGCAACCCGCGGGTAACTACCTGCTCTACGGCGGCGAGTTCACGAGAGTGTCGAAGTCCAACCAGCAGGGCTTGGTGCGTTTCGCCGTGCGAAGCGTGGCACCCAACAAGATCGGCCCGGCCATCACCGGCGGCAACTACCCGATCACGACGCTCTCGTTCCAGGCGGGTGCAGCGCGCATCTCGTGGCAGGCAAACGAGGATACTGACGACACCAATCTCGTCTACAGGCTGTACCGGCAGGGGACGGTAGCGCCGCTGTACGAGACGTCGGCTGACTCCACCTATTGGGTCAAACCGACCATGACGTACATGGACACGGGGTTGACCCCGGGGCAGACCTACAACTACCGGGTCGAAGTGGTGGATCCCTGGGGCAACTTGACCAGGAGTGACTGGACGCCCGTCACCGTGGCGTCCACGGGCAGTATGACCGCGTACAACTCGACGATCCTGAACGCGACTCCGATCTACTACTGGCCGCTGAACGAGTCGTCCGGGACGGCGGCCTACGACTGGTCGACCGCGAACGACGCGACGCTGTCCAGTACCGGCATCACCAGGGGTGCGACCGGCCCCGACCTCGTGGAGCCGAGCGTCGCGACGACCTTCTCCGGAGCAACCGGAGTGTCCGGCGGCTCCGCAAAGCTGGAGCCCGGACTGCAGACGTTCTCGATCGAGGCATGGTTCCGTACGACGAGCACCAGTGGTGGCAAGATCGTTGGGTTCGGGAGTTCCGCGACAGGCTCCTCGAGCAGCTACGACCGGCACATCTACATGTCCGGGAGCGGCGTGGTCACCTTCGGGGTCTACCCCGGCAGTGTGCAGACGGTCGCGAGCGGTTCCGGCTACAACAACGGTCAGTGGCACCACGTGGTGGCGACCCTCAGTTCGTCCGGAATGGCGCTCTATCTCGATGACAAGAAGGTCGCCTCGCGCGCGAACATCACCAGCGCGCAGGCCTACAGCGGCTACTGGCGGATCGGCGGCGACAACTACAGCGGCTGGCCCAACACCGGCACCTCGGCGTACTTCGCCGGCGACATCGCCGACGTGGCGGTCTACGACCGGGCCCTGACGATGGACGACGTGGACGCCCACTGGGTCGACTCCGGTCGAACCTCGACGATTCCCGCCGCGCCGAGCGATCTCTACGGCAAGTCCGTCTACGACCTCAACCCGGACATCTACTGGCGTTTGGGCGAGTCGTCGGGCACGGTCGCTGCCGCGGCCAGCAAGTCCGGCGTGACCGGCACCTACTACGGTGGCTCCGCCGTTACCCAAGGTGTGGGCGGCGCGCTCAAGGGCGTGGCGAACACCGCAATCTCGCTGGCCCCGCTGGCCAGCCAGACCGGGGTGTCGAGCAACACCAGCTTCACCAACCCGACGGTCTACTCGGTGGAGACCTGGTTCAAGACGACCACGACGGCGGGCGGCAAGCTCATCGGGTTCGGCGACAAGCAGACCGGCACGAGTTCCAGCTACGACCGGCACATCTACATGTCCACTGACGGCACCGTGAAGTTCGGTGTCTGGACGGGTTCCTCGCAGGTGATCCAGTCTGCTGCGGGCTACAACGACGGCACGTGGCACCACGTCGTCGGAACGCAGTCCTCCGACGGCATGAAGCTCTACCTGGACGGCAGCCTGGTCGCGTCGAACAACGTGACCACGCCGCAGTCGTACACCGGGTACTGGCGTATCGGTGGCGACAGCGGCTGGGAGGGCGCGACCTGGTGGACTGGAAGCCTCGACGAGGTTGCGGTCTATGCCTCGGCACTCACCGCGAGCCAGGTGCAGGACCACTACTCGCTCGGCAAGGACGGCAAGATCAACCAGCTGCCGACGGCGTCCTTCGTCGCGACGCCGAGCGATCTGACGGTCGGCTTCGACGGATCCGCGTCGAACGATCCTGACGGGACGATCACGTCCTATGCGTGGGACTTCGGCGACGGCCAGACCGATACCGGTGTGGCGCCGTCCCACACCTACGCGTCGGCGGGTACCTATACCGTGAAGCTCACCGTGACCGACGACAGCGGCGCCACGGCGTCCTACTCGGCCCCAGTGAGTGCCGTGGCTCCCAACGTGCCGCCGACTGCTGACTTCACGGCGACCATGACCGACGCGACGGTCTCGGTGGACGGCACGGCCAGCTCCGACAGCGACGGGACGATCCAGTCGTTCGACTGGGACTTCGGTGACGGATCGCCGCATGCGATCGGGGAGACGGCGTCGCACACCTATGCCCAGGACGGCACCTACACGGTGACCCTCGCGGTGACCGACAACCGGGGTGCGACGAGCACGCTCAGCAAGGACGTGACCGCAGTGGTGCCGAATGTGGCGCCGACGGCGAGCTTCACGTCCTCCAGCAACGGACTGACCGCGTCGTTCAACGGGCTCGGGTCGAGCGATCCGGACGGCACCATCGCGTCGTATGCGTGGGACTTCGGTGACGGCCAGACCGACACCGGCGGGTCGCCCTCGCACACCTACGCGGCGGAGGGCACCTACACGGTGTCGTTGACGGTGACGGACAACGATGGTGCGACCAACTCGGTGAGCCACGACGTCACGGTCGCCCCGGTCAACCAGGCTCCGTCGGCGGTGTTCACGTCGTCGGTCGCCGGGTTGGCGGTGTCGTTCGACGGTTCGGGTTCCTCGGATCCGGATGGCACGATCGCCTCCTACAACTGGGACTTCGGTGACGGTTCCACCCACGGGAGCAACCCGACCGAGTCGCACACCTATGCCGCGGGCGGCACTTACACGGTGACGCTGACGGTGACCGACAACAAGGGTGCGACCGGCACGGTGAGCCATGACGTGACCGTGACCGCTCCGAACCAGGCTCCGTCGGCGGCGTTCACGTCGTCGGTCGCCGGGTTGGCGGTGTCGTTCGACGGTTCGGGTTCCTCGGATCCGGATGGCACGATCGCCTCCTACGCCTGGGACTTCGGCGACGGCGGTACCGCGTCGACCACGAAGCCCTCGCACACCTACGCCGCAGACGGCACCTACACGGTGACGCTGACGGTGACCGACAACGACGGCGCCACCGGCACGATCAGCCACGACGTGACCGTGGCTGCCGTGACAGAGAACGTCCTTGCGAAGGATTCGTTCGAGCGGACTGTGAGCGGTGGTTGGGGCTCTGCGGACGTGGGCGGCGCCTGGACCTTGTCGGGTGGCTCGTCGGAGTTCTCGGTGGCGAACGGCGCTGGCCTCGTCGCCCTCTCTCCGGGCTACACCCGTGAATCGCGGTTGACGTCGGTGACGGGCACCTCGTCGGTGGTGGATGTCAGCATCGCCAGCGACGCGGTTCCGCCTGCGAGCGGTGCCAATGCGACGGTCATCGGCCGGCGGGTCGGCTCGTCCTACTACGGCGCCAGGGTGCGGTTCGAGGCTGGTGGTGTGGTGCGCCTCTACCTGCTGAAGGACGAGACTGCGCTCGCCTCTTCCGCCGTGCTGTCGGGCTCGTACATCCCCGGAAAGATCGTCAAGCTGAGGGTCTCGGTGATGGGTACCTCCCCGACGACGGTTGCGGCCAAGTTGTGGTACGCGGGTGATGCGGAGCCGTCGGGTTGGACGAAGGAAGCGACCGACTCGACTTCCGGTATGCAGTCGGACGGCTACGTGGCCATTCGTAGCGCGCTCGGTTCCTCCGCAGGAGCTTCACTGCACCTCAGCTACGACGACTACAAGGTCACCGACGGGACTGTGGCAGTGCCGAACGTGGCGCCGGTGGCGTCGTTCACCTCGTCGGACACCGGTCTGAAGGTGGTCTTCGACGGTACGGGTTCCTCGGATCCTGACGGTACGGTCGCGTCGTATGCGTGGGACTTCGGTGATGGCGGGTCGAGTACGAAGGCCAGCCCGTCCCACACCTACGCGGCGGACGGCACCTACACGGTGTCGTTGACGGTGACGGACAACGATGGTGCGACCAACTCGGTGAGCCACGACGTCACGGTGGCGAACCTGGCGCCGGTGGCGGCATTCACCTCGTCGGACACCGGTCTGAAGGTGTCGTTCGACGGTACGGGTTCCTCGGATCCTGACGGTACGGTCGCGTCGTATGCGTGGGACTTCGGTGATGGCGGGTCGAGCACGAACGACAACCCGTCCCACACCTACGCCGCAGACGGCACCTACACGGTGTCGTTGACGGTGACCGACAACAGCGGTGCGACCAACTCGGTGAGCCACGATGTGACGGTTGCCAACGCCGATCCGAAGGCGGTGTTCACGTCCTCGGTGAACGGGTTGGCGGTGTCGTTCGACGGAACGGGTTCCTCGGACGCCGACGGCACAGTCGCGTCGTATGCGTGGGACTTCGGTGATGGCGGGTCGAGCACGAACGACAACCCGTCCCACACCTACGCGGCGGCCGGCACCTACACGGTGAAGCTGACGGTGACTGACAACCTCGGTGCGACCGACGCGGTGAGCCATGACGTCACGGTCACGGACGTGACGGGTGGCACGGTGGTAGCGAAGGACGCGTTCTCCCGAACGGTCAGCGGAGGTTGGGGCACCGCCGATACCGGTGGTTCCTGGACAACGTGGGGTGGTTCATCGTCGTTCTCCGTCGATAGCGGTACTGGGATCGTCGCACTCGCACCGGGGGATACCCGCGAGGCGCGTCTGACCGGGGTGTCCGGTACTTCATCGGATGTCACGGTGTCGGTGTCCACCGACGTGATCCCGGCTGCGGGCGGCATCAGCGCGACAGTGGTCGGCCGGCGGGTCGGCTCGTCGTACTACGGTGCGAGGCTCCGGTTCGAGGCTGGAGGTGTCGTCCGTCTGTACCTGCTGAAGGACGAGACCGCCCTTGCCGGGGTGAAGCTGGCAGGCTCCTACGTTCCGGGCCAGGTGATCAAGGTCGAGGTATCCGTGACAGGCATCTCGCCGACGACCGTGGCGGCCAAGGCCTGGTACGACGGTGACACCAAACCGACGGGCTGGATGAAGGAAGCGACCGACTCGACTTCCGGTATGCAGACCGAGGGGTACGTCGCGCTGCGTGAGTCGGCCAGTTCCACGGTGGGCTCGACGGTCAATCTCGTGTTCGACGACTACAAGGTCACTGACTGACCAGCAGTGGCGGCAGGACGGCTCTGGGCCGGGCCGTGGTGAGCGCAAGACTCGCCGCGGATCCCGGCCCAGAGCGCTGTGGTCGAGGATGAACGGCCGGTCGAGTTCACTGACGGGTCTGCGGATGGGGGTCCGACTAGACTAGAAATCGACCAACGAGAGTTCCCTTGAGAACTCGCGAGCAGGGGGGGCGCTATTGGCAGGACGCGGCGCTGCCTTGCGACGGTCGCCGTCTGCGGGCTCTGAGGACTTCATCGAGCTTCCGTCGGGCACCCGGGGGCTCGCAGGCGCCAGGCGCCAGGAGCAGATGCTCGCCGTCCTCGTGGCTGTAGCGGCGGCTCTGGCGATGGGCGTCCGCTATCGTTTCGCACTCGAAGTCACGCCGGCGCTGCTCGTTTCGCTCGCGCTCGCGCCCGTCTGGATAGGCTCACTTTCCCGCTATCGCGGCATGCGGGCGATCATCACGGTCGGCTTCCTTGCGGTGCTCTCCGGAGTCGTGCTCACGATCCTGGACACCTCGCACGTGACCTCTTCACGGGAGCTCACCGCAGGCACAGAGCAGCTGGCGACCATCGTGGCCTCGATCGGTGTTCTGCTCTGGTCGCGTGAAGTCATCGGGCTGGGCATGACAACGATCGCCTATGGGTTCGGCCTCTTGCTCAACGTCGTGGCCACCACAGGCATCAATGCGACCAACGCGCTCAAGTTCAGTTTCAGCGTGCCCATCACAGTCATCGTGCTTGGCTTCACCTATCGTGCGCGGAAGCGAAGCACCGAAGTGCTCGCCCTCGGTATGCTCGCGGTCATCTTCGCGGTCTTTGCAGACTCGCGCTCGCTTTCAGCGATGCTGCTGGTCACCATGGTGCTCTCCTTCTGGCAGTCATCCAAGGGCCACGCGCCCGATGGACGTCCGCGACCCTGGCTGGCCCTCCTGCTGATCGGGCTCCTAGCTGCCGCGGTCTACCAGTTCATGCAGTCGATCATCCTCGACGGGGTCCTCGGCGAGGCGGCCAAGGACCGCAGCCAGATGCAGATTGAGACCTCTGGTTCGCTTCTGACCGGTGGCCGTCCCGAGATGGGTGCGGCCTTCGCGTTGCTCATCCGTCAGCCTTGGGGATATGGCAGTGGCGTCATGCCGGGTGGCAACGATCTCGCGGTGGCCAAGAACGGGATGTATGCCTTGAACTACGACCCAAACAACGGCTACGTCGCCGACTACATGTTCGGCTCCGGCTTCGAAGTGCACTCGATCCTTGGTGACTTGTGGATCCGGTTCGGCATCGTCGGCGCCGTGTTCGCAGTCGCTACGGTTGCGTACTGCATCTACGCCACGGCCGTGTTGATCTCGACAAAGCGCGCATCGGCCCTGGTCATCTTCCTCACCGTGCACTCCGCGTGGGATTTGTTCTTCAGTCCGATCCGGACGGCGTCCTACACCCTGGTCCTTGCGGTGGCGGCCGTGGCCCTGCTGGCGCGGAGTCCCGACGCCGGCGGTGGGGAAATCGCGTCTCGCCGTCGAAGACCGAGTGCGCCCGAACAGCCGTGAATGGGGCAGGAGCGAGAAACGCCGGCGCCGACTTCTGCTCCCGGCGTAGAACTCGACGACGTCGATCGAGGTAGAATCTCAAACTCGGAGTCAGGCTGGATGTGAAGCCGTTGCGCAGGACAGGGCGACGGATTTTGGGGGGACGCACCGGTGAAGATTGCCATGGTCGGAACACGAGGCGTTCCGGCGCACTACGGCGGGTTCGAGACCGCGGTCGAGGAGATTGGCTCGCGCCTTGCCGCCATGGGCGAAGAGGTCGTTGTGTTCTGTCGCCCTGTGGACGGCGAGCCGACTCCGTCCACCTACCGCGGGATGACGCTCGTCTGGCTTCCCTCCGTGCAGCGACGCGCGCTTGAGACCCTCTCCCACTCGGCGTTGTCCGTGCTCCGGCCGGAACTGAAGGGAGTCGACGCGGCGATCGTCTTCAACGCGGCAAACGCCCCTCTCATCCCCGTGCTCCGCGCCCGCGGCATCCCGGTCGCGACGCACGTGGACGGGCTGGAGTGGCGTCGCAGCAAGTGGAGCGGGCTGGGCAAGCGCTATTACCGGTGGGTGGAGGCCCTCGCCGTCCGCTGGTCGGATCAGATCATCGCCGACGCGGCCGGCATCTCCGACTACTACCGGACCGAGTTCGGCGCCGACAGTCGCCTGATCGCCTATGGCGCGCCGGATCTCGCCCACGTCGGGCATGAGCGCCTCGCCCAGATGGGACTGGAGCCGGATCAGTACCACCTGGTGGTCGCACGGTTCGAGCCGGAGAATCACGTGCTCGAGATCATCAAGGGCTATGTGGCCAGCGATGCCCGACTGCCGCTCGTGGTCGTCGGCTCGGCTCCCTATGCAGAGGAGTACTCCGCAGCCATTCGGCATGCCGCCGACGAGCGGGTGCGGTTGCTCGGCGGAGTGTGGGACCAGGATCTCCTCGACCAGCTCTACGCGAACGCCGCCACCTACCTCCACGGGCATTCGGTAGGAGGCACCAATCCGAGCCTGCTCCGTGCGGTGGGGGCGGGCGCCGCGACAATCGCTTTCGACTCCGTGTTTAACCGCGAGGTGGTCGAGGACGCAGGCTGGTACTTCAGCACTCCGGCCGATGTGGCCACGAGCCTAGAGGCCGCGGAGGCGGATCCCCCGCTCCGGCGGGCCCGGGGGAAGCAGCTCTATCGACGGACCGACGACTACTCCTGGGATCGCGTGGCCGAGGACTATCTTCAGCTGTGCCGCGATCTCGCCGGCGGCTATCGGGCACCCCGGGTGAACGGTCGGCGCAAGCATCCCGGCTGGCAGGATTCCGGCGCGAGGCGGCCCGGCCCGAGCCCGGCGCATACCGCTCTGGTGGCGCACCCGAGCCCTGACCTCTACGGCTCGGATCGTGTCCTGCTGGAGACGCTCTCGGGACTGGTGGAGGCTGGTTACCGAACGGTGCTCACCCTGCCGGAATCGGGGCCACTGGTGGAGGCGGCCCGCGCTCGCGGCGCCGAGGTCGAGATCTGCCCGACCCCGATTGTGCGCAAGTCAGCGCTGAAGCCCGCCGGACTGGTGCGACTGGTCGTTTCGACCCTGAACGCGCTGGGGCCGGGGCGGCGACTGCTGCGCAGCGTGGGTGCCGAACTGCTGGTGGTGAACACCGTGACGATCCCGTTGTGGATCGCGCTGGGTCGATCGATGCGGGTGCGCACCGTCTGCCATGTGCACGAGGCGGAGGCCAGCCAACCGGCGCTGCTGCGCAAGCTGCTGTACGCACCGCTCCTGCTGGCTCATCGGCTGGTGGTGAACAGCAATTTCAGCCTGGACGTGCTTGAGCGGTCATGGCCGAGGCTGGGCCGTCGGGCGAGTGTCGTTTACAACGGCGTTCCGGGCCCGGACCTGCCCCCGCAGCCACCGCGCCCGGATCTGGACGGATCCCCACACCTGCTCTTCGTCGGTCGGCTCTCGCCCCGCAAGGGTCCCCAGGTTCTGATCGCCGCGCTCGGGGAGTTGGCGCGACGTGGCGTGAACGCCCGGGTGAGCCTGCTGGGAGCGGTGTTCCCTGGTTACGAGTGGTTCGAGCGCGAACTCATCGATCAGGTGGCGCAGGCTGGCGTCACCTCACAAGTCCGGTTCCTCGGCTTCGACCCGGACATCTGGGTGCACTTGGCCGAGGCGGACGTGATCTGCGTTCCGTCCACGGTCGACGAGCCCTTCGGAAACACCGCCGTGGAAGCGATCCTCGCCCAGCGGCCACTGGTGGTCAGCGACACGAGTGGGCTGAAGGAGGCTGCCGGAGGATTCGAGAGTGTGCACTTCGTCACCGCGGGCGATCCGCAGGCGCTAGCGGCGGCGGTGCAGGATCTCCAGGTGCGCTGGGACGCCCTGCCGGCGCAACTCGCCCGAGATCGCAGCCGAGCTCTTGAACGGTTCGCCCCGGCGGTCTACCGCAGGGAGGTCGTCGAGGCGGCCCTGCACTAGTCGGCGTCGGCCGCCGGACGGCTCCCGGAGCGCGGGGCGGATCGGGGGAGTGTGAAGAGCCAGTTCAGCCGAGCCAAGTCGGCCCCTTGGCGGGCGACGATACCTCCGGCGGTGATCAGTGCGGTCAGGAAGATCGGCCCGATGGCGGCACCGACCGGGTTATCCAGGACGCGGTTCACCACCGGATAGGCGGTTGCCAGGGCGATGAGCAGATAGATGGCCAGGGGATGCAAGAGGTAGATGGCCAACGTCCGGGATCCCAGAAAGGAGAGCCCGCGACGTAGCCACCCGAAGCGCGTGACCCAGATCGTGCCCAGCACCGCGGTGGTCACCATGGTGATGCTGCGGACGATCGCGTGCAGTGAGCGCAGGCCCAGGAGATCGGGAATCCGTCCGCCGACCGCGATGACTGCGGCGGTCACCACCGCTGCGCCCGCGATCGCGGGCAGTGTGGCGAAGCGGGGCAGGCGCGGGAGTGCGGGTCCCAGGTACACACCGATCAGGAAGAAGAGCCAGTTCTGGGGGATCTTCGTGGCCTGGAGCTCCACCGGCAGGTAGACATCTGCGGCCACGTAGGCCAACACCGCCAGGATCAGGACCACCGGGCGAGGCCAGCGGGCCGTCGCGGCGGTGAGCAGGATGTATACGCACAGGGCGGCCAGGTACCACAAGGTCGTGTCGGGGACGACGAGTTCGGAGATCAGCTGGGTCCAGCTGCTGATCCGGTGGGGGAGGGGCGGCCCGGCGACGATTGCGAAGAACGCCGCGTAGAGGATCAGCCAGACGACGTAGAGGTAGTAGTTGGTGCCGGCACGCACCAGGTTTAGCCGGTCGGTGAGTCCCGCACGAAGGCGTTTGGACGCAACCAGCCCAGAGACCAGCAGGAGTAGTGGTACCCGCACACTGCCGAGGATCGCGTTGAATCGGCCCCAAAACTCGGCTGCCGGCGCCCAGACGATCGTCGGATCGCTCAGGTAATACCACAGCAGGGTGTGGTAGATCACGATGCACAGGATGGCGATGCCGCGGATTGCGTCCACCCAGGCCACGCGTCCGGCGCCCCGCGCACGAGCCGCCTCGTCCTGATCTCCCACAGTCTCATGATGTCATCGACGACGCACCCGCAGCCACGGCGGGTCCGTCCGACGAGAAGGCCCCCACGGATCGGACGACGTCCGGGTGAGGGCCCTCTCGAGGTTACGGCGGATCAGTTGCGGTAAGGCACCACGGCCGCACTGCTGTCGAGCCAGCTGTTGTCGGACAGCTCCACAGTCGTGGTCGAGGGGATGGCCATCGGGCAGGCGTAGGAGGAGGCGTTGTTGCGGCCGAAGCGGTTGGAGACGACTCTCACCCCGGTCATGGCGCCCTTGCCCTTCTCGGACAGGTTGATGGTGCAGCCGCCGTCGGAAAGGGTGTTGTTCTGGATGGTGACGCCGGTGATGGTGGCAGCGTTCTGGGTGATCATGACGGCGGCGTTGTGGAAGCCAGACATGGTGTTGCCGGTGAGGGCGATGTTGCCGCCGCCTTCGATCTGGACGGCGTCGTTGTGGGTCTGGCCGTCGGACTGGTAGCTGACGCCGGTGGCCTGGTAGTAGGCGTCGTGCAGGAGGGAGTCCTTGACGGTGACCCCGGAGCCGATCACCTTGACGGCGTCGACAACGCCGGAGACGTCGAGGCGTTCAGCGGTGAAGTTCTTGCCGGAGACGCCGTCGAGCCAGACGCTGCGGTGCTGAGGAACGAGGGTGGTGTCCTTGACGACGAGGTTCGTGTTGCCGTTCCAGTCCATGATCAGGGCACGATCGCTGGTGGCGGTGGCGCCGCCGCGGATGATCGAGTTCTTGATCGTGACGTTGTCGGCTTTCACCCACACGTACCCGTAGAGGTCGACCCCGTCGAGGACGTAGCCGTCCTTCGTGATGGTCAGGTCACCCGTCACCTTCGTCAAGCTGGTGCCACTGGGCACCCCGGGACCGCCCGACGTGCCGGGGTCGCCCGCCGTAGACGTCGTCGTGTCCGTCGTGATCAGCTGAAGGCTCGGTGCCTTGGTGCCGCTCTTGTAGAACGACGCCGTCCCCGAGTAGTTCAGCCTGAGCGCGAACACCGTGGTCGTGGAGAGCGCAGACAGGTCGGAGAGCGTGATGGTGGTTCGCTTGCCGCGCTTGAGGGTTGCCGACTTTCCGACGATGCGGCCGACGCCGGGAGCGGCTGCCGCGGTGATACCGGCGGCGGTGGCCGCCGTGGACGCACGAACCAGCAGCTTGCGCTTCGACTTCGTCGACCTCGTGGTGAGTGAGAGCTTCGCGCCCGTCACCTTGCTCAGGTCGACACCGGAGAGGTCGAACTGAAGGTAGCCGGTGTACTTCGACTTGCTGACGTAGATCGAGCTGGACGTGTCGTACGCCCGGGTGGAGTGGCTCTTGTTGGTGTAGGTCGCCGCTGCCGCGTTGGTCGTGGCGAGAACCTGCGTGCTGGCCTGGGCTGCCGGAGACGGCAGCAGGCAGGCGCCGACGGTGGTGGCGGTGGCGAGAAGCACCAGAACGGACCGGCGAACGCGTCCGGCGTGCATGACAGAGGGCATGGCAGTCTTCCAGAGGCTCTTGTTCCGGGGGGGAACAGCTGTTGGGGGTCGGGGTCCCGCGAAGGGACCGTTCAGTTGTGTGTTCCAGGGGGGAACACCGCAAAGCTTAACAAATCTTGAGGGCATCTGAGAAGTTCTTGAGGAATCGGGGTAGATGCGCCGCGGGTTCTGGCCGGGTCCCCTTCGGCGTGGTATCGGTGACGGCTCGGGTCGTGGTGACCCGAGCCGTCATTGTGTGTGTTCGGTTAGCTGCCCTGGCGTGCGGTGACGGTGGCGCCGTTGTCGAGCCAGGTGTTGCCGCTGATCTGTGCGATGGCGAGGGTGGCCGGAGGCACGATGATCGGGCATGCGGTGGAGGAGTCGCGGTTGGTGCCGAACTTGTTGGTCAGCATCTTGACTCCGGTCATGGCGCCCTTGCCCTTCTCGGACAGGTTGATGGTGCAGCCGCCGCCGGCGACGGTGTTGTTCTGGATGGTGACGCCGGTGATGGTGGCAGCGTTCTGGGTGATCATGACGGCGGCGTTGTGGAAGCCAGACATGGTGTTGCCGGTGAGGGCGATGTTGCCGCCGCCTTCGATCTGGACGGCGTCGTTGTGGGTCTGGCCGTCGGACTGGTAGCTGACGCCGGTGGCCTGGTAGTAGGCGTCGTGCAGGAGGGAGTCCTTGACGGTGACCCCGGAGCCGATCACCTTGACGGCGTCGACAACGCCGGAGACGTCGAGGCGTTCAGCGGTGAAGTTCTTGCCGGAGACGCCGTCGAGCCAGACGCTGCGGTGCTGAGGAACGAGGGTGGTGTCCTTGACGACGAGGTTCGTGTTGCCGTTCCAGTCCATGATCAGGGCACGATCGCTGGTGGCGGTGGCGCCGCCGCGGATGATCGAGTTCTTGATCGTGACGTTGTCGGCTTTCACCCGCACGTACCCGTAGAGGTCGACCCCGTCGAGGACGTAGCCGTCCTGCGTGATGGTCAGGTCACCAGTCACTACCCTGAGCGGGGTTCCGGAGGGCACGCCGTAAGCGCTCGTCGCCGAGGCGACGGAACTCGTGCTGCCGGTTGCCGTGGTGGTCGGGGTCGGGGTCGGAGTGGGGGTTGGTGTTGGGGTTGGGGTGGGGCTTGGTGCGGGGGAGCTGGCTGCCGTCGAGGTCGCCGTCGCACTGGTCTTCAGGTAGAACACCGTGCCGGAATCCGACCAACCCTGGGAGAGCAGCGTCTTCTGGTCGGTCGCTTCCCACGCGTTGCGGCGATGGATCGTCTTCGCGTACTTGTGCACGGCCGCGGTTCCGGTGCAGGCGGTCGGGTTCGTGGGGGCGTAGAAGTCGATCTTCACTACCTGGTAGCCCCACAGCTTCGCAGCGGCGATCTGGCTGTCGCTGGACGCCCAGAGGAAGTCCACGGCCTTGGCGTTGTACATGCGGGTGATCGGAGTGAGACCGTTGCCGGGGGTTGCGGAGGCGTAGCCGAAGATGCCGTGCTGCTCGGCGAAGCCATAGCGTGTGGTCGAATTCTGCGATTCGGAGAGCGAGCGGGTCAGCAACTGGTCGCCCCAGTAGGGGTTGACGGTCTTGTAGACCGGGCTGGAGAGGGCGCTGCAGTCGACGGTCGCTGCGGTGGCGGGAGGGGTCACCGCGACGAATGTGGCGAGGCTTGCGGCCGCGACGGTTGTGACGCTGATCGCGCGGCGAATCCATCGGGACATATCTGAAACTCCTGACCGGGGACTTGCGTTCTGGGAACGCTCAACACCGGGGCGCGGGCTGGTGCTTGCCCAAGAGATTATCAGGGTTTCCTCAGAATGCCGCTTCCTCCCGTGGCGTGGAAGAGGGCACGGGTAGTGCTCGGCGAGCGAAGCGGGACGGGTCCAGTGGCCGGAGGGCCGCGCTGGAGCACGACGGATCCATGAGCGCATGGGAGTACTCCTTTGGGGGGGAAAGCCTGGAGGAGCCAGGCGGCCAGGGGAGGGGGGGTCCTGGCCTGCTGGGAACGCTATCAGGAGATTCTCAGTTCGTAAGTACTCCTTGGGGGGGGACACACCTGCGCCCCGGGTCCCCTTCGACGTCACGGCGTCGGCGCCTCGCCGCCTTTGGATAGCCTAGTCAGAGACCGATCGGCGGACGGAGGGGCAGCATGGGCGCTTGCCTTGCGCGTTGTTCCCCGTGCGTGCAGTGCCTGAGAACCTCGCCAGGCATCTTGCGCTGTAGTTGCTCATGTTGTATATGCCATCAGCCGGCGAATCCGGAGGCAGGCAGTCCGGTCACTCCGGGCCGGAAGCTGAACAGCGAGCCTGCCGCCGGCTCCGCGTTCTCGGGCAGGTCCTCCCGCGACGTCGTGATGTAGAGCGTGCCGAGATCCTCATCGCCGAAGCAGCAGGCCGTCACCTTCGAGGCGCCGGGCACCTCGACCACCGCGTCCAGGCTTCCGGACGGGTCGAGCCGCTGTACGCAACCCCCGTTGTAGCGGGCAATCCACACTCCGCCCTCAGCGTCTACGCACAGCCCGTCGGGGCCGCCGGGGCCGCCGTCGGCGAACACCCTGCGGTGCGTCGGACCGTCGATCGGGTCGTAGTCGAACGCCCAGGTGGTGCCGGTCCCGGAGTCGTTCAGGTACATCGTGTTGGTGTCCGGGCTCCAGCCCAGGCCGTTGCTGATCGTGAGGCCCGAAACGACCGGACGCGACTGTCGCGACCCGGCGTCCAACCGGTAGAGGGTCCCCGACCCGGGCGTGAAGCCATAGGCGAGGGTACCGATCCAGAACCCGCCGTCCGGATCGCACTCGCCCTCGTTGCAGCGCATGCCGTGATCGGTGTCGACACTGACGAACCCGGCCAGATCGGAGAGGTCGTCGAAGTTGCTGATCGCCAGGTCGTGCTCCCTGGCCACGATCGCACCACCGCCGAGCCGCGGCCGGAGTACTGCGGCGATCGACGAGCCGACAGATGTGCGCAGGACCCGGTCCCCGTCGAGGGTGAGGACGTCGCCGGCGAACATGTCCACGAAGCGGAGCTGCTGCCACCGGGGCCACCACACCGGGCCTTCGCCGTGGAAGCTGACTTGGCCCGTGACCCGCTCTGCACGCATGCCCCATCGTGTTTGCGGCGTCGGGAATGTGTCAATGTCCAGCCCTCGGGCGCGGCCGCCACCGGGGTGAACCTGCTGCTCCGAACAGGTACGGTTACTCCCGTATGCGCCGGGCGGTGGACGCTCCGCCGCCGCCGTGGGAGTCAGAGCCGACGTACCGTTCGGACCCACACCGGCCACTACCGGAGCCCAATGAAGGAGACTCGACGTCACGATGACCGACAAGTTTGTGTATGAGTTCAGCGAGGGCGATGCCTCGATGAAGAACCTCCTCGGCGGAAAGGGTGCGAACCTCGCCGAGATGACCGGGCTGGGCATGCCCGTGCCGCCAGGTTTCACCATCACCACCGAGGCGTGCACGCAGTACTACGCCGACGGCGAGACGATCAACGACGCGATCAAGGCCGAGATCCTGGAGTACGTGGCCAAGCTCGAGGCCAGCATCGGCAAGAAGTTCGGCGACCTGGACAACCCGCTGCTGGTCTCCGTCCGCTCCGGCGCTCGCGCGTCGATGCCGGGCATGATGGACACGATCCTCAACCTGGGCATGAACGACGAGGTCGCCGCCCGGTTCGCCGAGAAGACCAACAACCCGCGCTTCGCCTACGACTCCTACCGGCGCTTCATCCAGATGTACTCCGACGTCGTCATGGAGGTGGGCAAGTCCCACTTCGAGAAGCTGATCGATGCGATGAAGGAGGACCGTGGGGTCGCTCTCGACACCGAGCTCACCGCCGACGACCTGAAGGAACTGGCAGAGGAGTTCAAGGCCCAGTACAAGGCTGCGGTCGGCACGGACTTCCCCTCCGATCCGGTCGATCAGCTGTTCGGCGCGATCAAGGCCGTGTTCCGCTCCTGGGACAACCCGCGCGCGGTCTACTACCGCCGCATGAACGACATCCCGGCATCGTGGGGGACTGCGGTCAACGTCCAGTCGATGGTGTTCGGCAACACCGGCGACACCTCCGGCACCGGCGTCGCGTTCTCGCGCAACCCGGCCACCGGTGAGGCGGGCCTGTTCGGCGAGTTCCTGATGAATGCCCAGGGCGAGGACGTCGTGGCCGGCATCCGCACTCCGGAGACGATCGACCAGCTGCGGGACGAGAACCCTGCGGTCTACGACCAGTTCCAGGAGATCGTCACCAAGCTGGAGAACCACTACGCCGACATGCAGGACATGGAGTTCACCATCGAGGATGGCAAGCTCTTCATGCTGCAGACCCGCAACGGCAAGCGCACGGCGGCCGCGGCGTTCAAGATCGCCTGCGACCTCGTCGACGAGGGCAAGATCACCACGGACAAGGCCGTGGCCATGATTGACCCCAAGCAGATCGACGCCCTGCTGCACCCGCAGTTCGACACCGCCAAGCTCGGCGCGGCGGCCCCGATCGGCAAGGGCCTGCCCGCGTCCCCGGGCGCCGCGACCGGCAAGGTCTCCTTCACCGCAGAGGACGCCGCCGCGCGCGGCAAGGCGGGGGAGAAGGTCATTCTCGTCCGGCTCGAGACCACCCCGGAGGACATCGAGGGCATGCACTACGCCCAGGGCATCCTGACGGCGCGTGGCGGCATGACCTCCCACGCCGCTGTGGTCGCCCGCGGCATGGGCACGTGCTGCGTTTCCGGCCTCGGTGACATCTCCTTCGCCGCAGACGGCACCTCCTTCACCCTCGGTGGCGCGACCTACACCGAGAGCGACTGGATCTCCCTCGACGGCTCCACCGGCAACGTGTACGGCGAGCAGATCGACACTGTTCCGGCGGAGATCAGCGGCTACTTCGGCCGGATCATGGAGTGGGCGGACGCGATCCGCACCATGAAGGTCCGCACCAACGCCGACACCCCGACGGACGCCAAGCAGGCGCGTGAGTTCGGCGCCGAGGGCATCGGCCTGTGCCGCACCGAGCACATGTTCTTCGAGCCGGACCGGATCGCGGCCATCCGCGAGATGATCGTCTCCAAGACCGTCGAACAGCGCGAGGCCGCCCTGGCCAAGCTGCTGCCGATGCAGCGCGGTGACTTCGAGGGCATCTACGAGGCGATGGAGGGCTACCCGGTCACTGTCCGCCTGCTCGACCCGCCGCTGCACGAGTTCCTGCCGACCGATGAGGACGAAATCAAGGCGCTCGCCGCGGACATGGGCATCACGGTGGACGAGCTCAAGGCCGTCATCTCCTCGCTGCACGAGTTCAACCCGATGATGGGCCACCGTGGTTGCCGCCTCGACGTGACCTACCCAGAGATCGGCGCCATGCAGACCCGGGCGATCATCGAGGCAGCGATCAACGTGCAGAAGCGTCACCCCGAGTGGACCGTCGTGCCGGAGATCATGATTCCGCTCGTGGGCGAGGTGAAGGAGCTCGCGTACGTCAAGAAGATCGTCACCGACACCGCGGACGCGATCATCGCCTCCTCCGACGTGAAGCTCGACTACCTGGTCGGCACCATGATCGAGATCCCGCGCGCGGCCATCACCGCCGACGAGATCGCGAAGGAAGCACAGTTCTTCTCCTTCGGCACCAACGACCTCACCCAGATGACGTTCGGCTTCAGCCGTGACGACGCGGGCAAGTTCCTGGATGCCTACTACGAGAAGAAGATCTACGAGTCCGACCCGTTCGCCAGGCTCGACACCGAGGGCGTCGGCAAGCTGGTCAAGATGGCGGCCGAGCTGGGCAAGACCACCCGGCCCGACATCAAGCTGGGCATCTGCGGCGAGCACGGTGGCGACCCGTCGTCCATCGAGTTCTGCTCGCAGGTGGGCCTCAACTACGTGTCCTGCTCGCCGTTCCGGGTGCCGATCGCGCGCCTGGCCGCCGCGCAGTCCGCGTTGAAGGCACGGTAGACGCCAGAACGCACCGGAGGGGGTCCCAGTCGCAACGACTGGGGCCCCCTCCGAGTCTGTGGTAGCTCCCGGGTTGAAGTCGCCGCTACTCGACCCCCGACTCGTCGGCCCGGCGACGGAAGACGCTGCCGAACCGCCCCGCTCTGGTCGGGGTGGACGCGTAGCGGTAATTGCCGCCGTAGCTGCGGTCAAATCCCGACGACTTGCGCATGTTGAGCACGGCGCCTACCACGGGCGCCTGAATAGCGCTCAGCGCGGCGGCTGCGTGGCTGACCTCGCTGCGCGGGGTCTTGTGGGCGCGGATGACGAGAAGAACACTGTCGACCTCGCGGGAGATCACCACCGCGTCGGTGACTGGCAGGATCGGCGGTGAGTCGATCACGAGTCGATCGAACTGTTCGGTGAGATCGCGCAGGAGGTCGCGCATACGCGCCGAGCCCAGCAGTTCGGCCGGATTTGGCGGCACCGATCCACTGGCGAGGACGTGCAGCCCCTGGTCCCCCCAGGGCTGGAGCACCTCCTCCAGTTCGGCCTGGCCCGCGAGCACGTTCGACAGCCCGACGTCGTCCGCCAGGTCGAGGTAGCGCGACACCTGTGGCTTACGCATGTCGGCGTCGATGAGCAGCACCTTCTCGCCGCTCTCCACCAGCGAGAGCGCGAGGTTGACCGCCGTGATCGACTTCCCTTCGCCCGGCACCGACGAGGTGATCAGGATGCTCGAAGCGTTCTGTGCCACGTCCACGAACTGCAGGTTCGTCCGCAGCTTGCGGTGCGCTTCGGCTCGTGGACTGGTGGATTGCGTGCCGATAATCAGCGGCGAGTGCTTCATCTCCGGGTCCAGCGGGAGGGTCGCCAGAGTAGGAACGCCGGTGGTTCCGCTGGCTTCGGCTGCGGTGTGGACCGAGGTGTCGAGCAGTTCCCTGAGCAAGGCGTAGCCGACGCCGATGACGAGTCCGGCGGCGAGGCCGAGGAGCAGGTAGACCCGGAGATCGGGTGAAACCTGGCCGGGCAGCAGGGTGGGGCCCGAGACGATGTGGATCACCACCAGTGCGGAGCTGCGCCCGGCGTTGTCGAGTTCGTCGACCATCTTCGGAAACTCGGTGCTCACGCCTGTCGCGATCGTCAGGGATCTCCCCGCGACGTGGTCGGTCACCGTGGCGTTGACCAGCACCGTGTTCACCCCGGCCTCCGCGCTGATCTCTCGGGCGACGGTTGTGGCGTCGAGGTCCACCCCCGTCGACTGGATCACTCGGGACGCGAGTTCTTCGCTCGAGAGCAGCACGACGTATGAGTTCACGCGGGCTTGGGCGAACTGCCCGACCGACTGGGCGTTGGCGCCCTCGGGAAGTGGCGTGCTGACATAGAACTGCACCTGCGACGCGTAGGTCGCCGGGGTTCGCCAGTACAGAAGCAGGCCTGTCGCCCCTCCGAGCGCGGCGGCGACGAGAATGACGATTAAGTGCTTGCGCAGGGCCGCCAGATAAGACCGAAGCTCCAACCTTGTTCCCCTTCAGTGACCGAACTCGCGGCCGCCTGCACTCAAGCGCGGCCTGCACAGCCTACCCGGGTTTGATGGTGGTGGCCTCGAACAGGGATTGGACCCGTTGTTCGATCGTCGCCGCGCAATTCTGGAACTGGCGGAGTCTGCGTCCGACCGGATCCTCAATGTCACGTCCGACGACGAGCGGTTGCGCCAGGGCGCGGCCCTCTCCCGCGCGGGCCAAGAGCGAAGGACCCCACTCCGCCGGCGAGATCTCGCCAGGGTTGGGCGTCGCCGCGACAAGCCTCGAGAACTGCGTGAGCAGGTAGGTCTTGCGGACAGCCTGGGGGAAACTGCGCACCAGCCACGAACGCTGGGCGTCGGTCATGGTGAGGATGAGGTCGCTGCTCTCGACGATGCTCTTTGTCACTGAGCGGCTGAGGAAGTGGTCCGGTTCGATCTGCATCGAGGCGAGCGACTGGTGCGCGAAGGGATGCATGGGAAAGTCCTGCCGCGCGTGGGTGCCGGCTGAGGAGACGTTGACGGGCAGCCCCAGAGCCTCGACCTCCCTGCGGGTGAGGAACTCGGCCATGGGAGAGCGGCAGATGTTGGCACGGCAGACCAGAAGGATGGAGAAGCTCGGAGTGCCGGAGGAAGGCCGCCGCTTCTTCCGGGCAGTGGTCGAACCCAGGGCCACAGTCCCTACCGCAGTGTCAAGCACCTCGCAATTCTGCCAGTCGCGGGCAAGTTCCTCGACGTCTTCGCCAGAGGCTGGACGAGCTGTCACCCGTCCGGGGGAACGTTTCAGGTGCTGTGATGGGGGCTCAAACAGCTTGAGGCCCGGCGACAGGTCGCCGGGCCTCAAGCTAGGATCAACGGCTTCGTCCGCTCTCGCTGCGGGAATGCCAGGTTGTCCCCCTTTGTCCGGGTAGCTGGCCCGAACGCGGCCGCCTGTTCCCCCCCGAGAAGTACGGCCTACAGCGAGGATAGCCGATCGAGCGGCCGAACGCCACCACCGACGTCCCCGTGTGGGTGACGCGTCCGGGGAGCTCCGGCGTGGCCTCTCCGGCTGGCGACGCGCCCTCGGTGAGACTGGACGGGTGGACAGACGAGGATTCCTGGTCGGAGCGACCGCCCTGCTGGCCGCAGGCTGCGCCCGCGTGCCTCCACCCGAGGCCTCCCTGTCGCCGGCGTCGAGTGCCCCGGCCGCCGCGCCACTCACGATCGGGCAGGACGGGACGCCGGCCGGCGCCATGCTCGCCCAGCTGATCGTCGGGGCGCTCATGGCGAAGGGGCGCGACGCCGCGGTGGCGGCGCAGGGCAAGGAGTGGCAGGCCGCACTGGGTCATGGGGACCTGTCCGCTCTCCCGGCGTACGCGGGAACGGTCTGGGCGTCGCTGAGCAAGGACGACGAACCACCGGCAGCGAAGGACCTGCTGGGTGAGGTGGCCGGCCTGCTCGCGCCCGACGTCAGCGCGCTGCCGATGCCGGGTGTGGACGGATCGCTGGTGTGGCGGGTCACCGCCGACACTGCTCGGGATGGCATCACCAGCCTTGCCCGGCTCCGGGACTGGTCGGACGGGAAGGTGGCGGCGGTGCCGAAGCTGGCCGTCTCGCGCGCCGACGGTGTGCCCGGGCTGAAGACGGTCTACGGGGCGCGGTTCGAGCTGCTGAAGGTGGACGACCCCGTGCAGCGGGCGTCCCTGCTCACCGGTGGGACGGCGGTGATCGCGGCGTTCCGCCAGACCGAGTACACCGGCGCGTCCGGTCTGGTCGATCTCGTCGATGTGGAGAAGCTGACCGTGGTCGACCCCGGGCTGGTGCTCGTGAACACCGCCCTCACCGATGCCGAGCCCGAGCAGGTGCTCACGGTGGACGCGGTCGCGCAGGCGCTCACGACGGACATGCTGCTGGACCTGCAGGCACAGGTCGCAGCGGGCGGCACCGTGGTTGACGTCGCCGCGCGGTGGTTGAAGGAGCAGGGGCTGGCCTGACCGCTGCACCTACACCGGGGTGAGCGGCAGGTTCTTGATGTCGGCGGTCATCAGCCCCTGGCAGCCGAAGGAGAGGGCCCGGGCTCGTTCGTCTGCCGTCGCGATGCTCCACGAGATGGTCTTCTTGCCGGCCGCGTTCGCGAGGCCGACGATCTCGGTGATCGCGGAGCTGTCGCGGCTGACCTCTACCCCGATCAGGTCGATCGCCGGATCGGCGGCGAAGGCTGCGAGCTTGTCTCCGCTGTGGGCCGGCTCGTCGAGTGCGTAGCCCCAGGTCGAGAACCCCTGCGACTTCGCCCAAGCGAAGTCCTTGGAGTTGATCGGCTGCTTCCACACGGTTCGGGTGGGCTGGGCCAGCTCGACAAGCCTCGCCTTGAGCAGATCCTTGGCCTGCGGCACCTTCGGCTCGATGAAGACCACGAGGCTGGAGAGGTGGCTCTCGAGCACCTCGTCCAGCCGGCTGAACGGCCGGGGAGGTTGGCTGGGGTCGTCGGTTCCGTTCGCCTTGACGGTGAGTTCGGCGAGTTCCGACCACGGTGTCTTCAGGATCTCGAAGTCCGTTCCGGTGACCCGGGTCGTGGTCGGGTCGTGGCTGCACACGAGGACGCCGTCGGAACTCACGCAGACCGAGATCTCGATCGCCGTGACGTAGGGGAGTGCTGCGCACTGGTCGTAGGCGTACGCGGTCATCTCGGGCCAGTTGCGTCGCCCGCCGCGATGCGCGATGTAGAAGGGAGTTTGGCTGATCAGGGAGTGCACCGTGGGGGCCGGGGGCGGGACGGTCGCAGGCTCCGCCGATCCGGTCGCTGGTGGCACGCGCGCGCAGCCAGCGGGGAAGGCGAGTGCTGCCGCCGTCCCGGCGAGCAGGCTGCGCCGAGAGATCGCGGTTCCCATGGAATCAGTCCAGTCCTTTGCGGTTGCCGGCGCTGGTCCGGTCAAGGCTAGGTCAATCGCGGACGCAGGCCAAGCGCCCCGGCCGGCCGGTGGTCGGGCTCAGTAGCCCTGGCTGGTGCCCCCGGCCAGCACGGCCGCCGTCCCGGAAAGGCCGAGGCGGGTGGCTCCGGCCTCGATCATCGCGACGGCTGTGGCCCAGTCCCTGATTCCGCCGGACGCCTTCACGCCGAGCCGGCCGCCGACCGTCGCCGCCATCAGTTCGACCGCGTGTAAGGACGCGCCGCCGGCGGGGTGGAAGCCGGTGGAGGTCTTCACGAAGTCGGCGCCGGCGGCCTCTGCCGCCCGGCAGGCCGCGACGATCTCTTCGTCGGTCAGCGCCGCCGACTCGATGATCACCTTGAGCACGGTCGGGGACGGTGCGGCAGCGCGCACGGCGGCGATCTCGGCCTGGGTGAGCTCGGGGCGTCCCGCCTTCAGCAGGCCGAGGTCGATCACCATGTCGACCTCGTCCGCCCCCTGCGAGACCGACTCGGCGGTCTCTGCGGCCTTGGTGGTGGCGGTGTGCTTGCCGGAAGGGAAGCCGCAGACGGTGGCGACCTTGACCGGGCCGAGGGTCACGGTCAGCGGCAGCATGGACGGCGAGACGCAGATCGACCAGGTGCCGAGCTGAACGGCCTCCGCAGCGAGCGCGGCGACGTCGGCGTCCGTCGCGGTGGGGGAGAGCAGGGTGTGATCGACGTAGCGGGCCAGTTCGGCAGGAGTGAGGTTCACCCTGCTGAACCTACTCCGTTGTCGTGCCGAAGCGTTGGCGGTAGGAGGTGGGGGCCAGTCCCGTGGCCCGACGGAAGTGGTCGCGCAGCACGACCGCGGAGCCGAAGCCGACCCGGCCGGCGACCTGTTCGACCGGGAGATCGGAGGTCTCGAGCAGGTGGCGGGCGGCCAGGACGCGCTGCTGGGTGAGCCACTTGTGCGGGGTGGTGCCCGTCTCGGCAGTGAACCGGCGCGCGAACGTGCGCTCGCTCATTGCCGCGCGGTCGGCGAGCGAGGCGACGCTGTGGTCGTCCGCGAGGTGCTCCACCGCCCAGTCGAGGACGTGGCCGAAGCCGTCGGAGCAGCAGTCCGGGATGGGGGTGGCCACGAACTGTTGCTGGCCGCCGTCACGCTGCGGGGGCACCACCATGCGCCGGGCGATCGTGCTCGCCGTGGCGGCACCCAACTCGCGGCGGACCAGGTGAAGGCAGGCATCCACCGCAGCCGCGGTGCCGGCGCTGGTCACGATGTCTCCGGTGTCGACGAACAGGACGCTCGGGTCCACCGTCGTGGCGGGGAAGCGCCGCTGCATCTCGTCGGCGTACAGCCAGTGGGTCGTGCTGCGGCGGCCGTCGAGCAGGCCGGTGGCGCCCAGCACGAACGACCCGGAGCAGGCGCTGAGGATGATGCTGCCGGCCGCATGGGCCTGCCGGATCGCGTCCAGCACCGCCGCCGGGTACTCCAGCTGGGGCTGGGCCGGGCAGACGATGACCAGGTCGCTGCCCGCGACCGCGTCGAGGCCGTGGGTGGGGGTGATGCTCAGCGGCGTCGTGACCTTGGCGGCCAGCGGACGCCCGGGGTGGATGCCGCAGACCCGGAAGTCGAACTCGATGCCGTCGGCAGCGCGGTCGATGCCGAAGATCTCGGTCGCGACCCCGAACTCGAAGACCGACACCGGTTCGAGGACGATCACGCTCACGCTGTGCAGTGCCATGGGCGCAGCATACTGACTGAATTTCTTCGAACAATGGCAATCCAGCCACTGGTGGCAGTTATGTGATTGACGGAAGGATTACTGCCATGACCGGAACACTCATCCTCCTCGTCCTCATCGCCCTGCTGGTGACGGCCCTTGAGGTCACCCAGCGGCGCACGACCCGGCACTGGCGTCCCGGCAGCGACCTGCGCTTCGACCGGGACGTGGCCCGCATCGACGACGAGCTGCGCGCGGTCGAGCAGGCCGACCCGGCCCCCGAGCCCTACCGCGTGACGCCGCCCGGCTCCGCGGAGACCGACGCCCGGCTGGTCACGCGGGTAGCTGCCTGACCTGCGGCCGGTGCATCATCAGGCGCAGGGCGAGGAACCGCAGCAGTGTGGCCGCTGCGTTGGCCACGACCAGCACGCCGACCTCGAACAGTCGGCCGGCACTGGGCCAGAAGGTATCCAGCAGCCACAGCGAGCCGCTGGTCAGGCCGAGGGCGACTCCGAACGCTGCGAGCCCTCCGAGGTGGTGCCTGAGGGCACCCGTGCGCCCGCTGATGCCGAAGGTGAGGCGGCGGTTCGCCGCAGTGTTCGCGATCGCGGTGACCAGCAGCGCAACCAGGTTCGCAGCCTGCGCGCCCACCGGGCGCAGCAGCAGGTACAGCGCGAAGTAGGCCAGCGTGCTGGCGACGCCGACCGCGGCGAACCGGAGCAGTTGTCCGAGCAGTCCGGTCGGCACTCCTGGCACGGTCGAGGGGACGTCCGGACGGCGCAGTTCGGCCCGCACCCGGTCCAGCGGGATGCGCCCGGTCGCGAAACCGCGCAGCAACCGCCACACCCCACGCAGGTCCTCCCGCGCCGTCGCCACGATGTCGACGGTCGTTCCCGGGTCGTCGACCCAGTCCACCGGTACCTCGTGGATCCGCAGCCCGGCCCGTTGTGCGAGCACCAGCAGTTCGGTGTCGAAGAACCAGTTGTTGTCCTCGACCAGCGGCAGCAGCCGCTGCGCGACGTCGCTGCGGACGGCCTTGAACCCGCACTGGGCGTCGGAGAAGGTCACGCCGAGCGCCGTCCGCAGGATCAGGTTGTAGCTGCGCGAGATGAACTCCCGCTTCGGCCCGCGGGTCACCCGCGAGCCCCGGGCGAGCCGCGATCCGATCGCCAGGTCGGAGTGCCCCGACACCAGCGGCGCGACCAGCGGGAGCAGCGCCTTGAGGTCGGTGGACAGGTCCACGTCCATGTAGGCGACCACGTCCGCGTCGGAGGCGAGCCAGGTCTGCCGCAAGGCCCGGCCGCGGCCCTTGGCGTCCAGGTGCACAGCCCAGACGTGGCTGTTGCGGGCGGCCAGCCGCTGCGCAACCGGCCAGGTGCCATCGGTGGACGCGTTGTCCGCGATCACCACCCGGTAGTCGTACGGGAAATTGCCGGCGAGGTACTCCTCCAGCCTCTGCACCGACGCGGCCAGATCGTCGACCTCGTTGTAGACCGGGACCACCACGTCGACCAGGGCGGTACGGACGGACGGCCGGACCTCGGCAGCGGGGACGGGGAGCGCGCTCATCGCTGCCACCTCACTTCGCCGCGGTCAGGTCGTAGACGGTCGCGTCGCCGACGGTCGTCGCCGTGTAGTTCTGCTCCACCCACTCGGTGATCTGACTGGAGACGTCCGAGCCACCGTTCGATGCGCCGATGCTGTTCGCGATGAAGTAGTGGATCCTCCCCTGTGCCACGTCCTGCTGGAACTCCGCGAGGGTCGGGGACGGGTCGGAGCCGTTGAAGCCGCCGATCGCCATCACCGGGTCGCCGGTGGCCAGCTGGTAGCTCGCCGCGTTCTGGGAGCCGACGGTCGCTGCCACCCAGGTGTAGGACGAGGCGTTCGTCTCGAGCAGGGCGACCAGCTCGGAGGAGGTGGACGCGCCGTTCAGCAGGCCGCCCATGCCGCCGCCGCGGCTCTGGCCGGGGCTCGTCGTACCAATCGACGTCTGTCCCTGCGCCTGGCCCGGGGGTTGTCCGCCGCCCGGGCGTCCGTCGCGTCCGCCGAAGCCACCCCCGTCACCGGGGCCACCGCCGCCGCCGAAGCCGGTCACCGGGCCGGCGGTCACGATCGAACCGGTGTGCGCGGTGGCAGCGGTGTTGATCGAGTAGGCGTAGGGACCGGCCAGCGCGGCCACGACCGCAGCGGCGAGAGCGGTGGACGCGAGCGTCCTCGGCAGCTGGTCGGCCCACACCAGGGCGAGACCGGCCGCGACGGAGACGCCGAACACCGACCAGCCGAGGACCGTGTACCAGGAACCGGCCTGCTGCAGCAGCACCAGGGCCCACGTGCCGGTGCCCACGCTGGTCGCAGCCAGCAGCAGCCGCGCGGCCAGCCTGCCGCGGTGGGCCCACAGCGAAGCGCCGCCGAGCGCGACCGCCCCGCCGATCGCCGGAGCGAGCGCGATCGTGTAGTAGTCGTGGTAGATGCCGGCCATGAAGCTGAAGGTGAGCGTGGTGACGACGAGCCAGCCGAGCCAGATCACCACGCCTGCGGCGAGTGCCTGGCTGGGGGTCTGCAACCGGCGTCCTTCCCCGTCCGCGGAGGGCGCGAGCCTGCGGTGCGCGAACGCGTAGCCGAGCGCGCCGAGCGAGAGCACCAGCGCGGCAGGGATCAGCCAGGAGACCATGCCGCCCGAGACACCTTCGAACATGCGCAGGATGCCGGTGGATCCCCAGTTCCCGCCCCGGCCTCCGCCACCGCCCACCGAGCCGACCTCGGACCCGGTGATCCGGCCGAGGCCGTTGTAGCTGATGATCAGTTCGAGCAGCGAGTTGGTCTGCGAGCCGCCGATGTAGGGCCGCAGGGACGCGGGGGTCAGCTCGACGACGGCCACGTACCAGCCGAAGGACGCCACCATCGTCACGAACGCGATGAACAGGTCGAGCAGCCGCTTCTTCCAGGACGCGGGGGCTGCGATCCAGTAGGCCACGACCAGTGCGGGCAGCACCAGGAACGCCTGCAGCATCTTGGTCAGGAAGCCCAGCCCGATCGCGACGCCGGCCAGCGCGAGCCAGCCGCGGGAGGCGGTCTCCGACGCGCGGACGGTGAAGTAGCTCGCCACCACCATCGTGAAGACCAACAGGGCGTCGGGATTGTTGAACCGGAACATCAGCGTCGCTACCGGGGTGAGGGCAAACACGGCGGCACCGACCAGGGCCGCCCAGTGCACGTTGCGTGCGGTCAGCGGGTGGGTGCTGCCCGGGGCGTTGCCCCAGGACAGCAGGCTGCGTCGCACGGTGGCGTACAGGACGCCGACGCTGGCCACACCGAGCAGCGCCTCGGGCACAAGGATGCTCCACGAGCTCAGCCCGAACAGGCGCACCGACAGCGCCATCAGCCAGATCGCGGCCGGCGGCTTGTCGACGGTGATGCTGTTCCCGCCGTCCAGCGAACCGAAGAACCAGGCCTCGAGGTTGGTCGACCCGGCTTGCGCGGCCGCCGAGTAGAAGGAGTTGGCGTACCCGGAGGCCGACAGGCCCCAGATGTAGAGGAAGGCCGTCGCGACCAGCAGGGCGATCACAGAGCCCCGCACCACCCAGTCCGGGCGGTCGGCGACGTAGCTGAAGTAGTGGCGCACCGGTTGTGCGTCCGCGGGCCCGCCCGTTGTGGCCGGCGACTCGGTCTCGATCAACGTCATGCGTTCATGGAACGCCACCGTGCTGGGCGGCCCATCGGTCACTCCTGTGTGCCTCGTGTGACCTGTTCACCGTGCGGACCGAGTTGGGGACGGTTCCGAACTCGGTCCACCTTCGGGACGTGGACCGAGTTCGGAACCGTCCCCAACTCGGTCCGGGCTCAGGCGAGGGGAATCCGGATCGAGAACGTGGTGTGACCGGGCGCGCTGTCGAGGAGCACCTGGCCTCCGTGGGCGTTCACCACGGCGGACACGATGGCCAGCCCGAGCCCGGTGGACGAGCCCCCGGCCTGACGGACGCGACTCGAGTCCGCCCTGGTGAACCGTTCGAACACCGAGTCGCGGATCTCCTCGGGCACGCCGGGGCCGTTGTCGGTGACCGAGATCACCGCCCAGCCGCCCTCGGCCCGCAACGTGGTCTCCACCCGCGTGCCCGGAGGGGTGTGGGTGCGGGCGTTGGCCAGCAGGTTCGCCACCACCTGGTGCAGGCGGTGGGCGTCCGCCCGCGCCATGACCGGATCGTCCGGCAGGTCCAGACCCCAGGTGCGCTCGGAGCTGGCCGCCCGGGCATCGCTGACCGCGTTCAGGACGAGCTCGGTGACGTCCGTGGGTTGCAGGTCGAGCGTGGGCTCGGAGTCCAGGCGGGCAAGCAGGAGCAGGTCCTGGACCAGCGCCGACATCCGCTCCGACTCCGCCTCGATCCGGCCGAGCGCGTGGGCGGCGTCCTCGGGCAGCTCCTCGCTGCCACGGCGGGTCAGCTCGGCGTAGCCGCGGATGGAGGCCAGCGGGTTGCGCAGTTCGTGGGACGCGTCCGCCACGAACTGGCGCACCTTCGTCTCGCTGCGGTGACGCACGGCCAGTGCGTTCTCGACGTTGTCGAGCATGTGGTTGAACGCCAGTCCCACCTGGCCGACCTCGGAGGCGGGGTTGGCGTCCTGGGGGGCTACCCGGATCGGTACCAGCCCCTCGCCGCTCTCCAGCGGCAGGTTCGACACCTGGTTGGCGGTCGCGGCCAGCCGGGTCAGCGGACGCAGGCTGGTCTCCACGACCCGCCGGGCCGCGACGTAGGACAAGACGACGGCGCCGATGGTGAGCAGCCCGGCCATGACCAGCTGGCTGGTCATCGGCGAGGTCACCTCGCTGTAGGGCAGCCCGACCATGGTGGTCACGGAGTCCGCGTCGGTGCGCACCTGGACGCGGTAGAGGCCGCCGCCGTTCACCCGCACCGTGAACGGCGCAGCGTTCACCCGGTTCGCCACGGCGGCGAGCAGCTGGACAACGGTACCCCGGCTGATGCTGTCCGGACGGGTCGGATCCCGGTACAGCGTCACGACCAGGTTGCCGGCGGCGTCCTGGCCGAGGGTGGCGTCGACCCGGATCAGCCCTGAACCGCCGGGGTCGCCGGGCGAGGTCTGCTCGTCAGTGCCGGTGTTGGTTCCGGTGCTGCCCGGCCGAGACCGGAACGCGGGACGCTCGATCGCCGACTCGAGCCGGCTGTCCAGCTGCTGCTGCAGGATCTGGAAGCTGGCCAGCGCGGTGAACATGCTCAGCGCCACGGTGACCAGGGCCACCAGGGCGGTCGTGCGCAGCACCAACTGCCGGCTCAGCGTCCCCTTTCCCATCGGCGTCGGAGGCGGGGCCGGCGCCGGGGGCGTGGTCGGAAGGGTCATTCGGTGGCGGGTTTGAGGACGTACCCGGCCCCGCGCATGGTGTGGATCATCGGGGCGCGGCCCGCGTCGATCTTCTTGCGCAGGTAGGAGATGTAGAGCTCCACGACGTTGGCCTGGCCGCCGAAGTCGTAGTTCCAGACCCGGTCGAGGATCTGGGCCTTGCTCAGTACCCGGCGAGGGTTGCGCATCAGGTAGCGCAGCAGTTCGAACTCCGTCGCGGTCAGGCTGATCAGCTCACCGGCCCGGGACACCTCGTGGCTGTCCTCGTCGAGGGTGAGGTCGCCGACCACGAGCTGCGACTCGTTGCGCAGCGTGGTCGCACCGGAACGGCGCAGCAGCGCGCGCAGCCGGGCCACCAGTTCCTCCAGGCTGAACGGCTTGGTCACGTAGTCGTCGCCGCCTGCGGTCAACCCGCCGATCCGGTCGTCGAGGGCGTCCCTCGCGGTGAGGAAGATCACCGGTACGTCCGGCTGCTCGGCACGGATGCGGCGCATCACCTCCAGGCCGTCGAAGTCGGGCAGCATCATGTCCAGCACGATCGCGTCCGGGCGCACCTCACGGGCGGTCTTCACCGCGGCCAGGCCCGATGCGGCCGTCGACACCTTCCAGCCCTCGTAGCGCAGCGCCATGCTGAGCAGTTCGGTGAGGCTGGTCTCGTCGTCCACGGTGAGCACCCGGATCGCCGTGCCGTCGGGGCGGGTGAGGGCTTCCTGTCCGCTTCGCGCAGTGATGGCCATGCATCGACTCTCTCAGTACCGGGTGAGGAACTGCTGGCAGTTTCCTGTGGGAACCCTATGACTCCCGGCAGCCTCTTGACGAGGTCGTGGGCCGATCGCCGAGCGTCGCTGCGACCGGGGTCGGGCGGGCCGCCCGGGTGCGGGGAGGACGGGTCGCGATGGCGGTGGCGACCCGGGGGCCGGTCCGCGGTCAGCCGGCCGGGGGACACCGGTGGGACGGTCCCGACGGGTAGCCTTGGCCGCGCCGGCAAGGCGCCGGGACCGGGCCAGATGGGGAGGCGGGATGCGGTTCGTCCGTGGTGTCGCCGGCCTGCTCGGCGAGCTCCTGGTCACCGTCGGCGTGGTGCTGCTGCTGTTCGTCGGCTGGCAGCTGTGGTGGACCGACGTCGTCTCCGACGCCGATGCCGCGCAGGTGGTGGACGCCCTGCAGGCGGATTTCGACAGCCCGGAATGGGTGCAGCCGAAGCACGTGAAGCTCGGGGACGCGTTCGCGATCGTGCGCATCCCCCGGTTCGGGGCGAAGTTCGCCCGTCCGCTCTACGAGGGCACCACCAGGGACATCCTGCAGCGGGGGATCGGCCACTACACCAACACCGCGATGCCGGGTGAGGTCGGCAACCTGGCCATGGCCGGGCATCGCACCACCTACGGCAAGCCGTTCAACCAGATCGCCACCCTCGAGAAGGGCGACGTCGTGCTGGTGGAGACGAAGTCGACCTGGTACGTGTACCGGGTCAGCGGCCACGAGATCGTGCCGCCCACGCAGGTCTCTGTGCTCCTGCCGGTGCCGAACCAGCCTGATGCCGAGCCCACCGAGGCGGTGCTGACGATGACCAGCTGCCATCCCGAGTTCAGTGCCCGCGAGCGCTTCGTCGTGCACGCCACCCTGGACGCCAGCTACCCGCACGACCAGGGCGTCCCCGCCGGCGTGCTGGAGGTGTCCTGATGTCGTTCTACGGGCTGATCTGGCGGCTGCTGCCGGGGCCGACGGCGCTGAAGGTGGTCGAAGCGGCGGTGCTGGTGCTCGCCGTGGTCGCCGTCTTGTTCGTCTGGGTCTTCCCCGCTGTCGCGCCGTTCATGCCGTTCAACGACACCACCGTCGGGCAGTGAACCGGGACGCGTCGTGCCGGTGACCGCCCTGCTGCCGGTCGCGGTCTTCCTGGTCAGCTTCTGGCTCGACCCACGCAAGGTCCGCACCGGGCTCTACCTGCTGTTCGCCCTGTTCTGGCTGGTGCTCGTCGTCGCCGGCGGGCTCACCGGCTGGGCATCCAGCCTCGACCCGCTCGCCGGAGCGATCGTGCTGCTCGTCCTGATCGGGCTGGGTCTGGCCACGGTGGTCGGGTTCGCCGCGTTCCTGATCGCGGCCGGCGTGACAGTGGTGCGCCGGGAGGGGTTCGCGCTGTCCCGCCTGCTGGGCATCGTGGCCGGCCTCGCGCTGCTGGCCTACTGCGGCCTGGCCGTCGCGGTGGTGTACACCGACTCCGTTGGGCTGTTCACCTGGCTGCTGCTGCTGGGGCTCCCGGCCGCATACCTGGGCTTCGCCTTCACCTCCTTCCTGCTCTACGGCAGCCTCTACCCCGCGGTGATGGCACGGCGCGGCGGGTCGGTGGAGGCGGTCGTGGTGCTCGGCTCCGGGCTGATCGACGGACGCGTGCCGCCGCTGCTCGCGTCCCGGTTGCAGCGGGGACGGCAGGTGTTCGAACGGCTCGCGGAACACGGGACGCCGGCCCGCGTGCTGGTCACCTCCGGTGGCCGTGGACCCGACGAACCGGTGGCCGAGGCCGACGCCATGGCCGCCTATCTGATCGAGGACGGGGTGCCACCCGAGGTGGTGCTGGTGGAGAACGAGTCCACGAACACCGACGAGAACCTGGGCAACACCGCAGCGCTCCTCGCGTCCCGCGGGATCACCGGGCCGATCGCCGTCGTGACCAGCGACTTCCATGCGTTCCGGGCCGCGCTGTTGATGCGCAGGCACGGCCTGGCCGGCTACAGCGTCGGTGCCCCGACGGCGCCGTACTACTGGCCGAGCGCGGTGATCCGGGAGTTCTTCGCCGTGCTGCGCGACCACTTCTGGCTGAACGTGGTGCTGGGGGGCCTCAGCGCGGCGCCGTTCGTGGTGGCCCTGCTCGGGATGATGGGCGGGGTTCAGCGGTAGCCGAAAGCCCGCGCGCCGGGGATGACGTCCACCCAGCTGAGGTCGAAGTCGTCAACGTGTCCCGGACGGGCGGTGGTCGAGGGGAACTCCGAGACCAGGCGGATCATCTTGCCCACGGCCTCGGCGTCGCCCTGGGCGCGGATCACGACCGAGCCGTCCGGCTGGTTCTCTGCGTAGCCGGACAGGCCGAGGTAGCGGGCCTCGCCCATCGCCCACCAGCGGAAGCCGACGCCCTGGACGCGCCCGTGCACGGTCAGGACCACCGCGATCATGACGACCTATTCAACACTGTCCCGGCCGTCACCGGCCCCGAACGGGCCGGTTTCGTTCCTGCGGGTCGAGCTCGACCTGCCCGCAGCCTGTCGAAGGGTCGAGACGGGGGGACCGGTCTGGAAGGATGTGCGCATGAGCGATCCGGTCCGCGAGGTACTCACCTGGGAAACGTTCGGGAGGGCGGCCCGGGAACTGGCCCAGACGGTGGTGGATTCGGGGTTCCGCCCCGATCTGATCCTGTCGATCACCCGGGGCGGCATGCTGCCCGCCGGCACCATGAGTTACGCGATGGGCATCAAGAACCTGCACATCATCAACGTGGAGTTCTACACCGGGGTCGACACCCGGCTGGCGCTGCCCGTCCTGCTGCCGCCGGTTCCTGCGGCGGTGGACCTGTCGGCCAAGACCGTGCTGATCGTCGATGACGTCGCGGATACCGGCGAGACGTTGCGGATGGTCCGCGATTTCTGTGCCGCGCACGTCGCGGAGACGCGGACGGCCGTGCTCTACGAGAAGCCGCAGTCGGTGGTGAAGTGCGACTACGTGTGGAAGCGCACCTCGGACTGGATCTCCTTCCCGTGGTCGAGCGAGCCGCCGCTGGTGGGTTCATCCACCGACAATTGACCCGCGAAGCTGGAATTCGCCCACCAGCCGGGTGATGATCTTCGCAAGCCCCCGAAGGGGGAACCCGTTCCCCGCCACCCAGGGGAGCCGCCGACAGACCGGAGTGCCGCCCATGCCCACCCCCGAGCCGTCCTCACCTGCCGTTCTCCCGATCGCCCGCGCGGCGGCGCTCCTGGTCGCCGTGCTCATGCTGGTCGGCCTCGTCCCCGCCGCACCCGCCCGCGCCGGCTCGGCGAGCCTCCCGCTGACGCCCGGCGCGTCCAGCTGGTCGAGGATCTCGTCGAAGCGGACGACGTCCATCGCGTCGGCCACCGTTACGATCCCGTCCACCGCGCCGGTGGCCTTCGGCTTCCAGTTCCGGGCCAGCTCCACCTCGTCCGGCTACCGGGCGCGGTTGTCGGTCGGGGCGGACGGCTCGGTGAGCGGCTCGTTCAGCCGGGTGGCCTCGGGACGGGAGACCATGCTGGGGGGAGCTACGGATCTGGGCATCCGGGTGCAGCCCGGGGATGTGATCAACCTCGAGGCGACGGTGGCGGCGTTGAAATCGGTCCGGCTCTACCTGCGTGCGTGGCAGGACGGCTCGATCAAGCCGCCCACCTGGCAGCTGACCGCGAAGGACGCGTCCAGCAAGCGGCTCAAGAAGGCTGGCTACACCTACCTCTGGGCCCGGCCCGACGTGGACACGACCGCCTCGGACCTGGTCTGCACAGGGGTGTCGGTGAAGTCCTCCAGTGCGTCGAAGGCCGCGGCAGTGGGCGTGGTGGCCCCGGAACCGAACAGCGACCAGTTCTCGATCGCTGTCCTGCCCGATACCCAGATCGAGACCAACAACACCGCGAACACGCCGTTCCTGAACCGGGTGAACTGGATGGTCGCGAGTAGATCCCGGTTCGACCTGAGGTACGTGCTGCACACCGGGGACATGGTCAACTGGGGCTGGCTGGACGCCGGCCAGTTCACGCGTGCGAAGGCCGCCATCGCGGTGCTTCGGGAGGCGGGCCTCCCCTATGCGCTCGCCATCGGGAACCACGACACCGCGGCCGTCGGTTGGAACGGCGTGCCCGGATCCACGGGCTACGGCGGCGCGGCATACATGAACAACCCGGAGTGCCCGGTCAGGCTGGGTGCGGCGGCGTGCAACTCCCGGCTGCTGGTCCGTGAGACCTCGGCGTTCAACCGGGCGTTTCCGCTCAGCAGCGTCCAGAACGTCGGTGGCGCGTACGAGGCCGGCAAGATCGACAACTACTGGACCACATTCAGCGCCAACGACACACAGTGGCTGGTGCTAACCCTCGAACTGTGGCCGCGGAATGAGGTCGTGGCCTGGGCGAAGGACGTTGTGGCGGGCCACCCCAACGTCAACGTGATCATCCAGACCCACAGCTACCTCACCAGCGGAGGGAAGATCTCGACCTCCAACGGCGGCTACGGCGCGACCAGCCCGAAGTACCTCTACGACCAGGTGGTCAAGCCGTACGCCAACGTGAAGCTGGTGTTCTCCGGGCACACCGGACGGTTCACGACCCGGACTGACACGTACCGTGGACACACGGTGGTCTCCATGCTCGGCAACGAGTTGAGCGGTTCGGGCAACAACCCGGTCCGGATCGTCACGATCAACACCCGCACCGGTGTCGTCTCGAGCGCCGTGTACAACCCGCTGAGCGGGGCCACGGCGGGCACCACCTCGAACCGGATCAGCCTGATTCGCTGACCCGCTCCCGTCCGGAGCCCGCCACCACGACGCCGGCAAGGACGGCGACGAGCCCGGCCCACTGCAGCGCGCCGAGGCGTTCGCCCAGCACGAGGACTCCCAGCAGGGTGGCGGTGGCCGGCTCGGCCAGGCCCAGCGTGATCGCGGTGGACGCGGACAGGTGGCGCAGGGCCGTCCCCATCAGCAGGTAGGAGACGACGACGGTGACCAGGCCGAGCCAGGCTGCCATCGTGAGGCCGGTCGGCTGGCCGACCCACGCGTTGTCGGTGAACGGCAGAACGGCGGCCCCGAGCAGGCCGCTGGTGCCGATCACGGCCGCGGTGGTGGGCAGTGCCCCAGTGCCTCGCCCGACCAGCGTCGAGGTCGCCACCGCGTAGCCGGCGTAGGCCGCCCCGGCGATCAGCGAGGCGAGCACGCCGAGCGGTTGCAGCGGGGGCGCAGTACCCAGCGCACCGGACAGCAGCACGATGCCCGTCACGGCCAGCGCCGTGGCTGCCGCCCACCGGCGGGTGGGCGCGTGCCCGCGAAGCCCGTCGAACACGCCCGCGAACAGCGGGCTCGATCCGAGCGCGACCACGGTGCCGACAGCGACCCCGTTGAGCCGGGTGCCGTAGAAGAAGGTCGCCTGGAACGCCATCACGCTGAGTCCGCCGAGCAGCACCCAGCCGACCTTCGTCGACCAGCGAGGGAGCCGGGCGTGGTGGTGCCGGAGCCACCACACCATGCCGACGCCCAGCAGCGCAGAACCGCCCACCACCTGGCGCACCGCGCCCACGCTGAGTGGGTTGGCCTGCGAGGGACCGAGGGCCTGGGCCGTGCCGGTGGTTCCGAACAGGACGGCCGCGGCGATCATCATCAGCGCGGGACGCAGCCGGCTCGGTTCGGGCACGGCGGCAAGGGTAGCGACGGGCAGACCCCTCGTGAAGCCACGCCCGTTCCTCGTGCCCCGGGGGCCGGTGGGAGGTGATTCCCGCCCGTCGCGAAGGCCTCCCGACGGAACAGGTGGGGGGTCAGTCGCGGCGGAGGCGGTAGTCCAGGATCAGCGAGCCCAGCTCCGAGGCGCTGCTCGACACCAGTTCGAGCCGCCGTGGCGAGGGCAGAGCGCCGAAGAGGCTTGTCCCGGTGCCGAGCAGCAGCGGGTGGACGAACAGCGTCAGGCCGTCGACGAGGTCGTTGGCGAGCAGGAATCGGGCCAGTTGGCCGCTGCCCAGCACGGTGATTGTGCCCTCTCCCTCCGACTTCAGCCAGCGGACCGAGCCGGCCACGTCGTCGGCGATCACCGTGGTGGGTTCCCAGAGCGGCGTCGGTGTCGTGCGGCTGACCAGGTACTTCTGCGCCGCGTTCAGATGGGCAGCCATCGGGTTGTTCGCGGGCTCGTGCGGCCAGTGCGCCGCCATCTCTTCGTAGGTGCGCCGGCCGAACAGGTAGGCGGTGGTCGCGGCGAACGCGCCTTCCGGGGGCGCCACCGGGTACTCGAGGCCCCAGCCGCCCTGCGGGAAGCCTTCCTCGGGGGCGGCCAGGCCCTGCATCACCCCGTCCACAGAGACGAACTCGACCAGTCTCAGTTCACGCATCCTGATCTCCTTCCTCGTAGGCGTCCATCTGCTCCGTCGGCGGGCTACCCCTCGAGCGTGCGCTCCAGCAGCGCGCGCACGTGGCCGGGCAGGTCGTGCTCTGCGACCTCTACGTCCACCTCCGCCGCCGGGCAGACCACCCCGTAGCAGAAGGCGTCCGGGGTGGGCGGGCTCGCCGTGGCCAGCGCGGCCAGCGTCTGGTCGGCCAGCAGCCCGGTCCACGCCCGCCGGTCGCTGCGAGAGAGCTCGGCCAGGCTGGTCCGCCGCTCCCGGACCAGGCCGGCGAAGCCGCCGGTGCGGCGGACGACCAGCTGGGCGCTCGGGTCGAGGCCCTCCCTGCCGGACGGCGCGTCCGCGGTGCGTGCGTCGACGCCGACACTCGCCCACGCTGAGCGGACGGCGGCCGTCTCGACTCCCTCGCCGAAACGGGTGACGGCGGCGTGGATGGTGAGGGCCGCGAAGGTGGCGAAGTCGCAGCCCGGCGGGATGTCCGGACCCGTGAGCACGTCGTACCAGATTCGTCCCGCGGTCTCCCAGGCCCGGCCCCCGAGCGTGGTGGCGGTGAGCGCGAACGCCCGGTTAGGGATGCCAGAGTTGTAGTGCACGCCGCCGTTGTCGGAGCTGGTCTGCACGTACCCGCTCATGTCGGCCGGCTGCGGGTCCTTGCCGAGCCGAGGGTCGTCGTAGGCCGTGCCCGGATGCAGCATGTTGCGCAGCGCGACCCCCTTCACCCCTGGGAGCAGCAGTTCCGCGCCAATCAGCCAGTCGGCCTCGGCAGCGGTCTGGCCCGCCCGGTACTGGGCGACGAGCACGCCGAACACGTCGGAGACCGATTCGTTGAGCGCGCCGGACTGGTTGCGGTAGGTGAGGCCGGCGGTGTGCTCGGTGACGCCGTGGGTGAGCTCGTGGCCGATCACGTCGAGGCTGGCGGTGAAGCGGCCGAAGATGACCCCATCGCCGTCGCCGAAGACCATCCGTTCGCCGTTCCAGAAGGCGTTCTGGTAGCCCTCGCCGTAGTGGACGGTGCCGAGCAACGCCATACCGGAGCCGTCGATCGAGTTGCGCCCGTACACCTCGTCGAACAGCTTCCAGGTGGCGCCGAAGCCGTCGTAGGCCTCGTCGGCGGCGGGGTCGCCGGTGGCGGGCGCGCCCTCGGTGCGGATCGCCTTGCCAGGAAGGTTCTCCGAGTTCCCGGCGTCGAAGATCTCCCGGGACGGACCGGACGTGGCCGGGCCGCCGCCCGCGATCAGGGTGGGGGCGGTGCGCCGGGACCGTGCTCGGCGTTTCTGGGTGTCCGCGACGAGGGTGGCGCGGGCCTGCTCCGCGATCGGCTCGCTGCCCTGGGCGAGGTGCTGCAGCAGGTACGGCGGGACGATGTGGGCGATGCCGGTGGGGTGGTCCATGCGACCAGCATGCCTCGCGGGTCCGACACCGTGGGAGGGGGTCATCCCCTCGTCTCGCCGACCCCACCGGGTCGCCGCCCCGCGACCGGTGCCCCGGACGTCGTATGAGGTCGTATGAACGGGTCTCATCCCCGATGGACGGCGCGGGCCGCGGCCGAGAATCTGGACAGGCCGCTCCCGCGGTGCGGCTCGCGTACCGCGCCAGCCACCGCCATCGCCGGGCGTGAACGCTCCGGGGGGTCATCGCGGGAGCGTCTGCATCTATTGGACGAGGGGGGAATGGAGCATGCGCCGCTTCAGGAGATGGACAGGGCTCGCAGCAGCACTGGTGCTCGCCGGAGGGTTGCTCTCGACGAACCAGACGGCGGCGCCCGCCGCCACGGCAACGTTGCGTGTGGACCTGCCGATGAAGCCCGGCATGGCCGAGGTACTCGCGGTCTCGGGTGACGGGATCCTCGCCTCCTACGAGGACGACTACCGGGTCTCGCGCGACGGCGGCGGCACGTGGCAGCCGGCGAACCTGCCGGCAGCCTGTGCCGGCGGTGGCTGCAACCACCTCGAGGTGGGTGCCCCGGATGACGGGGTGGTGCCGCTGTGGGACGTGCAGTACGACGACGACGAGAACGCCACCGACGTGATCGCGTTCACGCTGGATCTGACCGCGAACACGGTCGGGAACGTGCGCTCGATCGACCCGCAACTGAACTACGTCGAGCTCGGCCGGGGCTCGCGGCTCCTGTTGCGCACCAGGTCTGACGGACAGACCTGGGTCTCGCAGGTCATCGACCTGCGGACCGGTGAGCGCGAACCGGCGCTGCCGGACAGCTTCCTACCCCAAGACCTCACCGCCGACGGGACGGTCGGGTGGGCGGAAGCCGGCGAGTCCGCCGGAATGCCGCTCTACGATCTGGCGCTGGTCGACGCGTCTGGCTCCACCACGGTGCTCGACGACACGCCTGCGGGGGGCGTCTACACGCTGAAAGCCGCCGGCGGTCTCGTCTTCTACTCGCGTCTAGACACCTCCAACCAGAAGAAGTACTGCGTCCGGGATCTGTCTTTGCCGGCCTCCAGTTGCGCGACGACCGCCCTGTGGAACGACGACTGGTCCTACCGCTTCACCGGCTCGGGTGTCCTGGCCATCACGGAGGCGGCTGAGCACACCGATCTGAACTCGGGCACCTGGCATCCGGTCACCAACGGCTCGTTCGGGTCGGCCGTGACGGTCGAGACCGGCGACTGGCGGTCCGCTCAGGCCCAGGAGTCCGGCGTGCCGGTCCTGTCCACGTTCGACCTGACGGGCAGCTACCTGGTGCGCCCCGACAGTTCGGGGACGCTGGTCCGTTTCGCAAGCCTGCCGTGGGCGACGTTCCCGGTCAGCCCCAACTCGCTGAGCCTCACCCCGACGACGCTGGTCGGCTCCGACATGCGTAACTGGATCATCGTCGACTGGGAGGACGATAGCTGGGAGCACCAGACGGCCTGGCGCCGCACCATCGGTGCGACGGCCCTCGGCGCGGAGAAGGTGCTGACGCAGCTCGGGCGCGGCTACCCGCTGGCGTCCGGAGCGCGTCTCGTCGAGGCGCCCCAGGAGCTGCCGGGCAACGGCGAGGACGACACCCAGAGCCGGGTCGTCCTCCACGACGGTGACACCACGATGTCGCTCGACTTCGGGTGGTTCGAGGCGCTCGCGATGAGCGGACCCTACCTGCTGGCCCGGTGGTCCAACGAGGACTTCGGCGGTGAGGGCTTCGGCACCAGGGTGCGGATGCCCGACGGCGAGTGGGAGAGCCATCCGGACGGCATCGGCCTGTTCGGCAGCCTCCTGCTGGAGGGTCACGACGACGGCAGCTACCAGGTCACGGACCTGACCGGTGCGAGCGATCCGGTCGCCTTCAGCCTCGGTGACAACGCGAGCGCGAGCGGCCAGATCTGGGGGGACTGGATCGGTCTGAACGGATCCGCGGCCGTGTACAACTACCGCACCGGGCAGACCCTGACCCAGTCCGGCACCATCGACGTGCTTGGCGACGGCGTCGCCGTGCTGTCGGTGAGCGATGACTACCCGTGCACGCAGCGGGTCTGGAACCTCGCTGCCAACACCGTCGACGCGGCGCTGGACGCCTCGGACTGCGGCCTGGCCGCCGTCGGCGGCGGCCGCGTCGCCTACACCACGAGCACCCAGATCGTGGTCCAGACTATCGATGGTGTGACCCCTTCGGCGCCCCGGTCGCTGGGCGTCACGGCACCGGCCACATTCGACCTGACCGGTGATCCGTGGAGCCTGGGCCTCGACATCACCAAGGCGCTGCTGGCGGGGACGCTCCAGATCAGCAACGCCGACGGCACCGTGGTGCGCAGCATCGACATTCCCGCGACCGCGGACGGAGCGCTGCGCGGCATCAACTGGGACGGCAAGGACGACGCCGGCGTGTATGTGCCGAGCGGCACCTATTCGTTCGCGCTCACGAGCCTCGCCGCCGACGGCTCGGGGGCCGTCGTGGCGGTCGATGGGACGTCCCGCCCCCTCGGCGAGGTGGCGGTGGAGGGCGGTCTGGTCTCCGCGGTTCCGACCGTCAACGGTGAGGCGACCGTTGGCTCCACCCTCACGGCCGACCCGGGGACGTGGGGCCCGCAACCCGTGGCACTGACCTACCAGTGGCTCCGTGACGGGGTGCCGATCGCCGACGCGGAGGACCAGACCTATGTGGTCTCCCAGGCCGACGCCGGCGCGAGGCTGGCCGTGGCCGTGACCGGCGCCAAGGACGGCTACGCGTCCTCGACGGTGACCTCGGCCGAAACCGCCGCGGTTCCGGCGGGCGACCTGGCCCTGACCCTGACGCCGACGCCGACGATCCAGGGGATCGCGCGGGTCGGCGAGAATCTGACCGCCGTCCCCGGCGACTGGGCCCCGGTGCCAGTCGACCTGGCGTACCAGTGGTTCCGCGGGTCCACCGCGATCACCGGGGCCGACGCGGCGACCTACCGGGTTGGCGCCGCCGACCTCGGGGCCAGGCTGACGGTGCGGGTGACCGGGTCGAAGCCCGGCTACCGTTCGGTGCCGATGACCTCCGCGGCCACCGCCGTGGTGAAGACGGGTGCGTTGTCGCCCGTGACGCCCTCGGTTGACCCACCCGCGCCCGTGACCGACCAGGCGGTTTCGGTCGTGCCGGGGGAGTGGGACCCCGACGGGGTGGCGCTGAAGTACCAGTGGTACCGGCGCAGTGCGTCGGGGACGGTGCGTTCGATCTCAGGTGCAACGGGGGAGTCGTACACGGTGAAGGCGAGCGACGTCGGCTACCGCCTGCGGGTGCGGGTGGTCGGTTCGCTGGCGGGCTACACATCCGCGACCAGATACACGGCATGGACGTCGAAGGTCGCCACGGCACCGTTCACGACGGCTCCGACACCGACCGTGACCGGCGTGGTGCGGGTCGCGATGCCGCTGACCGCGGTTCCGGGAGCCTGGGAGCCGTCGGCGAAGTACAGCTACCAGTGGTACCGGGTGGGCTCGACCGGGAGGAACAGCGCCATCCGGAGGGCGACGAAGGCCACCTACACGCCTACCTCGAGTGATCAGGGCCGCGTCCTGCGGGTGCGGGTCACGGCGTCGCGGTCCGGCTACGTGACGACCAGGCGCTACTCGGATCCGACCGTTGCCGTTGCTCCGGGGATGGCTGCGGCGACCCCGAAGGTCACGGGTACGGCGAAGGTGGATGAGGAGCTGGTGGCGGACGAGGGTACCTGGAACCCCGCGGAGACCACGTTCGGCTACCAGTGGTACGCCAGGAGCCCGTCGGGCAGGGTGAGTTCGGTCAAGGGGGCCACCGCGCGGACGTACCGGGTCGACGGTCGCTACGCCGGCTACCGGTTGAAGGTGCGCGTCACCGGCGCCGCGGACGGGTACGCGTCGGTCGCCAGGACCTCCGGCTACAGCTCGACGGTCGCGAAGGCCGCGTTCACCACGAGGCCCGTGCCCAGGATCGAGGGGACGGCACAAGTTGGGCAGACGCTGGCGGTGACCGCGGGTGACTGGCAGCCCGAACCGGCCTCGTTGAGCTACCAGTGGTACCGCTCGGGCAGCGCGATCAGCGGCCAGGTCCACAGCTCCTACCTGCTGACCGCGAAGGACGTGGGCAGGAGCATCACCGTGAAGGTCACGGCGCGGCGAACCGGCTACACCAGCGCCTCGTCCACCTCTGTGGGCACTGATCCCGTGATCGCCTGACGCGGTCCGGTGCGCTGTCCCGCCGCAGGCGGCGCACCGGCGGTGGGCGACGGCTCACCCGCGCGCTGTGCAGGGCTCGAAGGGTGTGATGCCCGTGGCGTACCGCTCCCACTCCTCACCGGTGAGCGGTGCGCCGCGGAGCGCGCACAACGACGTCCGCGCCGTGGTCGGGTCGAGGGTCCACATGCGCACGCTGCCATCGTCGCCGGCACCGACGAAGGCGGTGCCGGAGAGGATGAAGCGGGTCTCGGTGGTGCGGCCCATCCCGGGTTCCAGGATGAAGGCCGCCCGGGCGTCCTGGGCGCCCAGGCCCCAGCCGAAGAACACCTCGTCGCCGCCGGCGGCGATCAGGGTCCTCTCGTCCGGGCTGAAGGCGACGGCGTAGATGCCCGACCGCGCGTCCGTGAAATGCCGTACCTCGACGGGACTCCCCGGGTCGGAGATGTCCCACACGGTCACCCGGCCGGAATCGGTTCCGGTGGCGAGCAGTCGCGAATCGGGCGCGAGCCAGGACGCGGTCGGCAGTGCATCCGTGTGGATCGTGGAGAGCAGTACGGGGTGCTCGGGTGAACTGAGGTCGTAGAGCTCGACGCCGAGGCTGGTGCCGATCTGGAGCAGGTTCCGGTCGGAGGCGAAGGTTGCCACCTGCGAGGTTGGCGTCCGCAGGGTCGTGACCGGGGTGATCGTCCCGTCGGCGGCGATGCGGGACACGACTGTGGTGTCGGCGGCATAGTCCGGCGTGACCATGATCGGGGCGACCCGGCTGAGAGCCACGTTCGAAATATCGACCGCGCGCGTGCCGGGAAAGACCCGCTGCACCCGGGGCGTCCCGATCCCTTGGTCACCGATGGGCCAGCTCACCGCCTCGCCGTTCCTGGTGCCGGCGTACAGCGTCCCCCCGTCGGAGCTGAACGCCGCGGACGAGGACAGCCGGACGCCGGCCGGGGCGGGCACCACGAAGGTTGGCCGAACGCCTCTGTCCAGCCGCCACACAGTGATGGTCTGGTCGCCCGGTGAGGGGGCGGCGAGCCAGCGAAGAGTGGTTGAATCGGCGACGAGCTGGTAGATCGTGCCGCCCCCGGACCGGAGGACACGACTGTGGGCGGGCCACGACCAGAGGGTGCCATCGCCGCTGGTCGCGACCGGGGCGCCGCCGACGAAGCCGACGCCGGTGATCGGCGACGGGCCGTCGAGGACGCGCTGCTCGGCCATGGTCGCGGCGTCGAGGATGTGTACCTTCTGGACGATGTCCCCGGCGGCAAGGGTCGAGGAGTCCGGGCTGAATCCGACCGCGGCTACCCACCACAGGAAGCCTCCGATGACCTCCGACTCCCGCGACCGGGCAGTGAGGTCCCACCGGGCGAGGACATTCGAGGTGAGGCCCGCCACGAGCCAGTGGCCGTCCGGGCTCACGGCGATGGACAGGCAGTGTGCCTTGCGGCCAGGTGTGTGCGGCCAGCGGTCGAGGACGACCGGCCGGGCCGACAGGGCCACCACGACCAGGGCGTCGTCCGCACCGCCCACGTACAGGCGTGGACGCTGGGGGTCGAAGGCTAGCGATGTCACCGGGGCCGACAATGCAAGACGCGCGATGCGGTTGGGGCGGGTGAGGTCGGTGAGCGAGTAGAGGTCGAGGGTGCCGTCGTCGGAACCGACGGCCAGTATGGTCCCCGAGGCGTTGAACCCGATCGCCGTGGCCGTCCCGACGCCGTCAGTCGGTCGGGCGAGTTCGACCGGCGTCGCAGTCACATCCCAGAGGGCCTGGTGGCCACTGCTGCCCCCCACGGCGAGGAACGTCCGCCTCGCCCCCTCGACGAGGGCGATCGCGGTGAGCCGGGCGTCGGCGGGACTGGCCGCGAACGTCCGGCCGGGGCCGTTGGCCAAGTCATGAGAGTCCCAGAGGGTGACTCGTCCATTGGTCTCACCGCGCGCCGCGAGCGTGCCGTCCGCGTCCACCGCGAGCACCGCCGGGCCGTTCCCTGGCCACCGTGTGGGGGCCTCGATCGAGGTGGCGTCGAGTAGCGCGGAGAGCCCTTCGCGGGTGCTGGAGACGCCGTCGCTGACCAGTGCCAGCTGGGTCTGCAGGTTGGGATTGCGGTTGCGTAGGGCGTTCGCCTCGGAGGCCACCTGACGGGACTGCGCGTCGAGCTGGAGGCTGTGGGTCTGGACGCCTGTGGACCAGGCGATCAACGCGAGGCAAGTGGCGAGGGCGGCGAGGGCGACGGAGACGTGGCCTCGGCGTCGGAGCCGCGCCGAGCGGACCCGTTCGGCGTCCAGCTGGTTGGTGAAGTGCTCCCTGCTGGCGGTGAGGAACTCGCGCTCGGGCGCGCCCAGGATGGCCTCCGCGGCGGGGTCCTCGAGGAACGAGATGAACAGCGGCAGCCGGTCGACCGGAAGCAGCGACTCGGACGCCCTTCCGCTGTCCAGCCACAATCGGGTGGCCTGCTCCAGGTGGTCGCGCACCCGCAGCCGCTCCCGGGACTGCTCGATCCAGGCGGCGAGGCGGGGCCAGTGCCGGAACAGCGACTCGTGGCTGATCCGCACATCCTCGGCCGTCACGGTCAGGATGCGCGCCTGCACCATCGCCTCGACGACCTCACGCTCAGCCGGGTCCAGCGACGCCAATGCCAGTCGCGACCGGGTGACCCCCGACTCGGTCGTCCGCACGAGCCTGAGCAGGAGCGGCCGGACCAGCGCGGCGCGGTCGGCGGGCAGGGCGTCGACCACGCTCTCCGCGAGGCCCTCGATCGCCCGGCCGATACCTCCAGTGGCCTCGTAGTCGGTGATCGTCATCCGCCGGCCGCGGCCGACGCTCCAGGTCATCAGGAGAGCGTTGGACAGCAGCGGCAGCACGTCCGCCCCCACGCCGTGCGCAGACTTCCCGGGCGTGAGTTCGCTGAGCATGAGCGTGGCCAGACCGGACTCGACCGTCACCCCGAACCGGGCAGCGGGCTTCTCGATGGCCGCGACGGCCCCCGCGCGGCTCATCGGTGCGAGGAGGAGGGGGCGCTCAAGGGCGCTCCGCAGCGTGGGCTGTTCGGCCAGCACGCCGAAGGCGTCCGAGCGGACTCCCAGCACCACGGCGTGGTGTCGGGCGAGTTCTGTCACCGACGCCGCCACCGCCTCGAATTGTTCCGCGGGCTCGAGAACCTCCTCCAACTGGTCGACCACGACGAGGTCGACGTCCGCAGGCACCGTGGCCGGCAGGTCGGAGGCGGCCAACACGATACCCCGGTGACCCGCCAGGACGCCGTCGTGGCCGCACTCGTGGCCCACCAGTCCCGCGGCCAGCAGCGACGACTTCCCACAACCCGACGGACCAACCACGGACACGACTCCGTGCCCGGCTTCCAGCGCTGCGACCGCGCGGGCGACGCGGGCGGACTCACCCTCCTGCCCGAAGAAGTGCGACGTGTCCGTGACCTCGAACGGGCGGAGACCGACGTAGGGCGACGTCGACTCACGCAGCCGGGAGAGCACTGCGCCGAGGTCGGTCCACAGGTCGATCCGGTCACTCAGGCCGAGTTCGGCCACCAGCCGCTCAAAGTTCGGCCGCAGGGCAGGGGTGGGCCGGTGCTTGCCGTTCAGCCACCCCTGGACGGTGGCCTTCGGCACCGCGGCGATCTTCGCCGCGTCACCGATCGACAGGTTCTGCCGGATGCGCTCGGAGTCGACCAGACGGGCGACATCCTCCAGCGTCTGAGGATGTTCCGGCACGGCACCATGATCCACCGAACGTGGGCTCGGCGCGCCTGGTTTCGCGAGGTGCGCGGCTCAGGCCGTGGGCTCGGTGATGTCGGCGACCTCCGCGCCGAGGGCGGCGAGCGCCGCGTCCGCGCTGATCAGGACGGTGGCCCCGGGCTCCCCGGCGCCGAGCGAGATGGTGTGGCCGGCGAGGCTCGCGTCCGCGACCACGGGCCAGGCGACCCGGGAGCCGAACGGGGTGATCGTGCCGCGACGGTAGCCGGTCGCGACGAAGGCGGCCTCGGCGTCCGGCATCGACAGCCGGCTCACCCCGAGGTGGGCGCGCAGCTTCGGCCAGGCGATCTCGCGGTCTCCCGGGACCAGAACGAACAGGTAGTCCTCCGCGCCGCGCCGCACCACGAGGGTCTTCACGATGTCGCGCGGCTCGATCCCGCGCAGGGCCGCGGCCTCTGCCAGCGACCTCGCCGGGGGATGCCGGACCACCCGGTAGGTCAGGCCGGCAGCGATCAGGGCCGCCTCGGCCGGGGCGGCGGCCGAGGGCTCAGGTGTGGAGGTACTCAAGCAAGTGGTTGCGCTCGTCGGTGAGCTGGTCGATGCGGTACTTCACGACGTCACCGATCGAGACGATCGCGGCGAGCTTGCCGTCCTCGCCGACCACGGGCAGGTGCCGGATCCGCGAGTAGGTCATGGTGTGGCCCGTGGCCTCGAGGGAGTCCTCGGGGGTGCAGGTCTTCACGTTCGCGGTCATGATCGCCGAGACCGGCTGGGCCAGCACGTCCGTCCCGTCGGCGAGGTGCCGGACGACGTCGCGCTCGCTGACGATGCCGGAGATCGTGGCACCGTCTTCGCTGACCACCACGGCGCCGATGTTGTTCCTGCCGAGCAGCTCGACCAGCTCGGCGACGGTGGCGGCGGGCGCGATGGTGACCACGTCCGCGCCCTTCTTGCGGATGATGTCCTCGATCTTCATGTCTTGGACGCTACCCCGGGCATCGACCCCGCACCAGAGGACACGGGGTGCGGCAACTGCCCCGTGGGACGGGTGTGTCGCGGCGCCCCTGCCGGTAGGGTCTCGCGCTGTGACACACCAGCACCCCCGGACGCGGGCGGTCCGGGCCGGGATCAATACCGACCCGACGCACAGCGCCGTCGTGCCCCCGGTCTTCCTGTCGACGACCTACTCCTTCCCCGGCTTCGGTGAGTCCGGCGGGTACGACTACAGCCGGGCCGGCAACCCCACCAGGTCGGTGCTCGCGGACGCGGTCGCGGCGCTCGAAGGCGGGGTCGGCGGTGTCATCACGGCGTCCGGCATGGCCGCGATCGCCACCACGGTGCTGGCCCTGCTGCCACCCGGCGGCATCCTGGTCGCTCCGGTGGACTGCTACGGCGGTTCGTGGCGATTGTTCGACGCCCTGGCCCGCACCGGACGCCTGCAGTTGCGCCTGGTAACCCTCAGCGACCCCTCGGCCTGGCCGGAAGCGCTGGCTGGAGCCGACCTCGTCTGGCTGGAGACGCCCTCGAATCCGCTGCTGCGGATCACCGACATCGCGGCGTTGTGCCGGGCGGCCCACGCCGCGGGCGCGCAGGTCGTGGCGGACAACACGTTCGCCAGCCCGGTCGTGCAGCGCCCGCTGGAGCTGGGTGCTGACGTGGTGGTGCACTCTGCGACCAAGTACCTCAACGGGCACAGCGACGTGGTGGCCGGAGCGATCCTCGCCGCGTCCGCGGACGTGCTGGACCAGCTGGGGTGGTGGGCCAACACCCTGGGGGCCACTGGCGGCGCCCTGGACGCGTACCTCGTGTTGCGCGGGCTGCGCACCCTGCACCTGCGGATGGCTGCGGCCGAGGCGAATGCCGCCGCGATCGTCGAGTTGCTCGGCGCCCACCCCGCCGTGCGCGCCATCCACTACCCGGGGCTGGCCGAGCATCCCCAACACGCGCTCGCCGAGCGCCAGATGGACGGCTTCGGCGCGATCGTCACCTTCGACGTGGGTGGCGAGGCCGCTGTCCGGGCGCTCGTCGACGGGCTGGAGTGCTTCTGCCTGGCGGAGAGCCTCGGCGGCGTCGAGTCTCTCATCTCGCACCCGGCCACGATGACCCACGCGGCGATGCCGCTCGAAGTGCAGGCGGCCGCAGGGATCACCGCGGGCCTGCTGCGACTCAGCCTGGGCGTCGAGGACGCGTCCGACCTGGTCGCAGACCTGCGCGCCGGGCTCGACCGGGCGGAGTCGGCCGGCTGAGACCGGCTCCGGTCCGCAGGAGCAGGATGGAGCCATGCAGTACGAGTCGTGGATCGACCGGCAGGTCCGGGAAGCGATCGAGCGGGGCGAGTTCGACGACCTGCCCGGGGCGGGCAGGCCGCTGCAGCTCGACGACGACCCGGACTGGTGGGTGAAGGCCAAGATCGCCCGGGAGCACCTCGAACCGCTGCTGCCCACGCCGCTGGCCCTGCGCCGCGAGGTCGAGCGGCTGCCGGCGACGCTGGCCGAGGTCACCGCCGAAGCTGACGTGCGCGAGATCGTCGCCGACCTGAACGCCCGGATCCGGGAGAGTTACCTGCGTCCCCACGACGGTCCGGGGATCGTGGTGGGCATCGTCGACGCCGACGCCACGGTGGACCGCTGGCGCGGCAGCGGGCCGCGACCGGAACCGTCCCCGCCGGGCTAACGCCCGAGCAGGGCGCGAAGGAAGAACAACAGGTTGGCCGGGCGCTCGGCGAGGCGGCGGACGAAGTAGCCCCACCAGTCGGTGCCGAAGGGCACGTACACCCGCACGGCCTCGCCCGTCGCGGCGAGCCGTCGCTGCTCGTCGGAGCGGATGCCGTAGAGCATCTGGAACTCGTAGCTGCCGGGCTCGCGGCCGTACTGGGCGGCCAGTTCGGCGACCGCGGCGATCATCTCCGGGTCGTGGGTGGCCAGCATCGGGAAGCCGTCCCCTGCCATCAGGACGCGGGCGCACGCCACGTACGCGGTCGACACTTCCTCGCGGGTCTGGTGGGCGACCTCGGCCGGCTCGGCGTACGCGCCCTTGCACAGCCGGATCCGCGAGTCCTCACCGGAGAGCAGCGTGCAGTCGTCCAGCGTCCGGTGCAGGTAGGCCTGCAGGACGCCGCCCGCGTCGGGGTGGTCGCGGCGCAGTTCGGCGAGGACGCCGAGGGTGGCGTCGGTCGCGGTGTGGTCCTCCATGTCGACCGTTACGGTCGTCCCGGCAGCGGATGCCGCCGCGCAGATCTCCCGCGCGTGCGCCAGCGCCAGGCGACGCCCGTCCGGCAGCCCCAGCCCGAGCGCGGTCAGTTTGACCGACACTTCCGCGGTTCCGGTGAGGCCCTCGGCGGACAGTCGCGCGAGCACCTCCAGGTAGCCGTCGCGGACGGCCGCGGCCTGGGCGGGGCTGGTGGTGTCCTCGCCGAGGAAGTCGATGCTCGCGTGCAGCCCATCCGCTGCCAGCGCCCGGACGGCGGCCAGGCACTCGGCGATCGTCTCACCGGGGACGAACCGGCGCACGACGGCGGCCGTCACGGGCAGCCGCAGGGCCAGGGCCTTCAGCCGGGCACTGCGGGCGGCGGCCAGCAGCGCGTTGCGCAGCAGGCCCTCAAGCGAATTCATCGGTCCTCCACAAGGCCGGCGACCGCCGGGACGGACGTCCCGCCCGGCGAATCGGTCACCGCAGCACTCGTCGGCCATTCTCGCGCCGCAGCGGCCCGCGGGCGAATCGCGCCCACTCCTCGCGTACGATCGCAGGCGTGGCAGACGTGCAGCGGTCGAGGATGACGATCTCGGTCGACCATCGTGCCGTTGAGGCACGGCCGGAGACGCTGGTGCGGCAGCACACCCTGCGACCGACCGGACGCACCCCCCTGGACGCGCTGGTGGCCACGCCTCCGGTGTCCCACGGCGTACTGGTCTACTTCCCCGGCTTCAACACCCCGCTCGGGCCATGGGAGATCGCCAAGTGCGCTCACCTGGCGGACGCGACCTCGCTGACCGTCGTAGTCACAGAGATCCCGGGGATGAGCCGTTTCGGGCACAGCATTCCGAAGGCGGTGCGCACCGAGATGCTGCACGGCAGGATCGATGCCTGGGCCGAACTGAACCTTGCCTACGTCGCCGAGGCGCTCGAGGTCGGCGACGTCCACCACCCCGAGTACATGCAGGTGCTCGGCTACTCGACCGGCTGCTCGTTGGCGGTCTCCGCGCTCCCGCTACTGGGGGAGTGGGGGCCGATCGAGGGCCTGAACCTCGTCGAGCCGGTGGCGATCACCTCCCGCAACATCGCCTCGCTGCAGGCGCACAACATCGCCGACCTGGGTCGGATGCCCACGGCCCTCGCAACGAACAAGGATCATGAATGGGTGATGGCGGCGCGCCGGTCGCAGCGCCGCGAGCCGTCCGTCCGGTACTCGCCGGTGGACCTGGTCGCGATCGGCCAGGTGCTGGCCACCCAGGGCCTGCTCGAGGGCCTGGACGCCGTGGAGCTCGCCCGGTGCGCGCTGGCGCGCGGATCGCGCAGTTCGCTGTGCCGCGTGGGCGACTACGAGCGGCTCGACTTCCAGCTCGCCGGACGCGGTGTGCCCGGGCCCACGATCACCGTGGACGGCCTCGGCCACCAGTTGTGGCATTCGTTCCCCATCGTCGCCCAGTTGACCCAGGCCATGCTCGGCGACCCCAGCGCCGCCGCCTGACCCCTGCGGGCCACCCCGGGCCGGAGCGGCGCCTCCCGCGCTGGTCGATCCTGCGGAACCTGTGCCGGATCAGGGAATACCCCCAGCTTCCCCACAGTTGAGTCTGGTGAACTCAATCATCGAAGTTGAGCGTGCTAAGCTCAACTCCGTCCAAGACTCAACCGGAGGTAGCAAACAATGGCACGAGCAGTCGGCATCGACCTCGGCACCACCAACTCTGTCGTCGCCGTCCTCGAGGGCGGCGAGCCCACCGTCATTCCCAACGCGGAAGGCTCCCGCACCACCCCGTCGGTGGTCGCCTTCGCGAAGGGCGGAGAGGTCCTGGTCGGCGAGGTCGCCAAGCGCCAGGCCGTCACCAACGTCGACCGCACCATCCGCTCGGTGAAGCGCCATATGGGCACCAATTGGACGGTCAGCATTGACGACAAGAAGTACACCCCGCAGGAGATCAGCGCCCGCGTGCTGATGAAGCTGAAGCGTGACGCCGAGGCCTACCTGGGTGAGCCGGTCACGAACGCGGTGATCACCGTCCCTGCGTACTTCGGCGACGCGGAGCGCCAGGCCACGAAGGAGGCCGGCGAGATCGCGGGTCTCGTGGTCGACCGGATCATCAACGAGCCCACCGCCGCGGCCCTGGCCTACGGCCTGGACAAGGGCGGCGTGGAACAGACCATCCTCGTCTTCGACCTCGGTGGCGGCACCTTCGACGTGTCCCTGCTGGAGATCGCCGAGGGCGTCTTCGAGGTGAAGGCGACCAAGGGCGACAACCGCCTCGGCGGTGACGACTGGGACCAGCGTGTCGTCGACTGGCTGGTCACCCAGTTCAAGAACAAGAACGGCATCGACCTGGGCAAGGACAAGATGGCCCGCCAGCGCCTCCAGGAGGCTGCGGAGCGCGCCAAGATCGAGCTGTCCAGCGCGCAGGAGACCGCGATCAACCTGCCCTACATCACGGCCGGCGCCGAAGGCCCGCTGCACCTGGACGAGAAGCTCACCCGGGCCGAGTTCCAGCGCCTCACCCAGGACCTGCTGGATCGCTGCCGGGCGCCGTTCAACGCGGTGATCTCCGACGCCAACACCTCGATCGGCAAGATCGACCACGTCATCCTCGTCGGTGGCTCCACCCGGATGCCGGCCGTCGTCGACCTGGTCAAGGAACTGACCGGAGGCAAGGAGCCCAACAAGGGCGTGAACCCGGACGAGGTCGTCGCCCTGGGCGCGTCCCTGCAGGCCGGCGTGCTGAAGGGCGAGGTGAAGGACGTGCTGCTGCTCGACGTCACCCCGCTGAGCCTCGGCATCGAGACCAAGGGCGGCGTGATGACCAAGATCATCGAGCGCAACACCACGATCCCGACCAAGCGCAGCGAGGTGTTCACCACCGCAGAGGACAGCCAGCCGTCGGTGATGATCCAGGTCTACCAGGGCGAGCGTGACTTCGCCCGGGACAACAAGAGCCTGGGCAACTTCGAACTGACCGGCCTGATGCCCGCTCCGCGGGGCGTGCCGCAGATCGAGGTCGCCTTCGACATCGACGCCAACGGCATCGTGCACGTCCACGCCAAGGACATGGCCACGGGCAAGGAGCAGTCGATGACCGTGACCGGCGGTTCCGCGCTGGGGAGGGACGACATCGACCGGATGGTGAAGGAGGCCGAGGCGCACGCCGCCGAGGACCACAAGCGCCGCGAGGCCGTCGAGATGCGCAACGAGGCGGACGCGCTGGCGTTCCGCACAGAGAAGCTGCTCGCGGAGAACGCCGAGACCCTGCCCGAGGACACCAAGGCGCCGGTGGTCGAGGCCCTCGACAAGCTCAAGGAAGCCCTCAAGACCGACGACAACGACGCTGTCAAGGCCGCCATGGACGACCTCAACACCAAGGCGGCCAGCATGGGCCAGGCGATGTACGCCGCTGCCCAGGCCGCGCAGCAGGCCGAGGCCCCGGCCGACGGCGGGCAGCCCACCTCCGGTGGCGATGACGACGTCGTGGACGCAGAGATCGTGGACGAGGACAACGACAAGTGAGCGATTCGACCGAGGAATTCGGCGAGCCGCGGGACGGGGTTCCCGAGCCCGCAGGGGAGCAGTCCCCGGTGGGTGAGCCCGCCGCCGAGCCCGAGGGCTTCGTGCCCGAGGGCGAGGCCGGCGGGGACGGCGCCGAGGAGCCGCTGGATGCGAAGTCCTCCGGTGCCGCCGTCCTGGACGCGAAGGTGGCCGAGTTGCAGGAGCTGGTGGACGAACGCACCTCCGACCTGCAGCGGCTCTCCGCCGAGTACCAGAACTACAAGAAGCGGGTCGACCGCGACCGGGCGCTGTCCCGGCAGGGCGGTATCGAGGTGGTCGTGCTCGACCTGCTCCCCGTCCTGGACAGCGTCGAGGCCGCCCGCGAGCACGACGAGCTCACCGGAGGCTTCAAGCTGGTCGCGGAGGAACTGGAGAAGATCACCGCCAAGTACGGCCTGGAGGCCTACGGCGAGGTCGGCGAGGAGTTCGACCCGCAGCTGCACGAGGCACTGATGCAGATGCCGTACGAGGGCGGCGCCGTGAGCGTTCCCACCATCTCCGCGGTGATGCAGCGCGGCGTGAAGCTCAACGACCGGGTGCTCCGACCGGCCCGCGTGGGGGTCGCCAACCCGGAGTGAACCGAGTACCCATGAGCACACGAGAGGAGGCGTGATGAGTACCAAGGACTACCTGGAGAAGGACTACTACAAGGTGCTCGGCGTCTCCAAGGACGCCAAGCCCGAGGAGATCAAGAAGGCGTTCCGCAAGCTGGCCCGGCAGTACCACCCCGACCAGAACAAGACGAACGCCGACGCCGAGGCGAAGTTCAAGGAGGTCTCCGAGGCGAACTCGATCCTGAGCGATCCGGCGAAGCGCAAGGAGTACGACGAGGCGCGCAGCCTGTTCGGCGGCGGGGGCTTCCGGTTCCCCGGCGCCGGGCAGGGCGGGCCGTCCGTGGAGGACCTGTTCCGCGGGGCCGGCGACTCCGGTATCGGCGACCTGTTCGGCAACCTGTTCGGCGGTGCCACCACGAGCCGGCGCACGAGCAGGGGACCGCGGCGCGGTGCCGACATCGAGGGCGAGGTCACGATCGACTTCGCGAGTGCGCTGGCCGGCTCGACGGTCACCATGCAGACCACCTCCGACGCCGCTTGCCCGACCTGCCACGGCACCGGCGCCCGCCCCGGCTCCCAGCCGCGCGTGTGCCCGGTCTGCCAGGGCAGCGGCATGCAGACCTCCACCTCGGGCGGGGTCTTCGCGGTCACCGAGCCGTGCCGCGAGTGCCGCGGCCGGGGCATGATCGTGGACGATCCGTGCGCCACCTGCCAGGGTTCGGGGCGCGGCCAGTCGACCCGCACCATGCAGGTACGGATCCCTGCGGGAGTCACCGACGGACAGCGGATCCGGATCAAGGGCAAGGGCGGTGCCGGCGAGAACTCCGGTGCGTCCGGCGACCTCTACGTTCTGGTGCACGTGCGGCCGCACAAGGTGTTCGGCCGCAAGGGCGACCACCTCACGGTCACCGTCCCGGTCACGTTCGCCGAGGCTGCCCTGGGCGCGGAGATCTCCGTGCCCACCCTCGACGATGGCCCGGTGCGGCTGAAGGTGCCCGCCGGCACGCCGAACGGGCGGACGTTCCGCGTCCGTGGCCGGGGCGTCAAGGGCGGCGCCACCGACGGCGACCTGCTGGTCACAGTCGAGGTGGAGGTGCCCACGCACCTCTCCGACGAGGCGAAGGCTGCACTGGCCGACTACCAGGAGAAGGCTGGCGGTGGTGACCCGCGGGCCCACCTGCTGGGGGGTTCGCGATGACCGAACGCCTGCCTGAGCGGCTGGACGCCGACGCCCCGATCTTCGTGATCTCGGTGGCGGCACAGCTGGCCGAGATGCACCCCCAGACCCTGCGCGGCTACGACCGGCTCGGCCTGGTGGTGCCCGGCCGGTCCCGTGGCCGCGGGCGCCGCTACTCGCTGCGTGACATCGCCAGGCTGCGGCACATCCAGCACCTGTCCCAGAACGAGGGGATCAACCTGGAGGGTGTGCGCCGGATCCTCGCCCTGGAGGCGGAACTCGACGCCGTCCGCGGCCAGCTGTCCCGGCTCGCCGCGGTGGTGAACGAACTCCAGCTGCTGCCGGAGGGCTCCCGCCTGTTCACGGCCGAGCAGACCGGTCAGGTCTACCTCGGCCGCGTCCGCAGGCACGCGCCGCGGGCGATCACCTCCCGCTGAGGGCCGGCTCCCTGCCGCCGCTCCGGCTGCTGCTGGTCGGCGGCGAACTCCACCGTCTCGTCGACCCGTCCCCGCGAGGGAAGATCTGAGCATGGCCGACGGGGCCCGGGCCCGGTTATCGTCGGCCGGTGATCTGGATCTGTGCAACGTGCGCGGTGGAGACCGCCGACCTGGACGCCCCGCCCCAGACCTGCGAGATCTGCTCCGACGAGCGGCAGTGGGTGCCGGCGTCAGGGCAGCGGTGGACGACCCGGGCGGAGCTGATCGCCGCAGGGACCGCCACGCGCTGGCTAGAGGTGGAGCCGGACCTCTACGGCATCACGGCGACGCCGCAGGTGGGCATCGGCCAGCAGACGATGGTGGTCCGCACCGCGTCGGGGGTGCTGGTCTTCGACCCGCTGGGCTTCGTGGACGACGCCGCGCTCGACCGCGTCCGTGCGCTCGGCCCGGTGCTCGCCGTCGCAGCGAGCCACCCACACATGTACGGCTGCCAGACCGAATGGGCTGCGGCTCTCGACGCACCGGTGGTGCTCAACCGGCACGACCGTGAGTGGTGCCGGCGTCCGGAGCGGGTCACGTTCTTCGACGAGTCCTTCGATGTGGGTCCTGACATCACCCTGTACCGGGTGGGCGGGCACTTCCGGGGCCAGACCGTGGCCGAATGGCGTCCGGGCAGCGGTGGCGCCGGGGTGCTGCTGGCCGGGGATGCCGTGTTCCCCAATCCCGACCGGCGCAGCGTGAGCTTCCTGCGCAGCTACCCCAACCGGCTCCCGCTGTCCGGGGCAGTGGTGCGTCGGATCGCCGGCCAGCTCGAGGGGCTGCACTTCGACCGCCTCTACAACAACTTCGGTGCGGTCGTCCCCGCCGGCGCCAAGGCCATGCTCCGCTTCTCGGCGGACCGCCACGCCGCCTGGACCGATGGCCTCCACGACGACGAGACCTGGTGAACTCGCGTCAGCGCTGAACGTCGGCCGACCCCGTGGGCCGAACGGTTTCGGGTCCGAGCAGGAGCAGTTCCGTCGCGGACACCATCGCGTCGTAGTAGGCGTCGGCGTCCATCATCTCCGTGCCCGCGAGTCCCAGCAGCTCGGAGTAGAGCGCGCCGTCCAGCAGGTGCCAGGCGGCCAGACCGCTGAGCATCGTCTGCTCGCGAACCTCCACTCCGGCCATCATCTCCAGGACGGGCAGCCCCCGGATCACCGGTTCGTCGCGCGGCGAGGAGATGGTCGGCAGGATTCCGGCACGCTCAGCGTCCGCCCCCAGCCGGATCAGCAGCAGGTGCAGCCGGAATGTGTTCTCGGTGAAGGGGAGCGGCCCCGCGACCACCGCGCTCTGGATCAGGATCCACTCGTGCCGATGGGCGAGTGACCAGTTCCGCAGGGTGTGCGCGAAGGCACGCCAGCGGCCCCGAAGGTCCGCACGCGGAACGGCGTCGTGGGCGGCCTGGATGGAGTCGGCGAGGTCCGCGTAGGCGTGGCCGAGGAGGAGGGCGAGCAGGTCCTCACGGCTGTGGACGTAGCGGTACAGGGCGGAAGGGGCCAGCGTGAGCTCCCGGGCCAGGCCACGGACCGTCAGCGCCTCCGATCCGCCCTCGGCCAGGAGGCGTAACCCGGCGGCCAGGATGGCTGCCCCGGTCGTGTCCCTGCGTTGCGCCCGTGTACCCACGAAGCCTCCCCGACCTTGCGTGAACGGTGTTCTTGAATTATCCCACGGGACATGCTGAACTTGGCGGCGAATCAGAGAACGCTGTTCGCGAAGCCGGTCGGCGAGTGCGTGTGCAGGCACCGGGGGCGCCGATCACCTGGTGGTTGTCATCGCCGGACGCGCTGCGGAGGGGAAACAGCGATCCTGATCTGATGGGTCGCGAGGTCCCCCAGGCCTCGCGACCCGTCAGCGCCGCCGTCAGATCCTGCTCCTGCGCATCTCCGCGGAGGTGTAGATCGGCGCGACCACGTCGCCGTCGAAGAAGGCGGTGAGGCGCTCGGCCTGGGCGGCCAGCGCCGCCCGGCCGTCCGGGCCCGGGTCAGAACGGTGGATGACCCGGACGGACGCATCCGCCGCCTGCACCCAGGCACCGACGACCCGTCCGTTCCACCAGGCCGTCGTGCCAGCGTTCCCGACAGCGTCGAAGAGGTGGGGCGCGTCCGCAGGGTCGAGGTAGAAGTCGCGCTGCTTCCAGCCCATGGTCGTCGGGTCGAGTACCGGGAGCAGCGCCGCCCACGGCGACACCGGAGGACCGGGCTCCTCGTCCCCGGGCAACACCCAGCCGGTGCCGCCGTCGTCCAGCACCACGCTCACCGCGCCGAGGTCGCCGAGCGCCCGACGCACCACGGTCCTGGTTGCGCCGAGCCACCAGACCAGGTCGGTCTCGGTGCCCGGCCCGAACGTCCACAGCCAGCGCCGCGCCAGCTCGGCCCAGCCCTCGGCCTCCGGCAGTGGGACGGGGGTGCCGCCCAGCCAGGCCTGCGCCGTGGTCCAGACCGGACGTGACACCCGCCAGCGTCCGGCGTTGCGGCCGCGGAACAGCTGCCCTCTGGCGCCGAGAAGGGTGAGGACGCGGGGGGCCACCGGAGCCTCCTGCGCCCACTTCCCCGAGCCGAACGTGATCCGGGCGGCCAGCGCGGGCACCTGTGCCCGCAGCGAGGCTGCGTCCATGGCTCCTTCCGGACCCAGGTGTGCGAGCACGGCTGCGGCGGCATCCTCGACCCAGGCCGTACCGTCGGCGGCGATCCCGGCCCGCTCCACGTCTGCCGCCAGCCGGCGCAGCTCGGCGCCGGCCACCCGCGCGGAGGCACTGCCGAGCGCGGCGGGCAGCAGGTCGCGGGTGAAGCCGAACAGCGTGCGACGCATGGCCAGCTGCTTCACCACCGAACGCTCGGTGGCGAGCAGGTCGTCCACCGCCGCGATGTCCAGCCCGTCCACACGGGCCTGGAGCGCGAGGTGCACGGTGGCCGGTTCGGTGGCGTGCAGGGCGGTCATCGCGCGGGTCGCGGCGACCGGGTCGGGGTGCCGATGATCCGGGTGCAGGCCGTGCCGGATGGCGAGGCGGTCGCGCCGCTGGGCGTCGGTGAAGCGGAGCACTGCGACATCATGGCAGCCGCCGCAAACGGTCCCGGCGGGCCCGAGCGCGACGCGCGCAGTCCTCCGCCGGGGGAACAGACGTCGGCCCGTCCGAGCCCTTAGGCTTTCGAGCGAACCGGACGTGACGAGGGGAGTGCCGTGGCTGCCACGATCACTGCCGCGGAGCGCACCCGGATCGTCTCGGTCGCGCTGGTGGCCGTCGCCGTGGCCACCGCGGGCGTGCTCGTCTACGGGCTGGTCGCGAGCCGGGGGGTCGCCGGCATGCTGGGTGATCTGGAGATCTACTGCGGCGCGATCAACTACGCGCTCGGCGGCGGCGACCTCTACGCCTACGCCTACGTCCACCCGACGGTGCACGGGCTCGGCTTCACCTACCCGCCCTTCGCCGCCCTCATCCTCGCTCCGTTCGCGCTGATGCCCCTGCTCGTCGCCAAGACGCTCTGGACCATCCTCACCTTCGTCGTGGTCGTGGCCTGCCTTGCGGTCCTGGTGCGCGGTGCTGCGGGAACTCCGTACCGACGCCCGTCGGTCGAGCGGAAGGGCGCTGCGCAGATCGCGTGGGTGGCGGGACTCGCCGTGCCTGTGCTGCTCACCTATCCCTTCCTGCACAACCTGATCGTCGGCCAGGTCAGCCTGTTCGTGATCGCGCTCGCCCTGTTCGACCACCTCCTGCCGCGGCGGTGGCAGGGCGTGCTGGTCGGCCTCTCCGCGGCGATCAAGCTGACCCCACTGGTGTTCCTGCCGTACTACCTGCTGACCCGGCAGTGGCGGCAGGCCGCGGTCTGCGCCGGAACGTTCGCCGGCGCCTCCGCCCTGGCGTTCGCACTGCTGCCCGGGCCGTCGGTCGCCTACTGGACCGACAAGTTGTGGCAGACCGGACGGGTCGGCCGCACCGACTCCACCGTGAACAAGTCGCTGCTCGGGATGCTCACCCGGCAGCTGCCGGACGGGGTTCCGGTCACGCTGGTCTGGCTGGTCGTGGCCGCCGCAGTGGCAGCGCTGGCGTACTGGCGTGCCTCCCGGCACCTGCGCGAGGGCGAGGCGCTCGCCGCGACCCTCGCCGTGGGCGCCTTGTCGGTCGCGGTGTCGCCAATCTCGTGGCCGCACCACCAGCTCTGGCTGGTGCTGGCCGCCGCCTGGTACCTGCTGCTGCGTGGACGTACCCCACTGGTGCTCGGCGTCGTGCTGTTCGCCGTCTTCTTCTGCTATCCGTGGTTCGACGACTACGCGGCGGGCACGGCCGGCCCGTTGACCGCGATCGGGGTCGAACTGCCCGCGCTGGCCGTGCTGGTCGTCCTCGGCTTCGGACTGCTTCCGCTCCGGCGCGACCCCGCCGGCCGGGCTGATCCCGAGCCGGCGGTCGACCGTGCCTGAGCCGAGGCGGCCAGGCCTCGTCCTTGTCCTCGGGCTCGCCACGGGTCTCGCCCTGGTGATCGCCGGCTACTGGTTCGCGGCCCTGCTCGCGAAGATCGGCGATTCCGGCATGACCGACCTCGCGGTGTACCGCGGGGCCGTGCTCTCGATGCTGGACGGCGGCGGGCTCTACGACTACGCGCTGCTCCGTCCCGGGGAGCCCGCGCTGCCCTTCACCTACCCGCCCTTCGCCGCGCTGGCGTTCGTGCCGGTCGCGATGCTGCCCTCCGCGGTGTCCGCCTGGCTGGTCGTCGTGGCGTCGCTGGCCGCCTGCGTCGGCCTCGCCCACCTGCTGCTGCGACACGGTTCGCGCTGGCGCGGGGGTCGGATCCCGGCGCTGCCGCTCGCGCTTGCCTCGCTCGCGTTGCTGGTCTCGGAGCCGGTGGGGCTGGGCGTGATCCTCGGCCAGATCAGCCTCTTCCTGGTGCTGGCGAGCCTTGCCGACGCCTGCGGCGTGCTGCCGCGCCGCTGGCAAGGGCTGCTGATCGGGCTCGCCGGTGCGATCAAGCTGATCCCGCTGGTCTTCGTCCCCTACTTCCTGATCACGCGGCAGTGGCGCCGGGCGGTGAACGCCACCGTGGCCTTCGGGGTGGCGACGGGGCTCGGGTTCGTGGTCCTGCCCGCCGAATCGGTGCGCTACTGGACGCAGTTGGTGTTCGACACCAGCCGGGTCGGTGAGGTGGCGCTCAGCCGCAACAAGTCGTTGCTCGGACTGGTGGTGCGCTGGGACCTCGGCGGTGACCACCAGCGGCTGGTCTGGCTCGCCCTCGCCGCGGTGGTCGCGGTGCTGGGACTGTGGGCGGCGAGCCGGCATCACCGCCGCGGCGAGGAACTGGCCGCGGCTCTCGTGGTGGGCGCGCTGTCGATCGTGCTCACGCCGATCTCGTGGCCGCACCACCAGGTGTGGATGACGCTGGTCGCGCTGTACCTCATCCTGCAGGAACGGCGCTGGACGATCGTTGCCGGTTCGGCGCTGCTCGTCGGGTACGTGTTCGCGACCCCGCTGATCAGCTGGCTCGAGACCGGCCCGCTCTGGCTGCGCCTGAGCTGGGAGCTGCCGACGCTCGCCGCCGTTGCCGTGTCCGTCCTGGGGCTGCCCCAGGACCGTCCGATCGTTTCCGTGGCGGCGGGCTGATGCAGATCGGCCCCGCGTCCGCGCTGGTCCGCGGCTGGCCGTGGCTGCGGGTGGACGCGGTGGTGCGGTCAGGCCGGACGCTGCACCACTACCGCCGCCGGCTGGACCGTCCGGATCGGCCGTGGGTTCGGCTGCGCCCGGTCAGCGAGCGCGCGGACGGGCCTGGCGCACTGGTCCGGCGGGGCCGCCGGCTCCTCGCCGTGGTGCCGGAGCCTGGCGGACCGCTCACCTACCGGCTGGTCGGGACGGAGTGGGTGCGGGCCGGCGAGGTGGCCGTCCCGCCCGTGGTGACCGTGCCGTCCGCTGCACGGCTGGGCCTGGCTGCGTCCCGGGTTCGGGCGATCGCCGCGGCCGGCCGGTCCCGGCTGCTGGTCGACGAGGACGGTTCGCTGTTCAGCTACCACGCGCTGCCCGATGGCTCCTGGGAGCGGGACGCCTGCCTGCGGCTGGCCGATCACAGCAGCTTCTTCGTGGCCGGCACCGAGTCGGTGAAGCTCGCCCAGGTCAGCGGCGACAGGGATGCGACGCCCGCGCCGTGGGGCGGGCGGGCGCCGACGCTGAGTGACTCGCTGGCCACCGCCGGCGTCCGCGGTACCGACCTCGGCGTCCGCGTCGACCACTCCGGGCGCAGCTTCCTGCTGTTCGGTGACACCCACTGGACCCGGCCATGGCTCGGCACCCGCGACGCGATCGCAGAGGTGATTCTCGGCGGCGACCTGCCGACGGTTCGCTTCCACGGCGCGCCGCTGAAGCTGGTCGGGCGCGCCGCCGGGCGGATCACCATGCGCGAGTACGACGTGCCGCTGGACGGGTTCTCCCACGGCGGTCACCTGTACGGGCTGTTCAGCTCGAACCACTTCCGCGGTGGTCGGGTGATGGGGCGATCGGTGCTCGCCCGGGCGGTCGGCGACGAGCCGGTGCTCGATCCGGCTGCCCGCCGGCGTCCGTTGCGCTTCGATGTGCTCGGCACGTTCAGCGAGCGGCACTTCATCAACGCCTCCGTGCAGCTGCGGCCGGCCGCGCAGGTGCCGGGCTGCCGCGGCGACGGGGACGTCCTGCTGGTCTGGGGGAGCGGGCCCTACCGGGCGTCCGAGCCCCGCCTGGCCCTGCTGGACGCTGCCGCGCTGGCCCGGCTGGACGCCGGTGTTCCGCCCGCGCGGGCCGGCGTCCGCTACTGGGACGGCACCGAATGGACGGACGCGGAGTCCGCCGCCGCACCGCTGTTCGGCCCGGCGGCGCTGGGCGAGCTCTCCGTCCGCTGGGTCGAGGCGGCCGGCCGCTACCTGATGCTGTACGCCTCGGCACCCGAGGACCCGATCGGTCCGGCGGTCGTGCTGCGCAGCGCCGTCCGGCCGTGGGGGCCGTGGTCGCCGCGCGTCCGTCTGCTCGACTGGGTCGCGAGCGGTATGTCCCGCGATCCGCACAGCCGATTCATCAAGGCGTCCCGCGACGACGACCCGGTCGGTGACCGGATCTTCCGTGCCCAGGCTGAGGGCACCGGAGCGGCGTATGCGCCCTACCTGTTCGACGCCACGTCCGACGGCACGGACCTGGTGCTGCGCTACACGCTGTCCACCTGGAACCCCTACCAGGTGGTGCTGATGCGCCACCGCCTGCCGCTGGCGAGCCTCTGAGCGGTGCGTTCCCACCCTCCTTCGCGGTGGCCGAGGCGGGGGGTTGGCCGAAAAGGGGACGGTTCCTTTGTCGGCCAGGTCCGTTCATCGCGGCGCAGGACCCGCCCTCCTCCGGGCCGTGCAGTGGCCGATAAAGGAACCGTCCCCTTTTCGGCCGTCGCCGGGTTCGGCCGGGGCCGTGTGGACGAGAAGGAGAACCGTCCCCTTTTCGGCCAACCCCGGCGCGGGCAGGTTCTGGTCCGCCGCGACAACGCCGACCCGTCGGCCCGTCTACGCTATGACGCGCCGAAGGAGAGGTGGGACGTGGAGCAGGTGCGCAGGTGGGCGAGCCGGACGGGGCTGGCCATCGTCCCCCTCGTCGCCGCGATGTACGTCGCCGGTGTACAGATCCCCGGGAGCACTCTCGTGCCGTGGCGCCCGAACATGATGGACCTCGGCGTCTACGCCCGCGTCGGGGGGCTGGTGCTCACCGGCGGGGACATCTTCGACGCCGCCGGGCAGCTGCCCTGGATCTACCCCGGCTTTGCCGCCCTGCTCACTGTGCCGTTCGCGGTGATCCCGTCCACTGCTGCCGCCGTGCTGTGGCTCGCGCTGTGCACGGCAGCGCTGGCCGCAATCCTGTACCGGCTCGGCGTCGGCGGCTGGCGGCTGAGCCTGCTTACCACGCTCGTGATCCTGCTGGTGCAGCCGGTGCGGGACACACTGGGCTTCGGGCAGCTGGGCATCTTCCTTGTGGCTGCTGCCGTGCTCGACTCGATGCCCGGACGCCGGATCTTCCGCCGCCGGCTGCTGCCGGAGGGCTGGCTGGTGGGGGTGGCGACCGCAGTGAAGCTCACCCCGGCCGTGGTGGCTGTCTACAACTTCTTCGCCGGGCGCCGCAAGGCGGGGCTGGTCGCGTTCGGCGCCTTCCTCGCTGCGACGGCGGTCGGGTTCGCCGTGCTGCCCACGGCGTCCCTCGAGTACTGGGTCAAGCTCGCCTCGGGCGATTCCGGGCTGAACTCGGGCATCGTGTTCGCGTCCAACCAGTCGGTGCTGGGCATGTGGAACCGCCTCACCGGCGAGCCGAGCCGCGCCGGGCTGGTGCTGAGCGTGTTGGTCGTCGGACTCGGCGTCTGGGCGGCCGTGCTGATGCACCGGCGCGGCCAGGTCGCGTTCGCGCTGTGCCTGGCGGGCCTGACCAGCCTGCTCGGCTCGCCCATCTCCTGGTCGCACCACTATGTGTGGGTGGTGCCGCTGGCGGTTGTGTTGTGGCAGGCGCGCGACCTGCCGGGCTACCTGCGCTGGCCGGGCCTCGGCTACGCGGCCTGGGTGGCGATCGCTCCGTTCATGTGGCTGCCGAACGGAAACAACGTCGAGCTCAGCTACGCCCCGTGGCAGCAGTTCGTGGACAACGTCGGCATCGTCGCCGGCGTCCTGCTGCTCGCCGGATCCGCCGCCGTCGCCCTCGGGCCATGGGGACGTGCCCGCGCCTCAGTGGTGAGGGACGCCTCGGCGCCGGTCGCGGGGGAGCCGGCATGAACCGCGCCGTCCGGGGCTGGTTCACCGTCGCAGCCGCCCTCGCGCTCGCTTCGGTCGTGATGGGGGCGGTGGTCTGCGCGACCGAGTCCGGCGCGTCCTGCCCGAACTGGCCGGGCTGCTACCTCGACCAGTTCCTGCCCACGCCCGCCGCAGGGCTCTCCACCAACCCGCTGATCGAGTTCGCCCACCGGGTGGTGGCCGGGCTCACCGGCCCGGTCGTGCTGGTCACCGCCATCCTTGGACGCCGTCTCTCCGATCCCCGGCCCCGACGCCTGGCCTGGATCGCGCTGGCCGGCACACTCTCGGCAGGGCTGTTCGGGATGCTGATCGTGAAGGTCGGCATCCCGTGGTGGCTCGGCGTCCTCGACCTCGGCAGCGCGCTGGCCGCGACGGTCTGCCTGCTGCTCGCCCGCGTCCTGTTGGTGGACGGTGCGAGGTGGAAGCCCGGACGTGCCGCCCGGCTCAGCTGGACGGCACTCGGCGGCCTGGCCGCAATGCACCTGCTCGCCCTGCCGGTGGCGGGAGCGCACTCCTACACCCGGTGCATGGGCTGGCCGCTGCTGGTGCTCGGCTCCGACCACTGGCCGGTGCTGCAGTGGGCCCGGGTCGGCCTGGCTGTGCTGGTCACCGTCCTGATCGTCGTCGCCGCCGTCCGGGAATTCCGCTCGGGCGGACGCGTGGTCGCGGTTCTTCCTGTGGCTGCGGTCGCCCTCGAGCTGATCGTGGGTCTGGCCATGGTGGCGGGCAGCGGCGGGGTGGGTGTCCGCACCGTCCACTCGGTGACGGCCGTTGTGGCCTTCTGGTGCACGGCACTGCTCGCCGCCCGGTCGTCCGTGGGCGTCGTGGCGCCCGCATCCGCGTCCGAGGCGGTCGGGTCGCCCGGTCGCCGGTGACCCGTGACGCCGGGTGCGACACCGGGAGGGTCGGGGTCGATCCGCTGATGAGACGCCCGGTGGCCTCTGGGCGGGCCTGTGCACCGGTCCGCGATGGCTCGGCCAGGCGTGGCTGACGTCCGATTCACTGCGCCCGGACGCGGGACCTTCTGCGGAATAGCAAGGGCGCTAAGCTAGTTGAGTCTGGTGAACTCAACTTTGCCTTCCCAAGGAGAACCCACCTACATGGACACCGAGAAACTGACCACTCGCAGCCGGGACGCGGTCTCGGCCGCGATCCGCACCGCGCTCACCAACGGCAACCCCAACGCCGAGCCGGTGCACCTGCTGCACGCGCTGCTGCTGGTGCCGGACAACCCGGTCGCGCCGCTGCTCGCCGCGGTGGGTGCCGATCCGGCCGTCGTCGACGCCGCAGCCCGTGGGGCGATCACGAAGCTGCCGTCGGCGCAGGGGTCCTCGGTCACGCAACCGGCCATGTCCGGAGGTCTGGCCCGGGTGCTCGCGGACGCGGAGACGCGCGCCCAGCAACTCGGCGACTCCTTCGTCGCCACCGAGCACCTGCTGATCGCGTTGGCCGCCGTGCAGTCGGACGCCCGGAAGATCCTCAACGACCTGAAGGTGACCGCGGAGGCGCTGAGCGCGGCGTTCGCCCAGCTGCGCGGCACCAAGCGGGTCACCTCGGCCGAGGACGAGGGCGCCCAGTCGGCGCTCGACAAGTACTCCGTCGACCTCACCGCCCGCGCGCGGGAGGGCAAGCTCGACCCCGTGATCGGCCGCGACGCCGAGATCCGGCGGGTCGTGCAGGTGCTGGCCCGGCGCACCAAGAACAATCCCGTCCTGATCGGCGAGCCCGGCGTCGGCAAGACCGCCGTCGTGGAGGGCCTTGCCCAGCGCGTGGTCGCAGGCGACGTCCCCGACTCGCTGCGCGAGCGCCGAGTGGTCAGCCTCGACCTGGCATCGATGGTCGCCGGCGCGAAGTACCGCGGCGAGTTCGAGGAGCGCCTGAAGGCCGTCCTGAACGAGATCCGGGACGCCGAGGGCAGGATCATCACCTTCATCGACGAGCTGCACACGGTCGTCGGCGCGGGTGCCACCGGAGACTCCTCGATGGACGCGGGCAACATGCTCAAGCCGATGCTGGCCCGCGGCGAGCTCCGCATGATCGGGGCCACCACCCTCGACGAGTACCGGGAGCGGATCGAGAAGGACCCCGCCCTGGAGCGCCGCTTCCAGCAGGTGTTCGTCGGCGAGCCCAGCGTCGAGGACACGATCGCCATTCTGCGCGGGCTGCGGCAGCGCTACGAGGCACACCACAAGGTGCGGATCACCGACGCGGCGCTGGTCGCGGCCGCGTCCCTTTCGAACCGGTACATCACCAGCCGGCAGCTGCCGGACAAGGCCATCGACCTGATCGACGAGGCCGCGTCCCGGCTGCGCATGGAGATCGATTCCTCGCCGGAGGAGATCGACAAGCTGCGCCGCTCGATCGACCGGATGACCATGCAGGCGTTCGCGCTGGAGAAGGAGGACGACCCGGCGTCGAAGGAGCGGTTCGCCCGGCTGGGCGCGGAACTGGCGGACGCGAAGGAGGAGTTGCGGGGCCTCGAGGCCCGGTGGGAAGCGGAGAAGTCCGGACTGAACCGGGTCGGCGAGATCAAGGAGCACATCGACAAGCTGCGCATCGACGCCGAGCGGGCCCAGCGCGAGGGCGACCTCACCCGGGCTTCCCAGATCCTCTACGGCGAGATCCCTGGGCTGGAGGCCGAGCTGGAGCGGGCCAGCCAGGCCGAGGAGACCACGCAGCCGATGGTGAGCGAGGAGGTGTCGGCCACCGACGTGGCCGAGGTCGTCTCGGCGTGGACGGGGATCCCGGTCGGCAAGATGCTGCAGGGCGAGAGCGAGAAGCTCCTGCAGATGGAGGACCGGGTTGGCGAGCGCCTGATCGGGCAGCGCAAGGCTGTCGAGGCGGTCGCGGACGCCGTCCGCCGCTCTCGCGCGGGCATCTCCGACCCGAACCGTCCCACCGGGTCCTTCCTCTTCCTCGGGCCGACCGGTGTCGGCAAGACCGAGCTGGCCAAGTCGCTGGCCGACTTCCTGTTCGACGACGAGCACGCCATGGTGCGCATCGACATGAGCGAGTACGGCGAGAAGCACACCGTCTCGCGGCTCGTCGGTGCCCCGCCCGGCTACATCGGCTACGAGGAGGGCGGCCAGCTCACCGAGGCGGTGCGCCGGCGTCCGTACTCCGTGGTGCTGCTGGACGAGGTGGAGAAGGCGCACCCCGAGGTGTTCAACATCCTGTTGCAGGTGCTCGACGACGGCCGCCTCACCGACGGTCAGGGCCGGACGGTGGACTTCCGCAACGTGATCCTGATCATGACCAGCAACCTGGGCTCGCAGTTCATGGCCGACCCGAATCTGCAGGCGCAGACCAAGCGCGAGGCCGTGATGGAGGTCGTGCGCAAGTCGTTCAAGCCGGAGTTCCTGAACCGGCTGGACGAGATCGTCGTGTTCGACCCGCTCGGCACCGACGAGCTCTCCCGGATCGTCGACATCCAGTTGACGCGGCTGAACGCCCGGCTGGCGGACCGCCGGATCAGCGTCGAGGTCACGCCCGCGGGCAAGGACTGGCTGGCACTGACCGGCTTCGACCCGATCTACGGGGCGCGTCCGCTGAAGCGGCTCGTGCAGACCACGGTGGAGGACGCCCTGGCCCGCCGCGTGCTCTCCGGCGAGGTGACCGACGGCGACACCGTCCACTTCGATCTGGGTCCCGACGGTGCCGGCCTGCAGGTCGTCGAGCACGCCGAACTGGTCTGATCCTCCTGGTGGGAGGCTCAGCTCGGGTGCGGCGTCACGCGCCGAAGGTGACCTGTACCTTGCCGCCGTCGAGCGTGGCGTACACCGAGTGGATGCTCGAGAACCCGCGCCAGCGCAGGCCGTTGGTGGAGTAGCAGTCGTTGCGGGTCTTCACCGACACCTTGGCTGTGGCGGTGCCGGCACCGAACAGGCTCGGCTTGAGGGTCTTCATCGCGCTGCTGCCGCTGACCACCTGCCACCGGATCGACGAGGTCCGCACCTTGTTGTTGCCGGGGAGGAAGACCCCGAAGCCGCAGCCGGAAGGGGTCAGCGACTTCTTCTTCAGGCAGGCGGTCAGCTTGGCCTGGGCCGCCTTGCGGATCGCGGACACCCCGGAGCTGCTCAGCTTCAGGTCCACGGCTGACGTCCCGGTGGAGGCGGTGTCGCCGTCCACCGTGACGGTGCCGCCGGAGAGCTTGTACCAGCCGCTCGCCGTCTTCACCGTGTACTGGCCGGGGAACACGACCGGCGAGGTGCTCTGCAGGGGCACGCCGTTGAGCGACAGTTCGAGATCTTCCGCGGCGGAGAGGTCGAGCGGCAGGGTGAAGGCCACGTCGTCGAGCAGCCAGGTGCCACCGACGTTGCTGACCCCGAAGGTCGCGCTCGCCGGGGTGTCGCCGATGGTGTAGTCCGCCCGCACGTCCTGGTGGTCGGTGCCACTGCCGGGAGTGACCGCGATTCCGGTGATCGGCGCCATGGCGTTCGAGGCGGCGAGCATCTCGTCGGTGAGCAGCGCGGCGTCGTCCGGGGGGGTGGCGGCGTAGGCCAGGGCAGTCGCGGAGTTGCCGGTCGCGATGGCGTTGAGGTAGCCCTGCACGGCGTCGGACGCGTCGGCGGACTGCGGCGGGGCGCCGGCGCTGGTGTTCGTGCCGATGGTCGGTGCGACGGTGGGGACGGTGCCGCTGACTGTGCCGCGGGCGAGTGCGTAGACAGCGATCAGGACGAGGACCACGACGCCGGCGCCGAGCCCGATGAACAGTGGCACCTTGCTCTTCGACGGCCGTGGCGGCAGGTTCTGGTAGGGCGGCTGGCCGGGGTAGCCATAGGGCTGGCCAGGCTGGCCCTGGCCGTACGACGGGGTGCCCGGTTGCGCGGCGAACTGCGGTCGGCCCGGATACTGCTGCTGGCCCGGCTGCTGTTGTCCCGGGTAGGGCTGTTGTGCCGGGTAGGGAGCCTGCGCGCCGGGGTAGGCCTGTTGTCCCGGGTAGGGCTGCTGTCCCGGGTAGGGAGCCTGCGCGCCGGGGTAGGGCTGCTGTCCCGGGTAGGGAGCCTGCGCGCCGGGGTAGGGCTGCTGCCCCGGATAGGGCTGCGGCTGTCCGGGCGCGGCCGCGGGCTGGCCGGGGTAGGGAGCCTGCGGACCGGGATAGGGCTGCGGCTGACCGGGAGCTGCCGGGCCGCTGGTGTAGGAACCGCCCGGTGCCGGTTGCCCGGTCTGGTCGGAGGGCTGATCGGGATGCTCGTTGTTGGTCACGCCTGCTCCGCACGAAGGAAGGGGTCCACTCTTGGTCGCAACGATAATGGTCGTCGCGCCCGCCGGACCACTGATTCGGGCCAGGTCCTTCCGGCGTGTGGCGAGCCGGGCGTCGGCCCTCCGCCGGGCCGTTCCTGCGGCTAGGCTCCGTGCCCATGATCATCTGGATGCGGTGGGGCTTCCCTTCGTTCCCCGGGTTCGCTGCGTTCTTCACGAGCTGATCGCCATGAGCCAGGTTGTGCCCGCGCCGGATGATCGTCGTGCCTTCATGGTGGTGAACGGACGAACCGAGCAGTCCTGGGTGGATCCGGGCGACCCGTTGCGGCTCGAGTTCGAGTACGTCCAGCGGATCGCCGAGGTGCTGGAGGAGACCGTGCTCGCCCGTCCCGCCAGCGAACGCGTCCGCGTGGTCCACATCGGTGGCGGCGGGCTCACGCTGCCGCGGTACGTCGAGGCCCGCCGTCCGCACACGGCGCAGGTCGTGCTCGAGCCCGACGAGGCGCTCACCGAACAGGTCCGCGCGAAGCTTCCGCTGCCCCGGCACAGCGGCATCAAGGTGCGCGGGGTGGACGGGCGCACCGGGGCGGCCCAGCTTCCCTCCGCCTGCACCGACCTGATCATCGTGGACGCCTTCGCCGGCGCCAGCGTGCCCGCCGAGCTGGCCACGACGGAGTTCTTCGCCGACCTGACCCGCACCCTTCGCCACGGAGGACTGGCGGTGATGAACCTCACCGACTCCGCCCCCTTCGCCTGGGCGCGACGCTGCCTCGCCGGGTTCACGGATACCTTCGGCCAGGTCGCGGTCAGCGCGGAGGTACCGGTCTGGAAGGGGCGCCGGTTCGGCAACCTCATCGTGATTGCCGGCACGGAGGTTCCGGTCCAGCCCATCGAGCGGCGACTGGCCGGCGCGCCGTTCCCGTACCGCCTGCTGCACGGCCGCGAGCTCGCCCGGTGGATCGGCGGCGCGCCACCCTTCACCGATACGGACGCAGAGCCGTCCCCCTCTCCGGCCTGGAGCCGCGGCTGGTTCTCCTGACCGGTACGGTTCACCCCATGGCTCCACGCGACGAACTCATCGAGCAGATCAAGGCCCTCGCCGTGGTGTGGGGGAAGGTCACCCTCGCCTCGGGCAAGGAGGCCGACTACTACGTCGACCTGCGCCGGGTCACCCTGGACGGCGTCGCGGCGCCGCTGGTCGGCGAGGTGATCACCGAACTCGTCTCGGACTGGGAGTTCGAGGCGGCCGGCGGGCTCACCCTCGGGGCCGACCCGGTCGCGGTCGCGATGCTGCACCACGCCGCACACACCGGCGGCCGGCTGGACGCCTTCGTGGTCCGCAAGGAGGCCAAGGGGCACGGCATGCAGCGCCGGATCGAAGGCACCGAGGTGGCCGGACGACGGGTCCTGGTCGTCGAGGACACCTCCACCACCGGCGGCTCGGTGATGACCGCTGTGGACGCGGTACGCGAGGCCGGGGGAGAGGTGGTCGGGGTCGCGGTGATCGTCGACCGCGACACCGGCGCGAAGGAGAAGATCGAGGCTGCGGGTATCCCTTACCGCTACGCGGTCGGGCTCGCTGACCTCGGCCTGGTCTAGCGGCTCGCCGCGATCACTCGACCAGCGTGAGTACTGGTCGTTAGGCTGGCACCGCCGGTCACCTCACTGAATGGAGACACCCGGATGCTCTGGTTCTTCCTCATCCTGCTGCTCGTCGTCCTCGGTATCGCGTTCTACGCGGTATCGCTGTACAACGGGTTCGTCCGCTCCCGGAACCTGATCCAGGAGTCGTGGCGCCAGATCGACGTCGAGCTGAACCGGCGCTACGACCTGATCCCGAACCTCGTCGAGACGGTGCGCGCCTACGCAGCCCATGAGCGCAACACCCTCGAGGGCGTCACCAGGCTGCGCAACCAGGCGGCATCGCTGGCCCAGGCCGGCGGCGGCGCGGTGACCCCGGAGCGGGCTCAGGCCGAGGAGGCGCTGAGCGGTGCCGTCCGCAACCTGCTGGTCAGCGTGGAGGCCTACCCCGAGCTGAAGAGCAACGTGAACTTCCTCGAACTGCAGCGCGAGCTGACCGCCACAGAGGACCGGATCGCTGCCGGCCGGCGGTTCTACAACGCCAACGTGCGCAACTACAACACCCAGGTCGAGTCGTTCCCCTCGAACATCCTTGCCGGCATGTTCACCTTCGAGAAGGCCACCTACTTCGAGGTGAACGACCCGATGGTGCGGCAGGCCCCGAAGGTCAGTTTCGGCGAGATCAGCGACCGCCCGGAATCGGCCGTCCCCGAGCCCACGAACGACCAGCTGAGCGCTGGTGCCACTCAGGGTGGTCTGCCGAACCCGCAGGCCTACCCGCAGGCGAACCCGGGCGCCCCGGGCCCCGGCGAGTTCGCGGCCCCGGCGCAACCGCCGACCTACGCCCCGCCGGCGCAGGTCGAGGCTCCGCAGCCGCCGGTCGAGGGGGGCTACGCGCCGCCCACCTACCAGCAGCCGCCGCAGCAGTAGGGCGCGAGCGAACCGAACGCCCCCGTTCCGGCCGAGTGCCCCTGCCCAGGCACGAGCGTTCGAAGGAAACCGAGGCGTCCGGCGTCTCCGGTCAGGAGAGGTGACGCTCCAGATAGATGAGCACCTCGGTCGTGCCTGCGTTCAGCCGGACGGAGGCGAGGTCGTCGCCCCGGGTCAGGCCCCGGTTCACCAGGACGATCGGCAGGCCTGCGCCGGAGGCGTGCCGGACGAAACGCAGGCCGGACATCACCGCCAGCGACGTGCCGGCCACGAGCAGGGCCTGTGAATCGTCCATCAGGTCGTAGGCCGCCCGCACCGTGGCCGGCGGCACGGACTCGCCGAAGAAGACGATGTCGGGCTTGAGGACGCCGCCGCACCTCGGGCAGGCCGCCACGACGAAGTCGGCGGTGGACTCCAGCACCGCGTCGGCGTCCGGTGCGACCTCGATGTCGCCGAGTTCGCTCACCCGCTCAAGGAAGCCGGGGTTCAGGGCGAGCAGCATGGCGTCCAGTTCAGCTCGTGAGCAGGTCCAGCCGCAGGAGAGGCAGCGTATGACGTTGTAGTTCCCGTGCAGGTCGACGACTCGCCGGGAACCGGCCCGCTCGTGCAGCCGGTCGACGTTCTGTGTGATCACGCCGCTGACCAGCCCTGCCGCCTCCAGCCGGGCCAGGGCGTGGTGGCCCTCGTTGGGTTCGGTGGCGTGCATGTGGTGCCAGCCGAGGTGATTGCGGGCCCAGTAGTGCCGCCGCATGGCCGCGCTGCCGACGAACTGGTCGTAGGTCATCGGATTGCGCGGCTTCGCGTCCGGGCCGCGGTAGTCGGGCAGGCCCGAGTCGGTGGAGAAGCCCGCGCCGGTGAGCGCGACGATCCTGCGTCCGGCCAGCGCGGCGACCGCGGCGTCCAGCTCGGCCTGTCCTGCCGGCGGGCGCGCGTCGGGCTCGCCGGGCATCCAGCCGATGCCGGTGCGGGAGGTCGGCATCAGCCCTCGGTCACGTCCGTCCGCGCCTCGCGGCGGGCGCGCAGGGCCTCGAACACCATCGGTAGCACCGAGACGAGGACGATCGCCACCAGGACCAGGTCGATGTTGCGTGCGATGAAGTCGATCCGGCCGAGGAAGAAGCCGAGGATGGTCACGCCGAACGCCCAGGCCACCCCACCGATGGCGGTGTAGAGGATGAAGTACTTGAAGTTCATCTTCCCGATGCCGGCGATCAGCGTGACGAAGGTACGCACCAGCGGCACGAACCGGGCGAGCACCAGCGCCCGGTCGCCGTAGCGGCGGAGCAGGTCGTGGGTCTTGTCGACGTACTTCGGGTCGAAGACCTTGCCCCAGAAGCCAGACCGCGGCTTGAACAGCGGTGGCCCGATCAGGTGGCCGAGCCAGTAGCCGGCGATGTTGCCGGCGATGGCCGCGACGGTGAGGATCACGCAGGAGACCAGCAGCACCTGCCAGGACGCCAGCGCGCCGAACGTGATCGACCCGGTGGCGATGAACATGCCGACGGTGAACAGCAACGAGTCGCCCGGCAGGATCGGCCAGATCGCGCACTCGATGAAGACCAGGAGGGCTACGCCCCACAGCGCCCAGTTGCCCAGATTCTGGATGATGACGGCCGGATCGAGCCAGTCGGGCAGCAGCAGGGGCACGAGGGCCAGCTGGAGCAACAGGTTCACAACGTCCAAGGGTAGCGTGGCGCCCGTGCCTTCCCGAGCGACGACGAGGTGGCGGCTGTGAGCAGCCCGGGTGTCGGCCCGCACCCTCAGCCCTGGCCTGACGATCCGCGCTACGACCGCGAGCTGCTCGCCGGGGGAGACCGGCGCAACGTCACCGACGCGTACCGCTACTGGGGCGTCGATGCGATCGTCGCCGACCTCGACACCCGCAGGGCTCCGCTGCACGTTGCGATCCAGAACTGGGAGCACGACTTCAACATCGGCTCGATGGTGCGCACCGCGAACGCCTTCAACGTGGCCGGGGTGCACATCATCGGGCGCCGTCGCTGGAACCGCCGTGGGGCGATGGTCACCGACCGCTACCTGCACGTCCACCACCACCCGGACGCCGCCTCGCTGCTGGACTGGCTCGCCGCGGCCGGTGTCACCCCGGTCGGGGTGGACAACATTCCCGGCTCGGTGCCGCTGGAGGGGCAGGCGTTGCCCGAGCACTGCTGCCTGGTCTTCGGCTCGGAGGGCCCCGGCCTCACCGAGGAGCTCGCCTCCGCCTGCGAGCGGGTGGTTGCGATCACCCAGCACGGCTCGACCCGGTCGCTGAACGCCGGCGCCGCAGCCGCGATCGCGATGTACCACTGGTCGCTGCAGTGGCAGCGGGCGCGCTGACCCGAGGGGAACCGTCCCCGGTCCGGGGCGACCTAGGATTGGGCGCGATGAATGACGAGTACGGGATCTACTACGCCGAGGGCATCGCGGAGCGGCACCTCGCGCAGGCGCGCAACCTGCTGCTGTGGCGACTCGGCTCGATGGTGCTCGGCATCGCGATCGCCGGCGCCGCGTGGCTGGTGTGGCCGGAGCAGTTCGGCGCGTGGGCACCGTGGATCATCGGGACCTCCGCCGCGGCCGGGCTGGTCTCGGTGGGATTCAGCGTCATCCAGCTGCTGCGTGTGCGCAGGGACGCCGAACTCGCCCGGCCCGGCCTGGCCATCGGGCTGAACCGTGACGGCATCCTGATCGGCCAGCGGTGGCTGGTCTGGCCCGAGGTGGGCTCCGTGGTCGTCCGTCCCGGCGCGCTGGGCTCGTCCGCCACTCTCGTGGCGACCGGCCGCGACCGTTCCAGCAGCCGGGTGCCGCTGGACTACACCGACACCATGCCGGCCACCCTGGATGCCGCGGTCCGCGTGCTCTCCGCCGGGCGGGCCTGGGTGGACCTGTCCCGCCTGGACTGACCCCGGCCGGGTCCGGGGCCCGGTCGGGACCGCACCCCTCCGGTCCGCGACCTGCGCTCGCGGCAGGTCCCGCCGGCGAGGCCGTGAATGCCCGCGTCCAATCTCTGCCGGGTTGGAGCATCGCCGTCCCATATTTGAGAGACTGGAACCGTTCTGCCAGGCGGTTGCGTTGTCGCGGGCCGCCGTCACCTAGGAGAGGCCAACCGAATGCCCATTGCCAGTCCCGAGAAGTACGCCGAGATGCTCGACGCCGCGAAGAGCGGCAAGTACGCCTACCCGGCAATCAACATCACCTCTTCGCAGACCCTGAACGCTGCCCTCGCGGGCTTCGCCGAGGCTGGCTCGGACGGCATCATCCAGGTCAGCATCGGTGGTGCGGAGTACGCGTCCGGCCCGACCATCAAGGATCGCGTCGCCGGTGCCGTCGCACTCGCCGAATACGCCCACGTCGTGGCGAAGAACTACCCGATCAATGTCGTCGTGCACACCGACCACGCCCAGGTCGACAAGATCGAGACCTGGGTGAAGCCGCTGATCGCGATCTCGCAGGCGCGCGTCGACAAGGGCCTCGAGCCGCTGTTCCAGTCGCACATGTGGGACGGCTCGGCCGTGCCGATGGAGCAGAACCTTGCCCTGGCTGACGAACTGCTCGCACTGACCAGCAAGGCCCACCAGATCCTCGAGATCGAGGTCGGCGTGGTCGGCGGCGAGGAGGACGGCGTCAAGGCCGAGATCAACGAGAAGCTGTACACCACCGTCGAGGACGGCCTGCGCGCCATCGAGGTGCTCGGCCTGGGCGAGAAGGGCCGGTACATGACCGCGCTCACCTTCGGCAACGTGCACGGTGTGTACAAGCCGGGTTCGGTCAAGCTGCGTCCGGCAGTGCTCAAGGAGATCCAGGACGCCGTCGGCGCCAAGTACGGCAAGGAGAAGCCGTTCGACCTGGTCTTCCACGGCGGCTCCGGCTCCACCCCGCAGGAGATCTCGGACGCGGTCGACTACGGCGTCGTGAAGATGAACATCGACACCGACACCCAGTACGCCTTCACCCGTCCGGTCGTGGACTGGATGCTGAAGAACTACGAGGGCGTCCTCAAGATCGACGGCGAGGTCGGCAACAAGAAGCAGTACGACCCCCGCGCCTGGGGCAAGGCGGCCGAGGCCGGGCTGTCCGCTCGCGTCGTGGAGGCCTGCACCTACCTGCGCAGCGTCGGCAAGACCATCGGCTGATCCTCGCGGACTGGTCTGTGGCGGCCCGGGGCTTCGGCCCCGGGCCGTTCTGTGCCTACAGGGTGGCCAGGATCCGGACGGTGGTGCCCTGCGGGGCGTAGGGCACCCGGTTGCCCGCCACCGGCGTCCCGTCGACAACGAGGCGTGCCCGGGAGCCCTCGGCGCCGGAGTTGGTCACCTCGACGATGTAGGTGGCACCACGCAGCTTCCGGGTGACCGTGTACGAGGGCACGTCCGGGCCCAGCTGCGGGTCGATCACCAGGGCGTCGTAGTCGGGCCGGACGCCGAGCAGGTACTGCGAGACCGCAACGAAGTTCCACGCCGCGGTACCGGTCAGCCAGGAGTTCTTCGCCTCGCCGGCCCGGACGGCCTGCTTGCCCGCGATCATCTGGGCGTAGACGTAGGGTTCGAGCCGGTGGACGTCGCTGATCTCCTCCCGGTAGGAGGGCGCGATCCGGCGGTAGTAGTCGAAGGCGCGCGCCCCCCGTCCGAGGATCGTCTCCGCGATGATCACCCACGGGTTGTTGTGGCAGAACACGCCGCCGTTCTCCTTGTAGCCCGGCGGGTAGGTGGACACCTCGCCCAACTCGATCCGGTAGGTGGTGTAGGCGGGGTACTGCAGCACGAGGCCGTGCGGGGTGCCGAGCAGTTCGGCGACGGAGTCCAGCGCCCGGACGGCAGGGGCGGTGGCGTCCTGCGGGCCGGAACCCAGCCCGACTCCCGCCATCACCGCGAACCCCTGCGGCTCGATCCAGATCCGTCCCTCGGTGTCCGCGCCCGTACCCACCGGGCGGCCGAAGTAGTCGTAGGCCCGCAGGAACCACTCGCCGTCCCAACCGTGCTCCAGGATCGTCGCCCGCATCCGCTCGACCGCTGCCTCGGCGTCCGTCGCCACTGCATCCAGGCCACGCCGGCGGGCGATGGCCGCGTAATCGGTGCCGTACAGCGCGAACTGCGCGGCGATGAACACCGACTCCGCGGCGCCGCCGGTCTTGTTCTCCGTGGTCTGGAACGGCTCGCCCGGCTCGGCGGAGAAGCAGTTCAGGTTCAGGCAGTCGTTCCAGTCCGCGCGCCCGATCAGGGGCAGGCCGTGCGGGCCGAGGTGTGTGCGCACGAATTCGAAGGAGCGCACCAGGTGCTCCCAGAGGGGAGCTTCGCTGCCCGGCTCGTTGTCGAACGGCACCGGCTCGTCCAGGATCGAGTCGTCGCCGGTCTCCTTCAGGTAGCCGGCCACGCCGGCGATCAGCCACAGCGGATCGTCGTTGAAGCCCGAGCCGACGTCGTTGTTGCCGCGCTTGGTCAGGGGCTGGTACTGGTGGTAGGCGCTGCCGTCGGTGAACTGGGTGGACGCGATGTCGATGATCCGCTCGCGCGCCCGTTCCGGTACCAGGTGGACGAAGCCCAGCAGGTCCTGGTTGGAGTCGCGGAAGCCCATGCCGCGCCCGATCCCGGTCTCGAAGTAGGACGCCGAGCGCGACATGTTGAAGGTGACCATGCACTGGTACTGGTTCCACACGTTGACCATCCGGTCGAGCTTCGGGTCGGTGGAGGAGACCGTGTAGGTGTCCAGCAGGCCGGCCCAGTAGTCCTTCAGCTCTGCCAGCGCCGCGTCGGCCGCGTCGGCGGTCGCGAAGCGGGCGAGGAGGCGATGCGCGCCGGCCTTGTTGACCACCTGCTGTTCGGGGTCGGCCCACTTCGCGTCCGGCTCGTTCTCCAGATAACCGAGCACGAAGACGAGATCCGTGGTCGCGCCGGGCGCCAGGTCGAGCGCGACGCTGTGTGAGCCGATCGGGTACCAGCCGGAGGCGACGGAGTTCGCCGAGTGTCCCGCGCGGGGCACGGCGGCGTCCGCGAAGGAGGCGTAGGGGCTGCCGAGGAAGGTCTCGCGGTCGGTGTCGAAGCCCGCCGCAGGAGTGTTCACGGCAAACACCGCATAGTGGTTGCGACGCTCGCGGTACTCGGTGCGGTGGTAGATCGCCGATCCGCCCGACGGGGTGCGCGGCTCGACCTCAACCTCGCCGATGGAGAGGTTGCGCTGGTAGTTCGTCTGGTCGTCGTAGGCATTCCACAGCGCGAACTCGACCAGGGAGAACAGGGTCAGGTGTTTCGCGGCGTCGGTGAGGTTGGAGACCCGCACCCGCTGCACCTCGGCGTTCACCCCGATCGGGACGAAGGAGGTGGTGCTCACCTCCACTCCGCCGCGCGTGCCGGTGATCGTCGAGTAGCCCAGGCCGTGGCGTGCCTCGAAGCGGTCCAGCTCGGCCTGCACCGGCATCCAGGTCGGTGCCCACACGTCGCCGCCGTCGTTGACGTAGAGGTAGTGCCCGCCGGCATCGGTGGGCACGTTGTTGTAGCGGTAGCGGGTGAGCCTGCGCATCCGGGCGTCGCGGTAGAAGGAGTACCCGCCGCCCAGGTGCGACACCAGGGAGAAGAAGTCCTGGGAACCCAGGTAGTTGATCCAGGGGTACGGCGTGCGTGGCGTGGTGATGACGTACTCGCGGGCCGCGTCGTCGAAGTGCCCGTACTGCATGGGTTGCCTCCCCGCTGAGGTGTGGTCGCCGGTGCTGCCGCCAGCGCGACCGGACGAACGGCCCAGCGACTGGAAGCGCTCTCAGAATATCCCCTCGGATCACGCCTCGGCGCCAAACCCCTTCGAAGGCGCGCCTGCGAAGGGGTTTGGCGGACGTCCGGACTGCTCCCGGGGAGTGGCGCCTTATCGTGGCAGCGACTGGCCCGAGTCCGGCCACGACCGGTCCGCCCGCCGCTACGATCGCGGCATGAGTCCGCGCGCCGCCCGCCACACGGGCGTGCTCGCCGAGTGGAGCGACGAACGGGGTTTCGGCTTCGTCGAGGCCGGCGGCCGGCGGACCTTCGTGCACATCTCCGCCTTCGACCCGGCGGGCGGACGGCCGCAGTCCGGCGACTTCGTGCAGTTCGAGGTCGGCTCCGCACCGGACGGGCGCCCGTGCGCGGTCCGGGCCGCCCGGGTCTACGCGTCGCCGGGCCACGCCGGCCATCGGCCCGCGCGCCGTGGCGCGATCGACTGGGTGGCCTTCCTCCCGGTGCTGGCCGTCGCCGCGTACCTGTGGCTCGCCGTCGCTCTCCTTGGCGCAGCCCTGTGGTACCCGCTGGCCCACCTCGTCCTGAGCGTCCTTGCCTACCTGCTGTACGCCGGGGACAAGCGGGCGGCGGTGGCCGGCACCTGGCGCACGCCCGAGCGGACGCTGCTGCTGGCCTCGCTGCTCGGTGGCTGGCCGGGCGCGGTCGTGGCCCAGCAGGTGCTGCGGCACAAGAACCGCAAGACGAGCTTCCAGGTGGCGTTCTGGCTGGCCGTCGCGGCGAACCTGATCGCACTGCTCGTCCTCACCGGCGGCGTCCGGCTGCTCGCCGCCTGAGCGTGATCGGACCGGCCGTGGCCCGCAGCCGGTAAGGTAAGGCCGCAAGAGCCCGGTCGGCATTGCCGCGGGCTTTCTGACTGAGAAGGGGCAGACCATGCCGGGAATCGTGGTCGTCGGCGCGCAATGGGGCGACGAGGGCAAGGGCAAGGCCACCGACCAGCTGGGCAACCGGGTCGACTACACCGTCCGCTACTCGGGGGGCAACAACGCCGGCCACACCCTGGTGGTGAACGGCGAGAAATACGCGCTGCACCTGCTCCCCTCAGGCATCCTCTCTGCCGCCAGCACCCCCGTGATCGCCAACGGCGTGGTGATCGACCTCGACGTCCTGTTCGAGGAGATCGACGGCCTCAGCGCCCGCGGCGTGGACACCTCGAAGCTGCTCATCTCGGCCAACGCCCACATCATCGCCTCCTACCACAAGGTGATGGACAAGGTCACCGAGCGCTTCCTGGGCAACCGCAGGATCGGCACCACCGGACGCGGCATCGGTCCGGCCTACTCCGACAAGATCAACCGGCTCGGCATCCGGGTGCAGGACCTGTTCGACGAGAAGGTCCTCGCCCAGAAGGTCGAGGCGGCCCTCGAGCAGAAGAATCACCTGCTGGTGAAGGTGTACAACCGCCGGGCCATCGAGCCCGCTGAGGTCACCGAGGAACTGTTGGTGCACGCCGAGCGGGTCCGTCCGATGGTCACCGACGTCGCCCGCGTCCTGAACACCGCCCTGGACCAGGACAAGGTCGTGCTGTTCGAGGGCGCCCAGGCCCACCACCTGGACGTCGACCACGGCACCTATCCCTACGTGACCAGCTCCAACCCGATCGCCGCCGGCGCCTGCACCGGATCCGGCGTCGGCCCGATGCGGATCGACCGCGTGATCGGGATCATGAAGGCCTACACCACCCGGGTCGGCGAGGGCCCGTTCCCCACCGAACTCCTGGACGCGGATGGTGAGCGGTTGCGCCAGGAGGGCGCCGAGTTCGGCACCACCACCGGACGCAACCGCCGCTGCGGCTGGTTCGACGCACTGGTGGTGGAGGCGGCCGTGACCGCGAACGCCTTCACCGACATGTTCCTGACCAAGCTCGACATCCTCACCGGGTGGGAGAAGATCCCGGTCTGCGTCGCCTACGACGTCAACGGGGAGCGCACGTCCACCCTGCCGATGACCCAGACCGACTTCCACCACGCGGTCCCGGTCTATGAGTACCTCGACGGCTGGAGTGAGGACATCTCGGGTTGCCGGACGTTCGCGGAACTTCCGAAGAGCACCCAGGCGTACGTGCGCCGGCTCGAGGAGCTCGTGCGGTGCCGCATCTCGGGCATCGGCGTGGGCCCGTCCCGCGAACAGGTCGTGATGCTGCACGACCTGCTCTGATCATGGCGAAGAAGCTGCCCACCCCGACGCCCTGGTGGGTGCCGATCCTGCTCAGCTTCCTCGGTCTCACCTCGTGCTTCCTCACCGTCGCGTACATCTCCTGGATTCAGGTGGGTGGCCGCATCTACTGGTTCGGGCTGTTCATGACCGCCCTGAACCTCGGCACCACCATCGCCGCAGTGGTCGCGACCGGCATGGACGCGCGCACCGGCAGGGTCTCCTGGCGGTGGTGGGCCGTGCTGGGCACCTTCGTGCTGTTCAGCGTGGTGATGTTCGGCTTCATGGGCAACTTTGCGTAAGCGTTTCCTCAGTGGCACTGCGAATTCTCGGGAGCGTGCCTGAGATCTCCGACTCCGGGATTTGCGATCCGGGTCGGTGCCTGCCTACGGTGGAAACCGATGGACGGGACACACCCCGACCATGACCAATGCCGGACCGGGGCTTTCTCTCGGGCCGGTTTTGCTTTTTCAGCGATGCCGCGGGAAGCCTCCCGAGGCATGCCTGCGGCGTCACGACTCCAGGGGTCGAAATGCCAACCCATGATTTGAAATCTGTGGCCGGTCCGGATGAACTGGCCCGCAGGGAGCTGGTCCGGAATCCCTACTCGCCGGTGATGATCCTGCTCACGCTCATTGCGACCGGCGGCATCGTCTTCTACGCGATCTTCCTGCTCAACCCGGCCAACCGGGGTGACGCCCTGCCCTACAGTCTGGTGATCGGTGCCGAGGCGATCCTGATCACCCATGCCCTGCTGGCGATGTGGACGATCCTTGCCGGTTCGAAGAGCCCCCGTGACCACGCCTACTTCGCTGCCCGGCAGGCGCTCCTCGACGACCGGTCCGAGCAGGACGCACCACTCCTGCTCGACGGAAAGGAGGTCTCCGTCGCCGTCCTGATCACGTGTTACGGCGAACCGCTGGACGTGATCCGGCGTACCGCCAGCGCTGCACGGGACGTCCGCGGACGCCACTCGACGTGGATCCTCGACGACGGCAGGAGCGACGAGGTCCGCGACCTCGCGGCCGAGCTCGGGGTCGGGTATCTGAGGCGGCTGAGCAGCGGCGGAGCGAAGGCGGGCAACGTGAATCACGCGCTCAGCCAGATCAAGACCGACTACTTCTGCATTTTCGACGCGGATTTCGTGCCCAGGCCGGAGTTCCTGGTTGAGACCATGCCCTTCTTCACCGATCCTGCCGTCGCCTTCGTGCAGACCCCGCAGAGTTACGGCAACCTCAGGAACTTCGTGTCGCGCGGCGCGGGCTACATGCAGACCGTCTTCTACCGCTTCGTCCAGCCCGGACGCAATCACTTCAACGCTGCCTTCTGTGTGGGTACCAACGTGGTGTTCCGGCGAACCGCGGTGGACGACGTCGGCGGAATCTACACCGACTCCAAGTCGGAGGACGTGTGGACGTCGCTGATGCTGCACGAGCGCGGCTGGCGCAGTGTCTACATCCCCGACGTGCTGGCGGTCGGCGATGCGCCGGAGACGATCGAGGACTACACCAAGCAGCAACTTCGCTGGGCGACCGGCGGTTTCGAGATCCTGTTCACGCACAACCCGCTGAGTCCCAGGCGCCGGCTCACGCTCGACCAGCGCCTGATGTACTTCGTCACCGCCACCCACTACCTGACCGGAATCGCCCCGGGCGTGCTGCTGCTCGTTCCGGCCCTCGAGGTGTTCTTCGACCTTCGGCCGGTGACCCTCGGGACGAGCTTCACCACCTGGGCCCTGGCGTACGCAGGGTTCTACGTGATGCAGATCCTGCTGGCGTCCTTCACCCTGGGCTCGTTCCGGTGGGAGGTACTGCTGCTCTCCACGGCAAGCTTCCCGATCTACCACCAGGCGCTGATGAACGCCTTCTCGGGCAAGGAGCAACGCTGGCACGTGACCGGCTCGGCGGGCCGGCGCAGCTCTCCGTTCACGTTCATCAGGCCGCAGGTGTACCTGTTCGTGTTCCTCGCCCTGACCTCGGTCGTGGCGATCTGGCGAGACCTGAACAACACCCAGTTGTCACTCGCCACCGCCTGGAACCTGACCAACACCGCGGCACTGGGGGCGTTCCTCGCCGTCGCCGCAGCCGAGCACTTCCGTCCGCATCCCGCGGACCTGCCCGTCCGCGCCAAGGCGCGCCGATCCCGCCGGTTCGCCCTGATGGGCGGCGCCCGCACCGAAGGAGGACTGTCATGACCTGGGAGAATCGCTTCCGACTGTTCGGCGGCGTGGTCGCCGTGATCGCGCTCGTGTTCGGACTCACCCTGGTCTTCAACCATCGGCAGAACCAGATCACCAGCTACTCCGCCCAGGTCGCGGCCGACACCTACACCGTCGGTGCCGATCACGCCGGCACGGTGGTCAGGCAACTGGTCGCGGAGGGCGACACTGTCGAGTCCGGGCAGGAGCTGTTCGTCGTGCAGAGCCTGCAGCTGAAGGAGGACATCGCCAACGGTCTCGAGGTTGCGGACACCGAGGCCTACAAGCTCAACCGGGCGAGCGGGACGATCACCTACTACGCGGTCACGGCCGGGAGGATCGACAAGCTCAACGCCATGCAGGGCAACTCCGTGCCCGCGGGCGGAGCACTTGCCGAGCTGACCGGGGGTGAGCGCTACGTCGAGGCCAGCTTCCGGCTGGTTCCGCGCGATTACGCCCGCGTGGCGACCGGCGAGCCTGCGCGGATCACGCTGCCCAACGATCAGGTGGTCACGGGCACTGTGGAGAAGGTCTCGGTGACCAGCGGCGTCGACGGCACGGTGAGCACGTTGAGGATCGCCTCGGACGCGCTGCGCGGCCTGGACCAGCAGACCCTGGCCGAGCCGGGGGCACCGGTGATCGTCACGGTCGAGCTGGCCGACAGCAGCTGGTTCGCGCCGATCACCGACGCGGTGAACGACCTGTTGCAGCAGGTGGGCCTTCGATGAGGTTCGCCGCGATCCTCGCTGCCGCGCTCCTCCCGCTGGCGGGCTGCGCAGGCATGACGGAACCTGCCGACCGGGTGCCGAGCGCGACGCCGACCTCGACGGCGACGGTCTTCGGTGACCGGCAGCTCTCGAGTGCGGTCGACGGGATCAGCCGAGTTGCGGCGAAACCACTGGACGGCGGCCGCCTGGCCGACGGCCTCACGCCGCCGACGAACCGCTGGTACTCGGGCCTGGTCTTCGGCGCCACGCCGCAGCCGGTGTTCCCCCTCCCGCTCTCGTTCGGGCTGACCGACGACGGCTTCTCCTTCGGACTGCCGACGGTGACCGCCGGCGCGGACACGATTGCGGGAGGCTACGCCCCGGTGGTCGGAGTCGGGCTGGACGCCAGGACGTCCGTCGTGACGAGCGACGATCCGTCCGTCGTCGTGATGGAGAACCGGGACGCGGACGGGAACGCCATCGGTCACACCACGATCGCCCAGGGCTGGCCGTTCGTCGCCTGGTCGGCGTCCCGGGCGACAACACTCACCATCCCCGGCGGCTTCACCGCGGCAGGGGACGGGCTGTGGGTCGCCCAGTTCGGCGCGACCCGCTACGCCATGGCCACCGCGAGCGCGGAGGTGTCCGGAACCTCCGTGCGGGTCTCCGCCGGTGGCCGGGTCGTGTTCTGGGCGGTACCCGACGGAAAGGAACCGGGCGGGCTGCTCGCCGCATCCGCACATGTCCCGACCGGCTCGTCGATCGCCTATCGGGTAGGGGAGGACCAGGTCGACACGACGCTCTCCTACGCGACCGACGGCCCCACCGCGATCGCCCGACTGCCCCAACAGGCGGGCGGGACGTGCGAGCTCGGCGAGTACCCGTCGATCTACGGCACTCTGCGTCTGTGCGCCGGTACTGAGCTGAGCTGGACGACACCGCGGACGCGGGCGGCGGCGAGCCTCGATCTCAGCGGCGTCACCTCCGCAGAGCGGACTTCGCTCACCCGACAGCTCGACGCCGACATCGCCTCGCTGCCCGCCTTCCCTGCCGACACCTACTTCGGCGGGAAGGCCCTGCAGCGGGTCGCGATGCTGCTGCTGGTGGCCGACGCGCTCGGCCTCGACGACCGGGCCTCGAAGCTGGCCACGACCCTCGACAAGCAGCTGAGCACGTGGACGGATCCCCAGGGCTGCGCGACGCGGGACGCGTTCTGCTTCGGCTACGACCCGTCCAGCAAAGGGGTGATCGGGCACGTCGCGGCCTTCGGCAGCGACGAGTACAACGACCATCACTTCCACTACGGCTACTTCCTGTACGCGGCGGGAGTGCTCGCCGGCCACGATCCTTCGGCAATCAGCAGGCTCGCTCCGGTGCTGAACCTGGTCGCGGCAGACATCGGCAGCGCAGGTAACAGCTACTTCCCCGACCGGCGCAACTTCGATGCCTACGCGGGGCACTCCTGGGCCTCCGGCACTGCCCCGTTCGCTGACGGCAACAACCAGGAGTCGGTGTCCGAGGCGGTCAATGCCTACGCAGGGCTCGCCCTGTGGGGCAGGGCTGTCGGATACCAGCCGCTGGCCGACGAGGCCGACTGGATGCTGTCGATGGAGGCGCACTCCTCGGCCACCGAGTGGCTGCACCCGGACCTGTCCGGCTTGCGCGGCTACGGCCACCGGATCATCAGCCTGAACTGGGGCGGCAAGCGTGACTATGCCACCTGGTTCTCTCCCGAGCCGGCCGCCAAGCTGGGCATCCTGCTGCTGCCGATGAGCCCGACGTCGGTGTACCTCGCTGGCGACCCGGAGGCGATCCGTGCGAATGCCACCGAAGCGGTCGGGGGCGACTTCGACCAGAAGTTCGGCGACTACATTCTGATGTACTCCGCGCTGGCGGGGCCCGATGACCGGGATCGTGCGATCGCCGCGGCCGGGAAGCTCTCTGACACCTCGATCGACGACGGGATGAGTCGCACCTACCTGCTCGCCTGGCTCTACGCGCTGCGCTTCTGAGGTCGCTCACGCAGGCGCGGCTCCGGCCCGGGCCAGGGCTTCCGGGGTCGCGCCTGCTGCGGCGAGCGCGAGCATGACGGCGCCCTCGATCGGCGGTTGGGACGGCGTGACGATCCGGCCTCGCGGAGCGACCGTCGCGACCCCGGCGGCGATCCGGTCGTCGAGGCGGGCGTGGCCGGCCCGCAGGATGCTGCCGCCGAGCACCACGGGGACGGGCGCAGCGGCCAGGTCCAGCCGGGTCACGCAGGCCCGGACGAACGCCACCACCTCGTCGGCCTGTCGGTCCACCAGTCCCTGCGCCACCGCATCCCCCGCGTCGGCGGCGGCGAACACCGCGGGTGCCAGCCCGGCGAGTTCGGAATGATCGCGACGGCCCAGGTGCAACTGCTCGGTCAGGGTCGGCACCGGGACGCCGAAGTGGCCGGCCACGGCATCGGTGAGCAGCGTGCGGGGACCGCGCCCGTCCACGTCCCGAGCGGCGTGCCAGAGCGCCTCACCGCCCAACCCGCTACCGCCACCCCAGTCCCCCGAGATGGGCCCGACCGCGAGGAACCGGACGCGGGCCCCGTCCGCGCGCACCCCGACCGCATTCATCCCGGTGCCGCAGACCACCGCCACCGCGTCCGGCTCGTCGGTTCCGGAGCGCAGCAGCGCGAACAGGTCGTTGTCGACGTCCAGCCCTCCGGACGCCCACGGCAGCCCGGCCAGCGCGTCCCGGTAGGCGTCGATCTCTGCAGGCAGGTCGAGGCCGGAGAGGTACACCGAGGCCTGACGCACCGCAGCGCCGCCGGCAACCTCGTGGACGAGCGCGTCGATCAGAGCGACCGAAGCCCTCAGCCCGACATCGTGGGGGCTGCTTCCGCGGCCACGGGTGCGGCCGACGACCTCGCCGTCCAGGGCGACGGCGACCGCGTCGGTCTTGGAGCCGCCACCGTCCACGGCGACGACCACGGAGCTCAGGCCCACGGCAGGAACCTCGCGTTCTCTGCCAGCAGCAGGTCGGTGAGCCGCTCGGCCCGGTCGTGCTGCAGCACCAGCGGGTGAGCGCGCATCGCCCGCAGCACGCGATCGCGGCCGCCGTGCACGGCGGCGTCCAGGGCGAGCCGCTCATAGCCGCTCACCGCGGCGATCAGGCCCGCGAGGTCGTCGGGCAGCGGCGCGACCGGTTCGGCCACGAACCGCCCCTCGCTGAACCGGGCGGGCACCTCGATCACGTGGTCGTCGGGCAGGAACGGCAGCGTGCCGTCGTTGCGGAGGTTGACCACGCGGGCGGGCCCGGGTGTGCCCCGCATCGCGTCCAGCAGTTCCACGGCCGCTTCGGAGTAGAACGCGCCGCCGCGCCGCTCCAGCGCCTCGGGCTTGGTGTCGACGGACGGGTCGGCGTACAGCGCGAGCAGTTCGTCCTCGATCGCCTTCACGGCCTCGGCCCGGGTGGGCTCGCGCAGCTGCTCGGCCAGCACCTCGTCGTGCGCGTAGTAGTAGCGCAGGTAGTAGGACGGCACCATGCCGAGCTGGGCGAGCAGGGCCGGGGCGAGTTCCACCTCTTCAGCCAGGTCGCCGAGGTGCCCGGCGAGCATGCCGGGCAGGCGGTCGGTGCCGTCGACCGTCACGCTGCGCTCCCAGGTGAGGTGGTTCAGGCCCACGTGGCCCAGGCTCACCTCGTCGGGCAGCACGCCGAGTGCAGCGGCGAACCGGCGCTGGAAGCCGATCGCAACGTTGCACAGGCCCACCGCGCGGTGCCCGGCCTGCAGCAGGGCCCTGGTCACGATGCCCACCGGATTCGTGAAGTCGACGATCCAGGCGTCGGGCTTCGCGTGACGCCGCACGACCTCTGCGATCTCCAGCACGACGGGGACGGTGCGCAGGGCCTTCGCGAAACCGCCTGGTCCGGTGGTCTCCTGACCGATGCAGTGCTCCTCGTGCGGCCACGTCTCGTCCTGGCGTCGGGTGTCCTGCCCGCCGACGCGCAGTTGCAGCAGCACGGCGTCCGCGTCCTCGACACCGGCGACCAGGTCGGTGGTCGGCACGACCTTCGCGGGATGCCCGGCCCGCGCGAGCATGCGCCGGGCCATCGCCGCGACCGGGCCGAGCCGATCAGGGTTCGGGTCGACCAGGTGCACCTCGCTCAGCGGCAGGCCGGTGCGGGTGAAGCCGTCGATCAGCTCCGGGGTGTAGGTCGAGCCGCCGCCGACGATGGCGAGCTTCATCAGTCCTCCTTGATCACGGACGCGACGATCGCGTCCTCGAGACGTTCGCGGATGCCGGTGACGAGCAGCCGCCGGGCACCCCGCAGAACGGGCTGTTCGCCGGCTTGCGCGGCCTGGACGCACACCTCGCGCCGGCCGGCCAGCCGCGTCCGCACGAGGCCGGCGAGAGCGTCCCCTCCGGCGAGGCCGGTGGGGCCGCCGAGCACCACGCAGGCGGGGTCGACCACTGCGGCGACAGGCTCAAGGAGCAGGGCGATCCGGTCGGCGAGCGCGTCCAGCGCCCCCGGTCGCGACGGCAGCAGCGACAGCGCGGAGGCAAGGTCGGTGCCGCCGAGCAGCGCGGTCACGGCCGGGCCGCCGAGCAGGTCGGTGAAGTCGTGCGCTTCGGGGTCGATCGCCGCGGCCGAGCGGGGTACCTCCAGGTAGCCGATCTCGCCGACGGAGCCGGACGCGCCGCGCCGTACCACCCCGCCGACGAGCAGCCCTGCGCCGAGACCCGTCCCCAGCCAGAGGTAGGCGAAGTCGTCCAGGCCGGTGGCCGCGGCCTCCGCAATGGTGGCGAGGTTCACGTCGTTCTCCAGCACGACCCCGAGCCCTGTGGCCTGCTCGATCCGGACGCGGGCGCCGCGCTCGGGCCAGCCGGGCAGCGTGTCCGTGAAGGAGAGCCGGTCGGCGTCCGCATCGAAGGCGGCCTGGACGCCGACCGCGACCACGCTCACCGAGGCCCGACCCACCTCTGCCGCGCCCGCGGCAGCCTCCACCGCCCGCACCACGTCGGCGGCGGGGGAGCGGTCGGCCCCCGCGGTGGGCAGCACGACCACCGGGTGGTCGGCGTCCGTCGGGTCGACCAGGGTGGCCTCGATCCGGTCGTCGAGAATGCTCACCGCCACCCCGGTGAGGCTGTCGGTGCGGACACCCCAGGCGGTCGCGTTCGGCCCTCGCGCGCCGGAGGTCTGGCCGGCCGGGGCGATCAGCCCGGCACGTTCGAGCCGTGCGATCATCTGCCCTGCGGTCGGCCGGGATGCGCCGGACAGCTCCCCGAGCTGTGACCGGCTGAGCGGGCCGTGCTCGAGCAGGAGCCGGAACGCCGTCCGATCGTTCTGGGTGGCCAGCCAGGCCGGTGTGCCCGCGCCGGTGCTCATGGTGCTCATGCCACGCCTCCTGTCATCTCGCCGCGCACCTCGTCACGCAACTGGCCGAGCCGGTCGGGGTCGGCTGCCGCCTCGCGCAGCCTCCGGGTGTACTCGTGCTGCGGGTTGAGGATCACCTCGTCCGAGGGCCCGCGCTCGACGATCCGTCCCCGGTACATGACCAGGATCTCGTCGGAGAAGTGCCGCGCCGTGGCGAGGTCGTGGGTGATGTAGAGGACGCCCAGGCCCTCGGCCCGCTGCAGGTCGGCGAGCAGGTTCAGCACGCCGACCCGGATTGAGACGTCCAGCATCGACACCGGCTCGTCCGCCACCACGAAGCGGGCCCCGGGAGCCAGCGCCCTGGCGATCGCCACGCGCTGGCGCTGGCCACCGGAGAGCTCGTGCGGACGCCGCTCGAGGTAGGTCTCGCCGGGCGTCAGGTGCACCCGCTCGAGCAACTCCACGACACGGGACCGTAGCTGATCGGCGCTCAGGCCGGGGTGGTGCAGCCGTAGCGGCCGCTCGATGTGGTGGCTGATCGAGTGGAACGGGTTGAGCGAGGCGAACGGGTCCTGGAACACCATCTGCACCTGGCGGCGGTACTCGCGGGTGGCGTGCCGCGGTGTGGGCCGTCCGTCGAGGAGCACCTCGCCGGCTGTCGGCGTCTCGAGTTTGGTGATGATCCTGGCGATCGTGGACTTGCCCGAGCCGCTCTCGCCGACCAGGGCAATGGTGCGGCCCGGCTCGACGGCGAAGGAGACGTCCGCCACCGCGTGCAGGGTGGTGAACCGCGCACCGTTGCGGAGCCGGAAGTCCTTGTGGAGGTCGCGCACCTCGAGCGAGCCGGACATCACTGGCCTCCCGCAGGGGTCGGCCCGGGCTCGACCGGCGAACCGGAGCGGACGAAGCCGCCGCGAGCGCCGGTCAGGCTCGGGAAGCTGGCCAGCAACTGCCGGGTGTAGGCGTCCCGGGGGGTGCGGTAGATCTCCTCCGCGGTCGCCTCCTCGACGATCCGGCCGTCCTTCATGATCGCGATGCGGTCGCTGATCTCGATCAGCAGCGGCAGGTCGTGGGTGATGAAGATCACCGCGAACCCGAGCCGCTCCCGCAGCCGCATCAGCTGGCGGACGATGCCGCGCTGCACGACCACGTCCAGCGCCGTCGTGGGCTCGTCCATGATCATCACCTGCGGCTCCAGGGCCAGCGCCATCGCGATCATCACCCGCTGCCGCATGCCGCCGGACAGCTCGTGCGGGAACGCGGACATCCGTCGGGGGTCGACGCCGACCAGGTCGAGCAGTTCGGCGCAGCGCTGGTCGCGCTCGGCCCGGGACATGCCGTGCCGGTGGGTCGTGAAGACATCGCCGAGCTGGGTCCGGACGTTCATCACCGGGTTCAGCGAATTCATGGAGCCCTGGAACACCATCGACACCTTGTCCCAGCGGAACCGGCGCAGCGCCTCTCCGTCCAGGGTGGTGACGTCGATATCGGCGCCGGAGGCGTCGTGGAAGGTGACCTGTCCTGACCGCATCACCGCGGGCGCCTTCAGCAGCCGGTTCATGCCGTAGGCGAGGGTGGTCTTGCCGCAGCCGGACTCGCCGGCCAGCCCGAGGATCTCCCCGCGTTCCAGGGTGAGCGAGACGTCCTGCACCGCATCGACGGGCGGATTCACCTCGTAGGTGATGGACACGCCGCGCGCGGTCAGGACGGGCCGGGTCGCGGTGGTGGGGCTGCTCACGCCGTTGTTCACGCGTACGCACCCCCTCCGGCGACGCCCTTGCCTGCCTTGGTGGCGCGGCGCTGCTGCCGGGCCGCCTGCGGAGCCAGCCGCAGCTTCGGGTTCACGATCTCGTCGATGGCGAAGTTCACCAGCGCCAGGCCCGTGCCGAGCAACGCGATCATCGCGCCCGGAGGGATGAACCACCACCAGGCGTGGGAGCCGACGGCCTGGCCGGTCTGGGCGTCGTTCAGCATCGTGCCGAGCGTGATCGAGTTGGTCGGGCCCAGCCCGAGGTAGGAAAGCCCCGCCTCGCCGAGCACGGCGGCCATCACCCCGAAGATCAGCTGGGCCGCGATCAGCGGGACGAGGTTCGGGATGATCTCGACGAAGATGATCCGCAGGCCGCGCTCACCGGCGACCCGGGCGGCCGCCACGTACTCCCGCGTCCGCAGCGACCGGGCCTGGGCGCGCAGGACGACCGCGGAGCCCGCCCAGCCGGTGACGCCGAGGATCAGCGCGACCAGCGTCGAGCTGCGGGCGAAGTCCCCCAACCCCTCGGTGTTCTGCACGTAGGCGGCGATCACCATCACCAGCGGCAGTCCGGGGATGACCAGCATGATGTTGGTGGCCAGCATCAGCACCTCGTCCAGCCAGCCGCCGAAGTAGCCGGCCAGGATGCCGAACACGATCGCCAGCAGCATCGCCGACAACCCGCCGACGAGGCCGACGTAGAGCGAGCCCCGGGTCCCGGTGGCGAGCTGCGCGAACACGTCGTAGCCGAGCTTCGTTGTACCCAGGAGGTGCTCGGGCGACGGCGGCAGCAGGCCCTTGTTGCTGGAGTCCCGCGGGTCGGCGGTGAAGAACGGAGCGATGAGGCCGAACAGCGTGATCAGGGCGACGATCACGAGGCCGGCGCCGAGCTTGGCCGACCACCGGGGCATCAGGTAGCGGATGCCTGCGAACCGGTCAGCCATGGCTGCGCACCCGCGGGTCGATCAGGCCGTAGAGCAGGTCCATCAGGAAGTTGGCCGCCAGCACGGTGAGGGTGATCACGAGGAACACGCCCTGCATGAGGGTGTAGTCCAGACCCTGCACGGACTGGATCATCAGCTTGCCGATGCCGGGGTAGCTGAACACCTGCTCTGTGACGATCGAGCCGGCCACGACGAACGCCAGGGCGATGCTGAACCCGGCCAGCGAGGGGATCGCGGCGTTGCGGGCAGCGTACCGGTCGCGGATCCGGGACGGACGCAGCCCCTTCGCCTCCGCGGTCACCACGAAGTCCTCGCTCATCGTCGAGACCATCATGTTGCGCATGCCGAGCAGCCAGCCGCCGATCGAGCTGATCACGATCGTGAGGGCAGGCAGGAAGGCGTGCTGCAGTGCCGAACCGAAGAAGTCCCAGCTCCACTGTGGCCCGGACGGGAAGTCGAACGGGTCGTAGGCGCCCACGATCGGCAGCCAGCCGAGCTGGACGGAGAACACCGCGACCAGCACCAGGGCCAGCCAGAAGTACGGGATCGACTGCAGCAGCGCCGTGGCGGGCACCAGGTGGTCGAGCCATGTGCCGCGCTTCCAGCCCACCCAGGCGCCGCCGGCGATGCCGAGGATGAAGGAGATCACCGTTGCCGTGCCGACCATGAACAGCGTCCAGGGCAGTGCGTTGCCGATCAGTTCGACCACAGGGTACGGGTAGCGCGTCGACGACAACCCCAGGTCGCCGTGCAGCAGGCGCCCCCAGTAGGCGAGGTACTGCTCCCACGGCGAGGTGTTCCGGTCCGCGCCCAGCAGGGCGTAGATGTCCTCGATCACCTGCGGCGACAGCTCGCGTCCACCGCTGGCACGACGCAGCTTGCCGATCATGATCGCGGCGGGATCGCCCGGCATCATCCGGGGCAGCAGGAAGTTCAGCGACACCGCCGCCCAGACCGTGATGACGTAGAAGGCGATCCGCCGCAGGTAGAACTTCATGCCATCCTCCCTGCGGCGGCCGGCGTCACTGCACGGGCTTGAGGTTGAGCAGAACGATAGCCGGGGCCACCGAGAGGTAGGGCAGCGGGTCGGCGTAGAGGTTGTCGTCGGTCGGCCAGCCGGTGAAGTTCTTCGTGTTGAAGAAGGCCTGGGAGGCGTTCAGCACCACCGGGATGTACGGCAGGTCGATCGCGATCTGGGCCTGGATCTTCGCGTACTCGGCCTTCTTGGTGGCCTCGTCGTTGGTCGCCGCCGCCGCGTCGACCGCAGCGTTCACCACGGCGTTGGAGTAGCGCGAGTAGTTCTGGCCGCGGACGGGGGCGTCCCCGACCTTCGCGGTGGACTTGCCGGAGAAGTACTGGTCGTAGTTGCTGAACGGGTCGGCCACCACCGACTGGGTGAGCCCGTACATGGCCAGCTGGAAGTCGCCGTTGGTGACCGGGGTCCAGTACTCGGCCTCGGAGACCGTGCGGGCGGTGACCTTGATGCCCGCCTTGCCGGCCTGCTCTGCGATCAACTTGGCGGCGTCGTTGTAGTCGGTCCAGCCGTCGGGCGAGAACAGGTCGAGGCTGATCTCCTTTCCGTTCTTGCCATAGAACCCCTTGTCGTCCTTGGTGTAGCCGGCCGCCTCAAGGATCTGGCTGGCCTGTGCGGCGTCCGCGGTCTGTGGGGACTCGGCCAGGGCCGAATCGGTCAGCCACTTCTGATCCCGCGGGAGCAGGACGAATGCCGGGTTGGCCTTGCCGACCAGGTTCACCCAGGCCTTCTCGGCGAGCTGGCTGCGGTCGATGGCGACGTTCAGGGCCTGCCGCACCGCCACGTCCGTCTGGTCGCCCTTGCAGCCCTTCGACGCGTCCGCGCAGGTGACCATCACGGTCGGGTCCTGCTGCTGGTTCATGGTGCCGATCGCCCCGGTGCCGGTGACCGAGTCGGGGTTGGCGATGAACATGCCCGTCCAGTCGATCTGGCCGGTGGAGAGCAGGTCCTGGCCGGACTGGTTGGAGTCGATGCCGAGGAACTGGACGTTGGTGATCGGGACCGGGCTGCGATAGTCCGGGTTCGCCGTGAACGTGTAGGACGCGTCCGAGGTGGTCTTCACGATGTACGGGCCCGAGCCGACCGGGTTGTCGTTGGTCTCCTTCATGTAGCTGTCGATGGTCGACCAGACGTGCCGGGGCACGATCATGGTCGAGCCGAGCAGCTGGGAGGCCGCGGTGAACTGGGGGCTGGAGTACTTCAGCACGACCGTCGTGTCGTCGGTGGCGGTCGCGGAGATCATCTTGTCGGTCTTGTTGGGTCCGTAGCCCATGGTGAACGCGACGTCGTCCGCGGTGAGCGCCTGGCCGTCGCTCCACTTCAGCCCGGACTTGATGGTGATCGTGATCGTCTTGCCGTCCGCGCTGTAGGTGTAGCTCTGGCCGATCATCGGGACGGGCGCGTCCGCGGAGAGCTGGTTGAAGAAGAACAGGGGCTCGTAGATCGGCCCGTAGGTGCCGTAGAGGGCGGTGTCGACGTGGAACGGGTTGAAGTCGACCGTGATCGGGGTCGTGCTGCCCGCCCAGACCCGCAGCGTGGACGCCGCGGCCGGTGCGCCGCTGGCAGCCGATCCGGAAGGGGCCGGAGCCGAGGACGTGCAGGCTGCCAGGGTCAGGGACAACGCCACCGCGGTGGCGGCCAGTGCCAGGGGGATCTTCTTCACGTTCGCTCCTCGCTCGACGCCGTGCCGCGACAGTGCGGCCTGTTTCGAAAGATAACTGGAAGGAATCTATCTGTAAAGAGTCTTTCCGGTTACGATCCGGTCTCGATCCCTGTGGACGGCCCGGGGCCCGCCGCACCGGGCCTCGGTAGGATCGCGCCGTGACTCACACGGTGCTGGTGATCGGATCCGGAGGCCGCGAACACGCGTTGGCGTGGGCGCTCGGTCGTGACCCGGAGGTGGCCGTGCACATCGCGCCCGGCAACCCGGGGACCGCGGCCGTGGGCACGAACCATCCGGTGGACGCGATGGACGGGGCGGCGGTGGCGGCGCTGGCGGTCGAGCTGGGCGCCGACCTGGTCGTGGTCGGCCCGGAGGCGCCGCTGGTGGCCGGGGTGGCCGACGACGTCCGCGCGAAGGGCATTCCGGTGTTCGGTCCGTCCGGCGCTGCGGCGATGCTGGAGGGCAGCAAGGCGTTCGCCAAGGAGATCATGGAGGCCGCAGGCGTGCCCACCGCGGACGCCCGGCTCTGCATCTCGATGGACGAGGTGGTCGCGGCGCTCGACGAGTTCGGGGCCCCGTACGTGGTGAAGGACGACGGCCTGGCCGCAGGCAAGGGCGTGATCGTCACCGACGACCGGGACGCGGCGATCCGGCACGCGGCGGGCTGTCGGCGGGTGATCGTCGAGGAGTACCTCGACGGGCCGGAGGTGAGCCTGTTCGCCCTCTCCGACGGTGAGCACGTGCTGCCGTTCGAGCCGGCCCAGGACTTCAAGCGGGTGGGCGACGGCGACACCGGCCCGAACACCGGCGGCATGGGCGCCTACACGCCGCTGCCGTGGGCGCCGGAGGGGCTGACCGCGCAGGTCGTCCGGACCGTGATTCAGCCGACCGTGGACGAGCTGCGCCGCCGCGGCACCCCGTTCGTCGGGTTGGTCTATGCGGGACTCGCGCTGACCTCGCGCGGCGTCCGGGTGGTGGAGTTCAACTGCCGCTTCGGCGACCCGGAGACCCAGCCGCTGCTGACCCGGTTGCAGACGCCGCTCTACGAGGTGCTGTACGCCGCGGCGACCGGCATGCTCGGCGGGCACGCTCCGCTGGCGTGGGGGAGCGGGGCTGCCGTGGGTGTGGTGGTCGCCGCGCCGGGCTACCCCGAGTCGCCGCGCAGGGGAGACCCGATCACCGGTGCGGACGCCGAGGGCGTGTTCCACGCAGGGACGGCGCTGGATGCGTCCGGGCAACTGGTCAGCGCCGGTGGGCGCGTCCTCACCGTCGTCGGCACCGGCGCGACGCTCGCCGAGGCCCGTGAAGCCGCCTACGCGAAGGTGGCCGGCATCACGCTTCCGGGCGGCTTCCACCGCTCCGACATCGCCCTCGCCGCGTCCCGGACGGGGCGCGACGATGACTGAGTTGGCCGATAAGGGGACGGTTCTCCTTTTCGGCCACCTCGCCCGACTGGACGGAAAAGAGAACCGTCCCCTTTTCGGCCAGGAGGCCCACGCATGATTCCCGACGTCCTGGCCAACCGGTACGCGTCCACGGCGATGCGGGAGATCTGGTCGCCGGAGGCGAAGATCGTCGCCGAACGGAGGCTGTGGCTGGCGGTGCTGCGGGCGCAGGCCGAACTGGGCGTGGACTTCGGTGGGGACGACCCGGACGCGGTGATCGCTGACTACGAGGCCGTCGTCGACCGCGTCGACCTGGCCTCCATCGATGCCAGGGAGCGGGTCACCCGCCACGACGTGAAGGCCCGGATCGAGGAGTTCAACGCCCTCGCCGGCCACGAGCACGTACACAAGGGCATGACCAGCCGCGACCTCACCGAGAACATCGAGCAGCGCCAGCTGCTGTCGTCGCTGGAGCTCGTCCGGGAGCGGATCGTCACCGTGCTGGTGAACCTGGCCCGACTGGCCGTGCAGTACCGCGATCTGCCGATGACCGGACGCTCACACAACGTTGCCGCGCAGACCACCACGCTGGGCAAGCGGTTCGCCTCGGCCGCGGACGAGCTGCTGGTCGCCTTCGACCGCGTGGACGGGCTGGTCCGGCGCTACCCGGCACGCGGGATCAAGGGCCCGATGGGCACCGCGCAGGACATGCTCGACCTGCTCGGCGGAGACGAGGCGAAACTCGCCCAGCTGGAGCGCAAGGTCGCCGAACACCTCGGCTTCGCCGGCGTGTTCACCGCGACCGGCCAGGTGTACCCGCGTTCGCTCGACTACGACGTGCTCACCGCCCTGGTGCAGGTGGCCGCGGGGCCGTCCAGTCTGGCCACGACGATCCGGCTGATGGCCGGTCAGGAGTTGGTCACGGAGGGCTTCAAGGAGGGCCAGGTCGGCTCTTCGGCGATGCCGCACAAGATGAACACGCGCTCCTGCGAGCGGGTGAACGGCCTGATGGTCGTCCTGCGCGGGTACGCGTCCATGGCCGGCGAGCTGGCCGGCAACCAGTGGAACGAGGGGGACGTGTCCTGCTCGGTGGTCCGCAGGGTCGCGCTGCCGGACGCCTGCTACGCCCTCGACGGGATGTTCGAGACGTTCCTGACCGTGCTGGACGAGTTCGGCGCGTTCCCGGCCGTGATCGAGGCGGAGCTGCACCGCTATCTCCCGTTCCTGACCACAACGAAGGTGCTGATGGCTGCGGTCCGTGCGGGAGTGGGGCGCGAGGCCGCGCACGAGGCGATCAAGGAGCATGCGGTCGCGGTGGCGCTGGCGATGCGCGCCGGTTCGGCAACGAACGACCTCTACGACCGGCTGGCAGCGGACCCGCGGCTGGGCCTGTCGCGCGAGCAGCTGGCCGCCGTGGTGGTGGACCCGCTGGAGCTGACCGGCTCGGCCCGCGACCAGGTCGACGCGATCGCCGCACGGGTGGGCGAGCTGGCTGCGCAGTATCCGGACGGGGCGGGCTACACGCCCGGCTCCGTCCTCTGACCCGGGTCAGCAGCCGAGCAGAACCCGAAGCGGAGTGTCCGCCCAGGCGTCCCCGATCGTCCCGATCGTGAGCAGGGCTGCGGCAGCGGTGACCGCCGCGATCAGTGCGAGGTATCTCCCCATGCTTCTTCCCGTGAGACTGGTGCGGGCCGGCTCACCCGGGGCCGCTCTGCGGCGCCCGAGCGGCTCGGTTCCCCCTCTGGTTGTGCCCGTCCCCCAACGGCAGCCCATTGAACATCCCCCGGTTCGCCGGCGCTGCCACGCACGGATAGAGGATGCGACCCCCGCCGGCCCGCGGGGCTGTTGATCAAAGGGCTTTTATCGGCGCCGGCCGGGCCCGCGGGTCGCGATTGAATCGGGGGCGTTCCCACTCCCCGCAAAAGTAGGGTCGGGCCCATGGTCGATACGGACGTCTGGGCGTCGATCAGGCGCCTGCCCGGCAGCCTGCTGCGCGGTGCCGACAGCGACGACTTCCGGGCCCAGTTGATCGCGATCACCGCGATGGTCGGCGTCCCGATCTGCTGGGGCTCGGCGCTGTTCAACGTCGTGCTCGGCAGCCAGGGGTGGACGGTCGCGATCAACGCCCTGGCCGGTCTCCTGATCCTCGCGCTGGTGTGGTTCGGCCGGGCCACCGGGTACTACCAGCTGACCTATGTGGTCGCGGTCGGGATCCTGTTCGTAGTGTTCTTCCCCGGGCTGTTCTTCCTCGGCGGCGGCAACCACAGCGGCATGCCGATCTGGTTCGCGTTCGCGCTGGCCTTCTCTGCGATCATCCTCGAGGGCGTGGCCCTGCTGGTGGTGGTGCCGCTGGAGGCGGTGGTCTTCGTCAGTTGCCTGCTGGCCGCCTACACGTGGCCGGGGCTGGTCACGCCGCTGCCGTCCGAATGGGCCGTGGTGTTCGACCAGCTGTACTCGATCCTGGCCACCGGGCTGGCGCTGGTGGTCGCGCTGCGGTTGTGGGTGCGAATGTACGAACGCAACCAGGACCAGCTCACCGCCCGGAACGCCGAACTGGCGCGGATCGACGCCGCCCGGGCCGAGTTCCTTGCGCTGGTGGCGCACGAGCTGAACACCCCGCTGGCGGTGATCCGGACGCACGCGGACGAAGCGGGCCTCGACCTGGAACGGCGCGAGGCCGGCTCATCGAGGGCGGCGTCCGACCTTGGGGTGATCGGGGTGGAGACCGACCGGCTGGGCCGGCTGGTCAGTCAGTTGCTGGACCTGGGCCGGATCAGCGAGGGGCGACTGTCGCTGGATCTGCGGCCGGTGAACCTCGACATGCTGATCCAGCAGACGCTGCAGGCCTACAGCCACCTGCTCACGCTGCACGGCAACACCCTGGTGGTGCCGTCCGGGAGTGCCGCGCCGGTCGTGCTCGCCGACCGGGAGCGGATCACGCAGGTGCTGGTGAACCTGCTGTCGAACGCGTCCCGGCACACCCACGGCGGCACGATCAGCGTCGCGGTGACGGAGCGGTCGGGCATGGCGCAGGTGAGCGTCTCCGACACCGGTGAGGGCATCGCCCCGGACATCCTGGAGCAGCTCGGTCGCCACACGGTGCGGACGCGGCCGGACGGCGTCCGCTCGGCGCGGGACACCGGGCTGGGCATCGGCCTGCTGATCTCCCGCGAGATCGCGGTCGGGCACGGTGGCGACCTGACGTTCGAGTCCACGCCGGGGGTGGGCACCACCGTCCGGCTCACGCTCCCTCTGGCCGACTGACGGTTCAGCGAGGGTCGAAGCGGACCTGGCGGAAGACGTAGCGCTTGTCCGGGGTCATCTCGAGCTCGAAGGCGCTGCCGTGGTTGAGGCCCAGCTTCTTGCGCAGCGACGACACCGTCTGCCGGACGGTGTTGGTCGGGATGTCGGCCTTCGAGCGCCACACGGCGGAGAGGAGTTCGGACTGGGTGGCGCCGACCCCGACGTTGGTGGCGAAGTAGCCGAGCAACTGGAGTTCCATCTTGGTCAGGGGCACCTCGCGATCCTCGAGGAGCACCTGGCCGGTGAGGAAGTCGAGGTGCAGGGGAGGCAGGTCGATCCGGCCCTTGCGCGGGGACGCCGTCCGCCGCAGCTGCGCCTGGATGCGGGCCAGGAGCACGTCGAGGCTGAACGGCTTGGCGATGTAGTCGTCGGCCCCGCTGGCGAGCCCTTCGACGATGTTGCGGTCCTGGCCGAGGGCAGTGATGTAGATGATCGCGGCGGCGGTGATCGGGCGGAGCTTTGCGCACAGGTCGTAGCCGGAGCCATCGGGGAGCAGGACGTCGAGCAGCACGACGTCCGGCTGGTGCTCCCACACCGCGGCCTGGGCCTCGGCCACGGACCCGGCCTCGAGCACGGTGAAGCCGTTGGTGGTGAGGTGCCGGGCGACGGACTCGCGCAGGGGCACCTCGTCCTCGACCACGAGGACGATCGGCGCCCTGGTACCGCTCTGGGTCACCTCGTCCCTTCCCCCTGGTGCCGGGCGCCGGCTACTTGGTGCGCCGCTTCCACCACTGCCAGGCGGCGGTGACGATCAGGGCGCCGACGAAGGAGCCGATCAGTCCGGAGGGGCGCAGCGCGAGGCCGTCGCCGACGAGGAGGCTCACGAGCAGGCCGCCGACGAAAGACCCGGCGAGCCCGGCGACGAAGGCCATGGCCCAGTCGATGCCCTTGCGCGACTTCCCCAGCACGAGCTGGGCAGCCGCTCCCACGAGCATTCCGAACAGGACGAGGCCGATGATCAGCATGGCGGCAGCCTAGGGCAGAATCGGCTCATGATCGATCCGTCGGCCCTCGAGTCGTGGTGGGCGGGGCTCACCCCAGAGCAGCGCGGGCGCGCTGCGGCGATCGCATCCCGGCCCGCGCCGCGCGGCATGGCGGTGGACGACCTCAGCGCGTCGATGCTCGTCGCCGGCCTGCCGACAGCCCGCCAGGTGTGGACGGGCCAGCCCGAGCACCTCGTCGAGATGCTGGACGAGGTCGCCGATTTCGTACGAAGGGCCAGCGGCTCGGACTGACTCGCACCTGGTGGTCTTCTGAGGCGCCGCCGCGCGAGGGATGCGCCGGAGGGCTACGAGGGGTCGATCAGCGAGCGAAGTAGCCGGCCAGGCCTCGCCCTGCCCGGCTACACAGCCCTCAAGGCAGCCGACGAGTTGTGTTGCTAGTTGAACTGAAGCCCCGGGGGAGTTCAGCCCAGCGGCGATGGCACACGCGGGGCTAGGGTGTCTCCAGAACTAGCTTTGGAGCCGCGCGAATGTCAGAACTCACCGTCGAGCCGTACCACCCCTTTCCGAGCTTCGACCAGTTCGAGGTTACGAACTTCGCCTCGACTGCGTACGACCTCTTCGCCGGGCGGCTGAGCGAGGCACGAGCGACTACAAGTGCAGCACAGCTTGATGCGGCAGTCGAGAAGGCGACTCACCTGGTGACAGGAACTCGGGCAAGGCGGTTCACTGGTCGTCGGTAGCGGGCTGATTGGTGACTAGCCAGGTTGGACAGCGCCGTGACCCTGCCGGCCCACCATGGGACGACGTGGTGCGCCTCGCACACGGTGGGCCGCGCGTCGCAGCCGGGGAAGGTGCAGCGGCCGTCGCGCTGGATGAGTGCGGTGCGGATGGCTGATGTGACCAGGCGGGCAGTGCGTCCCACGTCGAGCACCTCGGACGCAGTGCCGAGCACGGCAGGCACCAGCCCGGCGTCGCAGCAGATCCGCCGCAGCTAACTGCTCACCAACTGTCTTCCGGCTGCCCGGCCGGGTGAGACTATCCCGACCGGCCAACTCCTCAGGCGGCGTCGGGCGGGGCGTGTCTTCGGTGGCGAAGAGGTCTTCGGTGCGGATCCTGTCTGGCTGGTGGGGTGAACTCCGGCAGTCCGTCTTCGGCGATGCGAACCTGCCACTGGTCGCGGATCGCGTAGCGCGCCGGTTCGACCAGTGCGTGGTGGTGGTGACACAGGAGCGTCAGGTTGGACAGCGCCGTGACCCCGCCGGCCCACCATGGCACGACGTGGTGCGCCTCGCACACGGTGGGACGCGCGTCGCAGCCGGGGAAGGTGCAGCCGCCGTCGCGCTGGACCAGTGCGGTGCGGATGGCCGGTGTGACCAGGCGGGCCGTGCGTCCCACGTCGAGCACCTCGGACGCGGTGCCGAGCACGGCAGGCACCAGCCCGGCGTCGCAGCAGAGGCGTCGCAGCTCGCCCGCGGACAGCTGCTCGCCGTCCGAAACCAGCCCGGCCCCGGCCGCGTCGGCCCGCAGCCGCTCGTAGTCGAGCGTCACGATCACCGTCGGCGTACCCGCCCCCGGCACCGGCTTCGTCTTGCCGGCCGAACGAATCAGTGCGATCAGTGCGTCGGCGCGCCGCTGCTGCGGGCTGGTCGCCTCGGCAAGCGGGTCGCGCGCCTCGATCGCCGAGCGGCGCAGCGCCTCGCCGTGGGCATCGAGCAGGGCCATCCACTGCTCGGCCTCCACCCGCGGCAGCGATCCGTCGAAACGCACCGATGCACCCTCGCGGAAGAACCGCAGCGACCGCTGCCGGTGCGCGGCCTCGACCTCCCGCTGTAGCCGCTGTTCCAGGAGCTCGTCGGCGCGGGCCGGCGTGACCTGCTCCAGCACCCGGGACGCCGAGCGGGCGAGTTGATCCGCGTCGAGGTGCCCCGCCAATCCCAGGAGCACCTTCTCCGCCTCGGTTCGTTGCCCCGCGTCGAGCTGGGTGCTGAGGTCGTCGAGCACGCGGGCGATCGCGCGCGCCTGCCCGGTGCCCAACCGCCCGGACGCCGCCGCCTCACCCACTGCCCGGTGCTCACCCAGTGACCTCGCCTGGTGCAGCGCTCCGGCCGCCTCACGCCTCGACAGGTTCTCCTGCATGCCCAGCCAGGACGTCATCGGCGTGCCCGCGGTGCTCTCCGATGCCCGTGCCCGGTCGGCCTCGGAGACCAGCAGCCCGGCCAGTGCCTCCACCCTGCCCCTCACCCGGCGCGCGATGCGTACCCACTCCAGCCGGGTGCGGTCGTCAAGACCGGCGCGATCGGCGTCGACGTGGTCGAGCACACGCTCGATCTCGGCCAGCGCAGTACCAGCCGGAATCAGCGCGGTGTTCCCCTCCATGACCCCATCCAAACACGTGGGTCCGACAGTTTTCGAACTCACGTACGAATAGGGCGACTCGACCGGGCGCAAGGGCCGGCCGCCTCTTCGCGACGCTCGCCGTGGCTCGCTTCCTCAGCGACCGGCGTGGGAGGGGACGCGGGCGATGATCCTGGCGGCCCGGCGGCGCAGCCTGTCGGCGAGGCCGCTGCGCGCGGAAGGATCTCCGGGTGTTCCGGGTCGAGGACGATGCAGGTCACCGCGTCCGCGCCGACGACGGCGGCCCACCGTTCCACCAGGGCCGCGTGATCGAGGTGGCGCGCGGCCGCTCCTTCCCCGATCGCATCGAGCGCACGCTGCGCCACTCGTCCAATGCGCCCGGGCGCCGTCCGCTCTTGATCATCTGCTGCCACTCAGAGGCCAGCAGCGACCGCAGCGGACGCAGCCCCACCACCACGTGCACCCGGCCGCCGACCTGCTCGCACAGTTGTCGCGCCGCAGCCTCGTCGAGCACTGCGAGCCGTTCGTAGGAGATCCAGATCCGCGCGTTCCCCGGCGCCAGCCCGATCTCCCGCAGCAGCGCCTCGCCATGTGCCGGCCCTGCCATCTCCGCCTCGGCCTTCGTCCAGCCCCACCGGAAGCCGGCCAGGGCGCTGCAGCCCCAGCGGTGATTCAGCCCCGTGCCCGGGTACACCACTCCGCGTGCGGCGAGTTCCGCCCGCCGGCCGGACGCCGCGTGCTGGATCGCCGTCGTCCTGGTCTTGAACGGACCGATCTGGAGCACACGGGTGCCCGCCGGGACGGGGCGGACGGCGCCGGGCATGGCCGCACCCTACTGTCGCCGGCTGACCGGAGGGACACCTCCCGGTGACGCGGTGGTGACGGATTCAGCCCACCCAGACCCGGGCGTTGCGGAACATCCGCAGCCACGGGCTCGGCTCGTCCAGTGGGGCGGGGGTCCAGGACAGCTGGGCGTTCCGGGCCACCCGCTCGGGGTGCGGCATCATCGCGGTGAACCGGCCGTCCGGCGTCGTCACCGCGGTCAGTCCGTCCGGCGAGCCGTTCGGGTTGGCCGGGTACGTCGTCGCAGGCGTCCCGTCCGCGAGCGTGAACCGGGCCGAGCGGACGACTGCAACCTCGTCCCCCTGCACCGAGAAGTCGGCCAGGCCCTCGCCGTGCGCGACGGCGATCGGGACGCGGCTGCCCGCCATCCCCGTGAAGAAGACAGACGGCGAGTCGAGCACCTCCACCAGCGACAGCCGCGCCTCGAACTGCTCCGACCGGTTCCGGGTGAACCGTGGCCACGCGTCCGCGCCCGGGATGATCCCGGCCAGTGCGCCGAACATCTGGCAGCCGTTGCAGATGCCCAGCCCGAAGCTGTCCTCGCGGGCGAAGAAGGTGCCGAACATCTCGGTGAGCCGCGGGTTGAACAACACCGAGCGTGCCCAGCCCTCTCCCGCCCCGAGCGTGTCGCCGTAGGAGAAGCCGCCGCAGGCTACGAGCCCGACCGCTTCACCGAGGTCGAACCGTCCCGCCTGCAGGTCAGTCATGTGCACGTCGTAGACGTCGAACCCGGCCCGGTCGAAGGCGAACGCCGTCTCGACGTGGCTGTTCACGCCCTGCTCGCGCAGGATCACAACCTTCGGCCGGACGCCGGTGGCGATGTAGGGCGCGGCCACGTCGTCGTTCGGGTCGAAGGAGGGCTCCACCACCAGGCCCGGCGCGTCGGCGCCGAACGCGTCGTGCTCCTCCTCGGCGCACTCAGGGTTGTCGCGCAGGGCCGCGATCCGCCAGGACACCTCGTCCCAGGCCTGGGCGAGGTCGCGGAGGGGTTCGTCGAGCAGTGCCTGGTCGCCGACGTTCACGTGGATGCGGCGATCCGGCGCGGTCCGACCGATCACCGAGCTGAGTTCACCCAGCCCGTGGGACGCGAGCACCTCGAGCACCCGGCCCTCGTTCCGGGGATCGATGCCCAGCACGACTCCCAGCTCCTCGCTGAACAGCGCCTCGACGCCGCCCAGGTCGAGCTGGAGCCCGGTTCCTCCCGCGAACGCCAGCTCGCAGACCGTGGCCCACAGTCCGCCATCCGATCTATCGTGATAGCTCGTCACGAGACGTTCGGCACGAAGCTGCAGCAGGGCCGAAGCCAGCGACACCAGCCGCGCCGGGTCGTCCAGATCGGGCACCTCGTCGCCGAACTGGCCGCTCACCTGGGCCAGCATCGAGCCGCCGAGGCGGTTCTTCCCTTCGCCGAGGTCGACCAGCACGAGTTCGGAGCCGGGCTGCAGCTGCGGCGTCCAGGTGCCCGCGATCGAGTCGAGCGACGCGAATGCCGAGACCACCAGCGAGACCGGCGAGGTCACCTGCTTCTCCGCGCCCGAGCTGTCCGCCCAGCGCGTGCGCATCGACAGCGAGTCCTTGCCGACCGGGATCGAGATGCCCAGCGCGGGGCACAACTCCATCGCGACGGCCTGCACGGTGTCGTAGAGCGCGGCGTCCTCACCGGTCTCGCCGCAGGCCGCCATCCAGTTGGCCGACAGCTTGACCCGCTCCAGCTCGACCGGAGCCGCGAACAGGTTGGTCAGCGCCTCGCCCACCGCCATCCGGCCGGACGCGGGCGCGTCCACCGCGGCCAGGGGCATCCGTTCGCCGGTGGCCATCGCCTGCCCTGCGAGCCCGGTGTAGTCGCTCAGCGTGACCGCGACGTCGGCAACCGGAACCTGATCCGGCCCGACCATCTGGTCGCGGTGGTCGAGTCCGCCGACGGTGCGGTCACCGATGGTGATCAGGAACCGCTTCGACGCCACCGACGGGTGCCGCAGCACGGCGTAGGCCGCCGCGCGAACGTCGATGCCGGTCAGATCGAGCGGCGGCACCGAGTGGACGACCCGGGTCACGTCGCGGGTCATCCGCGGCGGCTTGCCGAGCAACACCTCCATCGGCATGTCGATCGGACGGTCGTCTCCCTCGACGTCCTCTGGCCCGGGCGCGAGCACCAGCTCGCCGTCGTCCGTGGCCACGCCGACCACCGCGAACGGGCAGCGCTCGCGCTCGCACAGGGCGGCGAACCGCTCCAGTGACTCCGGCGCGATCGCCAGCACGTAGCGCTCCTGGCTCTCGTTGCTCCAGATCTCCTTCGGGGCCAGGCCCGACTCCTCCAGCGGGACCGCGGACAGGTCGAAGCGCGCACCCAGCCCTGCGTCGTCCACCAGCTCGGGGAAGGCGTTGCTCAGGCCACCGGCACCGACGTCGTGGATGGCCAGAATCGGGTTGTCCTCGCCGAGCAGCCAGCAGTGGTTGATCACTTCCTGGCCGCGGCGCTGGATCTCCGGGTTGCCGCGCTGCACGGAGTCGAAGTCGAGTTCGGCGGCGTTCGCGCCCGCCGCCATCGAGGACGCTGCGCCGCCGCCCATGCCGATCCGCATGCCGGGCCCGCCCAGCTGGATCAGCAGCGAGCCGGGGGCGTAGCGCACCTTCTTCGTCTGGGATGCCCGGATCGCGCCCAGGCCGCCGGCGCTCATGATCGGCTTGTGGTAGCCGCGGTGCACCCCGTCCACGGTCTGCTCGTAGACGCGGAAGAAGCCGCCCAGGCCGGGCCGGCCGAACTCGTTGTTGAACGCGGCGGCGCCGAGCGGGGCCGCGGTCATGATCTCCAGCGGGGAGGCGATGTGGCCGGGAGCGCCGTAGTCCTCGGCTTCCCACGGCTCGGCCGTGCCGGGCAGCCGCAGGTTCGAGACGGCGAAGCCGGTCAGGCCAGCCTTCGGCTGCGAGCCGCGTCCGGTGGCCCCCTCGTCGCGGATCTCTCCGCCCGAACCCGTGGCCGCGCCCGGGAACGGGCTGATCGCTGTCGGGTGGTTGTGGGTCTCCACCTTCATCAGCACGTGCACGTCGTCGGGGCGCGCGGTGTAGCGGCTCGGCCCGTCCGTGCCCTCCGGCGCCCAGCGGGTGATCGCGCCGCCCTCCATGATCGAGGAATTGTCGGAGTAGGCGACCACGGTGTGCTGGCCGGCGACCGCCTCGGTGTGGCGGATCATGCCGAACAGCGAGCGCTCCTGCGGAACGCCGTCGATGACGAAGTCGGCGTTGAAGATCTTGTGCCGGCAGTGCTCGGAGTTTGCCTGGGCGAACATGGTCAGCTCGACGTCGGACGGATTGCGGCCGAGGGTGGTGAAGGCGTCCACGAGGTAGTCGATCTCGTCGTCGCTCAGCGCCAGGCCGAAGGTGGTGTTGGCTTCCTCGATGGCTGCCCGGCCGTGGCCCAGCACGTCGACGCGGGCCATCGGCTCGGCGTCGCGCTCGTCGAACAGGGCCGCCGAGGAGTCCACGTCGGCGAACGCGGACTCGGTCATCCGGTCGTGCAGGAGGGTTGCGCAGTCGCTCCACTCGGTCTCGGTCAGGGGCGTGGCGGACGCGAGGGTGTACTCGGTGACCCGCTCGACGCGACGGATCGGCACCCCGCAGCTGTGCGCGATGTCGGTGGCCTTGGATGCCCAGGGCGAGAGCGTGCCGAGCCGGGGAGCCACCACGACGACCGCGGTGTGAGTGCCGGACGCGACCGGTCCGGTGGGGGGCCCGTAGCTGAGCAGGCGGCGGACGGTCTCGGTGCTGTCCGCGTCGAGCGCTGCGTCCGAGGCCACCCAGTGCACGAACCGGGCGCTCACCTCGTCCACGCCCGGGGCTACTGCCTGGAGCCGCCGCACCAGCGCCGCGGCCCGGAAGGCCGACAGCGCGTTCCCACCCCCGAAGCTGGTCAGGACGTGCGCGTGCGAGGCGGGCATGGGACCTCCGGGTCTGCTGGACGGGCGGCGGCTACAGGCTATCGCCAGGGTCCTTCTGCGGCCTCCCGCATCCACGCCGACGGTACTTGTCGCGATCCGGCCACCGAACCCCGCTGGACGGCCTCACCTGTCCCGTCCGTGGTCTTGCGCGGTCGAATCCCGACAGTCGCTGCCGCCCTGAGCGGTTACGCTGGCGCCGTGCTCGACGCCCCGTTCCACACCGGCAAGGTCCGCAGGCTGTACCACTGGCCGGACGACCGCATCCTGATGGTGGCCACCGACGCCATCTCCGCCTACGACCACGTGCTGGCCACGCCGATCCCGGACAAGGGCGCGGTCCTCACCCAGCTCTCGCTGTGGTGGTTCGACCAGCTGGCCGACCTGATCCCGAACCACGTGGTCTCCACCGACGTCCCCGAGCAGGTCGCCGGGCGGGCGATCATCGTGGAACGGCTCGCCATGGTGCCGGTCGAGTGCGTGGCCCGCGGCTACCTGACCGGTTCCGGCTGGGTGGAGTACCAGGCGTCCCGCTCCGTCTGTGGGGTGGGCCTGCCGGAGGGGCTGGTGGACGGGTCGAAGCTGCCCGAGCCGATCTTCACCCCGGCCATCAAGGCGCCCATGGGGGAGCACGACGAGAACGTCGACTTCGCAACCATCGCCGAGCTGCACGGCGAGGAACTCGCCACCAGGCTGCGGGACGCGACGCTGGCGATCTACGCCAGGGCTGCGGAGCTGGCCGCGGCGCGGGGGATCATCCTCGCCGACACCAAGTTCGAGTTCGGCCTGCGCGCCGATGGCACCCTCGTTCTCGCCGACGAGGTGCTCACGCCCGACTCGTCCCGCTTCTGGGACGCCTCAGCCTGGCAGCCTGGCAGCAGCCTGCCGAGCTTCGACAAGCAGTACGTGCGGGACTGGCTGGCCCACGATTCAGGCTGGGACAAGGCTTCGGACACTCCACCCCCGCCGCTCCCCGAGGCGGTCGTCGCCGCAACCCGCGAGCGCTACCTTGAGGCCTTCCGCCGTCTGACCGGTCACGACTTCGGCGCCTGACCGAAAAGGGGACGGTTCTCTTTTCGGCCACTGCGCCGCGAACGCCGACGTCGGGCTGGCCGAAAAGGGAACCGTCCGCTTCTCGGCCAGCCCGGCGTCAGAGTTCGGCGCGGGCGACGAGGCTTGAGAGCGGGCTGTTCTCGCCCAGGTTGGCCAGCAGCGCGGCGCCGTGCAGGGCGTTGCCGAGTGGCTCGGTGAGCTCGAGGCCCGGCCACTGCATCTGCAGGTAGCTGGTGAACCGGGCCCGGATGTGCCGCGACCGCAGCACCTGTCCGAGCGCACACACCCGCGGCGGCTCCGAACCCATCAGGCCCACCCTGCGAAGCCCGGCCAGCACCGACTCGCTCAGCTCCGCCGCGGCTTCGTCGAGGATCTCCGCAGCCACCGGATCGTCGTCGGCGACCTCGTCGACCACCTTCGAGAAGGACGCGATCCGGCTCACCCTGCGGTCGTCGGACTGCAGTTCCACGTAGGCGGCCGCCAGGTCGGGAAAGATCTCGCGCATGCGCCCGGTCAGCGGAGTCATCCGGCCGCGTCCGTCGAACCCCCGCATCGCCGCGTCCATGCCGGCGCGCCCGATCCAGAAGCCGCTGCCGGCATCCCCCAGCAGGTAACCCCAGCCGTCCACCCTGGCCACGGACGCAGAGCCGACCGCGAGCGTCACCACTCCCGTTCCTGCGGCGATCACGGCGCCAGGGGCGTCGCCGAGGGCACCCAGGTAACTGGTGGTGGCGTCGTGTGCGACGGCGACCTCGGTGATCCCGTAGCGCGCGACGAGGCCGAGGAGTTCAGCAGCCTCCGGTGTGACCAGCCCCGAGCTGCCCACGCCGACCGAAGTGGGGGAGAGGCGATGCTCGGCGAGGAAGTCGCCGATCGCACTCGCGAGTTGCGGCATCAGCGGACGGTCGGTGAGCACGCCGCTCGTGCCGCCCTCGAGTCGCTCCTGTCCGTGTTCCCAGCGCAACCGGATCCCGGTCTGGCCGGCGTCCAGTGCCAACAGTCCACTCACGATCAGTCAGCCTAACCGTCACCGTGCCCCGTCGTGACGCAGACACCTCGGTCAGGCGATCTGTGCGGGGCACCACCCGCGAAGCGCGTTGAAGAAGGCCACCTCGTCGGCCCGGGCAAGGTCGGCCACCAGCAACCGGTGCTCCTTCAGCCTGCCCTCGAGGAGCAGCTCGGCGCGGTAGGTGCCGGGCAGCAGTCCCGCCGACTCGGGCGGGGTGAGCCACGCGCCATCGATCCGCAGTGCGATGTTGCCCAGCGTGCACTCGGTGAGCTCGCCGCGGCTGTTGTGGCAGATCACGTCGTCCACGTCCGGTGCGGCCCGGCGCAGCCGGTCGTAGTGGGCACGGTGGGAGGTCTTGTGCCGGATCACCGGGCCGAGCGGTCCGTCCGCGTCCAGGGCCTCTGTGGCCGGACGCAGCCTGACGGGCGCCCCGCGGGGAGGAGCAGCCGACACCTGCACCTCGGGCGCGCCGCCGCCCGCGAGCAGCCGCACCCTCCTGCGTCCGGACGGGTGGGACGCGCAGGCCACGTCGAGCGCCGCCTGCACGTGCGCGAGGTCGAGCGGCAGCCGGTGTGCCGCACAGGTCGCCGCCAGCCTGGCGAGGTGGGCCGGGCGTCGGGCCAGCGCGCCGTCGACCATCAGCATGGTCTCCAGCCCGCGCAGCGGCACCCCGCCAAGGAACGCAGCCTTCGCCTTCCACTCGGCCACCTCCGCGGACGGGTCGGAGTCGGCTACGACACCGCTGCCGATCCCGCAGACCAGCCCGCCCGCATCCTCGGTGACCGTGCGGATCGGCACATTGAACGTCGCGTCGCCGCCGGGTGTGATCAGGCCGAACGCGCCGCAGTACCAGCCGCGCGGAGACGCTTCGAGTTCGGCGATCACGTCCATCGCGGCCAGCTTGGGCGCCCCGGTGACCGAGCCGCACGGGAACAGGGCGGCGAACACCGCGGCCAGCGGAGTCCCGGGCGGCGTCCGGCCGCTGACCGTCGAGGTGAGCTGCCAGACGGTGGGCAGCCGGTGCAGTTCGAACAGCCGGTCCACGCCCACGGTGCCCGGAGCGCAGACCCGGCTGAGGTCGTTGCGCAGGAGGTCGACGATCATCAGGTTCTCCGCACGCTCCTTGGGAGTCGCGAGCACCGCCGGGTCGGCGTCGGCGCGAGCGGTGCCCTTCATCGGCTGGGTGAGGATGACGTCGCCTCGACGTGCGAAGAACAGCTCGGGGGAGACGCTCGCGACGCCGGCGGCCGCGGAGAAGACGGCGTAGCCGCCGGGCTGGGCCGCGGACAGCGTCCGGAAGTACTCCCACAGGTCCACGCCGACCTTCGGCACCCGCCAGCGGGTGGTCAGGTTCACCTGGTAGCAGTCGCCGGCACCGATGTGTTCCACGACGCGGGCGATGCCCGCCTCCGGGGCGAGCCCTCCGGCCAGGAAGGGGTCGGGCCGCCAGTCGAGCGCCAGTGGTGCGGCAGGATCCTCCGGCCAGTCGGACGGCGGGTCGTCGTACACCTCGAAGTGCGCGACCGGCCCGGGTCCGCGCCGTGCGTGCTGTGCGGCGTCCCAGGCGCCGGACGCCTCGTAGCCGAGCCCGCCGAGCACCCAGGCACCGGCCAGCGCGGCGGCCTCCGCCGCGGCGACCACCGCAGGCACTTCGCCGGGGGTGGCGGCCTGCACCACCGCAGTGGGTGGACGCAGGAACCGTCCTCGCGTCCTGCGCGTCCGGTCGGGCGGGTTCGCGGGCAGGTCGAACGCGCCGTACACCCGGCTCATCGCAGCCGGTTCAGCAGGCCGATCGCCCGGGTCAGTGTCTCGGCGTAGCCCCGGTTTCCGACGCCCGCGGGCGGCGCGATCGGATGCAGGCGCTGCTCGGAGACGGTCTGTGGCTCGGTGTACTTCAGCAGTCCCTGGCTGCCGTGCCGCCGGCCCAGGCCCGACTCGCCCATTCCGCCCATCGGGGCGGCGTGCGAGCCCCAGGTCGCGGCGTAGCCCTCGTTCACGTTCACCGTGCCCACGCGCAGCCGGGCCGCCACGGCCGGACCGCGCCGCGCCGACCAGACGCTCGCGTTCAGGCCGTAGCGGGAGTCGTTGGCGCGCTCGACGGCCTCGTCCTCGGACGCGACCCGGTACAGCGAGAGCACCGGGCCGAAGGTCTCCTCGCGACACACCGCCATCTCCTCTGTGACCCCGGCCAGCACGGTCGGCTCGTAGCAGAACGGCCCGACGTCCGGACGCGGGCGTCCGCCGGCCAGCACGAACGCCCCCTTCGCCACCGCGTCGCTGACATGGGCGCTGACCGCCTCCAGTTGCTGCGCGGACGCCAGCGAGCCGACGTCGACGTCCCAGTCGTAGCCGACGCCGAGTCGCAGCCTGGAGACCTGGTGGAGCAGTTCGGCGACGAACTCCTCATACACGTCGCCGACCACGTACGCCCGCTCGATGCCCACGCACACCTGGCCGGTGTTCGAGAACGCCGCCCGGACGGTGCCCGCGGCCGCGGCGCGGATGTTGGCGTCGGCGAGCACCAGCAGCGGGTTCTTGCCGCCGAGTTCGGCCGAGAATCCGATCAGGCGCTCTGCGCAGGCCTGCGCCAGCGTCCGCCCCGTGGCCGTGGACCCGGTGAACATCAGGTAGTCGACGTGGGCGACCAGCGCGGGGCCGAGCGCGGCGCCCGACCCGGGCAGTACCTGGAACGCGCCGTCCGGCAGGCCTGCATCGGCGAGCAGCTCGGCCAGCAGCAGCGCGGTGAACGGAGTGCGTGAGTCGGGCTTGAGCAGCACGGCGTTGCCGGCGAGGAGGGCCTGCGCGGCGTCCGTCGCGGGCAGGTTGAACGGGTAGTTCCAGGGGTTGATGATGCCGACCACGCCGACCGGGCGGTGGTGCTCGACGGTGCGGGTGAGCAGCGGGAGCGCGCCTCTCCGCCGCGCCGGACGCAGCTGTCCTGGCGCCTGCACGGCGAACACGCGTACGCCACGGGCCGCGTCCATCACCTCCTCGAAGGCGCTCAGCCGGGCCTTGCCGGTCTCGGCCTGGATCGTGTCGAGGATGCGGTCGCGGTTGTGCAGGATGAGCCGGGCCAGCCGGGTGAACAGCCGGCTGCGTTCCGCCAGGGGCCACCGCGCCCAGCCCGCCTGCGCGTGCCGGGCTCGGGCGACCGCAGCCGCCACCGCTTCGGGACGGGTCGTCGGCAGCACGCCGTAGACGGTGTCGTCGAACGGGCGCCGGACGACCAGTTGCTCTCCTGCCACGAGCACAGGCTAGACGGCCGCGCCCTCGAGACCTGCGGCGGGTCGAAGCAAGGGGTCGTGGCGAGTGGTGCGGGACGGGCCGCGCCGATCAGAAGCTGCAGGTGGGAGCGTAGGGCGAGGTGCCCAGGAGCGCCGGGGCAGGAACCACGAGGATCGGCCCTGCAGGCTCAGGGAGGCACCTGAGTCGTCCCCTGCGTTGCCCGCCAGTGCTGGGCACGCGAGAGCCGCAACCCTAGGCTGGGGCCATGGAACCGACCAGCAGCAACCCTGCCGAAGAAGAGCGCCCCGAAGAGTCCGTCCCTGCGCCCATCGGAGCCCCCGAGCCCGAGCCGCTCCCCGACGCCGCACGGACCGCGGTCGACGTCCCTCCGGCCGTGGAGCCCGAGCTTCCCTCCGCCGAGATCCCTGCGGTCGAGCCGCTCCCCGCAGCTC